>CAZGAQ010000030.1:0-53593 GCA_964523405.1 uncultured Planctomycetales bacterium
CGTCCATCTCGACCAGGATCGCGTTCAGCGTCTGCTCGCGCTCGTCGTGCCCGCCGCCGTTGTAGCCCATGCCGCGCTTTCGTCCGACGGCGTCGATTTCGTCGAGGAAGACGATGCAGGGGGAGTTCTCTTTGGCCTGGCGGAACAGGTCGCGGACGCGCGAGGCGCCCACGCCGACGAACATTTCGACGAAGTCGGAACCGGAGATGCTGAAGAACGGGACGTCCGCTTCGCCGGCGATGGCCTTGGCGAGCAGCGTCTTGCCGCAGCCCGGCTCGCCGACCAGCAGCACACCGCGCGGAATGCGTCCGCCGAGGCGCTGGAAGCGTTTGGGATTCTTCAGAAACTCGATGATCTCGAAGACCTCGTCCTTCGCCTCTTCGACGCCCGCCACGTCCGCAAACGTAATGTGCGTGTGTTCCTTCGTGGTGATGCGGTGGCGGCTGCGGCCGAAATTGCCGAGCATGCCCGCCCCGCCGCCGGTCTGGCGGAGCTGGCGGAAGAGCAGGAACCAGATGATCCCGAAGATGAGCAGCCAGGGCAGCGTCGTGATGAGCACGTTCATCAGCAGGTTGCCGCTGGGCTCGCTCGAGATGATCACGCGGCCGCCGCTTTTGGCCTCGATGTCACGGCGAATGTCCTCGATCTTGTCGGCCGCGCCCAGGTAGCTGACCTCGAAGGAGCGCATTTCGGGCTTGGCGGTCGCCGGATGTTTGTCTTCGTAGAACTCACCGGTGATCACGTTTTCCTTGATCGTGACCGTCTTGATGTTGCCGCGCTCGATGTACGTCCAGAACTCGGAGATGTTGATCTTCTGCGGCTTCGCCATGCTCTGGTTCAGCATGACCAGGAACATCAGGCCGAGGCCGACAATGATGATCCAACTGAACAGCCCGCGCGACATGCGCATGGGGGGTCGCGGCGGTCCGCCATCGTCACCGGAGTTACCGGGGCGTCTGGGATTGGGTTGGTCTTCGGGCATGTCTCACTTTGCTCGGGCGACAGCGGGTCGCCGGCACGGCATTCGCCTACCAGTCCTCGTACATCTTGGCCACGATCTGCCGGGCCAGTCCGTCAATCGCGCGCTCCTGCGCGAGGGCCTCGGTCTCGCCCGTGGGAGTCAGATAGTCCACGGTCTGCAACTGCACGGGCGTATCGACGAGCATCCGGCCGGAGCGCAGGTCCTTCCATTGTAGCCGGACGGCGAGGGTCAGTTGCTTCTCGCGGGGCTGGCGCGAGCGGAAGTCCGGGGCCATGGCCACCTGGCGCTCCTCGAGCAACTGCCCTGTCAGTATGGTATCGGCCTTTTCCTTGGCGGCCAGCCGATAGGGTGTATCGGCCCCAATCCGTTTCTTAACTGCTTCCGTGAGCTTGAATTCCATGTCGCGGCGGAATTCTTTCGAGCCGAACATGTCGACGTAGACCGTCCTCACGTCGTCCCGGAAAGGTCCGCCGGCCTTGTAGCCGCAGCCGGTTGCGGCGGTGAGCCCCGCCAGCAGAGCGATGAGGGTCGCGCGACGCGTCACTTCCGTTCCTCCGTCAGCGTCTCATCCGGGGTCTCAAGCGACACGCCCAGCGCCCGTAAGCGGCTGCGCGCCTCGGCGTCGGCCAGGGTTCCCGGCCAGAGTTTCAGCACCTGCCGGTAATAGAACTCGGCCGCGTCCGTGCGTTTGGTGCGCTCATACCATTTGGCGATATCGAGGTCCTTCTCGGCCCGCTGCTGGCGGATGCCTTCAAGGCGCTGGTCGACGTTCTCCCGCTCCGCGTACCCGGGATAGGCCTTCTCAAACTGCCGGTAGCGCTCGTCGGCCTCGATCAAGGGGCGGTCGTCAAAACGAGTACCGGGAAACGAAGCTTCCGCCGCCTCGGCCGTCCGCAACATCGCCATCTGGGCCCAACGACCACTGGGATATTGCTTGACGAGGCCCGCGTACTCGTCCTGGGCCAGCTCCATGTCACCGTTGCCGAAGTAGTAGTCGCCCTTGAGGCGGAGGGCAATCTCGCCGAGCTGCGAGCCCGGCTCGCGCTGCCAGACGCGATCCAGAATCTCGACACCGTCCGCCTGCGCCGGCAGTCGGAAGATCCCCCACAGAATGCGCTTTTGGCCGGAGAGGAAGGCCCTGGCCACATCCACGCAGCGGCCGTTGGCCAGATGAAACAGCTCGCCGCTCGAATTCTCGGCAACGGTCTGGTAGCGCTCGACGGCTTTCCAGTAGTCCTTGGCGAGGTAGTACGTCTCGCCCATGAGGTAGTCGGCTTCCTGGTAGCGCTCATGATCCGGGTTGGCCTTCATCCACTTCTTGAGGATGTTACGGGCGGGGCCGGGCTGGTTGGCCGCCACGAGGGCCCGGACCTCGCCGAGCTCGTCGAGCGGCGCGGCCTCCGGGGCGCGGTCCTCGTCGACCCACGTACCCGAATTCGGATCCAAGACCTGCCGCTCGCGGAAACGCTGCTCCTGGGCCAAGGTGGTCAGAGCCACCAGCCCGAGCAGGCAAACCGCGATCGGTCCCCAGCGACAATGTAGGCCATATGAGCCGCTCATGGCGGCGATTATAGGGCAAGCCGCGCACGGTGCCAGTGCGCCCAGGACGAAGCCGCGGCCGCCCGGAGACATGCCGGTGCACGGGGGCGTGCGGCTACTCCGCGACCAGCTCGAACCAGTCGTCCTGACGGCGCACAGACACCACGGGCGTTTCCAGCTCGTGGTCGATGGCCAGGAGGGCCCGATGGTCCGCCAGCCAGGCAAGCGTCTGCCGCTTCGACGCGCGGTTGTCGAGCGGGTACAGGTCGTAGCCCATGTTGTACGGGGCGCCCACGTGGTGCCGCGTCGGCATCAGGTCCCCGCCGAAGACCAGGCTCCGGTCGCGTCCCGTGATGAGCAGCGAGTGGTGGCCGCGCGTGTGTCCCGGCGTCGGCAGCGACTGGATCCCGGGGACGATCTCCGCCGCCCCCGCCACCAGCCGCCACGCCCCGGCCGCATCCAGCGCGGCGTAGTTCTCCTCCCGATACGTCGCGGTCATGATGCCGAAGCCCGCCCGCGCATCGGCGAACTCCCGTTGTTGCACGTGCACGCGGGCGCGCGGAAACGTGGGTACCACCTGGCCGTCGCGTGCCTGCGTCAGCCCACCCGCGTGATCGAAGTGCAGATGCGAAAGCACGACGTCGGTGATCGTGGCCGGATCGATGCCGGCCGCGGTGAGACTGGGCACGAGCCAGTTGGCGGGATCGATGGCGAAGATGCGCTGTTCCTTCTCGCCGTACTTGGCCCCGTGACCGGTCTCGATGAGCACGCGCCGATCGGTCGCACCCGACCACTCAACCAGCAGGCAATTGCAGGCGAGTTCAATGCGATTCTGCTCGTCGGCCGGATACGAGCGCGACCACAGGGGTTTGGGGATCAGGCCGAACATGGCCCCCCCGTCCAGCTTCAGCCGGCCGCCAGACAGCAGGGTAACGGTGCAGCCGCCCAGGTCGTAGTGCGGGGGTGCCGCAGCGGGCATCGCGCGCTCCAGAAGGCTTCTCTCTCGCGCGCTGATCGTAGGACTGCGACGCTGCCCCAGCAAGGCGCCGCGCCCGGCGGGCGAATCCGCGTCACGGTGCCGGGATCCACATCTGCAGCCAGGCGTAGTCCATCAGGTCCACATACGCGTCGCCGTTCACGTCGGCCATGCTCCGCCCGAGCAGCACCGCCCGCTCCGGCCCCAGCATGCACAATCCGAACACCGCGAGGTCGTCGCCGTCCAGCGTCGCGCTGCAATCCAGGTCCCCCGGCGGGTACGGCCACGGCCGCGCCCCCATTCGTTCTTCCACCGCGGCGAGGTACTCGTCCCACACGCTGTCGTCGATCGGGAACCCGTACCACCCGGCAAAACGCCAGCGCAGATCGTCCATCGCCGCCGCACTGGCGAGCGCGACAAAGAACGTGGCCTGCTTCTCCACCGTGTCGATCGTCACGGGCAAGGGCTCGTTGGCCGGCAGGAACGCGCTGAGGATGTTGTACCACGTAGCCTCGCCGTACTCATCGCGCAGCGTCAGGAAGATGCCATCAATTACGTCGGCATCGATGCTGGCGTAATCCGCGCCGTTGTTCTCATATTGTGCCAGGGCGTAGTAGAAGCGATTCTCCACCCAGCCGAACTCCTGGGCCAGGTTCATTAGTCCCGCCTCGTTGAGCCCTGACCAGCAGCGCATTGTGCTATGCCACGACCACAGCGCGCAGAGCGACGCAAACCCCTCGCTGTACGTGCCGTCGTGCGGCGTGCCGATTCCGGCGAAGTTCCAGAAGCCCCACGACGGCCCGTTGAAGTTGTGCCCCAGTTCATGCCAGATCACGAACCACTGTGGCACCCGATTGGCCGGATCGTTGACGATGTAGCAACTGTTGTGCACCGGCTTGCCGTACTGCCACCCCAGCCGCATCGGGTTGCCGCTGATCCCGCACGGCACTGTGGCCGGGTTATCCGTGACGTCCAGGACGAAGTACTGCCGACCACCGGAGAACGGCACCGTTCCCGCACCGGCGAGCTGGGCCTCGTACGCGAAATCCGTCGCCGCGACCACGTCGTAGCCGGTCGTGAGCGCGTCCAGGTCCACGCCCTCGATCATCATCGGCAGGTAGAAGGAAATGTGGTTGGCGCTGTACATGTGGTGAACTACGCCGAGATTCGTGGTCGTGCTGCGAATCAGGGCCGAGTTGTTGGCCGGCACACCGTCCGCGCTGACGTCGACGTAGGCGACATCCTCGTTGGGATTGCTGACGCTGTGCAGTGTGGCGAGCCCCGTGCTGTCCACTGTGACCAGCGCCGGATCCGAGCTCCGAAACACCAGGTGATACGCGCTCGTCGGCTGTAGATTCCCGGCCGCATCGCGGACTTCCACGTTGAGTTGCCCGGTCGTCGGCCCCGCCGGGCTGAGCATCAGGTACGGCGTCGCCAGCGTCACACGCGCTGGCACCGTGTACGGTGCCGGATCCGCCATCGCAATCGTCGTAAACCCATTGCCCGGCACGTAGCCGTCGTTGTGCCAGAAGAACGTATCGCAACGCCAGTGGAACGGCCGCGGATTGGCGATCTGCCCCAGGCCGATCGTGATGGTGATCACGGCCCCGTTGACGCTGACCGTGCCCTCCCCGCCGCCCGGCAGATTACCGCACACGTCTACCCACCCGCCCGCGTAGTGCCCGACCACCGCGCGCACGTTGAAGTCGCTCCCCAGACCCGGCTGGGGCTGCCCCGTCGCCGGGTTGTTGTCCGCATCCACAAACCACAGGAATGTGATCCCGTCGTTCGGGTTCGCGAACGACGTCGGAATGTCGCCCCGCATCTGCATGCGGAACGTCAGCAGTCCGCCGTCCTGGTCGATCTGGGCCGACAGCATGTCCAGCTCGGCGGCCAGTGCGGGCTGGGCGGGGTCTGTGAGCTCACTCAGCGGGGTGGCATATGCGACGGCGCCAGCCAAGAGGCTGACCAGCAAAGGCGCGACACGGCAGCATGAGCGATACATGGTTGAGCTCCTTGTCCCTCCGATTCCTAGGATACGCGGGGGCGAGGTCTGAAACAAAATCCGCACATCTCTATGCGGGGCGGAGAGGGCGAAGCGCCGGGACTGGATCGCGGCGCAGCGGGGCCGACCACGCGCGCCGTCCGCTCCGGGTGCTCCGCGCCGCCTTTCGCTGACGGGCTGGCCTTGCGTGCGTCGCCGCGGGCGGTACAATCGCGATGCGCAAGCGGTGGCGTAGCTCAGCTGGTTTAGAGCGGCGGATTCATAACCCGCAGGTCGACGGTTCAAGTCCGTCCGCCACCATCGCATTAAGTCGTGTGGCCAGAAGCAGATATGGCTGCACGCAGGCCGAGTTCATGGCGGCTCGGGGGCTCGTCAGCAACTTTGTCAGCGCACGTCGCGGTATCCTCGCGGCGTGGTAGAGACCGCCGCGAATGAACAGCCGCAGCCCCCGCGGCGGCGGGCGTGATGCATCCGGACGGACGTGCCGAACGCGCTGGCAGGACTTCGTTTCCCCAGGCACCCCTCGTGGCTCGCGCAGGCCGTCACCCGAACAGGGTACCAGCGCGCGCCATGCCCTACGAGGCGAGATGCCTAGTGCGAGCAGACAAACAAGACCCCGCGCCCGGCGGGCGCGCCGCTTGTCCGGCGCGACTGCCTAGCGTGTTGCGTACGTTGGTGACCTTCGACCTGCTCGCCTGGCGGTCGACGTTACGGCCGCGGTGGGGTACCACCGCGATCCGGGCGTGGCGGCTGACCCTCGCCGGGGGGATTGCCCGCACCACCGCGGTCACCGCGTGCCGGGCGTTGACTGCGCTGCAGGGATTTCTCGAGCTCTTCCACCTGCGGCGCCGTGAGCAGCGCAATTACTTGCGCCTTGACCGACTTCGCCAGTTCGGCCCGCTTCTCGGCGGTCAGTTCTCCGCGGCTGGTGTGCAGCGCCGCCCGGGTGATCTCACGCAGCTTCTTCTGCTGCTCCGGGTCGAGGTTCAGGCGGTTGGCCGCCTGCAGCACGGCGCGCACGTCCTCCGGGCCCCCGCTCGTCAGGCGGGCCCAGAGCTCGGGCAGCTTGGCCTTCTGCTCGTCGGTCAGCAGCGTCTCCACCTGGTCGAGGAACTTCGCCACGCCGTCATCCGCACCGCGCTTGGCCTGCAGCTGCTGCTCGAGCTCCTTGACCCGGTCTGCGTTGTTCTCGCGTCGGGCGGTTTGCAGCTCGCGCTCGAGGGGCGCCAAAGCCTGCTGCTGGGCGCGGTAGTCGGCCACGATCTTGTCGTACTTGGTGCGCTGTTCGGGGGTGAGCTTCAGCTCGTCCGGCAGCCGGCGCATGAGGCCGTCCGGGCCACCGCGCCCGCGGTCCAGGCGATCCCGATAGTCGCGCAGCTGGGCCTGCTGGGCCGGCGTGAGCAGGGGTTCGACCTCGGCGTAGAATTCGTTCATCAGCGGGCGTGTGGCCTCGCGCACTTCGTCGAGCTTCTGGCGCAGTTCCGCCAGCTTGGCGTCATCGCCGGCCTGCCGCGCATCGCGCATCTGGGTCAACAGCTCCTGCGTTTTGGCGGCCGTCCCGAGCTGCTCGAATTTCGGCTTGAACTTCTCGACCACGGCGTCGAACTTGGGCTTCTGCTCATCGGTGAGTTGCAGGATCTCCACCAGCCGCTGCGCGACTTCGAGCGGCGCGCCCATGCCCCCGCCGGGTCCGCGTGCCTGCCCGGCGCCCGGACGTCCCGGGCGACCACCGGCCGGTTCATCCTGTTGCGCCAGCGCGGCCGCGGTGAGGCTTAGCGTGACCAGAGCTACGATCCATCCTGTCCTCATTGGGCTCTCCTGTGAGATGTGCGAACCTACCGTAACGCTCACGACACAATGGCCCAACCGGCCCGCGCGCCCTGGCGCGAACCGGCTGGGTCTATGACTTTACTCGGCGGCGCGACTATTCGTCAGTCCCTTGAGAAGTCTTCGTCGCGTTGGTCTTGTTCGCCGGGTTGGTCGCCGTACCCGGCTCCTTGGCGTCGCGTGCCGCCTTGATCTTCTCTTGAATCGCCGTATGCGTGTTATCCAGGATCGTCTTGACGCTCGCCTGCTGTTCCTCAGTCAGGTTCAGCGCCCGCGTCAGGTGCTGCAGCATCATGCCGGTGTCCGGCATACCCGAACGCCCACCCGCCGGGCCGCGACCGCCCCGGCCGGGGCCGCCGCCCGCGCGCACCGGGGGCAGCAGCGCCTTCTGGCTGTCCGTCAGTTGGGCCTCGATCTGCTGCCGCGTATCGGCGTGCATCTGCCGCAAGTCGCTATGCAGCTTGCTGAAGATGCCGTCCGCCTGGGTCCGCTGCTCGGCCGTCAACTGGAGCGCCCCACCGGCGCCCGGACCTGTGCCGTGACCGCGCCCGCCAAAGCGACCAAACCCGGGGCGCGGCCCCGGCCCCGCGGCCTCCAGGTCGTCGAGCTTGGTGACCTGCTCGGGCGTCAGCAGCGCGCGGAAGTCCGCCTTCGCCTGCGTGATCTTCGCCTCGCGCGCCGTCTTGGCCGAATCCAGGATCGCCCCGACGGCGGTGCGCTGCTCCTCGGTGAGACTCAGACGCGCCGTCATTCGCTCCAGGAACATCTCGTCACCCGGCCCCGCGGGCCCGCCCAGGTGGCCGCGCCCCATGCGCGGGCCGCCGCGGCCGCCGCGCTCGCCGGACCCGGTCCGACCGCACGGCCGCAAGCCGGCCATGCGCCCCGGGCGATCCGCCGGTCTGAGCGTGTCAAACTGCGTCTGCTGCTCCGGGGTGAGGAGCGCGCGGATTTGATCGTGGGCCGCGTCCCGCAGGGCCTGAATCTCGCTGTGCAACGGGCCGACGTCCCCCGACCGATCCATGTGCCGCGCCCGCGGACCCAGCGCACCGACCTCGTCGGGTCCGATAGCGCGCATGGGATGCGCCGCCACAGCCAGCCCCACACCCAGCACGACGACTCCGAAGATTGCCATGTGCCATCGCATTGTCGTTCTCCTTGCCAGCGCCGCGCCTGGGGCGCCACACCTGCCGCTGTCTCGTAATCCGAACTCACTCTCGCGCGAGTGCGCCAGACGCCGCCGGTCGGCCACGCCCAGCCACTATAGGCAGAACAGCAGGTCGCGCGGATTATTGCGGAAACCGCGTAACCGGAGCGTCACGGCCGAGTAAAGTTGCGCAAGGCGCGCTTGACGCGGACTGACATGCGCGGGCGGCCACACCAGACATCGCCACCCCGCCCACGACCGTTGCACGCGCGCGTCGCGTCCGGCGCGGTTGGGGCGCGCGGGGCCAGCGCGGACTTTCTGGACCTGCCCGAACACGGCGCTATACTCCTGCCGCGGGCCGAAGAGTCTGTTCAAGTCCAGGAGGATCAGGAATGCGTATGTCTTCATCGCGTCACTTAGCCGCAATGGCGGTCGGGCTGTTCGCCACCAGCGCGGCGCTGGCCAACCTCGTCTCATATCAAGCCACCCTTTCGGGAGCAGCGGAGAGTCCGCCGAATGCATCGCCGGGCACGGGCGCGGCGCTGGTCGACATCGATGTTGTGGCCCACACCCTACGCGTCCGCGCGGATTTTACGGGTCTGCTCGGTAACGTGACGGCGTCGCACATCCACGGCCCGACCGCGGCGCCGGGTGCGGGCACGGCCGGAGTCGCCACGATGACGCCGACGTTCGCGGGCTTCCCCACAGGCGTCACGGCCGGCACATACGACCACACGTTCGACACGAGCCTGGCGGCGACCTACAACGCCGCTTTTGTCACGGCGAACGGCGGAACCGCGGCGGGTGCGGAGGCTGCGCTGGCGGCCAGCCTGGCGGCCGGCACGGCGTACCTCAACATTCACTCGTCAGTGGTTCCCGGCGGAGAGATTCGCGGCTTCTTGACGCCGGTGCCGGAGCCGGCGGCGGTGGCATTGCTGGCGGTGGGAACGCTAGTGCTGCGACGGCGCTAGGCACCCGCGCGGCGCGGCATCCGCGTGGCGCTCGCCGGCTTGGGGGCGAGCGCCACGCACAGCGGACACGAAGGCTCGGGACTAGGGCGGGCAGTGGCGCAGGTGCGCCAGCAGGTCCTTCAGGGCACAGCGCGCCACGCCAACGAACCGATCCGCCCCGCCGTAGTACACGTGCAGCACGCCGTCGATGACGACCTTGCCGCAGGGAAAGATGCAGCCGGCATACATGCCGTCCACCTCGTAGTCCTGCTCGGGCTGCAGGAGCCACTCGGGCGTGCGATGCAGCACCTGACTCGGGTCGTCGAGCTTGAGCAGCAGGGCGCCGAGGCGGTAGCGGTTGTCCGGGCCGACGGCGTGATACAGCGTCAGCCAGCCGAACTCCGTGCGGAGCGGCGGCGTGTTGGCGCCAATCTTCCGCTCCCAGTCATACTTCGCGGTGCACAACAAACGCGACTCGCGCAGGTTGAGCAGGTCGTGCCCGCGGGCGATCCAGATTGCGGGGTGTTCGGTGCCGTACCCGCGCCCGACCCACTCCATCGGCCGGTGCAGCATCCAGTACTGTCCGCCGATCTGCTCGGGGAAGAGGATCGCATCGCGGTCGTCGATCAGCGGGTCGGTGATGCGGCCGGCGCGGATGAACGTCTTGAAGTCGCGCGTGATCGCCAGCCCCGTCGCTGTCGCATTGCAGCGCAGGTGCCGCGGAAACTCCGGCGGGCACTTCGGCGCGCGGTACGGCGCGTGGTCGTTCAGCCAGTACTGCCCGGGCGGGAACGGCCGGCTGGCGTACGTGATGTAGAAATGCTCGCCCATGCGGACAATGCGCGGGTCCTCGACGCAGCCGGCATCGAAGCCGTCGCGGCTGGGCTCGAAGACCGGCTGCGCCTGCCGCTCAAAGTGCACGCCGTCGCCGCTGCGGGCCAGCCCCAGGCGGATAACGTGCTGTTCGTCGTAACCGGCCGCGCGGTACAGCAGCAATACTTCGCGGCGTTCCGCGTCGTACCAGGCGCCGGGATTGGTCGTGACCATCGATTCCCAGGCATTCTGGGGATTCGGACGCAGGATCGGATTGCCTTCATAACGTTCAAGCTTCATGGCACAACTTCCTGTACAGCCGGCCGCGCGGCGGCCGCATGCGGCTCCCCGCCGGCCGGAGCCGCCGCGGGGAGCGGACGGTACCAGAACCAGTACAACCCGACCAGGCTGGCCAGGAACAAGCCCAGCGAGATCAGTCCGGCCTGGTACTGCCCGATCATGAACTGCATCGGGCACAGATACATCGTCACCATCCACACGAAGGCGAACGGCAACGCCAGCATGTCATTGCGGTGCTCGCGGTGCATGGCGGAGCGCACGGCGGGCGCCAGCGTGTTGGCGAGGTCTCCCCACAGTCCAAACGGCCGGGTCACGTGGTAGAAGTGCTGCAGGACCGCGTGCGGCGTGGGTGCGCCGAGGTAGGTGCCGATGACCGCGCAGATCAGCGAGACCGGCGTGAGGATCAGGAACTGCGTCACCTCGCTCAGTTCATGGGCCGGATACATTGTGTTGTAGGCCAGGATCGCGATGGCCGCGGCCATCCCACCGAACATGCTCGTAGCAAAGCCGGTGCCGTTGAAGCGTCCCCAGTAGAACCGCAGCAGCATGGGCATGCCGATGCCCGACCAGAGGCCCATCGTGATCCAGCCCCAGATGGAGTTGATGTTTGGCACCAGGTAGCCGACGCTGAAGGACAGTGCTACCAGGACGATGCAGAATCCGTAGGTCGAGAAGAGCAGCTCGCGCGTCTTGGCACCCGGGCGAATGTAGCCCTTGTACAGGTCGTTGGTCCAGATGGCGGAGGCCTTGTTGACCGTAACGTTGAAGGTGGAGGTCGAGGCGGCCAGCAGGGCCACGAAGATCAGGCCGCGCAGGCCGTTGGGGATCGCGTAGAGCAGGACCGAGGGCGCGATGCGCTCGGCGTTGAGGGTGCCGTCAAAGCTGAGCAGCTCGATCTTCTGCGTCCAGGCGGCGCCGAGCAGGTTCTGTAAGCCGGCGACCACTTCAGGGAACTGGTCGGGGTGCAGCTTGATCCTGGCCAGCACCTCGCGCCACTGGGCCGCATCCGTCACCACGTGTTGCTTAATCAGCGCCGTCGCCTGCGCCAGAACACCCATGTCCGGGAAGAAGTCGCGCACCAGATACAGCCCGAGGATCACGAAGCCGATCATGAACGGCCAGCGCAGCGTCATCAGGACGCTCCACATACAGGCGAGCAGGCCGCACTCGCGCTCGTTGCGGGCGGCAAAGAACTGCGGCTCGTGCCCTGTGCCGAAGCCGCCGATGATCAGCTTGTTGAGCACCAGGAAGCCCATCGTATAGAGGAGCAGTTGCTGGTACTGCTCGTAGCCCTTGGGCACGTCGACTCTCCACGCCGGGAACGAATCCGCCCACTCCCGGCAGTTCGTCAGCGTGCGGGCCATCTGCGTGAAGACGGCCGGCTCGTCCATCTTCACGATCGCCAGCACCGTCACGACCGCAATGCCCAGAACGATCAGGCCGCACTGGAACAAGTCGGAATAGACGACGCCGTAGAAGCCCGACATCATGGTCGAGATCGTGGCGACGCCGATCAGGAGCACGGCGCACTGGAACGGCGTGAGCGGGATGAACAGCGACATGAACAGGCCGCTGCCCACCGCGAGGTATGTCAGCATCGCGGCCGTGAATACGATGAAGGCCACGGCGGTGGCGACGCGGGCGAAATGGCCGCTGCTGCCGGTGCCGAAGCGGAAGCTCATCCATTCCGCAATGGTCATGCAGCCGGAGCGGCGGTGCCATTTGCCCGTCCAGATCATTTGACAGATCATCGCCAGCGACAGGCCGCCGCGGAACTCGATGAACAAACCGCGTGGGCCGAAGATGTAGAGCAGGGAGATGATGAGCATGGTGCCGGTCAGGTCCAGCGAGTAGCCCATGCCGGAAATGCCGAGCATCCACCAGGGGAGGCCCTTTTCGGCGAGGAAGTAGGCGTTCATGTTCTTCGACGCCTGACGCTGGAAGTACAGACCCAGGGCCAGCATGCCGAGGAAGTACAGGCCGATGATCGCGTAGTCGAATGTGGTCAGATAGCTCATGCGGTGTCCTGTCCCTGCATCATCTCATTCGGGGCCGATCGGCCGGCCGAGGTCATTGCTGCTTGGCTCCCGCTTCCAGGGCGTCGTCCGTCTGCGTCGTCAACACAATCACCGCCTGCGCCGGGATCTGGAGCGTCAAGCCGTCCGCCAGACGCACGTCCGTCCGCCGCCCCGCCGGCACCGGGAACAAATCCCGCCCATCCTTCGTCACGCTCTCCGGCCAGACGTCCACCCGGTTGTCCTCGTCCGCGTCAACATACGCCCACTCCACGAGCGTGACGGCCTGCGTCGCTTGCGGCGCGCTGAGCCGGAGCGTCCGCGGCCAGCGGTCGTGGTTCACAATCGCCACCGAGTATTGTGACGCCCCGGCGGGTGCTAGGCGCGCGGCCGCAACGCGCAGCCCCGGGATTCCAGTCACCTCCGCGGCGACCGGGTGACATCCCGGTGGGAACGAGCGCGCCAGCACCGACCAGGCGTAGAACCAGGGACGCATGTGTTCGTCTTCCGGGTGGCCGTTTTCAGCCCCCAGGATGTTCCACATGCCCCAAATCTTGCGGCGGGCGTAGGCGTCGGCCGGCGGATTCTCAGAGAGGTCGTTCATGAACTCGTCGCCGTCGCCGAGGAAGTACATGGCATCGTCGAGGTCCCAGGCCATCAGGCCGCTGCCGCCGCCGCGGATGAACTGAATCGCGGCGTCCGCCATCGCCACGCCGTACCAGAACTTGTACACGTCGGGGTTCTGGTCCTGCGGGGTCTTGCCATCCATCAGGCCGATTTCGCCCAGCACGAACGGCTTGCCCGGGTCGTATTGCCGCATCTGGCGGAGTTGCTCGCGCGCGGACAGCTCCAGCAGGCCGCGGCGCACTTCCTCGCGCACCACGTACCAGTGCTCGTCGTAGCAGCCGATCAGCCGGCAGATCTCCCGGTCTTTCAGCGTCCGCGACGTCAGTGCCGAATCCCCGTCCGGCGCGGACAGCGTGATGCGCCCGTCCAGCCCGCGCGCCTCCAGCTCCTGGCCCAGATTGAGCAGCGCCGTCCGCCAGTCCTCCGGCGTGATGTGCGACCACTCGCCGTGGGGCTCGTTGATCAGGTTGTAGTAGCGGATGCAGGTGTACTTCTTCTCGCGCAACAAATAGTCCAGCGAACCGCCGACGATCTGCGTCCAGCGCGGATCGGTGCTCGCCAGGTTCAGCGCGCGGCCCAGCGGGCGCCCCCATTCGCCCAGAATCACCGTCACGTGGTGCGCCTCGCACCAGTCGAGCAGTTGGCACAGCTTCCGCATGTACGGCGTGTTCCAGTCGTAGATCGGCGCCCCTTCGGCGTCGAACCCGCGACAGTACCAGAACGCGTCCAGCATCACCCGCGCCACCGGCAGCCGCATGAACTCCAGCCGCCGGCAGATCTTGTCCCAATCGGCGCTGGAGACTTCGAACCACGGATAAGACGCCCACTGCACGCCGACGCCGAAGAATGGGTCGGTGATCGCGTGCTCAAAGTCGAGCTGCACCGTCGCGTCCGGCTTGCTCGCGATCGGCCGACTTTCGCCAGCCGCCGTCGCGTCCGGCGCATCCGTCCGGAAGGGCGACGCCGGTAATCCGTCCTGGTTGAAGAGCGTCGCCCGCGGCGTATTGCTCCACCCGTACCGTACGGCCACCGGCTGCGGCAGGTCCTGGCTCGACACCACCACCGTAGCGCCGTCGATCACCGCCTCGGCCGGCACGAACTTCCCGTCCGCCCCCGCGATCGTGAACTCGCCCAGCTTGCCGTCCGGCGCCGCCAAGCCCGCCCCGACGTGGTCAAACCGCAGCCGGATGCGCCCCGCCTCGACTTCCTGCCGGCGATACAGCGGGCCCGAGACCTCGACCTCGCAGCCGTAGGTGCGGGCCAGGGCCCAGCGGGCAAGGCGCTCGCCGACGGCCTGCTTGTTGGCGGGATGAATGTCGTTGGGGTCGCCCACGTCCGTGGTGACCACCATACCGGTGTTCGGGACCTGGAGGCTCAGCAGCTGGGACTCGCGCAGCTCGGCGGCCGCATCGGGCGCGCCATAGCGATACGGGGCGATCTGCACGTAATAGAACGGCAGGTCGCCGAGCCCCCACCGCCGGCGCCAGTCCTGAATCAGGGCCGGGAAGAGGCGGGCATACGCGCGGCCCTGCGTGTGATTCGCCTCGCCCTGGTACCACAGAAACCCGCGTACCGTGTACCGCGTGAGCGGCGCGATCATGCCGTTGTACAGAACGGTCGGCGAGTTTTCGTGCAGCATCTTCACCGGGTTCGGCAGCAGCACGGCTGAGACCTTGTAGCGCCACAGGCCGGCGAGCGAGCGGCGGTCCTGGCGGGCGTCGGCGGGGGCGATCCAGAGCTGGTCGGGCTTACCCACCAGACCCCCGTCGCCGCCGTCGTCAAACACGCGCACCGCGAGCACATTCTGATCCGCCTGCGCGAAGCCGCCGGGGATGAAGTACTCGCGCGGCGCCTCCCAGTAACGCGGCGTACCGTAGCCGATCGACCCGAGCTTGCGCCCATTGAAGTACGTGACGTCGCAGTCGGCGACGGGCCCGAGGCTGAGCACCAGGTCGCGGCCGCGCCAGGCTTCCGGCAGGTCGATCGGGCGGCGAAACCAGACGACGCCGTCCAGCTCACGCAGGTCGGGCTGGTCCTCCCAGCGTCCCGGCACATCCAGCGTGCCGAAGCCGCTGTCGTCGAACTCCGCACGCGCGTAGCCGGCAGCAAGGCCGTCGTCGTGCGCATCCAGCTCGTAGCGGCGGGCCTCGCGCTGCCCTTCCGCGGCCTGATAGCGCGCCACATTCTCAGGCGTCTTGTCGATGTAAGGCGTGGCGAGTTCTGCCGTGCACAGGCCGAGGGATTCGAGCATCTCGCGGGAAGTCCACGCTTCCGCCCGTGTGCCGCCCATCGTGGACTGAATCAGCCCGATCGGGACGTTGAGGTCCTGTTGGACGCGCCGGGCGAAGTAGTACCCGGCCGCACTGAACAGCGCCGCGGAGTCCGGTGTGCAGGCCTGCCACTTGCCGTAGCACTCGGCCTTGGGGGCCCAGGTGGCCGACCAGTTCACCTTGAACAAGCGCATGCGGGGGTACTGGGCGGCCGCGACCTCCTGCTCATGATTCAGCACGCCCCCCCACCCGTAGCCCCGGGCCAGCGGCATCTCCATGTTCGACTGGCCGGAACACACCCAGACTTCACCGACGAGGATGTCATGCAGGGTGACCGTGTTCTGGCCGGTGAACGCGAGCTCAAACGGACCGCCGGCGGCCGGCGTGGCGACGTAGGCTTCCCAGCGCCCGTCCGCGCCTGTCGTCACGCCGACCGCATCGCCCGGCCAACTGGGTTGGATCGTGACCGGCTCGTTCGGCTCCGCCCAGCCCCACAGCCGCACGCGACTCTGCTGCTGCAGCACGGCGTGGTCACCCAGCAGCGTCGGCAGCCGCACGTCCGCCCGCCCGCTGACCGCCAGCGCGGCCACGAGGACTGTCGCCGCCAAGCCGAGTCGCCGCGTCATCGCGCCTCCTTCGCGAGCAGGTTCTGAATGAAGGTCGTCAGGCTGTTGGCCATGACCGTGTGCTGCGGCAGGTGCGGATGACTGTTCAAGCCGCAATAAGGGAAAATCAGGCTGTACACGTGCGCGTCGCCGTAGGTGGTGTTGAGCTGCGCGACGGCGGACTCGATGTAGCCGGGCCAGGGCGAGCCGGCCTGCGTGGCGTTCATCGAGCCCAGGGCGAGGATGATCCGGGCCGCCGGGTACTTGCCGCGCAGCGTGCGGGCGAAGCTCACGTAGCCGTTGATGGCGGCCGTCGGCGTGGGCGTACTGGTCCAGTAGTCGTTCTGTCCCAGGTTGACCACGACGACGTCGGCCTGCCATTGCGAGAAGTCCCAGTTGCTGCTCGCGTTGCCGGGATCGTGGCGATAGTAGTAGTTGGCGGGCATGGTTTCGTTCCACCAACTGCTCATCAGGCCGATGCCGCTGACGGCAATGCAACTGTACTCGGCGCCCAGGGCGCGGGCGGTCTGGGCGGCGTAGGACTGGTAGGCATTCTCGAAGGGCGCGGTCTGCTCGTCGGCGCTGCTCTCCAAGGCCAGGCCGTTGGTGACCGAGTCGCCGTAGAACTCGATCTTGAGCGGGGGGCGCGCGGGCGGCGCGACCAGCGTACAGCCCGGATCGAGCGTGAAGCCGCAGAAGGTCACCTGGCCGAAGTTCGCCTCGGTCCGCTTGAACAGCTCCACCTTGTGCACGTCGAAGGGCAGGCCGCTGGCCAGCGTGTACGTGACGCCGCCGGCCGCGCAATCCAACACGGTGGCGGGGCCGTCGTCGATGCGGACCATGAAGTAGGCGTTGCCGCCGTTGTCGGCCAGCTTCGTCGCCAGGGAGGTGCCTTCGAAGCAGGCGATCACGGCGGTGCCGGCCCAGCCGAGCTTCGGGGAAAGCGGGTTGCCGCGGTAGACGCGCCCCACGTACTGCATGTTCGGGTCGTTGGGCAGGATGGTCACGCGCGCGGGCTGCAGGATGATCTGCAACTGCGCCGCATCGGCCAGATCCACGTCGCTGTCACTGTCGCTGTCGTAGGTGTGGGCGCACTGCGCCCCGACCGCGGACCCGGGGCTCCCCGCGCACGCGGCGAAGCCCGACCAGTCCTGTCCCCGGACTGCGACCGTGCCGAGCAGGCTAACACACAGCCACAGCACGCACACCCTCATGGAGCAACCTCGCGCTGGAGCGCGGCGGCGTCCAGCAGGTCCACATCACCGTCCGCGTCCGCATCCAGGCAGTGGCAGCCGCTCGCCAGCGCGCCGCCCGCACCGGCCCAGCACGCGTCCAGCGCCGCCAGGTCGCCGGCGTCCACGGCGCCGCTGCCATCCAGGTCGCCCAGCCCCGGTGCGACGCTGCAGACGACGGTCAGGGTACTGACGGCGGGCAGCGTCACGGTCAGGCTGTGGCTGGCTTCGAAGGCAACCGTGCGCGGCTGGGCCTGTCCGACGTCGGGTTCACCAATGGCTGGATCGCCGGCGTACGTCTGGACAAAGGCAGTCGCGCGCAGGACTTCGGCACAGGTCACACCGGTGAGCTGCACGGTGGCATTCTGGGCACTGGCGGTTTCGTTGGCCAGACCGATGACGAGCCGGTTTCCGAGCAGGTACGCGCCGGTGTACACGTTCGGATTGCTGCCCTGGGCATTCAGGACCCGCGCGCCGACCGGGATTTCCGGGTAGAGCGTCTGCAGGGCGCCGTAGACGGGCTTCGGCTGGCCCCACAGGTCGAGCAGGCCCCAGGCCTTGCCCACCTGCTGCACGGCCGAGGGAAAATCCAGGAGCTGCCAGATGAAGGGGGCGTTCGCTCCGTTGTTCAGCAGCCCGAGCGTGTTGCCGTAGACGCGCACCGCGAAAGGCATCGTATTGGTGACGCTGTAGTACGGAAAGACGTCGTTGGCGTCCCAGCCACCGTACGCATCCGCATTCGGGTACGTCACGCCGAAGTAGGTCCGCTGTGAGGTCGCGTACTCTGTGACGAACTGCGCCAGGTTGGGGTTGCGGGCTGTGGCGGCCGCGCCGTAACTCGGCCAGGCGTACTGAATGCAGGCCGGCCCGCAGGAGTCGTAGGTGCCCCAGGCATGCGCGGACCAGACGTCGTGCGCGGCCACTGCGTCGGCGTCGAGCGCGTTGAGGTAGTTGGTCGCGTTGTTGAGATTGGAGGTCCCGGGGCCGACGATCCCGACGCCGCGCAGGTCGGGCGTGCCGCCGCTCCCATCGTACGCATCGAGCGCCGTCCGCACCTGCTTGACGAGCGTGTTGTACTGCGTCGCCGTAATGCCAGTGCTCCACTGCCCGTTGCTGTCGGGCTCGTTCATCAGTTCGATGTATTCGATCGGGATGTTGTGCAGATAGAGGTCGCTGACCTGGGTCGCCCACCACTGCGCGAACGCGCTGAGCTGGCTGTCGAGCAAGCGATTCTGCGCATCCATGAACTGACTCGGGGCGCGCCAGATCATGTAAATCCACTTGATCCCCAGGGCATTCGTACTGACCCGGGTCGCCTGCATCTGCGCCCACGACGCGCTCTCCCGTTCCAGCCGGATGTAGCGGATGTGCAGCGCGGCCAGCGCGTCGTATTGCTGGCTCGGGTTGTAGTAATAGCCCCACAGCTGCGCCCCGAAGCCCGCGAACGTCGCGCCCCGGTCGGCCAGGTCGTACGCGATCGGCTCGGCCACGACGCGTTCCAGCACGGCGTCGTCCCAGAAGCCCGCGCCGCTGTCCGAAGCGTTGTTCTGCATGAAGACGAGGACGATACCGGCTGTTGCCGTGCCCGTGGGCGCGGTGGCCTGCGGGCCGGCCACGAGCCGCCACACGTTCTTGGTCGTGCTCGGGCCACCGACCTGGAGCGACTGCGAAGCCAGCAGCGTGCCGGCGGCGTTCTTGAACTCCAGCTTGATCCACAGCGAGCAGCCGCTGGTGAGGGGATACGCCGCGTGATGGTAAATCCACGCCTGCGTGCGGAAGGTCTCGCCGGCGGCAGCCGGCACGAACTGGTAGACGCCGCCCGCGTGATACGCGTCATTGTAGACGCCGGAACCCATCAGGACGCGGTCGCCGCCGTGCGGCGCGAGGCTCACGCTGCTGCCCGTCACGCTCTGCATGTGCCCCCACCCGCCGTAGCCGGTCGGCCAGCCGCCGCTCTGTGATTCGAAGCCCGGGTTCGCCAGCAGATTGGCGGCATGTGTCGGGGCGGTGGTCAGCGCGATGGCCAGGAGCAGGAGGGGAACACAGCGGCTCATGGCCGGTACTCCACAAAGGTCGGAAGAAAACGGGGGGCCGCGTCTCGGGCGCGCGACCCCGCATCAGCCGGCGAGCACGCGGCGGAGGACCCGCGTGCCCGCATGCATCAGGCACAAACCCGTGCGGCTACTGCGGCCCGCCAAAGAACAGCAGGTATGCCCGCACGTCCATAAAGTCCACATCGCCGTCGCCGTCCGCGTCATACACGTTGCACGGCGCGCCGGCGGTCACGCCGGACCCGGTGTAGCAGCGCTGCACGGCCGCAAGGTCGATGAGGTCGATGTCGGTATCGGCATCGCTCGACTGGGGGATCGGCGCGAAGGAGACATTGTCGACGGTCAGGGTACCGCCGCTACCCCAGGTCGCGCTGCCCTTCTCCATGCTGACGGCCACCGCAAGCGAATCCGGCTGGCCACTGTCATTGAGGAAGCCCGGTGTCGGACCGATGCAGTTCTCAAACGTCTCGAGGCGCACGGTCTGCCAGCCATTGGTCGGATGGTTGTACTCGATCTTCACGTTGTCGAACCACACGGTCGCGTTCGGGTCTTCCGTCTGCGTGTGCGTGTAGACGATGATCGTGAAGTTGTAGCGGCCGCGCTCCTGATTGAACGGCGTCCCGACGGCGGTGGCCGTGTCGAGCGTGCCGCCGACCAGGTGCCACTGGTTGTCGGCATTGCACGTGAACTCGAGGTTATGGCTCGAGCCGTCCTCGGCGCGCAGGACGATCGGACCGGTGGTCGCACCCCAGGTGGCCTTCAGGTCGGCCGTGAAGCGCACGCGGCTCAGATCGGTCAGACTGATGGGCACGTCGCGCCAGACGGCGCCGGCCCAGAACCAGTTTGTCGAGATGCCGGTCACGTCCAGGCGGCCGCCTTTGGTGTCGTTCGTCCCGCAGCCGGCGCAGCCCTGCACGCTCACGGGGCCGAGGGCTCCGGATGAGGTGCCGTAGAAGGCACCTTCGCCCGTGATGCCGCGGTCCCAGTCGTAGACGACCGGCACTGCCAGCACCCCGCCAACCGGCGGGAACGTCGTGCCCGCGTCACCCAGTGCGCCGCCCAGACGCTGGAACGTGCCGTCGGCCACACCGTTGAACCACATCCGCCCGACTTCCTGCCGATAGGGCTGCGGCGCAGGGGTGATGTACAGATTGTCCACCGTCACCTTGCCGCCCCAGTTCCAATCGGTCTCGGTGCCCTTCATGTAAATCGCGACGGTGAACGGCCCGTTGGTCGGGTCGAACACGCCGTCGCCGCTGCCCTGCTTGCCGAGCACGTTCGTGGTCGACAGCGGGCCGCCCACGTTCTGCCAACTGCCGTTGGCGAGCACCTCGAAGCCGATGTAGTCCTGGGCCGCGTCGAGGATCCGGAGCTGGTAGCGCCCGGCCTGTTCGAGCAGACCCGAGTTCCACTCGCCCTTCATGGTCGCAGTGAGGGTGACGTTGGCGAGGTTGGTCGACGCCAGCATCTGGTAGCCGAAGTTCGCCTGGACCCACCAGTTGGAGGTCGAGTCGTTGATGGCGATTTCGTGCCCCTCTATGACGGCGGCGCCGCCCGGGTTGCCACCCGTGGTCACGCCACGCGCCCACATGCCGCCGTTGGGGCTCGTCACCACCACATTGGAACTGCCCGCGACGGCCGTCTCATTGCGCAGCCCGTTGTCCCAGTCGCCCGACTGGCCCGAACTGCCGCCCGGGTTGACGAGCTGTGTCGTCACCCCCGTCCCGGTCACCGCGGAGAAGCTCTCGTTCAGCGAGGGCACGTTGCGGTAGGCTTCGGCGCGCACCTGGTAGTTGCCGCCGGGTACCGTGCCCTTCAGGTCGGCCCACAGCGCCAGCTTACGCGGATCGCCGACCGCGGGCGGCAGCACGTTGTTCCAGAACATCACGTTGGACCAGTTGCTGCCGTACGTAAACGAGTTGGTGAATAGAATGTCGTCAATCTGAATCGTGCCGCCCGTGCCCCAGCTCCCGTCGTAGCCGAGGATCACCTTGAGGGTGGGCGAGCTGGGGTTGAACACGCCCGTCGCCGGCGCCGAGTTGGCGTCCATTTCGATCGCGGTCGCCAGATTGCCGCCCACGGTCACCCACTCGCCGCTCGCCACACCGACCGACGGGAAGACCAGCCGGTTGCGGCGCGAGTCTTCAATCCGCAGGTTGTACGTGCCGTAGTGCTCCCCGGCAGCCTCGTTCACGATCCCGCGAATCTTGGCCGTCAGACTGTACGCGCTGTAGTCGAACTGCGGCGCACCGCTGGTCGCATGAAACGTCACGTCGTCGAAGTACACGGAGCCGCCGCCGGTGCCGGTGACCTTCAGCGTCGCCCGGGCATTGAACGTGCCCGCCGGCGCGACCATCTGGATCGGCGTATTGAGAATCCACTGCTCCTGCGGCGTCTCGGGCGTCATGATGGTCGCCGTCGTGTCCGCCAGCAGCGTGCCGTTGGCATCGTAGAAGCCCATGATCATGTCGAGGTGCTTGGCGCCGTACAGCGGCTCGGCCGCGCGGTGCCACGAATAACAGGTCAGTTCCCAGGTCTGCCCCGGCGTGGCCATCACGTCCTGATAGACCGAGGACTCGCCCCACGTCTTGATGATGTAGGGTTCCGACACCGGCGTCATCGTGTAGCCGTACGTCTGCGGGTGCATGATGACGACCGAGCAATAGCCGGTCGTGCAGTTGCCGGTCCACTGCCAGCCGGTCGGTGGTGGCCACCAGTGGTTCCAGTCGAACCCGGCGTTCTGCAGCACGCCGCCGCCGCCGGGGAAACCGGAGGCCAGCGCGAACGCCAGACCGCCGTACCAGGGTCCCGTCACACCTTGCACCGTTATCTGCCCGGCATGGTCGGTGTAGCCGCCACCCAGCGCCGCCTGGGCGGACACCGTTCCATTGAGCGTCCCGCCGCCGTACGTCGCGAAGAAGGCGTTCTCAATGGTGACGCCCGTGTCCCAGCTCGGCGTGTTGGCGGACTGATTGGGGGTACTGCCGTCGCCGGTCAAGAAGACGCCGCCGCCGAGGCCCGTCGCTTCCGCGAACGTCTCATTCAGCAGGTTGTGGCTGACGTTGGCGACCGTGATCTCCCCGGCGCCGGTGCCATTCACACCGCCGCTGGGGTTGCCGTGCACCGCCATCGTCGCCCGGGCGTAGCGCAACGTGGATCCAAAGATGTTCTCCCCCAGCAGGCCAGTGTCCCACTCCGCCAGGCCACCGGAGCCGGCGCCGTCCAGGAATACCCCTCCACCGGTACCGGTGACGCGGTTGAAGTCCTCGTTGAAAACCTGCGCCGGCGCCATCAGCCCGCAGGCCAGCGCCACCACCACGGCGGCTAGCGTCTTTCCCATAGCTCGGCTCCTCTCAGACCATCGACCTGGCGGCACGCCGGCCGCGAGTCACGAGCGCCGCGGTCGGTCAACCCGACACGCGCGAGCGCTCGCGGCTCGGACCGGGCGCCAACGATTCACGATCCGCGTGCCTTAGCGGCCGCGCCGCAGGCACAGCCCCAGCGCCAGCAGCACGAAAGCGCTGGGCTCGGGCGTCAGTTGTGCGTTGTCATACTGGAACCAGTGCGTGGTGGCGTTGGGCGCCGGGTTGCCCCAGTGCTGCATGCCCAGGACCGCGCGCACGGCGACGGTCCCGGCGGGGGCGATGCGCGACATCGTCCGCTGCTGCCACGTGTACCAGTAGTAGAAGTTGTACGTCTGCGTGCCGTTGTTCAGCATGTTGCCGCCGGCATCGTAGAACTCCAGCTTCATCCAGGCGCGGTCGCCCGGAGGCCCGCTGGGGTGATCGGCCGGCGTCCAGAAGCCGGCGTAGCGGATGTGCGCCTTGAGCGTGTAGGCCACGCCGGGGAACGCCTCCACGGTCTGGTGGACAGCGGCATAGCCCTTGCCCGTGACGCCCATTTCCTGAGACGCCGAACCCTGGAACACCTGGTTCGGATCCGTCTGGATCGATAGCCACGAGCTACTGCCCGTGTTGGGCTCAATGTACTGCGCACCCACCCAACCGTCCGCGATTCCGTCGGCGTTCGTGTCCTCCTCCATGCCGGGGTTGCTCAGCAGATTCGCCGAGGCCACCGGCATCAGCAACAGGCCCAGGATTCCCAGGGCCAACACCATTCCTCGCGTTCTCTCGATCCCTCGCATAGTGCCTCCTCTCGCACGTTTCCGCACGCCTGCGGCGAGCGCCGCATTCAGCGTGCCTCGGATGATTCCGAGCAGGTTAATGTGACGCGCATCTCCTCCTTCTGAGGTGCGCTACCAGATACGTCCGCCATCCTTCTCCGGCCGCCGGCGGCAGCGGCCTGTCAATGCGCGTCGCAGTCGCTGTAGGGCGACACGCGCACGCGCGGGCTATATTCCTTGGGCAGTTTGGGCGCCGTGGCGGTCGCATTCGACCACTTCACCGGCTTGGCGCGGTCACCGTGGGCGTCGGCATAGAGCACATTCACGGAGCCGTTCGGGTGGCGGTTCGTCGGCACACGCCCCCCCATGTACTGCACCGCATCGCCCAGGTACGGCCCCTGCGCATTCCAGGTGTTGATCAGGTTCGCGTTGTCCTTCAGGTTCTGTCCCTCATCGTTGCTCGGCCCCGCGTCCACCAGCAGCGCCACGGTCGCCGGCTGGTAGATCAGGTCCATGCGCCCGCGCAGCCGCTCGCCGTTCCGGAAGCACGGGCTGCTGGGGCCGTAGGTGTAGCCACCCTGACAAGTCGTGCAGCCACTGCTGCTCGTGCCACCGCGCACGGCCCGCCAGCACGCGTAGAACTGCACGTTGATGCCGTCCTCAATGCCGGCGATGTCCTCGTTGAGGCCGTAGCTCAGCTTGCCCCAGTGCGATACGGCCGCGCCCGCCGGCCCCGACGTGTCGCCGGGGTCCTTGAGTCCGTTGCCGCGCGGGAAGTAGCCCGTGCCGAGCTGAACCCGATCCGCCGGGCAGACCGCGACCGGGAACTGCGTGCTCATCTGATCGCGCTTGCCGCGCGCCGCCGCGACTTCGGCACGCACGCCCCAATCGCGATTGTTGCGGAAAATGCCGCCCGACGCCCGCGCCAGGGCCACCGGCCAGGCCAGCAGCTCGCCGCCGTCACCGTACATGAACTTCGTGCGGGCCGGATCGCACACGTCCAGCCCGTTCTCCGACGAGGAGATCTGGAAGAGGCCGTTGCGCTCCAACCCGAACGTCTGCGTCATCTGCCCCAGGCTGCGCACGTTCGAGAGGCAGGCCGTCGATTTCGCCTGGGCCCGCGCCCCGTTGAGCGACGGCAGCAGGATGCTCAGCAGCAAAGCGATAATGGCGACGACCACCAGCAGTTCAATCAGGGTGAAGGCCGCGGGGGTCGGGCGGCGTGGATTTACAGATCGATATGCCGGAAACTCAGGTAGCATTGCCGTGTACTCCGCTGCACAGCCAGGTTATTGACCGTTTCCATTCCCATCGCGTCCCGCGTGGCCCGCGGGGGGACGTTCGCCGCCGCCCACCCCGGGCTGATCACTCGCCCCGGGCGGTACGCCGGTAGATTCGTTGATCTCGAAGAAGCCCGGCAGCGTCACCTGCAAGGGCGCGGGCGCCTGCCCAGCCAGAATCTGTGCCATGCTCTGCCCCGCCTTGCTCCCCAGCTCGAACGCGTTCTGGCAGACGGCCGTCAGGGTCGGATGCACGGTGTGACGCAGGTCCGTGTCATCGACGCCCATGATGGACAGATCCTGCGGCACGCGGACCCCCAGCGAGTGCGCGGCCTTCAGGCCACCGATCGCCAGCAGCCAGTCCGCAAAATAGAACGCCGTCGGCCGGTTCCGCATCCGCATCGCCATCTTCAGCACGGTGGCGCCGCCGGCGATGTCCGCCGGGTGCCGGAAAACCAGTTCCTCGTCCAGCGGC
This sequence comes from uncultured Planctomycetales bacterium, assembly GCA_964523405.1. Taxonomy (GTDB): domain Bacteria; phylum Planctomycetota; class Phycisphaerae; order UBA1845; family Fen-1342; genus CAZGAQ01. Next base: position 25,215 of record CAZGAQ010000030.1, read on the forward strand.
AAGCCGTGCTTCGCGAGCGCCTCGGCGTAGCCCTGATAGCGGTCGACGTGGTCGCGGTCGGGCACGCTGTGTGTCGCAAAGCCGATCCGGCTGTGTCCCAGCGAAATCAGGTACTCCGTCGCGCGCGCACTGGCTGTCTGCGAATCGCAGTCGATGTAGTTGACCCGCTGCTCTTCCTCAAAGCGCTCGCTGAGCACGATGTGCGGGAAGCCCAGGTCGCTGATTGCGGTGCAGACATCCCGCGATTCGGACATGGTCCGCAGGATCACGCCCTGCACCCCGTGCGACACGATGACCCGCGCGTATTCCTCAGCGCTTTGCCGGTGCCGCTTCGGGTTCAGAATAACCAGGTCGTAGCCATCGCTCCCCAGGCTGCGGGCCAGTCCTTCAAGCACGGCCGCATCGAACGGGTGCGATAGCGTCTGTTCGCCGACGTAAACAAACCCCACGAGCGTCGAGGTGCGGGCTGGCGTCATGCGGAGATACCCCGTGCTGCTGGCCACGGCCAACACCCGCCTGCGTGTATCCGGGCTGATACCGGGATCGTTATGGAGGGCACGTGACACGGTCGCGATCGATACGCCCGCACGTTCAGCGATGGAGCGAACTGAGGCCATCGGCGGCCCTTCTCCTTTCACGCGTCACCTGCAAGAGACTTGTCGGAACGACTAGGTGAACGCGATCCGTAACTGATACGAAGCGAATGGTATCATGTCCGTCTCACGGCTGCAAGCGCGTTCCATTCTCCACTTTCGGTTTCAGCGCAAAAACAACATAAGTCCATAACCACACCAACATTCCGCAAGTGTCGTTTTTTCGTCTTGGAACAGGAACAAAACCGGAACATGTTACGTAACGCGCCGTGAGCATCCCGGGTAAATTCCCGCGCCACAGCGACTGCTCTTCCGACTCCCACCGCCAGGTCGCCAGCATGAAAGTCTAAAGTGAAATCCAGCAATACGTTACGTGGCGTGCACACGGCGTGCGCAGCGCTCGTCCCCGGCGTGGTTTCCTGCTAAGTGCGTAACAACGTGACGATACGCACTGCCGCGCCCCCGGCGCGTCTCTCCGCCATCCGACCTTGAGGGTGGCGTCGGGGCACCATCTCGGGTGCACGCCCTGGACACCACCCGATGCGCGCCGCCGGCCGCAGTTCCCCAGTCGTACGGGCGCCCCACCGAGCCCTGGCCTTACAGACCGAGCCAGGTGCGCAGCGGATCGGCGTATTGCCCCACGGCCAGCAGTGCCGGCCAGATCAGCGGTGCAAAGATGATGTAGGCGATGTGTGTGCCCGTCACAATGTCGTAGCCGATCGAGCCACGCGGTCGGCGCCAAAGCTGCAGCGCGCCGTACCACGCCGGTGCCGGTCCGCGCGGCGGCGGTGTGCGTCCCGTGTCCGCCGCGCGCACCGCACCGTAGGCGTAGCTCATCCGCCGCCAGACCGTGAAGAAACACGAGATGGACATCTGCCACAGCACGGCGGGCATATGCCCGCAGATGCAGCCGATCAGCACGGCCGCAAAGCGTTCGCCGCGCAACCAGTAGCCGACCGAGCAGTCGGCGATCAGGTTCTCCGTGCGGGCTTTGACGTAGCTGATGAGGACGCCGCAGCAGAGCGAAAGGACCGCCAGCAACTGGTACGTGAGATTCGGCGGCGCAATCGTCGCGAAATGCAGGAAGCAGCCAAGATAGAGCGCCATATCGCTGAAGCGGTCGACGGACGAGTCCAGGACGCCCCCAGCACGCGTTCCCATCTTGCCCACGCGCGCTACCGCGCCGTCGAGCATATCACACGCGCCGGCCAGAATCAGCAGCACCGCCGCCAGCGCCGGCCACCAGCCGACGGGTCCGGGATAAAAGTGGAAATACGGAACCTGCTGCGCTGCGCCGCGCGCCAGGCAGTACGCCGCGCCCACCGTGATCGCGAAGCCGATGAGCGTAATGTGGTTCGGTGTCAGCCCGCACGCGATCAAGCGCCGCGCCACGCGGTCGCGCGACCGCACGAACGCCCCGCCGATCCGCAGGCTGGCGCCGCTGTGCTCACCGGAGTCGCGCAGCGCCCGAAAGTCCTTCGAGCCCGCGGGCAGCGGCACGCCGTCGAGCTGCCCGTATTCGTCTGACTGCGGGGTCGGCATGTCGCCCTACTGCTGCGCGGACTCGGCCGGGGGCGCGGGATTGTCCGCCGGCGGCGCCGTCGGTGCTGCGGCCGCCGCAACCGCGGCCGTGTCCTCGCCCTCCGGCTCCTCGTAATAGACCTCGTCGTAGTCGGTGGCATCCACGTCCCGCCGCAGCAGGAAGTACATTTGTGTGCTGCCGCTGAAGAAGAAGCAGAGCACAAAGGACATCACCAGCCCGACGACCAGGTAGACCCACAGGCGCAGGAAGAAGAGCGCGCCACCTTCCGACAGGTCGAGCGGACCATTGTGGAACGTACCCCAGAACGGGGCAGACGTCGCGGTGGGCAGCGCCCACAGCTCGCCCCACGCGGGCATCCGCCAGAGCGCCTCGAACTTACCCATGCCGACCAGTTCCGAGTTGCTGCCCAGCCAGCCCATGCCGGACTTCGTACACGTGTGGGCCAGCTTCAGGAGCAGCACGACGACGAGCCGCACCAGCACGAACGAGAATGCGCCGTAGACCAGCAGGACGAGCCCGTACAGGAAGACGTGCCAGATGCGGCTGCCCACATAGCTGCATGCCCGGGACAGCGCGTCGAAACCATCCGACCCTTCCGCCGCGATCGTCGGCCACATCAGGTGGAACCCGAGCAGAACCGCCAGCAGGACGAGCGCCATCACCAGGCCGCCGAGCAAGGCCAGCGGAAACGCAATCGCCGTGATGAACTCGAAATTCGGAATCGCGCCGACGACACCGCCGATCCAGGTCAGGGCCGCGATGCCCGCGAGCACCATCAGCGGCATCAGCGGGGCCAGCACGAAGCCGCTGAACTTGTCCTTCGCGAACGTCAGCGCCGCCCCCAGCGTGATGCTCTCGTCGCGTGCCGCCTGCACGGCCGCGCTGCGGCAGATCGCCCCGCCGAAGAAGGCCAGCACCGCCAGCGACCACAGGGTGAAGAAGCCGAAGTAGCACGGCCGGAAGTGCACCAGCCACCACGAGCCGCGCAGCGCGCTCAGGATGCTGCCCGCCAGCGACGGCGCCGGCGCCAGCGCGTGGCCGGCGAAGCCCCAGTGGCCCGTACACACGCCGTGCACCGCGCCCGCGAAACACTGCATCTGAAAATGCAGCCACGCGCGGAACGGCCCCTGTGGGCTCGTGCGCTCGTAACGCTGCAGCGCCACCTGCCGCGTCGTCGCGGCCTTCAGGGCATCCTGGTCCTGGTTGCGCTGCGTTGCCTCCAGTTTCGGATCGGCCCCCAGCAGGACGAGGATCGCCCCGCTGTAATCGGCCGCCGGCAGCGCGACCGACACGTCGGTGCTCAGCGCCACCAGGAGTTGGTCGGCGGCGGTGGTCAGGCCGGTCAGCCGTTCGCGGCGCTCCGCGGGTGGCAGGTTCGGTTCCTGCTCGAGGGCCTGGCGCCCGGCGTCATAGCGCGTGTGCACCAGCCGGCGCAGCGTGGCGAGGTGTTTGACCTGCTCCGGACCGAGGACCTGCGCGCGCACACTGCCCTTCTCCAGTCGCCGCGCCACCTCCTGCGGCGTGATCTTGATGCCGGCCTCGCTCAGGGCGACCATCGCGGCCACTTCGCGCTCGGCCTGCGCTTGCTTGCCCCACAGCGCGAAGTCGCTCGGAGACTGCGTGGCATAGATGGCGATCTCGCTGCGGAGCACGTCGCGCTCGGCGCTCATGCGTACGCCGTACTGGCTACCCCACAACCAGTCCAGGCACCCTCCGCCGAGGTAGACGAGGACGACGGCTGCCAATCCCAGCACCAGCCGCTTGAAGTCCAGCGCCAAGCGCAGGGTCTTGAAGAGCCGCACGAAGGGAAAGGCCTGCGACCAGGCGATGCGGTTCAGCTCAACCCCATTGTCCGCGTTCATGGCTGCCTCCACTCGTCTGTAAGGCCCGTTCCGGCACGTGCACCGACGGACCGGCCCTGCAACCCGACCGAACGCCCAGCCCAGCGACGCGCGTCCGTGTCGGCCGGGCGTCATTATAGGAACACGCGGCCTCCCCACAAGCGCTACCTGCAATCACGACCCCCCGACCCGTTCGGTCGCGAACGCACCGTCCGCGCGCCGCCTGACTCCCCGCGCGCAGCCTCGCCGTCCGGACACGAATTACTCCCCTCGTCCGCTCAGGAAGTAGCGTCGGCACCCCGCGGCCGACGTTCGCGGCTCTCAGCGCCGCCCTCGCTCCGCCACGCGTGCATCCCGATCGCCCCACCGACGAGCGCCACGCTCAGCACAATCTGCCAGCCGATTCCCGGCCCGGCCCACCGCGCGAGGAGCCACGCCGCCACCACCGGCGCCACGCCTGCCACAAAAGCCCCATACGGCCAATGGCTCGCCCCCTCCGCCCGCACTCGCAACGCCAACAGCAGCGCCGCCAGGCCCGTCACCACCGCCGGCGACAACCAACTCACGCCGCTCGCCTCCAGCCAGCGACACGCCGCCACGCTGGCTGCGGTCAGCGCAAAGCAGGCCGCCGGCGCTGCTCCGTGGTCCCCCGGCGCACCCGGCTGCCCGCCGCCGCCCAGCCAGCGCGGATCGCGCACTAGCATCGACCACAACGCCAGCAGAACCACCAGCGTGAACCCAATCACCCACGCCCCGCCCGGCGCCGGCCACGCTGTCGGCCACGCCGCCAGGACAACCGCGCCCGCCGTCGCGACGTAAGCCCAGCGCCGCGCCGCCGGAATCAGCCGCCCCGCCGTCGTCCACGGACGCCCGTCGGCCAGTTGCTGTTGCCAGAATCGTGCCAGCCAGAGCATGTACGCCCCCGCCAGGGCGATTCCCAGCAGCGGCGTCACCGGGTGCGCCGGCAGCCAGGCCACCGGGACCACCGCGGTCGTCTCGGCTGTGAGCGCCAAACCGACCTCCCCCACGGCGTTGGAGCGCCACAGATGCCCGACGCTCAGAACAGCCAGTGCCGCCAGCGCCAGCGCGATCGGCGTCGGCCACGCACTGGCATACGAAACGCCCAGCGCGCCGACGGTACAGCTCACCACGATGACGGCCGTATAGGCGCGCCGGTAGCGCGGACGGGGTTCCAGCAGACACGCCGGGGCGGTCTCCCCAAGCGCAGCGCGTGTGCGCCAATGGGCGAGAACCGTGCCCACGACTACGCCCAACGCGGCGGCGGCCGCCATGAACAGCGCCGCAGGCCCCCACCCCGAGCGAACCGGCCCGACGCAGTCCGGCAAGACGATGCCAGTCAACCCCACCGCTGGCGCCGCAAGCAGCGCCAGGCGCGCCAGCGCCCCGCGCCGCCGCAGGTAATGTGCCAGGGCGACCAGCGTCACCAGCGCCAGCACGATGGCCCGCGCATTCGCATCCGGACGACCCCCCCACCACCACAGGGCTGGCCAAGCCAGCAACGCGGCGAAGATGCTGGCGTGGTCGGCGACGCTGCGGCGGGCCCGCCGTGCCGCGTGAGCCGTGCCCGTCTCCGGACCGGCCGGAGACCGCTCCACCCAGCCTGCCGCCAGCCGCCACAGGACTGCCAGCGCAATGAGCGCGGCGCTGAGCTGTAGGCCCCGCGCCGCCGACCCGACGGCCGCCTGCAGCAACAGTCCGCTTAGCCCGGCCACGAACAGGCCCGCGCAGGCCCCCGGCGGCAGACGACGTCGTCCGGCGACGGCGACGCCCGTCGCAAGCGCGGGCACCAGCCAGGGCAGCCAGATGGTCACGGGCACTCTCGCAAGCGCGCCACGGGGAACTCCACCGCACCGCCCGGCTGGCAGACGGTTCCACGCGGCGGGGTGCCCAAGCACGCGGCGGCATGGTATAAACGAAAGCCGCCGCTGCGGCGAGTGAGCGCGACGTGGATCGCCGCGCGATGGGCACGGCCGCTGACCGCAGGAACTGCGAGTGTCCCCTGCATCTGCCGACAATGAGGCCTTCCGCCGGTTTCTCCGGCGCGTCTGGCGCGACGACGTCGGGCCCCTGCTGCGCGACCACCGCGAGGCCCAGCGCCGCAAGTCCGCCCGGGTCGCGGGCAAGGCCGCGGCCGCCGCCGGCCTGCTGTTTGATGGCGTGTTCGGGCTCAAGGGCAAACCGTTTACGCGGTTCATGACGGTGGTCGGATCGAGCTTCGGCGCGCTGCTGCCAGACGTGTGGGACTGGGAGTGGCTGCGAGATTCCGCCGACGATGACGAACGTGAATTCGTGACCGCCCGCGTCCAGCAGCAGGCGGCGCGGCTGCCCGAGGATCAGGCTCTGGAGCTATTCGAGTTGTCCCCCACCGCGACACGCGACGACCTCAAGCAGGCTTGGCGCGCCGTGCTGCAGCGGTGGCACCCGGACAAGGCCCGTACCGACGCCGCCCGCGCGGAGTACCACCTGCGCTTTCTCGCGTACAAGGCGGCGTACGAGCACCTGTGCGCGGCGTATGACGAGCAGCGTCTGCCGCGGGCGGCCGCGCCCCACGGCAATCCTTGACCGGAATCACCCCCCTCCCCGCCCTAGTCGCCGCTGACTTCCACCGCCAGCACGGTCACATCGTCAGCCGGATGGAGCGAGCCCTGCTGGCAGTCCAGATGGTCCTCCACGGCGCGGACGAAATCGCCAGCCGGGCGGCTGATCCACTCCTTGAGACTGGGCGTGAAGGTCGTGTCGTCGCCGGCCTCCTCACGGTGGGCGATGAAGACATCCTCGACCCCGTCGGTGTAGAGCACGATCTTCTCGCCCGGACACAACAGGACACGCGTTTCTTCGAATTCGCCGGGGATGTCCGCCAGGCCAAGCAGGCTGCCCTCGGACCGGATTTCCTGCAACTGGCCATGGGCGTCCACGTGCAGGGCATAGGGGTGTCCCGCCCGGGCCACGGTCAGCTCACGCTGCGTCAGATCGATGATCCCGTACGCCGCCGTCACGAACTGGCAATTCGGCAACTTCTGCCGCACCAGGCAGTCGTGCAGGTTGGTCAGCGCTTCGCCCGGCGTGAGAATGGTGTACGAACTCCCGGCCACGCGTTTGGCCACCAGGGCCTGCCGCAGGAACATCGTCAACAGGCCCGCCGCGACGCCATGCCCCATCGCATCCGCAACGAACATGCCGATGTGCGTCTCGTCGATGCGGAACGCGTCGTACATGTCACCGCTGACCCAGCTCGCCGGGCGATAGACGGCGTGGAAGCGATACGGCGGCACGTTGAGCAGGGTGCGCGGCAGGAAATCGCGTTGCAGTCGCCCCGCCAGCCGCATCTCCTGGTCGATTTCGTTGAAGTAGTGATTGAGTTGCGTCCCCAGCCGCTGCATGTGCTCCAGCTCGCGCTCGAAGCCATGAATGAGCGGAGCGTAGCGGGCCAGGGTCCCCACCTTGCCGACGATCTCGTCCAGGCTGACGTCCGGCGCCAGCCATTCCACAAGGGGTCCGCCCTCATGCCGCAGACCGTCCGGGCCACCCCAGACGAGCGTGGCCACGTGGTCGGCCACCAGCCGGCGCAGTAGGGTGACTAAGTCCTCGCACCACGGGTCGGCCAGCGCGGGCTCGAGCACGACGACCGCGAGATTCCCGCCCAGCGGGCGCGCCGCCTGCGCACCGTCCTGAAACGCCGCCGCCATCGGAGAGTAACCGCGCTGGCGCAGGCGCCGCGTGAGTTCAGCCGCCCGCTCGGGAGCGGCATCAAAGAGCAGAATAGGGGGCGCTGCCGGCAAGCTGCTCGGTCTCCGCGTCTGGAATCCTCGCAAGCCCGGCGCACACCCACCACGCCCGCGACTTGCGTAACCCGCAAGTGAGGATTCGACCGGAACCGGGGGCGGCTTAACCAGTATGCCGGCGCGCCCGCGGCCGACTTGGCTTTCCGCGCGGACAGCACACCGCAGCCCCGGGCAGAGCCATAGGTGTGCACTCGTGCGCGCGCACGTCGTCCGCCCGCGACCCTCACCCGAACCCCGCGGCCGCGCGCCGACACGGAAATTCCCTTGACGAGAGCGTATCGTAAGCGTTTTTATACCTGCCTGGGTAACGACGCGGGCACCTGGGGACTGGCCGACTGAGACGGACCCCCCACCAAACCTGCGTGACGGGCAGCGCGGACTGCGCACGACGAGTGTCCTCATAACGAGTGGCAGCGGATGGGAACGTACATCGGGCTCGACATCGGAGCGGTCAGCATCAAGACCGCGGTCATCTGTGCGCCCGAGGCGGCCACGGCGTTTCAGAATTGCAACACCACTCCGATCCTCCGGTCCATTGCCATGCCACCGGAGTGCGAGCAGGCCGTGATGATCGGACCTGCGCGGCGAACGCGCGGTCGCCCGGCCGACGTAGCGCGCGCCGTGTTGCGCGAGCTCCTGGATCAACTCGGGGCCGAGCACGTCTCCGGTCTCGCCCTGACCGGCTCGGGCGGCGGGCTGGTGGCCGCGACGCTCGGGGTCCCCGTGTGCAACGAGTTTCAGGCGGCGGTTCGGGCCATCAACCTGCTGCATCCTGGCGTCCGGACGGTCTTCGAGATCGGCGGCGAGGGCAGCCGGTACATTCGCCTGGAGCCCGACCCCGGCAGCGGGCAACTTGGCATTCTGGACTACAGCACCAACGGCGACTGCGCCGCAGGCACCGGGGCCTTCCTCGACCAGCAGGCCGGCCGGCTGAAGTTCGCGGTCGAGGACATCGGGCGCATCGTGGACGAGGCCGAACGGGCCGCGCAGATCGCCGGCCGCTGCAGCGTCTTCGCCAAGAGCGACATGATCCACGCGCAGCAAAAGGGCTTCACCCCACCCGAAGTGCTGCGCGGCTTGTGCAACGCCGTCGCCACGAACTACCGGTCGGCCGTTGTCCGCGGCCGCACGCCGCAGCCCCCGATCGCGTTCCTCGGAGGCGTATCCGCAAACTCCGCCGTGGTCCGCGCGCTGCGGGAGACGTTCGAGCTTGAGGACGGACAGCTCTTCGTTCCGGAGGCGGCCGAATCTTTGCCGGCGGTCGGGGCGGCACTGAGCGCGGCCGGTCAGACGGCGGAGCAGGTACACGCACTGCGCCGTCGACTGGGCGCACTGAGCGCGCCGGTTGAAAACGACGGCGACGCGTTCCCGCGCTCGAAGCCGCTGACGCTCGAGCGCGTCCGCCTGCTGCGCGACCAGGTGAAGCCCTATCTGTTCCCCACCGGCAAGACACCGGTCGACGCGTACCTTGGCCTGGACATCGGCTCGGTCGGCACGAAGCTGGTCCTGATCGACGCGCGTGGCGACGTGATTCACTCCATCTTCACGCGCACCGAGGGGCGGCCCATCGAGGTCGTCACGCGCTGCCTGCGCGAGATGGAGGAGGCAGTGGGCTGGGGCGTGCGCATCCGCGCGGTGGGCACGACCGGCAGTGGGCGCGAGCTGATCGGCGAGCTGGTCGGCGCGGACGCCATTACCGATGAGATCACCTGTCACAAGACCGGCGCGTCGTTTGTCGGTGATCGCCTGCTCGGCCGCCGGCCCGACACGATCTTCGAAATCGGCGGGCAGGACAGCAAGTACATCAGCCTGCAGGACGAATACCGCGAGGGCGCCCGCGGCGAGGTCACCGACACCATCGTCGTCGACTTCACGATGAACGAGGCCTGCGCGGCCGGCACCGGCAGCTTCCTCGAGGAGCGGGCCGAAGAGCTCGGCGTCTCCATCAAGGACGAGTTCGCCGAACTGGCCCTCCGCTCGCAGGCCCCCATCAAGCTCGGCGAGCGCTGCACGGTCTTCATGGAGCGCGACGTCAACACCTGCATGCAACGCGGCGCTGCCCGCGAAGACGTCATCGCCGGCCTCGCCTATTCCGTCGCGTACAACTACATCAACCGCGTCGTGCGCGGCCGGCGCATCGGCGACACGATCTTCTTTCAGGGCGGCACCGCGTACAACGATGCCGTCGCGGCCGCATTCAGCCTGATCTGCAATAAGGAGATCATCGTCCCGCCGCACAACGCCGTGCTCGGCGCGATCGGCGCGGCCCTGGTCGCCAAAGAAAAGGTGGCGGCCACCGGTGCCAGCACGCGCTTCCGCGGCTACGACCTGACGGAGGTCGACTATCGGCTGCGCGAGTTCACCTGTAAGGGCTGCGGCAATCTGTGCTCCATTCAGGAATTCAACGTCGAGGGCGAAAAGACCTTCTGGGGTGACAAGTGCTCCGACCGCTATCGCAAGCAGGTCAAGAGCAACCGCAAGCCCGTCATCCCGGACCTCGTCGCCCTGCGGTACGAGCTGCTCAGTGCGGATGACCAGGGCGATCCGCCCGGCGCGAATGTCGTGGTCGGCCTGCCGCTGGCCATGTACACCTGGGACCTGCTCCCCTTGTGGCGGCGTTTCTTCCGCGACTGCGGCTTCAAGGTCGTCGTCTCCAGCGAGACCAACCGGACCACGGTCCACGCCGGCCTCGAGCACGTCGTGTCCGAGCCCTGCTTCCCGATCATCGTCGCGCACGGCCACGTGGCGCAGCTCGTCGAGCAGAAGGTCGACTTCATCTGGCTGCCCAACATCCTCACGGCCGCCGAACGCTACCCCGCCGTGGAAAGCTACGTCTGCCCCTGGGGCTCAACGTTGCCCTTCGTCATCCGCCAGGCGCCCGCCTTCCGCGCCTGGAGCGGCCGCATCCTGTGTCCCACGCTTTCGCTGCAGCGCGGCCCCGATGATTTGCGGGAGAAGCTGCTCGCGGTCGCCAAGGACCTCGGGGTGAAGAAGAAGGTCGCCGTGGCCGCGTTCGGCGCCGGCCTGGCAGCCCAGGAGCGCTTCCGCGCAGCCTACGCCGAAGCCGGCCGCGCTGCGCTCGAGACGCTCACCACCACCGGCGAACCCGGTATGGTGCTCGTCGGCCGGCCGTACAACCTCCACGACGCCGGCGTCAGCCTCGCGACCGCCCGCAAGCTGCGCGAGCTCTACGGCGTCAACATCCTGCCGGTCGACGCCCTGCCGCTGGCGGACCTCGACGTCCGCGACGTGAACGACAACATGTACTGGGCCTATGGACAGAAGATCCTCGCGGCCGCGAAGCTCGTTGGGCAGCATCCGAACCTGCACATCATCTACATCACGAATTTCAAGTGCGGTCCGGATTCGTTCCTGAAGGGCTACATCCGCCCCGCGTCGGGCAAGCCGTTCCTGGCGCTGCAGTTCGACGGCCACTCGAACGACGCGGGCATGCTGACGCGTTGCGAGGCATATCTCGATAGCAAAGGGATTCTCCGATGGTGGCGAACGTGCCAGTCGCAGCCGAGCACGGCAGTCTTGCCGGACGAACCCTCTACATCCCCCAAATGTCCTACGCCGGTGCCCGGCTGATGGCGGCCGCGTTCCGCGGGATCGGCGTGGACGCGGACGTGACGCCGGATTCCAACGCCGACACGCTCGAACTCGGCGGGCTGCACAGCAGCGGGGAAGAGTGTCTGCCGCACAAGATCACGCTCGGGGATTTTCTGCGCATCACGCGCCAGCCCGGCTTCGACCCGCAAAAGGCGGCGTTCTTCATGCCCAAGGCCCCGGGACCATGCCGCTTCGGGCAGTATGCCCCCTACCTGCGGAACGTGCTCGACAGCCAGGGTCTCCAGGACGTGCTGATCTTCTCGCCCAACAGCAGCGACAACTACGGCGGCATCGGCGACCACGCCAGCAGCCTGATGCGCTTCGCCTGGATGTCGGTCGTGGTCGGCGACCTGGCCCTGCGTTTTCTCCTCAAGACCCGCCCGTACGAAACCACCGCCGGCGACACCGATACGGTCTTCCGCGCCTCCGTCGAGCGGCTCGGCGCCGTACTGGCCACGCGCGGCCAGACACCCGACGAAAAGGTCCGCGCCCTGGCGGACGCGGTGCGTCAGATGCGTGATCACTTTCGCGCGGTGCCGGCGCGTTACGAGCAGGGCCGCCCGCTGATCGGCCTGGTTGGCGAGATCTTCTGCCGCCTCAACACGTTCAGCAACGACGACGCGGCCCGCCGGCTCGAGCAACTTGGTGGCGAGGGCTGGATTTCGGATATGTCTGAGTGGGTCTGGTACACGAACTGGTCGCGGACAAGCGAGTGGGCCCGTGACCACGGCAAGCTCAACCTGGGCTACGCCAAGCTCAAGCTCAAGACGCATGTGCAGCGCGCCTACGAGCACACGCTGCTCGAATCCGTACAGGACGACTTCAAGGGCTACGAGGAGCCGCACGACGTCGCCGAGGTGCTGGAGGCGTCACAGCCCTACCTGCCGGCTACGGGTGCCTTGGGCGAGATGACCCTCAGCGCCGGCAAGGCGATCTACGTCTATCGCAAGGGCGCCGACGGCATCATCGACATCAGCCCCTTCACCTGCATGAACGGCATCGTCAGCGAAGCCGTCTACCCGGCGATCAGCGCCGACCACGACGGCATCCCGATTCGGGCGCTTTATTTCGACAAATCGAGCACGCGCGTCGAGCGCGACCTAGAGATCTTCCTCGACCTGGCGCGGGCCTATCAGCGCCGCAAACGCCACGCCCGGGTCTACCCGGATTACTTTCGCTAGCCGGTACCGCGCGGGCCGCCCTCCCCAGCGCCTCGCGGACGGCCCGCTTTCACGCTAACCTGTTCGCCCCAGACGGGTCTGTACCCGGCGGAGTGCGTCATGATGCGGTTGAACCAGGAAGGAATGGAGCCCCGGACCACGCGCGCCACGGAGCCGGACGCGGCCGCGCCGCCGCAGGACGGCACGTTGCAGCCTATGCCTCCCCGAACCCCTCCGCCCCTGATCCACACGCGCCGCGCCGGCCCCCTCGACGCCCAGTACGTCGGCAATGGGTGCCAGCGCTCCGGCCTGCCGCACCGCCCGCTCGACGCCATCGAGCGCCGCGCGGTCACCCCCGGCGACACCGTCACCGAACTGGAGCGCTACAAAGTCAGCCTCCGTAAGTATGAGCCCGTTCAGAAGGGCCGCGCGCACGGCCTGCCCTGGGGCGGGCAGTGGCAGTGCTCCACCTGCGACGCCACCGTCCCCGGCGAACTCGTCTACGTCGCCGCGGAAGACGCCATCTATCTCGACACGCGCTGCCCCACCTGCGGCCCGCGCCACGAGCACCACCACGACGTCCTCTTCGTCAAGGAGCCGCAGCCGCCGGCCCAGCCGCGCCAGCCGGAAACGACGTACCGCGGCTTCCCGATCCACCCGGTGCTCACCGTCCTGCCGCGCACCGTCGAAACCCTCTGCCCCGAGTGCTCCTGCCTGATCCTCGGACGCTATTTCGTCCGCGACAATATCGTCTGGATCGAGAAGACCTGCCCTGAGCACGGCTACTTCCGCGACAAGATCAACACGGACGTCGCGCTGTATCTCAAGGGCACCCAATCCGGTTTCCAGGACGAGCGCGGCGTGCTCGAACCCCAGGTCACCGGCGCCAAGCACTGCCCGACGGACTGTGGCCTGTGCAACCAGCACCACAGTACGTCGTGCCTCGCGCAGATCGATTTGACCAATCGCTGCAACCTGAATTGCCCGGTCTGTTTCGCCAGCGCGAACCAGGCCGGCTACGTCGCCCAGCCCAGCTATGAACTCGTCGTGGAAGAGCTGCGCGCCCTGCGCCGCCAGTACCCGCACCCGGCGACCGCGATCCAGTTCACCGGCGGCGAGCCCACGCTGCACCCGGACTTTCTCCGCATCGTCAAAACCGCCGTCGAGATGGGCTTCTCGCACGTGCAGATCGCCACCAACGGCCTGCGCATCGCCGAGCCCGAGTTTGCCCAGCGCGCCGCGGAAGCCGGCCTGCACACGCTGTACCTGCAGTTCGACGGTCTGGATGAGGACGACTACGTCCGTCTGCGCGGCGTGCCGCTGCTCGAGAAGAAGCTCCGCGCGATCGAGAATTGCCGTCAGACCGGCATGAAGGTCTGTTTCGTCCCGACCATCGTGAAGGGCGTCAACGACGATCAGGTGCCCAAGATTTTCCGCTTCGCCGTCGACAACGCCGACGTCGTCAGCGCGATCTCCTACCAACCCGTCGCCTTCACCGGCCGCATCAGCCGCACCGAACTCGAGCAGCAGCGCTACACGCTCGGCGATTTGGCGCACGACCTGGCGGACTGCAGCGGCGCGGACACGCAGCGCGACTTCTTCCCGCTCAGCTTCATGACCCCGCTGGCGCGGGTCATGCAGACGCTCGACGGCAAACCGAAGATCCGCCCGAGCTGCCACAGCGACTGCGCCTTCGGCACCTACTTCTTCGTCACCCCCGAGCATCAGGCGATCCCCGTGCCGAAGCTGTTCGACATGATGAAGCTCATGCGCGGTTTCAACGAACTGGCCGCCCGCATCGAACGCACCCGTGACGGCGCGCTGCCGCTGGCCAACTGGCGCGATAAGCTCGACCTCATCGTCACTTTCCTCCGCAGTTACCGCTGGACGGCGCGCGACTATCGGGTCACGCCGTTCACGTTTATCCACGCCTTGCGCGGCCTGACCAACAAGTCCGTCGGGCGCGGCACCTCCGGGCAACGGACCTACCGCACGCTCATGGCGGCCGGCATGCACTTCATGGATCGCTACAACTACGACACCGAGCGCATCCGCCGCTGCGTCATCCTCTACAGCACGCCCGACGGCATGTACCCGTTCTGCACGATCAACGGCGGGCCTACTTATCGGCCGTACATCGAGAAGATGTATGCCCAGCCCTGTGGCTAGCCGCGCAGCCTGATCGCCGGTGCCGGCGCGTCGCGCGCCCGAGGCCGTGACCGCATCGCCCTGTCCGGCAACACTCGCCCCCTTGCAGCGCCGTAACGTCTCATAGATGCACCCTTTCGCCGCGGCCTACTCATTGCCGGCGACGGGCGCGCCGATGCCTCAACAGCCCCCGCGCGCGGACCTCCTCCGGCGCCGGGGATCGGTTTACGCGGCGCATGGGAAGATGTCTTTGCGCTGGTTGGCTGGCATCAATCGACGTCTGTTGATCCTCGTCGCAGGCGCCCTGGCCCTGAACCTGCTTCTGGCCGCGGCGGCCCTGCTGGCGACCGCCCGGGGAATGCGCGCGGAGAACGGCCGGCGCGCGCGCCTGGCGGCCACCAGCGAGATCGCCGGGTGCCTGGCGCGCGACCTGTTCCTGCGCAGCACGGCGGCGGCGCGCGGCCTGGGCTCGGCCCCCGAGGTGATCCGGTGCGCCCGGCACGAGAGCGGTCCGGACGACCCGGTGTTGCTCGTGGCGCTCGACGCCGCACGGCGCACCCTGCAGGCCTCGCTGGTCTACGTGATCGATGGGGAGGGCACGTGCGTCGCCTGCACGCCGTTCGACGGCGGCCGGACGCTGACCGGCGTCAACTACACCTTCCGGCCCTATTTCCAGGCCGCCCGCGCGCAGCGCGACTGCGTGTATGCCGCGCTGGGCACGGTCACGCGGGTGCGCGGGCTGTTCATCAGCGCGCCGTTGAGTCCAAGCGACGGCGCGCCCGCCGAGGGCGCCGTCGCCATCAAGTTCGACTTCGTTCAGGTGGATGAGTTGCTCGCCGACTGGCCGGGCCCCGCCGCCCTGCTGTCGCCCGACGGCATCGTGCTGGCGGCAACGCGGTCCGACTGGCTTTATCGGGCCGCGCTGCCGATGACGGCGGAGCAGCGGGCGGCCGTGCGGGAGAGCCGCCAGTTTGCCGAGGAGGCGCTTGCGCCCCTGCCCACGCTGCTGGACGCACCCCAGGTGAACCTGGACGGGCTGGGCTACATTGCGACGCGCGTCCCGGTGGGCGGCAGCGGGTGGCAGCTCGTGACGCTCGATCCGGCCGATCGCAGCGCGCCGCTGACGGGCACGCAGACCATGCAACTGGCGTGCGCCGCAGTCGTCACGGGCCTGCTGCTCACGATCATCGCGTTGCTCAGCCTGAGTACCGCCCGCCGTCGCCAGGCGGAGGCGGCGCTGCGCCATGCCAACGAGACACTCGAAGCGCGCGTGCGGGAGCGAACGCGCGAGCTGGCGGCCACGAACGCCGGGCTGCAGACCGAGATTGCCGAACGGCGGAGTGTGGAGAGCCGCCTGCTGTACTCGGAGCGCCGCCTGTCCGACATCATCCTGTTCCTGCCGGATGCCACGTTTGTGATCGACGCCGCGGGACGCGTGGCCGCCTGGAATCGCGCGATGGAGGACCTGACTGGCGTCAGCGCCAGTGCCATGCTGAACCGGGGCAACCATGCCTACGGCGCCGCGTTCTATGGGCAGCCGCGGCCCTGTCTGATCGACTTGGCGTTGCGCCCGGATCCCGAGATTGCCCGCGCGTATCCTGGCCTGGAGCTGCACGGCGACGGCTACGTGGCGGAATGCCTGGCCCCCGCCATGCCGCAGGGCCCGCGCACGCTATGGATAGCCGCCCGTCCGCTGTACGACGCCGACGGGCAGGTGGTGGGCGCCATTGAGACGGTGCGGGACATCACGGACCGGAAGGAGGCGGAGGAAGAGCTGCGCCGCGCCACCGCCGAAGCCCAGGCCGCCACGCGCGCCAAGAGCGAGTTTCTCGCCAACATGAGCCACGAGATCCGCACACCGATGACCTCGATTCTGGGGTACGCGGATTTGATCAGCGAGGGTTGTCCGGGGCAGTGTGCCTTCGGGCAGGGCGAAATTCGGACACACCTCGCGACGATGTCGCGCAACGCCCAGGACCTGCTGCGCATCATCAACGATATCTTGGACCTGTCCAAGGTGGAGGCTGGCAAGGTGGACATGGAGCAGGTCGCCTGCGATCTGGTCCGCCTGGTAGCCGAGGTCGAGACGGCCGTGCAGGGCCGCCTGCGCGAAAAGCCGGTGATACTGACCTTCGACTTCGTCGGCCCGGTGCCGGCGCGCATCACCACCGATCCGACGCGCCTCAAGCAGATCCTGCTGAACCTCGTCGGCAACGCCCTTAAGTTCACGGCCTCCGGCGCGGTCCGCGTCCGCACGCGGCTCTTGCCGGCCACCACCGGACCGGCCCGCCAACTCGAGTTTGAGGTCCGCGACACGGGCTGCGGCATGACTCCGGAGCAGCGCGACAAGCTCTTCCGGCCGTTCACGCAAGCCGATGCTTCCATGGCGCGGCGGCACGGCGGAACGGGTCTGGGATTGGCCCTCAGCCAGCGCCTGGCGGGCCTGCTCGGCGGGGCGATCACCGTGGAGAGCACCCCGGGGCTGGGCAGCACGTTCCGGCTCACGACGAGCATCGGTTCGCTGGACGGCGTGCCCTTCCTGGATCACCCCAAGACGTGCCGCCTGCCCAACGAGCCCGAGCCGCCCCGCGTCGCCGAAAGCGAACCGCAATTGACGTGTCGCGTCCTGCTCGCCGAGGACGGTCCGGACAACCAGCGCCTGATCCGCACATTCCTCGCGCGGGCGGGTGCGACCGTGACCGTGGTCGCCGACGGTCAAAGCGCCGTCGCGGCGGCTACCCAGGCCGTGCAGGCGGGCGCCCCGTTCGACATCATTCTCATGGACATGCAGATGCCCGTGCTGGATGGCTACAGCGCCACGCGCCAGCTGCGCACCGGCGGCTATGGCGGTGTGATCGTGGCCCTGACCGCGCACGCGATGACGGGCGACCGCGCCCGCTGCCGCGAGGCCGGCTGCGACGAGTTCGTAACCAAGCCGATCAATCGCCGCGAGTTGCTGCAGACGCTGCAGCGCAGGCTCGTCGCGCGCCCGGCGGAACCTACCCCGCAACTTCCGCCGTCGTGACCGTCTTGGATCGCTGCGCCATTCCCGCCCGGCGCGCACCGCCACCGCTCGACTTCATGTAGAGAGAAGCGCCGCGCCACCCCGCGCGCCGCCTATTGGAATTGCTTCATGTACTCTTCGAGCTTGCCCTTGGCCTCGCGCTCGATCTGCCGGACGCGCTCGCGGGTCAGGCCAACTTCCTCACCGATCTCCTTGAGCGTCATGCGTTTGCCCTTGCGATCGTTGAGGCCATAGCGGAGCTTCAGCACCAGGGCCTCGCGGTCGGTGATGCGGCTCAGCAGGCTGGCCACGAACTCGGTATCCGACGCGGTGAAGACCGCTTCAAACGGCGCCGGCGTGCGAGTGTCCTCGAGGGCCTCGTTCAGCGTGTTCTCGCCGTCAATCGAGCTGCTGCCCTGCATCTTGGACGAGCACGCCTTGATCGCCTGCAGAATCGCCCGCACTTTGCGGAGCGTGATGCCCAGGTGCGCGGCGATCTCCTCCATCGTGGCGGGGCGGCCGAACTTCTCCTCCAGCTCGCGCTTCGCCAGGCGCATGTCCGAGATTTTTTCCATCAAATAGCTGGGAATGTGAATCATCTGCTGCGCGTTCTGGACGGCCCGACGAATCGCCTGATCAATCCAGTAGCCGGCGTACGTGCTGAAGCGCGAGCCCACGTCCGGGTCGAAGCGGTCAACCGCGTTCATCAGCCCGACGTTCCCCTCGTTCACGAGATCTTCCAGCGGCAGCCCGCGGTTGCGGAAATGCTTGGCCACACTGATCACCAGCCGCAGGTTCGCCTGCACCATGCGATCGCGCGCCTCGGCCGCCTCGCGCTGGATGCGGTCGTACCCGCCCAAGTCGATTTCCCCGCGCCCGAACCGCTCTTCGGCCTCGAACTTGGCGCGGATCTTCAGCCCCAGCTCCCGCTCCTGCTCAGCCGTCAGGAGGGGGTACTTCTTGATCTCCTTCAGATAGTCGCCCAGCACTGTGTCGAGCTTTGTGGCCATGCCTTGCCCGTCGTTCCCGCCGCCCTACTCACACCGGTGGTCGTCGCGGACCAGGGGGAGACCGCAACCCACGAATCGTATCGGCCCACCTCCGCGCGGCGCTCATCTCCAACGTATGATAGTGTCGACCCCGGTGTTGAACCAGTCTATTATCAGCCGCCTACCCGCGCACGCGTCCCGATTTCAACCGGCCGCCATGGAGCTCCCCGGACCTGCCGTCCGCGCCAGGCCGCGGGCCCGCAACAGCGGCTCCAGCAACTCCAGCGGCAGGCCGACCACGTTCGAAAAACTGCCCTCCAGACGTGCGACGAGCCGGTCGCCGACCGTTTGGATGCCGTAGGCGCCGGCCTTGCCGACCCAGTCCCCGCTGCGCAGGTATTCCTCGCGCAGCGCGCGATCATCATGCATCCAGACCTTCGTTACGGCCACGTCCGCATGCCGTTCCGGGCGCGTTCCGCGCCGCAGCAGGCACACGCCCGTGATCACCGCGCCGACCTCGCGCGCCTGACACACGAGCATTTCCCGCGCGTCCTCCAAGTCCCGCGGCTTGCCCAGGATACGACCGCCGCAGGCGACGACCGTGTCCGCGCCGAGCACCCAGCGATGGAGATGTCGCTCGGCGACCGCCCGGGCCTTGAAGTAGGCCAGCGCCTGGGCCCACGCGCGCGCTGTCACGCGCGCCGAGCGCAGCGACGGCTCCGGGTACGGGCACGTCACCACGTCAAACGCGGGGCAAATCTCCGCCAGCAGCGCGTGCCGCTGGGGGCTGGCGGAGGCCAGGATCAGGCGCTCTACACCCATCTCGTAGACCACTCCGGGCAAATCCTGACGCCTAACACGGCGGGAGATTACAACCGGTCGGCATCGAAAGGTCAAAGAAATCGCCACCGGGCGCGCGCGGTGCCTGCCAGCGCCCCGCCGACCGAAGCCGGCACGGGCGTGCATCGTGATCCCCGGTGCCAACGTCCGCCCGCCCTCCCCAACAAGGGCTGTAGGTACACACCGCAAACGGGTATAATGCCGGGTTCGCACGGGAAGTTCCGAGGAGCATTTGAGCGAGGATTCGCAGATGGCAGACGGGGAGTTTACCTACCGTACCGCCGCCGAAGAGACGTGGCGCATCTTCCGCATCATGGCCGAGTTCGTGGAAGGCATCGACGTCATGTCGCACGTCGGTCCGGCGGTTTCCGTCTTCGGCTCCGCCCGCACCAAGCCCGGCGAACCGTTCTACCAGCTCGCCGTCGAGTGCGGCCGCCTGCTGGCTCAGCGGGACATGGCGGTCATCACTGGCGGCGGTCCGGGCATCATGGCGGCAGTGAACCGCGGGGCGGCCGAGGCGGGCGGCAAAAGCGTCGGGCTGAACATCGCCCTGCCCCAGGAGCAACTGCCCAACCCGTACCAGAACATCACACTCGATTTTCACTATTTCTTCGTGCGCAAGGTGATGTTCATCAAGTACGCGATCGGGATGATCTGCTTCCCGGGCGGATTCGGTACGCTGGATGAGTTCTTCGAAGCCATGACGCTCGTGCAGACCGGCAAGGCCCCGCCAATGGCAATCGTGCTGATGGGCCGCGACTACTGGCAGCCGCTGGTGGACTGGATCCACAAGACGTTGATGGAGACGCACGCCTACATCGGCGCCGAAGACTTGCTGCTGTTCGTCGTCACCGACGATGCGCACGAGGCGGTCGACACGGTCTGCGCTTTCTACGAACGCAACAAGAACCTCGTCGCGCTGCCCCCCACCAGCGAGGAAATGCGGCGCCAGCCCGAGCAGCGCATGACGGGCGAAGGCACGATCTACGGCGTCGTCCCGGGCACGCCCCCCCGCCGCAGCGAGCCGCGCGACAAGCAGCTCCCGTAGCACACCGCCCCGGCGCCGGCCCCCGCCCCAACTCTCCGCCCTCTCAGGGCGGGGACAGAGGGCGGGTCAGAACCGCAGGCCGCGTCGCCGCCTACGGCTTGGCCGGCGGCGTCTTGGCGTCCTTGTCCTTCTTGCCCTGATCGCGGATCTCGCGCAGGAGGCCGGCGATCTCGCCCAGCTTCTTGTTCGACTCCTGCAGCTCGCGGATCATGTCGTTGCGCTGCGCACCGCTGTCCGGGACCTGCCCGAGCGCCACCCGCGGCGCGGTCAACGCGCTCCAGGCCGCCACGGCCACCAGTGCCGCCGCCACGCCCGCCACAAACCCGCGTCCGCCCAGCCATCGCCACCAACGCGTTTGTCTCATCCGGCACCTCCGCAGGCCGCGTCCGCGCGCGGCACGCATAGCTTACCGCCACGGCTCGCGTCCCGCGCCGTGTCGGCCGCGCCGGCCCCGCCGACAATTTCACTCCGGATTCTCCGGAACCGCGCTGGTCGCCAGCGCGTATAACTGGGCATACACTTAGGGAACGCAAAGAAACGTGCCGCGCCCGGGGCTGTGCATGTGTCCGCGGCGGCACTCTGGACGGAGCCTGCAATGCCCAAAGCGAAAGTGGCGATTCTGAAGACCTCCCCGCGCACCGTGCTGCGCGACTATCACGAGCTGATGAACCTGGCCGGCTACCAGGACGTCGTTGCCAAGGACGCCGACACCGGCCTGAAGATCAATATCTCCTGGCACTTCTTCTTCCCCGGCAGCTCCACCGTCCCCTGGCAACTCGAAGGCGTCATCCGGGCGATGAAGCAGGACGGCTACGACCCCAACCTCATCCACGGCTGCCACAACCGCACCGTCGTCATCGACGCCCACCTCGGCGAACGCGAGAACAAGCAGCTCAACGTCATCCAGGCCCACGGCCTGCGCAACGTCCACCTGTACGAAGGCGAAGACTGGATCAACGTCCAGGACGCCGTCGGCGACCTGACCAAGAAGTTCCTCTGCCTCAACGAGGTCTACCCCGGCGGCTTCATGATCCCCCGCCGCTTCATCGGCGAGAACATCATCCACCTGCCGACCGTCAAGACGCACGTCTTCACGACCACGACCGGCGCAATGAAGAACGCCTTCGGCGGCCTGCTCAACGAGAAGCGCCACTGGACCCATCCGGTCATTCACGAGACGCTCGTCGACCTGCTCATGATCCAGAAGAAGATCCACCGCGGCGTCTTCGCCGTGATGGACGGCACCTTCGCCGGCGACGGCCCCGGCCCGCGCTGCATGCTCCCCCACGTCAAGAACGTGATTCTCGCCAGCAGCGACCAGACCGCGATCGACGCGACGGCCGCCAAGCTCATGGGCATGGACCCCATGTCCATCAAGTTCATCCGCCTCGCGCACGAGCTGGGCCTCGGCTGCGGCGACCCGCGCGACATCGAGCTCGTCGGCGACCAATCGGCCGCGAGCGAGAACTGGCACTTCGACGGCCCGTTCAAGAAGATGACTTTCGCCTCCAGCATGCAACACAAGATCTACTGGGGCCCCTTGAAGAAGCCCATCGAGTGGTCCCTCAAGACGATCCTCGCCCCCTGGGCCTACATCGCGAGCGTGATCTACCACGACAGCTTCTGGTACCCCACGCGCGCCAAACGCATGATGGCCGAGGCCCTGCACAGCGACTGGGGCAAGCTCTTCCGCAACTGGGAGCACGTGCAGCCCGACGCCGACGGCTACCCCAACGTCGGCACCGAGCCCGCGGATCTCACCAAGACCGGCTGGGCCGCCTTCGGCCAGTCGCTCAAAATCCTCGGCACCTGCATCAAGGAAGCCCCGGAGTTCGCGGCCCGCAAACGCAAAGCCGCGGCAACGCGGTAGGCAGAGCGGCACAGGCATCTTGCCTGCGAACCAGACCGTAGCGTCGGCCGGAGCCTGCCCCGCGTCCACGCGAGGGGCGTCCGACGTCCCGCGCCTCCGTCTCGGTGCCGTGCGCATCCCCGCCTGCGCGTCTCCCCCTGACGGCAGATAGCCCCCGCATTGCCGCCCGCGGCGCACCGCACACTTTGACCGGCACGCCGCAGGCGGCACACTGCTTAGCGTCGGCCGTAGCCGCCGCCGCCACTGCGATTCTCGCGCGGCTTGGCTTCGCTGACCGTCAGCGCTCGCTCGCCGTGGATTTGCCCGTTCAGGGCGGCGATGGCGTTGCGGGCTTCCTCATCCGAGCCCATCTCCACGAAGCCGAAGCCCTTGCTTCGCCCGGCGTCGCGGTCCTCGATCACCTGCGCGCTCTGCACATTCCCGTGCGGCGTAAACAGCGCCTGCAGTTCGGTGCTCGTCACGCTGTAACCCAGGTTCCCCACATACAGTTTCTTGCCCATGATTGCTCTCTTTCTCGAAAGCGCTGTGCGATCCGCGGTTTTGCTTTCAGGATCACGTGTGAAAGCGGCCGAAGTTCCGACCGTGAAAGTAGGCGGGCAAGTCAGGAGGTGCGGGACCCAAACGGCGTCGCGTACGACCAAGTTAGCAGGCCGACTGGCAGGATGATAGCCCCCCGCCCGCGCTCACGACAGGTCCGCCGCGGACATTTCCGGATTTGCGGACGTCCGTGCGCCGCGCGCAATACTCGCCTCGTGCGTCACCGCACGATCTTCGCGCCCGGACACCTCGCGTTTGACATCTCCGCCTCCGCCCCGTACCATCCCGGTGCATCCTGTGGATTGATTGCCATTGGAGCAGCCAGGTTCCGATGGCTTATAGCGGCGCAACGCGCGTCCGACACATCCGCAGCCTGGGGTTTTTCGAAGAAGGTTTGAATGCGTTTTGAAGACTTGCGGCTCGCCGAGCCGCTCCTGCGTGCTGTGTGTACCGCAGGCTATCGTACCCCTACCCCCATCCAGTCGTCCGCCATCCCGCACATTCTCGCCGGCCGCGATGTGCTCGGCTGCGCCCAAACCGGCACCGGCAAGACGGCCGCGTTCGCCCTGCCGATCCTCCATCGCTTGGCGAGCCGCCCCACTGGGGCGACGCCCGCAAGCGCGAAGCGCGTCCGCGCGCTGGTCCTCGCACCCACGCGCGAACTCGCCCAGCAGATCCACGACAGCTTCCACACCTACGGCCGCTACACCGGCCTGCGCCAGGCCGCCGTCTTCGGCGGCGTCAGCCAGAACCCGCAGGCTCGCACGCTGCAGGCCGGCGTCGACGTCGTGATCGCCACGCCGGGCCGCTTGCTCGACCTCCTGGGCCAGCGCCTCGTCCAACTTTCCGCGGTCGAAATCCTCGTCCTCGATGAGGCCGACCGCATGCTGGACATGGGCTTCCTGCCCGACATCCGTCGGATTCTCGCGCAAGTCCCGCAGCAGCGCCAGACATTGTTCTTCTCCGCGACAATGCCGGACCCGATCCGCAAGCTCGCCAGCGCCATTCTGCACGATCCGATTCCGGTGCAGGTCGCCCGCGTCTCCGCCCCGGCCGAAACCGTCGCGCAATGGGTCTACCACGTCGAGCCGCGCGAGAAGCCGAAGTTGCTCGCCCGGCTGCTGGAGCGTGCCCCCAAGGCTCGCGCCCTCGTGTTCACCCGGACGAAGCGCGGCGCGGACAAGCTCACCCGGCACCTTCTGCAGGCCGGCGTGCGGGCCGCCGCCATCCACGGCAACAAGAGCCAGGGCGCACGCACGCGGGCCCTGGCCGAGTTCCGTTCCGCTCAGACCCCGGTGCTCGTCGCGACGGACATCGCCGCACGCGGCCTGGACGTCGACGACATCGCCCAGGTCTTCAACTACGACCTGACCGCGGACCCGGAAACCTACGTCCACCGCATCGGACGCACCGGCCGCGCCGGCGCCCGCGGTACGGCCGTGTCGTTCTGTTCGACGGAGGAGCGTGAGAACCTGCGTGGCATCGAGCGTCTGCTCCGCGCCCCGCTGAAGCGTGCGACGGCGTAAGCTCGGATTGGGTGGGGCGGTCGTCCCACCCGCCGTTCGCCGGGTGGCGCGCGTCTCGCCCGCCGTACCTCGGGTCGCGCGGGTGTCCCGCCCGCCTCAGTAGCGTCGGACCTCCGTGTCCGACGTACGGTTGGCCAGGGGGATCGTCCGGCTCGTGCGAGAATCCCTTCTCGCACGCCCCCACCCGCGGGAATCCCGTCCCGCCCGTCAAGAAGTGGGGGACCGACCTCCGGTCGGTCTCGCCCGGGGCCATGCTCAGACTCCCGACACAGCCGAGTCTGAGCCTGCCTCTGTGTCTGCGCCCGCCCCGTGAATCCCTCAATCCCTGAGTCCTCTAATCCCTGCTTCGTCTGCCGTTCCCCGTTCCCTGTTCCCCATTCCCCGTCTTGACTCCCCATCCCCCCGCGCGGTCCGATGACCTCCCGGTTCGGCCCATCTCACGGCCTCGACGGACAAGACCCCGGGGCGGCCCCGACGCTTCGGATGCAGTCCACAACACGGCGGAGGACGGGCGGTGGCAAAACGCGACAATCCGGCAACCCGCGCCCCGGGCTACCTGGAGGCCTTGCGCCCCTCCCCGCCCCAACGGGGCCCGCGACCGTAGCCAGGGGTTTCAACCCCCGGTAAGCCCGACACCGACGGCTACCCCAACGTCGGCACCGAGCCCGCGGATCTGACCAAGACCGGCTGGGCCGCCTTCGGCCAGTCGCTCAAAATCCTCGGCACCTGCGTGAAGGAAGCCCCCGAGCTCGCTGCCAGGAAGCGGAAGGCAGCCGCAACGCACCTCTCACCCTCCTAGGCGGAGGGTAGGGTGAGGGTGTCCGCATTCCCTCTCCCCCCAGGGAGAGGGCAGGGTGCGGCTCTTCTCGCTCGTGCGAGAATCCCTTCTCGCACGAGCCGCCCTCGGGAATCCCTTCTCGCCCGCCTTGTGCGGGTGGTGTGGGCGTCCTGTCCTCATCCGTAGGGCGCCGCGCGGTTCGGACGGCTCCGGGCGCTGCCACGACGACCCGGACGGCTCGCCGCTGGGTTGCACCGTCCGTGTCCACCCGTGCCCGAACTGCCAGGCGCAGTTCGAAAACAAGAGGGCGTGTGTCGGCTGCACGGCGGAGTTGCCGTTCACGATCAAGAACATGGGGCAATGCGCGATGGCCTAGAACTGGGAGATCACCGTCGCGTCGGACCCCAACGGCATCGTCGCGTCGCGCGAGCCGAGCAGCGGGGACACGGGGCTGCTGGCGCCCAGGGACACGTACTCGGGCACACCACCCGTTCCTGGGTCGGGGCGGCGAGTTCCCGTCGGTCCTCTGAGCACCTTGAGCCCAAACGGATGTCACGCGCGTGAACTAGCCGCCACTGCAGCCGTCCCGTGCCGATGCACCGCGTCCCCAAGTGACCGGCTACCGAGCCCGTCTCCCCCTAGTCAGCGCGAGCCCAACGATTGATATCGTTACCAGTCCGGTCCCGATACCGGGACACATCCCGACGGCATCCTCCGGCACAAGCGGCGTGCAGGTCACGCTTGTCGACGCGATGGCCGAGTTGTTTCCGGCAATGTCGATGCTCTGCGCTTCAATTGTGTTCGCGCCCGTGGTGAGTACCACCGTAGCGGTCCACTGCGTTGTACCGCTGGCGGTCTGCCACTGGCCGCCATTAACGCGAACCTGAACGGTTGCCACCCCGCTGGCGGAACTGCCCAAATCAGCGGCAGTACCGGTGACCGTTACACTTTCCACAGCGAACGCCTCACCGTTCGACGGTGAGCTGATGGTCACGCTGGGAGCATCCCTCTCCGGGCTGCCGGATTGGTCATTCGGCTCGTCGGGCAGATCAAAACCATCACAGTCCTCATCTACGCCGTTTCCGGGCATCTCAGTAGCACCCGGATGAACCGCCGGATTGTTGTCATTGCAGTCGGTGTGATCGGCCACATATCCCGTGGGCTGCGTGTCGGCCAGGGTGGTGACCGCCGAGTTGCCATAGCCGTCGCCGTCCGCGTCTCGGTACCACGTCTTCACGTCGTAGCCATCACAATCCTCGTCAATGCCGTTGTCCGCGACCTCAGACGCGCCGGGATAAACAGCAGCACTGCTGTCGTCACAGTCCGTCGCATCGGCTACATAGCCGTTCGGCTGACTGACTGCATCTACATGATCACTCGGATTCCCATGTCCATCGCCGTCCGCATCCCGGTACCACGCCGTGGCGAGCCCAAGTGTCACCGTGCCCGGGCTGTACGCTGCACTCACGGTGTTCGCGGCCGCGTCCACCACCTCGCGCGCGATCGGCTGATCGCCAAAGAGAATGCTGGTTGATCCCACAGCCGTTGCCGCGGCCGTTAGCTGCAGCGTCACAACGTCGTGCGTGCCGGCCGGGAACGTCTGCCCGGCCGGAAGCGCCAGGGCGATGCCGAGCTTACCGCTGGCAGAAAGGTGGCTGTTCACATTGAGGGTGGCGCCGGTTGCGCCGGGCCCAAGTGCAGCCGTGATCGTCAGGATCGCGGGGTCGAACGCAACACTGCACCCGATCGCGTTCTCAGTCCCCGACGCATCGAGTTGGATCGCAGTCACTTTGGACTGCCCAGCCGCCATCGTCACGGATTGCACGCGCAAGGTGCAACTCAGCGCTGATGCATCCTGGCCCGACATGAGCACATGGTCGGACTTCGCGCCGCACGCCGGGCCGCCAACCGGGCTCAGCGGATCCAGCCCTGCTGCATAGCGACCCGCCTGCACCCAGTCGGATATCGTCACCGTTCCGTTGCCGAGCGACGCACGCGGTGCGCAGTCCACCTTCATACAATCGCAGGTCGAACTTGGCAGCAGATCGAGACCAGCGGCGTATCGCCCAACCTGGACCCAGTCAGCGATGCTTATCGTCCCGTTTCCGCTGGGCTTCGGGGCCGCGTCACCTTCGTATCCCGCGCACAACTGCACGGATCCGCCGACCCAATTGGCCGGCAACGCGTTAGCTGTGGCGTCGACCAGTTCACGCCCGATGGGCTGATCCCCAAAGGCGATCGGCGTGCTCCCCGTTGACACCCCCACCACGTTGAACGTAACCAGGACAATCTGCTTCGTGCCAACGCTGAACGTCTGACCCGCGGGCAGCGCCAGCGATATGCCCACGAGCCCCGCGGCAGCCTGGCCCGTATTTGTGTTGACCGTCGCGCCCGTCGCGTCACTTCCCTTAGCGGCCTCCGAATAGGTCAGGCGCGTGGTATCAAAGCTCAAGCTGAACCCAATCGCGTTTTCCGTACCCTGCGCGGCCAGCGTGATCGGGACTACAGCGCTGCCCCCGCCGGCCGGAGTATCCACGATCCGCACCAGCCGGGCTGATTGTCCATCTTCTTCGTCGCTGATGGTTACCGTCGTCGTCGTCGGACTGCCCAGCGCGGCGCCACTCGCACCGCTCAGCGTCGCCGTGAAGCCCTCATTGCCTTCGTACGCGCTGTCGTCCGTGATCAGCACGTCGAAGTACTTGTCGGCCGCGTCGCCATCCGTCCAGTTCAGCGTGCCGGACTTCGCCGTATAGTCCGAACCGGCACTCGCCGTGCCGTTCGCCGTCGCATAGTTCACGCTGGCCGGACCATAGGAGCCGTTCGCACGGCTCACGTAGATGCGGACACTGCCCCCGTTCTCCGTCACCGTGTACGTCCCACTCTTGAACTGCAGCGTGCTTGGGGCCGCCACCTCGGTGATCGTCACCGTCGTCGTCGTCGGGCTGCCCAGACCGGCGCCGCTGGCTCCGCTGAGCGTCGCCGTAAAGGTCTCATTGCTCTCATACGTGCTGTCGCTCGTGATCGACACATCAAAGTACTTGTCGGCCGCGTCGCCATCCGTCCAGTTCAGCGTGCCGGACTTCGCCG
>CAZGAQ010000030.1:53693-65203 GCA_964523405.1 uncultured Planctomycetales bacterium
ACACTGCCCCCGTTCTCCGTCACCGTGTACGTCCCACTCTTGAACTGCAGCGTGCCCGCAGGCGGCTGCGTGTAGTACGTCCTCACGGAATAATAGCCCGTCTGGCTGCCTACCCCCGCAACGACCATGTAGTAGTAGCCGCTCGTTGCCGCTGTGAACTGCCCCTCCTCCCAGTCATTACTGGCCACGCTCAGCGTGTATAGCGGCAACCCCGTGGTTTGCCCGGCCGTACCATAGATCAGCACAGTCAATTGCGGCCCGCCTGACAACGAGCGCACGCGCCACGTCAATTGACTGCCTGCAGGCAGATCGGCTTTGTACCAATCCATGTCCCCCGAAAACGAAATACTACTACCCGTCTCAGGATACGGATTCGATACCAAATACGCTCCTGCTGGCGTGTCATCAGGCTCACCAGGTGCCGTGTAGTATGTCCGAACAGAGTAGTACCCTGTCTGGCTTCCCAATCCAGCAACAACCATGTAGTAGTAGCCGCTCGTTGCCGCTGTGAACTGCCCCTCCTCCCAGTCATTACTGGCCACATTCAGCGTATAGAGCGGCAGTCCGGTTGTCTGCCCCGCAGTACCATAAATCAGTACCGTCAATTGCGGCCCGCCTGATAACGAGCGGACGCGCCAGGTCAACTGGCTTCCAGCAGGGAGGTTGGCTTTGTACCAGTCCAGGTCTCCCGAAAAAGAAATGCTATCTCCCGTCTCGGGACAAGGGTTCGGGACCAAGTACGCCCCCGACGGCGTGTCGTCGCTTTCGCGTTGCTGCGCGCTGGCGACATGCCACGGGACAGACCCGACAACAAGCACAAGCAACACACTGCGAACAAAGCGCCACGATGGAGTCTTGTTGACCATTGAATAGTCTCCTGCGATGGCTATACACTCCTCGGATACTCTGGAGCACCCAATGAAGTACTAACCACCGGATTCCCTGGCCCGATCCCGAACCTGTCCGCCCAACCGCCCGGGCGGAGTGTATGTGCGAGTATACAGCGCTAGTAACTGGCAACGCAACCCCTATTCGGTCGCGCTACTACGCTCGGGGAGTCGCATGTACACCCGCCGTGTCACCGATTCAACGAAACGACACTGAACGCCTAATTGGTACGCATAACCGGGTGCCTGCATGTTTCCGGCCCGAAACACCCCGTTGCAGTATTGCATCACTGCAACCACTAACCTGCCCCCAGCGCGATCACGCACGCGTGCAGTGGTTGGCTCCCAACAGGTAGACTCTTCGTAGTCGCGACATCCCCGCCAGTAGCCGGATCCGCGCGGGCATCGCTGCGCGCCAGATGCCAATGGCGGACTGCCATGGCGTACCTTGACCGCGCCGGCGATACCAGTGACTTGGGCGGCAGTCGTGGCGCGATAGAGCGCGCTACCTCACGCCTCCACGCATGACACTGTATGCTGCGGCACTCTCGCCCAGAGCTGGTCGGCTGCGATCACGTTGTGCGCGCTTTCCTTCCTACGCCTCGTACGCGTGGTTCGTGAATCAGCTCTAGTCCCCCATCCCCGGCTTCGTCCGTCGCTGCTGCTTCGTCTCGCCCCGGCGGCGCTTTTCGGCCACGCGGTACCGCTGCGACCCGCGCGTCGGCCGCGTCGCTTTGCGCGGTTTGGCCGTCGCGAAGGCCGCCGTCAGGAGTTCGAGCAGGCGCTGCTCCCCCAGCAGGCGGTTGGTCACCTGCGAGCGTTCGCGCTGGGAGACGATCCGCAGCCGCCCGTCGCGGGTCAGGCGCGTGGCGTAGCGCTGGCGAAGCCGCTCGCGCTGCCCGTCGTCCAGCAGTGGGCAGGCGGCGAAGTCGAACAGCAGCGCCGCGCGCGTCGCCACCTTGTTGACGTTCTGCCCCCCCGGACCGCTGGCGCAGTCGAACCGCACCTCGATCCACGGAGCCAGCTCTTCAATCGCGAACTCACGCACGACGCACCTCGCGGGGAAGCCGTCAGCCATCAGCCATCAGCCGTCAGCCGTCAGCCGGAGGCTACCGGCCATCAGGACCCAACCAGCGGCCAAGGCCGTCAGCCGCCAGTCTCCGGTCGTCAGTCATCAGCCAGAGACCCCCACCGTACGCGGCACCCGACGCGCGGACAAGGCCACCGGCGTCACTCAGCCACAGCCGCGCCGGGCGCATGATGCAACCCGCCGGATCGCCGCTTTGCGGTCCGAACGGATGATCGTTGCGGGGCCGATCGGGGGCGGCCGTTGCGGCGCCGATCGCGGGCGGCCGTCGTGGCCGGAGCCGCGTCTTAGCACATCGCCAGGTACGCCGCGAGGAAGTACACCGCGATGCGGATCTTCTGTGGCGTGAGCACGAACAACATCTTTCCGCCTCCCAAGGCGCGAAGCGGTGACGGGCCTCGCCAGGTGTCGTGCCAGGCCGCAATGGGCCCGGTCGGCCGTCCGAGCGGGACTCGGCCGGGCGGGCACCAGCTCCTGTGCCGGGCCTGCCGCTGCCGCTCCATTGGTTCTTAGGCCCGTCGGCCGGGGCGCGGCAAACCCGTCGGGACGCTTCGGCCACGGGGGGTGGCGGGCGGCCGGCGTGGGCGGGACACCCGGTGATTCTGGGAACCCAACGGCCAGGGGACGCCTAGGGGCGATAATTCGGACGGCGCTCTCGCTGGCGAGCGAGCGGCCTGCAGCCGTTTGCCATCAGCCGCCGACGGCGTGCTGCGGGGCGAGGCCCCAGGGCGGACCTGGGGAGAGGCTGGGCGCGTGCGGAAGCAAAAAGGGTAGGCGTGCCACGCCCCCGGGCGGGTCGACCCGTGCGTGCCGGCCACCATTTCGGCCGGACGCGATCGCCCTTATTGATCGCCGGGGACCGGCCCCGCGCTGCGCGGCCGGCCGAACTCCTGCACCCAGTAGATGCCGTAGTCGCCGCCGGAGCGGACCGCGATACCCAGCTCGGTGAAAGCCGGGTTGAGGATGTTCTCGCGGTGGCCAGTGCTGTTCATCCAGTCGCTCATGACCTTGGCGGGCGTCGGCTGGCCCGCGGCGAGGTTCTCGCCGATGGCCCAGTAGGCATAGCCGACTTCATCGGCGCGATTCGCGAGGGTCGATTGGTCGACCGGGTCCACGTGGGCGAAGAAGTGGTAGTGCACCATCTCACAGGCGTAGGCGGCCGCCTGGACCTGGAGCTGCGCGTTGTACGTCAGGGCGGACAGGCCGACCTTGGCGCGCTCGGCGTTGACGAGGCGCAGCACTTCCGCCTGCCAGGTGTCCGCGGCGAGGGGCACCGTGCAGTCGCTGAACGTGCCGGTCGTGGTACTTCCGGCGGTGCCGGTTCCGGTCGTGGTGGCACCGGACGTCCCGGTGGTCGCCGCACCGGTGCCGGTCCCGGGGTTGTCGGTGGTGCCGGTGGAGCCACTGTCGGGTCCGACGGTGGGGCAGCCGCCGAGGGACCACAGCAGCAGCGACGCTGCCAGCCATCGGATACACAGGTCTCGGTGTCGCATGAGCGGACTCGCTTTCCCCACGGGCCCTGGCTTTCCGTAGTATACGCGGCGGGCGCTCTTGATGCGACTCCTCTTCGCCCCCATACTTATCTGACGACGTTTAGTTGTCCGTTTGCCGAGGAGTGATGAATGCGCGCTTCGCGTTGCCTCGTCCTGGCCGCCCTCGCGGCCACGTGTGCCCTATTGCCGCTGAACGTGGCAGGCTGTCTGACCGGAACGAGCACCAGTGGGACCGCGGGGCTGTTCAACCTGGCACCGACGGTGATCATCACGATGGTTCCGGACCCGGCGCGGGGGGTGGCTCCGTTCGTGGTGCAGTTTGACTCGTCGAACAGCACCGACGACGGCGTGATCGTGACCCGCAAATGGAACTTCGGCGACGGCGGGACCAGCGCGGACATCAGTCCCAGCCACACCTTCCGCAGTAACGGCACGTTCACGGTGACCTTGACCCTGACCGACGACCAGGGCGCCCAGTCGTCCCGAACGGCCAGCGTCTCCGTCGTCAACCGCCCGGTGGCGATTCTGAACGTGGACCGGACCGTGGCCGACAACGCGCCGGCCACCTTCTACTTCGATGCCTCCCAGTCGTACGACCCCGACGCCCGCGCGGGCGACGTGCTCCTATATTCCTGGGAGTTCGGCGATGGCGCGCGCGAGACCGTGGCGGTGGCGGCACACACCTATGCCAACCCGGGGATCTACCGCGTCGTGCTGACGGTCACCGGAGCATCCGGCGTGGCCGGCACGGCGGAGCAACTGATTCAGGTCGGCATCCCCCTGCCCACGCTGCGGTTTCAGACCCCCCCGCCCGAAGTCCAGAACCTGGTCGTGCCGCAGGGCGCGAACATCTGGGTGCAGACGGTCTTCACGGTGGACCCCTCGGCAACCTATACGCTCACGGCCGGCCTTGATCCGGACCGGAACGCCACGAACAACAATGACATCCGGCTCGGCACGCGTCTGGACAACACCTTCCTGAACACAACCGATCTCGACCTGCGGATCCCGACGCCGCTGGAGCTGACGACCAACGGCCTGCCGGTTCCCACGGGCACGTATTATCTGTGGGCCGAGGTGCACACGGATCAGACCGCGCCCGTGCGTGTCTACGCTGCCGCCACGATCCACGTGCTGCGGCCGTACACGCAGGAAATCAACGCCAGCACGCCGGTGCTGCCGGCGGTGACGGGCGAGCAATGGCAGATCGTGGCCTCGCCAAGCACGAATCGGCAGATCGTGGACATCGGGGCGTTGAACCGGGGGGACCAGTTGTACCTGAGCCTGCTGACGGTTCCCGGCTACTCCGTGACGTACAACCTGCCCGGGTTCAGCGTGATGCTGGTGGACAACCTGTTGGGCGTGTACACGTGGATCTACGATGGGCGCATGCTCTTCACGCCGTACACGAAGCTCATCATCGGCACACAGAGCCAGAGCCCCCACTACTACCTGGTCCTGGACAGCACGGGCACGGACCTGACGCCCAGCGCACAACTGCGCATCGCGCGCGGCGTGGCCGCGACCTACGTCCCACCGCGCCAGGCGGTGTACCTCAACTTCGCTGGAACGCAGGGCGCGCTGATCTCCGTGGGCGGCACGCACGGGTTCACGCTCGGGGCCTACACGGCTCCCGCCGGTATGGACACGACGACCCTGCGGGCGGCGATTCTGGCCCGGCTGCAAACGCTGTTCGCCCCCTACAGCATCACCGTTCTGTCATCCGACGTGGATCCGGAGCCCACCGGCCCCCACACGGTCGTCTACTTCGAGAACGCGACGCAACTCGACGCGACGGACATGATCCCCGCCGACGTGCTGGTGCGGGCCTTCGGCCTGAGCGATTTCGTCGACCCGCGCAACCAGACGGTCAGCGGCAATGCCCTGGTGCGGGCGCGCAAACTGGAAGCGGCCTTCCCCGCTCTGGCGACCGAGGCGGCCCTGGGCACGGCCCTGGGCAACGCGGCGGCCCATCAGCTTGGATTCCTGTTCGGTCTGGCGGAAACGACCGGCGTGGTAACGGACGTCATGAACGTGGCGGTCTCCGTGGACCGCAACGACTTGGTGTACACCGTGGCACCCTTGGCGCCTCTGTTCACCGAGCCCCAGCCCTTCCCGTCTGGGGTACAGCAGGATGCGCCGCGTACGCTGACGGAAGTCCTGCGCTAAACAGGCGACGCACGAACATGCAGCCAGGGTGCCCCACCGTTGCAGGTGCGTGGCACCCTGTGCCGTTTTTGGCAAACCTGCAAAGCAGAAAGACTTGGATGCCACGGCGTTTAGCAGGTATGATCGGGAGCGGTATCGACACCTTGGATCGCAGGACTTGTAACGCGGCTTCGGCCAAGCACCATTCAAAAACCCGACGACTCGAATTGAACGCGGATGCTTTTGGGCTAGAATCAATGTGGTGGCGAAGTGGGGGCGGTGCAGCTCTTCTCGCGCGTGTTCGGGTCGTCGCCGGGCTGGAACCAAGCTATGCGAAAAGTCACGATTGAAGACATCAGCCGTCACACGGGCCTGTCGCGGGGGACGGTCTCGCGTGCCTTGAACAACCGGCCGGACATCAGTCTTCAAACCAAGCAGCGTGTGCTCGAGGCCTGCCAGCAGCTCAACTACGTACCCAGCCACGCCGCGCGTTCGCTCGCCACGGGGCGCTGTTACGCCGTGGCCGTCCTGGTGCGGGACCTACGTTCCGCGTTCGCCGGCATGTTCTTGCGCGGCGTACTTGCGCAGGCGCAAGGCGAGCAATACGCGGTTCACGTATCCGAGTTGGGCGACGACGCGCGACAGTCCGTGGACCATCTCTGCACCGTGGCCAACGAGCGGGTCGACAGCGTGCTGCTGGCGACCCCCCTGCCGACCGATCTCTCGCGTCGCTTGACGGAGGCGCTGGATGGTCGGCCGCTGATCGCCGCGGAGGCGATCGCCGGGTTCGATTGCGACGCGTTCATCCCGGACTATGCCGAGGCCGGGCGCTTGGTGGCGCGGCATATCCTGCGCGGCGCTACGCCGGATGTGCTGTACGTGCACGAGGAGGGGTCGGCGGCCGGCGACATGGCCCTCGCGGGCTTCGAGCAGGAGTGCCGGGCACAGGGACTGGGGCCGGAGGCCGTGACGATCCGCATTCCCGCGACGGGGCCGCACCGTCTCCAGGCGGTGCAGGGGCGGATCGGGAACATTCGGGCAATCGCCGCGAGCAACGACTATGTGGCGGTGGAAATGATGATGCTGTGCCGGGCGGAGGGGCGCGTTCCTGGCGAGCATATCGCCATCATTGGCCAGGGTAACGAGCATCTGACAACGCGCATCTCCCCGACGCTCACGACCATCGACTATTGCGGAGAAGAGATCGGTCGGCGGGCCATGGCGCTGGCCATCCAGCGGGTCATGAAGACCCGTCAGGACGCGGCGCAGCACACGCCGATCACGCCGCAATTGATCGTCCGAGAATCAAGTCGTCTCCTGGGCTAAATCTCGTCAACTATCCGATAAGCAGGGTACGCCCGCCGTGCCCGGCGTGGTGCCGTGCGCTCGCCCCAGGGATGCGGGCGAGGATACCCGCGGCCGGGCGGGGCCGGCATGCGGCGTACGCTTCCGGGTGCAACGTGGTGCGGGGAACGGCTCGGGAAACCTCCAAATGACGAGCCGGCGGCAACTTGACGCCTGCGCGACCCTTCGGATACATTTCCGCCATACTTGTGGAACGCTCGGCACGGGTACGATCCTGGGCTCCGTGGTGGCCTGCTGTCGCACAGCGCGACCGCAGGCGGACACTGTTGGTCTAGCCCGATGCAGCCCCCGGCCGGCCGGGGGGAACCTTGTCTGCCGAGCAGTTGCGGATGAAGCGGATACACACGAGGAGAGGTCCTCATGCAAGTCACCGTCACCGGACGACACATGGGTGTGACTGAAGCGCTGAAGGACTATTGCCGCGACAAGGCGGAGCGGCTGACGCGGCTGCTGGACCGGATTCAGTCGGTCGAAGTGGTCGTGGACGGCAAGGAGGGCGACCACACGGTGGAGATGATTGTCCACTCGGCCGGCACGCAGCCGTTCGTAGCCCGCGAGCAACATACCGATGCCTTTGCGGCGGTGGACCTGCTCATGGACAAGATTGAAGAGCAGTTGCGCCGTTACAAAGAAAAACACCGCAACCGCAAGCACCCGCCGCGCGGGACTGAAGAGTCGCCCACGGATTAGTGCACCGCGGCCGCAACGGAGACTGAAATGAAGTTACTCGACCTGGTTCACCCGAGTTCCATTCTACCCGAACTGGCGTCGACCGAACGCAATGGTGCAATCCGCGAGCTTGTGCAGGTTCTGGGCGACGCAAAGCTGATCGACCCCGACGCCGTGGAAGGCATTATTCGCTCCATCATCACGCGGGAGCGGACGCGCGGCACAACCGGTTTCGGCAAGGGCGTGGCCGTTCCGCACGCGAAGGTAGAAGGGCTGTCCCAGATCGTCGCCGCGGTCGGGCGCTCGACGGGCGGGATCGACTTTGCGTCGCTGGACGGACAGCCGGTGCACATTGTATTCCTGATCGTGAGCCCGGCGGATCAACCCGACGAGCATCTGCGGGCCATGGACCTGATCTTCCGCCATCTGCAGCAGGAGAAGTTCCGCAAATTCCTGCGGCAGCTTGACACGCAGGACAAGATTTACGACCTGCTGAAGGAAGCGGACGACAAGATGCTGGTGGCGTGAGGGCCGCGGCCGGCCGACGGTGGTGAGACGGTCCTGACGGATGGAAACTGGCGTGGCGGTGGAACGAGAAGTCGTCATCCCGAACAAGGAAGGGCTGCATTTCCGGCCGATCATGCAGTTCGTGGATGTCGCACAACACTATCAGGCCGGATTGACCGTGCACTGTGAGGACCGCCAGGCGGATGGACGCAGCCCGATGGAAATGCTGATGCTCGTGGCCACGCAGGGCTCCCGCGTGCGGATGGTGGCGGACGGCGCCGACGCGGAGCAGCTCGTGCAGGCCCTGGCCGGCCTGGTGGAATCAGGATTCGGCGAGATGTAGTGCGACCCAACGGAATCCCCTAGAGAGGCGACACGGCATAACGCGGCTGCGCTTGGCGCGGCCGCCGGCGCCGCGGCAACGCGGCTTATGATCACAAAGAAAGGCATCAACGCCTCGCCCGGTGTGGCGATC
The DNA here is from genome assembly GCA_964523405.1 of uncultured Planctomycetales bacterium. Classification (GTDB taxonomy): domain Bacteria; phylum Planctomycetota; class Phycisphaerae; order UBA1845; family Fen-1342; genus CAZGAQ01. The sequence continues at coordinate 62,325 of CAZGAQ010000030.1, forward strand.
GGTCCGGCTCTGGTGCTGGACACCGAGGAGTACCGGATCCCCCACCGGACGATCGACGCGGCCCAGTTGCCCGCGCAGATTCGCAACTTGGATGCCGCTCTCCTGGCCTCCCGCGAGGAGGTCAGCGAGCTGCGGCTGGCGGCTGCGCGCAAGTTGGGGGATGAAGCCGCCATCATCTTCGCCTTCCATGAGCAATTCATCGCCGATCCGCGCCTGCGCGACGGCGTGGTCGAGTTGATCGAGAAGCAGCGCTTCACCGCGGCCTATGCGCTGAGCCAGGTACTGGCCGCGCGGCAGAAGCAATTCCGCAACGTCGCCGACCCGTACCTCAAGGAGCGTGTCCGCGACCTGTTCGACATTGAGAAGCGCATCCTGCGACACATCCTGGGACGGACGCGCGAGGACATGACACGGCTGACGGAGCCGGTCATCATCGTGGCGCACGACATCACCCCGTCGCAGGCAATCTCGCTGGATCGCCGTCATATCCTGGGCTTCGCGATCAACGTCGGCGGCCAGACGTCGCACATGGCAATCATTGCCCGCATGCTGGGAATCCCGGCGGTCGTAGCGCTGAGCGACATCACCGCGGACGTGACGGGCAGCGAGACGTTGATCGTCGACGGCACGAGCGGCATCGTCGTGGCCGAACCCGACCAGGAGACGATCGCCCGCTACGAGGCCCGGCGGCGCGAGCACGAACGACTGGCCACGCGGCTGCGCGCCCTGCGCAGCGAGCCCGCCATCACGCGGGACGGCGTGCCCATCCAACTGCTGGCGAACATCGAAGTGCCCGAGGAAGCCCAGGTGGCGATGGACGCCGGAGCCGAGGGCATCGGCCTGTATCGCACCGAGCTGCTGTTTTTGTCGTCACCGCGCATTCCGACCGAGGAGCAGCAGTACGAGGCCTTTCGCGCCGTCATGGCGGCCTCGGACGGCAAGCCGGTCATCATCCGCACCATCGACCTGGGCGCGGACAAACTCGCCCCCGCGCTGGGCCCGCAGCACGACCACAATCCGGTGCTGGGGCTGCGCTCGCTGCGGTTCTGCCTGTTGCACCTGGACATGTTCAAGACGCATTTGCGGGCGATCCTGCGGGCGTCGGTGCACGGGGACATGCGCATCATGTTCCCGATGATCTGCACGGTCATGGAGCTGCGGCAGGCCAAGGCGACGCTGCACGACGTGATGGAGGACCTCGAAGAGGAAGGGCTGGAGTTCCGCCGCGACATTCCGATCGGCATGATGGTCGAAACTCCCGCCGCCGCGCTGCTGACCAGCGCCTTCACCCGCGAAGTGCGCTTCATGAGCATCGGCAGCAACGACCTCACGCAGTACACCCTCGCGGTCGACCGCGCGAACGAGCGCGTGGCGCACCTGTACTCGTCGCACAACCCGGCGGTCGTCAAGCTGATCCACCAGGTGGTCCGCTCGGCCGACCGGCGGAACATCCATGTGAGCCTCTGCGGCGAAATGGCCGGCGCGCCGATCTACACCCAGCTCCTGCTGGGGCTGGGCTTGCGGCGGCTGTCGATGGCGCCGGTGGATCTTCCGGCCGTGAAGCGCGTCATTCGCGCGACGACCATCGAGCGGTGCCAGGCCATCGCTCGCAAGGTGATGCAGTTCGACGTGGACCGCCAGGTGCAGAACTGCCTGCGCGATGAGCTGCGGGCGATCGACCCGGAGGACGAGACGTGACTGCCGCGCAGCCTGCCACGCTTCGTCCGCTGGGGACGCCACCTCGGCCGCGCGCGCAGGTGGACTACGCCATCACGGGTGACCTGCGCTTCCTGTCGCATCACGACGAGCTGCGCATGCTGACGCGAGCCCTGGTGCGGGCGCGCTGGCCACTGGCGTATTCGCAGGGCTTCAACCCGGCCCCGCGGATCACCCTGCCGTTGCCGCGCGGCCTGGGCATCGCGTGCGACACACAACTGGCGGTCGTGACACTGCGGGAACCGCAGCCCGCGGACGACTTGCACACGGCGCTGGCCCGGACCCTGCCGGGGGGCTGCACGGTGCGCCGCGTGACGCTGGGCATCCTGCCCGGATTGCCCCGGGCGGTGGCGGTTCACTACGAGGTGGACCTGACAGAGGCAGAGGCAGCCACGGTCGTGGACCGACTGCCGCACGTGCGGGGCGCGGCCCCGCTGGTCGTGACACGGGATGATGGTCCGGAACGTCCGGGCCGCCCCGTGGACATCCGACCCTATTTGGCAACCCTGGACCTGGCCGGTCGCCGTTTGCGCTTGGAACTCCACGTGGTGAACCAGCGCACGGCCCGCCCGGCCGAGGTCCTCACAGCACTTGGTCTCGACGCCGGCACCTGTAATCATCGGGTGCGGCGGGGCGAGATTCGGTGGGAATTCGCATCCGCGCGGCCCGTGGAAGGGCCCGCGCTGCACGAAAGGAACTGCATTGGTAAGCAAACCGACGAGCAAGAAGAGCAAGGGGACGGCTAAGAAGAGCACCGACGCGGCACGCCCGCGCCGGCACAAGGCCGCTGAACCCGAGACAACCGAAACCAAGACGACCCCCCGCGCCGAGGGGAGCGTGGAATCCGGGCGCGGCCGCCGGCGCCGTCCCGCGGCCGACGGCAAAACGACCAAGCCGCGCGGAGAGCGCAAGGGCGGTCGGGGGCGTGGCGCGCGGACCGAGACCGTGTCGGGCGAGCCCGTCGCGGCCGAACTGGGCGTCTTGGAGGCGGCGGGCGGAATCGCGACGGTCCCGCCGGAGCCGCCCACGCCAGAAGACCGGCGCTCGGGCGCGCCGCGTCCGGCCGAGCCGACCCAGGTCGAGGAGCAGAACGGCGCGATCGTGATCCGCTTTCCTCCGGTGGCCCCGCCGCCGTTCGCGGCCCCGCCGCGTCCGGCCAAACC
>CAZGAQ010000031.1:0-33669 GCA_964523405.1 uncultured Planctomycetales bacterium
ACTCGGCGTTCAACGTGGCGCAGCCCTACTGCCATCCGCACAGCCTGGGGATCAGTCACGGCATCTTCTGGGATCACGCCTTCTATCAGAATGCCGCGTACCTGGCGGGGTTGCGGCGGGCGTTCGACAACTGCCAGCACCTGGTGTCGGTGGACACCAACACGATGAACTGGGTGCGGGCGACGATGTGCGAGTACGCGGCGCGCTGCACTTACATCCCCAACTTTGTCGACCCGGACGAGTTCTGTCCGCGCCCGACGCCGCGCGACGATGGGCGCGTGGTCGTGTTGTATCCGCGGCGGTTGTACGGTCCGCGCGGCTTCTGGCTGGTGGCCGAGCGCATTCCGGAGTTGATCGCTGACTTTCCACAGGTGGAGTTCCACTTCGTCGGCAAGGCGGACGAGCGCGAGGAGCGGGCGGTCAAGGAGCTGGTGGCACGCTTCCCGCAGCACGTGCGCTGGTACTTCTGCCAGCCTGACCACATGTGCGGAGCATACCAGGCGGCGGACATCGCGCTGGTGCCGACGGTAGCGAGCGAGGGTACCTCGCTGTCGTGCCTGGAGGCGATGGCGTGCGGCAACACCGTGGTGGCCACGAACGTGGGCGGGTTGCCCGAACTGGTCACGGACGGTCTCAACGGGCTGTTGATCGAGCCGACGACGGAGAGCCTGGATCGCGCGCTGCGCAGGCTGCTGACGGACCCGGAGCTGCGGCAGCGGCTGAGCCGTAACGCCGTACAGACGGCGCAGGCGTATCACAAGCGGATCTGGGTGGAGCGCTGGCGCGAGGTCCTGCAGCGCGTGCTGCCGGCGCCGACGGTGGCGAGCGGGACTGCGGCGCAGCCGCGCGAGTTCGTACACCTGTGCGCCGGGGGGCAGACCTGGAGCTACATGCGCCAGCGGCCGCAGCAGCTCTTCCTCGCGCTGGCGGAGGCGGGGCAGCATGTACACTACGTGTCGGACGAAGAGATACCGGAACGCTGGGAGTTGGGCGGGCGGCTGCACATCGTGGGGCGCCGCACCACGCTCGCGGTTGGCCGGCCGATTCTGTACATCTATGACACGTATCAGTACCAGCGGCTGAGTGAGTTTACCGACCCGATGGTGGTGTACGACGTGCTGGACGATCCGGTGATTCACGCGGAGGCGGATCGGCAGCGCGGCATGCCGGCGGACGGCGACTTTCTGTATTACCACGAACGGCTGCTGCGCGAGGCGGACGTCGTCATCACCAGTTCGAAACGGCTGCGCGCGCGGTATGCCGCGCAGCGCGCGGATATCGTGCTGGTGCCGAACGCGGTGCGGCCGGAGGATTTTCGGCGTGCGACGGTGGAGCGACCGGGCGACCTGCCGGCGGTGGGGGCGGTGCTGGTCGGGTACTACGGGGCGATTGCGGAGTGGTTCGACCTGGAGATGCTGGCGCAGGCGGCGCGCGCGCGGCCGGAGTATCACTTCATCCTGATCGGGCTGACGACGCAGCAGGCGGAGCTGGACGAGCTGCAGCAGCGCTGCCCGAACGTGCACTATCTGGGGCAGAAGAGCTACGAGACGCTGCCGGCGTATCTGGCGAGCTTTGACGTGGCGACGATTCCGTTCCTGGTCAACGAGATCACCAACTCGGTATCGCCCGTGAAGCTGTTCGAGTATCTGGCGGGCGGGAAGCCGGTGGTGTCGACGGGGTTTGAGGAAATCCGGCAGTATGACGAAGTGCTGATCGCGCAGGATGCGGACGACTTCGTGGCCAAGCTCGATTTGGCTCTGACGCTGCGAACCGACGCGAGCTTCCTGGCGCAGGCGCGGCGGCTGGTGGAGAAGAACACGTGGGCGGAGCGGGCGCAGCGCGTGCTGACGGCGCTGGCGCAGCGTGCGGGGGGTGACGCGGCGGCGCCGAGCGACGGCAGGCCGGGCGCCGCGGTGCTCGCGGCCGCCCCGGGAGCGTGATGATGCGGAGCGGCGCGGTGGGTGTGCGACTGGCGCTGGGCTGGCTGTGCGCGGCGGGGCTTGCGGTTACGACTATTGGCGGTGTTTCCAGTGCGCACGCGGCCGAAGGCGAAGTGTGGCTGCGCGTGAACCAGGTGGGGTATTGGCCGGACGATCCGAAGATCGCGATTCTGTCGAGCGCGGGGCCGCTGAGTGGGCGGTTTGAGGTGGGGGAGTTTGCAGCGGACATCGGGGCGGACGCCGGTGCGTGGGGGCCGTTCGCGCACAACTACCGGCTGGACTTCACGGCACTGCGGACGCCGGGGCGGTACGTCATCCGGTTTGGGGAGCAGCGTTCGCCGGAGTTCACGATCGGGACGGACGCGTACCGAGAAGTCGCGCCGCGGCTGCTGGAGTTCATGCGGCTACAGCGGTGCGGCCACAATCCCGTCACCGGGGAAGACTGCCACCAGCAAGATGCGATTGACACCGAGACGCAGGAGCGGCGGGACCTGGGGGGTGGGTGGCACGATGCGGCCGATCGCATCAAGCACATGATCACGACGACGTACTGCGTGGCGGCGCTGTACCTCGCCGGGGCGGACGACGAGGCCCGCTATGGCGCTCAACTCGTCGCCAAGATTCACCCGGACCCCAATACGATTTACGTGCAGATCGGGGACGATCGCGACCATGGGCCGCCGGCGGTGCTGTGGCACGAGGATCAGACGGACTATGGCTGGGGGGCCGGCGGGCCGCGGTCGGCGTGGCCAGCGGTGGATCGGCCGGCGGGGCCGAAGTATCGGAATGCGTCGACGGGGGCGGCGAGCCTGGCGGGGCGGACGGCGGCGGCGCTGGCGCTGGCGGGGCGGATTGAGGCGGCAAAGTCGGCTTATGCGCTGGCGCGAGCGCGGCCGGGGTGTGCGATGTCGGTGCCGGTGAAGGCGCCGCACTATTACGGGGAGCGGTCGTACTTTGATGATCTGGAGTGGGGGGCGATCGAGCTGTACATCGCGACGCGGGAGCCGGAGTACCTGCGGCAGGCGTGCGAGTATGCGCCGCGGGTGGGGGCGAGCGAATGGCTGGGGCATGTGGCGGAAGTGGCGGCGACGGGCAGCGCGACGAGCACGTCAGCGACGACGAGTGTACCGAGCACGAGCAGGCCCGCGACTGTGGCGCCTGCGTCGCAACCGGTGTCGATGCCGGCACGGCACGGGCATTACGAGTGTTTCCCATACGTGAATCTCGCGCATTGGCGCTTGTACGAGCATGCGGATGCGGAGACGCGGGGGAAGCTGGCGGGTTACTATCGAACCGCATTGGAGAACGCTCGTCGACTCGCGGTGCAGAATCCGTATCGGCTGGGGACGCCGCTGGTGTGGTGCTCGACGAACGACGTGATCGCGCTGGCGACGCAGGCGGTGCTGTACGAACGCATGACCGGCGACCGGCAATTTCGCCCGCTGGCGGCGGAAGCGCGGGACTGGATCTTCGGGCGTAATCCGTGGGGCGTGTCTTTCGTGATCGGCGTGCCGGCGGGCGGCGATGCGGCGAGTCGGCCGCACCATTTGTTCTGGAAGCTGCGGCAGCAGTTACCGGCGGGGGGGCTGGTGGACGGGCCGGTGTACAAGGACATCAATGACAGCCTGAAGTTCGGTGACTTCGGGGTGGACCGGTTGGCGCGGTTTCAGTCTGATGCGGGCGTGTATCATGACGCGTTCGAGGACTTCTCGACGAACGAGCCGATCATCGACGGGACGGTGTCGTTGCTGCTGTTGCTGCACGTGTGGACGGAAGTGGGGAAGTGAGAAAGTGGGGAGGGGGGGCGTCAAAATGTGCAAAGGTGAAAATGTGATAACGGCGGGGGCGGGGGGAATGGCGAATGTCGAATGGCGAATAACGAATGAAGATCCGGTGATGGGGAAGCTCTGGACGTGGCGGGGTGCCTTTGGGTGGCGGTGAACGGGGTGCCTCGGCAGGGTTCGTCGGCAGGTCCGGAGTAGATGGACTGAAGGCGCATGCAGGACAGGTCGTCTCAACGAAGCTATCCTACGCGGCACGCAACTTCGCATCGGAGAACCCATGTCCCGCAGAATTCACAGCCCGCTATCCGTCACGCTCGTTACCCTGTTCCTTTCTGCGGCCCTGCTATTGCCGATGGGTTGTCAGGCGCCGGCGCCGAGTGGGTCTGCGGGGTCGCGGACGGATGCGGCGCTGGATAGCGGGGCGGAGCCGTCGGCGGGGGAGGTGGCGCTGTTGGCGGAGTGGATGACGGGGGCGTTCAGCAGTGCGGGGCAGGCGGCGCAGGACCCCGAGTTCCGCGACATCCGGCTGCACACGGCGCTGATCTGGCCCGAGCGCGACGACGGCCCGTGGTTGTATGTCGAGCAGGCCGCGGCCGACAAGCTGGAGCAGCCGTATCGGCAGCGCGTGTACCGGCTGGTTGCGCGGGAGGACGAGGTGATCGAGAGTCGGGTGTATACGCTGCCGGGCGATCCGCTGCGCTTTGTGGGGGCGTGGCGGGCGCCGGAGCTGCTGGGGGCGGTACAGGTGGGGGACCTGGAGGTACGGGCGGGGTGTTCGCTGTACCTGCGGCGGAGCACGGACACGGCGTTTACGGGCAGCACGACCGGGCGCGGGTGTGAGAGCACGCTGCGCGGGGCGACGTACACCACCTCCGAAGCTCGTATTACGCCCAGCGAGATGATCACGTGGGACCGGGGGTTTGATGCCGAGGGCAAGCAGGTGTGGGGGGCGACGGCGGGCGGGTACATTTTCCGGCGGGTGGACGAGGTGCCGCGGTAGGGACGGCGGCAGTCGTCGGAAGCTGTCGGTCGCGGCCGGGCGGATTCGCCGCGGGGGCCAAGCCGGGGTATCGTAAGTGTCGGAATGAGATGGGGTAGCGCGGTCCTTGGGGCGGCGCCAGGCGGGCTGATATCCCCTGGTGCTGCGGTCCAGGGGGCCCGAGGCTACGACGGAACGCGCGATTTGCGTCAGGTACCCCTCACATTCGTTTAGGGCAGGCAGAGGTCTGACGCTACGAAACAGCGCATGAATAGTATCGCTACTGCATGGCGCGGCCGGCAGGCTGGCGAGTCGCGGTTGAAAGGAGAACACAGAATGTCCCGTCGCCCCTTTGCGTGGATCCTCGGGTTGAGCGTGTTGGCCGGTTTCGTCGCAACTGCGCCGGGGGAAGTGCGGCCGCATGCGGGGATGCTGCGGTATCCGGACGTGAGCGCGACGCACATCGTGTTCGCGTATGCGGGGCGGTTGTGGCTGGTGCCGCGGACGGGTGGGGTGGCGGAGCCGCTGGCGAGTCCGGCGGGCAGCCCCGGCTTCCCGCGCTTTTCGGCGGATGGGCAGACGATCGCGTTCGTGGGGAACTACGACGGCAACGATGATCTGTACACGATTCCGGTGACGGGCGGGGTGCCGTTTCGCGTGACGCACCATCCGACGACGGAGACGCTGTGTGACTGGACGCCGGACGGGAAGTTGCTGTTTGCGGGGCGGAACTACTCCGGGCAAGTACGTGGGTCACAGTTGCTGGTGGTGCCACCGACGGGAGGATTTCCGGAGAAGCTGCCGGTGCCGTACGGGGCGGTGGGGGCGATCAGCCCGGACGGGACGTGGCTGGCGTACACGCTGCATACGACGGACAGCCGGACGTGGAAGCGGTACTTGGGGGGGATGGCGACGGATATCTGGCTGTTCAATCTGCAGACGCACGCGGCGCAGCGAATCACGACGTGGGAGGGAACGGACAGCCAGCCGATGTGGCACGGTAAGTCCCTGTACTACATGTGTGACGACGGACCGGAGCACCGGCTGAACATCTGGCAGTACGAGTTGGCGGAGGGCAAGCGGACCCAGATCACGCACTTTGACAAGCATGACATCAAGTGGCCGGCGATCGGTCCCGGTGCGAAGGGCGAAGGCGAGATCGTCTTCCAGTATGGCCCGGACCTGTACACGCTGGATCTGGCGACGCGCCAGAGTCACCCGGTGGAGGTCAGCGTGCCCGGTGATCGTCCGCAGTTGCGGCCGACGCGGGTGGACGTGGCGGGGCGGATCGAGAACTGGGACGTGTCGCCGACGGGGAAGCGGGCGGCGTTCGACGCGCGCGGGGACATCTGGACGGTGCCGGCGCATAAAGGCACGCCGCGGAACCTGACGCGGAGCAGCGGGGTGGCGGAGCGCGACCCGGCGTGGAGTCCGGACGGGCGGTGGATCGCGTACCTGAGTGACAAGACGGGCGAGTACGAGTTGTACGTGACGCAATCGGACGGGAAGGGCGCAACGCGGCAGCTCACGGGGACGGGGCAGGCGGATCCGAACGAGCCGAACGCGGCGGAGCCGCGGAAGATCTACCGCTACTCGCCGACGTGGTCGCCGGATTCGAAGTGGATTGCGTTCAACGACAAGAGCGGGGCGCTGTACGTGGCGAGCGCGGCGACGGGGGCGTGCCGGCTGGTGGACCAGGACCCGTGGTCGAATCCGCCGGACTTCTCGTGGTCGCATGATTCGAGCTGGCTGGCGTACGTGCGCGGGGGCGCGAACCAGCAGTCCGCGATCTGGTTGTACCACCTGACGACACGGGAGAAGCGGCCGGTGACGAGCGGTGCGTTCCGGGACACGGAGCCGTGCTTTGACCGGGCGGGGAATTACCTGTTCTTTGCGACGAATCGGCACTTCAAGAACCCGATCTACGAGGACATTGGCACGACGTTCGTGTACACGAACACGGACACGATCGTGGCGGTGCCACTGCGCGCGGACCTCGCGTCCCCGCTGGCGCCGAAGAGTGACGAGGAATCGTGGAAGGAGCCTAACGAGCTGAAGAAGGACGAGCAGCCGACGAGCGACCAGGTTGGCGACGCCGACGAGGACGACGAGGAGGTCGCGCCGGCTGAGCCGGGGGCAGGGGCGCGGGAGGACGAGGCGGCGACGCAACCGGGCGGGGCGGGAGACAAGAAGCCGGCGAAGGGCCCGCATGGCGGCAAGAAGGGTGAGGCCGAGAAGGCGGACAAGGACAAGGCGGAGAAGGAGAAGTCGAAAAACACGCCGCTGGAGATCACGCTGGACGGGTTTGAGCAGCGGGCGATTCGGCTGCCGATTAAGCCGGGGGCGTTCAGCGGACTGGCCGTGAACGCGGAGGGCATGCTGCTGTACGTGCGGCAGCCGCGCGCGGGCTCGGAAGAGAAGGCCAGCCTCAAAATCTTCGATTGGTCGAAAGCCGAGGACGGCGGGGGCGTGGACCAGCCGGAAGAGGACGAGATGAGCGTGCGGCTGGCGCGGGCGGTGCGGCGGCCGGCGCTGGCGCTCCGGCCCGCGGCGCGCCGGGTGGGCGAGGAACCCGAGGAACAGACGGTACTCGGCGAGGTCGGGGCGTTCCGCCTGTCGGCCGATGGCAAGAAGATCATCGTGCACAAGGATGACACGTTTGCGGTGGTGGACGCGAAGCCGGACCAGAAGCTGGACAAACCGATGTCGCTGGACGGCATGGTCGCGGTGGTCGATCCGCGGGCAGATTGGCGGCAGATGGTGCTGGAGGCGTGGCGGGTCGAGCGCGATTTCTTCTATGACCCGCACATGCACGGCGTGGATTGGCCGGGGCTGCGCGACGAGTACTTGAAGATGCTGGACGATTGCGTATCGCGCAGCGATGTATCGTTTGTGATCCGCGAGCTGATCAGTGAGCTAAACGTGGGGCACGCGTACTACTTCGGTGATGGTGACAACGCGCCGCGCGTGTCGGTGGGGCTGCTGGGCGCGGATTTCGAGCTGGCCGACGGGGCTTACCGCATCCGGCGCATCATCACCGGCGGGCCGTGGGATACGGACGCGCGCGGGCCCCTGGCGCAGCCGGGGATCAAGGTACGTGCGGGCGACTATCTGCTGGCGGTAAATGGCGTGCCGCTGGATGTGAAGCAGGATCCGTGGGCGGCCTTCCAGGGGCTGGCGGGCAAGGTGGTGACGCTGACGGTGAGCCGGACGGCGCCGGGGGCGGCCGGTACGACGAGCGCTCCGGAGGAGAAGCCGGCCGAGAGCAAGCCGGCGGATGCGGAGGAGCAGGCGAAGAAGGAGGAGAAGAAGAAGGAAGAGACGGGGCCGCACGATATCGTTGTGAAGCTGCTTTCACCCGAAGAGGATGCCGCCTTGCGCTACCGGGCATGGGTGGAGCACAACCGGGCGTACGTGGCGGAGAAGAGTGGCGGGAAGGTCGGCTACGTACACGTGCCGGACACGGGCGTGAACGGACAGAACGAGCTGTTCCGGCAGTTCTACGGACAGCGGGACAAGGCGGCGCTGATCGTGGATGAGCGCTGGAACGGCGGCGGGCAGATTCCGCTGCGGTTCATCGAGCTGCTGAACCGGCCGCTGACGAACTTCTGGGCGACGCGGGACGGGCAGCCGGTGCCGACGCCGGAGGATGCGCACCACGGGCCGAAGTGCATGCTGATCAACGGGTTGGCGGGCTCGGGCGGGGATGCGTTCCCGTTCTACTTCCGCCAGGCGAAGCTGGGCAAGCTGATCGGGACGCGGACGTGGGGCGGGCTGGTCGGGATCAGCGGGAATCCGGCGTTGATCGACGGAGCGACGGTGACGGCGCCGACGTTCGCGTTCTACAAGCTGGACGGCACGTGGGGCATTGAGGGGCACGGCGTCGACCCGGACATTGAGGTGCTGGATGATCCGGCGCTGATGCTGGACGGCGCCGATCCGCAGATCGACAAGGCGGTGCAGCTCATGCTGGACGAGGTGCAGAAGAATCCGTACGTGCCGGTGAAGGTGCCGCCGTATCCGGATCGCAGCGGGATGGGGGTGCCGAAGAAGGACTGGTAGGCCGCGAGACTGGAGGCGGCGTGCGACGCGCAGCGCCCGGCGGAGGCCCGAAAGTGGGCGTTCGCCGGGCGCTGGTATTGTGGCTCCTCCGCCCCTGCGGGGCGGAGGAGAGAATAGGGTGAGTGGCGAGGTCCACGGTTGGAGCCATGCGGCCGCTGCAGCCGCCACGCGGCTCCAACCGTGGCTATGGTCCTGGACCCCTTCGGGGTTAAGAAGGCACGTGCTGCGTGGGCGATACGCGGTGGCGAGGACGCAATAGCGGTAGGCGGCGCGGCGGCGCTTGCGGCGGGCGGGGCGGGGGGTATTCTGGCGGAGAGCCTGTCGCGGAGAGTGTCGATGCGCAATCGTTGTCTCGCGGTCGCTGTTGTGCTGCTGAGTTGTGCCGGAGCCTGGGCGGCCGGGGCGCTGGCGGAAGGGAAGGCAGAGGAGGCCGGATGGCAGCCGCTGTTTGACGGTAAGTCGGTGGACGGGTGGGTGCAGCGCGGGGGAAAGGCGCACTACCGCGTCGAGGACGGGTGCATCGTCGGGACGACGGAGCCGAACACGCCGAACACGTTCCTGTGCACGCCGCGCGAGTACGCGGATTTCGTGCTGGAGTACGAGTTCAAGGTCGATCCGCAGCTCAACTCCGGCGTGCAGATCCGGTCGGCCAGTGCACCGGGGTACCGCGATGGGGTGGTGCACGGGTACCAGATTGAGATTGACCCGTCCGAGCGGGCGTGGACGGCGGGGATTTACGATGAGAGCCGGCGGGGGTGGCTGTGCGACCTGAAGGACAATGCGGCCGCGCGGGCGGCGTTCAAGCAGGGCGAGTGGAATCGGGTGCGGGTGGAGGCGCGGGGGGAGGTGATCAAGACGTGGCTGAACGAGGTGCCGGCCGCGGAGCTGCGCGACAGCCTGACGCACACGGGTTTCATTGCCCTGCAGGTCCACCAGACGGACAGCGCGCAGCCGCGCGAGGTGCGGTGGCGGAAGCTGCGGATCAAGGACCTGGGCGATCCGTGGGTGGCGCCGCCGAAGGACGCGCTGGTGCTGCTCGGGAAGGATGGGGATCTGGCGGCGTGGACGGCGGTGAAGCGGCCGGACGAGCCGATCGCGTGGAAGTGGGCGGATGGGGCGCTGCAGGCCGAGGTGGATGCGGGGGACATCATGACGAAGCGGACGTTTGGGGACCTGCGTCTGCACGTCGAGTTCAATGTGGCGGACAACGGGAAGGAGGGGCAGTACAACGGGAACAGTGGGGTGTATTTGCAGCGGCGGTACGAGATTCAGATTCTGAATTCGGCGGGGCAGAAGCTGGAGAAAAACGTCTGCGGGGCGATCTACCAGACGCGGGCGCCGGACTACAACCTGGCGCGGCCAGCGGGGGAGTGGCAGACGTACGACATCTGGTTTCACGCGCCACGGTGGGATGCGGACGGGAAGAAGACGGCGGAGGCGCGGATCACGTTGTATCACAACGGGACGCAGGTACACGACAACGTGAGTGTGCCGAACAAGACGGGGGCGGGGCTGCCAGAGGGGCCGGCGGAGGGGCCGCTGCTGTTGCAGGAGCATGGGAGCAAAGTGCGGTTTCGCAATGTGTGGGTGGAGCCCATTGAGTAGTCTCCGGGGGCGAGGTGGTGGCATGAAGCGGACGACAACTGGCTTACTCACGCGGCGGCGGTTTCTGGCGCAGGCCGGGGGGACGTTGGCGGCGTGCACAGTCCTTCCGAGCAATGTCCTCGGGCGCGGCGGGCGGGCGGCGCCTTCCGAGCGGCTCGGTCTGGCGGTTATTGGGCTCAAGAAGATGGGCGGGCCGCACGTCGAGACGCTGCTGGGTTTTCCCGATGTGCAAGTGCTGGCGGTCTGCGACGTGGACACACGCGTGCGTGAGGCGACGGCCAAGAAGGTCGAGCTGCACTACGCCAAGCAGACGCGGGACGGGCAGTACACGGGCTGCGCGGCGTACAACGAATACGAGCGGATTCTGGAGCGGCCGGACATCGACGCTGTCGTGATTGCGACGCCGGAGCACTGGCATGCGATCATGGCCGTGGATGCGTGCCGGGCGGGGAAGGACGTGTATTGCGAGAAGCCGCTGGCGTTGACGGTACGGGACGCGCGGGCGATTGCGAACGCCGCGCGGCGGTACGGGACGGTGTTCCAGACGGGCACGCAGCGGCGTGCGGAGGGGAATTTCCGGTTCGCGTGCGAGCTCGTGCGCAGCGGGTACATCGGCGACGTGAAGAGTGTGCACGTGGAGTTGGGGCCGTGCTCGCGGCACGTGGAGCTGCCGGAGGAGCCGGTGCCGCCGGGCTTTGACTACGAGCGTTGGCTGGGGCCGGCGCCGTGGGCGCCGTACAACAAGCTGCGGGTGGGGTCGTACTATGACGACGGGTGGCGACGGATACGGGACTATTCGGGCGGGAAGGTGACGGACTGGGGCGCGCACTACTACGACATGGTGCAGTGGGCGCTGGGTACGGATGACAGCGGGCCGGTGGAGTACATCCCGCCGGCACCGCGGCAGCTCGATCCGGAGATGGCGTTCAAGGCGTCGGATCCGCGGCTGCATGAAGGGTCCGGGGCGGTGCCGGAGGCGGACCCGACTTGGGGGCTGACGATGCGGTATGCCAACGGGATTGAGGTGGTGAAGGATGGGCGCAACGGCATCACCTTCATCGGCACGCAGGGGCGCATCGACGTCGGGCCCGGGCAGCTCAAGACGACGCCCGAGTCGCTGCGCACGGTCAAGCTTGGTCCCCGTGACGTGCACCTGCAGGCGACCGCGGGCCACCACCAGGATTGGTTCGACTGCATCCGCACGCGACGCACGCCGCTGTGTCCCGCGGAGATCGGTTGCCGGTCGGTGACGATGTGCCATCTGGGCAACATCGCGTTGTGGCTGAACCGGACAATTCGGTGGGACCCGGTGCGTGAGGAGATCCTTGGGGACGAGCTTGCGGCGCGCTGGCTCGCTCGGCCGAAGCGGGCGCCGTACCGGCTGAACGCGTAGGCCGTGCTAGTGGGGGCGGGCTGCGCCGCGGGAGAGCTGGCGCAGTCCGTGCGCCACGAGCAGGGCGAGGCCGGCAAGCAGCCCGACCGTGAAGGTCAATGGCGTATCGAGGGGGCCGCGCAGCAGCGGGGCCCAGTGGGGTACGAGCAGGCCAGCAACGGCGACACCCGCACTGATGCGGCGGATGGAGAGGGGTTTCACGGGGAACCCTCCGACGGCGGCGGGGGCTCGATGGCGAAGACGAGCGCGGAGTCATCGTAGGCCGAGAACGCCAGCCGCACCTGCGTCCAGTCGCGATAGCGGGCCTGGCGTTCGCGCGCTGCGGCGGGGCTATCCGGGAGCACGGCGAGATAGCGGGCGTGGTAGCGGCGGGCCAGCGCGAGAAAGTTCGCTTCGTTGGTTGCCTCCAGGAGGGCTTGGGTGTCGGCGCTGCGCCGCGCGTAGTCCGCCAGCGGGTTCATGTGTCCCGGCCAGACCACGACGGCCTTGCGCCCGGTGAGTCCGGCGATGACCATATAGGCCGTATCGGGAGGGGCGATGAACACGTCATCGAGCGTCGTGTGTGTGTTGATCCAGGAGCGCAGGGGCTGGGTACGTGTGAGGAGGGGCTCGAGGTCGAAGAAGTACTGCGTGGCCTGGGGCAGACGGGGGACGGCCGGCGCGACGGCGACGACCGTGACGAGGAGCAGCGCGGCCGGGGCGCACCAAGGTCGGGTAGGCCAGTGGCGCCGCGCGGCGTGCCCGAGGGCGACGGCGCCCACGGCCGCGCAGATGCCCAGGGCGAGCTGGCCGTGCCACTGGAATTCGTGTGGGAGGACGTAGGGGATGTGCCAATTGGGTGAATGGCCGATGTAGCCGAGCAGTTGGCCGAGCAGGCCAATGGCGGCGTAAGCGACGATCCAGAGGGACTGGGGACGCGTACGTGCGATGGTCCAGACGCCGCCGAGGGCGAGTGCGACGACCAGCGGCGTGAGGGCGTGGGCGTAGAATGGCGGCTCGATGAGCTCACTGGCGAAGAAGCGTACGAGCGAGGAGTTGCCGGACTGGAGACGCGCCATGTGCACGGTGAGCGGCGCCGTCAGCAGGCCGGCGACCGTGGCGACGACCAGCATGCGCGCGCCGGGGCGGCCCCCGCGCAGCGCCGGTGGCAGAGCGCGGGCCGCCAGCAGAGTGTGCAGGCCGATCGTGCCGGCCAACATGAGGCCGCAGACCGGATGTTGCCAGGTGGACAGGGCGAGCGTCAGGCCGGTAGCTGTGGCCCAGACGGCGGCGCGCCCCGGTGAAGTTGCCCCGCTGCAGCGGTGCCATAGCCACAGGCCCAGCAGATTGAGCGCGACGCCCTGCAGTCCGGGGATGTTCGCCGTGACGTGGGTGAGCCACCAGTAGGAGCCGAGCAGCGTGAGGGGCAGCGCGAGCAGGGCGGTGGTCCGATCCCAGACAGCACGCACGAGCAGGAATAGGCCGACCGGAAGCCACACGTTGAGCCAGAGCGGGCTATAGCCGTAGAGGTCCAGCACGGAACAGCCGGTCAGGCGCGAAAGGCCGGCAATGAGGAGCGGGTTGCCGGGGGCGTACCAGTAGGGATAGCCCGGCAGCGTGGGGTCGGCCCCGAGATTGCCCGCCCGCATATTGGTGGCGCAGGCCAGGTCGCGAAAGGTGTCGAGCAACACGACGCGTCGCCAGTGTGTGACCGTTCCGACAGCGGCCACCCAGCAAGCCGCCAGGAGCAGTACGAGCAGCGCGTCGCGGGGCCAGAAGGTGGCGCGGGCTCTCGGTAACGGCTTCACGAACGGGGTCTCCGCGTGCGGGTTCGCGGGCGTCCGCGGCCGGTCATCGTGAGCAGCGCTGCGAACCGGATCCAGGCCGCTGCGCGCCGTGCAGTCGCCCCGGTGCCGACACCTGATTCGTGATGCCTCAAGGCGAGCCGACGCCGCGGGTTCGTGCGGGAGGTGTCTCGTCGGCGGTGGGCGCTGTGGCGTCCTGGTCTTCCGGACGTGGGCGAAGCTGGGCGATGTCGGCGGCGTAATCCCGCTCGATATTGTGGACCTCGGCGGGTGCTTCGCGCAGCCAAGCCTGGCCGCGGATTTCCGTGCCGTCGTCGCACCGCAGGTCGATGCTCAGGCGGTGCCATTGAGGCGCGAAGAGGACATGGTGGTACTGGACTGTGCCGGCGACCAGGTCGGTCCGGCCGGCGAGGCGACCTACCTCCTGGATGAAGAAGCCGCGCAGGCCCGCCGGATCATCGGCGGCAATGCTCTGGGTGCCACCGCCCTCGGGGCCGACGAGATAGAGCACGAAGGCCCGCGGCCCGCTGACGGAGTGGGGCAGCGCGAACTCCAGAACAGTGGACTGCTGCACGCCGTCGACGGCGTGATAGGCGCGGTCACTGGACAGCTTGATGTGCTGCTGCGTGCCGCGTGCGAAGGGCTGGTAGAGCGTGACCTCGGCCTGCCGCGCGCAGCCGGTGGTTCCGGCCACGACAGCGGCCACGAGCACGAGTAGAGCGCGAGCAGGGCGCAGAATGGGGCGGCTCATGTCGTCAGCATACGTGAGGGCGGCCGGTTGTGCCAGTGCGGGTCTATTGCCGCCGCCATTCGCCTTTCATCTCTCCGGAGGTGACGGTACCGTCCTTGAGGTTGATGATCAGACGCTTGCCGATGTGGGGGGTGTCGGAGCGCTGTCGGACGGTATCCTCAGTGTAGATGCGGGCGTCGGTGGTGTCGGTGCCGCGTACCTCGACGCGCCCGGCCGGGCGGTCGAACTCGACGCGGGCGGCGTTGACCTCGCGGATCTGGGGGCCCTGCTGGTCGCGGAGGTACACGCTGTCGGTGGCGAGGAGCGACGCGAGTTGCAGGGGCATGCGGGTGAGGGCGCCGCCGCGCTGCGCGGCCGGAGCGCCTTCGTCGGCGGCGAACCAGCATTCCAGGCGCTGGCAATCGAGCGTTACCTTGCGGCTCTTGAGGTTTTCGAGGAGGGCGGGATTGGAGGCGAGCTGCGGGAGGGTCTCCTGCAGGTTAACCATATCCTTGCCGGCGCGGTGGACGAACAGCACGGCGTCCTCGAAGACGACGGCGTCGCGGCGCCCGGGGCCGTCGACCCCGAGCGTATAGACCATACGCTTGCGGCACTGCATGGCGGTCTGGCTCGGGCCGCGCGTGATCAGAGCGGAAGGCAGGCCGAGGGCCTGCTCGGCGGGCTCGCTGCCGCCCGCGCCGCGACGGTCGGTCATGAGCAGTTGCGTCAGTCCGGTGGTGACGATCTGCCGCGCGCGGATGTCCATCTCGATCAACGGGGCCGAGATGCTCGCGTGCACGGTGGGCGTGGCGTCGCCCGCCTCGAAGCTTTCGCTGGTGATGAGGCCGTTATCCGCGACGAGGCGCACCGGTTCTTTGCGCCAGCGCTCCTGGTCGCCGGCCAGGCCCAGCTCGTCGGACGGGCGGGTCTGGCGCGGGTCCTTGCCCTGTGCCAGGGCCTGTGCGTCCCGCACGAGATCGCCGGCCAGCAGCCAGCCCAGGCCCTGCACCGCGAGAATCTGCCGCAGCGACGGCCCGCGCGTGGCCGGAAGCACCGGCTCGGGCGCGTCCTCCAGCAGGAGGGTCAGCGCGTCGCCCTGCAGCCGCTCTTCGGCGCTGACGGCCGCCACGTCCCCGATAAAGCGCACGGTGTTTTTGCGGCCGTCCACGTGCAGCAGCTTCGTGCTGGTGATGGCGACGGTGGTTGGGGTACCGCGCTCGTGGCCCTGCAGGCTGCGCCGCGTCTTGAACGCCAGCCGCGAGCGGCCGCCCACGTGCAAGGTCTGGGCGTCGCGATCCAGTTCGATGTGCTCGCCGCGCACGGTGTACGGCTCGGCGTGGACGCGGCCCGGGGCCTGCGGCGTACCGCTGACGGTGGCGCTCACGAGGCGGTTCAGGTCGACGAACTGTGCCGCGATCTGCGTGCCGCGTGCGGACACCTTGTTGCGCGGGTCGCGCAGGTCGGCCCGGCC
Source organism: uncultured Planctomycetales bacterium (assembly GCA_964523405.1). Lineage (GTDB taxonomy): Bacteria > Planctomycetota > Phycisphaerae > UBA1845 > Fen-1342 > CAZGAQ01. Next base: position 15,749 of record CAZGAQ010000031.1, read on the forward strand.
GACGACATCCAGGGTGCGCAAGACGAAGTCCGGGCCATTGGTTTGCGGGCCGGGCGGCAATTCGAGTTCGGCCGTGATCTCGTCGCCGCGCATGCGGGCCTGGTCCCGCGCCAGCACTACGTTGCCCGTTGCGTGCATGCGCTGCGGGTAAATGCGCCGCTCGGGGGCGTGCGCGAACTGCAGCTCCAGACGGGCGGCGCTCACGGTGCCGGTCTTGCCGAGCAGTTGCACGCTCCCCGTCGCCATGGCCAGATCGAGGGATTCTTCCAGCGCCTGCTCATTGGCGGCGCCGCGGAACGTCACGTCGAGGCGGTTGGAGAGCAGGGTCTGCTCATCCAGCTCGACGCGCACATCGCCGACGAAGGTGGCAGCCTCAAGCTGGCCGAAATCGAGAACGGCTTCGCTGGCGGGCTGGCTGGTGGCAGCGGCCTCGCCCATGTGCAGCTCCGCCCAGTACGAGCTGTGGATGCGCGACGTACGGGCGCGAGTGGCGTCTCCGCGGCGCGAGTGCAGTTCCACCGTGCCGGCCAGCTTCACCAGCCGCGCGGCGCGGTCCACGTAGACGCCCGTCGCGGAGGCGGACAAGTTCTTGCCCATCGCGAAGTCGACGCGCTCGTCCGGCAGGGGATCGAGCCAGATGCGCTGGGTCTCTTCGTGGAACGCCACGCGGCCACAGCGCACGGAGCCATCGCCGCGGGTGAGCACAACGGGGCGCCCGCGGGCTTCGAAGTGCAGGCGGCGGCCTTCGGCGTCGGGCTCGACGTCGGCGGGACCGAGCTGCAGCCTGCCGGTCCAGCGCACGGCGACGCGATTGGCGCGGTCGCGCGCGGGACGGCTGGTGCTGCTGTCATGGCGCAGGAGTCGTCCCGCGCGGCTGCCGACGTCGAACAGCAGGTGGATTTCGTCGGCGGTCAGACCGCCGATCTTCTGGTCAGCGCGGTATTGCTCGGCGACGACGTTGCCCACCAGGCGGCAGTCATACGCGGTGCGGCGTTCGCGGGCCCGGCGCGTCGTGGGTGACGGGCTCTTGGCGTCGACGACCGTGATGGCCGGCTCCGCGTTCGGGTCACTGGAGGCACTGGTTGCCTCGACGGCGCCGAACAGCCCAGCGCCGGTGTAGAACGCGAACTCCTCGCCCTGCTCGATCGTCAGCGTCTCGACGCGGTTGTTGGCCTGATTCCACAGCAGGTACAGCCCGGCCCCGGCGATTTCGAAGTCCTCACTGACGACGGCGACGCGATCGGCGGTGCGCAGTTCGCCGCGCTCCAGGTCAAACTGCAACTCCGTGACGGTGATGTTGATCAGGTCCTCCGGGCGCTCCGCGGAGGGTGTGCGGTCCACGCTGGTTTCGCGGTCGATGACGATCCGCACATTGCCCGAAAGCCAGCCCTGCTTGGGGCGGGCCTGGGAGCGTTCGACGCGATCGCCCGCGAGCTGCCCAGCATCCGCCGTGATCGTGGCGACCATGCCGCTGGGCAGGAGCATGACCAGTTCGGGCTGCGTGACGCGGACCTCGTTTTTGGTGCCCGCGACCGGTTCCCAGTCCTGACAACTGAACACGTCCGTGGGGCGTCCGCTGCGCTCGTCGTATTTCGTGAAGGAAATCCGGCCGCCCGCTGGGAGTACGGCGGGCCCGACTTGAATGGAGGCCGCATTGGGGTCAGCCTGGGCGGGGAGTTGCTCGGGACGCTGCTGACGGCCAGTGCCAGCGGGCGAGCCCATCAGCAGGGCATAGGCCACATACAGCACGAGAAGGATGGCCAGGGAGGACAAAGCCAAAATGACGTTCCGCGCCATATCGGTCATCCGCGACCCCCGCGAAGGCGCGGAAGTCTATTGCCGTCATGTACTTAGTGGCTGGTCGCAGCTCGCGGCGTCCAACGCCACGTGTTCGGCTCGTCCGGTCTCGGGCGTGACCGGAGTACAACTGGCGCCTGGGGAAGCGGAGCCCATCAAGCGGACCGCCCGGGGGCCTGTCCCGCGTTCCCGTATCCCCTGGACCGCCCGGGGCAGGCACGGCGGGGCGGTGTCAATATGCCCCCAGTGCGGCTGGGACGCAAGGGCAGCGGTATCGGAATGGTGGCGGCCGTGCGGTCGGCGAGCCCGTTGGTGCGTGTGGTTGGCGAGGGTGCGGGGTGAGGCTTGATTGGCGGATGGGTCGTTCGATAAACTGGTTTAAGTACACACCCAAGCGTGTGTGCCAACTCAAATGTTCCGCGACCTCGGAAGGGTGTGAGGAGACATAGCATGCGGATGCGCGCAATGATGCCGGGACTGGTCGCCCTGATGTTGCTGACGCTGCCGGCGCAGGCCACAGAGCCGATTCGCGTCGGCTTCATGTGGCACATGCACCAACCGATTTACTACCCCTACGAAACGCCGGTGCAGACCGACGCGGCCGGGCGGTTCTCGTTCAGCGTGGTGGACGTGCACAACCAGCGGTTTGGGCCGTACACGACGTGGCCGCGGGATGCAATTCAGGCGGGGCTGTCGTTGCCGCACCTGGGGGCGCAGGTGAGTTTCACGGGGTCGCTGATTGAGAACCTCAACGCGCTACAGGCGGCGGGCGTCAACGGCGGCATGTGGAATAACTGGAAGAGCGGGTACAACCAGGCCATCGGGCTGGATACGTCGCTGGGCAATCCGCGGCTGGACCTGGTGGCGTTCGGGTATTTCCACCCGTTGATGCCGCTGCTGGACGACCAGGACATCCGGATGCAGATCCGTCTGCACAAGCACATCTATGGACAGACGTGGGTCGGCGGGCCAGCGTACTCGCGCGGGATGTTCCCGGCGGAGACGGCGTTCTCGGAGCGGATGATTCCGGCGCTCGTCGCGGAGGGGCTCGAGTGGGTGCTGGTGGATAACATCCACTTTGACCGCGCGTGCGTGAATTACCCGCACACGAAGGCGTCGAACCTGTTCGCACCCAACAAGGCCGACCAACTCAACCCCGATCCCGCTGCTGCCGGCGGCGCCTGGGTCCAGCTCAACAACCTCTGGGCCCCCAGCCGCGTCAGCGCCCCGTTTGGGTACCAGCCGCACTACGTCCAGTACGTGGACCCCGCCACCGGTGCCATCTCGCAGATGATCGCCGTCCCCGCCGCCCGCTACGAAGGTAATGAAGACGGCCGCGGCGGCTACGGCGCGTTCCTGTACGGCACGGTGATGGACCAGTACCTGGCGTACAACACGAGCGCCGCGCACCCGATGTTCGTCGTGCTGCACCATGATGGCGACAACTACGGCGGCGGGTCGGATTCGTACTACCACTACAACTTCCAGCAGATGGTGGCGTGGGCGTCGAGTACCGCGAACTACGAGATCACGACGGTGCAGGACTATCTGGATCGCTTCCCGCCGGCCGCGGGCGACGTGATTCACGTCGAAGACGGCGCGTGGGCGGGGGCGGACAACGGCGATCCGGAGTTCAAGAAGTGGCTGGGGGACGCGAACACAAGCGGGTGGAGCCCGGACCGCAATAGTTGGGCGGTGCTGACGGCGGCCAAGAACCGTGTGTTTACGGCGGAAAGCATCGCGCCGGCGGCGAGCATGCAAAACGTGCTAACCGGCGGCGGGACGAACACGGAGAAGGCGTGGCACTGGCTGCTGTGTGGCGAGGCCAGCGACTACTGGTACTGGGACGGCACGGAGATCTGGGACAGCGACGTGACGCGAGCGTGCAACCAGGCCGTCAGCTTTGCGGACCCGGTGCTGACCGGGCATGCGGACACGGTGGCGCCGACGATCTTCCTGCCGCAACGCGACCCGTACAACCCGGGCGGCTACGAGTGGGGCACGGCGCCGGAGGCGTCGGACTTTTCGGTGTGGACGTACGTGTACGACGTGAGCGGACTGACGTCGGTGACGCTGAAGTGGCGCGCGGACCTCGACGGCGCGAACCCGCTCACCTCCACGCAAAACGAGACCTACGCCGGCGGTGCCGAGGTCGGCCCGTGGCAGAGCGTCACCATGTCGAGCAGCGACGTCCCGCCGCAGAACAACGTCCTCACGCCGACCTACCGCGCGCTGCGCTACAGCGGGATGGTGGTGGGGCAGACGGACAAGCTGCTGGACTACTACGTGGAAGCGGCGGACGGGGCCGGCAACGTGGCACGCTCGCCGATTCAGCACGTCTGGGTCGGACAGGGCGGCGGCACGCCGAGCGGGGATGTGGTGACGCTCGACCCGAACGTGCCGGTCGCGGGGCAGAACGTGAAGATCAGCTACAACCCGGCCGGACGCGTGCTGAGCGGGGCGACAAGCGTATACCTGCACTACGGCTTCAACACTTGGAACCCGATCATCTCGCCCGATCCGGTCATGACCTGGAACGCGGCCACTTCGCGCTGGGAAATCACCGTCCCGGTGCTGGCGTCGGCGACGAAACTCGACCTCGTCTTCAACAACGGCAGCGGTACCTGGGACAACAATAGCGGCGCCGACTGGCACTTCACCGTCAGCGGCGGCACCCCGCCGACGCCGCAGTGGGTCATTGACGGTCAGCTTGATGCCGGCGCCACGCTGCTCGCGCAGAACGGCACGCTCCAGCTCTACGCCGGCGTACGCGGCACGGTGCTGTACGTGGCCGCGCCGGATGCGGGCGAAGGCAACGATCACTTCATCTTCATCGCCGAAACCCCCGGTGCCATGACCGGTGCCCCCTGGGCCAAGAGCGGCCAGGTCGCCGCCTGGGCCGCCTACATCGGCAACGAGACGGACAACAACTGGTGCGGCTGGTTTGACACCACCGCCTCGCCGCACGTCGCGACCGGCGGCGGTACCGGCTGGCTCGAGGGCACGATCGACCTCGTGCAGGAATTCGGGCACCTGCCGAACCAAGTCTACGTGGCGTTCGCGGCGTACGGCACAGCCAACGGCGGCGCGCTAAACGCACAAATCCCGGCCACGGTCAACGGTGACGGGAACGTAGACGCGAGCGAATACGCCGCGCTGCCGCTGTTGTGCGCCGGCGACGGCAACTGCGATCGCGCGATCAGCTGGCGCGACATCGATTACCTGATTGCGGGGCAGAACGACAACCAATCGGCGTGGCAGGCGCTGTTTGCGAGTCCGGGACCGACGTGCGGGTTCCTGAATCTCGACTGTAACGCCGACGGCCACGTGAACTGGCGCGACATTGACCCCTTCATCGCGCTTATGAACACGACGTGCCGGTAGCAGAGTGACAAAGTGAGAAAGTGACAAGGTGACAAAGGGGGTAGAGCGGAACCGACAGCACCGTGCACGGGGCCGGGTGCCGCGCGGCGGTGCTTGGGCTGCACGGCCGGGCCTGGCAGTACGTCAGGCACGGAGGCCTGGCGCTACTCGTTGGGCGGTGATGCAGCCCTTTCCGGGGGTAGCCGATATAATCCTAATCCCGGTCCGCATTGAGGCCGGGGTGAGGCTGAGCGCAGCCGGAAGGGCTTTTGTGGCGGACGCGAAGACGATTTACACGAGCAAGAAGTTCGTCCTCGAGCAGCGCACCGTGCAGCTCGACGGCGGCCCGCACGTTTTTGACATCATCCGACATCCCGGGGCGGCCGTGATCCTGCCGCTTCTCGACAATGCGCACGTCGTGCTCATCGCGAACAACCGCGTCGCCGTCGGGCAGGAACTGCTCGAGCTGCCGGCCGGCACGCTTGATGCCGGCGAGGCCCCCGACGTCTGCGCCGCCCGCGAGTTGGCCGAGGAAACCGGCTACCGCGCCGGCCGCATCACGCCGCTCGTGACGTTCTATTCCTCGCCGGGCCTCCTCAGCGAACGCATGCACGTGTTCGTCGCGCGCGACCTGACCGCGGGCGCCAGTGCCCTCGAGGCGGGCGAGCAGATTCAGGTCCGGACGGTTCCCCTGGCCGACGCGCTGGATTGGGTCCGCACCGGCCGCATTACGGACGGCAAGACGATGCTGGCGTTGCTCTACTACGACCGCTTCGGCGGGACTGCGAGGACGCGATGAACTTCCTCGGCGGCTCCTTCCCCATCGGCCGGCTGTTCGGGATCACCGTTCGCGTCCACTTCCTGTTCGTCCTGTGGATCGGCTACACCCTATTCACCGCCGGCCCAAACCTGAAGAGCGAGGCGCTGTTCCTGGGGATGCTCTTTGGCATCGTGCTGGTCCACGAGTTTGGGCACTGCCTCGGTGCCCGCAGCGTGGGTGGTGACGCGCGCGACATCCTGATGTGGCCGCTCGGCGGGCTGGCGTATGCCCATGCCCCGATGCGCCCCTGGCCCCAGTTCGTCACCGTCGCGAGCGGGCCCTTCGTGAACGTGATCTTCTGTCTGCTCAGCGCTGCGGTCCTCTTTGCGGCCTCGGGTGGTCGGGTGCTTCCGGGGATCAACCCGTTGCAGCCGGGGTATTTCTTGTTCGGTTCCGGTCCGATCGAGCCACCGCCGTGGTTCTTCTACGCTGCAACCTTCTACCGGGTCAATCTCTTCCTCCTGGCCTTCAATCTCCTGCCGATCTACCCACTCGACGGCGGGCAGCTCTTCCACACGATCCTCTGGCCGTTTCTCGGTTTGCAGCGGGCCACCATCGTCGCTTGCACGGTTGGATTGGCGGGGGCCATCGGGTTCGGGTTGTGGGGGCTTGGTGGAGCCGGGCGCGAAATGTTGGTGTTCATCGCGATCTTCGGCGGCATGACCTGTTGGCAACGCCTGCAGATGGCCCGCCACGGGATGTTGATCGAGGACTCGCAGTTCGACAGTTACGCCGGCCCCAGCCATGATCCGCGCCCTTGGTGGAAGCGCATTTTCCGCACGTCGGGCGGCCGCCGGCGTGCCCTGCGCGACTCTTACGGCCCAGTCAATCCCAACCCCGGCGGCTGGGAAGCCCGCCAGCAGCGCCTGCGCGAGGAGGAGACCGAGCTCGACCGCATCCTGCGCAAGGTCTCCGAGCACGGCGTGCAGAGTCTGAGCTATGTGGAGCGGCAGACGTTGGAGCGGATCACGCGGGAGCGGCGCGACCGGGAACAGCAGTTCGAACGGGACACGCGGGTCTGACGGGGGGGGAACGGGGGCCAAATTCCGAGCTCTGATTATCGAGTTCTGAGTTGGGGGGGGACGGCTGTACCCGGAGCCGGTTTCCTGAGCGCCGGCTGGAAGCCGGTGCCGCCCGGAGCGCTCTTGCGCCGGGGCGCACAATGTGCCCGCGGGGGGCGTTTGGTTCTGATAAACAAAGCACGTGTACGGCCGCGCGCAGTTGAACGTGAAGCACCGGCGGCCGAGTGTCGATAAGCAGGGGGAGATCATTGCGCCAACACGGTAGTCGAGAAGTGCAGCGATGGCCGACGAAGCCAACAAGACCGACGCGCCGCCGAAGAAGAAGCTCCCCATCAAGACCATCGGGATCGTGCTGGGTCTGGCGGTCGTGCAGGGGGCGGGTTTCTTCTTCTTCTTCAAATCAACGGCGGGCAGCAGCCCGAAGCCCGCGCACGGGGAAGAGCATCCGGTGATTGAGGCCGAGCCGGTGAAGCCGCCGGTGGGGCAGGCGGAAGTGCGGCTGCTGAAGAGCTTCAAGGTGCCCAACGACAAAAGCGGGCGCATGTGGATTTACGACATCGACATCAGTGTCGTGGTCGCGGCCAACGAGAAGGACAAGCTCGAGGCACTGGCGGAAGAGCGGTCTGGGGAGATCGGCGACATGATCGCGCGGATCGTTCGGGCCGCCAGCGACCAGATGCTGCGTGAGGACGACCTGCGTATCTTGCGCAATCAAATCGCGGAGGGGCTGGCCGAGATCACCAGTGACAAGAACCTGGTTCAGCGGGTACTGATCCCGCGTCTGGTGCCCATCCCGTCCTGACGGGCCGGCGGGCGCGCTGTAACAAGGATGTTGAACGCCCATGTCCGACGAACCGACCCAGTCTGACCTCCCCGCCGAGGATGCCGGGCAGGCGCCGCAGGCGGACGCGGCGGCGACACCCGACACGCCCACGGCGCAGGCTCCCGACGAGACGCCTGCGAACGTGGCGGCAGCCGCGGACACGCCGGCGCCCGATGCGGCGGCGCCCCCGGGCGAGACGTCCGCGAGCGCCCCCGAGGCGAGCGCCACGGCCGATGAGGGCGGCGATCCCAATACGATCAATCAAGCCGACCTGGATGCGCTCACGGCCAAACTGGCTCAGGCTTCGGGGCGGCCGGCGGCCGGAGCGGCGCCAGCCACCGGGCCGTCTGGCAATGCATTCGACCAGACGGAACTGGACACCCTGACTGCCCAGATGGAGCAGGTCATGGGCAAGCCGGTTCCGGAGATCGCTCCGGCGGGCGAGTCATCGGGCAACACGTTTGACCAGGCCGAGCTGGATGCCCTCGCCGCCCAACTCGAGGCGGTGCGGGCGGCCGAGGTGGCGGCGGCGCCACCGGCGCCCGCCCCGGCGGCGAGCGCGGACGACGAGCTGGCGGCGGAGATGGCGGCGGCCATCGCCGCGGAGCAGAAGACGGCGTCGATCGCGGATCCGACCAAGCCGGCCGTGCTCGGTGAAGTGCACGTGACGGTCTCACCGGACGACGCGGCCCCGTTCACGGCTCCGGAGCTGGGAGCCGCGGCGAGTCCGGCGGTCACATCGATCGACCTGCTCGACGACGTGCAGCTCGACGTCAAGATCGAATTGGGGCGCACGGGCATGTACATCGAGGACGTGCTGCGACTGGGGGTCGGGTCGGTAGTCGAACTCGACAAACTGGCCGGCGATCCGGTCGACATTTACGTGAACGACCGGTTGATTGCCCGTGGCGAAGTGCTCGTGCTCAACGAGAACTTCTGCGTGCGCATCAACGACATTCACAGTCCGATCCCCGAACTCGAATCCAACAAGTAGACCCGCCCGCACGGACAAGGACGTCATGGTGCCACGGATGGTTTTGCTGGGGTTGACGCTCGCGCTGCTGGCCGCGACACCGCGCGCCGCGGGCGGGGACGTCGCGCCGGTGCCGGCCGGGGCGGAGGCGACCAGTCAGCCGGCCGGGGCGGCGATTCCAGATCCGTGGGCGGCGCTGGACCCCGCGACGGCACGTCCGGAAGCCCGCCCGCTGGAGCGCCGGCATGGCGGCGTGCCGCAGACGTCCGCCCAGGTCGGTTCCGAAGCCCGCACGGCGCAGAGCTGGCTGCGCACGACGCTGTCGCTGGCCGCGGTCGTTGGGCTGATCGTGCTGTTGGCATGGGGGTATCGGCGGGTGGCGGCGACGGGGACGTTTGCGCTGGCGCGCGGGCGGGGGGCCCCGCTGATCGAAGTTGTGGGACGGACGGCGCTATCGCCGCGGCACTCGGTCTGCCTGGTGCGCGTGGGTCCACGGCTGGTGCTGCTGGGCTGCACGCACGATTCGATTCGTTCCCTCGACGTGATCACCGATCCGGAACTCAGTGCGCGCCTGCTGGGGCAGGCGGCACAACAGCGGGCGGACAGTCATACGGCCGAGTTTGCGAAGTGCCTGGAACGCGAGGCGGGTTCGTATGGGGAGCAAGGCGGCGGTTCCGCGGAGGACGCGCTGCCGGAGGAGGCCCGATTGGCGGAACTGAAGCAGAGGCTGGGCGGCACGCTCCAGCGGCTGCGCGCGACGGCCAACGTGTAAGGTGATGCAGGTGGCCGGCGGCGGAGCCGCGGGCCGGGAACGGAAGGACCATGGACGGGCACACGCCACGCGAGCTGCGCACCCGCCGACACCGGCGCAACGTCGTCGCGCTGGCGGCGCTGGCGGCCTTGCTGGTCGTGCCGCGCGCGGCCGCGCAGCACACGGCCGCGGCGCCCGCGCCGGTGGGGCCGGTGGATCCGTTTGCCCCGCCGATGCTGCCGGCGGGCCCAAGTGCCGGGGCACCGCCCACGGATCCGGGCCCGATTTTCATTCCCGATGTCAGCCACTACTTGCCGAAGGCAGCCGACAAGGAATCGCTCAGCAACTCGCTGCAGATTCTGGTCCTGCTCACCCTGTTGACGGTGGCGCCCAGCCTGCTGCTGATGATGACGTGCTTCATCCGCATGATCGTGGTGCTGGCCCTGCTGCGGCAGGCGCTGGGCACACAGCAGTTGCCGCCTTCGCAGGTGCTCGTGGGGCTGGCTCTGTTCATGACCATCCTGGTCATGGCTCCGACGTTCGACCGCATGAACCGCACCGCCGTGCAGCCGTACCTGGCGGGCCAGATGGGCCAGCTCCAGGCTATCGAGCTCGCCGGCGGCGAGTTGCGCAACTTCATGTTCGGGCAAATCCGCAACGCCGGCAACGAGCAGGACGTGTACATGCTCTACGAATACGCCGCCGGACGTGCCGTCGCCAACGACGAAGTGCTCGACGAGCGCGACGTGCCCATGACGGCCCTGGTGCCGGCGTTCATCCTGAGCGAGTTGAAGACCTCGTTCATCATCGGCTTCCGCATCTACCTGCCGTTCCTGGTGATCGACATGGTGATCGCCACGATTCTGGTGGCGATGGGCATGATGATGCTGCCGCCGGTGCTGATTTCGCTGCCGTTCAAGCTGCTGCTGTTCGTGCTGGCGGACGGCTGGCATCTGGTGGCGGGGTCGCTGATGGCGAGCGTGGGTGGGGGTTAGGGTCCGGCCGCCGGCGGCGAAGGAGTTGTGTTGTGGATTTCGCGAGTGCGCTCGACGTGGGTCGGCAGTGCCTGGTGACGACGCTGATCCTGGCCGGGCCGGTACTGGTGGTCGGGCTGGTGGTGGGGCTGGTGATCAGCATCTTGCAGACGGTGACGCAGATTCAGGATCAAACGCTGAGCATCGTGCCGAAGATTGTTGCGATGGTGGCGGCGACGGTGTTCTTCGTGCCGTGGCTGATGCAGCGCATGGTCGACTACGCGGCGCAGATGTTCACGAATCCTTAGCGCGCCAGTCTGCGGCCCCCGCGGCCGCCGAGGCTGCCGATGCCCTTTGAGCTGCTGGCTCCGTACCTGAAGCTGCCGGTCTTTGCCCTGGTGGCGTCGCGCCTGGGTGGGCTGCTGATGTTCCAGCCGCTGCTCGGGTCGATGTCCGTCCCGTACAACCTGCGGGCGCTGCTGGTGCTCGGGCTGGCGGCGCTGCTCACGCCGTGCGTGCCGGTGCCGGCGCAGCTCCCGGATACGCCGTTGGGCGTAGCGCTGGCGCTGGCGCAGGAGGTGTTGCTGGGGGCGCTGATCGGCGTGGTTGGCGTCGTGTGCTTCATCGGCCTGCAGCTGGGGGCCTTGCTGATTGCGCAGGAATCGGGCCTGGCGTTCGGACAGATTATCGATCCGACCAGCGACGAGCAGGAAACCGTGCTGGGGGTGTTCTATCTGCAAATGGCGGTCGTCGTGTACCTGATTGTGGGCGGGCACCGGGCGCTGATCGGGGCCTGCCTCGACACGTTCCGCACGCTGCCGTTGCTGGGCAATCGCGGACTGGTGCCGGTCGACCTGGAGGTGCTGCTGCAGGCCCTGGCGCTGGGGACGGAGCTGGCCCTGCGCGTCGCGGCGCCGGCGCTGCTGGCTTTGTGTCTGGTCAACGTGGCGCTGGGCTTCGTGTCGCGCACGATGCCGCAACTGAACATCATCGCCGTCGGGTTCTCGCTGAAGTCGCTCGTGGGGTTTGCGATCATGGCTGTCGCGCTGCCGTCGGCGACCGACGCCTTCGTGGCGGCGATCGAGAAGACGTTTGGCTGGCTGAACGAGCTGGTCGGCACATAGGGGCGCGGCGGGTGCGGCCGGGCGCGGGCCCGGCCGGACTGGGCTGGACCGCTGCCGGTGTGCCGGCCGACAAGTTGTACGTGGCGTGAGTTTCTGAGGCGGACCGGTGGTGTGGGTGAGGTATGGCCGCAGACGAGGGCGGCGACAAGACGGAGCAACCAACGCCGCGTCGGCGCGAGGAGGCCCGCGAAGAGGGCCAGATCGCCCGCAGCATGGACCTGACCGCCGCGGTGTCCTTGCTGGCGGGCGCGGTGCTGATCAAGGTTTGCGGGCCGGCCATGCTGACGAAGATGTTGGCGACCCTGCAGGCATTGGGGCGGCCACCGGGGCTGCAAGCGGGTGAACTGCTGGCGTGGATGAAGCAGATCGGGCGGGCGGCAGCGGAGATGCTGTTGCCGTTTCTGTTCTTTGTGGTGGTGGTAACGATCGCGGCGACGGCCGTCCAGTCGGGCCTGGTTGTGACGTGGAAGCGGCTGGGGGTCAAGCCGGACCGGCTGGACCCGGTGGCGGGGGCGAAGCGGCTGTTCTCCGGGGATACGGTCTCGAAGCTGGCGATCGGGTTGTTCAAGGTGGGGCTGGTGGGGGCGGTGGCGTGGCACACGATCACCGGCTCGGTTGGCCAGGTGCTGGCCACGGGGATGGTCGGGGCGGGCGGCATCTTTGCGCTGGCGGCCGCATTGATCGGGGACCTGGCGCTGCGGCTGGCGCTGGTCATGCTGGTGTTGGGACTCGCGGACTATGCCCTGCAGCGCTGGAAGCTGGAACGGCAGCTGCGCATGAGCAAGCAGGAAGTGCGCGACGAACTGAAACGGATGGAGGGCGATCCGCTGCTCAAACAGCGACGGCGCCAGATTCAGCGGCGGCTGGCGTTGCAGCGCATCCAGCAGGAAGTGCCGAAGGCGGATGTCGTCGTGACGAACCCGACCGAGTACGCCGTGGCCCTGCGATATGACGAAAAGACGATGGGCGCGCCGCGGGTGGTCGCCAAGGGCAAGGACCTGCTCGCGCAGCGCATCCGGTTGGTGGCCCAGCAGCACGGCGTGCCGATTGTCGAGCGCCCGCCCCTAGCGCGGGCCCTGTATGCGGGCGTCGAGGTCGGCCACGAGGTGCCGCCGGCGTTCTACCGGGCGGTGGCCGAGCTGCTCGCGTACGTGTACCAGTTGTCCCGCAAGGCCGGCTGAGCGACCGGTGCGTGCGGCCGCGCGGGGCGGCGAGCCCTGCGGAGCGTGTGAGTGCCCTTCGCGATCGACAACAATCCGGTCATACGGTTCATGACGCGGTACCGCGGGATGATGTTCCCGGCGTGCGCGGCCGCGCTCATCTTTGTCATTCTGATTCCCCTGCCGACCGTCATTCTCGACTTCATGCTGATCGTCAACATTCTGCTGACGACGATCGTGCTGATGACGGTCATGTACATCCGCGGGCCGCTGGAGTTTTCGAGCTTTCCATCGCTGCTGTTGGCGATGACGCTGCTGCGGCTGGTGCTGAACACGGCGACGACGCGGCTGATTCTGGCCAACGGGTCACAGGGCACGGCGGCGGCGGGGCACGTGGTCGAGGCCTTCGGCTCATTCGTGGCGGCCAACTCGCTGGCGGTCGGCGTGATCATTTTTCTGATCATCACGGTGATTCAGTTCGTGGTGATCACGAAGGGTGCGACGCGCGTGGCCGAAGTGGCGGCGCGGTTCACGTTGGACGGGATGCCGGGCAAGCAGATGGCGATCGACGCCGACCTGAACGCCGGGACGATTGACGAGGGCGAGGCGCGGCGGCGCCGGGCCGAGGTCGCCCGCGAGTCCGACTTCTTCGGGGCGATGGACGGTGCCAGCAAGTTCGTGCGCGGCGACGCGATCGCGGGCATCATCATCACGTTCATCAACATCTTGGGCGGCCTGTACGTGGGCATGGTCGAGCACAAGATGGGGCTGCTGCAGTGTCTGGACATCTACACCAAGCTGACCATCGGGGACGGGCTCGCCAGCCAGATTCCCGCCTTCATCATCTCGGTCGGTGCCGGCATGCTGGTCACGCGCAGCACCGGCCAGACGAACATGGGTGAGGAAGTCCTGGGGCAGCTTTTCGCCAAGCCGGTGGCGCTGGTGCTGGCGGCCGGTTTCCTGCTGGTGCTGACATTCACGCCGTTACCGAAGGTGCCGCTGCTGAGCATGGCGGTCGGCTGCAGCCTGCTGGCCCTGCACCTGCGCAAGACCCAGGTGACGGCGGCGGCGCACAAGGTGACGGAGCAGAAGAGCAAAGAGCAGGCCAAGCCGCCGAAGATCGAGACCCACCTGAGCGTCGATCCGCTGGAGTTGCAGGTGGGGTTTGGGCTGGTGCGGCTGATCGACCGGGCACGCGGCGGTGACATGCTCGATCGGATCGCGGGGCTGCGCAAGCAGATGGCGACCGATCTGGGGCTGGTAGTGCCCCCGGTGCGCATCCGCGACAACGCCCACCTGGAGCCGACGCACTACGCGATCCTGTTGCGCGGCCAGGAGATCGCCCACGGCGAGATTTACGTGGATCACGTGCTGGCCATTGATTCCGGGCTGGCCGGCCAGACCCTCACGGGAATCGAGGTGCGTGAGCCGGCGTTCGGGCTGCGCGCGTGGTGGCTGCCGCCGGCGCAGCGGGAGACGGCGGAGCGGCTCAACTACACCGTCGTCGAGCCATCGGGGGTGCTGGCGACGCACCTGACCGAGGTGATCAAGCGCAACGCGGCGGAGCTGCTCAGTCGGGCGGACACGCAGAATCTGCTCGACCACCTCAAGCAGCGCAATAGCGGCCTGGTCGAGGAGGTGGTCCCGACGCTGCTGAAGACGGGTGAAGTGCAGAAAGTGCTGCAGGCGCTCCTGCGCGAACGCGTTCCGATCCGCGACCTGGAGACGATTCTCGAAACGCTCGGCGACTGGGCCGGCAAGACCAAGGACACGGAGATCCTCAGCGAGTACGTGCGGAACGCGCTGGCGCGCACAATTTGTGCGCAATACAAGGACGCCAAGGGCATCATTCATGCAGTCACCCTGGACCCCGCGACCGAAGATTACCTGCAGGCGAACATCCAGCGGCTCGACCCGGGCTCGACCCTGACCCTGCCGCCGGACCGTCAGGCCGAGCTGGCCCTGAAGGTGCGCCGGCAAAGCGAATCCGCCGCGGCCGCCGCGGGCGGAGCCCCGACGGTGGTGCTGTGTTCGCCGCAGGTGCGGTTGTGGGTGCGACGCGTGATTGAGCCGGTGCTGCCACAGACGCCGGTTCTGGCGCTAAACGAGATTGTCCGGGGTGTGGATGTACGAGCGCATGGAGTCGTCAGCATTGAGTTACAGCGTGCGGACCTTCCGCGCCCCGTCCATGTCTGAGGCGCTGGCCGCGGTCAAGCGCGAGCTGGGGCCGGAGGCTGTGATTCTCGGTACGCGCAATCTGCCGTCCGAGGGGGTCACGGGGTGGGCGCGGCGCTTGCGCGTGGAGATCACCGCCGCCCCGCCGCACACGCCCTCGCCGGCACCGCGACTGCGGGACGCGGCGCCTGCCGCCCGTTCCGGTGCCGCCCTGGCTGCCCGGGCGGCGCTGGCGTCCGCGCTGCGTGCGGCCGCGCCGGCCGAGCGAAGCGGGGCGGAGGAATTCCAGCCGCTAGTTCCGGAGCGGGTGCCGCCGGCCGAGGCAGCGGCGCCGCCGGTGCCGGCGCTGCCGCAGGAGCTCTATCCGCACTATGTGCGGTTGGTGCAGAACGATGTGGCCGCGGAACTGGCGACGGAACTCGCGCGGGAGGCGGCGCGCCGGCGGGCGGAGGAGGGCGGCGATGAGCGGGAGTCGCTGCGCGCCACGGTGCGTGCGTACGTAGGGCGGCTGACGCCGGCGGGGGCGGGGGTGGACTTGCAGGACGGCCGGGCGCGCCGGGTAGCGCTGGTGGGGCCGTCGGGCAGCGGCAAGTCCACGACGGTTGCCAAGCTGGCGGCGCTGTTCCGTTTGCGGCAGGAACGGCGCGTGGCGCTGTTGTCTCTGGACATGCACCGACTGGATGCCCACGAGCAACTCCGGCGCTACGCGGATGTTCTGGAGATTCCGCTGTACACCGCTCAGAACGTCGCGGAGGCAAAGCAAGTCAGCAAAGGTCTGGATAATCTGGATTTGCTGTTGATTGACACGCCGGGGGTCGGGCTGCGCGAGCAGGCGCGTTTTGCCCGGGTCGCGGCGCTGCTGCGGGCGGTAAGGCCGGACGAAACGCACCTGGTCTTGCCGGCCTCGTTGGCGCCGCCGGTGCTGTCGCGGATGGCGCAGGGGTTTGGGCCGCTGGGACCGACAAAGGTAGTGTTGACTCGGCTGGACGAAGTGGTGGGACTGGGGGTGATTCTGAATGTAGTCCAGCGACTGAACCTGGGCGTGTCCTATCTGACCAATGGCCAAAACGTGCCGCACGACATCGAAGAAGCTTGCGGTCCGCGCGTGGCCGAGCTAGTATGCGGTGCGAGTGGATGAGTAGACCCGCGGGGGCTACGGCATCCGAGCATGCAGGCCAGCGCGCGTTGCGGAACCACAGCGGACGTGGGAGCGAAGCACCGCGGGGGTGAAGTCGTCGCGATTCTGAGCGGCAAGGGAGGGGTGGGCAAGACCAACTTCGCGCTCAATGTGAGCATCCTGCTGGCGGAGTCCGGGCGGCGCGTGATTCTGCTGGATGCCGGCTTGGGCCAGCCCAATGCGGACATTCTGCTGAGCGCGGTGCCGCGGGCGACCGTGGCGGACGTGCTGGATCCGCAGCGCGACGTAGCGGAGCTGCTCGCCACGGGGCCGGGCGGGCTGCGCGTGCTATGCGCGCGGGGCGGCGGCTGGCAGGGCGCGGAGTTCGATCCGCAGGACGGTCTGTGGGTCATGGAGCGGCTCCGGGCGGCCTGCGACATGCTCGTGATCGACTGTGGGAACACGGTCAACCCGACGCTCACCACGATCGCCGAGGCCAGCACGCTGCTGGTGCTGGCCACCACGCCGGAGCCCACGGCGCTGGCGGAGGGCTACGCGACACTGAAGTACCTGCAGGCTGGGGGTTTTCGCGGGCGCGTGGGGATCGTGGTGAGCATGACGCGCACGGTGGCGGAGGCGGAGCTGGTGGCTCGCCGCCTGGCGCGTGTGACGGCTCAATTTCTGGGACTTTCGTGCGAGTACCTGGGGCACGTGCCGTTGGACCGGCACATTCCGCTGGCCGTGCGGGCCCGCGTGCCGGTGGTCGTGCGCTATCCGCGCTG
The DNA here is from genome assembly GCA_964523405.1 of uncultured Planctomycetales bacterium. Lineage (GTDB taxonomy): Bacteria > Planctomycetota > Phycisphaerae > UBA1845 > Fen-1342 > CAZGAQ01. Next base: position 32,630 of record CAZGAQ010000031.1, read on the forward strand.
TCGGGCGAGCGCGGCGATCGCGCAAATCCGGGCCCAGCTCGAACCTGCCCATGGGGGGCGTCCGGCGGTGCCGGGCGTCTGGCTGCGGTTAGCCAGCCTATTCCTGTGACCCGACGTACAAGCGCCGCCCCCAGCAGACCGATAGGATGACTCGGAAGTCACCGATGGTCGGCAGTCTGGGCGCACAGATTGGCTTGCTCGCGTTCACCATCGCCCTGCTGGCAGGGACGCTGGTCGGCAATACGCCGACCGTCGTGCTCTTGCGGGCGCTGGGAGCGCTCGTGATCGGCGCGGTGGTCGGCCAGGCGGCGGGGTGGGCCGCCAAGCAGGTGCTGCGCGAGTACCTGCAGAAGCGGAAAGGCGAGATTGATCGCCGGCATTTCGCGGAGATGCGGCTTATGGCCAACACGGCAGACAGCGCTGCGCCGCGCGCGGCGACAGAAATCGGGGAGGTGGAATAGCCTATGCACACCGGCAAAGGTCCCATCGGACGTCTGCGGCGCGTCAGCCGCGATCAGCGGGCGCGTTCGTTCCCGGATCCGATCAGTCTGGACAACGCCTGGCGCGAGTTCAAGCGCACCGGAGACGACGACATCCGCAACCGGCTGGTCGAGCACTACCTGTACCTGGTGAAATACAACGCCGAGCGCATCGGGGCGAAGCTGCCGGACGAAGTCGACGTCGACGACCTGATGAGCTCGGGCATCTTCGGACTCGTGGACGCGATCGACGCGTTCGACCTGGAGCGCGGCGTCAAATTCGAGACGTACTGTGCGCCGCGGATTCGCGGGGCCATCCTGGACGAGTTGCGGAACATGGACTGGGTGCCGCGGCTGGTCCGTCATCGCGCCCACAAACTGGCCGAAGCGACCCGTGCCCTGGAGGTCGAGCTGGGGCGCGTGCCGCACGAGGACGAAGTGGCCCGGCGGCTGAACATGCCCAAGGCCCAGTTTCAGAAGCTCATGCGCGACGCGAGCGCGGTGACGCTGGTTTCCCTGTCGCGCAAGTACACCGACCCCGAGTCACACCGCGACGTGTTC
>CAZGAQ010000031.1:33679-65157 GCA_964523405.1 uncultured Planctomycetales bacterium
TTGATGTGCTGCCGGACGAGGAAGGCAGCGACCCGGTAGTCGAGGCGCAGAAGCAAGACCTCAAGGACCTGGTCACCCGCGGCCTGAGCCGGGCCGAGCGACTGATCATCGTGCTGTACTACTACGAGCAGATGACCATGAAGCAGATCGGGCAGACGCTCGACCTCTCCGAGTCGCGCGTCAGCCAGATGCATTCGGCGATCCTGGCCCGCCTGCGCGGGCAGCTCCAGACGCGTCAGCGGGAGCTGGTCGGCGAGTCGGAGTGAGTGCAGCACGCTGCGGCGGGGGAAGGGCACGTCTGGAGGGTGGGGAGGCACGGGGCGGACCGGTCGGCCGGGCAGGCCGATCGCGGTCCGCCAAGACGCCGCCGCCCGGTGCGGCGGTGAAAAGCGACATTGGCCGGAGGCCGCTCATGGCCGGCATTCCTCCCACCTCAGTCGGCTCCATCATCCAAACCCAGGCTGCCGAAGCCCGTGTTGCGGGGCACAAGGCCCGCGCGGCCGGGGTGGAGTCCGAGCGCAGCGGGCCCACCAGCTTCGCGGAGAAGCTCCAGGACGTCATCGAGGCCACCGACCGCGACAGCCAGGTCTATTCCGACGCGGAAGGCACGGGGGGCGGGGGGGGTAAGGACTTCGGCGAGCCCGCCGGCGACCAGACATCCGGGGAGGCGGGCGTTGCCGAAGACACGGGCGGGCTGGACGTCGAGGCCTGACGCCCCCGCGACCGATCATTCCGGCCCCGCGCCACCCCCTCCCGCGGCCCGCCCCGGCCGCGCTCCCCTTCGCCCCAATCCGCGTATAATGAGCCCCTGCGCGGCGCAGGCCGCCTGGGAGTACAGCGGGCGAAATGGCACAGACGGGCTTCATTCTCATTCTGGCGGAAGAGGGGGCGCGCGAGCAGCACCTGCGCGGGCTGCTGCATGACCGCTTCGGGCATTCGTGCAATGTGGTGCGAAGCCTGGCGGACGCCCTGGATTCGATCCGGGCCCGCGTGCCCGACGTCGTGGTGGCGCGGGCGCTGCTCAATGGCGAGCCGACCGCGCAGCCGCTGGCCGATCTGCTCGATAGCCTGGCCCGCGACGCCACGCTCCTGCTGGTCGGCGACGGAGCCCTGCCTGCGGCGCGCCGCATCCAACTGGGGCAACTGACCGATAGTGCCGAGCCGGAGAAGTTGGCGCAGGCGGTGAATCAGGCCGCCATCCGGGCGGTAGCGCGGCGCGAAGACCGCCTGTTGCGCGAGTCCCTCACGGAGCGCCAGCAGACCGAGTTCGAGGGCATCGTCGGTGTTTCGCGGGCGATTCAAAGGATCATCGGGCAGATCAAGAAGGCGGCGCGCAACAAGCTCACGGTGCTGATCAGCGGGGAGACGGGGACGGGTAAGGACCTGATTGCGGAGGCGATTCACAAGCAATCGGATCGGGCCAACCGGCCGTTCAAGGCGCTGAACTGCGCGGCCATCAACGAGAACCTGCTGGAGAGCACGCTGTTCGGACATGTGCGGGGGGCGTTCACAGGGGCGGTGAACGAAAGCAAAGGGTATTTCGTGGCGGCGGACGGGGGCACGTTGTTTCTCGATGAGATCGGTGACATGCCGCTGGCGATGCAGGCGAAGCTGCTGCGCGCCCTGGAGCGGCGCGAGGTAACGCCGGTGGGGTCGACCGATGTGCGCCGCGTGGACGTGCGCGTGGTGGCGGCGACGAATGCGGACCTGGCGCGCGCGGTGCAGGAGAAGCAGTTTCGCGAGGACCTGTACTACCGGCTGAACCAGTGGATCATCGCCGTGCCACCGCTGCGTGAGCGGCGCGAGGACATTCCGTTCCTGGCGGACTTCTTCCGGCGCCGGGCGAACAAGGCGCACGGCATGGCTTGCACGGGAATCAGCAGCGAAGCCATGGGGCTGCTGGCGAAGTACTTCTGGCCGGGTAACGTCCGCGAGCTGGTGAACGTGATCGAGGCGCTGGTCGTTGAGGTGGAAGAGCGTCAGATCGAGGCCGACGACCTGCCGGAGCATATTCGCGGCCCGCGCGAGCTGGTTCCCATTGCCCCCGGTGGCATGGTGGGGCTGACGATGGCGCAGGTCGAACGAATGATGATCGAACGCACACTGCAGGCCACGGGCGGCAACCGGGAACAGGCCGCCAAGATCCTCGACATCGGCACGCGCACGCTGTATCGCAAGATCAAAGAATACGGACTGTAAACTCGGCCGCCCCTTATCCGGTGTGCCCGTCCGCCTCCGATGAGCCTACATGCCGGCGGCCGCTTTCTTCGCTCCGTGGTGCATGACCCAGTACGTGCGGAACGTCTGGAAGGAGATGTAGAAGTAGCCCACGATGAAGATCGCCAGGAAAGGCAGGGCCATGGAGACCCGCTCGAACCAGCGATCAAAGAAGAACAGGGCCACGGCGCAGGCGGTCAGGTATAACCCCATGCCAAGCTCGGCCCAGGCCTTCCAGCTCGCCCGGATGTTGTGCCCGCCCAGCCGCTTGTGCCAGTCGGACTTTTTGGCCACCACGTCTCCGAACTTCGGCGTGCGCACGAATTCGCCGGTCTTGCCGAAGAACCCATCCAACGCCGCAATGGCGTTGTTAAAGGCGATGCCGATACCGACCGCCATCAGGGCCGGAACGTAGCGCAGCCCGTACATCCAACCCCGCAGGAGTTGCTGCTGGCTGACAATGTAGAAGATCGTCGTCGAACCGAAACCGATCACAAAGAGCAGCAGCTCGAACCACAGGACCCACGCCGGCTGCTCGTGCTTGAGGGTCAGCTTGCCGATCAGCGCGGGACCCAGGAGCAGGCTGAGCAGGACGACCAGAACGTAGACGGCGCCGCTGGTGAGGTGGAAGAAAGACTCGACCTTCACCCGCCAATTGACGTTGCTCAGGAGTACCTTGGGCAGGAGCTTCACGCAGGTCTGCGCGCCGCCCTTCGTCCAGCGATGCTGCTGGGCCTTGAAGGCATTCATCTCTGGTGGCAGCTCGGCCGGCGACGTTAAGTTGGGCAGGAAAACGAACTTCCAGCCGCGGAGCTGCGCGCGGTACGACAGGTCCAGATCCTCGGTGAGCGTGTCATGCTGCCAGCCGCCGGCGTCGGCAATCGCGGACTTCCGCCAGATGCCGGCGGTGCCGTTGAAGCTCATGAAGCGCCCGGTACGGTTGCGGGCGGTGTGCTCGATCACAAAGTGCCCGTCCAGAAGGATGGCCTGGGCCTGCGTCAGCAGGGACATGTCGCGGTTCAGGTGTTCCCAGCGCGACTGGACCATACCGACCTTCGGGTTGGTGAAGTAGTGGATGGTCTCGTGGAGGATGTTCGGCGGCGGCAGGAAGTCGGAGTCGAAAATCGCGATGTACTCGCCGGTGGCCGAGAGATTCCCGGCCTCCAGGGCGCCGGCCTTGTAGCCGGTGCGATCGGTGCGGTGTAGGTAGACGATATCGTGGCCCTGAGCCCGCATGCGTTCGACGGTTTCGGCCGCGATGAGCTGCGTGGAATCCGTGGAGTCGTCGAGGACCTGGATTTGCAGGCGGTCCCGGGGGTAGTCGATCAGGCAGGTACGCTCAATGATGCGGCGAGCCACGAACTGCTCGTTGTACATGGGGAGCTGGATCGTGACGCGGGGCAGCTCGTCGAAATGCCCCTGGGGGTGGGGGGCCCTGGAGCGAACGCGGTAATAGAGCAGGACCAGGAAGTACCGATGGGCCCCGTAGATGCAGATGAGGGTCAGGACCGTGAGATAGGTCCAGACGGCCAGCCGGGCTAACAGATCACTTTCCATCGAAGACTGCACCCGCCATTCCTCACGCTAGTCTCTGGTCGACAAGCGAGTTATGGTAGAACTTGCCCCGGGAGAGGTCAACAGCCGGAGACGATTTCACACCGTCGGCCGATATGATACACTAGCTCATCTTGGAACTGGCGCACCGCCGACGTGCAACGTACCCGCGTCGTCGACCCGCCAGCCCGGCCAATGTGCCGGGCGCCCGTAGCGTTCCGCGAGACCGCCGAGCCCGACCCGGGCCGGTGGGGCTAGCGTCCGGGCCTGCTCCCGCGGGCCTGGGCGCCCGTCCCACGGCCACGGTCGCCCGGCGCGAGTCCTAGTCTGGACCGACCTGAGTGGAGCCAACCTTGTCCCTGACCCCCGAATCTCAAACGGATCTTGAACGTCGCCGGGAGCGAACGGCCGACATCCGACGGTTCTCCGAGCGCTATTTCGTCGGCGAGAACCAGGACCTGCTGGAGGAGATGCTGGTAACGCTGTGCCGCCTGGGGCGTGATGACGCCGACCGTGGCGACGTCAAACTGCTGACCAAGGCGGTGGCCGAGCTGCGCTATGCATTCAAAGTGTTCGTGCCTTGGCAGCATGTGCCGAAGGTGAGCATTTTCGGCTCCAGCCGGACGCCCGAGGGCCACCCGGACTATCAGCAGGCCGTGCGCTATGCGCGGCGGATGTGTGAGAACGGGTGGATGGTGATCACGGGAGCGGGTGACGGCATCATGAAGGCGGGGCACGGTGGGGCGGGGCGCGAAGCCAGCTTTGGTGTGGCGATCCGGTTGCCGTTCGAGCAGAAGACGAATGCGATCATCGCCGACGACGCCAAGCTGGTGAACTTCCGTTACTTCTTCACGCGCAAGCTCATGTTCATGAAGGAGGCGGCGGCGGTCGTGCTGTTCCCCGGCGGTTTCGGCACGCAGGACGAGGGCTTCGAGGCGCTGACGCTGATTCAGACGGGCAAGGCGCCGCTGGTCCCGATCGTGATGCTCGAACAGGCGGGGGGGACCTACTGGCCGCAATGGCGGGCGTACGTGGCGGCGGAGCTGCTGCGGGTCGGGATGATCAACGACCAGGACATGCACCTGTTCCGGATCACGGACGACGTGGAGGTGGCGGTGCGCGAGGTGACGCAGTTCTACCGCGTGTACCACTCGATGCGGTATGTGGGCGACGAGCTGGTGCTCCGGCTGAAGCGGCCGATTTCTGCGGAGACGGTGGAGCGGTTGAACGACGAGTTCGGGCGGATCGTCAGGTCCGGGCGCATCGCGCAGACCACGGCGCTGGCGGGCGAAGGGGACCAGTATCCCGAGCTGCCCCGGGTGCGGCTGCAGTTTGACCGCAAGAGCTGCGGTCTGTTGCGGCGCTGCATCGACGCGATCAACCGAGACGAGTCGAGTACGGTGGCCGCACCAGCCTGATTTGCCGGGGTTTTCTGTGGGTGCGCGCCGGAAAATGCCGGATTTCCGGTGTTTTTGCGCTTTGCGCCGCAGAATCCCTTGACGAACGCGGCGATTCATGCGAAATAAGGGCCACGCGGTCAGAGGCAAACGCGGTCGTTTGCACTCTGGGACGGATCTCCCCCAACGCCTTCATGTGCGTGCGCCACGGTGTCCGTCAGCGAGTCTGATCGCGGGATTCCTAGCATGGGCGCCGCGGGACGACACTCGGCGGCGGTCCCTGGGAGGCACAGCAGCAATGGCGAAAGCAGCGAAGAAGGGTAACAAGGCCCGCAGCAAGTCCGAAGTCTACACCGCCCTCGCCGAGGGCGCCGGCCTGACCCGCAAGCAGGTTGCCGGCGTCTTCACCGGCCTCGCCGAGATCATCAAGAAGGATCTGCGCGGCCCCGGCATCTTCACGGTCCCCGGCCTGATGAAGATCACCGTCATCAAGAAGCCCGCGACCAAGGCGCGCAAGGGCATCAACCCGTTCACCGGGCAGGAGACCGTCTTCAAGGCCAAGCCGGCCCGCAAGGTCGTCAAGGTTCGGCCTTTGAAGAGCCTGAAGGAAATGGTCGGCTAGCCGGCCGACACTCGCGAAGACTGAAACATCGGGCGGCGTGGGTACCTTGGTATCCGCGCCGCCTGTCTTGTCGGTGCACAGACGCACGCTCCAAAAATCAACGTGGGTTTCCCGTCCCCGAGAGCCGCACAGCGTCACGCGCCGCCGCGTGACGCGCTGAACGCCGACGATCCGATGATCCTCGGGCGCTCGGCCTGCCGCAGTTCCGCGAAGGCAGCGGCTACAACAACGAGTTCGGGTCGGCCGCCGCCGCCGTCCAGGCATTGATCGTGGCCCGGAAGAAAGCGGCCAGCAAGCTCGTTGAACTCGTGATGATGCCATCCTCAATCGTCGCCTTCGTCGTGGCATCGCAGCCGGCGGCGAACAAGCTTGCACCGGTCAACACGACGGCCGCCACCCACCCGATTGTCCGTACACGCTTCCGCATCGCACATCTCCGTAGCGCGGCTGCCGGCCGCGCTCCCTGATCCATTCGTCCAGTCCCTGCGGGCCCCGGTGCCGCCCGGTCCCTACATGCTATCCACGCACCAAACGTCCGACCAGCGCGACCGGCATCGTTTGCCCGCGTTGTCGGAACCGGTAGAAGGGCAAGCGCCGGGCCATGGTCGGGGCGTTCAAGATGGTGAGTCGATGGCGCTCCGACCGGCCCTGGTCCAGCGTATGCCTATTCCGGCGGTTGCCGTCCTTCGCGGGCCTCCTTCCGGCGCTGCAATTCCTGTGCCCCGTGCGGGTGGAAGCGCGAGTGGATATCCAGCAGGCGCTTCGTCTGCACGTGCGTGTAGATTTCGGTCGTGCCGATGCTGGCGTGGCCGAGCAACTCCTGCACGACGCGCAGGTCGGCCCCGCCCTCGAGGAGGTGCGTAGCGAAGCTGTGGCGCAGCGTGTGCGGGCTCACCTTGCCCGTGATGCCGCGCCGCCGGGCCTCGCGCTTCACGAGCCGCCAGACGGCCGTGCGCTCCAGCGGGCCACCGGTGCGGGACAGGAACAGGGGCGTCGTGGCGGCGACCGCCCGGGTGAAGGGGGTCTTGTACCGGCCATGCTCCAGGCCGACCTGGATCAACTCGGGGCGCAGCTCCTGCACGTACTTGCCGACGGCGTCGAGGGCTTCGCTGCCAATGGGGGTGACGCGCTCTTTGCGGCCTTTGCCGATACAGCGGACGTACTTGGCCGTCAGGTTCACGTCGCCTTCGCGGAGGGCGCATAGCTCGCTCACGCGGAGGCCGGAGGAATAGAACAGCTCCAGGATGGCCCGGTCGCGTAGACCGAGGCGCTGGTCCAGGTCGGGCGAGGTCACGAGTTCGGTGGTGCGGTCGAGGTTCAGCGTGAGCGGCAGGCGCTGCCAGCGCTTGGGCAGCTCGATCTGGCCGGTCAGGTCGTGTGCCATCTGCCGCGTCAGGTGCAGCCACCGCAGCCACATCCGCAGCGCCACGACCCGGCGGGCGAGCGTCGTCTCCTTGTGGCCGAGATCGGACTGCTCGACGAGATAGTCCTGGATGATTTCAGGGTTCAGGCGTGCCCAGTCGTCGATGCCGCGGACTTTCAGGAAGGCGCCGAAGCGGTGCAGGTCGCGGCGGTAGGCGTCGATGGTCAGGGCTGACAGGCCGAGCTCGACGTTCTGATAGACGCGGAAGCCGGCCAGGGTTTGCTCGAACGCGGGCGCGCAATCGGAGGCGCGGGGAGCAGGCGTTCGCGGAGGCTGGTGGACTGCGGCCATTCGATCCGTCTCGTGGCACGTCGCATGTCGCCGCGCTGCGTGGAAGCCGCCTCCTTCCTGTTGGCGGCGTGAACTGCCCGGCGGCGTCCGCGGGGGCGCGACTACGGCACAGCGAACATACGCAGTGTACACGTATATAGGTTGTTGTACGATGGGCGGGTGAAGGAGGTTGCAGCGGCCGACGGGTGTCCTTCCTGGTCGGGTGCTGGCGGGGGAGGTTGCCCACGCGACGCTGCACAAGTGCTGCTCCGCGGGGCACGCTACGAAGCGGCAGGTTGTCACCGTGGACCTGGACTTACGCGGGGACGCGGTGGAGGTTACCCAGTACCGCGCGCGTGAGGAGTTGAGCGGGAGCGAGTGCGGGGAACCGACCTCCTCGGTCGCGCCGGCCGGCGCGGCGCAAATCCCTGGCCGGCGCCGATGACGGCGCAGGTTACGGGCATGTCGTGTTCATGAGCGCGATGAACGGATCGATGTCGCGCCAGTTGACGTGACCGTCGGCGCTCGTGTCGAGGTTCAGGAAGGCGCAGGACGGACCGGGTGCGGGGAACAGCGCAGTCCACGCCGAGAGGTTGTCGTTCTGCGCGGCGATGAGGTAGTCGATATCGCGCCAGTTCACCAGGTAGTCGCAGTTGCCGTCGCCGGCGCAGGTAGCCGGGACGAGGGCGGTGACCCAGAACCCGCCGGTCAGTTCGAACGTACCGCCGGTGAGGCGGGCGGCGTCGGGCTGGCCCGTGGTACCCGACAGCGTGAATGTGCCGCCGGTGCTGGACATCACGCCGCCGGCATCGATCGTCCACCAAGCCAGCGAATACTGACCGGCGCACAGCGCAGCGTTAGCGGCGACGCAGGCGACGGCCGCCAGGCGGGACCAGGGTGACAACTTGGATTTGCTGCTTGCGGACATGGCGCTCTACTCCCGTGTAATCGTGACCTGGTGGCCCTTGAGAATCAGCGGGCGGTTGATCGTGGCCGCAGCGGCGGTGACCGTGTGGGCCGAGCCGGCCGCCATGATGAGGGTCGTGTCGTCGGGGGCGTCACCAAGCGCGGTCGAGAGATTCAGATAGGGCTGGGCGGGTGAGCCGTCGCCGCCGTAAGTGCCGCCGACGAAGCGCACGATGCTCCGGGGAGCAATGTAGATCACGTGATGCGCGTCGTTGGGGAAGAAATCGTCAACCGTCAGCCACGCCGTCGCGCCGCCGCCCCAGCCCTTGTTGATCAGGAATTGCGGCGGGTCGACGTCGCTGTTGTATCCGCAGGCGACGAACGAGTGGCCGCCTGCGTCGCTGTGGCCGGACATCTGCACCGGCCGCAGCCAGCGGATTTCCTCCATCATCGTGCTTGTGTTGCGGGTGACGTACACCGCGTCGGGGTCGTAGTAGAAGTGATCAGAGTAGGCGTTGGCAGCATGTCCGGTGTCGGTCGCGGAGGATTTGTACCCATAGCCCATCGAGCAGGCGATACCGGCCGAGTAGCACAGGTGCGCGACGGCCGCATCTTCGCTGCCGTAGGGCGTCGTGTGGGCGTCCTGGATCGCGTTCCAGTCGAACGGCGTGAGGCCGAAATTGAGGCTGTAGTTCTGGGTGTCCGCGGTCAGGTCATCGTACAGCCCCATCAGGGCGTCGACGTAGTCGGGATCGGGGTCGCCGTTCGGGTCGAGCAGGAGGTTTCGCGCGCTGTCGGTGAGGCTGTAATCCCAGTAGCCGCGCATCCGCAGCTCATGCGTGGCGCCGTCATACTCGAGCCGGGCGCCACCTTCCCAGCCGGGAGGGACTTGCGGGCCGACCGCGAGCGGAGTGGCGAGCCAGGCGGTGCTGTAGCGGCGATAGTGGACGGCCGAGCCGGAGCCGGTACCGAGCGCCGGCCATCGCCAGTAGTACATGATCTCCGACATGGCGGTGGCGACGCAGCCGGTGACCGCGTGCTCGTCGGAGCCGGGCGTGAGCACGGGGCAGTTGTTGTTGTACGGTCCGCCCTGGTGCCATTGGTCCGTTACGGGCAGGGCCATGAAGGTGGGGTCTGCCCGCCCACGCGTCACCGGTGGGACGCGGCCGGCCTGCAGATCGCGCCACTGCGCGGCCCGCGCGGCGAGCGTCGGCGCGGCCTGCTGCCAGACCGGGTTGGCGACGCGGGCGGCTTCGTCGATACGGACCAGACGGTCCGCGATTTCGTCGAGGAGATCCCGATTGACCGGGTCGGCAGGATCATACGGCTCGCGCGGGCAGTACAAATACACGGGCAGCAGGCGGTCGTCGGCCCCGGCGAGCGCAAAGCCGCCCGACGACAGGTGCACGACGTAGGCACACGCACGGCCGTCGACGACGTAGGGATCAATCTGAACGGCGGCCGCGTCCGTGACAGCGTCGGCGGTAGCGGAGCGGACCCAGGTCGTGACGGCGGCGCGGACCTCGTCCGGGGTTAATTCGGCCGCCAGGGTCACCGTCGTGGTTAGCAGCAGGATCGCAAACGGGCAAAGTCGCCGAGTCATGGTGCAGTTCCTTGCGTACGCTTACTGGAGGTTGACCAGAACGAGGACCAGCCCGCGCTGCCCGCGCTCCAGGCGCGTCATGGCTTTGCCGAGCGTGGCTCCCGGCGCCTGAGCGGCGTCCGCGACCTTCATCGCATGGCCGGGGACGGCGGAGGTCGTCAGCAGGTCGCCGGGCTCGATGGCGAGCGCGGTCGCGTCGGCCAGGACGTAGACGCGGCCGGTGAGGGCAACCGCGTGCTGACCGTCGGCGGGCGTGCCCTGCTGCCCCATGAGCATGCCGGTGCGTACGCCGCCGGCCCCGCTGAGGACGCCGGCCACCGTGCGGTCGTAGGGCTTGGTGCTGACGACGAGTTGGCCGGGGTGGGCGGGATCGATACACACGACCATGCCGGGCTGAGGCGCGGTCGTGGTGGGCGCGATGTCGAACTGCTCGGACAGGTCGGCACCGCCGGTGATCTGCAGGACGCTGACGTGGGTCTTGCCGTTGTTCTCGACGCGGAAGACGAGGTCGCCGCCGGTGGAGCCGCTGAAGCCCTTGATGATGTCGCCGGTGCCCTTGTTGGCGGCCACGATGTTGGCGTCGGTGCTGGTGGACACGGAGAAGATGCCGATCCCGGCGGCGTTGTTGGACAGGACATGCAGCGTCGGCCAGGCGGTACCGGCGCCGCCGCCCGTGATCTTCGCGCCGACACCGCTGGCGCTCTCCGCCTCGAGTCCCCGGCCGTTGCCGGCGCAGTAGCCGCGTACGCCATAGGACGTGCCTTCGCCATAGACACCGTTGTTACCGCCTTGGCCGCGCACTGCGGTTTGCGAGCCTTCGGCGACGAAGCCGGTGACGGCTCCGGTCACATGAATGCCGCGAACGGCGCTATTGGTGGCCACGTGCAGGTCGGCATCGGGCGTGGAGGTGCCGATGCCGACGCGGCCGCCACCGTAGTAGATGTCGCCGCCGGTGCCGGATTGCCAGAGAGACTCCCCGCCGCCGGTCGGGGCTTGCCAGGTGCCGAGGCCGGTGGCGTCGCAGGTGAGGACGTAGCCGGCCGTCGCGCTCGTGCCGAGCTGGAAGCCGGTGGTCTTGAGGCGGCCGTTGACGTCGAGCTTCGCGTCCGTCGCCGGGCTCAAGGTGCCGACGCCGACATTCGAAGATGTTATGGTGAGGGTGTCGAACGATCCGGCACCGAGCGCCAGCTTCGGCGCGCCGGTAATGCCCTGGGCGCGCAGCCGAGCGAGGCCGGCACTGCCGCCCGAGGTTGCGACGCCGATCTTGAGGCGATAGCTGTCGCTGCCGATGCGCACGTCGCCTTCGGTGCCGATGAGGTCGTAATTGCCTCCGGCGACATCAAGGCGGGCGGCCGGCGCCGTGGTGCCCAGGCCGAGATTCCCGGAGAAGTGGCCGCGGCCGGAGAAGTAACCGGCAAAGCCGGAGGCGTCGGCGGTGGCGTAGACGCCGGTGCCGTACTGGCCGGAGGACGAGGCGAGCAAGCCGATGCTGTCCGAGCCGCTGACGACGGCGCGCAAGGCCGTGGCTTCGGCGCCGGTGTGTTCGGCGAGGAGCGTGGTGCTGCCTTCGGCGCCGGAGTTGTGGAAGGCGAAGAGGGTGTCGTCACTGCTGCCCGCCTGGTCATAGGGGAGGACGAGCTGGGCCGCACTGGCCGAGAAGAGGGCGGCGGGCGTCGGTGTGATGCGTTGGCGCGGGGTCAGGGTGACCCAGCCGGTGCCGTTCTTGAAGACGCTGACTGCCAACCAGCGGGCGTTGGTGCCAAAAGCGGCGCTGCCGAAGTCCAGGGGGACCGTGAATAGGCCATTGGAGACGGTGACGTGGCCGGCGCTCACGGTGCTACCGATCTGGTTGCCACCGGTCTCCGCGTCGTAGAGGGCGAACTGGAATGAGGCGGAGGTGGTGTTGAGCGGGACGCCGCCGTCCTTCAGTTGGCCCTGGTAGGTAAAGGCCGTCCCGACAGGGGATTGTGAAAGCGCCGGCGGGCTGGCCACGAGCAGGAGACCTAGACAGGCGCAGAACGCTCTGAACTTGGACATGACCGACTCCCGATAATGCGTGGCAGGGACTTTGGCCTCCACGACCGCTCGGCCCGACCACGATTCAGCTTGTGTCGTTCGGACAGAAACGCGAGAATCGAGGCGGAAGTTCGCAACCGTCCACGGGGCATTTGGGCGAGTCGTTGGAAGTGTCCACGCGAACCGATGTTACGGCCATTCTGCAGAGTGCCAGCCGCGGCGATGAGTCGGCAGTAAACCGCCTCTTGCCACTGGTATACAACGAGCTGCGCGCGCTGGCGGAGAGTCTGCTCCAGCAGGAGCGGCCGGAACATACGCTACAGGCGACAGCGCTGGTGCACGAAGCGTATGTGCGGCTCATCAAGCAGGAAGAGGTGGAATGGCGCGGGCGGGCGCACTTCTTTGCGGTTGCCTCGCAGGCGATTCGCCGCATTCTGGTGGACCATGCGCGGGCCCGGCAGACGGCCAAGCGCGGCGGGGGGCGGGCGAAGATGCGCTTGGAGGACGAAGACGGACCGGTGCGGGAGCCGGACGTCGACCTGGTGGCGCTGGACGAGGCCCTGGCGCGGTTGGCGGACTTGCATCCGCGGCAGGCGCAGGTCGTCGAGCTGCGCTTCTTTGGCGGGCTGACGCTGCAGGAGGTTGCCCAGTACCTCGGCGTTTCGCCGCGGACGGTGGACGGAGACTGGCAGGTGGCCCGCGCCTGGCTGCGGCGCGAAATCCGCGAGGTCTGAGTGATGACACCGCAGCGCTACCAGCGGGTGTGCGAACTGCTGCTGGCTGTGCGGGAGCTGGACGCGGCACGGCGCGCAGCGTACCTGTGTGCGAATTGCGGGGGCGATGACGAGCTCCGTGGTGAAGTTGAGTCGCTGCTGGCGAACATGGCGCCGGCGGACAGTTTTTTGCACACCCCCGTGTTGGGGACGCAGTTTGCGGTGTCGAGCGCGCTGCGCGACTCGGAGGCGGCCCGTGTTGCCGGTTCCGCGGGTGCGCCGGGGGCACCGGCGGGTGCCCTGCACGCGTGCATCGGCCGCTATCGCGTGCTGGAGTTGCTCGGGGAAGGGGGGATGGGAGTGGTGTACCGCGCCGAGCAGGAAGCGCCGCACCGCGTCGTGGCGCTGAAGGTCATCCGGGCGGGGCTGGCGTCGGCAGAACTGCGGCGTCGCTTTCGCTTCGAGGCGGAGGTCCTCGCGCGGCTGCAGCATCCGGGGATTGCGCAGATTTACGAAGCCGGCACGGCCGCCATGGGGCTACCGACCGGCGGCGTGGCGGAACAGCCGTACTTCGCGATGGAGTACGTGCGCGGGCGCCCGCTGCGAGAGTATGCCCAGGCCGAGGGGCTGGATACGCGGGCGCGATTGGTCTTGCTGGCGCGAATCTGCGACGCCGTGCACCACGCGCACCAGAAGGGCGTGATTCACCGCGATCTCAAACCGGGCAACATCCTCGTCGATGAAACCGGGCAGCCGAAAATCCTGGACTTCGGGGTGGCGCGCGTGGCCGATCCGGACGCGCAGGTCACGACGCTCGCGACGCAGGCGGGGCAGATCGTGGGGACGCTGGGGTACATGAGTCCCGAGCAGGTGAAAGGCGGCGCAGTCGACGTCGACATTCGGACGGATGTGTATGCCCTGGGGGCGATTCTGTACGAGCTTCTGGCGCAGCGACCGCCACTGGCGGTGACGGGCAAGTCGCTGCCGGAAGCGGCGCGGGTGATCGCCGAGGAAGAGCCGGCGGCGCTGCGGACGATGTGTTCCGGGGTGGGCAGCGATCTGGAGGCAATCGTCGCCAAGGCGCTGGAGAAGGACAAGACGCGGCGGTACGAGTCGGCGGCGGCACTAGCGGACGACCTGCGGCGCTACCTCGCGGATCAGCCCGTCGTAGCGCGGCCGGCGACGACGTGGTATCAGTTGCGCAAGTTTGCGCGGCGCAACCGGGTGCTGGTGGCGGGTGTGGCGGCGACGGCGCTGGCGCTGGTGGCCGGGGCGATCGGGACGGGGACACAGGCGCGGCAGGCGCTGCGCGAGCGGGACGCGGCGCAGGCGGCGGAGCGTGTGGCAGCGGAGCACCGAGTGGAGGCGGAGCGGCAGGCGGCGATCGCGCGGGCGGTAAACGAGTTTTTGACGGAGGACCTGTTGGCGAAGGGCAAACCGGGGCAACTGGGGCGTGACGCCACGATTCGGGCGGCGCTGGATGCGGCCAGCAAGCGGATTGAAGGGCGGTTCGTCGAGGCGCCGCTGGTGGAAGCGGGAGTGCGGTTTGCGATCGGCGACGCGTACTACGCACTCGGCGAGTACGCGCCGGCCAAGGAGCACCTGGAGGCGGCACTTGCGCTGCAGGAGCAGCAGGGTCGCGCGGACCACGAGGACACATTGCGCACGCGCAGCCGACTCGGGCTGGTGTACCTGAGCACGGCGCGGTACGCGGAGGCCGAGGCGCAGCTCGAGCGAGCGGCCGCGGGGCGGGCGAAGCTGTGGGGCGAAGACGACGGGCAGACGCTCTCGACGGTGAATCACCTCGCGGTTCTGTATCTGCGGTGCGACCGGCTGGAGGAGGCGGAACGGACGCTACGGCGGGTGCTGGAGCTGAATGCCCGGAAGCGGACTGATGACAGCGAGAACGCCTTGGCGGCGCTGTCGAATCTCGCGGGGCTGTACGAACGGCAGGAGCGCTACGCTGAGGCCGAGCCGCTCTACCTGCGTGTGCTGGAGATCGAGCGCCGTCGCGGAGGGTCCGATACGCCGGAGTTGCTGGCGGCGCAGCAGGAACTCGGGGTGCTCTACGCCAGGACGCAGCGCCATGACGAAGCGACGCGGCTGCTGAAGGACACGTTGGCGGCACAGCGGCGTGTGCTGGGCGACGAGCATCCGCGCACTTTGTCGACGCTCAGCAATTTGGCCCTGGTTCACAAGAACGCGGGGCAGCCGGAAGCGGCCGAGGCGTTGCTGCGGGAGGTCCTGGAGACCAAGGAGCGGGTGGTCGGGGCGGATCATCCGAACACGCTGAACACGGCGATCGGGTTGGCGCGGCTGTACGTGGATCAGCAGCGGTACGCGGAAGCGGAGCCGCTGGCGGAGCGGGTCGTGGCGGCGCGGCGCCGGGTCCAGCCCAGGCACACGGCGACGGCGACGGCCATCGGGACGCTGGCGCAGGTGTACCTGGGGTTGGGACGGGTGGATGAGGCAGAGCGGTACGCATGTGAGGCGTACGAGCGGCTGCTGGTGACGCGGGGGCCGGCGCATTCGGATACGCAGGCGTCGCAGGCGCTGCTGGCGGACGTGTACGCGGCACAGGGGGACGTGGCGCAGGCGGACTACTGGCGCGGGCTGGCGGGGGCGGAAGGCGGGGTGGCGGAGAACGAGGAGTAGAGGACTCGAGGAATTGTGGCGCGCGCTCCGCGCGAGGGGGCGGAGCGCGCGCCATGGAAATCAGGAGTACCGGAGCGCGGCGGGACTACGCCCGGCGGCGCACCGCGAGCAGCCCGCCGGCCGCGAGGAGCGCCAGGGCACCCGGCTCGGGGACGAGGCGCACGTTGTCGACTCCGACGATGGCGCTGCCGGTGTTGATGGCGCGCACTTCGAGCCAGCCGACGGAGGACATCAGGCCGGCGAAGCTGGGGCTGCCGGATTCCTGGGTCCACCCGTGCGCCATGGCGGTGGCGTCATCCCACGTGGGATCGAAGGAAACATCGTAGGAGGCCCACAGGTTCAGGTTGGGAAGAACGGGGCCGAAGTTGTAGTACCAGCCATTCTCGCCGACGTTGCGGCGCATGCGGAGGTGGGCTTCGTCGAGCGTGGTGTTGAAGACGTTGAGGTCGAAGCCAGCGCCCGTGATGCCGTCACTGGCGTAATTGCCCAGCAGCGACGGCCACGTGCTATTCTGCGTGCCCATGTCGAAGCCGGAACTGAGGTCCTTGCGGATCTCGACGTGGCCGCCGGGGTTCCCGCCGGCGTTGAGGTGAATTTGCACGGTGGCGATCGTGCTACCGGCGAAGCCATTCTCGTCGGCGTCGAAAGTCGCGACCGTGCCCGGGATCGCGGCCCACGCCGAACCCGCGAAACTGAGCGCCGCACCGATGCACCACGTTGCGATTCTGCCTTGACTACGATTCATACTACCTCTCCTCCGCCGAGGGCGGGGTTGTGGCGCCACGGGGCGTGGAGTCCGCCTTCCGAGGTGCTGACGTGGTAGTCGTCAACGACACTCGGCACAGTCTTTCACTGCTGCTGCGGCCGCGCGCGAGTTGGGCGCCAAACTGGGTTCTCGTGAGGTCGGCCCGACACCAACCTGCACGCAGATCGTAGAAGCCGAAATCGGCAAGTCAAACGGCACCGGTGCGTCCGTGAGTGGCGTGCGCGGTTCGGGTCCGGCCGGACGCGCTGGCACGCCTGGCATTTCGGCGGGTGTGTTCGGTACGCGTGCCCGTGCTCCGCCCGTGGCTCCCGATACGCGTTGCGCGGGGGCGAGCGCGTCGTCACGCGGCAACCAGGTTCACGACCGAGGGTGAGCGGACAATCGCGGCTGCGGGCCCGGGATGGCATGACCCGTGTCGTGGACTGACACGGGCCCGGGGCGGCGGCGTGAATCTTGGCCGACCTGGCCGGGCTTCTGGGGCGAGCAGGCGGTATACTGCCTAAACCGTTTCATGTTCCTGTGACCAGGCAGGTGACCGGTCGTCGCCAGCGAGGTGTTCATGAGTCGCCGCAACTCGATCGTTCTGCTCGGAGTCCTTCTGTTGGCGGGTTTGTCTGTGACGGCTGCTCCGCCGCCGCCGCAGGTCTTCGTGCCGCAGCCGGTGGGGGACAAGATCAAGGCGGTCGAGACGACGAAGCTCGACATCGGCGAGCCGAATGCCCTGTTCGACAATGATCCCGCCACGCTGATTCGCACGCCGTCCATCAATCCGGCGTACGTGCGGGTCGAGTTCACCGAGCCCATCACGTGCGATCTCATCCGGCTGATCCTCATCGACGTGCAGCACACGTGGACGCTGGCCGTTGCGGACAACATGGAGGACTTGAAGGCGAAGAGCGGGTCGTACCGCGTGTTGATCAAGGATCGCGTGACGCCGAAGGACCGCGTGGACATTCCGTTCGAGCAGCCGCAGACGATCAAGGCGGCGGAGTTCACGGTGTTGCGGCAGGGTGGGGATGACTATGTGCACATTGCCGAATGGCAGTTCTGCAAGCCGGCGGCGGTGGACAAGCTCGAAGTGCAGCGGGTGACGGACCGGCGCGAAGCGGGCTCACCGAAGGGCGTGAAGGCGGTGGAGGGGCCGATTGAGGTACCGGTGCAGACCGTGGTGTGGCTGCGGGCGAAAGCGGTCGCGGGCGGCGTGACGCTGGATATTGCGGACGGGCTGACGTGGCAGACGAGCAGCGCCGGCGTGGTACCCTTCGGCGACCAGCCGGGGATGTTCCTGGTGCGCCAGGAAGGGCAGCACAAGGTCACCGCGCAGTACGCGGGGTTCGCGCAGGAGTTCACGCTCGTCGGCACACCGCGGACGCTGGCGAACCGCAAGCCGGACATTGACGTGCTGTTCATCGAGCGGCTGCCGCGGCTGGACTATGACGGCCCGAACGGCGGCTGGCCGGCGGTGGGGAGCGACGTGACGTGGCGCGGGCACGTGTACAACTGGGGCTCGGAGCCGGTGCGCGTGAAGTACGAGTGGAAGCTCGACGGGGCGGTGGTGGGCAGCGGTGAGCAGGACATTCCGCCGGGGCCGCCGGGCGCGGAGGCGACGCCGGTCGAATGGCCGTGGAAGTGGGACGCGGCGCGGCACGACCTGACGTTGACGGTGACGCCGGTGCAGCCACTCGCGGAGTTGATCGAGAAGAACAACACGCTGACGATTCAGACGAACGCGATCACGGTCGGGTTCTGGGTCGAGCAGTCGCTGTGGGATTTCCATCACGAGCATCAGCACCGGCTGCCGCTGCGCGACGCGAACAGTTTTGCGGACTGGGCGCAGCGGATGATGCGGCAATGGAACGCGATGTTCGTGGCGGCCGTCTATCCGGAGTATCCGCAGGGGATCACGGAACGCGTGCGGCTGGATCGGCTGGTGGTGGTGCCGGACTTTGCGCTGCCCTTGGCGGGCGGGTTGCCGTCGAACAATCCGGACAATCGCGACAAGACGATCGACATTGTGTGGGGGCACGAGGCGGGGGATCTGCAGCCGGGCAGCGAAGTGAAGGCGGATCACTGGTGGTCGCCGGAGCGAGCGATCAAGGGGTTGGAAGAGGGGTTGGTGGAGAAGCGCAAGGCCGACCCGCCGTTCTGGTGCGGGCTGGGGTACATCCACGAGATGGGGCACGCACGCTACCTGGTGGATGCGTACGGATTCAATGTACACACCGGGCAGGGGACCGACATCGCGCAGCGGAAGCTGAAGGTGACGGATGAGCAGGGGCCGATCCTGGGGCGGTACATGCCGCTGAAGGAGGACATCCAGCACTGGCAGAAGTACCCCGGCAACATGGCCGGCAGCGACTGGTTCTACAGCCTGTACGAGACGATGTGCTGGAATCGGGTGGCGGGAAAGCGGGCGCGGGGCGGGAACTGCAACGGCCCGAGCGTGATCGGCGAGTTCCTGCAGGATATTCCCGCGCGGCTGGTGTACGAGTTCGTCGATCCGAACGGGCAGCCGCTGGCGGACGCGGAGGTGTGGGGGTATCGCGCGCGCGGGACAGGCAAGGACTGGTACACCAAGGTGTTTGAGGACCCGGCCGGTGTGAAGGGGCGGACGGACGCGCGCGGGCGGGTCGTGTTTGACCGGACGCTGTTCGCGGAAGACGGGAAGATCGTGCACACGTACGGGGCGTCGAACGCGGTGGTGCTCTTGCGTGTGACGCATGGGGGGCAGCACTACTTCCTGTTCGAGGAAGTGACGGACGCGAACATCGCGTACAACCTGGGGCAGCACGACGAGTGCGTTTTGCGGCGGCAGCTCAAGCTGCGGACGGGCGAGCCGAAGCCTGAGGAGTGGGATCCGAAGGCGCGGTGGGAGCCGGCGCCGGCGGAGCGCGGGGGTGGGGCGAAGTAGCGGGGGCAGTCTTCGACAGAGCGATGCGCGGGCGTGATCCCGGGTACCGGCTAATGTGCAGTCAGACTGCACATCGGCCGGTCGTGCCGCGCGATGTGAGGGCAAGCGCGGGGGCATTTTGTTCGCGCGGCGGGTGCTTGTAAGTCCTTGCGGCAAGGGAGATAAGCGTGCCAGGGGGGTCGCGCCGCGGCCAGCGAGGCGGGGTCATTGCGGATTTCCCTATCAAATCGTAGAGTGACGGTTCCCGGCGGTGTCGTGCGCGGCACCCAGTTCTATAGGCCGGGATGGTTGTGGCGCATCAGCCAAGGAGAAGCACGTGTCCAAACGCACGATCGTCGCGATGCCCGGAGACGGCATCGGCAAGGTTGTTCTCCCGGAAGCGATCCGCGTGCTCAACGCGGTGAAGTTCGACGCCGAGTACGTCCACGGCGACATCGGGTGGGATTTCTGGATTCACGAGGGCAACGCCCTGCCGCAGCGGACGATCGACCTGCTCGAGAAGCACAAGATCGGCCTGTTCGGGGCGATCACGTCCAAGAGCAAGGACAAAGCGGAGGCGGAGCTGTCGCCGGCGTTGAAGGGCAAGGGCTACACGTACTTCAGCCCGATCGTGACGATGCGGCAGCATTTCAATCTGGACATTTGCATTCGCCCGTGCATCGCGTTCCCGGGCAACCCGCTGAACTTCATTCGCAAGCGGCCGGACGGCGGCTTCGAGGAGCCGAAGGTCAACGCGGTGGTGTTCCGGCAGAACACGGAGGGGCTATATGCGGGCGTGGAGTGGACGAACCCGCCGGAGAACGTGCGGAAGGCGTTCGAGTCGCACAAGAAGTTCGCGGCGTTCAAGAGTGTGCCGCCGGCGGACCTGGCGGTGTCGCTGCGCGTGATCACGCGTGAGGCGAGTCGGCGTATTTGTCATGCGGCGTTCGAGTACGCCAAGAAGTTCGGCTACAAGTCCGTGACGATCTGCGAGAAGCCGAACGTGTTGCGCGAGACGAGCGGGATGTTCACGGACGAGGCGAAGCGCGTGGCGAAGGACTTCCCCGGCATTGCGCTGCGGGAGACGAATATCGACGCGCAGATGATGTGGCTGACGAAGAACCCGGAGGACTACGGCGTCGTCGTGTGCAGCAACATGTTCGGCGACATTGCGTCCGACGCATTCGCGGGGCTGGTCGGCGGGCTGGGTTTCGCCTGCAGCGCGAACATCGGCGAAGAGGTGGCCGTGTTCGAGCCGACGCACGGGAGCGCGCCGAAGTACGAGAAGCTGAATCCTCCGATCATCAACCCAATCGCGATGATCATGAGCGCGTGCATGATGCTGGATCACATCGGCGAGACGGAGAAGGCGACGCGGATCAAGAGCGCGATCGCGGCCGTGGTCAACGAGGGCCAGGTGCGCACGTACGACATGCTGCGGTTGACCGGCGGGCCGGACGTGTTCAAGAAGGGCGCGGCCAGCTCGACGCAGATGACGGATGCGATCATCGCGAAGCTGTAGCAGACCAGGGGCGTCCGGCGCGCTGCCCGAGTGAAGGGCGGCCGCCGGACCCGCCTGTGGCAGGGGGGCGGCAGGGGTGGGGGAATTCGAGGCATTGACGATTCTCCGGCTGCGGGCTACGGTTCACAAGCTGGGTGATGCTCTGCGCGCTCCGGATGCGCCTGCCGAGGTGCGGCGTGTGCGATTTCCGGCGTGCCGGACCGCTGCTGAGCATGCCGTCCAGCCGGCGTGGCCCGCCGGGGCGCGTTGCCTAACCAGCAAGAGTGATGAGTACCATGCAAACCATGCGACGACTCCTTGGTGTCGGTCTTGTGGCCACCCTGTTGCTGTGTTCTTGCGAGGATGCGCAGGATTCCAGCTCGTCCGCCGGACAACTGGGCGCGACCAAGGAAGGGGCGCCGCTGGCGCCCGGCCCGCAGGATCCCGGCATTCTGCAGGACGCGGCGACGTACCAGCCGGCGAAGGTGCCCGGCAGCGCCGGGCCGGGACCGGCCGGCGGCGGGGCCACGAAGGAAGCGAAGGCCGCGTCGGGTGATGCCGATACGGCTGTGCGGGCGCTGGTCGAGGCCCTGACCAAGGCCATGCAGAAGGGGGATGTCGAGCAGGCGCTGAAGCTCTTTGGCGAGGAGCAGGTGGCGGCTCTCACGATGGAAGACAAGTTCAGCCCGATGCTCGGGACGTTCGAGCGTTTTGAGCGCTTGGGCAAAAAGACGGCGCCCGAGATGAGCGCGACCGCGTTCATGGACACCGTTCTGGCGGGTGTGGCCGTGGGCCTCGCGGCGGCGCAAGGAGACGCGTCGGCGCTGGCCGCGGGCAAGTTGCCGGACGGCGTGGCGATGACGGGGGCGGCGCTGGGGCTGGCGCCCAAGTGGGAGATCCTGGACCCGGAACATGCGGTCGTGAAGCCGAATCTCGCGGCGCTGGTGCTGGGGCCCGCGGCCACGCCGACGCTGGCGGCGGCCAAGGGACCGCAGGGGTGGAAGTTCCAGCTCAAGGCGCCACTGACGGCACCGGAAGTCGAGACGCTGCTCGCGTACCATCAGCAGATGCAGCAGGGACTGGACAAGGTCCTCGATTGGCTGGAGTCGAACAAGAACCCCGACCAGGCCACGCTGATGCAGATCATGGTCAAAGCCATGACGGGGCAGCCGCTCGAGCTGCCCTCCGGCGCGGGCGAGCCCAACGAGGCCAGTCCGGCGCCCGGGATGAAAGAGCCCAACGAACCGAAGGAACCGAATGAGCCCAACGCCGCCGCGCCGGCGCCGGGTGACCAGCCGGGGGAGGGTGGTGGCGAACCGAATCAGCCGTGAGGCTGGCAGGGCGCGGGCCGCGCGCCCCGCGCGCCGGAGGCAGGGTATTCCTTGGCACGCATTCCCGCTGAACAGATCGTCGCGCTGCAGGCCGAAATCGGCCGGACCGAGCATCTGCGCCGCATGGTCGACGAGGTGGAGCGTCTGCATCGCGTGGTGTTTCACGGGGATGTGCAGGCGGACTGGAGCAAGGTCCGGGCCTCGGCCGAGCAGATCGTGGTGGCGGAGATCGTGGGCCGGCATCACGGGCGCTCGGACGGGATGTACTACGCGCTGCGCAACCTCGAGATGCAGGGGCGTACGTGGGAGGCGGCGATTCTGTCGCTCGCGGCCACAATCCACTCGTACTACACGACGCCGTTGGGCATCGTGATGCGGCATGATCTGTTCGGGGAGCAGGCGGTGTTCTTCACGCCGGACGCGCTGGAGTGGATTGAGGGCCGGCGCCGGCAACAGGAGGCCGGTTCGACCGGGTCGCCATGAGCCAGACCAAGCCCCGTGCGTCCGTGGCCAGCCTGCAGGCCGGCCAGCGGATCGAAGACGAGGTGTACCGCGTCGCGCAGAAGGATCTCCGCACGACCAGCAACGGCAGTCTGTACATTCACGCGGTGATCGCGGACGGGTCGGGGGAGATGCTGGGGCGGATGTGGAACGCCTCGCAGGAGATTTACGACTCGATTCCGGAAGGGGGGCTACTGCATTTCCGCGGGCGCGTGGAGAGCTACAAGGGCAACCGCCAGTTCATCATTGACGGGCTGCGGGCCGTGGAGCCGGGCAGCGTGGATCCGGCGGCATTCCTGCCGGCGACGGCCTGCGACGTGGAGGCGCTGTGGGTGGAGGCGAAGGAGATTCTGCGAACGATCGAGAACCGGTGGCTGCTGCTCTTGGTCGGGAAATTCGTGAATGACCCGGCCTTCGCGACGGCGTTCAAGCGGGCGCCGGCGGCGGTGCAGATGCACCACGCGTACCTGGGCGGGCTCTTGGAGCACACGGTGAACCTGCTGCGGCTGGCGCAGGCGGTCTGCCCGCTGTATCCGCGGATCAGCCGCGACCTGGTGCTGGCGGCGGTGCTGCTGCACGACGCGGGCAAGACGCGCGAGCTGGCCTACGAGACGAATCTGGAGTACACGAGCGAGGGACAGCTTCTGGGACACATCGTGCAGTGTGTGCTGTGGCTGCACGAGAAATGCCGGGAAATCGAGGCGGAGCAACAGCAGCCCTTCCCGCACCAAGTGGAGTTGGCGCTGAAGCACCTGATCCTGGCGCACCACGGCAAGTACGAGTTCGGCAGCCCGCGTCTGCCGGCGATGCCGGAGGCGTTTCTGCTGCACTACATCGACAATCTCGACGCCAAGCTGGCCATGTCGCAGGCCGCAATCGATGCGGATCCGGACGCGACGAGCGAGTGGACCTCATACGTCAAGGGACTGGAGACACGCGTCTACAAGCCGGATGTCATGGGGATCCGTCCGCCGACAAAGGCGTAGGGAGCTCGCGCGGGACCGCCCCCAGCAAACGGGCGGCGCCGGGGCGCCGCCCGCTTTCATCTGCAACGCCAGGCGCGCGGGCGTGACGCTACTATGCCGCTAGGGGCACGTCGTGTTCATCAGCGCGATGAACGGATCGATGTCCCGCCAGTTCACCTGGCCATCCCCGCTGGCATCCACATTGGCGAAAGTGCAGGTCGGTCCGGTCGGGAAGAGGGCCGTCCAGGCGGACAGGTTGTCGTTCATGCCCGCGACGAGGTAGTCGATGTCCCGCCAGTTGATCGATCCGTCGCAGTTCGCGTCCCCGGCACAGACGACCGGCGCCGCGTGCAGTGTAAAGTCCACGTACGTGTGGGTCTCGAAGACGCTGGTCCACGTACCGCTGAACTCGCTGCCGTCAGAGCCCGCGAGCTCGGAAGTCGTGATGCCCAGGCCGATGACGTGCCCGGGCGTGAGCGTGAGCCCGTCCACGACTGGCGCGTCCGGCGGATACCAGGTGTAGGCCGCGCCGCCGGGGAGCACGCGCGGGATTTTCACTTCGATGCGGTAGACGCTCCCGGACACGCTGGAGGCGACCTGCGCCCCGGTGATGACCGAGCGTCCGAACACCTCGACGGTGCTCAGGTCCTGTGCGACGTAGACGTGGTGGCCGTCACCCCAGGAATCACCGATGTGGTTGCCCTTGTTGTCCTGGTTGTAGGTGTCGGTGGCCCCGGCGACGTGGCGCACCGGGGATTCGAAGCGTCCATCCGCGCCGCTGCCGTCGAGCGAAATCTTGTAGCGCAGCGCACGCGTCGTCTCGAAGGCGAAGTACAGCGCGTTGTCATCCCAGCCGGCGTAGGTCTTGAGCGGAAAGCTCGTACTGCTCATGGTGAAGTAGTAGCCGTCCACGAGCTGCGGCCAGGCGGCTTCGAGGGTGCCGTCGATGGTCGGTGGGGTTGCGAACTTCTCAATCGTCGTGCCGGCTCGGTACAGCGGGTGCGGGTCGACGCCATCGAGGACTCCGTCGCCGTCGGTGTCGGGATTCGTGGGGACGGTCCCACGGAAGTTACCCGCCGTGAATTCGCGCAGGTCATTGAGTCCGTCGTCATCCGTGTCGGCCTTGGCGGGGCTGGAGCCGGAACGGACCTCGTCGCGCCAGAGCCGCGCGTCGGCGTCGGGCAGACCATCGTGGTCGTCGTCGACGCATTCAATATAGCCGTCATACGGTGGCGGCAATTCCATCCACTGGTTGCCGTACTGGCGGTTCGTCTGGGCAATGCCGTCGAAGTCCGCGCCCCAGTCCATGTGCCAGCCCGTCGGCCCGAGGGGTGACGGGTAGCACCAGGGAAAGTGGCAGAACAGCACTTCGGGCGAACCGGAAATGTTCTGCATGGTTTCCAGGGCGTGGTGGATTTCGTGCGTGTAGGTCCAGGTGATCGTGTAGTTGATGCTGGAGCTCCGGCCGGGGTAGGCCGAGCCGCAGGCGGTGCCCAGCGACGCGCACGTGCTGCCCAGCACCACCCAGCCGCCCAAGCAGCCGGAGAGGTTCTGGCCAACGAGGTAGGCCAGGTCGAACTGGTTATCCTGGACGCCGTGAGCGCGCAGGTCGGCGAGCAGAGCAGGACTGCTCCAATCGGCCCCGGGTGGCACGGTGTCGATGTAGAGCCAGGTCACGTCCATGTTCATCTGGCACAGGGTGGTGCGCCAGTAGAATTCCAGGCCCAACTTCAGGCCATTGACCATCTGCGCGACCTGCGACGTCGTATACCCGCCCTTGTAGAACACGATCAGGGTCTCGAGGTTCTTGTGCGTGGTATAGCGGGCTGGGCTGCTGTCAAGGGCAATGGGCTGCTCGGTGGTGAACTGACTGAGCGCGGCGCCAGAGCCGTCGACAGCAATCACCTTGTAGTAGTAGACCTGTCCGGGCTGGAGGCCGTAGTCATTGAATGAGGTACGCAAGACCCGCTTGATCGGCGGGCCATAGGTGCCGGACGACGGGCGGCGATAGACCTCGTAGCCGGCGACGTTCGGCGCGGTGACCGCGTTCCACTGCAGGTACGTGGTGGAGTAGAAGGGCGTGATCTGCAGGTTCGTCGGTGCCGGCAGCGCGCCCTCGGTAGGCAGGAATTCCAGGCCATCGATCCATAACTTGAAGCCGTAATCCCACGTGTCGGCGTGGATCTCCAGCCAGTCGATGTCGGTCAGGCTGGGCGCCCCGACAGTGGTGCGCTGCCACTCGCTGTCGCCGGCCAGAGGCACACTGACCAGGAGCCACGTGCCCAGAGCACCGTTCAGGACGACCGAAGTGGTTTGGTAGTTGAAGTAATTGGTGGACGCGCTGGCGCCGGTGCCCAGACGAACCCACGGCGATGCATTCTGGAAACCATACGGACTCGGGTTCTCGGCGTAAACCCAAAAGCGCAAGCGGGCGATGCCGGACAGGTCCCACCCGGCAGCGCGTGCGAGCGGGGTCCACAACCACGTATCCGCTCCGCCGTTGGTCTCGAAACGGATCGACGCGCTGCCGATCCGCACGCGCGCCGCATCGTCATACACGGCGGCCGCGGCGGCCGCGGCGCCGGCACCCCACTGCGCGGCGGTGTTCTCCGTGAGGCTGTCCAAGGCGGGATAGGCGGCAGTAGCCGTAGCAGCCCAGAGACAGGTCAGGCTCAGCACGGACAGGGCACGCCGGTTCATGGTGACCTCCGTTGTTGCGGGTCAAGGCGGCGCCTCCACGCCGCGGCGGGATGAAACGGTCCAAGCAGCAAGTATAACAAGCGTCGTGCCGATGCGCCAACGCGATCCGGCCGGCTACCCCCCAGGGCGCCCCCTTCGTATGATACCGCCGATTGGGACATCACCTGATCGGCGAGGAGTCCATCATGCGCGTTGCTCTGACATGCCTGGGTGTGTTGCTCCTGTGCGGCTGTGAGAAGTCGGCTCCTCCGGGCCAGGGAGCGACGGCCGGCGGGACGGCGGCCGGTCCGGTAACCACGTCTCCGGCGGCGGCTACGGGTGAGCGCAAGCTGCGTGTCGCGGTGATCCCGAAGGGAACGACACACGATTTCTGGAAATCGGTGCAGGCGGGCGCGCAGCAGGCGGCGCGGGAGCTGGGCAACGTGGAGGTGATCTTCCGCGGGCCGGAGAAGGAGGATGATCGCGAGCAGCAGGTGGCGCTGGTGCAGAACTTCATCTCCAGTCGTGTGGACGCGATTGTGCTGGCGCCGCTGGATGAGAAGGCGCTGCTGGCGCCGGCGCGGCAGGCGATGGCCGCGAAGATTCCGGTCATCATCATCGACTCCGCGCTGGCGGGGACGGTGGGGCAGGATTTCGTCAGTTTTGTGGCGACGGACAATGTGAAGGGCGGGCAGCTCGGGGCCCAACGGCTGAACGAGGTGCTGGGCGGGCCGGGAAAGGTGTTGCTGCTGCGGTACCAGGAGGGCTCGGCGAGCACGATGGACCGCGAGCGGGGCTTCACGGAGGCGATCGGGCAGGTGGCTGGCGTCGAGTTGGTTGACCCGCATCGGTATGCCGGGCCGACGCGGGCGACGGCGCAGGAGGCGGCGGAGAATCTGCTGACCGCGCAGGCGGGGGCGCAAGGCATCTTCTGCCCCAATGAGTCGTCGACGTTTGGCATGCTCTTGGCGCTGCGGAATCGTGGGCTGGTGGGGCAGGTGAAGTTCGTCGGGTTTGACGCGAGCCCGGGTTTGGTCGAGGCGCTGGCGAAGGGGGAGATGGACGGGCTGGTGGTGCAGAATCCGTTGAAGATGGGGTATCTCGGCGTCAAGTCGGCGGTGGAGGCGGTGCAGGGCAAGGCGGTGGAACCACGGATCGACACCGGAGTGGCGCTGGTGACTCCGGAGAACATGGCGCAGCCGGAGATGCGCGCGCTGCTGGAACCGCCGGCGCGGGAATAGTCCGTCGCCGGTCACACAGGCTGCCGCTGCGGCGGCGCCGGGGGTGGCGGTAGACCGATGAGCACGCCGCGGCTGGAGATGCGCGGGATTGGCAAGCGGTTCGGCGCGACCGTGGCGCTGGATGGCGTGGACCTGTTGCTGGAACCGGGCGAGGTGCTGGCGCTGCTGGGTGAGAATGGGGCCGGGAAGTCCACGCTGATGAAGGTGCTGTCGGGGGCGGTGCGGCCGGACGGCGGGGAGCTGCGGCTGGATGGGCGGCCGTTTGCGCCGCGGGGGCCGCTAGCGGCGCGGGCGGCGGGGGTGGCCATGATCTACCAGGAGCTCAATCTGGCGCTGCACCTGACGGTGGAGCAGAATCTGACGCTGGGGATCGAGCGGCACACGGCTGGCCTCATCCGCCGCCAGCCGCAGCGGCGGACGTTGAGCGCGGTGCTGGCGCAGCTCAATCATCCCGAGCTGCATCCGGACACGCCGGTCGGGCGCTTGTCGCCGGCCGCGCGGCAACTGGTTGAGATTGCGCGCGCGCTGATGACGTCCGCCCGTGTCATCGTCATGGATGAGCCGACGAGCAGTCTGGGGCTCGCAGACATTCAGCGTCTGTTCGCGGTGATTCGCACCCTGCGCGCCACCGGCGTGTCCATTGTCTACATCTCTCACTTCCTCGAAGAGGCGCAGCAGATTGCGGACCGGTTCGCGGTGCTGCGCGACGGGCGCCGCGTGGCGAGTGGGGCGATGGCAGGGACGTCGATCGACACGCTGGTGGAGCA
Source organism: uncultured Planctomycetales bacterium (assembly GCA_964523405.1). Taxonomy (GTDB): domain Bacteria; phylum Planctomycetota; class Phycisphaerae; order UBA1845; family Fen-1342; genus CAZGAQ01. The sequence goes on from CAZGAQ010000031.1 coordinate 61,697, forward strand.
CATGATTGGTCGGCGGCTGGAGGAGATGTTCCCCCGAGTGCCGCACACGCCCGGGGCGCCGCTTCTGGAGGTGCGCGGGCTGAGCGGTCGGCGGCTGCCGGTGGAGGTTGATCTGGAGCTGCGGCGCGGGGAAATCCTGGGGCTCGCGGGGCTGGTGGGGGCGGGGCGGACGGAGCTGCTGCGGACGCTTTTTGGGCTGGACGCGGTGCGACGGGGCAGCGTGCGGATTGCTGGGGTGGCCGGGGGCAAGGCGGCGCCGCCGGCACGGCTAGCGCGCGGGGTCGGGCTGCTCAGTGAGGATCGCCAGGGCGAGGGATTGGCATTGGCGCGGTCGATCGCGGACAACATCACGCTGAGTCGGCTCGGGCCCCTGGCGTGGCTAGGTGGCGTGTGGCCGTGGTGGCTACGGCGCGAAGCGGCGAAGTGGATGGGGCAACTGGACGTGCGGGCGCGGTCGGCGGGGCAGGCGGTGGGTGAGCTGTCGGGGGGGAACCAGCAGAAGGTGGCACTGGCGCGGCTGTTGCATCACGGGGTGGACGTGTTGCTGCTGGATGAGCCGACGCGGGGCGTGGATGTCGCCAGCAAGGTGCAGATTTACACGCTGATTGGCCGGCTGGCGGCGGCGGGGAAAGCGGTGCTGGTGGTAAGCAGCTACATGCCGGAACTGCTGGGGATTTGCGATCGCATTGCGGTGATGCACCGGGGGCGGCTGGGGCCGGCGCGGCCGGTGAGTGCGTGGACGGAGCGGGAACTCGTTGCGGTCGCGGCGAGCGGCCGGGAGGCGATGACCGGATGACCGCGTCCGCGAAGGATGCCGGGACGGTTGCACCAACGGCGCTAGCGCCCGGGCGGGTGCTGGCGGCGCTGGCGCCGTTTCTGATCGTCGGGTTGGTGATGCTGGTATTCTTCGCCTGGCCGCCGCACGCGGCGCTGACGCTGCTGGACCTGCGGACGATCACGGTACACATGGTGATCGTGGGGATTGCCGCGCTGGGGATGACGGTGATCATCATCAGCGGCGGGATCGACCTGTCGGTGGGTTCCGCCATCGCGCTAACGAGCGTGGCGACGGCACTGGCACTGCAGCGCGAGTGGCCGCTGTGGATTGTCGTGCTGGTCGCGCTGGGGACGGGGGCGCTGTGCGGCGGCTACAACGGCCTGCTCATCACGCTGCTGCGGTTGCCGCCGTTCATCGCGACGCTCGGGACGCTCGGGTTCTACCGCGGCGTGGCGAAGTGGATTTCGCACAGTGTGCCGGTGAGCGCGCCGACGCGCGGGCTGGAGCTGTGGGTGCAGCCGGTACCGCGGTGGGGCTGGCTGCTGCTGGCGCCGGGCGTGTGGGTGCTGGCGGGCTTGGGGCTGGTGGTGGCCGGGGCCCTGCGGTACTCGGTGCCGGGGCGGTATGCGTTTGCGTTGGGGTCGAACGAGGCGACGGCGCGGCTGTGCGGGATTCGCGTGGCGCGCACGAAGGTGCTGATCTACGCCGGCGCGGGGCTGTTGACGGGCCTGGCAGGGTTAGCGCAGTTCGCGCGGCTGACGCAGGGCGACCCGACGGTCGCGATCGGGCTGGAGCTGGATGTGATTGCGGCCGTCGTGATTGGCGGCGGGTCGCTGGCGGGCGGGCAGGGCAGCATCGCGGGAACGCTCGCCGGGGCGTTCCTGATGGCGTACCTGCGGAACCGCTGCACGGTGCTGGGGTGGTCGAACTTTGTGCAGGAGATGATTGTGGGACACATCATCATTGTGGCGGTGGCGCTGGATCAGTGGCGGGTGCGGCGGCAGCGGACGTGAGCGGGCGCGGCAGACGCACGGACGAAAAGGTGCGCGCGTGTTCTGCCGGGGTCGACGGGAATCCGTACGGTAACGGGAGGTAGTCATGACACATGCGGAGCGGCGGCGGCTTTGGCGTTACGGGTTGATGGGCTTTGTGATCGTCCTCGGCGGACTAGCGGTGCTGGCCGTCGTCTATATCTTGGTGGAGGGGACGTCGTCGCGGAATGCGGAGCGGCTGCTCGTATCACTGCTGAGTGTGGGTTTGGCCAGCGTCATGTCGCTGGGGGCGCTCTTCGCGCTCTCGCGTGGGCGGGGGCGCATCCCGGCCGTCCTCGCGCTCCTGGGCGTGCCGCTCATGGCGGGACTGCAAATCGCGCTCATTTGCGACTATTGGTCGTGGCCGGAGGCGGAGCTGCCACAGGTGTTCTGCCTAGCCTTGACCGTGGGCGTGATCGGATGCGTCGTGATCGCACTACTCGGCCTGGCGCGGCTGCCGGGACTGTGGCGCTGGGGCCGGCTGGCCGCGCAGACTTGTGTGGTGCTGCTGGCGGTGTTGCTCGGCATGATGAGCATGGAGCGGTACCTTCACCTCTTGCCCAACGAGCGAATCTGGCTCGATCGCGGGACTATTCTGTTGTGCATCGTCACGGCATGTGCCCTCCTGTGCGTCCCGATTCTGCACTGGTTGAACACGCTGCGCGAGCGGGCGGCGGTGACGACGCGGCTGGTGCTGTCGCTGACGTGTCCGCGGTGCGGATTGACGCAGGAGCTGCCGGCGGGGGGCGCGGAGTGCGGGCGGTGCAAGCTGCGGCTGCGAATTGAGATTGAGGAGGAGCAGTGCCCGAAGTGCGGGTACCTGCTGTACAAGCTCACGTCGACGAACTGTCCGGAGTGCGGGACGCCGATTCCGGCGTATCAGAGACCCGAGGCAAGTGCCGCAGCGGAAGCAGCGTTGCCGGCCGTACCGTCGTCATTGCCGTAGGCAGCGCTGCCGGCGAGGCAGCGGGGGACGTCAGGCACCCCTCACATGCGTTCGGGGCAGGCGGAGGCCTTACGCTACAGGACGATGCGCGACCTGTGCATTCGCGCTACTGCCCGATGCGCAGTCCGAGGAGCTTCGCGAACTCGCGCAGGAGCGCGGGGTGCGCGGGCCAGGCCGGACCGCTGGCGAGGTTGCCATCGACGACCGCGTTGGTGAAGCTGCCATCGGGCTCGACGTAGATTCCACCGGCCAGTTCCAACTCGGGGCGGCAGGCCGGATAGCAGGTCATGCGGCGTCCGCGGCACACGTCGGCGGCGGTCAGGAGCTGTACGCCGTGGCAGATCATGCCGACGGGCTTGCCGGCCTCGAAGAAGTGCCGCACGAGACCCAAGACGCGCGTCTCGAGACGGAGGTACTCCGGCGCTCGCCCGCCGGGCAGATACAGCCCGTCGTACGTGGTGACGTTCACGCGGTCGAAGTCGTAGTTCAGCGTGAAGTTGTGGCCGCGTTTCTCGGAGTAGGTCTGCTGGCCCTCGAAGTCGTGGACGGCGGTGGCGACGGACTGCCCGGCGATCTTGCCGGGGCAGACGGCGTGGACTTCGCACCCGAGCATGAGCAGGGCCTGGAACGGCACCATCACCTCGTACGTTTCCACAAAGTCGCCGGCCAGGAGCAGAATCTTCTTGGACATTCGGCACCTCGTTTG
>CAZGAQ010000032.1:0-15377 GCA_964523405.1 uncultured Planctomycetales bacterium
GCAGGGCATGCCGCTGCCGACCCCCGATGAGCCGGCCCCACTGGAAGCGCTGGATACGCTGACGAACCCGCTGCGCGAGATGCCCTCTCTGAGCGAACGCGAGCTCGCCGGCGACACGCCGGGGCTCGGCGGCGATGGCGCGGGCGGCGACCTGGGCATCGGTGACGGCGCGCTGAGCCTCCTTGGCACCGGCAGCGGCGCGGGCGAGGCCGGTACCGGCGGCCTGGGCGAGGGCCTCGGTGGCGGCAGTGCGCGCATGGGCATGGCCGGCATCTGGGACCTGAACATCCGCGCCAACAAAGTGGTCTACGTGGTCGACTATTCCGGGTCGATCATCGTGGCCGTCGATGAGCTGAAACGCGAGCTGAAGCGCTCGGTGGGGCGGCTCAAACCCTCCCAATCCTTTGACGTGATTCTGTTTTACTCCCGCTCGGACGAGGTCAAAATCGAGAGTTTTAAGCCGAAACTGGAGGCCGCGACCGACGAGTTACGGAAGGAGTTCTTTGCCTGGATCGACCGCCGGGCCCCCCAGGGCGACACGCAGCCGGTCGAGGCCATGCGGCGGGCCCTCGCGCTGCAGCCGGACGCGATCTTCCTCTTCTCCGACGGGATGTTTGGCGACCCCCAGCGCGATGCCGCGCAGATCAACCACGCGAACGCCGGCAAGCTGACGCGCGTCTATTGCTTGGTGTTCGACGAGCTGCTCCTGGCGGACAAGAGCGACCTGCCGCGCGAAACCGACGGTTCGCGCCTTTTGCGGGAGATCGCCGAGGCCAACGGAGGCAAGTGCAAGATTGTGACCGCGCGGGACCTGGGACGCTGACGACACACGCCGGTGCGACCAGCGACCGGCAGGAGTGACTATGCGAGCAATGTGGATTCGTCGCGCTCTGTTCGGCATCCTCTGGCTGGGCGCGCTGCCCGCCCTGGCGCAGGCACCCGCCGCGGGCGTGCAGAAACAGTCCCTGCTGAAGATCATTCGCGAGGGCATCGAGTACCCGACCTTCCTCATCCTCGCGGGCTCGGTCGTCGTCATCGCCTTCATCATCGAGCATTTTCTGACCGTGCGCCGCGCCGCCGTCGCTCCGGTCGACCAGATCGATAAGGCCCGCGCGCAGATCGAGGCCCGCAACTTCCGCGACTGCCTCGAGAGCCTCCGCCAGAGCCGCACCTACTTTGCCCAGATCATGACGGCCGCCCTCCAGCATGCCCGCCACGGCTTCGACGCCATGCACGAGGCGGCCCTGGAGAAATCCGGCCAACTCAGCAGCCGCATGTTCCGCAAGGCCGAGTACCTCAACATCATCGGCAACCTCGGCCCGCTCCTCGGCCTGCTCGGGACCGTGTGGGGCATGATCGAGGCCTTCGGGGAGCTCGGTGCCGGCGGTGGCCAGGGCGGCAGCCAGCTCGCCGGCGGCATCAGCAAGGCCCTCGTCAACACGCTCCTCGGCCTGTCGCTCGCGATTCTCGGCATCGGCTTCTATGGCCTGTGCCGCAACCGGATCGAAGCCCAGACCGTCAGCGCCACCGTCGAAGCCCTCGATTTGCTGGAGTACTTCCGCCCGGGCCCGACCGCTGCGAAGCCCGCCGCGGCGCCGCCGCCTGCCGCCGCGGTGGCGCCACCACGCCCGCCCGCGCCGCCGCCGCGCGGCTCCGGTTCGCCCAAGGTGGGGGACCCGGCCGAGTGAGACGGGTGCCGCGCGACCGCGCACCCGCCCGGCTCGCCGGGCGCTGGAGTGAGTTGGGACATGGCTCTGAAACGTCCGCCCCAGCCGATGTCGATGACCCTGAATCTCGCCCCGATGGTGGACGTGATGATGTGTCTCATCATCTTCTTTCTCATCGCCAGCCGCCTCTCCAGCGAGTTCAAGGTGGATCTGCCCTGGGCCCTCGCCGCCAAGACGGTCGAAGGCACCGAGCTGGGCAACCGTGTCACGATTACCATCCGCCGCCCCGCGACCGGCACCGACGACACCGCCGAATACGTGATTCGTGAGTGGGACGGCCAGCAGATCCGCGACCGCGCCCTCCAGCCCGAGGACCTCGAAGCGCTGCTCAAAGCTCAGGTCGTACGCGCCGCCCGCGAAAAGCAGCCCTTGCGCTGCGTCATCAACGCCGACCGCATGGTCATGTATAAGCATGTCGAGGTTGTCCTGCGCGCCTGTGGTGTCGCGCGCATCGCCGACATCGTCTTCAGCGTCAGCGAGGGCCGCGACCCCGCGGAGGCCGTCCCGTCATGACCCGCCGTCGCGCGACCAGCGTGGAGTGCGTCCCGAACCTCGCCCCCATGGTCGACGTGATCATGGTGCTGCTCGTCTTCTTTCTTCTCGGTGCCACCCTCGATCTCGCCCAGCGCGGCGTCCTGCAAACCTCGCTGGACCCCTCCAGCGGCCCCAGCCCCGGCCAGGCCGTCGCCGTGCAGTCCCTGCTCATCCGCATCGGCCTGGGCGACGTCGACAACGGCGCGTCCGCCTCCATCGTCGTCATGGATCGCCGCCTGCCCAGCGGCGACTTCGAGGGCCTCTTCAAACTCCTCGACAGCCAACGCATCGCCGGCACCGACACGAAAAATCCCGTCGTCATCGGCGCGGAAACGAGCGTCCGCTGGAAGTACGTCGTCAAGGCCATGGACGCCGCGGTCCGGGCGAAGTTCACGAACGTGCAGTTTGCGGTGAGCTTCCGGCCGGGCGCAGTGAGTCCGCCATGAACAAACGCGTCGCGATCGTCCTGGTGGTGGCCGCGGGTGGGTGGGGGGGCTGGCACGCCGCTCGTGCGCGCGCGCAGGACTCCGCGCCCGCGTCCGGCATCCCCGCGGATGTCCAGAAGATGATCGATGACGGCATGACCGATGCGCTCGAGGCCCGTCTCCTCGGCGGGCGCAACCCCGAAGAGAAGGGTTGGCTCGCCCAGGCCTACGCCGGCCGCGCCCGTCGCGCCAAGGCCGGCGACGAGCGCAAGCGCGCCTTCGAGCGCGCTGACGAAAAGTACCGCGCTTGGGTCGACGCCCTGGTCAAGGCCGGCACCGCCGCGCCCGGTGCGTCCATTCGCATCGCGGCCGCCCGCGTCCAGTACGGCAATATGCTCCTCTCGGGCCCCGCCGCCGCCGACATGGATGAGTACGAGCTTACCGCGGGCCAGCGCGGCGACCGCAAAGCCCTCGCGCAATGGCTCGACAAAGCCCGCGCCCAATACGACCAGGCCGGTCGCGCCCTCGCGCCCGTCATGGCCGAAATCTCGCAACGGGAAGAAGAGCTCCTCCAGGCCGGCCTCTTCGATGTCGTCCGCCAGGCCAGCCTCGATCAGACCCTCAACCTCGGCTGGGCCTGCTATTACCTCGGCGTCCTCGAACCCAAGGACTCCCCCAAGCAGCGTGAGCTCCTCGCTGCGGCCGAACGCCAGTTCACGCAGCTCGTCGATCGCGACCAGCCCGGCCAGATGCGCTACCTGTGCTACCTCGCCCTGGCGATGGCGCAGCGCGAGCTCGGCCGCACGAAGGAGGCGTCGGACAACTTCCTCAAGGCGCTCGGCGACGACGCCGACTTCGCGCTCCGCGCCCGCGTGCAGTACGAATTCGCCCGTTGCCAGATGGCCGCCGGCGACTTCGACGAGGCCCGCGCCACCCTGCGCCCGCTCGTCGAAAAAGACCCCGCGCGCCTCGACCCTGGCGAACGCGCCGGCCGCTTCTATGTGAATCTCGCCCACCTGTGGGATGCCTACAGCTACCTCATGCAGTCGGACGCGATCCGCCGCACCCTCGCCGACGATGCCTCGCGCGCCGCGCTCGTCCAAAAGGCCCAGCGCACCCGCGAGACCGGCCTCAGCCGCCTCAGCCGCCTCGCGGTCCGCGGGGGACCCTGGCCGGCCCTCGTCCAGACCTACATCTCCAGCAGCATCGACCTCGCGACGCCCCTCAACAAGCTCACCGCGACCGAGCTGCTCTACTCTGCCGGCGCGCTGATCGAAGCAAAGAAATACAGCGACGCCATGGACCGCCTCGTCGAGGCTTCCCGCCGGGAAGGCGTCGACGACGCCACCGCCGGCGACATCCTCTTCGAGCTCGGCCGCTGCCGCCACCTCGTCCGCAACGAGCGCGGCGCCGCCGAAGCTTTCCAACGCCTGGCCACCGCGCACCGCAACCACGCCCAGGCCGCCCAGGCCGCCCAGTTCGCCTACCAGCTCTGGGGCAAGGTCGCCGAAATCAGCAAGAAGAAGGACGACTACCTCCAGCTCGCCGCCGCCCTCCGCAACGTCATCGAAAACTACGCCGACCACCCCGCTCGCGACGAAGCGCTCTGGCTGCTCCCCCTGGCCTTGCAGTTCGCCGGCCAGTATGCCGAGGCCGCCGCCCAATTCGCCAAGGTCCCCGAGCAGAGCAAGCATTGGGAAGAGGCCCAGTACCGCCGGGCTGTCGCCGGCCGCCAGGCCTGGGAAGCCCTCCGCGGAACCGCCGATCCCGACGCCTACCGCCAGGCCGGCCGCCAGGCGATCGACGGCCTGCGCGCGTACGCCGACGCCAGCGCCCAGCGCGCCACGTCCGCCGTCCACAAGGACGCCCTGCTCAAGTGGTCCGCCGAGGCCCGCGTTGCCGCGGCCGAGTCGCTGACGCTGCCGGGCATGGACGACTACGACGGCGCCCTCGCCGCCATCGCCTCCTTCGAGCAGCAATACCCCGACAGCCCCCAGATCGGCCGCGTGCTCGCCGTGCGCATCCGCGCCTATCGCGGCCTCCGCAATTTCGAGCAAGCCTCGAAAATCCTCAGCCAGTTCCTCGAGACCGCCCCGCCTGGCCAGGTCGGTGGCACGCTTGCGGCCCTCGCCCGCGGCATGCAGGAAGAAGTGCAGCGCCTGCTTTCCGACGGCCAGGCCGACGCCGCCCACCGCCTCGCGACCGACTCCGTCGCCACCTTCGCAGAGCTTGAAAAGTGGGTCCGCGCCGACGCCGCCCGCGCCGGCAACCTCGAATTCGTCCTCGCCGGCCAAGCGGAGATGCTCTATTTCGCCGGCCGGTACGCCGACGCCCGCAAGCTCGCCGAGGAGTTGCTCGCCAAGAGCCCGAAGAACGGCAACTACCTCCGCCTCCGCGCCCAAACGCTCACGGGCCAACTCGGCTTCGAAACGCCGGGCGCCCCTGTGCTGCCGACCGCGCCGCAGTCGGCCGACGCGAATTCGCCTGCTCCCCAGACCGCCGACGCGAGTGCCCCCAAGGCGGCCGATACCGCCGCGATTAAGGCCGCCCGCGACGCTTGGGCCGTCCTCCTTGGCGACCCCGGCCTGCGCGAACGCGCCCCCGAGCGCTACTGGGAAGCCCGCTACAACTGGCTCGCTCTCGGCTACCGCGCCGGGGACGTGGCCGAGGTCGAGAGCCAGATCCGCCAGGAACGCGTCTGGTACCCCGACCTCGGCGGCGCCCCCTGGCAGGACCGCCTCGAAGCCCTCCTTGCCGAAGCACGCACCAAACTCGGCCTCCCTCCCGAACCCACCCCGCCCGCGACCCAACCGGCTGCCGCAGCGCCCGCGTCGCAACCGTAGCGCCCGCAGACCTTCCGCGCGGCACTGCTCCGTAACGGGGCAAGGGCGGCGGCCGCCTGTGCGACACGCAACTTGTCGTGCGCCCGCGGCCTTGATGCGGCGAGAATAGCTTCCTTGGCGTACCCTGGCCTACGGTTGCGGTCCACTGATCGGCTGGCTTTCCGCCTTCACCCCCGCGCCGATAAAGCCCTCGTCGATCAGCACGTCCAGCGGCAGCAACGCGAAGAGATTCGCCGGTGCCGGGATGGGGGCCCCCGACGCCGAGCGCGTGGTGGTTCCCGCCAGTGCGGCCGCCGCGCTCTCGCGGATGCGGCGCAGCGATTCCCCGTTGCTGTCGGGTGTCACTTCCTCCAGCATCCGCGCGCACAACCGCTCTGCGACATCGTACCGCCGCGCCCGGTACGCCAGAATCGCCCCATTGTGCCCCATCAGCGTGACACTCACGTCGTCCAGCGGCGTGGTTAACGCGGGATGGTCGAGCATTCGTGCCACCGCGTCCGCCGCGGCCTGCGGATCCCCCAGCTTGTCGTACAAGCACGCCAGGTAGAAGTAGTGGGAGTAACTGGGCTGGGCCTCCACCCACTCCCGGAACGCCCGTGCGGCCGGCCCCGGCGAATGCGGCGACTCCAGCAGGGCCCGCCCGATCCGCGGCAGCCAGTGCTCCGGTACGCGCTCAATGGCGGCCGCGCACGCCGCTGCGGCCAGATCCATGCGCCCCATATGCCGCAGAAAGCACACCTCTTTGCGGAGCTCCTGGGGCAACTCGCGCGCGTCCACGGTGGCCATCTGCGCGTCGTAGCCCGCGATGGCGGCCGTGACGATCTCGTCGTCAGGGACGCGTTCGTCGGCCGGCAGTCGAACGACGGTCTTCCGCCCGCGTTCCGTCTCCGTATAGAACTCGAACTCCCAGACCTTCTCCGTCGCGGTCGAAGTCGCGTCATCACGCGCGACGAAGTAACCGAAGTGGTGGAACCCGCCGCCCATCTCGATGCGCAGCCCGTTCTCGTCGAATGTGACGTAGTGCGCTGGTACGGGCGTCAGCTCCGCGGGTAGCCAGCCTGTGCCGAACTCGTCCACGCGGTCCCCGAAGCGCCCCTCCAGCGTCTGGGCGTAACGCGCCATCACCGGCGCCGCGCGCCCGAACACCGCATCGGACTTGAGCCGCTGTTCGAGCCGCTCCAGCGCGACGATCGCCTGGACTTCCGGCCGGTTCCACACGATCGCCACCAGCCCGCCGCCTGCGGCGAGCACGACCAGCCCCGCCAGCACCAGTTTGCGTCGCATGCGGTCTCCTCACGCCGTCGCCGGGTCACGCTGCATCTACGCTGGCCGTACGTACTCCGCCCGCACAACCCGCAAATCCTCCGCATAGCAGCTCACCGAATCCGCCTCGTAGTCATGCAGCGCCCATTTGACCCGCTCCCACGGATCGTCGCGCTGGTCGATCACGGCAAACCCGCCTTCTTCTCCGCGTCCTTCGCGTCCGCGTGGTATGCAAGCAATCCCGCTTCGTTCGTGCCCTTCGTGTCCTCGGTGGTGAGAGTCCCGCCGGGTACCACTTCTCACCGAGCAGTCGCACCCGGTGCCCGGGACAGCGCGATGGCCGCCTGCGCCAGCGGGTCGGATGCGGCCTGCAGGAGCGTGGCACATTGCGCGGCGGCAATCGCGGCGGTCGCGGCCGTGCCGGTGGGGGGTGGAATGGCCGTGGCGGAGGAGGAGTCGCAGGCACAGCAGGTGATGGCCGGCGGCGTGTGGGCCCAGGCGTCGTCGGGATGTCTCCACGCCCGTGAATCAAGGTCGAGGAAGTCGCGGAAGCGCGGGACGCGGCGGTGCTTCTTGGCGTAGTAGTAGCGAATGCCCTTGTCGATCGCGAGGTTGGTGATCCAGGACAGCTTCTTGAGGGGGAGGGCCTTCAGGCGGCGCACGGTAGAGCGCAGGGAATAGAACTCGGCGAAGGCGGCCATCTGGGCGTGGCGGAGCTGCTTCGGCGTCATGCGCTTGGGCTCGTAGACGACCGACGCGCCGTTGTACTTCTCCCAGTCATACGTGCGAATGCGGCCTTCGCGCTCGAACTGGCGGAAGAACTCCGTGCCGGGATACGGCGTGAGGATCGGATAGCAGCTCATCGCCAGGTCCATGCGCTGCGCGAAGTGGCACGCGGCCATACAGTCGCGCCAGTCGTCGTTGTCGAAGCCGAAGATGAACGCCCCCCACAGGCCGATGCGGTGACTCTGAATCTTGCGAATGCGCCAGGCGTAGGTGTCGGAGCGGACGAACTTCTTGCCGGCTTCCTGGAGCGTGCCGGCCCGCGGGCTTTCGAGGCCGAGGATCAGGCCCTGGCAGCCGCTGGCGCGCATGGTGGCCATGAGGCGGTCGCTCTTGCTGATGAGGATGTCGCACTGGCTGGCCCAGTTGACGCGGAGGGGCTTCATGCGCTCGCAGAGCTCCTCGGCCCAGGCCTGGTTACCGCCGAAGTTGTCGTCGGCGAAGATGAAGCACGGCGGCTTGTGGACTTCGCAGACGGCCTTGAGCTCGTCGATGATGTCGCCGACGTCGCGCTGGCGGAACTTGCGGCCGAAGACGGCGGGCGTCGTGCAGAAGTTGCAGTTGTGCGGGCAGCCGCGGGTGGTCTGGATCGGGTTGGCGACGAGGTAGTCCGCGGGATTGATGACGTCCTTGCGCGGCGTGGCGATGGGGGCGCTGGGGTAGGTTGCCCAGTCGTAGATGGACTTCAGGCCGGTGCGGCCGGGTTGACCCTGGGCGACGGCGGCCTGGAAGTCGGCGATCGCGTGGGGGAGCGTGGACTCGGCGTCACCCCGGCACACGGCGTCGCAGTGCTGGAGGGCTTCGGCGGGCAGGGCGCTGGGATGGATGCCGCCCATGATGACGGGGATGCCGAGGCGGCGGTAATCGTCGGCGAGCTGATAGGCGCGGCGGGCCTGGGTGGTCATCGCGGAGATGCCGACGAGGTCGACATCCGCGCGGGCGGTGTGCGGCTGGTCGAGCGTGCACTCGTCGACGAGCTCGACGCTCCAGTTGCGCGGCAGGACGGCGGCACAGATCATGAGGCCGGTGGGGGCGAAGATGGCCTTGCGCGTGAAGTGGAACTTCTGCGCGTGGCGCGAGACGAAGGCGGGCGTCCAGCGGCCCAGGGGCGAGGTCATGTTCCGGATGACGTCCGGCATCGTAATGTTCGACAGCGGCGAATTCGGGTTGATGAGGCGGATACGCGGCTGACGAGCGGCTTCTGCGGCAATCATGGCACGACAACTCCGGGCCCACGTGGGCGTTGCACTATTGTCCGCCCGAGGACGGCGGGAGTCCAGTTTGGGCAGGCGGCGGCAAGGCGTAGCCGCAGTCGAGGCAGCGGGCGTCGTCGGGGAGGCCGTGCATGCCGAGGATTGTGCGCGATCGGGGGTGGGACGGGAAGGACGGGGGCGCGCGGGGCGGTTCACTTCTCGTTGATGGAGATTTCCCAGCCGGGCGGAAGAAGTCCGCGCGGGTGGCTGGTGACGGAAGCAGGGGAGTAGCGGAAGCGGGCCCAGCCGAACGTCAGGAGCTCTACGTAGTCCACGCCGCCCGTTGGGTTTCGGCGAACGAGGCGGCCGGTGATCAGGTATTGGCCGACGATGGTCGGTCCCTGCGGAACGTCGTAGGCGCAATTCGGATCGCGTGGCGGCAGGGCGATGAGACGCTGGACCTCGGCCTCCAGCGCCGAGCAACTCAGGGCGAAGCGCGCTGCGAAGACCCAGTTGAAGGGAACGGTACTTAGGGCCAGCACGAGGGCGAGCGGTAGTACAAGCCAGCGGCGGCGATACTGCCGGGCGGTGGGTAAGCCGCGGTGAATGATGGTGCACAGGGCATGGAAGAGGTAGTTGCCGATGAGGAGCAAGGGCAGCGCCACGGCGAACACGCAGCCGCCGCAGAATGCGAACGCAAGGACGCCGCCCGGTTCGCTTTGTCCATACAGAAAGCAGGCTGTGCCCAAGAGGGTCAGGACAACGTGCCAGCGGCCTAGCGGGCCGCAGTGCCGGCGCGTCCAAGTGCAGCGAGCGGGAAGGCGGAACGTGTCTGTGTCGTCAGGATCAAATGCTCGCCCGCACTCGGGGCAGCGCGGTTCGGTCTGGCCACGCAGGGCGTAGCCGCAGGTGAGGCAGCGGGCGTCGTCGGGGAGGCCGTGCATGGGGGGCATTGTGGCGAGCGGCGCGGCCGGCGGGAAGGTGGGCGGCGCCGAGCGCTTGACGTGGAGGTGAGGAGAGGAATGGGGGGCGGGAGCTTCCACGGTTGGAGCGGCTTGGCGGCTGCGCCGCCGCGCCACTCCAACCGTGGCTATGGTCCTGAACCCCTGCGGGGTTAAGGGGAGGCGGCGTCGTGGCGGTATGTGCGCCTTGTGCGGGCGGCGTAGGGCGGCTGGACCGCCGGGCGGGGGCGGGTCTATGATCCAGCGGTTCGCAGGCCGGCCGTAGGATGCACGCATGACGCAGACACTTCGCGAAGCCGCGCAGGAGATATTGCCGCAACTGGTGGCGTGGCGGCGGCACCTGCACATGCACCCGGAACTCAGCGGCGAGGAGGAGGAGACGGCGCGATACGTCGCGGGGGAGATGCGGCAGCTCGGGTACGACGTGCGCGAGCGGATCGGGGCGACGTGGGGGCTAACGGCGATGCTGGCGGGGGGAGGTGGAACGGCAAGGGGGGCGTCTCCGTCGTCGGGGGCAGATTCCTCAGTCGTTACACTCCTTCGGAATGACGCGGGGGCCGGGGGCGCGACGGCGGGGAGTGGCGCCGGGGGAAGCGCGGCCGGAAGCGCGGCCAAGAGCGCGGCGGGGAGCGCGGCGAGGGGCCCGTCGGCCGCGGGGTGCGGGACGGCCGTGGCGCTGCGGGCGGACATGGATGCACTGCCGATTGAGGAGGAGACGGGGGTGGAATATGCGTCGCGGCGCAAAGGGGCGATGCACGCGTGCGGGCATGACGCCCATATGGCGATGTTGTTGGGGGCGGCGAAGCTGCTGCGGGAACGGCAGGCGGAATTGCCGCAGCCGGTGAAGTTCATCTTTCAGCCGGCGGAGGAGAATGGTGGCGGGGCGGAGCCGATGATTACGGCCGGGGTGCTGGAGGGGGTGGGGTGCGCGTTCGGGCTGCACATCTGGTCGGAGATGCCGTGCGGGACGGTGGGGCTGCGAAGCGGGCCGTTCATGTCGAGTCCGAGCGCGCTGACGATCGTGGTGCAGGGGGAGGGTGGGCACGCGGCGATGCCGCAGCAGTGCGTGGATCCGGTGGTGGTGGCGGCGGAGATCGTGCTGGCGCTGCAGACGGTGGTCAGCCGATCACTGGGGATGTGTGATCACGGCGTCGTGTCCGTGACGCAGCTCAAGGCGGGGAGCGCGAACAACGTGATTCCGCCGCGGGTGGAGTTAGGCGGGACGATCCGGACGATCAGTGAGGCGACGTTTGGGACGATCAGCCGGCGCGTGCGGGAGATCGCGGAAGGGGTGGCGATGGCGCACGGGGCGAAGGCGGAGGTGACGATTGAACGGGGGTATCCGGCTTTGGTGAACGACAAGCAGATGGTGGAGCGACTGCTGGCGGCGGCGCGGGAGGTCGGGTTCGCGGAGGACGACTTCGTCTCGTTGCCGATCCAGGGGGGCGGGGAGGACTTCGCGTACTTCGCCCAGAAGGTGCCGGCGGCGTTCGCGTTCCTGGGGGCGCGGAACGAGGGTTTGGGGTGCCACTATCCGCACCACCACGCGCGTTTCAATCTTGATGAGTCGGCCATGCCGCTGGGAGTGGCGCTGCTCGCGCAGGTGGCGCTGGGGAGGTCCGATATCCACAAATCCACAACGCGGTAAGTTGCCGGCATTTGGGGCACTTTCGCGTGCGGGTGCACGGAGTTGACACAGGGGTTCTTAGTGGTATGATTTCGGTAAATGTACGGTATCATTCCAGGCTCCGGATACACCGGATTCCGCGTGCGCCATAGTTGTATGGTAGTTGATTGAGCCGTGCCACAACCTGTTGTGTGTTCAGGTCTTATAAAATCTTAACGATCCTGGGGGAAAGTCTTTGACCGCCCCAACATCTTGGGTTATCCTTAACGTTGCCTCCCAAGATGTGGGTTGTGTGACCCCACCTGACGGAAGAGCAATTCTCGGCGGACGGTTTAATGTCCGGTAGCCGGTTGTATCTAATATCGATGTCTCGGCGTATGTAGAGGAAGGGAGTTCGCGGATGACCACGGCAGGGCAGTCCGAAATGCGGTTCACGGATGAACCGGCGCTGAGCGAGAACGGGCGGCAGGTCCTCGAAGCGCGCTATCTGAAGAAGAACGAGGATGGCAAGTGTATTGAGACTCCCGCGGCCCTATTTCGGCGTGTGGCGCGCACGATCGCCGAGATCGAGATTCTGTATGGGGGCGACGCAGAGCGCCGGCACTGGGAAGAGCGCTTTTACGGCCTGATGACCTCCGGCGCCTTCATGCCGAACTCGCCGACGCTGATGAACGCGGGGCGCGAGATGGGCATGCTCAGCGCGTGCTTCGTGCTGCCGGTCCGCGACTCGATCGTGGACATCTTCAACACGATTAAGCACACCGCTTTGATTCAGAAGGCCGGTGGCGGGACGGGGTTCGCGTTCGACGAGCTGCGGCCGACGGGCGATTACATCAAGTCGAGCGGCGGGACGACGAGCGGTCCGATCAGCTTCTGGCGGGCGTTCAGCGAAGCGACGAACGCAATCCAGCAGGGGGCGTTCCGGCGCGGGGCGAATATGGGGATGATGTACATCCATCACCCCGACATTCTGAAGTTTTTGCACGCGAAGCAGGATCTCAACCAGTTCACGAACTACAACATCTCGGTCAAGGTCACCGACGATTGGATGGAAGAGTTCCTGGCGGACCCGGATTCGCCGCACGTGGTGCGCAACCCGCGCACGGGCAAGGCGTTTGTGCTGCCGCGGGACTTGGAAATCTGGAAGTATACGGTGCGCGACCTGGTCGAGATCGACTGCGTCGAGGAGGTCGCGCAGACCGGGCGGGAGAAGTACTACCGGTCGCCGCGGCTGACCGGGGCCTTGCCGGCTGAGCTGCGCGGGCGAGTGTACACAAAGCGCGAGATCTGGAGCTGCATCGTCAACAACGCGTGGCAGACGGGCGAGCCGGGCGTGGTTTTCACGGACCGGATCAACGAGGACAACCCGACGCCACACGTGGGGCGGATCGAGGCGACGAATCCGTGCGGTGAGCAACCGCTCCTGCCGTACGAGGCGTGCAACCTGGGCAGCATCAACCTGGGGCTGTTCGTGCGGGATGGATGCACGGAGCGGCCGGAAGTGGATTGGGAGGGGCTGCGCGAGGCGATCCAGGTGGCAACGCGCTTCCTGGACAACGTGATCGACGCGAACAACTACCCGCTGCCGGAGATCGAGCAGATTTGCCGGGACAACCGGAAGATCGGGCTGGGGGTGATGGGGTTTGCGGATGCGCTGTTCAAGCTCGGCGTGGCCTACAACAGCGAGGCGGGCGTCGACTGGGCGCAGCGCTTCATGAAGTTCCTGAACGACGAGGCGCACAACTGCAGCGAGCAGCTGGCCCGCGAGCGCGGCTGCTTCCCGAACTGGAACGGCAGTCTGTGGCACACGCGCAATCGGATGATGCGCAATGCGGCCGTGACGACGGTGGCGCCGACGGGCACGATCAGCATGATCGCGAACTGCTCGGGCGGCATCGAGCCGATGTTCTCGCTGGCGTTCATGCGGAATGTGCTGAAGGGACAGCGGACGACCAGCCAGCCGATGGTGGAGGTGAACGAGACGTTTCGACTGGTTGCAACGGGGCGGGGCTTCTATTCGGAAGAGCTGTTGGAGCGCGTCGCGCGGGAGGGGACGCTGGCGCACATCGATCAAGTTCCCGAGGACGTGAAGCGGGTGTTCGTGTGTGCGCACGATATCAGTCCGGATTGGCACGTGCGGATGCAGGCGGCGTTCCAGCGGCACTGTGACGCCTCGATCAGCAAGACGATCAACTTCCCGCACGCGGCGTCGCGCGGAGACGTCGACCAGATTTACCAGACGGCGTACAAGCTGCGCTGCAAGGGCATCACGGTCTATCGCGACGGGTGCCGGTCGGAGCAGCCGATGGCGCTGAAGAAGGCGGATGACGCGGCGGCGCAGAAGCGCGAGGCGGTGGAAGCCCCGCGCGTCGAGCCGGCGAAGATCGAGGCCGCCGCCGTAGAGGAAGCGTTGGCCGCCAAGCCGGCGCCGCCGAAGTACATCGAGCCGATGGACTTGCCGGAGATCGTGAGCGGATTGCGCATCCGACAGATGACGCCGTTCGGCAACATGCACGTGAAGATCACGGTCGATCCGCGGGCGGACCGCGAGTTGGAGGTATTCGCGCAGCTCGGCAAGGGCGGCGACGTGGCGAACAGCGATCTGGAGGGGCTGTGCCGGATCGCGTCGCTGTGGCTGCGGGCGGGCGGAAGCCTGCGGGCGCTGGTCAAGCAATGGGACGGCATCGGGTCGTCGATGCAGATTCCGACGCGCGTCGGACGGATCATGTCGCTGCCGGATGGTCTGGCGTGCGCGCTGAAGAAGTACATGAAGGCCAAGGAACGCTTCGGCCTGCGAGCGCTCCTGCTGGGCGAAATCGATCTGTCTGAGCTGGACAACCCCAACCCGGCGCCGCATCGCCCGGAGAGCGCGCCGGTGGATCGGCCGGTGGCGGCCGCGGGGAGCGCCCCCATCGCGGCGGTGGTGCCGGCGAGCGGACACGGCGGCAACGGTGGGAATGGCGGCAACGGGGGCAATGGTGGAAATGGCGGCAGCGTGCGGAGCGAGACGCCGGGCGTGCAGCGACGGGAAACGGCGCCGGTGAAGCCGCTGCAGCGCGCCAGTGCCCCGCCGGGCAAGGCACAGACGCCCAAGGCGCTGGCGATTGAAACCCCCGGCAACGGCGGCCGCGCGGGCAACGGGCACACGCTGGCCACCGTGGCAATGGGCGAGTCGGCGGTGGCGGTCCTGGACCTCACCGAAGAGACGGAGTCGGTGACGGTGGCGGAGGTGCGCGCGAAGGCGACGGTTCTGGACGCGCCGCGGGCGGTTACGCAGGCGCACGAGGTGCGCGCACTGGCGGCGAAGGAAGTGGCGGCCGTGCTGGGCGAAGTCCAGCACCGGCACGATTCGGCCAGTTTTTACAAGCTGATGTGCCCGGAGTGCGGAAGCCCGCTGATGCGGCAGGAAGGCTGCCGGAAATGCCCGAGTTGTGGGTGGTCCGCGTGCTAGGCTGACGTTACGCGTGCCAACGTTGGCCACAGGGGGCCGACGCTACGCGCGGGGCGTATGAGTGGATGATTGAGCGAGGGGCGCCCCGGGAAGTGGGCGCAGCAACAAGCGGCCTGCGACCGATCAGCGGACGGTTGCGGGCCGCTGTGCTTTCGGCACACGTGAAAGCGGGGTTGCGGCGGAGTGGCGGGATCTAGGCGAAAGAGAAGAGGCCGCCGAAAAGCGCCGCGATCAGCGCGAAGAACGCCATCCAGAACATAGGCATGTCCTCATAAACGAGTCAGGCCGCCGCCGGTTGGGACGACGGAGGGGTCACCAGGGCCATCCATGGCCGGTCCGATGAACCGCCTGGAAATTGTATCGGCAGGGGCGCAGTGGAGGGATTAGGAGATTGGGAGGGGGAGGGCTCCAGGGATCGGGGGAGCGCGGGATGGGAGCGTGCGGAAGGGCGCACGTTGTGAAGGTGCGCGCGGCAGAACGGGCGGGGCGCCCGTGCTCCCAGAGATGGGTGCGACGCCCATGCTACCCAGGGGAGAGAATCCAAGCCGTGTTGACGGTGACGTGCTCGA
>CAZGAQ010000032.1:15387-63109 GCA_964523405.1 uncultured Planctomycetales bacterium
CACTCGCGGTTGTGGGAGTAGACGATTTGGAGGCGGCCGTCGGCACTGGGGACGGCGGCGGGGTAGGCGTACTCACCGGGTCCGTCAACGAGGATGCGCGCGGGCGACCAGGTGACGCCGTCGTCGGTCGAGAGGCGGACGGACAGCGGGTGGCGCACGGTGTTGCTGTCGTTGTAGACGAGGACGAGGGCGCCAGAGGAGAGGCGGGCGAGGGCGCTGGCGGTGGCCGGATTGGGGAGGCCGGCGTCGCGCGGCGGCAGCCACGTGCGGCCGGCGTCGTCGGACGCGGTGACCCAGAGCCAGCCATTGCCGACGTTGCGCATCACGCCGAGGATGCGGCCGGAGGGGAGGGCGACGATGGATGGCTGGATGCACTGGTGGGTGAGTTCGGTGGCGAGTGAGGCGCGCAGGGACCACGCGTCTGCGTCGGTGGAAACGAAGAAGAGGGAACGCTGGAGGAGGTCGTCGTAGGCGGGCAGGAGAAGGTCGCCGTCTTTTGTACGGACGGGAGGATAGCGAACGTTGGCGCCCAGGGGGCCGGCGATGCGTTGCGGGGCGGTCCAGGTGAGGCCGCGATCGGAGGAGCGCTGGAGTTCGATGTGGCTGGTGCTCCAGCCGCCGGGGACGACGGCTTGGAACATCCAGACGTTGTCGCCCTCGCTGTAGAGGACAGGGTTACCGTCGGTGACGGGACGGTCGATGTGGAGGACGGGGTTGTCCCAGGTGGATGCGCCGGCGGCGCGGCGGGCGGTGTAGATGGCGGCGCCGTCGCGTTCGTTGGGGCCGACGTAGGAGTACCACGCAGCGAGAAGCGTGCCGTCGGCGAAGGCGGTGATGGCGGGGGCATGGCTGCCCGGGCGGCCAGGGATTTGGCGGAAGATGGCGGTAGTCTGGCAGACGGGGGCTTCGTTGGTCGCGCGGGCGAACGCCGTGGCGGGGGCGACGTTGAATCGCAGGTCGCCGGCCGTGGAGGTCGTGGGGGCGGCGGCCATCGGGCATCCACCTGAGAGCGCCGGGAGGAGCGACGTAAGGAAGAGCATCATGGTCATGGGGCGTCCCGCGCACGGGGGTTTCGAGTACGACGGCGGCCGCATGGGCCGGAGTATAGCCGGGGGAGAGCGCAGCCACACGTGCGAGTCCATTCGGCGTTGCGATTCGCGCGGGTAGACGGTATGCTGTCGGTTGAAGCGTGTCCGCGGGTGGCACGTCCTGTTCGGGGTGATGACATGTCCGACATTGGGGCCGACGGCGGGAAGACCTGTGTCATGTGCGGCACGGATTGCACGGCGATTCCGCGCGCGAAGGACAAGCGCGGGCGGTACTTCTGCCGGCCGTGCTATGACCGCGCGCTAGCGAAGGCGCGGGAGCGGAAGCTGGGAACAGCGGCGGCGCCGGCGGTGGGCGCGGCCCCGCGGCCCGTGGCGACGCGGCCGAAGCCGAAGCCAGCGGGGGACGATGCGTTCGCGGATTTGATGGGGCTGGAATCGTCAGGTGCGGCGGTGGAGACCGTGCGGCTGTGCCCGGGGTGCCGGGCGCAGTTGCCGGCGCGCGTGGGGACGTGTCCGGGATGCGGCTACGATGTTGTGCGGGGGCGGAAGGCGGGGGAGAAGGCGGAGTCCGAGGCGCCGCAGCGCGGGGCGAAGCGGGGCGGCGGGGGCGGGCTGGGGATGCCGAGCATTTCGGCAACGCCCAAGACCGTCGGGCTGATTCTGCTGGCCGTGATGTTGACACTGTTTGGGCTGGCGCACGTGTCGACGGGGATGGTGGTGCTATACCTGTTGGTGGCGGGGTTGTACGCGGCGGTGGTTGGCATCTGGGGCTTGGTGACGGCGTTTCGCGACGGCGTCGGCACGGGGCTGCTGTACATGTTCGTCCCGTTCTACTTCCTGTATTTCGTTTTTGCGCGCAGCGGCAATCCGATGCTGCAGGTGGCCTTCGGCATCAGCCTGATGAACGTCGTGCTGCGGTTCTTTGTGCCGGGGCCGCCGGTGGCGGAGTAAGGGGGGGGCGTCGCGCCGAGGTGGGCGGGACGCGGGGCGCTTGCAAAGGGGGGGCGGAGCGGGCAGTATGGGGGTGCAGGCGCGACAGCCACCGCGGCCGCGCACCCTCGTACCCATCACCAGGCAAGGAAACGAGACGCATGTCCACGTCGACGCCGTCGATTCAGCCGGTTAGCCCGGCTGTGGCCCCGGTTCGGACCGAGTACGAACTGCCGATCAACGGATTCACGGGCACGCCGGACGAGATTGAACGGCAGTGGTTCGAGAAGTGCTACAAGGGGCGGGGGGACAGCATGCTGCAGCTCACCGCGCGGGCGGTGATCATGGGGTCGGTGCTGGGGGGCCTCTTGTCGGTGACGAACATCTACATCGGGTTGAAGGCGGGGTGGAGCTTCGGCGTTTCGATTACGGCGTGCATTCTCTCGTATTCGATCTGGAGCGTGATTGCGAGCATCTCCGGGCAGGCATGGGCCGTGGTGGTGTCCGGCGTGCTAGGACTGGGGTCGCTGGGGGGGTGCCTGGCGGCTTGGCAGTACGGGAAGCTGACGGTGACGCAGGCGCTGGTTCTGGGGTGCATTGGGCTGCTGGTCTTCGGCACACTGGCGGTGCTGCTGGCGCGGAAGCGCACGCCGATGACGATCCTGGAAAACAACTGCATGCAGACGGCGGCGAGTGCGGCGGGGGCGTCGGCGGGCGGCACACTGATTTCCGCGTTTGCCGCGCACATGATGCTGACGAACCAGGTGATGGACCTGCCGATCCTGATGGGGCTGGTGTTTTTCCTGGCGATTCTGGGCGTGACGATGGCCGTGCCCATGAAGCGGCAGATGATCAACGCGGAGCAACTGAAGTTTCCGAGCGGCGTGGCGGCGGCGGAGACACTGAAGGCCCTGCACGGAGCGGCCGGGGGCGGCATGGGCTCGGCGATCGCGCTTGGGGTTTCGGGCGTGCTGGCGGTGCTGGACAAGCTGTACCTTGACGGGCTGCACCTGTTCTCGACGGCGCTGCAGCGTTTCGAACTGGGCAACTTTGTGGCACGGTTCAACAGGGCGGTTTTCGGGCCGGTGTGGATGGGGCGGACCGTGATGCTGTCATGGGAGCCGATGTTCATCGCGGCCGGCGCGATCACGGGGATTCGCGTGTGCACGAGCATGCTGATCGGGGGGATCACGTGCTGGATGATGTACATTCCGTGGATTCAGGGGATGCAGGACGCGTCGGGGCAACCGTTGCTGACCGCGACGCCGACTTTCCGGCAGGCGGTGGACTGGTCGCTGTGGGGTGGGACGGCGTGCATGGTAACGTCGGGGCTGCTGGCGTTTGGGCTGCAGTGGCGCAGCGCGTTGCGCGCGTTCAGCGGGATGGCGAAGATGGTCGGAAGCAAGCGGGTCGGCAAAGCGGATCCGCTGCGCGAGGAGATGGACAGCATCGAGACGCCGGCGTGGTGGTTCATTGGCGGGCAGGTGATCGGGTTTGCCGGGCTGGCGTGGCTGGGGGCCAGGGCGTTTGAGATTCCAGTGTGGCAGACGGCGATCGCCGTGGTGATGTCGTTCGCGCTGGCCCTGGTGGCGTGCCGCGTGACGGGGGAGACGGACACGACGCCGATCGGGGCGCTGGGGAAGGTCACGCAACTCACGTTCGGGCTGATCGCGCCGGGCAAGGCGATCATGAACCTGATGGCGGCGAACGTGACGGCGGGTTCGGCGGGTTCGTCGGCGACGCTGCTAACGGATTTGAAGAGCGGGTATCTGCTGGGGGCGCACCCGCGGAAGCAGTTCCTGGCACAGTTCTCCGGCATCTTCGTCGGGACCGTGGTGACCGTGCTGATTTTCCGGGCGCTGATTCCGGATGCGTCGGTTCTGGGGAGCGAGCAGTTCCCGGCGCCGGCGGCGCAGGTGTGGAAGGCGGTGGCGCTGGCGCTGAGCGAAGGCATCGGCAAGATGCACATCATCAAGAAGATGGCGATGCTGATCGGCGCGGCGATCGGGATCATTCTGCCGCTGATCAGCATGGCGGTGCCGGCGAAGGTGAAGCCGTGGATTCCGTCGGCGGCGGGGGTGGGGTTCGGATGGGTGTTCCAGTTCTACTACGGCGCGCTGTTCTTTGTGGGCGGCCTGCTGAGCCTGGTGCTGGAGAAGGTGGCGCCGAAGTGGTCCGGCAAGTACCTGTTCAGCATTGCCTCCGGCTGGATTGCGGGCGAAGCGTTGATGGGAGCGGGGATTCCGCTGATTGAAAATGGACCGGAGATCGTGAAGAAGCTTTTCATGGGCGGCTGAGCTGCGGGCGGGGGTGGCGTGACGGCCGGTAGCCTGTCAACGTAAGCCTCCTGTGCCGAGTGTGGCAACCCACCATCCCCGGGTGCACGACGAGAACGCTATGAGTGACCCTGTCAATCGACCTGATCCGACCGTTCCCACGCTCGACTATGCGCCGGAAGCCCGCGCCGAATACCAATTGCCCGTCGAGGGCTTCAAAGGGACGCCCGAGGAGATCGAGCGGCAGTGGTACGAGAAGTGCTACAAGGGGCGCGGCGACTCGATGCTGCAGCTCAGTTGGCGCGCGGTGATCATGGGGTCGCTGTTGGGAGCGATTCTGTCGCTGACCAATCTCTATATCGGACTGAAGACCGGTTGGGGGTTTGGGGTGGCCATCACGGCGTGCATTCTCTCGTACGCCATCTGGACCGCGCTGCGCGTCCTAAGCGGTTTTCGGCTCTCGGCGATGACGGTGCTTGAAAACAACTGCATGCAGTCGTGCGCGAGCTCCGCGGGCTACAGCACAGGCGGGACGCTGGTCTCGGCGGTGGCGGCCTTCATGCTGGTGAACCACGCGCAGATCTCAACGCCAGTGCTCATCGGCTGGGTGTTCTTCCTGGCGGTGCTCGGGGTCACGATGGCGATCCCGATGAAGCGCCAGATGATCAACGTCGAACAGCTGCGGTTTCCGAGTGGCGTGGCCGCGGCGGAGACGCTGCGTGCGCTGCACACCACCGGCGGCAAGGGCATCCAGTCCGCTATCGCCCTGGGAGTCTCTGGGACGCTGGCGGCGATCAGCAAGTTCTTGACCGATGGCCTGGCGGTGTTCCATCCCTCGTGGGCCGGAGTCCAGATTTCCGCGTTCGTCGACAAGTTCAACCTGGCCGTGTTCGGACAGTCGTGGGTCAATCGGACGGTCATGTTCTCGTGGGAGCCGATGTTCATCGCGGCTGGCGCGATCACGGGCTTTCGGGCGTGTGCCAGCATGCTGGTTAGCGCGATCGCCTGCTGGATGATTTTCGTGCCGCACATGCAGGACGCGGGCATCATTACGGGCACGGGCTACAAGGACATCGTGGCGTACACCCTGTGGGGCGGCGCGGCGTGCATGGTGACGTCGGGGCTGCTCTCGTTCGCCCTGCAGTGGCGCAGCGCGCTGCGGGCATTCCGCGACCTGGGCAAGCTCTTCACCGGTGGCGGCAGCGGTAGCGACGAACGCGACGCGATTGAGACGCCGGCGTCGTGGTTCATTGGGGGACAGATCATCGGGACGGTCGGTCTGGCGTACTTGGCGCATCAGACGTTTGGCATGCCGTATTGGCTCACCGTGGTTGCCGTGCTGCTGTCGTTCGCGCTGGCGTTGGTGGCGTGCCGCGTCTGCGGTGAGACGGACAACACGCCGGTCGGGGCCATGGGAAAGATCACGCAGCTCACGTTCGGCGCGATTGCGCGCGGTAACATGAACGTGAACCTGATGAGCGCGTGCATCACAGCCGGCGCGGCGGACTCCTCGAGCGATCTTCTGACGGACTTGAAGAGCGGGTACTTGCTGGGGGCACACCCGCGGAAACAGTTCATCGCGCAGTTTTCGGGCATCTTTATCGGGACATTGGTGTCCGTGCTGTCGTTCAACCTCGTCGTGCACGACTGGAAGGTGCTGGGCTCCGCGCAGTTCCCGGCGCCGGCGGCGCAGACTTGGGCGGCGGTCGCCGTGGCGCTCAAAGAGGGGCTCACGCACCTGGAACCGGTGAAGCAGTGGAGCATCCTGATCGGCGGCCTAGTCGGCATCGTTTTGCCGATCCTAGGCATGGTGCTGCCCAAGAAGCTCCAGCCTTTCGTGCCGTCGGCAGCCGCGGTCGGCCTGGCGTGGACGTTCCACTGGTACTACAGCCTGTTGTTCTTCCTGGGCTCGGTGATCGGCCTGGTGCTGGAGAAGAAGGCCCCCAAGGTGGCGGAGCAGTACACGTTCCCGGTTGCTTCTGGCGTGGTGGCCGGCGAAAGCCTGATGGGCGTAGCGCTGATCTTTGCGGAGAACGGCCGGGAGATGTTCCGTCAGATGTTCGGGGGGTGACGGTGGCGGCCGACAGGCGGCGGTTCCTTTCCGCGGGTCCCGGCGTATACTGCGCATATGCGCTCGATAGCGATCATCAACCAGAAAGGCGGGGTCGGGAAGACGACGACGGCCGTCAACGTGGCGGCCGCGCTGGCGCGGGCGAAGAAGCACGTCTTGCTGGTGGACCTGGACCCGCAGTGTCACGCGACGCTGCACCTGGGACAGGAGGTGGAGGCGGGGGAACCGAGCGTTTATGACGTGCTGCTGCGCGGGACGTCGCTGGCGGAGACGGCCCGCGCGGCCGGTAAGCGGCTGGTGGTGATTCCGGCGCACCTGGACCTGGCGGCGGCGGAGATCGAGCTGGCGACGCGGGAAAACCGCGAGTCGGTGCTGGCGAGCGTGCTGCAGCCGTACCAGCACGGATTCGACTACTGCTTCATCGACTGCGCGCCGTCGCTAGGTCTGCTGACGGTGAACGCATTGGCGGCGGTGAGCGAGGTGATCATCCCATTGCAGCCGCACTTTCTGGCGCTGCAGGGGCTGGGCCGGCTACTGGACACGGTGACGCTGGTGCGGCAGGCGCTGAATCCGGGACTGCGGGTGTCGGGGATCGTGCTGTGCATGTACGAGCGCGGGACGAAGCTGGCGCAGGAAGTCGTGGACGACGTGCAGCGCTTCGTGGTGGCGGCGCAGCCGGAGCAGGCGTGGTACGGGGCGTGCGTGTTCCGGACGATGATCCGGCGCAACATCAAGCTGGCGGAATGCCCGAGCTTCGGGCAGACGATTTTCGACTATGCGGCCACGAGCAACGGGGCGGAAGACTATCTGGCGCTGGCGCGCGAGATCGCGGGGATGGACGGGATGCCGGTAGCATCGCCTGCTGAGGCGTTGGTGCCCGAGGTGGCGGCGGCAGGCGCGCCGGGTGCGGCGAGCGTGCCGGTCGCCGCGCCGCCGGCGGACGCTGTCGCTGCGGACAGCGCCGGACAGCCGTGACGACTCGCGAGATGACGCCGCGAGCGCGACCGACCCCAGGGTCGGTTCCTGCGCGGCGGAGCGGGCTGGCCGTTGTGCTGCGGCCATGGCGTTCGCGCGC
Organism: uncultured Planctomycetales bacterium; assembly: GCA_964523405.1. Classification (GTDB taxonomy): domain Bacteria; phylum Planctomycetota; class Phycisphaerae; order UBA1845; family Fen-1342; genus CAZGAQ01. Next base: position 22,789 of record CAZGAQ010000032.1, read on the forward strand.
GGCGTGGGATGACTGGTTTCGGCGGGCGCTGCCGGCGTACTGGGTTTTTCTGTTTTGCGCGACGCACTTCCCGGAGTTGCGGCTGGATTGGGGGATACGCGATCCCGACAAGTATGCGCACGTGACTGCGTTCGGACTGCTGGCGGTGCTGTTCTGGCAATTCGCGGAGACATTGTATCGGCCGCTGTCGGGGCGGTTCGCGTGGCTGGCGGCGGTGTGGTTGACGGCGTACGCAGCGTTTGACGAGTACACGCAGCAGTTCATGGGGCGGGGGACGAACGTGGCGGATTGGTTGGCGAGCACGAGCGGGATTGTGGGGGCGACGCTCGTCATGGAAGTGCTGCGGAGACGGCGGGCACACCTCGTGGGAAAGTGAGAACGTGGGGAAGTGGGAAGGGGACGTCGGTTGGCGCAAACAAAGAGGCCGGTGCTCTGCGCAGAGCACCGGCCCATCCGGGATGCTTCTTCCTTATTCCCTCCGGAATGCACCCTGCATCCGGTTCCCGGCTTTTGCCTCGGGCACACCGCCCGAGTTCAGGCTCCCATCACGAGGAGTATTCAAAACGAAGGGCCGCCGACCAAAGGCCTCGGGGAAATTCCAGGGGCATTTTCGGCGAAACCGTTGACACCCCCCGCAGGGTGCTATAATTCGACCCCCTTGTGGGCGTCTCGGGTGGAAACTACTGGGACGCCCTTTCGCGCAGCGCAAGAAAGTGGAATAGCCGTAGGAGGTGGCCATGGTGCCGCCGATTGGAGGGCGCGCAATGCTCCCAATGGTTCCGAAGAAGATCTTCTTCACCAAGGGTGTCGGCAAGCATAAGCACAATCTCGAGTCGTTCGAGGCCGCGCTGCGTGACGCCGGGATCGCCCAGTGCAACCTGGTGAAGGTCTCCAGCATCTTTCCGCCGGGCTGCAAGATCGTGTCGCGCAAGGCCGGTCTGCAGCAGGTGACGCCCGGGCAGATCACGTTTTGCGTGATGGCGGATGTGCGCACCAACGAGCCCAATCGCCTCGTATCGGCGGGGATCGGGCTGGCGATCCCGAAGAAGGGCGACCAGTTCGGGTACATCTCGGAGCATCACGGCTACGGGATGACCGAGAAGAAGTGTGGGGACTTCGTGGAAGACATGGCTGCGAGCATGCTCGCGAGCACGCTGGGCATCGAGTTTGACCCGGAGGCCGCGTACGACGCCCGTCGCGAAGTGTACAAGATGAGCGGCGAGATCGTCCGTACGCAGGCGACGGTGCAGACGGCCGAAGGTGACAAGAACGGCAAGTGGACGTCGGTGGTGGCGGCGGCGATTCTGCTGTTTGAATAGTGGCGGAGCGCGGCAGCCGGCGGAGATGCCGGCGCAGCCGCGCTGAGTCGATGAGCCCCAGGCGGGCGCCGGTGCCGCAAGAGCCGTGCCGCAGCCCTTCTGGGGCTCGATGTTTAGGGGGCGACCCGCCGACGGGCGGGACCGGCCGGAGGAACCGCGATGGTGCACTCGATTCCCGACAATTTCCTGGCGCTGGACGGGAAGTACGCGGACTACAAGACGGCTCACTTTGCGGTCCTGCCGATTCCGTACGACGCGACGACGAGCTTCGGGGTGGGCACGCGTGAGGGTCCGCGAGCGATCATTGCGGCGTCGCAGCAGGTGGAACTGTACGACGAGCGGCTGGGGTGGGAGGGGTACAAGGCGGGTGTCGCGACTCTGCCGCCGCTGGAGGTGGACGCACGCGGGCCGGAGCAGATGGCGCGGCGAGTGTACGAGGCGGCGCGGCCGATCGTGAAGGACGGGAAGTTCCTGTTGGCACTGGGCGGTGAGCACAGCATCACGTCGGGGCTCGTGAAGGCGGTGAAGGGGCGCTACAAGAATCTGAGCGTGCTGCAAATTGACGCGCATGCGGACCTGCGGGCGGAATATCAGGGGACGCCGTACAGTCACGCCGCGGTGATGCGGCGCGTCCACGACATGGGTGTGCGGGCGGTGGGCGTGGGGATTCGGAACTACTCGGCGGAAGAGGCGCGGTTCATCCGCCAGGAGAACAAGCTCGTCATCAGTCCGACGTGGGTGCGGGAGGCCCCGGATACGAAGGGCGCGCCATCGATCAAGGGTCATGCGACCGCAGGCTGGATTAAGAGCGTCCTTGACGCGCTGACGGGCGAGGTCTACGTCACGATCGACATTGATGGGTTCGATCCGGCCTATGCGCCGGGGACGGGGACGCCGGAGCCAGGCGGGCTGGACTGGTTCCAGGTGACGGATCTGCTGGCCGAGGTGGCGGCGCGCAAGCAGATTGTCGCGGCGGACTGCACGGAAGTGCGACCCATTCCGCCGAACACGGTCACGGAGTTTCTGGCGGCGAAGCTGCTGTACCGCCTGATCGGGCTGGTGACGCGCGGGTAGCGGGGGCGGGCGCAGTCTACGTCGGCCACAGGGGGCCGACGCTACTTGGCGCACGGGGGTTCGGAGCGACAGAGTGGAATTGTGCGCGGGGACGCTTGACTTGGGAGGGAACGTGGTCGATACTGTATGTATACGCTTACTAAACCGGCGGCCGAGGCGGCGGCCGGTGTGAGCCCGTCCGCAAGGAGTAGGTATGCCGCGGCCAAGCCTGTTGCCGGAGAAGCGTCGGGAGCTGCTGCCGGTGGTGGCGAGCGCATTCGCCGAACTGGGATACCGGCGGACGACTACAGCCGAGCTGGCGCGGCGGTGCGGTGTGCAGGAGAACATCTTGTATCGGCTGTGGCCGGACAAGAAGGGGATGTTTATCGCGGCGATCGGCTACGTGTACGAGTCGTCGCTGACGCTGTGGAAGGACCTGCTCGGGGAGAAGGCGGGAGACGTGCGGACGGCGGCGGAGCGGCTGCTGGAGCACGAGGCACGGCACTATGGACAATACGGGCACTACCGGATCGTGTTCGCGGGGCTGAGCGAGACGGATGATCCGGACGTGCGGGCGGCGCTGGCGGACATGTTTCAACGATATCAGAAGTTCGTGCGTGAGCAGATCGCGGCGCACCGGCAAGGTGACGGGGACGGCGAAGCCCTGGACGCGGGGCTGGCGGCGTGGGCGTTTGTGGGGCTGGGAACGCTGGCGGGCATCACGCGCGAGCTCGGGCTGATCAATGATACGCAGCGGCGGCGGCTGTTTGCGACGGTGGGGCGGGGGCTCCTGGCCGGAGGTGCGTAGCGCCCAACGAGGGGGCGGGCGCCGTCACTTTCTTCTTCCAGCGGCGAATAGTAAGCACCTGCTGACGTATGCAGGTTGAGGGTCTGGAGATGCGTGCGGCACGAAAGGCGCGGCGCGATGTTGGTCCGGGGCACTGGCGAGAGGCTCCTGTGGCGCGGTAAGAATGGGGCTGCCATGCGCGGGGCATGGGGCCTTTCTGCCTGAGGGTGACGGCGATGGACGATCGAGAACTGCACGCGCGGCTGGATGACCTGGCCGCCCGGCTGAGTCGCGTTGAGGAGGTCGTTGGATTGGCGTCTCCGCAGGTGCGCGCGCCGGCGGCGTCGCCGACGGAGCCGGCCACGCCGGTTGAGACGATCGCCCCGTCGGCTACGCCGCCCCTGCCGCTTACGCCGCCGACCGAGCCGATGGTGACCAAGCCCCCGCTGCTGCCACCCACGGAGCTGCCGTCGGTCGCGTCGCCTGCGGAGGAAGCCGCGAAGGACGAGGAGTCGCTGAAGACGTTCGTGACGCCGGGCGTGGACGAGGCTGATCTGGCGGTAATGGGTCGTCCGCCGCGCCCGACGGCCGATCTTCGCCGTCTCCTGCACGCGGCCAGCGCGCCAGTGACGACGCCACGAGGCGGCGCGACCGCATCGGGGCCGGAACGTTCCAAACCGGCGCGGCCGGCGCTCGAAATGATCATCGGCGAGCGGTGGATGGCGTGGGTGGGCGCCATCGTCGTCGTAGTCGGGGTCGGCTTCTTTGTGAAGCTGGCGTATGACATGGGCTGGTGGGGAGCTTTGCCGCCGATCGTGAAGTGTCTGGTGGCGGCGGCGTTCGGGGCGGGACTTGTGGCTGCCGGCGAGGTCGCATTGCGGCGGGTGGGCCGCATGGCGGCAGTGAGCCTGTACGGGGCCGGCCTGGGTACGCTGTATTTGACGGCTTATGCGACGTTTCGCTGGTTCGACCTTGTGCCCCAAGCCGGCGCGTTTGGCCTCATGTTCTGCGTCGCGCTGCTGGGGATTGGACTGACGATCCGCGGGCGGATGCTGGCGATCGGCGTGCTTTCGCTGCTGGGCGGGTACGGGACACCGATCCTGCTGCATGAGCAGACGACGTTTGCGGCCGCGCTACCGTTGTATGTCAGTGCCCTGCTGGTGATTGCGCTGGTCCTGTCGGCCCGCATCGCGGCGCCGTTCCGCGTGCTGCGCTACGTCGCACTCGGGTTGCACATCGCAGTTTCGACGGCCTGGCTGGTGCAGGAAGGCGAGGCGCATTGGCTGATCGCGATGGTCTTCCTGACGCTGTGGTGGGTGCTCCTGACGGCCGAGGCGCTATATGCGGCCAAGCGGGAGCAGTCGGCGCGGGGGAACCCGATTGCGACGCTGTTGACGACGTTCTGGTACGTGACGGCTGGGTGCGGCGTGTTGGCGGCGGCCGAGCCGGGGGCGCGAAACTGGCTGGGCATCTTTACGGGCGGTGTGGCCGCGGCGTGCGCGTGGGCGGCGCTGACGCTGACGGGGATCGGTGTGTTGCGGGCGGTGCCGCGGCGGGCCATGGACCTAATGACGACGGCCCTGTGGGCGCAGGTGGGTGTGCTGCTGGCCGCGGCGATCGGGCTGCATTTCCACGGTGAGAGCGATTCGTTCGGCGAGTCGCTCGGCTGGATCGTGATGGGCGTGGGATGCGTGGAACTGGGACGGCGACTGCCGTCGCGCGGGGTCGACGTGTTCGGGCTCCTTGTCGGAACGCTGGGAGTGTGGTGGGTGTGGGCGGTCAATGCGCACATGACGGCGTTGCGGGCGGTCGTGTGGGGTTATGGCGACCTGACGGTGACGCGCTGGGCGCTGCTGGCATTTGCAGCCGTACTGGCGACATACGTTGTGGGGCGGCGGCTCCGCGCTGAGCGTGGCACGCTGTGGGGGCGGTCCTGCGCGGCTTTGGCGTTGGCGGCGACCGTGCAGTGGTTGGTCGCGTGGCCGAGCGCGGCGGCCGCCCTCGTGCAGACGGCGGGTTGGCTCGTGGTGGCCGGCGTGCTACTGGGGACGGCGCGGCTGGCGCGCAGCCACGGCTATCGCTTCTGCGGGCTGTTGCTGCTCGTGGCCGGAATCGGACGCTGGCTGGTCTTTGATGCGTTGTGGACGCGCTGGTCGCCGGGATGGGCGGCGGACCTGACCGTGCCGGTGTTGAACTGGCAGATGGCGGTGGCCGTGCTGGCGGTGGTGGTGATGGCCGTCGGGTATCGCGACCGCGCGGTGCGGGAACGACAGCGCAGCATTGGGGCGGATGGGACGGTGCTGGAGGAGACGTGGCCCGCACAAGTGCCGGGGCAATGGCTGTTGGCGTGTGCGAGCGTGTTTCTGCTGATCGCACTGAGCTTTGAGCTGGAGCACGTCATCGCGCGCCTGGAGCTGACGCGCGCTGCGCAGCAGCCGTGGGCCTGGCCAGCGCAGCAGGTGCGGATCCTGTGGTGCGCGTTGCTGTGGGCATGCGGCGGGCTGATGACGGCGCTGGTGGGGTTCCGGTGGCGTCTGCTGCACTGGGCGCATGCGGGTGTCGTACTCGTCGTCGGGAGCGCGCTGGCGTGGTTGGTGCCCGGAGCGCTGTGGTGGCGGCTGGAACAGGGCGTGGTGCTGGTGCCCGTGGGCGCGAATCTGGTGTGCGGCATGGGATTGGTGTTGGCCGTGCTTCTCGGCGTGGTGTACCGGTCGATGCGGCGCCAGGAGGTTGCGGCGGGGGGCGCGGGACAGAGGGGCGACGCCGCGACCGTTCTCGTCAGCGCCTGGCTGGTGGTGCTGTTGGCGCTGGCATGTGAGGTCGACCGGTTGGTGGGATTCCGGGAGGCGGCTGCCAAGGCGCATCCCCTGGTGTGGCCGGGTCTGCAACTGCGGCTGGTGGGTTGGACGCTGCTGACGGCGACGGGCGGGCTGGCGGCCGTGCTGTGGGGTGGGTGGCGGCGAGAGCGCGGGATGTTCCTGGCGGGCTACGTGACCATCTGTGCGGCGAGCGTCGCGTGGTTGACGGTGGACACGGTGTACTGGCGCTGCACGCAGGGTGTGCTGCCGTGCCCGCCGGTGGTGAATCTGCAGTTGGCGGCGGGCCTGCTGACGGCCGCAGGGGTGGCGCTTGCGGCGCGGCGGGCGTGGCGGTTGCAGCGTGCGGTGAGCGAGTGGCGGCTGGAGCAGTGGGCGGCCGTGCCGTACGGCATTGCGCTGGTTGTGTTGACCGGTCTGTGGTTGGGAAGCTTGGAGTTGGACCGGTATTTTGCGCCGGAGGCGCAACGCGTGGACCATGCGGCGATGGCGCGGCAGGCGGCGCTGAGTGTGTACTGGGGTGTGTACGCGATCGGGCTGGTGGCGCTGGGGTTCTGGCGGCGCTGGGCGCTGGCGCGGTACGCGGGACTGGGGTTGTTGGCGGTCACGCTGGGCAAGGTGCTGCTCGTGGACCTGAAGCACCTGGACTATGCGTATCGGGTGCTGTCGTTCATGGCCGTGGGGTTGTTGTTCATCGTGACTTCGGTGGCATATGCGCGGCTGGCGAAGGTGATCGAGGGGGCGCGGACGGCGACGGGGGCGGGGGGGACGGAGGACCGCGGATGACGGCGGAAATGGCGAACGCGGGTGCGACGGAACGGGAAGAACGGCGCCTGCGACTGAAGAAGGTCTTCCTGCGGGCACTCGTGGTGTCACTGACGAGTTGCGCGCTGGTGGCGGTGGGGGCGCTGCTCCTGGGGCAGTTCACGCAAACGACGGGCAAGATCCTGGCGACGTTGGGGGCGCTGGCGGTGCACAGTGGGTTCGCGATGGCGTGCGCAGCGGCGCTGGAGCGGCAGCGTTGGCCGGTCCTGAATCGCGTGGCGTTCGTGGCGATGGCCAGCACGCTGGGGGTGCTGCTCACGTGCATCTGGGGTCCGGGGTGGTTTGACTTGCCGACGTTGCGGGCCGCGGGCACCGCGTGGGCGGTGATCGTGACGTACGTGGTGGCGATACCGTGCGCGGATCTGCTGGAGCGGCGGATGGCGCGCGTGTTGGCGGGCGCGGGGCTGGTGGCGGCCGTGGTGGCGCTGGGGATGGTGCTGATCTGCATCTGGGCAGAGGAGGCCGACAACGAGGCGTTTGGCAAGGCGACGGCGATTGCGGGGATCGCGGCGTTCTCATGCGCGCATACAGCGCTGCTGGTGCGGGTGCCCGGCGGCGGACGGCTGAGTGGGCTGCTCTATGGAACGATGGCGTGCGTGTGGCTGCTGGCGGCGATGGCGGCAATCGCAATCATCGTGGAGCCGCAGGAGGAATGGTGGTACCGGTGGATGGGGGCGGTGGGGGTGCTGGATGCCTGCGGGTCGTTGACGCTGCTGATTGTGGCGAAGCTGCGGCAGGTGGGGCGGGTGGAGAAGCTGGAGACGACGGCGGGGCGCGTGGAGCTGCGGTGTCCGCGGTGCACCGTGCTGCAGACGGTGGCGGTCGGGGCCAGTGCGTGCACGGCATGCGGGCTGAAATTCCGCATCGATGTGGAAGAGCCGCGGTGTGCGAAGTGCGACTATCTGCTGTGGCAATTGGCGGAGCGGCGGTGTCCGGAATGCGGAACGGCGTTCTAGCGCGGCGCGCGACGGCAGGGGCATGGGCGTGACGGGGAAGGGCGCATCGGCTAGCCTACCGGCGGCGCGGGAGCATCTCGATGCGGCTAATCATCCCGCGCGGAGGTAACGGGATGTCTGGCCGTTCGATGCATCGCCGCGGCGCCGCCGCGCAACTCGCTCGTGTTCTTGCTTTCACCATACTGCTGGGGCCGGCTTTCGGCCTGACGGGGATCGCCATGTCTGCTGAGCCGAACACACCGTCCGTCTTGGTGCCTGTGGAGAAGCCAGTGACTGCGGAGGCGCGCGCGGCGTTGTATGCCCGCGGGGCCCAGCACGTGTATCGGGGCAAGGAGCGAGCGACGATCGGCATGCCGTGCGGCGGCATCGCGGCTGGGCAGGTGTACGTACTGGGAGACGGTACGCTGGGTTCGTTCTTGCTCGATGGCGCGGTGCATTTCAGCGGGTACGGAGCGGACAATTACCGCACGTATCAACCTCCGCGGCCGATCGCACAAGGGTTCGCGCTTGCGACTAAGGTGGGCAGCGCGGCCCCGGTGGCGGCGACGCTGGATGAGGAGGGGTATGACGCGATCGAGTTTGTGGGGGAGTATCCGCGGGCGGTGATTCGGTACCGGGCGAAGGACAAGGCGGTGCCGCCGGTGGAAGTGGACGTGGAGGTGTTCAGCCCGCTGGTGCCACTGGACGCGAGGAATTCGGCGTGGCCGGCGACGGTGCTGCGGTTCACGCTGCGCAATCCCGGGAAGGAGGCGGTGGAGGTAGCACTGGGTGGGTGGTTGCAGAACTACACGTTTCCCGAAGTGACAACGCCGATCGTGCTGCAGCGGCGCAATCGGGTGACGGGAGGCGGTGGGCTGACGGGCGTGGCGATGGAAGCGTTCGCGCCGCCAGTGGAGCCGGCGGTGGGCGGGCCGCGGCAACTCGTGCTGGCGGACTTCGAGTCCGGGGACTATGCGGGGTGGACGGTGACGGGGACGGCGTGCGGGACGCGGCCGGCGAAGGGGACGCTGCCGGAGCAGCAGAAGGTGAGCGGGTTCGGCGGGCAGTACCTGGTGAACACGTTTGTGGGTGGGGATGACGCGAAAGGGAAGATGACGAGCGAGCCGTTCGTGATTGCGCTTCCGTACCTCACGTTTCGGATCGGCGGCGGGGCGCAGGCGGAGAAGGCGTGCCTGAACCTCGTGGTGGACGGGAAGGTCGAGCGGACGGTGACAGGAAAGAACAGCGAGAAGTTGGAGCCGGGGATCTGGGACGTGCGGGCGCTGGCGGGGAAGACGGCGCGGCTGGAGATTGTGGACGAACAGGCGGGGCCGTGGGGGCATATCAACGTCGACGACCTGGTGCTGACGAACGTGCTGCCGGAGGAGTATCAGGAGTATGATCCGAATGGACTGGGGGCGGGGACGATGGCGCTGAGTCTCGTGGGGGACGGTGTGGCGGAGGCGAACTGGGCGGGAAAGGACGCGTTTGTCGCGGGGTTGAAGGATGCGCTGGGCAACACGGGCGCGACGGAGACGGACGCACGCGAGTCAAGCGGGGCGGGGCCGCAAGTGGGGACGGTGACGACGCGGTGCACGCTGGAGCCGGGAGCGACGCGCGACGTGAGCTTCATCGTGTCGTGGCATTTCCCGAATCTGAGCACGAAGAACGGGCGGATGTACGCGAACTGGTACGCGGACGCGACGGACGTGGCGGCGAAGCTCGTCCCGGAGCTGGAGCGGCTGCGGGCGGAGACGGTGCGATTCTGCGATGTGTATTACCGCGGCGCAACGTTGCCATGGTGGCTGAATGCGCGGCTGATGATGCCGACGGCGAATCTGGCGACGGGGACGGCGCAGTGGTGGAAGAACGGGCGGTTCTGGGCGTGGGAAGGCGTGGGGTGCTGCGAGGGGACGTGCACGCACGTGTGGAACTACGCGCAGACGATGGCGTACCTGTTCCCCGAGCTCGAACGGTCGGCACGGAGCATGCAGGACCTGGGGGCGGGCTTTCACGAGACGTCGGGACTCGTCGGCTTTCGCTCCGACGCGAATTTTGCGGCCGATGGGCAGGCGGGGACGATCCTGAAGTGCTACCGGGAGCATTTGGCGTCGCCGGATGGGGAGTTTCTGCGGAAGCACTGGTCGCGGATTCAGATTGCGCTGGATTACCTGATCAGCCACGATCTGGACGAGGATGGGCTCATCGAGAGCGATCGCCAGCACAACACGTACGACATCAACTTCGTGGGGCCGAACACGTTCGTGGGGGCGCTGTATCTCGCGGCGTTGCGGGCCGGTGAGGAGATGGCGCGGCAAATGGGGGATGAGGAGGCAGCGCAACGGTATCGAGCGATCTTCACACAAGGCAGCGCGTGGACCGCGCGGCACCTGTTCAATGGGGAGTATTTCGAGCAGCGGATTCCGCCGGGGGACGAGCGGCCGTACCAGTATGGGAAGGGGTGTCTGAGCGACCAGGTGTTCGGGCAGAACTGGGCGCATCAGTTGGGGCTAGGGTATGTGTATCCGCCGGAGCAGGTGCGGAGCGCGCTTGCGGCGGTGTTCAAGTACTGCTGGGCGCCGGACGTGGGGACGCTGAACGGGCCATTTCCGCCGGAGCGGTGGTTTGCGCGGGCGGGTGAGCCGGGCCTGTTCATCTGCACGTGGCCGAAAGGCGGGCGGAGCAAGGAGCCGGTGCGGTATCGCGATGAGGTGTGGACGGGGATCGAATACCAGGTTGCGGCCGGTCTGGCGTGGGAGGGATTGGCGGACGCGTCGCTGACGGAAGCGGCCTTGCGGATTGTGGACGGGATCGAGCGGCGGTACGACGGGACGCGGCATAATCCCTGGAACGAGGTGGAATGCGGGGATCACTACGCGCGGGCGCTGGCGTCGTGGGGCGTGCTGCATGCCCTGGCGGGCTTTCGATACGACGGGCCGGCGGGGAAGTTGGCGCTGGCGCCACGCATGCAGGCCGAGGACTTCGCGTGCTTCTATTCGAGTGGGACAGCTTGGGGCCGGCTGGTGCAGCAGCGGCCGAAGGGCGGCGGGCAGGTCAACCGGATTGAGGTGCACGGCGGGCAATTGCGGGTGACGAGTCTGGCGATCGAAGTCCCGCCCGGAGTGGCGGAGCTTGAGCGAGTGGCGATTGAGCCGCTGGGCAGCGGTACCGCCGACGGGCAGGGCGCACCGGCGGCCGGCGCGGCACGCGAGATCAAAGGCGCGCGACTGGTGTGCGCGGGGACGACGTGCCAGGTCGAGTTTGCGGAGGCGGTGGTCGTGGAGGGGGGGGAGCGGCTGGTAGTCAGAGTGCGGTGAGGCGGGCGCCGCTTGTGGGAGAGCACACAAGTGCGGATAGGATGGGCCGGTGCTATGGTGGGGCGGTGCAGATGGGTGTGGCAGGTCGCGGTGGGGGTGGCGGTTGTGGCCGGCGGCTGCGCGGCGCTGTTCGTCGCTGATGGTCGACACCGTGGCTGGATTGCACCGCCGGCGTTGTTCGCGAAGCTCAAGCAGCACTGGTACGAGAGTCAAGAGAGCGCGCTTTACGTCGAGCGCGACAAGCGGCTCTGTGACGTTGCGATCGACGAATGGCGTAATGCCCTGATTGTCGTGCCGGGTGGTCGTGGATTCGGCATGAGCAGGCGAGGCGAGGTGGCGAAGCTGAGCTGTCACGGAGGCGCGGCCACGCAATACGCGCGCGTCCACAACAGCCTGTTTGTCGCTGCACCGGACAACTCGATTCGCCGCTTCGCGCTGGCTCCGGGTGCTGCACGGTCGTTGATCGAGCAGTTCAAGGCTGCGGGGCGGGAGGATATCAGGCCGCTACTGATGGGGCGCGTCGACGGTCCGGACGTAGAGCCACTGCGGAATCTCTTGTACGCTGAGGCGTGTGGGGATCATCCGGAGAGTCTGCCCAGTCCCTGAGCGGCCGAGGAACGAACAGGAGGGGGACGATATCCGGCAATCGACCGCCATGGTCGCTCAAGACGCAGTATCGCCGCGCGGTGTGGGGCTGCGGAATTCCGTGGCCCCGTGTAGCGTCGCCGCGACGATCGCTCTGCTGGCGATGATCTTCGCAGTCGGATTCAAAACACGCGTCGCGACGATCACCCTATGTGTGTTGGGCCTTGCGCTGTGGTTTGGGCTGGGGTAGCTGGCATGCCTAGTGGCGGGTTGCTGAGGGAGTAGCACATCCCGCGCAGGAGGCGCGGGAGAAGGGAGCGGGGTGCCGGGGGCATCTATTTCCCCTGGGCTTGCTGCGCGCGGCGGTAGGCGGCCGCGGCTTTGTCGAAGCACTTGAAGCATTGCTGCATTTCGGCCCTTCGCTCCCTGGGGTTGCGGCAGTAGGTCTCGTAGAGCCGCAAGGCCTCCTCGAGGGCGGCGAGACAGTCGCTGTAGGCGGTGCAGACCGGGCCCTGCCGCGTTGTGTCATCGAGGTCAATGGCGGCGCGGGCCTGGACCTCGCGTACGGCGCCGACCGCGTCGCGCAGCGGGGTCAGGGTGAAGCCGCTGCGCGCAAGATCAAAGGCGGCCTCGATCTTTGCTTCGTAGTCGGCGAAGACCTCCTGGGCACGGTGTTCGGCGCGAACCGCACGACGATGAGTGATGAACTTGTTCAGGCCGATCCCCAGACCGACGGCGAGCAACACACCGACGGTGCCCACACCGACAACCAGAAGCCCGATGCGGCGGGATATCGTGGTATCGCCGACGGCCGCTGTGCCGCGCCGCGCACGTTTGTCTTGCATCGTAGCCTCCCGCAGGTGGCGGCCGGCGCGGGTGTGATGCGGGGTTTCCTGTGTCCGCGCGGCCAGAACCGATACGCCGGATGTTCACGTGCGGTCGTGGAGGCCGACCGCGCGACGCCGCGGCTATTTCCCGATGAATGTCACCGTCATTCCTCCCCGCACCGCCTTGCCGAGGCGGCGTGCGTCCCAGTTCGCCAGGCGGATGCAGCCGTGCGAGCCGGTCTTGCCGATGAGCTCGGGATTCGGCGTGCCGTGGATGCCGTAGCCGGGCAGGCTGAGGTCGATCCAGCACACGCCCACCGGGTTGCGCGGGCCGGGCGGGATAATGAGCACCTTCTTCACCGTCTTCACTTCGGGCCACATTTTCGGGTCGAAGCGGTAGGGCGGATCGAAGGCGACTGTCGTGATCTTGGCGGTGCCGTGCGGGCGCTTCTCGGCCATCTTCGCGATCGAGCAGTGCACGAGCGCGACGGGGCGACCCTGCTTGTCGAGGGCGCGGATGTACTTTTCGGTGAGGTTGACTTCGAGCGAGTGAATACCGCGCAGCGGGGCGGAGGGCTCGACCGTCGGTAGAATGACCGTGTCGCCGACCGACAGGCTCTCGATCTCGCGGCCGGGGTTGAGGCGGGCCACCGTGGCACGCGTGCAGTGGCCGCGCTCGGCGAGGAGCGCGGTGAGGGACTCGTAGCGCAATCGCTTGAGCTTGGCCTTCTCGTTCCAGTTCGTGGGGAACGGGCCGACGTCGTCGCGGTCGACCTGCGTGATCCTGTACGCGGTGGTCGGGGGATGGTCGTCTACGCCCAAAGCTGCGCGAGTGGCCTCGTCCGCACGGCCGGTGCGGGGCAGGCCGCGGGCCGTCTGGAAGGCGACCAGAGCAAGATTGGTCTTGCGGCCGGGGCGTCCGTCGATGACCCCGGGGGAAAAGCCGGCGCGGTCGAGCGCGGTTTGGAGCGCGAGATTGGGGACCGAGTAGTTCTCGATGTCTGCACTGTCGGGCGTGGCGGAGGCGGGGGAAGCGGGTCGGGGCGCGGGTTTGGCAGCGGCCGGCGGCGTGGACTTGGGGCTGGTGGCGCTCGTCTTCGGCTTGGTGGATGGCGTACGGGCGGGCGTCACGGGACGCAGGGCGTCACCGGTGGGTGGCGCTGCGATGGCTGTAGCGGCCATGAGCAGGGCTGCGAATGCGGTGGCCGACGCGGACGGGCCGCGCAGCGCGGGCAAGCCTGCCGGTCGATTGGTTCGCCCACAACTCGTGAGCGTGGCCGTATTGGGGTGCGTGACGATGTGGTGTGGCAAAGGCTGTCCCATCCGCCTCCGGCTTCCGGGCCCGGCAAGCTTCCGATCGCGTCCGGAGGGATTCGAACCCCCAACCCTCGGCTCCGAAGGCCGATGCTCTGTCCAGTTGAGCTACGGACGCACGCCGCACGCAGGCGACTGCAGCACTATATCCCGCGGCGGGGCGGGGGACAACGGGGTGTGTGCCTGCCAGGCTGCAGGCGGGCGGCTATACTGCCCGCATGACCGCTCGTGGACTGGCACCGTGGGTTTGTGCGCTGGCGCTGGTGGCGATGTGGGGCGGCAGCGGAGCGGGGCGAGCCCAAGCCGCCGGGCCGACCGACGTGACCGGCGAGCAAGTGAAACGGGCCATCCGGCGCAGCGTGGAGTTCATCCAGTCGCAACAGCAAGCGGATGGGGAGTGGCTGGAGCGGACGTACCCCGGCGGGGTGACGTGTCTGGCGACGTTGGCCCTGCTACAGGCGGGAGAGAAGGCGGATTCGCCCGCGCTGGCCGCGGCGTTGGAGCGCATCCAGCGACTGCCGGACGTGCACACCTACGTCGTGAGCCTGAAGATCATGGTGCTCGCAGCCGCCGACCCGCGCCGCTATCAGAAAGACATCGAAGCCAGCGCGCGGTGGCTGACGACCGCGCAGCAGCAGGCGGGTTTGTGGAACTACACGGAAGCGGCGGGTCGCTTCGATCATTCCAATTCGCAGTTTGCGCTGCTGGGGCTGCACGCGGCGGCGCAGGCGGGGGTGCGCATCCCGGCGGGAACGTGGCGCAAGGCGCAGCAGGCGTTGCTCCGGAATCAGAACCAGGACGGCGGCTGGGCGTACCAGGCGTCGGGGCCGAGCTACGGCAGCATGACGGCGGCCGGCGTGGCGAGTCTCGTCATTCTGGGGGCGACCATCGACCAGGGGCAGGAGCGCAGTTTCGGGAACGGGGGGGCGCCGAACTGCGGGCAGTATCGGACCGCGAAGCCGCTGGCGCGCGGACTGGACTGGCTGGGGCGCAACTTTCAGGCGGGGACCAATCCCGTGCGCGGGGACTTCGTGTTCTACTGGCTGTACGCGGTGGAGCGGTGCGGGATTCTCTCGGGCCAGCGCTACTTCGGGACACACGACTGGTATCGCGAAGGGGCGGCGGTACTCGTCAAAACGCAGGGCGCCGACGGTTCGTGGGGGCACGAAGTGTCCGACACGTGTTTCGGGCTGCTGTTTCTCGCCAAGGGACACAAGCCGCTGGCTGTCCAGAAACTGCAGTGGTCGGCGGATGACGCCTGGACACCGGACCGGCACGATGTGGAACACCTGGTCGCGTATCTCGGCGACAAGCTCGGCGAGCCCGTAGCGTGGCAGACGGTGCCGTTCGAGGCGCCGCTTGAAGAGTGGCTGGCTGCACCGCTGCTGTACATCCAGGGGCACACGTTCCCCAAGTGGGATGAGGCGCAGCGGACCAAGGTGCGGGCGTTTGTTGAGCAGGGCGGGACGATCCTGGCGGAGGCGTGTTGCGGGCGTGACGAATTCCGCCACGGGTTCGAGGCGTTCGCGAGCGCGGCATTCCCGGAGGTGCCGCTACGCAAACTGGGGCGGCAGCACGCGGTGTACCATCTGCTCAGCGAGATCGACACGGAGACACTGCGGGGAATCGACTTCGGCTGCCGCACAAGCGTCTTGTACAGCCCGGAGGATGTGTCGTGCCTGTGGGAGCAGGCGGAGTTGCCGCGCCTGAGCGAAGAAGCGTTCAAGCTGGGGGCGAACATCGTCGCGTACGCGATCGGGCGGCGACCACTGCGGGACCGGCTGGACGCGGTGGTACTCCCGAAGTCGGACGAAGGGCGCGGCGCAGCGACCCCGCCGGTGCAGGACGCCCTGCGGTTGGCGCAGGTCGTGTACGAGGGCGACTGGCGGCCGTTTCCGCACGCGTTGCCGAACCTGGCGACGTTCATGCGGGCCGAGTTGGGGTTTGACGTGGTGCCGCAGGAGGTACAGGTGCGGCTGGACGACCCAGGGCTGGCAGCGTGTCCGGTGGTCGTGCTTGCGGGGCATTTCGATTTCGAGCTGAGTACAGCCCAGCGTGAGGCGCTGGTTGGCCACTTGCGGCGGGGCGGTTTCTTGCTGGCGGATGCGTGCTGCGGGACGGAGCCGTTCGACGGAGCCGTGCGGAGGCTGCTGCGGCAGGCGTTCCCGGATGCGAACCTGGAAAAGCTGCCGCCGGATCACCCGATCTTCGCGGGGCGGCCGGGGTTTGACATGACGCGCGTGCGTTACTCGCCGGACGTGCAGCGTGAGCGCCCGGAACTGAATGCCCCGGAGCTATGGGGCTTGCGGATCAACGGGCGGCTGGTCGTGGTGTACAGCCCGTACAGCCTGAGTTGCGGGCTCGGGGGGCCGGCGTTCGAGGGATGCTGGGGGCTGGCGTCCGAGGATGCGCGGCGGCTGGCGGCGAACATTGTGCTGTATGCGTTGACGCACTGACGGAGGCCGACGCGTCCGTTCTGACGGGTGCCACAAAGAAGCGAGCGGCACCCGCAGGCGCCGCTCGCCATCGATTATGCGACACATACCCGTCGCTCGCGGAACGGTCCACGGGCGTGTGCCCCGCATTGCTATGGATGCGACCTCCGGAGAGGTCGTGTACCGACTGTGCCGGTCGAGCTAGTAGCGACGTCCGCCGCCACCGCCGCCGCTGCCGCCCCGGCCACCGCCGAAGCCGCCGCGACCACCGCGACCGCCCCCGCCGCCCGGGCCGCCCTCGCGCGGCCGAGCTTCGTTGACCGTCAGCGTCCGACCGTCGAGCTCAGTGCCGTTCAGCCCGTTGATGGCCGCCAGCGCCTGCTCGTCGTCTTCCATCTCCACAAACCCGAAACCGCGCGACCGGCCCGTCTCACGATCCTGGAGAATCGCAACGCTCCGCACCGTGCCAAACGCGGCAAAGGCCGCCTCGAGACCCTCATCCGTCGTGGTGTAGGACAGATTCCCAACGTAGATCTTCTTCAACTGTCGCTCCTCGATTCTACTGCGTGCATGTGTGCGTTGCGCAGCCGGGCCGCAGCCCCTATCCCAACTTGATCCAATCGCAACCGTTGGAAGCATCGGCCCCGCGGCCGAGCGCGTCCCAGCGGCCGAATAACTGGTATACATCGCGGGCACGAGCAAGTCAATCGGCCCGGGCGCCGCGCACGGTGGAGAGTCCGGGAGCGTGGCGGGAGGCCAGGAGACGGGGTTGGGGAGAGCGGCGCATCAATAGCAGATCAATACCACAGAGCCGTGAGCCACCCGGGATGGGTCCCTTGCCGGGCGACGGAGCGTCCAGGTGCGCCGCGCCACACTACTTGATCCTGGCCAGCGTGTCGGGGCTCGTGACGCGGGCGACCGGGTACACGTTGTGGAGCGCATCGGCATAGGGTGAGCGGACGTAGAAGTAATTCAGGCGCGCGCCGGGGCTCTTGGCGAACTCCGGATCGGCGGCCAACCGGGCCGCGAAGTCGGCGCGGAGCTGGGGATCCGCGGCGAGCAACTGGCGGGCCAGGGGCTCGATGACGTAGGGCTCGGCGTACTCCTTCTGCTCGAAGACGGCGTTGAAGAAACCCCAAGCCGCGAACGAGTCGGGCGCGGCCGGTTCGAGCAGATGGACCGCGAGTTTGGCCCTGGGTTGATCGAGTGGCACGAAGACGGTTCCGGCGGCGAAGGCGCGGGTTTCCCGGGTGGAAACCGGAGTGAACGCGGGCTGAGCGCGGCCTTCGTGGAGCTGGACGCGCAGGGTGTCGTATGCAAAGCGATACGAATCGACGTCGAGCGTCTGCGGCGCCGTGAGGCGCGTGAAGCGGATGCCGTGCAGTGCGAGACGGTCGATGACGTCCGTCCATTGGGGCGGGACCAGGTAGGCGAGCGGCGGTGTGAGGAAGCGCGTGGCGCTAGGCTCGTCGTAGAAACTGGTCTCGTAGTCACGCGGCGTGGTGGAGTAGTCGATGACGTCGTCGCCTGTGACCTCGCTCTTGCGCAGGGTCTGTTCGTAGCCGTGATACGTGACGCGCTGCGCGTGCGTCGTGAACTTGTACTCGATCGGAACGCGGCCATCCCGGTCGCCGCCCCGCATGCGCACCGTGAGGGCATCAGCCTGCTGCACGGCCGCGCGCAGCGCGTCGACTTGCTGGTTGACCGCTTCGAGCAGGCGGACGAGGAAGGCGTGGGTGGCGCGCACGCGGTGGCCGTAGGGATTGCGGGCGTGGGCCTCGATCAGAATGGCGGGGCGGTTGCAGGCGGCGACGTAGCCGGTCACGAAGCGCGGGCCCGTGGGGGCCATGGGCATGATGCCCTCGGCGGGATCCTTGCGGTTGCGGAGCCAGCCATAGGGCAGCATCGCATAGCCCTCAGCCGCGAGGGGTGGGATGACCGCGGGATAGAGCTGCTCGCGCAGCCAGGCGGCGATGGGCGGGGCGACATCCTCGTCGTCCGTGAACGTATAGAAGAGGTCGTAGCGCTGCTCCTCGCCATCGGTGGTGTGGCAGTCGATGAAGAGGTCGGGCTGCCAGGCGTTCCAGAGGCGCAGCCAGGCCTGCGTTTCGGGCGCATCAGCCTTGGCGAAATCGCGGTTGAGATTGAGATTCGTCGCATTCGTGCGCCAACCCATCTCGCGTGGGCCGTTCTGATTGATGCGGCTATAGGGGCTCATGCGCTCGTGGCCGTCGGCGTTGAAGATCGGGAGGATAAGCAGGGTGGCGTGGTCAAGCAGGGCGGCGCGCGCGCGGGTGATCAAGATCTCGCGGGCGAGCATGAGGCACGCATCTTTGCCTTCACACTCGCCGGCGTGGATGCAGTTCTGGATGAGGATGACGGGCTTGCGCGTGCGCTGCGCCGCCGCGGGCGTGAAGGCGCGGTCGCGCGAAAGGATCAGCAGGGGCAGGTCGCGGCCTGCGCCGGTGTTGCCGAACGTCGTGTAGTGCGCCTCAGGTGCGGCGGCCGCGAGACGGCGGCAGTAATCGACCGCCTCGGCATAGCGACCGGTCTCGACAAAGTCGGTGCGTTCGGCGTGCGTGCGCCACGCATCCGGCGAGCGCGGCGGGCTGGTAGCGGCGTGAGGCGGAGTGGCCGCACAACCGACCAGGAGGAGCGGCAGACTACCGGCGAAGCGCTGAACAAAACGCGACATAGCACACCTGTTGTATGGCATACCAAGCGAACAGAGAGAGCATCACGCGCCCGGGCTTGGGGCGCGTGTTGGCACTATACCGAAGCGCCGCATAGGTGACACGGGGCGCCCGAGATTGCGGCGCTGGGTCGTTTCGTCGGTGCGCGGCGTGAGGTAGACTCCGCCGCGGGTTGTCGGTGCGGCTTCGCCAGGCGCGCGCGAGTCGCGCGTCAAAGCGGGCCCCGTTGGGGCGGCCTGCAGCACGATGGATGGTCCGCGATGCAGTCGCAAAAGGTGAACACCAGCGGGGGGGTGGGGGCGGCCCAGACCGCGGCCGGGCGCGAGAAGCGCTGGGTGGCGCTGTCGTCCGTGGGGGCGGCCATCGTGCTGACGGGGATGAAGCTCGTGGTCGGGTTGCTGACGGGCAGCCTGGGGTTGCTGGCGGAGGCGGCGCATTCCGGGCTGGACCTGGTGGCGGCCGTGATCACGTGCTTCGCGGTGCACTGGTCCGACAAGCCGGCCGACGCCGAGCACCCGTATGGGCACGGCAAGATCGAGAACTTGTCCGCCCTGGCGGAGACGCTGCTGCTGCTGGCGACGTGCGCGTGGATCATCTACGAAGGGGTCGAACGGTTGTTCGTGCGCAGCGTCGAGGTCGACGCGACGGTGGCGTCGTTCGCGGTGATCATCGTGTCGATCGTCATCGACATTTCGCGGTCGCGGGCGCTGCGGCGGGTGGCGCAGAAGCACAACAGCCAGGCGCTGGAGGCGGACGCGCTGCACTTCAGCACGGACGTGTGGAGTTCGGCCGTCGTGCTGCTCGGGCTGACGCTGGTGAAGATCGGGGAATTGACCGGAAATAAGGCGGTGCTGCAGCAGGCGGACGCGGTGGCGGCGCTGGTGGTGGCGCTGATCGTGGTGTGGGTGAGCATCCGGCTGGGGAAGCGAACGATCGACGTGCTGCTGGATCGGGCGCCGGCGGGACTGCCCGAGGCGATCCGCGCGGCGGTGGCGGAAGTGCCGGGCGTGCTGGAGTGCAAGCAGGTGCGGCTGCGGCAGTCAGGAAATCAGACGTTCGTGGACTTGGTGATTGGCGTGAAGCGCGGGTTGTCGCTGGAGGCGAGTCACGCGGTGGGCGCGCAGGCCGAGGCGCACATTCAGCAGCGCTTCGCGAACGCCGATGTGGTGGTGCACGTGGACCCGTCGAGCAGCGTGCCGGAGACGCTCGCGGAGCGCATTCAGGGCATTGCCGCGAACCTGGGGCAGACGGTGCACAACATCGCGATCAGCGAGGAAGCGGACGGGCTGCACGTGGAACTGCACCTGGAGACGCGCGAGAGCCTGGAGTTGCGGGCCGCCCACGCAGAGGCGCACACGCTCGAGGCGGCGCTGCGCCGCGAATTGCCGCGGATCGCGCGGCTCACGACGCACATCGAGCCGCACCGCGAAGGGCAACAAGCGGCCGAGGACGTGACGGCCGAATCGGGAGCCCTGTTGCGGCGCGTGCAGGCGATCGTGGCGCGGACGCCGGAGGTCGCGGCATGCCACGATGTGGCTCTGCGGCGGAGCGGGACGGACCTGGTGCTGACGATGCACTGCACGTTCGCGCCGGGGCTGCCGGTGCGGGCGGTGCACGAGATTTCCTCGCAGCTCGAACAGCGGCTGAAGGCAGCGATCCCGGGGCTGGTGCGCGTGACGACGCACCCGGAGCCGGAAGGCGAGGAAGAGGGCGCGCCGTAGGCCGCCAGCTCATCTGGTGACGAGGACGGGGGCGGAAGCGGTGCAGGCTGAGCCGAGGGGCCGTATTCGACAGGGCGCACGCCGGTCGGGCCGGCGTAGCCCGCAGTACACCGGCCGCTCGTGAGGCACACAGGTCTGACGCTACGCGCAGGCGCGGACGATGAGCGTATCGTTCTGGCCGCCGAAGCCGAAACTGTTGCTCAGGCACGTGCGGACCTTGGCCTGCCGCGGCTGGTTCGGCACATAGTCCAGGTCGCAGTTCGGATCGGGCTCGCTGTAGTTCGCGGTGGGCGGAATGATGCCGTCGCGAATGGCGAGCACGCAGGTGATCAGTTCGACGGCACCGGCCCCGGCGATCAGGTGTCCGAGCATGCTCTTCACGCTACTGATGGGGACCTGGCGGGCATACTCGCCGAACACGGTGCGAATGGCGCGCGTCTCAATCTTGTCGTTCTCTTCCGTGCCTGTGCCGTGCGCGGAGATGTAGTCGATGTCCTGCGGCTGGATGCCGGCGTCCGCCAGGGCACCGCGCATGGCGGCCGTGGCGCCGCGACCATCCTCGTGCATGTCGGTGACGCGGAAGGCATCGGCCGTCGAACCGAAGCCGGTGATCTCGGCGAGGAGGCGGGCGCCGCGCCGCCGGGCACACTCGTATTCCTCGAGGATGAGGATGCCGGCGCCTTCGCCGAGGACGAAACCATCCCGCGTGCGGTCGAAGGGGCGCGAGGCGCTGGCGCAGCTATCGTTGCGCGTCGAGAGGGCGGTCAGGCGGTTGAAGCCGGTCACGCCCAGGGGGTGGATCATGCTATGCGCGCCGCCGGAGATCATGACGTCGGCATCGCCGCGGCGGATGAGCTGGGTCGCTTCACCGAGGGCTTGCGTGCTGGCGGCGCACGCGGTGAGCGTGTTGATGTTCGGGCCCTGGGCATTGAAGCGGCAGGCGATGTGTCCGGCCGCGCAGTTCGGGTCCTGCTCGAATTCTTTGATGGCGGTGAGGCGGCTGCCGGCCACCTCCGCCCACTTGACGGCGTCCAGCTCGCGCTTTTCGGCGTTCCAGCCGGCGATGGCGGCCGCGACGAAGTTGTCGAAATCGATCGGGCCTTCGCCGCCGCCCAGGTACACGCCGACCTGCTCGGGATTGACGCCGGTGGCGCCGTTGAGGCCGGCGCCGGCCCAGGCCAACTCGGCCGCTGCCAGGGCGAAGCCGGCATTGCGGCTGCAGGTGCGGTGGGCGTCGTAGCGGTCGCGCAGGAACTTTCGCAGATCGAAGTCCTTGACCTCGGCGGCGAACTGCGTGGGGAAAGTGCGGGCGTCGAAGATGGTCGTCGGGGCGACACCGCTTTCGCCGGCCAGGAGACGCCTCCAGACGGATTCGATTTCCTGGCCGAGAGGCGTAATCCAGCCCATTCCGGTGATGACAACGCGTCGATTCATATCCAACTCTCTGTCTGCGGCTCGCGGGCGCGGGCCCGGCGGCACGACTCGCTAGGCCGGGTAGCGCTTGATCACCAGAGCGGCCGTCTGCCCGCCGCCCAAGGCGTAGCCCGTCGAGACCACGTACTCGCTCTGCACGTCGGCCGGACCGCCGGTAACCACGTTCAGGCCGCACCGCGGGTCGGGCGGCGTGCTGTTGAAAGCCGGGGGTACGGTACCGGAGTGCAGGGCCAGCGTGGCGGCGATGAAGTCGATCGCTCCGCTGCCGGCACCGTTATTGCCCAGCCCCGCCTTGACATTCATGACCGGGAGCGTCGCGAGGCGGGCCCCAAACACGGTCCGCAGGGCCGCCGCTTCCGATGCGTCGTGGGCGGGCAGGCCGCAAGCGGCCGTCGCGACGAGGCTGACCTGTTCGGGGGTAATGTGGGCATCACGCAGCGCCTTGCGCAGGGCGACCGCAACGCCGCGTCCCGCGGGGTGCGGCTGGCTCGGCTGGCCGGCCATGTAGGCGTCGTTGGCGGCGCCGAAGCCGACGAGTTCGGCGTAGATGCGGGCGCCGCGCTTCTGGGCGTGTTCGAGCTCTTCGAGAATCACGAGTCCGCCGCCTTCCGAGACGACCGTGCCGTCGCGATCAGCGGCGAAGGGGCGGCACGCCTGCTGGGGTGCATCGTTGCGGCGGCTGAGGCGTCCGCCGAGGGCCTGGCGGAGGAGGGCCATGGGATTGCCCTTGCTCTCGGCACCGCCGGAGAAGCACACGTCCGCGGCGCCGCGGGCGATGCTGCGGAAGGCCTCGCCAATGGCAAGGTGACTGCTGGCTTCGCCGCAAGTGATCGTGTTGCTGGGGCCCTGCGCGTCGTGCACGATGGTGACGTGGCAGGCGAGCATGTTGGGCAGGAACTTCAGCAGCCAGAGCGGCGTGAGGTTGCTCATGCCGACGGTGCCCCACTTGGCGAAACGGAAGGTGCCGTCCTCGTGGGCGCTGTGCAGGGCCTCGGCCAGTTCGGGCAGGTCGGCACAGATCAGGCCCGCGCCGATGTTTGCGCCGAAGCGCGTGCTGTCGGGCGTAAAGGCGTTCTCGACGGTGTCACCGCGCTCGGTCAGGCACTTGGTCTTGAGGCGAGCGTCGGTGACGGCCTGGTGGGCGGCGGCCACGGCGATCTTGATGTCGTCGGCCATGATCTTGTCGGCCTTGCGGTAGGCCTTGGGCACGTAGTCGCCGAGCTTGAGGTCGGCGATTTCGCCCGCAATCTGCGCGTCAAAGCGGGACGGATCGAAGGCGGCGAGACGGCGGACGCCCGAGCGGCCCTCGCGCAGGGCATTCCAGAAGGCGGTCACGCCAATGCCGAGGGGCGTCACCGGGCCGAGACCGGTAATGACAACGCGGCGGGTGTTCACAACGAGATCCTCTCCGCGGCGCGCTGCGCGTGGGCGCGCAGAAGCGACATGAATTCCTCGGTGAAAACGAAGTTCTCCGTGGGGAATTCCAGCCCGCTGATGTTCTGGTCAATGTGGGAAAAGACGATGTCGACTTCGCCGATCAGATCGGGGCCGCGCGTGATGCGGCCGTGTGTGAGGGCCGCGGCGGCGCTGATCTGCTCGATGGTGGCTTCGTAGCGGACCTGATCGCCCGGGCGGACGAGCTGGTGGAAGACGGCCTGCTTGACCTTCGCGAGGATGACTTTCTCGGCGAAGTTCCGGGCGTGTCCCACGAGGATGCCCGCCGTCTGGGCCACGCCCTCGATCATGAGGCTCGCCGGCATGACCGGGAACCCGGGGAAATGGTCGTGCAGGTGGTCTTCGGCGAGCGAGACGCTCTTGACCGCCACCGCCCGCGTGCCGGGCACGAATTCCTCAAAGCGATCGATCCAGATCCAGCGCACGGTGACCTCTAGCGGCTGGTAGCCAGCTTCTGGGCGATGAAGTTGACGATCGTGCCGACCGTGAACACGTTCTGGATCTTGTCGATGCTGGGATCCTGCTCGAACGTGGCCCAGTCGCCGTCCTTGATGCGCTCCTTGAGCGCGGCGAGGCCCGCGGCGTTGAGCTTGCGGTTCTCCTGGTAGGCGGGGTTGTTGACGATGTCCATCTGCGTGAGCTCTTCCTGGGCGATCTTGATGCTGAAGGCCTTCTCCAGGCGGAAAATGATGTCCAGGAAATCGATGGACTCGGCGCCGAGATCGTTGAAGAGGGTGGCCTTTTCCGTGACCTCGTCCTCTTCGACGCTCAGGGCATCGACCAGGGCCTGCCGCACTTTCTCGAAAATCTCTTCCCGGGGCATTGTCGCCATGTACCAGCTCCTTCCTCGCGAACGGGGCTACGACTCGACAGGCACACCCGCCGCGCGCACGGCCGGTCCGCCTTTCCAAAGCAATTTCCACAGGGCGCGGTGGCGCGCCCGGAGCTGCGCGTCGGTTGCGGCGCAGCTCGGGTCGGTATCGGCCAGGTTGAGGTGTCGCAGGGTGATGCGCCCCTTGACGATTTCGCGGTCGCCCAGCACGCCGCGCCCGTTAAAGGTGCTCTGCGTGTCGGACAAGTCGAGACATTCCACCGCGACGGTCAGCAGTTGCCCGGGCGCCAGGAAGCTCTTGTACGTGACGTTACGGGCTTCCTTGAGCACCACCAGGCTCGGGGCGAAATCCAGCCGCTCGCGAACCAGCCAGGCCGCCGTCTGCACCAGCGCCTCAAGCATCAGCACGCCGGGCATGACTGGAAACGTGGGAAAATGGTCCGCCAGGTACTCCTCGGCGAGCGAGAGCGCCTTGTGGGCGACGATCCGCCGCCCGGACTCCAATTCCACAATCCGATCCACTAGGACGAACTTCACTCGTCAATCCCGTCGCTTGCAGCAACTGATGAGACGCAGCCATGTTGACCGGGCTGCGCACCGGCCACCCCGCGCCGGGCGGGATTTTAGCGGCAGAGAGCCCTGGCTGCCAGCACTCGGCCGCGGCGGATTCGGGGGCTGGGTGCGGGAAACGCGACCCGGCGGCTTTGGGAATTCGCGGGGCTCAGCGGCCATGGGGGCTTAGACCCGGCCGGCCGGGCGGCGTTGGGCGCAATCAAACGCGGCTGATATGGTCGGGATGCTCGCGGACGTGGGCCTCGATACCGTCGGCATAGAGCTGCATGAGGCGCGCGATGAGCCCGGGGCTCTCGCCGGCGTCGGCCGGGTCAGGAACGTGCAACGGCGGCTTGACGATCAGGCGGAAGTAGAAATTCGAGCGCGACACGACGAACGCCTGGGCGATGGTGGCTCCGCAGCGTAGCGCGACCTGCAGCGTGCCGGTCAGGAATTCGCGGCTTTGTCCGAAAATGCGCACCGGGCAGGTCTTCAGCGCCAGGCCACGCACGCGCCCGACGTCCAGTGCTGTGCCGACCACGCGATTCTCGTGGAAGCAGCGGTAAATGTCGCGCGGGAAGCTATCCGCGTACAGGACGCGGACGGCGGCATACTCCGGGAAGGTGCGCGTGTACTTGTCCTGGATGTACACGCGCAGGGCGCCTTCGTTGCGATCACGCACACCGGCGCACTTGTACCCGAGTAGCGCCATCAGCAGGCCGGCGACGTGGTGCGAGCCGTTGTGGCTGAGCATGACGTAGACACCACGGCCGCGAGCGAGGGCGTCATCCAGGTACTGCTGACCGTGGAAACGGATGCGACTCATGATCTTGTCGCGCGGGAGGCGGTCGAAGATCAGGTAGAAAAGCTTGTCGCAGCGGGTGCGGCAGAAATAGCTGTGGATGATCTTGCGGGTGCGCTTCTCGGTGAGACCTTCGGGGAAGACGCTGGCGAGCTCGGTTCGATACCGCTCCCGGCGCTTGAAATTGACCAGGAACTCGACTGTGCCGAACCAGCAACCGAACAGGTACAAGCCCTTGAGGCTGAACAGGCGGACCCAGGCAGCGAGGAACCAGCGGACAAAGCCGAACTTCAGGCGGTCGTACCAGCCCGTGCGCTTCTCGCCGGAGTGGGGCGGCGTCGGCGCCGCACCCGCTCGCGTCGAATTGTTCGCTGGCACGGTCTCGGCGCGCGTCATGCTTCTGCTCGGCGAATCCTGGCTCGCATGCTGCGGGGCATTGTGGGCCTTCCCCGCAGGACACGCAATAGCCGCGGGAGGTTTGCGTGCGTTTCGCCCCAGGCGGGAGCGATGTCGGCGGGGGATAGGGGCTAGGCCGTGGTCGGAGGCGGGCCGGCCTGCGGGTCCGCGGCCGGCGTGTGTTGCTTGCGCTGGTGGGCGCGGACCTCGAGACAGAGGCGATTGAGGGCGGTGCGGACGTTGGCGATGAACATGTCGAGCTGCGTCTGGGCCTGGCCGGTCGTGTCGTCGAGGTCCTCCAGGAGCGTTTCCAGTTCGAGGACGAGGCCGGTCAGCCACTCGGTGTTCATGGCCCGCAGTTCGTCGAGGGCGTGACGGTAGTTCAACTCCGCGCGGCGGACAGCGTTGTGCTCGGCGGGCAGACGGGCGGTGGTCTCGTGGTAGTGGTGGATAATTCCGGCCAGCTCCTTGATCTTCGTGACGACGTCCTGCTTGCGCCGTCGCAGGGCGAGGACCGCCTCGTCGGTCTCGTGCTTCTGGCCAGAGCGTTCGATGTCGCTGCGCAGCGTCTGAAGGCGGGTGGCGGGGAGGAGCACGGGCAGCAGCGCGTGGATCGCTTCCAGGCGGCGGACCACCCAACTGGCGGTCTTGCCGTCGCCCTGAATGGCGGCGAGTCCGCCGCGCGCCGCGAGTTCCTCGATCTGCCGGCGGTAGACCCCCGCGCGTTTCAGGAGGTTGTCGTATTGTTCCTCGCAGGTCTGTAGCTCCGCGGCCGACACGTGCACCGGGAAGCGTTGCCGCAGGTCGCGCATCTTCGCGAGCACACGCTGAGCGCGCGTTTCCTCAAACTGGGCGAGGTAGCCGTCGTACTCGCGGTGGAGGCGGGAGAAGTTGTCGAGCACCTCGTCGCGGGTTGGGAAGTCCGACAGATTGCGCGACATGAAACCGCGCGTCAGCTTGGAGGCATGACTGACCTCGTCGTATTCCTGGGTCGGCGTGGTGCGCGCGTCGCGCAGGGCGGCTGCTCGCTCGGCCACAAACGCGCGCATCATCGAACTCAGCAGCGCGTCGGCGCAAACGTCAGGGTGGTTCAGGGCGCGCTGGGACGCGGCCTGCAGGGAGTAACTGTCGACCGCTTCGCGCATGATCTCCGCGCACAGTTGCTGGTACACGTCCATGCGATGCTTGTCCCGCCAGGGCAGGCCCTGTCCGGGCGGGCCGAAGATGGCCAAGCGCACGACGGCGTGCAGCGGCCCGCGAAACTCCGGCGGGCAGGCGGGGCCATCGAGGATATCGAAGGGCACGATGGCTGCCGACCTGAGCCAGCCGTGGGCCGCCAAACGGCGCAGGAGCCAGCGCCCCAGACGCGGCGGCAGGGTGGCGGCGACGGTTGCTGCCAGCTGGGTGGGCGTCAGGACCGGCGCGACGGCCAGGCGCGTCAGGAGCGCGGCGCAAGCGCGCGTCAGCAACTCGGGGGGGTCAGGCTGGCCCGGCCCAAGGGACGCCGCGGGTTGTGCGTGCCGGTCGGCCATACCGCCTCCAGGGGTGCCACGAGGCGACATTGATAGTGTATCGCGCAACAAGGCGTCCGGCCACTGGCGGCCGGTGTGGCCGGTGGCGGGGGGGCGACGGTCGCAGGATCGCCCCGTTTATCGCTCCCGACGGTGCAGCGTGGCATAAACCCGCGGCGCACGGATGGCGTAGCGCGGGTCCGAAAAGGCGCGGAGCACGGCGCCGCGGTCGCGACGACGTGCCCCAGGTCGTGGCAAACTGAAGTTGTCCGACTGAGAGTAGCTCGATCTGGGCCGGTCGCCGTGGGCGGCCAGCCGGGCGGAGCTCCGCCCGCAGTCTACTTCTTCTTGCCCTTGGCCGCGGCGACGCCCTCGGGGAGGTTCATCGTGACGCGCACCACGTCGCCCTCGTTGACGGTCTCAACAACCAGGCCGGAGCGGTGGAAAATCTTGAGCATGCCGCTGTTCTCGACGAGGACGTAGGCGTAGAACTTCTTGATTCCGCGCTCCTTGCCGATCGTGACGAGGCGGCTGAAGAAGTAGGTGCCCAGCCCGCGGCGCTGCCACGCGTCTTGCACGGTGAAGGCCACCTCGGCCGTCTGCCCCTCCGCGTCGGTCATGTAGCGCGCGACGCCGACGACCTCCTCGTGGCCAGGCTGGCCGGAGAGCCCGACGATCGCCATTTCCGTCTCGTAGTCGATCGTGCAGAAGACCTGCATCTTGTTGTGGGGCATGGACTTCAGCGCGGCGTGGTACCGGAGGTACTTGGTCTGCTCGCTGAAGTTATAGAACATGTCCCGCATCATCGGCTCGTCGTCCGGACGGATCGGGCGGACGAAAATCTTCTCACCGAGCTTGGTGGTGATGGTTTCTTCGTACTGGGCCGGATAGGGCGCCTGAGCCGGCGGCATGATCTGGTTGGGGTAGACGATGCGGCGTCGCTTGGCGGCGTGCAGGAGTTCCGCACGGTAGTCCGGGTGCGCGATGCTGATCAGCGACATGGCGCGTTCGCGCATGGTCTTGCCGTGCAGGTAGGCGACGCCGTACTCGGTCACGATGTAGTGCGTGTCACCGCGGGTAGTGATGACGCCGGCGCCCTCCTGGACGGTGGCGACGATGCGCGACTTGACGCCGTCGGGCGTGTCGGCCGTCGAGGGCATGGCGATGATCGGCTTGCCGTTCTTGGCGAGCGCGGCGCCGCGGATGAAGTCGGCGTGGCCGCCGATGCCGCTGTAGAGGAGTTGGCCGAGCGAGTCCGCGACGACCTGGCCGGTGAGATCGACCTCGATGGCCGAGTTGATCGCGACCATGTTGTCGTGGCTGGAGATGACCACGGGGCTGTTGGTGTAATCCGACGGGTGCATCTCGATCGTCGGGTTGTCGTTGAGGTACTCGAAGAGTTCCCGACTGCCGGCGGCGAAGCTGCCGATGATCTTGCCGGGGTTGACGGTCTTATACTTGCCGGTGATCACGCCCTGCTTGGCGAGCTTGAGGACGCCGTCGGAGAACATCTCGGTGTGAATGCCGAGGTCGTTCTTTTCGGTGAGGCTGCTGAGGACGGCATCGGGGATGCGGCCGATGCCGAGCTGCAGGGTGGCGCCGTCCGGGATGAGGCGGGCGAGATGCGCGGCGATGCTCCGGGTGGTGTCATCGGGTTCGCCGCCGACGGGCCATTCGAGTAGCGGCTCGTCATGCTCGACCAGGCAGCCGATGTTGCGCACGTTGAGATAGCAGTCGCCGTGCGTGCGCGGCATGTGGTGGTTGACCTGGGCGATGACGAGCTTGGCGGACTCGACCGCAGCCTTGGTGATATCGACGGAAACGCCGAGGGAGCAGTTGCCGTAGTTATCCGGGGGGCTGACGCACACGAGCGCGACGTCGATCTCGAAGCGGCGCGAGCGGATGAGCGCGGGCACCTGTGAAAGGAAGACGGGCGTGTAGTCGGCGCGAGCGTCGTTGACCGCGTCGCGCATGTTGTTGCCGATGAAGAAGGCGTTTGCGCGGAAGTGCTGCGCGTACTTCGCCTGGGCGTAGGGGGCCACGCCGAGCGTCAGCACGTGCACAATCTCGGTGTCGGCCAGGTGATCGCCGTAGGCGACCATGGCCCGCACGAGCTCCTGCGGTTCGCCGCATGCGGAGCCGATGAACACGCGGTCGCCGGCACGGATCTTCTTGACCGCTTCGGCCGCGGGGACGATCTTGTTTGCGCACAGTTCGCGCCACTGGTTGGACATGGCTTACTTCTCCGAAAGAATGACCCGGGCGTCCGCCACCATCGCACCCTGGCCGGCGGCGTAGGCGATCAACGGGTTGATGTCGAGTTCCTTGATCCGGGGGTGATCCGTGACGAGTTGGGAGAGCCGCAGCAGACAGTCCGCGATGGCGTCGAGGTCGGAAGCGGGTTCGCCGCGGAAGCCGGTGAGCAGCTTGACCGAGCGGATCGCGGTGATCATGTCGCGGGCGACGTTCTCACGCAGCGGGGCGAGGCGGAACTGCACGTCCTTGAGGGCCTCGGTGTAGATGCCGCCCAGGCCGAACATGAGCAGCGGGCCCATGCGCGGGTCGCGGGTCATGCCCAGAATGGTCTCCTTGCCCTTGGGCAGCATCTTCTGGATGAGCACGCCCCAGATCTCGACGTCCGCGCCCATCTTGGCCTGCACGGACGCGATCATGTCGGTGTACGCCTTCTGGACCGCGGCCTCGTCGGTCAGGTTCAGCTTCACGCCGCCGACGTCGGTCTTGTGGACGATCTTCGGACCGGAAATCTTCATCACGACCGGGAAGCCGATCTTGGCCGCGGCTTTGCCGGCTTCGGCCGCACTGGTCGCGAGGGCGTATGGGACGATCGGGAAGCCGTAATGGCGGAAGACCTCGAGGGCCTTGAGTTCCACCAGGGCGGTGCGCCCGGCCTTCAGTTCGTCATCGAAGAGCTTCGCGACGGCGGGGGCGTCGACCTGGAAGGTCTTGTAGGGCGCCAGCGGCTTGCGCGTCCACTCGGCGAAGCGGCACTTGGCGGACATGGCCTTCATGGCGTCCTCGGGGAACGCGTAGGCCGGCACGCCGTGCTTGCGCAGGTGCTGGACGCCGGCTTCGACGTCGACGAGTCCCATCAGGCAGCCGGTGATCGGCTTGCCGCAGAAAGACTTGGTCTCGCGGACGACGTCGGCGATCTCGGTCACGTCGGTCATGGTCTGCGGCGTGACGAGCACCATGAGCTGGTCCACGCCTTCGTCGGCGGAGACGGCGTCGAGGGCCGAGCGATAACGGTCGTGTTTGGCGTCGCCGATGACGTCGACGGGGTTCTTCAGGCTGGCCGTCGCCGGTAACTGGTATTTCAGCGACTTGATCGTGTATTCCTGGAACTTCGACAGGGTCATGCCGTTCCGGATGCAGGCGTCGGTCGCCATGATGCCGGGGCCGCCCGCGTTCGTGACGATCGCCGTCTTGCGGCCCTGCGGCAGCACCGGATCGACGAAAATCTCGGCCGAGTCGAACAGCTCCTTCACGGACTCCACCCGCATGACCCCGGCCTGCGCCAAGACGGCGTCATACACCTCGTCCGAGCCGGCCAGCGAGCCGGTATGCGAGGCCGCGGCGGCCGCGCCCTCGGATGTGCGGCCGGTCTTGATGGCGATGATCGGCTTGGGGTTGGAACCGTGGGTGATGCGGTGGCAGGTATCAATGAACTCCTGGCCGTGCGACAGCTCCTCGACGTACATGAGGATGGCCTTGGTGAGCGGGTCGGCCGCCAGGCCCAGCAGCAGGTCGGTTTCCTTGACGGCGACCTTGTTGCCAAAGCTGACGAAACGGGAGAAGCCGATGCCGATGCCCTTGGCGTAGTCGAGCAGCGCGGTGCACAAGGCGCCGGACTGCGAGATGAGGCCGAAGGGACCGGCGTTGGGCATGCCGCGTCCGAAGGTGGCATTCATGCAGACGGTGGGGGCGGTGTTGATGATGCCGAGGCAGTTGGGGCCGACGATGGTCAGCCCGTTGGCCAGCGCGAAGTCCCGCAAGTCCTGTTCGCGCTTCA
Organism: uncultured Planctomycetales bacterium; assembly: GCA_964523405.1. Classification (GTDB taxonomy): domain Bacteria; phylum Planctomycetota; class Phycisphaerae; order UBA1845; family Fen-1342; genus CAZGAQ01. The sequence goes on from CAZGAQ010000032.1 coordinate 54,428, forward strand.
CGCCGTCACCGCCGACCTCCTTGAAGCCGGCTGTGATGACGACAAAGTGCTTGGTGCCGCGGGCGGCGCACTGCTGTACCGTGGGCAGGATCGCGGCGGCGGGAATGGCCATGACCGCGAGGTCGACGTGATCGTCGATGGCCTGCACGCTGGTGACGCAGCGGTTACCGAGGATGCTCTTGGTCTTGGGGTTGACGGGGTAGATCACCCCGGTGTAGCCGCCGAGGACCAGGTTCGTGATGATCGCGTTACCGACCGAGCCGACGGTGCGCGAGGCACCGACCACGGCGATGGCACGGGGCGCGAAGAGCGGTTCGAGGTCGGGTCCCTCGACCTTGGGAAGTACATCAACCGGAGCAGTCTGGGTCATGGCACGCAACTCCTGCGGGAATGTCCACGGTCCGGGGCACGAACTCCTGGCTGTGCCGGAAGGACCACCTGTCGTGCTGGAGCACCGCCGTGCCCCCGGAGTGGGCGGGCGCGTCCCGTGCGCGACGCCGGACCCGCGATGTCCGCCGCGCCAGACACGGGAAACGCGAATGATAGCACATTGCGGCGGCGATTGTAGCGCGCGGGCCGCGAGAATCGCGGGAAAATGCGCCAAGTCGCTGTGATTTCGTAACGGCGCACGGGACTCAGGCACATCTGCGTCCCGCTTGACGCGTGCGCTGCGTGTGTGGGTGCGCAAGGTCTACGCCAGCGGCGCGCGGCTAGCGCGGCCGAGGTGCAGTCGCGCTAGCCGCGCGCCGCTGGCGCGACGGGCGCGAGCAGGCGATAGTTCCAGATCAACAGCATGACCGCCCACGCCAACAGCGCGGCGCCGATGACCTGATGGGCTGTCGTCACGATGACATCGACGACCTGTGGTTGGCGCTGCACGGCGTCGTTGCCCGTGGCGATCAGGGCCGCGACGCCCAACGCGAGTTGCACACCGGCCAGGACGAGGAACGTGCGGCCCAGACGCGGCAGGACCGGCACGTGGCTGTAGAGGCCCCACGCCCGGACGCCGACGGCGACACCGAGCAGCAGGACAACGACGGCGACGGTGAGATGGATGTGGAGGGCACGTTCGCCGAGCGCCTGGAGGCGCTGCGGGTCCACCGCGAGACCGTAGCGGAGGATGTCGAGCGCCCACGAAAAATGCCGCACGAGGGCGCCGAGGACGAGCTGGACCACGAGCAGGACAACCAGGGCGATGTTGAACGTGCGGTCGGTGCTGGCGGCTGGCGCCGGTTGTGCGGCGGGCGCGGTGAGCCAGGCGTGCGAGCGCACGACTGCCAGCCCCACGAGCGTGCCGAAGACAATCTGCCCGAAGACGCCGTGCACGATCGCTAGCAGCACCTTGGGGTCGGTGTCGGCCGGTTGGGTGCTGAGGGTGAAGCGGCCGGTGACGCGGAGGCCGCCGAGGATGCCCTGGAAGATGACGAACAGCAGGGCGGTCCAGCCGAGGGCTTTGACCCAGCGGCGGTGCTCGGTGAGTTGTGTGTGAATGGCCACCACCAGCGTGGTGAGGCCCACCAGCGACCCGAGCAAACGGTGCGAATGCTCCAGGTAGCGTCCGAAGCCGCTTCCGGACATCTTCGCGAGGGGATACAGGAACATGTTGTACCCCTCGGAGTTCGGCCAATCGACGACCGCGAGGCCCTCGTCGTAGCCGGTGACGAGCCCACCGGCCGCGAGCAGCACGAAGGTCGCGACGGCATCCACGGCGGCGAAGCGGCCGGGCCAGATGGTGGCGGGCGTGTCGGTGCGGCGGAGAGTGGAGCCGATGGCGGCACCGAGGCCGCCCAGCACGAGCCCGACGCCGAGCGTACCGGGTATCCACATCAAGGCGCCGCGGCGAATCTCGTTGGGCGTGTTACTGCTCATCAGGCTGCCGACGATCAGGAGGTTGAGCAGGCCGGTGAGGAGACCGGCGAGTGCGCCGCCGCCCGGGCCGCGGGGCGTGGTGCGTCCGAGGTACAAGCCGCCGCCGAGTTGTGCTGCGAGCATGAGGCCGAAGACGAGGGCGGCGGGCACGGCGTCTCCGCAGAGGCGGCAAAAGTAGGCCACAGTCCACATGGCAACGGTTGTGCCAAAGCCGACTGCGAGGAGATCGGCCGCGCCCCGCGGCCGGGCAAGTTCGGTGTCCATGAATCTTCCACTCATTCGCGCCCGACGCCGGCGAGGTGCCTGGGCGGTGAATCGGCGCGTGTGCTGCCACCGCACCGAAGGATAGTCGGCCTGGCGGGGGTCTGCCACCTGGCGATCGGTGGCGGCTTGGGTTTCGCGCGCCGGCGGCTACAATCTGGCAGTTCGGAAGGGAGTCTGCCTTGCCACAGCCACCAATCTCGGCCGCGACAACCGCCTCGGTCGCCACGTCCGCACGCACACGGAGAAGCACCGCGGGGCTCTATTGGGAACTCAGCAAGGGGCGTCTGTCGCTCATGGTCGTGTTCACGGCCGGGGTCGGCTACGCCATGGCGACGCCGGGGGGGATCGACTGGACGCGTCTCGGGCTGACGCTTTTTGGCACGTTCCTGGCCGCGGCGGGGGCGAACGCCCTGAATCAGTGGGTCGAGGTATCCCGCGACGCGCGCATGCGCCGCACGTGCGGGCGACCCTTGCCGACGCGGCGCCTGACGGAGGCGGCGGCGCTGAAGTTCGGACTGACGGCGGGACTGGGCGGGCCGCTGCTGCTGGCGAGTGTGGTAGAGCCGCTGGCGGGGCTGCTGGCTCTGGCGGCACTCGTGATTTACGTGCTGGCGTACACGCCACTGAAAGTGCGGACGCCACTGAATACACTGGTGGGGGCGGTGGTAGGGGCCCTGCCACCGCTGGTGGGATGGGCCGCGGCGGCCGAGCGGCTCGAGCCGGGGGCGTGGTCGCTGGCGGGAATTCTGTTCGCATGGCAAGTGCCGCACTTTTTGGCGCTGGCGTGGTTGTACCGGGAGGATTACGCGCGGTCCGGCTTCCGGATGCTGCCCGTTGTGGATCCCGCCGGGCACCTGACGGCGTGCGTGGCGGTGGTGTATACGTTGCTGCTATTGCCGGTGGCGCTGGTGTTGACGCTGGTGGGGACGTGCGGATGGATGTACGCGGCCGGGTCGCTGGCTTTGGGGGGACTGTTTCTGGCGGCGAGCATTGCGCTGGAACGGCGGCGCTCGGAGCGGGCAGCGCGGCGGTTGTTTGTCGCGAGCCTCATCTACCTGCCGTTGCTGCTCGGATTGATGCTATGCGATCGGCCGGGTACGGCGACCGGGGCCGGACAGCCGGTCGCGCGGCAGGAGCTGCACACGGTCGCCCCGGCGGAGTACGTCGCGCGTTCTGCGGAGGCGTCCGTTGAACCCACCTGAGGCCCCGAGAACGCCGGCCGTGCCAGCGCGGCCGCGGCTACTGACATTTCGCAGCGGCGGCTGGGTGATTGCGTTGTCAGGGCTGCTGTGCGCGGGGGTGCTGGGGAGCTGGTTGTGGCGGCTGCCACAACGCACAGCGGTGGTCGGGGACGGACAGCATGTGGAGAGCTACGGGTTCGATCTGACGACGTGCCTGGTGCCGCGCGAGGTGCTGGTGGCGGCGGGGATGCCGAAGGATGGGCTGCCGGCGCTGGTGAATCCGGAGGTGTTCACGCCGGCGCAGGCGGCGGCGTTCGCCGAGCAACTGCGGAAGGGACACCAGGGCAAGTTCATCGTGCCGTCCGATCGCGTGGTGGGGGTCGAGATTGCGGGTGTGGCACGGGCCTACCCGATCAGCTTGCTGACTTGGCACGAAGTCGTGAACGACACGGTGGCGGGGCAGCCGATTCTGGTGACTTACAACCCGCTGTGCGATAGCGTGGTCGTCTTTGACCGGCGTGTGGGCGGGCGGACGCTGGAGTTCGGCGTGAGCGGGTTGGTGTGGAACTCGAATCTGGTGATGTATGACCGAGGGATTGAGGGATTGAGGGATTCAGGGATTGAGGAGGGAGGGAGGGGTTCCGGACAAGAGAAGGGATCAAGGGAGCGAGGGAGCGAGGGATCAAGGGAAGACCAGGGGACGAAGGGGGAGAGCCTGTGGTCGCAACTGCAGTTCCGCGCCATTGCGGGGCCGGCGGCGCAGCGCGGCGCGACGCTGAAGCTGGTGCCGGCAGTGGTGCAGCATTGGGAGGATTGGCTGCGCGAGCATCCGGAGACGACGCTGCTGGCGCCGGTGCGCGAGCGGCTGCGCGTCTACAAGCGGACGTACGAACCGTATTTCGGGTCGGAGATGCTGCGCTTTCCCGTAGCGCCGCTGGCGCCGGTGAATGGGATTCAGCTCAAGTCGCCGGTGCTGGCGGTTCATTTGGGGGAGACGTGGCACGTGGTGCCGCTGACGCGGATTGCGGAACATGCGGGGGCGGACGGGGCGTGGGCGACGCAACTGGGTGGCGTGCCGGTTACGTTCGAGTATCGTAGCAATCCGGGGGTGGCGTGGGTGCAGCCGATCAATGGCGCTGAGCCCGAGACCGTGGCGGCGTTCTGGTTTGGGTGGTATGCGGCGCATCCGCCGGAGCCGTGAGGCGTCAGGCGAACGTCAGGCTGAGGGCGATGGCGGCGATCTGGACGAGCCAGGAGGCGGCAACACAGGCATAGCGCTGCGTGCGCGGCCGGCGCAAGAACCAAACGCGGCGGCGGTACAGGAAGTACGCGAGGACGAGATCCAGCAGGCCAAGAGCGATAAGAACCCAGACCACCTTGGGCATGCCGCGGCCGAGCTGGTGTCGGGCGAACAGCACGGCGAGAATGGCGAGCATGACAAGGCTGGCGCCGCCAACCATGAGTGGGGGCATCAGGAACATCAGGAACGCGGCGAAGGGCGGCCGGGTGGCGCCGATGGACAGGTGGAACCGCTGGCCGCACTCGGGGCAGACGTCGCGCGTGAGTTGGCGCAAGTTGTAGCCGCAGATGGGGCAGGGGGCGTCATGGGAAGCGAGGTACGCGAAGAGCGGCGCCTCGGGTGAGGCGGCGGGAGCCGGGGCGGGTTCAGCCGTCGCGTTGTCCGCGTCCATGCGCGGATTGTAGCTGCGGGAGGCCGGGCCTGGGAGGCGGACCGCCAGAGACGAACGTGCCCCGCCGAGTGGTCGACGGGGCACGTGATTGTGACTTCAGATGGCGCGGCGCTATACCCGAGCTACACGCCCGGCGTGCCGACGGTCGCGTCGGTCGTAGTGGCGGCGCCGCCGGTGAGATTCGGCAGCAGGCGCTCGGCGGCCGCCCGCGCGGCGCCGAAGGCGGCTTCCTCGGGGGTTTCCATGAAGCTGCGCGTGACCGGCTCCATGCCCGGGACGCTCTCGACGCGAATCTTCATATCCTGGAAGCCCTTGAAGCCGGTGCCGGCCGGGATCAAGCGGCCGAGGATGACGTTTTCCTTGAGGCCGATGAGGCGGTCTTCCTGGCCGGCGAGGGCGGCCTGCGTGAGCACCTTGGTGGTTTCCTGGAAGGAGGCCGCCGAGATAAACGACTCGCTCTGCAGGCTGGCCTTGGTGATGCCGAGCAGGAGGGTCTTGGCGCTGGCCGGCTTGGGTTTGCGGCCCTTGGCGGGGGTGCCGCCGTCGGCTTCGACCGCTTCGTTCTTGGTCGTGAACTCTTCCTTGGTGACGACCTGGTTGACCGCGAAGTCGGTGTCGCCGGGCTCGACGACCTTCACGCTCTTGCCCAGGCGGATGTTCTCGTCGCGGAAGCGGAACTTGTCGATGACCTCGTTCGGCAGGAAGCACGAATCGCCTTCGTTGTCGATCTTCACCTTGCGCGTCATCTGCGCCAGGATGATCTCGATGTGCTTGTCGTTGATCGTCACGTTCTGCTGACGATAGACGCCCTGTACTTCCTTGAGGAGGTAGCGCTGCAGGTCCTCCTCACCGTTGATCCGCAGGATGTCGTGCGGAATCTGCGGGCCTTCGATGAGCGGCGAGCCAGCCTCGACGTAGTCGTCGGCGTGCACGTGCAGCTGCTTGTCCTGCGGCACGTGGTGCTCACGCTCCAGGCCGCCTTCCGACTTGATGATGATGGTCATCTTGCCGCGGCGGCGGTCGGCCTGCAGGGTCACGCGGCCCGAAATCTCGGCGAGGACGGCCGGCTCCTTGGGCTTGCGGGCCTCGAAGATTTCGGTAACGCGGGGCAGACCGCCGGTGATGTCCTGCGTACCGCTGATTTCCCGCGGCTGGCGGGCGAGCAGCGTGCCGGGCTTGACCGGGTCGCCTTCCTTCACCTCGATCCGGGCCTTGGCGGGCAAGTGGTGGAAGTCGCGAATCTCGCCTTCCTTGTCCTCGACGATGATACGCGGGTACTTGTCGCCCTTGTGCTCGACGACGACGAACTTGCTGCCTTCCTTGCCTTCACGCTCGGCACGGACGGTCTCGCCGTCGACGATGTCCTGGAAGCGGACGAAGCCGTCCTTCTCGGACAGAATGGGCGTGAAGTGGGCGTCCCACTTCACGATCACGGTCCGCGGCGCAACCTTGTCACCCGGGCTGACCAGGACCGTGGCACCGTATTGCACCTTGTGCCGCTCGAGCTCGCGGCCCTTCTCATCGTTGATCGCGATTTCGCCGTTGCGCTTCAGGACGCGGTGGACCTTCTTGCCGCTTTCCTCGTCGACGACCTCAATGGCGTTCAGGTTGTGGTACACGACGGTACCGCCCTGGAAGACGATGATCTCGCTTTCGGTGACCGCGCGGCTGGCGACGCCGCCCGTGTGGAACGTCCGCATCGTGAGCTGCGTGCCGGGCTCGCCGATCGACTGGGCCGCGATGATGCCGACGGCGAGACCTTCCTCCGCCAGGCGGCCGGTGGAGAGGTCGGCGCCGTAGCAGCGCGCACACACGCCCAGGCGGCTTTCGCAGGTGAGCGGGCTGCGGACACGCACGCTGTCGAGACCCAGGCCGCCTTCTTCGGGCTTCGACTCGAGCTTGCGGGCGATGTCCGCGGTGATGACCTCGTTCTCCCGCACGATGATCTCGTCCGTCACCATGTGACGGATCGTGTCGCGGGCGGTGCGGCCGACGATGAGGGCCGACAGCTTCACGTCGACTTCCTCACCCTTGAAGATCGTGCTCTTGGACATGCCTTCAATCGTGCCGCAATCGATCTCGTTGATGATGACGTTCTGGGCGACGTCGGCGAGCTTGCGGGTCAGGTAACCGGAGTCGGCCGTCTTGAGCGCGGTGTCGGCCAGACCCTTGCGGGCGCCGTGGGTCGAGCTGAAGTACTCGAGCACGGAGAGGCCTTCGCGGAAGTTCGCCTTGATCGGGGCTTCGATGATCTCGCCCGAGGGCTTGGCCATCAGAGCCCGCATGCCGGCGAGCTGGCGGATCTGGTCGACCGAGCCGCGGGCGCCCGAGTCGGTCATCAGGTAGATCGGGTTGAGATACGGCCGACCCTTGGTGTAGTCCTGCGGGTTTTCGGCCGGGGGCTTCATCTCGCCGCCTTCGTGATCGCGCCAATCGCGTTCGAGGGCCTTCATCATGTCCGCGGTGATTTTCTCGCGGGCGTGGACCCAGATGTCGATGAGCTGGTTGTGGCGCTCCATCGGCGTGATGACGCCGTTGGCGTAGTTCTTCTCGACGCGGTCGACGACCTTCTGGGCGGCGTCGAGAATCTTGGGCTTCGTGTCGGGGACGCGCAGGTCGGTCAGTGCGAACGACAGTCCGGCGAGCGTGCTGTGCCGGAAGCCGAGCTGCTTGATCTTGTCGAGCAGCTCGATGGTGGCGGAGCGCCCCAGGCGGGCATGACAGTCGGCGATGACGCGCGAGATGCCCTTGCCCAGCGGGTAGTTGTAGAACGGCATGCGCGGATCAATCTGATCGTTGAAGATGCAGCGCCCGACGGTGGTCAGGACCCGGTGATTGGCGGGCACGGGTTGCGCGCCGGGGTCCTTGCTGGCGACGATTTCGGACTGCGGGATGCGCACACGAATGGGCGTGTGCATGCCGATCTGCCCCATCGTGTGGGCCAGCATGGCCTCGGCCGGGCTGGAGAAGCAGCGCTCCTTGCCATCCGGCCGCTCGCCCACCTCGCCGCCGTGCTTGCAGGTCAGGTAGTAGATCCCCATGACCATGTCCTGCGAGGCGGACATGATCGGCTGCCCGTTGGCGGGGCTGAAGATGTTGTTGGTGGACATCATCAGCACGTGGGCTTCGGTCTGGGCTTCGATCGACAGCGGGAGGTGGACGGCCATCTGGTCGCCGTCGAAGTCGGCGTTGAAGCCCTTGCACACCAGCGGGTGAATCTTGATGGCGTTGCCTTCCACGAGCACGGGCTCGAACGCCTGAATGCCCATCCGGTGCAGGGTGGGCGCACGATTCAGCAGGACCGGGTGCTGGTAGATGACCTCTTCCAGGATGTCCCAAATCTGCTGGTCGCGGCGCTCCAGCATCTTCTTGGCACTCTTGATCGTGTCGGCCAGGCCGCGCTCGCGCAGCTTGCGGATGATGAAGGGCTGGTAGAGCTCCAGGGCGATCTTCTTGGGCAGGCCGCACTGATTGAGCTTGAGTTCGGGGCCGACGACGATGACCGAGCGGGCGGAGTAGTCGACGCGCTTGCCCAGCAGGTTCTCGCGGAAGCGGCCCTGCTTGCCCTTGATCATGTCCGTCAGCGACTTGAGCGGGCGGTTGCTGCTGCCAAGCACGGGGCGGCGGCAGCGGCCGTTGTCGAAGAGGGCGTCGACGGCCTGCTGCAGCATCCGCTT
>CAZGAQ010000033.1:0-60393 GCA_964523405.1 uncultured Planctomycetales bacterium
AGGATGGCGCGCGTTGGGGCGTGGGGGGAGGGCGGAGCGCTGGAGTGGCGGGTTTGGCGGGGGGAGGAGCGGGTTGAGGCGGGGAATGGTGAATTGCAGTAGCGAAAGAAGGGCGATTTCGCGGACTCGGCTGAGGCGGTTGCGGTGCGGGGTGGCACGGTCGCTTGCCAGGACGGGTTCCGTTGCACTCGCCGACGACGGGGTTGCCGGGGGCGTCGGGTTTGACGGGGGCGTGTCTGAGCGGCCGTGGGGTTGCGCGGATGGTCGGCGGGGGCGACATAGGGTCTGTGCCTACACCCAAACAGGTAGGGTTGCTGTGCCGGAGGCGTGCGTGCTACGCTGTGTGATCGGCGGTCAAGGGCACCACCCAAGACGCGGTATGGGTGGGAGTTTCACCTGTGAGAGCGAGACGAGCATAGCAGACGCGAGGTGCGGGCAAGGGAACTGCGCACCTGTGCGCGGGAGTGCATGCGACGTGGCCAGGCTGGGCGCCCGCAAGTCCTTGGGAGCGTTCTCAACATGCTGATGACGGATGAACTACTGTTTTCGCTTGTCTTTGACAGCATCAAAGCGGCTCTGACCGGCAGCCGTTGGCTGCGCGTCACGTTCTTCACCGCGAGTGCGGTGCTCTTCCTCGGCATCGGGCTGCTGATCGCTGGGGCTTCTCTGGCGTGGGCAGAGCCTTGGAAGCAGGGCGTTCCGGTCGGTCTGATGGCGGTATCAAGCCTTACGATCTTGGGTATTGGTGCCTATCGTCGCGCGGTAGCGAGTACCGCGCGCGAGCGGGTGATTCGAGAAGTAGAAGAGCGTGCGCGGCAGTCTCCGGATGAGCCGCAAGCCGCGTGGGATCTTGCAAGACTCACGCTTGAGAGCTACCTGAGCCGAAACCTGCGCCAGGTTCAGTGGATATTCGGGCTCACGGTTCTCGTGATGCTCGCCGGCTTTGGTATCATCGCGTATGGTATTGCTCAGGTATATCGCTCTCCGGAGACCTTGAAGCCATCGATAGTCGTTACGACATCGGGCATCTTGGTCGAGTTCATCGCGGCGACACTGCTATTTGTCTATAGGTCAACCATGGAACAGGCGAGGTCGTATGTAGGCATGCTGGAGAAGATCAACGCCGTGGGGATGTCCATTCAAATTCTCGACAAAATGAAATCGGGGGATACCGACAAGTTCAGAGCACGGCTCGCAATGCGCCTGCTATCCCTGTATGGGACAGGTGGCGAAGGTCGCCGGGGGCGCGACGCGGTCGCGCGGCGCGGCACCCGCTCGGAAGCGCGGCGCTAACTGCAGGAGAAGAGCGACGATGGACAAGCGCAGAGCGTGTTTCGTAATCGCCCCGATCGGAGAGCAGGACTCGGATACGCGCAAGCGATCGGATCAGGTGCTGAAGCACATCATTCGGCCGGCTGTTGAAGAATGCGGGTACACCGCAGAGCGTGCCGACGAGATGGATAAGCCGGGGATCATCACGAGCCAAGTTATCCAACGCGTGGTGAACGACCCGCTTGTTGTTGCCGACTTGACTGAGCGGAATCCGAACGTCTTCTACGAACTCGCCATACGCCACGCTATTCGAAAGCCGCTCGTCCAACTTATCAAGAAAGGCGAGAGAATACCGTTTGACGTGGCGGGGACGCGGACGATTCAGGTTGACCATCATGACTTGGATAGCGTCGAGTCTGCGAAGAGGGAGATTATCCAACAAATACGCTCACTCGAGGGCGACTCAGGTGCAGTAGAGACGCCAATATCAGTGTCCCTGGACCTGCAATTGCTTCGGCAAAGTGATAAGCCGGAGGAACGATCGTTGGCGGACTTGGTGGGTGCGGTCTCGGAACTGCGCTCGGGTGTAGGCAAGGTAGAGACAAAGCTGCCGGTGATGGATGCGGTGCAGGAAAGCGTGAGAAACCTGGCGGAGCGGATGGACGAGTGTTTGGGGGGGCGTTTGTCGCGTCGGCGACGTCGGTTTCGGTTCCATCCGATGGTGATTGACGAGTTGGTGCATATGGCTGGGGGCGAAGTGGGCGACGCGGGCTTAGTGCTGCTCGTTACCGCGAGCTTCTTCCGAGAGGACTTTCCTTGGCTCTATGAGCTGGGGGTCGAAGGCTATCGGGCAATCAAGAGCGGCGACGCGAAGCGCGGTCGTGGAGCTGTGCGCACATTTCTGCGTGCAGCGGAAGCGACAGTAGGCGGCCCCATGATGGAAGAATTTGGGCCCCTGGACAAGGAAACACGCATGATGCTCATGGAGCTGCCACATTTTGTGGAGCACTTCGGTCGGCGATTCTGGCCAGAGTTGAGCGACGACAAGGACGCTTCCGGGTAGCGCGCCGTGCGGGTGAGTGAGCCTGGGGGCAGAGATGCGCGGGGCATGCACCAACCCCGAGTTGGGTTGCCCTATTTGCCCGGCTGCGCCGGGGGAGGCCGCTCAAGCGGCCAGGGGGAGCGGCTGTTGCGGTTGGGTGATCGGGTGGAGCGCGGGGGCCGCGCGGGTGGCGGAGAAGAACACACAGCTCGCAGAGCAGAGGTATCGGGTGGGGCGGGATTCCCGCCCGGCGCGCGTGCGAAAGGGGATTCGCGCACGAGCGGTAAAGGAAGACGGCAGGTTGCGGGGTGGCGGAGCGGCGCGAGGGGGAAGGACGCTGGGCTAAGGTCGGGCGCGCGGTCACCCGCGCGTCGCAGGCGAGTGGCCGACCTTAGCCCAGCCTACCCGTGCGGCAAGGCAGAGCCTTGCAGTACGTCAGGCGCGGAGGTCTGACGCGACGGCGCGCGGGGGCGTTCGACCCTCTCCCTGCCCTCCCCCTAGGAGGGGGAGGAATCTCGTCGGGCACGGAGGCCTGACGCTGCGGGATCACAGGCCAAGTGCCTGTGCCACACGTTTCGGGCGGCGCGACTACACCGCGACGGTGGCGAGGGCGGCGGCGTTCTTGCGGCGGCGGCGGCGCTTCTTGACGATGCCGAGGCGTGGGGCGTGGGGCTGGCGCGGGGCGAGTTCGGCGGCGGTCGCGAGTACCTTGCGCGGGTTATCGGCGAAGGCGTCGGCGCCGAGTTCCTGCCAGAGGCCGTCGGCGCGATTGAAGATGCCGCCGGTGACGAGGATGTTCATGGTGGGGCAGACGCCGACCTCGCGGATGCGTTCGATCATGGCGCGGGTGTTGGCGACGGCGTCGGGCTGGGCGCCGAAGATCAGGAAGACCTGCGGGCGCAACTGGCCGACCATGGCGAGGATTTCGTCGTCGGGGACGCCGCCGCCGACGAAGAAGACTTCCCAGCCGTGGGCCTGAAAGAGGTCGGCGAGCATCTGGCCGCCGAGCTCCTCGCCCTCGTTGTCGGCGCAGGCGACGAGGATGCGCTGGCCGATGGCGGGGGCGTGGGGGAGGTGGGACTGGAGCTGGTCGGCGACGGTGCGGTTGATGCGGCAGGCCATGTGCTCGACGGCGCTGTTGATGCGGTCGTCGTTGTAGAGGCGTTCGATCTGCACCATGGCGGGCCAGATGACGTCGCAGAGCAACTCGTCGGCGGGGTTGCCGGTGCTGACGGCGTCGCGGACCAGGCGGAAGCACTCGGCGCGGCGACCGGCGAGCAGGGGCTGCATGTAACGGATGAGGAAAGGTTCGGGCATAGGACAAGCCTCCGAACTGCGCCTGCCGCCTCAACGTCCACGCCGGGGCAACGACAGACAGGTACTTAAGCAGCCGGAGCATCCATGCGCCGGTGACCAGTTTTTCAGGAGGGCGGCCGCGAGCGAGAGGCACTTGGCCGCGTGCGTTCGTCGTTGGTATCGGGGGCGGGAATTCGCGGGATTGAGGGGGCGGACGGCGGTCCAGGGGGGGCTCGTTGAGGCCTGGCCGAATGTTGCGCGAAGTCCGAAAACGGGGTGTCCGCGCGGGGGCGCGGCGTGGAGCGTTTCTCGGAACGATGCGCGGCGCCAGCAGGATGTTGCGCGGCGCCACGAAATCCTTGCGCGTGACAAAAACGAGTGTAGAAGCTGCGCGGGGAGGGATTTACTCAGGTGTTTCGGTGGGCTGAGCTCACGATGGGGCGGGGGATGCGGGCGTGTCCGGTGGTCGGGGGCAGATTCCTCGATCGCTTCGCTCCCTCGGAATGACGGGGGCGCTCCCTTGAGATGACGGGGGCACTCCCTTGAGACGACGGGGGGCGCTCTCTTGAAACGAAGGGGGGGCGCTCGCGCGGAATGACGGGGGAGTGCTCCCGCGGCATGACGGGTTGGGGACGGCGGCTTGACACCCCTGCTGCAGCGTTTAACGTACGGGGTCCGCCGGCCGGCTGGGGCCGGCGGTCGTGCGTATATTGGCAGGAACGCTGTTCATGGGCTACGCCTATACACCCGGGTTGACCGTGGCCGAGCACACGCTGGTGCGCAAGGTGCGGCGTTTGCCGCTGAAGGGCGCGGTGCTTGTCCAGGTTGGCCAAGAGGTGCAGGCGACGGACGTCGTGGCCCAGACGAGTCTGCCGGGCGAAGCGCGGCCAGTGAACGTGGTGGCGAAGCTGGGGATCGTGCCCGAGGATTTGCCGGCGGTACTGCTGAAGCAGGAAGGTGAGTCGCTGGCGAAGGGCGAGGTTTTTGCCCGCACGAAGGGACTGTGCGGGTGGTTTCGCAGCGAGTGCAAGGCACCGATCGCCGGCACGCTGGAATCGGTGTCGGCGGTGACGGGGCAGGTGATCATTCGCGGCGAGCCGACGCTGCTGCAGAAAACGGCGTATGCCCGCGGGCGGGTCGTCGCCGTTCAGGAAGGGGAGTCGGCTACGGTGGAGATCTCGGGCACGTTTGTGCAGGGGATTTTCGGGGTGGGCGGGGAGGCGACGGGGCTGCTCGAAGTGGTGGTGGCGTCGCCGGCGGACGAACTGGGGGAGCAGGCGATTCGGCCGGAACACAAGGGGAAGATCCTGGTGGGGGGGAGCCTGGTGACAGCGGCGGCGGTGCGGAAGGCGATTCAGTGCGGGGTGAAAGGGCTGGTCTGCGGGGGGCTGAACGACGCGGACTTGCGGGATTTCCTGGGCTATGAGTTGGGCGTGGCGATCACGGGTGAAGAGAATCTGGGGCTCACAATCGTCGTGACCGAGGGATTCGGGCCGATTCGGATGGCGGACCGGACGTTCGCGTTGCTGAAGAAGCGGGCAGGACTGCTGGCGAGCATCAACGGGGCGACGCAGATCCGGGCGGGCGTGATTCGGCCGGAGGTGGTGATTCCGCTGAGTGAGGTGCCGGCGGTGTCGGCGGGGGTAGCGGAAGAGGGTGGGATTCTGCAGGTGGGGACGGCGCTGCGGGCGATTCGGGAGCCGTACTTCGGGCGGCTGGGGCGGTGTACGGCGCTGCCGGTGGAGCTGGTACGGCTGTCGAGCGAGACGAACGTGCGGGTTTTGGAAGTGGAATTCGAGGACGGGGCGCGGGCGATTGTTCCGCGGGCGAATGTGGAGCTGATCAAGCAGTAATTGAGTCTGGTTGAGGTTCAGCCGGGAACGCTTACGGTCGATTCGAAGTGTTGGCGAGGGACGCGGACGCGGGTAAAGTCCGAAGGCGTGGCGAGCCGCAGGAGCGGCAAGGAGAGATAGCGATGCGTCCGAACTGGTCGCGATACTACCGGTCGTGCGTGGCGATGTCGTTGGGCGGTGTCACGCTCGGTATTCTACAAGGTTTGAGCATGGTCAATTTCGCCCAGCTCTTCACGGAGTTCCTGACACAGTGGCTGTCCGTCATCGTGGCAGCGCTGTTCGGGGCGAACCTGAATACGCTGCTGGGGACGGCGTAACCGGTTGCGGGGCCAGGGACGTTGTTAGTGGTGCGTGGGCCGGCGAGCTCACCCCGAGCAAACGGAGATCATCATGACAGTACCCGGCGCCACGAGCGCGATGGACACCCCGGAAATGTGGGAAAAGGCGCAGGAGGAGTCCGCGCGGCTGCTGGAAGAGCTCAAGAAGCAGGTTCAGGCGGACGTGAAGGACATTGGCGTGCTCCGGAAGGAGATGCGCGTCACGGTGCCGGCCAAGGTCATTGCGGACCACATGGAGCACAACTATGCGGAGTTGATGCACGATGCGTTCGTGCCGGGCTTCCGCAAGGGACACGCACCACGGCGGCTGATTGAGAAGCGCTTCGGGGCGGACGTGCGGGAATCCTTGACGACGGCGATTGTGGGGCAGTCGTTCTACGCGGCGGCGGAGAACCACAAGCTGGAAGTGCTGGGCGATCCGCTGTTCCGGATGGACTCGGACGGCGGGGTGAAGCTGGTGGACTTCGGCGAGGTGTCGGCGCAGCTCAAGCTGCCGGAGCAGGGCGACTTCACCTACACGTGCGAGCTGGAGCTCAAGCCGACGTTCGAGCTGCCCGAGTTGAAGGGGATCGAGATCAAGGCGCCGAAGATCGAAGTGACGGAGGCGATGGTCGACGAGCAGATTCTGCGCAAGCGCAAGCTGCGTGGGCACTTCGAGCCGATCAGCGCGGCCGCGGAGAAGGACGACCAGGTCATTGCGGACGTGGTGCTGACGGTGGATGGGGCGGAGGTGAAGCGGGAAGAGAACATCACGCTAGGCGTGCGGCCGACGCGGCTGGACGGCGTGACGCTGATGACGCTGGACCAGGTGCTGGCGGGGGCGAAGTCGGGCGAGACCCGGCAGACCGACGCGGAGATCCCGGAGGATTACGAGCGGGCGGATCTGCGCGGCAAGAAGGGCCAGTTCACGTTCAAGATTCACGAGATCAAGCGGCTGGTGCCGGAGCCGGTGGCCGAGTTCATGAAGGCCTGGGGCTTCGAGACGGAGAAGGAGCTGCGGGACGACTTTCGGGCGCAGATCGAGTCCGAGCGGGACCAGCTCATGGAGCGGGCGCGCAAGGCGCAGATGGAAGACTACCTGCTCCAGAGCGTGGCGATCGACCTGCCGCAGGACTTCTCGACGCGGCAGACGGATCGGGCGGTGGTGCGACGGGTGATCGAGTTGCAGCGGCGCGGCGTGCCGATGAGCGACATCGAAGCGCGGATCGACGAGTTGCGGACGAGCGCCACGCAGCAGGTGGCGAACGAGCTGAAGCTGGGCTTCATCCTCGAGAAGGTTGCGGAGAAGCTCGAGGTCAGCGTGACCGATGAAGAAGTGAATACGGAAATCGCGCGGATGGCGCAGTTGTACAACCGCCGGTTCGACCGGGTGCGGGACGACCTGCAGAACCGCGGGTTGCTCGAGCATCTGGTCGAGCAGATTCGGCAGAACAAGACGATCGACCTGCTGCTGGCGGACGCGAAGACCGTGGACGCGCCGGCGGAGAAGGCGAGCGGTAAGGCGAAGTGAAGCGCAGGCAGCGATGAGTCCGGTCGCCGGCGCCGGCGGTCGGCACACGCGTGCGGGTCCGCGGGGCCCGGCGCCGGGTGGTGCGGGAAGGCGCCGCGGCGCGAAAAGGAGACGGCATGGCGTACTGGCCAGAACAACAGCGCGTGAAGGCCCAAGGTGGCGGCGGGGGCGGCGGCTACCAGTACTGGCGGCAGATGGGCCTCAACGAGATGCTGCTGGAAAACCGCATCATCTTTCTCGATCTGCCGCTGGATCCGCGCATTACGGTGAACAGCAGCACGGTGTGCTCGCACATCATCAAGAGCATGTTGTACCTGCAGTCGGTGAAGCGCGACCAGGATATCAACATGTACATCAACTGTCCCGGTGGGGACGTGGATGACACGCTGGCGATCTACGACACGATGCGCTTTCTGAAGTGCGACGTGGCGACGTACTGCGTGGGCGGGGCGACGAGCGGGGCGGCGATCATTCTGGCCGCCGGCGCGAAGGGCAAGCGGTTCGCCCTGCCGCACTCGAAGATCATGATCCACCAGCCGTGGGGCTATGTCGGCGGGCAGGCGGCGGACATGCGCATTCAGGCGGACGAGATTCTGCGCGTGAAGCGGACGTTCTGCGAGATCATTGCGCAGCACACGGGTAAGGGCACGGAGCAGGTTGCCAAGGACATCGAGCGCGACCGCTACATGAGCGCGCAAGAGGCCAAGGAATACGGCCTGATCGACGAGATCCTGGAACAGACACCGGACAAGCCCAAGGCCAAGTGAGAGGCACGGCACGCATGAACCGAGCGCAACTGATTCCGATCGTCGTCGAGCGTGAAGGCCGGGCGGAGCGCGCGTACGACATTTATTCGCGGCTACTGAAGGACCGGATCGTCTTCCTCGGGGACGAGGTCGACTCCGATCTGAGCAACGTGGTCATCGCCCAGATGCTGTTCCTGGCGAACGAGGACCGCAAGGCGGACATCCACCTGTACATCAATTCGCCGGGCGGGTCGGTCTACGCCGGCATGGGCATCTACGACACGATGCAGTTCATTCCGTGCCCGGTGGCGACGTACGTGCTGGGCGCATCGGCGAGCATGGCGGCCGTGCTGTCGGCCGCGGGCACGCCGGGCAAGCGGTTCGTCCTGCCGCACTCGCGGGTGATGATCCATCAGCCGCTGGGGGGGGCGCACGGGCCGGCGACGGATATCAAGATCGAGCTGGACGAGATGATGCGGACGCAGAAGCAGCTGTACCAGATTCTGGCCAAGCACACCGGCAAGAGTCTGGAGCAGATCACGGCGGACTGCGACCGCAACAACTGGATGGATGCGGCGGAGTCGGTAGCGTACGGGCTGGCCGACAAGGTGCTCGACACAATGCCGATCACCGAGAAGCCGGCGCTGCGGCCGATGAACGACAGCGAACCGGCCTAGGCCGCGAGTGGCGGCTCCGGAGCGACAGGAGAGCGCGAATGAGGGCGCGGAGCAGGCAAGGGTCGTGCCGCCGGACGGGGCCCGCGCCGGGGCTGGGCCGCGGGCTGGGGCGCGCGGGGATCGGGGCGTTGATCCTCGTGGCCGCGCTGAACTGCCTGGGCTGCGTGGCGACGACCGAGGCGGACCTGCGCCGCGAGATCACCACGCTGCGTGGCGACGTCAAGGAGCGGGACAACCGCATCGCCGCGCTGCAGTCGTCCATGACCGAGCTGAATCGCCAACTGCAGATCGCGCGCGGGCTGTCGGACGAGGATTTGAAGAAGATCTTCTACCCCGAGACGCTGGTGATCGACCGGTTGTCGGGCGGGGCCAACTACGATGACAAGCCGGGCGACGACGGGGTCACCGTCTATCTGCGTCCGGTGGACAAGGAAGGCGACGTCATCAAGGTGGCCGGGGACATCACGATCCAGCTCTACGATCTGGCAGCGCCGGCGGATCAGAACCTGATCGGCGAGTACAAGATACCCGTCGAGCAGGCCCGGAGTCTGTGGCACGGCAAGCTGATGACCAATCACTACACGATCAAATGTCCGTGGCCGCCGGGCCGGGCGCCGAAGCACACGGACATCACGGTGCGGGCGACCTTCGTCGATTACCTGACGAAGCGCGTGCTGTCCACACAGAGTACGGTGACGGCGAATGTAGCGCCGACCTCCGCACCGGTGCCGGGCAAGTAGCGCCGAAGCATACCGGGCGCGAGCGGGATCAGGTGCGTCGGAAGATGGGGGGCCCTTGTTCGTACCGCCGGAGAGTCCTGGTGTTTCGCCGCTCTAAACGCCGGCCTTGACTTCCGATGCCGGCTCCGGGGCGGGCGGACGCATGGCGGGGGCGATTGCGGGGGCCGGGTTGGCGGCGAGCGCGGTCGCCGCGGGCGCTTGGGGAGCGAGCTCGGCGGCGCGGAGCCGACGGACCTTGCGGATTTTGTAGACGATCAGGGCGATCGTGCTCACGACGATCAGGGCGAGCAGCAAGGCAGCCTGAATCCCGCCCAGGTAGACGCGCAAGGTCGGAATCATGCCGGCGAAGGCGTAGCCGAGGACGATGAACAGAGGGATGGAAAGCAGGGCCCCGGCGCAATCGGCCAGGAAGAAGCGCCAGTAGGGAAAACGCGTCGCGCCGGCGGTCATGCACATGGCGGCGCGGACGCCCATGAAGAAGCGGCCGAAGAAGCAGAACCAGGCGCCATACTGGTGGAAGCGCGAGGAAATCGACTCGAAACGTGCGGGCGTAATCATCCAGCGCACGGAACGGTGGTTCACGACGTTGGGGCCCCAGCGCCGACCGAGCGTGTAGAGGACGAGGTCGCCGGTCATGATGCCGATCAGGGCGACGAGGACGGTTCCCCAGGGTGAGGCGATTTCGGGGTTGGTGCGCAGGAGCACGCCGGCAGCGATCAGGGGAATGTCTTCCGGAATGGGGATGCCGAGGCTGGCGATGATCAGAATGCCCAGGAGCGCAGGATAGAAGGCCTGCTGCATCCAAAGCTCGACGTGACCCATTTCGCCGGCAGCGGCGAGTCCCAACACGGCTAGAGGTAACAACTTCATCAACTGCCTTGCCGATCGCTCTCCGGCTGCCCCACCCCCGGAAGGGCACTATTTGACCCGGAATCGGTGGGTTAAGCAAGCCAGCGCATGCGGGATTCCGGCATTCGCACTCGCGGTCTGGGCAGCGCACCCACGCGCCCTTCTCTTCGACCGGATCACGGACACGGATGGAGGCCGGTCTGGTGAGTCTGACCAGGATGGGGCGGGGTTATCAAACCCGGACAGGTTGTGTCCTGGTAAGCGATCGTAACCCCCTTGTGCTGCAAGGTACTTGCAGAAAAAAGTAGGTGGCCGGCCTTGCAAACTAACTGAGCGCGGATAAACTAATAATGTCCGAGCGGCGAGCGGCATGCACAGGTTTCCCCCCCGGCCTGTCGGCCCCCCGCTCGGGCTTTTTTTATGCGCTGAAGGTGAAGGCCGCGTGGCGCGCTGGCGCATAAAATCGGCCCGCCAAGCCCCCCCGGCTTGACGGGCCGTCAGCGGCGCAGATAAACCTGCAGTTTATATTAACATAGGTCGTTACGGGTCTTGCGCCTATTAGGGATTCCCCTAATTCCACTGACGGATGGGATTAGGGTGTTCGCCTGTAATGCTGAATGGCCGCGTTCCGTGGGGGGGTGCGTCCGGGAGACGGCGGAGGTGGTAGGAGTGGGTTGCGGGGGGCGGCTTGGGAGGTCCGGCGGCGCGGCTAGCGCAGACGTTCGCCGGTTGAGCTCAGGGTCAAGCCAGCGTGGAGGACCCCGCGCTGCTGGCGGAGCTGGTCGACGAGGGAGCGGATGCGGGGGGCGGTTCCGCGGACCATGATCATCTCGGCGCAGTGCTGGTGCGAGAGGTGCACGTGGGTGGTGGCGAGAACGCAGGCGTGGTGGCCATGTTGGATCTCGACCAGGCGATCCGCGAGTTGACGCGCTTGATGGTCGTAAACCAGAGAAATGGTGCCAATGACCTCATGCTGCTCGTCCGCCCACTCTTGCTCGACGAGGCGTTGGCGAATGAGGTCGCGGATGAATTCGGAGCGATTGGTGTACTGACTGGCCTGCACCAGCCGCTCGAAGCGTTGGGCCAGCGATCGATCGAGAGACATGCTCAGGCGCGTGAGTGCGGACAACGGCGAACCTCCGATCGCTTCCTGCGGGCCGCGACCCATTCAGTGTAGGGCGCGGCGGGCGAGTTGACACGTGGGCGCGGCGGTATTACGATCCCACCGTTTCGTATTACTGACGGTCGAAACAAAGGCAGGCGGCGCGGTGCCGCGCGCAGCGCATGGAGTGGAGCAGATGCGGAACGCACTATTGGCGATTGGGCTGGCGACGCTGGCGTATGGGACGGTTGGTCGGGGAGAGGAACCGGATTGGGCGAGCATGCCGTATACCGCACACGCCGCGCTGCAGGCCGTGAACGAAGCAGGCGCCGGCGCGTTCGCGTTCGACGTGCCGCTGAAGGCGCGCGGGGTGATCATCAACGACTATGCGGACATGCTGCCCAGCGCACCGAGCGCGACGCCGTTTCTCGGCGGCATGTGGCAGATTTACGTGCAGGCGGTGGACGCGGGCGACTTCGGCGGCACGGCCTGCTGGATGGGGCAGAACATCGGGAAGCTGGTCGGTAACGACCCGAACGGAAACTACACCGATGCGGATTGGGTGGCGGAAATTGGGCGGCTGACGCACGATCCGCTCACGGGGCACACGTTTCAGCCGGGCGACCTGGTGGAGGTCCGGGCGCGGGCGCCGGGATTCTTCCACAACGGCAAGGGCAACATCAATGAGCAGCACTCGAACGATTCGAGCCTGGATTTCGACATCTACCTGCTCACAGCGGACTATGGCGTGCCGCGGCCGAAGCTCGTGACGCTGGCCGCGCTCAAGGATGCGGCGGACGCGTTTCTCTTCGACGCCACGCGGGCGACGGGCTGCGAGCACTACCAGGGCGCGCTGGTCCGGGTGAACGGGGTGACGCTGGTAAGCACGGCGGGCTGGGGCCCGGGGGCGGAGCTACGGATTACGGACGGCACGCGGACGTTTCCGGTGCTGCTGGGGATCGGGCCGGGGTTCAGCACGTATCCGGCGCCGACGGGCGTGGTGGACGTCATTGGGATTCTCGATCAGGAGGACAGCAATCCGGCCGATGGGTTCGCGCAGGGCTATCGGCTGTGGGTGATGGATTACACGGGCAGCGGGTGCATCCTGCCGGCACCGTTTGCGATTCCTGGGGATGCGAATTGTGACGGGGCCGTGAACTGGCGGGACATCGACTTTCTCGTGGCGGGCATGAATGACAATGCCTCGGGCTGGCAGAGCGCGTTTCCGGCCGCGCGGCCGTGTTGCGCGTTTGAGAATCTGGATGCAAACGGGGACGGGCATGTGAACTGGCGGGACATTGATCCGTTTATTGCGCAAATGAACTCATAGGGAGGATGCGGCGTAGCGCGTCATCGCGCGGCGGCGCAGCGCAGGTTCCGGCATGATGACAGGTTTGATCATTCGACGGCGGCACAGTGGCCCACGGCGACGAGTCGCGGCGAGGGGGGCGTTTACGCTCATTGAGCTGCTGGTCGTGGTGGTTATCCTCGCCGTGCTGATGTCGGTTCTCCTGCCAACGCTGGGGCGGGCGCGGCTGCAAGCGAAGGTGGTCCGCGTCCACTCGGATTTGCGGCAGATCGGGCTGGCGCTGGACGCGTATGCGCTGGACAACCGCGAGCGCCTACCGGCGCCGCGCCTGGCGTGCGGGCTCAACGTCGAGTGCCAGTTGCCGCCGGAATTGAGCAAGGGGAACTACCTGCCGCCGCCGCCGCCGGATGTGAAGACGCCGCAAGCGCAATTCCTCGACTTGTTTAATCCGCAGCACACATACAAATACCGCGCGCCGGGGCCGGTGTGGTATGCGGGGACGTACTACGATTTTCCGACAAGCCGCGCGCGGCCGCGGTCGTGGATGTGGGTGCCGACGGATTTTCCGCGGTGTGCGGATCCGGTGCTGAACGCGGCCCGCAATCGCTACGGGGGGTTTCCGGATGAGGACCCGCCGTGCCCGGCGCGGTACGCGGTGTGGAGCATGGGACCGGAGCCGCAGGCGGTGAAGTTTCCGCGGCAGGTGGGAGCGGAAACGGTTGATGAGTCGCGGTTTCCGCTGCCGCGTGGGCTGTGGTGGCAGCACAGTGGTGATAGCGGCGTCATCACTCACTTTGCGGCGCGGGGTGGGCAGACCTACCAGAGTCCATGAATGAGGCGCGGGGGCCGTGGCCGGGTGGGGAAATCCAGGCTGATTTGCGGCGACGGCGCTGCCGGACGTGCGCGGTTCAAGTAGCATAAGGGCATCGCGCTGCTGCTGCGGGCAGCGCCAAGTCTGGCACCAGGTCGGATGGAGCGCCTATGTCCACACGCGATGCGGCGGCGCGCGGCTACGAGTTGGCTCGTGAGCAGTACGGTGAGCTAGGGGTGGACACCGAGCAGGCCCTGAAGCGGCTGCGCGAGATTCCGATCTCGCTGCAGTGCTGGCAGGGGGATGATGTCGGGGGCTTCGAGAATCCGGCGGGGCTCAGCGGGGGTGGCATTCAAGCGACGGGCAACTACCCTGGGAAGGCGCGTACGGCGGACGAGTTGCGGCAGGATCTGGAGCAGGCGCTACGGCTGATTCCCGGGCGGCACCGGGTGAACCTGCATGCGATTTACGCGGAAACGGGCGGGGCGAAGGTGGAGCGCGACCAGCTCGGGCCGGAGCATTTTGCGCGGTGGACGGACTGGGCGCGGAGTCGGGGATTCGGGCTGGATTTCAATGGGACGTTCTTCTCGCATCCGCGGGCGGCGGACGGGTTCACGCTGTCGCACCGGGACGCGGGGGTGCGGCGGTTCTGGGTGGCGCATGGGCAGGCGTGCCGGCGGATCGGGGCGCATTTCGGGCGGACGCTGGGGACGCCGTGCGTGACGAACGTGTGGATTCCGGACGGGTACAAGGACACGCCGGCGGATCGGCGCGGTCCGCGCGAGCGGTTGCGGCAGGCGCTGGACGAGCTGTTTGCGGAGCCGATCGATCCGGCCGTGCACCGGGACGCGGTGGAGAGCAAGCTGTTCGGGATCGGATCGGAAAGCTACGTGGTGGGATCGCACGAGTTCTACCTGGGCTACGCGGTGCGGAATCACAAGCTGCTGTGCCTGGATGCGGGGCATTTTCATCCGACGGAGCAGCTCGCGGACAAGATCACGGCGGTGCTGCAGTTCGTCGAGGAACTGCTGCTGCACGTGAGCCGCGGGGTGCGGTGGGACAGCGACCACGTGGTGACGTTGTCGGACGAGCTGAAGGCGCTGGCGGAGGAGTTGGTGCGG
Source organism: uncultured Planctomycetales bacterium (assembly GCA_964523405.1). Classification (GTDB taxonomy): domain Bacteria; phylum Planctomycetota; class Phycisphaerae; order UBA1845; family Fen-1342; genus CAZGAQ01. The sequence continues at coordinate 14,667 of CAZGAQ010000033.1, forward strand.
CACGAGTATGTAGGGCGGGTGCATATCGGGCTGGATTTCTTCGACGCGAGCATCAACCGGGTGGCGGCGTGGACGATAGGCACGCGGAGCATGCTCAAAGCGCTGCTGGGGGCGCTGCTGGAGCCGACGGCGCGGCTGCAGGCGCTGGAGGCGGAGGGGGATTTCACGGGGCGGCTGGCGCTGCTCGAGGAGTTGAAGACGCTGCCGGCGGGGGCGGTGTGGGACTATTACTGCCAGGCGCAGGGCGTACCGGTGGGGGCGGCGTGGCTGGAGGAAGTGCGGCAGTACGAGCAGGCGGTGCTGGCGCGGCGGGGATGAGCAGACTTCGTGGCCCGGCGCGAGTTGGCCGGAGCAGGTGGTGATCCGCTGACCTTCAAGCGGGAGTGACAGGACGATGGGTGCGAATCCATTTCTGGGCGTGTTCTTTCACTGGCTGGGCGGGCTGGCGTCGGCGAGCTTCTACATTCCGTATCGCGGGGTGAAGAAGTGGTCGTGGGAGACGTACTGGCTGGCGGGTGGGCTGTTCAGTTGGATCATTGCGCCGTGCGTGCTGGCACTCGTGCTGGTGCCGGGGGTGTGGGGGCTGATCAGCCACGCGCCGCCGAAGAATATCATGTGGGCGTACATCTTCGGGGCGATGTGGGGGCTCGGGGGGCTGACGTTCGGGCTGACGATGCGGTATCTGGGGATCGCGCTGGGGATGGCGATCGCGCTGGGGTACTGCGCGGCGTTTGGGACGCTGATGCCGCCGATCTTCAACGGGGAGTTCACACAGATTCTGCAAGAGGCCTCGGGGAAGTGGACGCTGGCGGGGGTGGCGGTGTGTCTGGCGGGCATCGCCGTCAGCGGCTTGGCCGGCATGAGCAAGGAGCGCGAACTTACGGATGAGCAGAAGAAGGCGGCGATTCGCGAGTTCAGCTTCGTAAAAGGGCTGCTGGTGGCGACGTTCTCGGGCATCATGAGCGCGTCGTTCGCGTACGGGCTGGCGGCGGGCAAGCCGCTGGCGGAGGCGGCGAAGGCGGCGCTGGTGGCGGATGGGCGGGCGGATTTGTGGCAGAATCTGCCGGTGCTGATCGTGGTGCTGCTGGGCGGTTTCACGACGAACTTCATCTGGTGCGTGCTGCTGAACATCAAGAACCGCAGCGGCGGGGAGTATTTCGCGCGGTACCTGCCGGCGTCCGCCGATGCGCAGCCGACACCGGGGGCGTCGGGGGGGCTGCCGGCGCTGGAGCGGGTGCCGCGGCTGAGCAACTGGGTGTTTTCGGCGATTGCGGGCACCACGTGGTACCTGCAGTTCTTCTTTTACTCGATGGGCCAGACGCGGATGGGCAAGTACGAGTTTTCGAGCTGGACGCTGCACATGGCCAGCATCATTATTTTCAGCACGCTGTGGGGGGTGGCGCTGCGGGAGTGGAAGGGGACCAGCAAGCGGACGCACGCGTTGATCGCGATCGGACTGGCGGTGCTGATCGGGTCGACGGTGATCGTGGGGTATGGGAATTTCCTGAAGGTGCAGGGCGCGGCGTAGAGGGCCGGGGGGGCGGGGCTACGCTCTGCGTCCGACGTTGGGTGCCCCTTCTGTTCGTGCGGGGCAGGCGGGAGCAAGCGCTGCCGCTGCAAGGCAGAGCCTTGCAGTACGTCAGGCGCGGAGGCTTGGCGCTACGTTGCCAGCAGGGTGGCGAAGCGGGCGGCGGGTTCGTCCCAGTCGCTGCTGCGCTGCGGCTCGTAGTGCTGCAGGGGTGTGGAGGCGGTCATGATTTCGCGGATGTCGGCCAGCGAACGCACGTGGCCGCGCGCGCGGGCCTGAACGAGGATATTGCCGGCAGCGGTGGCCTCGGCGGGGCCGGCGATGACGGGCAGGCCGGTGACGTCGGCGGTGAGCTGGCAGAGGAGGGTGTTGTGGATGCCGCCGCCGACGATGTGCACGCGGCGGATGGGGCGCTGGGTCAGCTCCTGCAGGTGGGCGAGCGTCACGCGGTACTTCAGGGCGAGGCTTTCGAGGATGCAGCGTGTCAGTGCGCCGGGGGTCTCGGGAGCGCGCTGGCCGGTGCGCGTGCACCAAGCGCGGATGCGGGTGGGCATGTCGCCGGGGTCGGCGAAGACGGGGTCGTCGGGATCGATCCAGGCTTGGCGCGGCAGGGTGGACTGCGCATGCGCGGCCAGTTCGTCGAAAGAGAGTGCCGTGCCGTGGGCGTCCCAGGTGCGCTTGCATTCCTGCAGGAGCCACAGGCCGGCGACGTTCTTGAGGAGGCGGATGGTGCCGTCGATGCCGCCTTCGTTGGTGAAGTTGTAGCGCAGGGCGGTGGGCGTGCAGACGGGCTCGGGCACTTCGGCGCCGACGAGCGACCAGGTGCCGGAGCTGATGTAGGCCCAGTCGTCGCCGCGCGCGGGGACCGCGGCGACGGCGGCGGCGGTGTCGTGGCTGGCGGTGGCGACGAACTCGGCGGCGAGGCCGGTTTCGGCGGTGATGGCGGGGAGGAGGGGGCCGACAACGGTGCCGGGGCGGACGAGTGGAAGGAAGATGTCGGCGGGGAGGCCGAGTTGGGCGCTCAGGTCGCGGGCCCAGTCGCGGGCGTGGGCGTCGAGCAGTTGGGAGGTGCTGGCGATGGTGTATTCGCTATGCATCGCCCCGGTGAGCCAGAAGCTGAGCAAGTCGGGGATAAAGAGAAGGCGCTGGGCGGTGGCGAGGAGGCGGGGCTGCTGCGTGGCGGCGGCGAGCAACTGATAGAGGGTGTTGATCTCCATGAACTGGATGCCGGTGGTGGCGTAGATTTGCTCACGCGGCACGCGGCGGAAGGCCTTCGCGAAGAGGCCGTGGGTGCGCGAGTCGCGGTAGTGGTAGGGACTGCCGACGAGGTCGCCATCGGCAGTGAGCAGGGCGGCGTCGACGCCCCAGGTGTCGATGCCGACGCCCTCCGGGCGGATGTCGCGGGCGGCGCAGCGCGTCAGGCCGGTTTTGATCTCTTCGAAGAGGCGCAGGATGTCCCAGTAGAGGTGTCCACGGACGGCGACGGGGCCGTTGGGGAAGCGGTGCAGTTCTTCGAGTTGCAGGCGGTGGCCGTCCAGGGTGCCGAGGACGGCGCGGCCGCTGGAGGCGCCGAGGTCGAAGGCCAGGAAGCTCGTGGTGGCGGACATGAGGGTCTCCGGAGCGGTCGCGCGTCCGCGGCGCGGCGCTTAGCGCTGGCCGAGTGATTCCAGCACGCGGGCGGTGATGGCACGGACGAGGGCTTCGGTGTCGCCGGGGGCGCGCGGGGCGGCGGGCGCGGGTGCAGCCGACGAGGCGGCGGATGCGGTCGCGGCGGCGCTGGTGGCCGGCGTGGGACAATCGGGGCAGCCGAACTGGCGGTTGACGCAGATTTCGCAGGGTTGCCGGCGGCGGGGGTCGACGCCCCCGCCGAACTTCTCGCGCAGGGCCATGAGGTCCTCGACCTTGTGGTCGGGCAGACGCTCGACGTGGCCGAGTTGCTGGGCGAGCAGGAGGATCCGGCAGTAGCTGTCCAGGATCTCGGTGTGCCAGTAGGCGCGTTCGACGGTCGGGCCCCAGCTGACGGTGCCGTGGTTGCTGAGGATGACGGTGTTGGCCTTGCCGATGTGCGGGCGGATCGTGGCGGCAAAGTCCGGGCCGCCGGGGGTCTCGTATTCGGCCCGCGGAACGAGGCCGAGGAAGACCTCGACTTCGGGCAGGATGCACGACGGGATGTCGATGCGCGCCACGCCGAAGGCGGTTGCGTGCGGGGGGTGGCAGTGGACAACGGCCTTCACCGCGGGGTCGCCGCGGTAGATCTCCAGGTGCATGAGGACTTCGCTGGTGCGTTTGCGCTGGCCGGAGAGCTGTTCGCCCTGCATGTTCACGATGCACAGGTCGTCGGGTTCCATGAAGCCCTTGCAGATCTGGGTCGGTGTGCACAGGACCGTGCTGTCGGTAAGGCGATACGAGATGTTGCCGTCGTTGCCGGCGGCGTAGCCGCGGGCGTAGAGGCGGCGCCCGATGTCGCAGATTTCCTGGCGGAACTTCCAGTCACTGGCCATGAGCCGAGTCTCCTGTTCGCGTCGTCGGCGGCGCGGGTGGCCGGCCGCGGGGGCGGGCCGCAGGTCGCATGATAGCCGGGGGCGGCGGCGGGGAAAGGGGGCGGGGCTACTGCGCGGCGCGGGTGAGCCATTCCTCTTCGGCGGCGGCGAGCTCTTCCTTGACCTGGTCGAACTCTGTTTGCAGGCGTTCGAGCTGGGCGGGGTCCTTGTAGACGGTGGCATCGCCGAAGCGCTCCTGCAGCTTGGTGACGCGTGTCTCGCGCTCGTGAATGTAGGTTTCGAGCGCGTCGAGCTTGAGCTTCTTGAGCTGCTTTTCGAGGGCGGACGGCTCGTCGCCGGCGGCATGGCCGCGCGCGGCACGGGCGGCTTGGCGCGCGGCCTTCTGCCGGCGGCGCTGCTGTTCCTGGGCGGCGGCGCGTTCGGCTTCCGCGCGTGCCTCCACCGCGGCTTTCTGCTGCTCGATCTGCTCGATGTAGTACGTGTAATTGCCGGGGTAGAGATGATGCGCGTCCGGCCGGAGGACCAGCAGCTTCTGGGCGATGCGGTCGAGGAAGTAGCGGTCGTGGCTGACGGCGATGATGGTACCGGGGAACTCGGCGAGGGATTCCTCGAGCGCTTCGCGCGAGGGGATGTCGAGGTGGTTGGTGGGCTCGTCGAGGATCAGAACATCCGGCGCCGTGAGGATCAGTTTCATGAAGCGGACGCGGGACTGCTCGCCGCCGGAGAGGGAGCCGATGCGTTTGAAGACGTCCTCGCCGCTGAAGAGGTAGCGGGCGGCGATGTGGCGGGCATCGCGTTCGAGCAGGTGCGGGCGCACGGCGAGGATTTCGTCGACGATGGTCTTGGCGGGGTCAAGGCCGGTGCCTTCCTGGGCGAAGTAGCCAACGCGGGCGGTGGGGGCAACGCGCACCTTGCCGGTGTCGGCCTCGACCTGACCCAGCAGGATCTTCAGGAGCGTGGTCTTGCCCGTGCCGTTGGGGCCGGTGATGCCGAGGCGCTGACCGGCATAGAGTTCGAGCGCGAGGTCGGTGAAGAGAACCTTGTCGCCGTACTGCTTGCGGAGGCCTTCGACGCGGACGATCTCGGTGCCGGCGCGCGTGCCGGCGGTCTGGCCGGCGCCGCCGAAGGTGCCGGGCGACTTGCTCGCGCGGTTGGGGTCGGTGAATTCGAGCTTGGCGTCGCGGCGCTGGCCGGAGCGCTCAAGGACGAACTCGCCGGCGGCAATCTGGCGTTCGAGGCGTTTGAGGCGGCCCTGGGCCTGGCGGGCGCGCTGGCCGGCGCCGTAACGGGCGATGTACTCGCGCTCTTTTTCGACGAAGGCCTTGTCCTGCTCGTACTGCCGTTCGGCGGAAAGGCGGCGCAGCTCGCGCGTCTGCACGAAATTCGTGTAGTTGCCCGGATAGGACTCGAGGCGCCCGCCGGAAGGGGTGGGCTGCACCTCGATCGTGCGCTCCGCGAGACGGTCGAGGAGGTAGCGGTCGTGCGAGACGATGACGGCGCCGCCGTGGTGGCCGGCGAGGAATTTCTCCAGCCAGCGGACGGCGTCGATGTCGAGGTGGTTGGTCGGCTCGTCGAGCAGGAGGAACTGGTCGGAAGCACCGGAGGCGTCCGCGGCGCCGGCGAGCAGGAGCTGGGCGAGTGCGGCGCGGCATTTCTGGCCGCCGGAGAGCGCGCTGACGGGCAGCGCGTAGTCGGCGGGTGAGAAGCCGAGGCCGCCGAGGACCTCGTTGAGGCGTTGTTCGAACGAGTAGCCGCCGGCGGCCTCGAAGCGGGCGTGCAGCCGGTCGTATTGAGTCATGAGCTCGCCGGCGCGGGGGCCGTCGTGCTCGTCGGCGAGCTCCTGGCCGAGCTGTTGGAGGCGCTGCTCCATGGCGATGAGGTCGGTGAAGGCCTCGGCGACGGCGTCGCGCAGGGTCTTCTGCGTGGCGATGGTCGGTTCCTGCGCGAGATAGCCGACCGCGAGGCCCTTCGAGAGCGTGACGGTGCCGGTGTCCGGCGGGTACTGGCCGGCGATGAGGCGGAAGATGGTGGTCTTGCCGGCACCGTTGGGTCCGATGAGCGCGGCGACCTGGCCCGAGTGCAGGTCGAGCGTCACGTCATTCAGGACGATTTGGCCGCCGAACTGCTTGCCGACGTTTTGCAGGCGAATCGAACCCATGACACCATGTTAGCATGAGCGGGGCAAATCGTGGGCGGGCGTGGGTGACGGGGCGCGCGGGAACCAGCCCGAGTGTCGCGCGGCGCGCCGCCGGGGGCGCGCGAGCGCGACATTATCGCCCCTGCGCCGGTAGCGCGGCTACTTTGGTGTTACCAGCGTAAAGGGGCGTTCGATTTTCGGTTCCGGGTCGCCGACGCTGTAGAGCTTGAGGACGAAGCGCTCGCCGCCGGTCCTGGTCAGGGTTTCCATCGGGACGCGATAGGAGACGCCTTCGGGGCCGGCGCTGCCGGACCAGGTGAACTCCTGCTGGAAGAGGTTCTCGCGGCCACCTTCCTCGGCGACGGCGATGCGGAAGTCGTTGCGGTCTGCGCTGGCGGGTAGATCGCGCACGGCGATGATGAACTCGCTGTTGCTCCGGGAGAGCTTGGTCGTCTCGTCATAGCGGCCGTCGAAGTAGTCCGTGGCGACCAGCAGCATTTTCGACTTGAGATCGACCCGGATGCGCGTGGGCGCGACCGCGTGGAAGAAGTCCGTCGCCAGCTCCTCGACAGCGCGGCTGGCGATGGCTTCGGGGGATTCGCTCGGCGGGCGCTCGTAGTTGGTGCGCGGCTCGGGGGCCACGCGGGCCGTGTGGCTCAACAGGATCTTGCCGGTGGCCGGGTCCACGACGCGCACGGTGCCCTCGACTTCGGCGCCGTGCGTGTAGATATACACGCGGTCCTCGCCGACCTGGATTGGCCGGCCGAAGCGGTCCAGCAGGCGCCGGCCGCGCGGGTCGCGGGCGAAGCGCGGGATCGCCCGCTCTTCGCGTTGCTTGACGAGTTTGTAGTCGGTGATCTTGGGGACGATGAGGGCCTGGGCGACCTCGAGTTTGCCTTCGGGCAGCGCGGTGCCTTCGTCCACCGCATCGGCGAGCTTGGAGAGATCCTGCTCGGCGAAGACGTTCTTCATTTCGTCACGGCTGAGCACCGTGAACGCGCCGCCCTGCGTGAGGAGCGTGGTCAGGCGGTCCGCGAGCAGGCGGGCATCATTGCTCGCCCGCGGATCCGTCGGTTTGCCGGCCACCACCGCGACGCGCTTGTAGTTCTGGTACTCCCACTGCGGTACGTGGGTGACAAAAGTCTTGCTGCCGCGCCCGCCGCAGCCCGCGAGTGCGCTCAGGGCCGCGAGGATCGTCCATACCGCTGCACGCTTGTACGTCATCTATGCTTCTCCGGTCGTGATTGCCGTGCCCGGGGTGCTGCGCCATGAATCGCCCCAAACGAACCCCGTCCGCGGACCGGCGCAGCGTCCGCGTGCCGTTGGGTGGGGGAAAAGCAGCGGCCCGATCCGCCCGGACCTATGCGCCGGTGGTGGTGCTGGCCGCGGCCGTGAGGATGTTCGTCACAATCGTGTTCAGACCCGTGGTGATGACGGACTGCCAGATGGCCCCGAGTTGCCGGTCGCTGAGACTGCAGCCGTTGAGGGCGAACAGCGCGCCGGACGCCACGATCAGGGACACGTACCGTACACGCCAAGACCAGTTCTTCATGCTTGCACCTTCTGTCTAAAGCCGCTCAGGCAGGCGGCAGTCTACCACGCTTGCGGGCTAGGGGCGAGCCGGTTGTGTGCTGGCCGGTGCGGTCGTCGGTGGCGAGACCGGGGCGGCGGGGGGTGGCGGCCCAAGTGCGACAATTTCCGACACGCGGACGAGGTCGGCGCCGAGTTCCGCATCCGCCCGGCGCTCGCCGCGGACGCCGACGTATTGTCCCAGTAGCCGCTCCACGGTCAGATGCAGGGCACGGTCGATCTCCAGGTACACGACGACACGTCGCGTGAACGGGTCCTGCAGCTTGTAGGCGGCGCGCCCCGGAGGCTGGGGACGCGCGATGCTCTGGAGCAGTTCACCCTGCGCGACCCAGGCCGGGCCGCTTGCCGGGCGCGTTGCCAGACGCTCAATCTGCCCCATCTCGCGCTCGTGCGCTGCCCGCTCGCGTGCGGCCCGCTGGACGACTTCGTCGGCCGCGCGCGCTGCATCCTGGTCGGCGATGCGCTGCTGCACCTGGTCCATCCAGGCGGCCGCGAGCCGCGCGACCATCGGCTCTTCGCGTTGCTGCGCAACGGGCCGCAGGCGGGCGAGCAGCGCTGCCCAGTCGGCCTCAAGCGGTGGCCGGCGGGCTTCGGCTTCCAGCGCCGCTTCGATCAGGACCAGGCGCTGCCCCCACGCACCGCTGAGGTCCGGGTTGGCCGCGGGACGCGTCGTTGCTGCCGGCGCACTGGCCACGGGGGCACTGGCCGCCGCGCGCGGCGGTGCTGCGCCCGGGATCACGCGCGCGGCCGGCAACTGGGAGGCGGCCGCAACCGTTACCGGGGTGACGTGCTCAGCGGAGACGTAGAAGTATACGCCCGGCGGGGGCGCGATCTTCAGCCACTGGCCCTGGGTGCCGAGGATGTGCACGGGGGCGCCGCGTTCGAGCAGGACCTGCACTTCGGATTCCTGCGGGTCGAGCTCACGCGCGGTGCTGCCGACGCGCACGCGCAGCGTGCCGGACTGGACCACCACCATGCCTTCCGTTTCGCTGCGGCGCTCGATGTAGGCGGCCGCTGCATAGGAGCAGGAGCCTTCGGGTGGCAGCACGCGGTGCCAGCCGTAGGACTGGCCGAAGCCGCGCAGAATAGTGTCACGCGGGACGCGGGCAACGATCGTGCTGTTGGCGTCGCCGCGCGAACGCAGGTTCACGCTGTCGGCCGTGACGCGCAGGAAATAGCCGTCGGCTGGAGCGGAGGCGGGCTGTGTGGCCGGCGCAACGGGCGTGGAGGCGGAGGTAGGCGCGGCTGGGGCGCCGGCAAACGTGGCCAGCAGGCTCGCCGACAGGAGCGCGATTCCCCAGCAGTTCGCCGCCCGATCAGTTGTACCGGCCGCGTCCATTTTCCGACTCGCCCTACCCGCACCCGAGGCAACTCAAGCTAGCTCCGCGGGTAGCGCGTGTCAAACCAAACCGCGCCGGCGCCAGCGCTTGCGCGCCGTCGGGCCGGAGGTGGGGGAGATTCCGGCCGCGGCACTTGGCGCCAGTGCCGCGGGGCGGGACGATGAGGAATCTATGAGCAGTGCAGGACAAAGCCCTGACGCCATCACGCTGTTGTTCACCTGTGTCGGCCGGCGGGTGGAGCTCTTGCAGGCGTTTCGTGCGGCGGCGCGGCGTCTGGGGGTGCCGTTGCGTCTGCTGGCGGTCGATAGCGATGTGACGGCGCCGGCACTGTCGTGCGTCGATGAGGCGATTCTGACACCGCGGGCGAGCGAGGCAGGGTACATGCCGGCGCTCTTGGACGTGGTGCGAAAGCATGGCGTGCGGGCGCTCATTCCGACGACGGACACGGACTTGCCGATTGTGAGCCAGCACCGCGACGACTTCGAAAAGGCCGGCTGCGTGCCGCTCATTGGGGCGTCGGAGGTCATCGGGACCTGCCGGGACAAGACACGGACGTACGCGCACTTGCGGAAACACGGGATCGATACGCCGCAGACGTGGACGCCGGACGAGATTCGCGCGCTGGCGGTGCGGCCGTTCCCGTTGTTCATCAAGCCGCGGACGGGCAGCGCGAGTCAGCGCGTGCACAAGATCGAGGATCAGGTAGACCTCGATTACTACCTGGCGCGTGTGCCGGACGCGATCGTGCAGGAGTTCGTGCCGGGGGTGGAGCACACGCTGGACGTGTATGTTGGGCTCAATGGCGTGCCGCGGTGCGTGGTGCCGCGGGCGCGGTGGCAGGTGCGGACGGGCGAAGTTTCGAAGGGGGTGGTGGTAAAGGACCTCGAGGTGATGCGGGCGGGGCAGAGGCTGGTGGAGACGCTGGGGCGGTCGGTGCGCGGGATCGTGACGCTGCAATGCATCGTGACGGAGGGAGGCGCCGCGACGCCGCCAGGCGGCACTGCGGGCGGGCGACGCATTCGGTTCATCGAGATTAACCCGCGCTTCGGCGGTGGGGCGCCGATGGCGATTGCGGCGGGGGCGGATTTCCCGGCGTGGATTCTGCAGGAGTTGCAGGGGCAGACGCCGGCAATTGCGTTCGACGGTTTCCGGCACGGGCTGTGCATGCTGCGGTACGACTGGTCGGTGTTCGTGCCGCTGGAGGCGGATTTGAAGCCGAAGCTGGCGCGGCCGTTGGGGGGCTTTCCGGATTTTGTGTGAGCTTCCGCCAGTCCGGGGCATGGGCGCAACATCTCACGCCGGATGCGGTGCGCCAGCTGCGGGGGCACTTTCACGCGGAGTCAGTTCGACCAGGCGCGTGATGACGTCCACGGTCAGAAGGTCCTTCAGGTCTTCGGCCGTCGGTTGTGCTTTGAGGCGGGCAAGTGGGAGGAAGGGGTAGCGTGTGGCCAGGGCGGCCAGGGATGCGGGCGTGACGATGCCCTGCGCGTCGCGCTGGAGGTCGTCGCTGCCAATCAGGCGATTGAAATCCACGCGGCAACCGAGTTGCTTCTCCAGTTGAAACGTGAGCTCCAGGAGCTCAATCGACTCGCCGCCGAGATCGGCGAAGAAGCGGCTGTCCGGGGTGACTTCATCTTCTTCGAGTGCGAGGATGTTGGCGATCATCGCGCGGATCGTCGGTGCGAGGTTCGCTTCCGTGGGCATGGGGTCTCCTTGGTTGCGGGTTGAGACGGGCGCGCGGCGACACGCTGGGCGCGGCCGGCCGGTGCCGTCGAATTTGTTGAACTCGTGGATGCGGCGGCGACGCGTGCGGCGAGGGCCGCGTAGTCCTCGGTGACCAGTTGGGCGTAGACGGTTGTGATCACGGGGTGCGCGTGGCCGAGCTGGCGCTGCACGAAGAGCAGATTGCCGCCGGTGCGCAGGTAGGCGAGATAGCCGTAGGTGTGTCGCAGGAGCTGGACACTGGCGCGCTCCGCGAGGCCGGCGGCGCTGAGAATGCGCACCACGCGGCGGTACAAGCCGGTGCGTTCGAATGCGTGGCCGCGCTCGTTGACCGCGAGGGGCTGCTGAAGGTCGTCGGGGCGCGTGCCGCGCGAGAGCAGGGCGGGGCGGTGCCGACGCACGAAATCGCGGATGAGGGCGTCGACATCGGCGGGCAGCCAGACGGTGCGGCCGGCGGATGCATCCTCGGTGTGGGTGGTCTTGGCCGACGCGGCGCGGTCGCGGCCGGCGGGGCGGACGTAGAGGTTGGGCGTGCCGGTGGCGACGCTGGTATCGGCGAGGCGCAGGCGGCAGAACTCGGAGGTGCGCAGGCCGGCGAAGAGCAGGACCTCGACAATGAGGCGGTCGAGCGCGGCCGCGGGGCGGTCGGCGTCGGCAGCCGCGGTCTCGGCCGTGCGGACGGCGGCGAGGAGGCGATCCACCTCGTGGGGTTGGAGGAACATGTCGGGGGTAATGTCCCAGGGCTGCCGGGTCATGTGCATCTCCGATTGGTTTTGTTGCGGTTAGTTTATGCAACAAAACTGATTGGTCAAGGGGCGTGCGCGAAAATGCGCGGGAGGTCGTGACCTAGGGTTTCGCCGGCGCCAGGACGCCGGGTTCCGGTTCGGCGGTGGGCCAACCGATCTCGGCGCGGCGGCGGCGATCGGTCTCTAGCGCGGTGCGAAAGGCGGCCTTGTCCAGCATTTCGGCATGGCCATCGGCGAAGAGGACAGCGTGTCCGGGCCGGCCGCGCAATCCACCCAAGGCGCAGGTGTGGGTCGTTCGCTCGTACAGCAGCACGACCTGCGCGTCATCGATCCAGGGGGCCACGCCGGGTTGATAGACGTACGACGTATAGAACGGTGGGCTCGGCCGTGGCTTGCGGGCGTCGGGGTCGGCACGAGAGAGCAGCTGCCAGGGCGTGCACAAGTCCTCGTGGACGAGGGCGTCCAGATCGGGCGGGAAGCACGCGTGGCGCTCGACGTACAGGTGCAGACCCGACCCTACGTGCTGCAACTCGCAGCAGAGGAGGGCAGCCCGGCTCCGTCGCTCCGCAGTCTTCAGGCCGTGGAGGCCGAGCGTCGCATGCGCGGCCAGCAGGCCGAGCGCCACAGCCGCGACGTACGACTTCTGCCGGATCGCGCGGACAAGGACAAACGTCGCGCAGCCCGCCCCGAGCACGGGGGCTGCGCACATGAGGGGCAGCGGGCCCGCGAAGGTGAGCGGGGCCAGAGTGGCTGAGATGGTCAAGAGGGGTGCCAGTCGTTTGCGGGCCGGTGCCGACCGTGCCACAGCCGGGGTTGGGGATGCGCTCATGGTCTGTCCTGCTTGCGCGGAAGCTCCACAAAGCCCGGCTCGGGCTCGGCGGTGGGCCAGCCGATCTCGGCGCGGCGGCGCTCGTCGGCGGTGAGGGCCGCGCGGAAGGCGTCGTCGGTCAGGCACTCGATGCGGCCGTCGGCGAAGAGGACGAGGCGGCCAAGGGGGGCGAAATAGGACGCGTGTGTGCGCCAGAGGATCTCGCGCTCGTAGGCGATGATGAGCGCGGGATCGGTGCGGAAGGCGCCGCTGCCGGGGCGGTAGACGTAAGAACTGGTTAGCGGTTGGCCGGGCAGCGATTCCTCGTCGGAACTGCGGGGGTTGATGCACTGCTTGGCGGGACAGATGTCGGCGTTGACAAGCGTGGCGAGCTGGGGAGGAAAGTCGAGCTGGTCGCGGCAGTAGATGGCGATGCCCTGGCCGAGGCCGCGCAGATTGGCGGCGCTGACGGGTCGCATGCCGCCGCACTCCCGCATTGCTCCCAGGGCGGCCAGCAGTAGCGGGACGTAGCCGATGGCCAAGAGCACGGACAGCCACCGCAACCGGCGGAGCGCCGGGGCAGCGCGCATTCCGCGAGTCGTCGCGCCTTTGCGCCAGGCGCGCGCGGTGCCCCACACGACGGCAACGAGGCCGACGAGATAGATCGAGCAGCCGCCGATGAACAGGCCGGTGACCCCGAGCGCGGCAGCGAGGGCGATGGCCACGGTCGGTACGAGCAGACGTGGGGGCGGAGTCGCGGTTGCAGTGGTCGCGTTGTCGGTTGGTGTCCCCATGCACGCAGGATAGCGTGGCGCACGTGGGCGGACCAGTGCCGTGTGATGTGGGGCAGACACGCTGGGCTGAAGCCGTGGAGGGTGTGTCGCGGTCTGATGTGTGTTGCGGGCGGCTTCAGCCCAGCCTACCGGCCTCGCGAAGACACGGCCGCCGGGATGCGGCGCTGCGCATCGAGACGGCACGGCGCGATGGACGTTATGTGCGCCGGGGCGGGCGGATTGTGGGCGGCCGTCCCACCTGGCCGTGCCACACGGGGCGGTGTTGCGCGGGGGCTGTCCCGTGCGCGGGTCGGGGCGACCGAGTCGGCGGCGGCGAAATCGGCTACAATTCGGCAGGTCGGCGGGTGTCCGCCGCGGAATGCACTGGTTCCTGATGAATTCGCCGACGTTGAATCCGCGCTGGTGAGATTCGCGTTTGTCAAACGAGACGCTATGAGCCTTCGCCGCAAGACCCGTCAGGTTTCCGTCGGCCGTGTGAAGATCGGAGGCGCTGCCCCGGTCGCGCTGCAGTCGATGACGAGCACGTACACGTACGAGATTGACAAGACGCTCGCACAGATTCACAAACTGGCCGCAGCGGGAGCGGACCTGGTGCGCGTGGCGGTGCCGGATAAGCGCGACACCGAGGCGCTGAAGGACATCGTTGCAGCCTCACCCGTGCCGATCGTGGCGGACGTGCACTTTCACTTCGAGCGGGCGCTGGAGGCGATCGCGGCGGGCGTACACAAGATTCGCCTCAACCCCGGCAACATCCAGGATCGTGCGAAGGTGCGCCAGGTCATCGCGGCCTGCAAGGAACGCGGCATTCCCATTCGCGTGGGGGCGAACGAGGGCGGAATCGTCGAGCGGCGCGACAAGTCACAGCGGGCGGTCGAGCAGGCGGAGTTGGAGAAGGATTACGCCGCGGGACTGATCCGCATCATGCTCGAGAAGCTCGATGAGTACCTGGCGATCTTCGCCGCGGAGGATTTCCACGACGTGGTGATCTCGGCGAAGAGCCCCGACGCGCGCATCGTCATCGACGCCTACACGGCCATCAGCCGCCGTTATGACTACCCGCTGCACCTCGGCGTCACGCACGCGGGGCCGCCGGAGACCGGGCGGATTCGCTCGGTTGCGGCGCTCGGGACGCTGCTGGCCAACGGGATCGGCGACACGATTCGCATCAGCTACGCCGCGGACCCGGTTTATGAGATCGAGGACGGCAAGGAGTTGTTGTGCACGTTGGGGCTGCGGCCGCGGAAGGAGCCGGAATTGATCGCGTGCCCGACGTGCGGGCGGATCGAGGTGGATTTGTTCACGCTCGTGCAGGACGTGCGGGCGAAGCTGGCGGCCGAGATCACGGTGCCGATGAAGGTGGCGGTGATGGGGTGCGTGGTGAACGGGCCGGGCGAGTGTGAAGGGGCGGACGTGGCGATCTTTGCGGGCAAGGGGCGCGGGATCATCTACGTGCAGGGCGAGCAGCGGCAGACGGTGACCGAGGACCGGATGTTGGAAGCGCTCTTGGCGGAGTGCCGGACGCTGGAGGCGGCGGTGCGGCGGGGGGAGGTACGGCTGAAAAGCGGGAGCGTGGACATTCCGGCGGCAGCGGCCGATGGGAAGGTGACGTTGCCGGTGATCGGGAAGCGGTAGTCGCGGCGGCAGGTTGCGGCCGTTCGGGGGTCGGAGGGTTGTCGGCGAGCCACGCGCGGGTCGGCGTTCCAGCAACGTGCCCTACGGGCTCGGCGGCAGGTTGCGGCGTCTCGGGGATTGGAGGGTTGTTGGCGAGCCGCGCGCGGGTCACCATTTCCGCAACCTGCCCTACCGGTCTTTGAATTCGGAATTATGCGTCGTGAGTTCGGAATACGCGGGCGGGGATGCTCCCTGCGCGGCGGGGAACGCGCGGGCGTGTTAGGATGCCGCCCATGGTGCACGACTTCCTGCATGCCACGTTCGGGCGCACCGGGATCCCGGTCTTTCGGCTGGGGCTGTCGGCGACGTATCGGCCGGGGCGGGCGGTGATTCACCAGGCACTGGACGCCGGGGTGAACTTCTTTTTCTGCTACGGCTTCGATGGGCAGATGATCAAGACGCTGCGCGAGCTGTCGGCGCGGCAGCGCGAGCGCTATGTCGTAGCGACGGGGGCGTACAACCTGCTCGTGGGGCACTTCGATCTGCGGCGGACGCTGGAGAAGCGGCTGCGGCAGTTGCGCACGGACTACCTGGACGTGTACCTGTATCTGGGTGTGATGAAGCCGGCCCATTTTCCGCGGGCGCTGCGCGATCAGATGGCGCAGTTGCGGGTGGAGGGGAAGGTGCGGGCGATCGGGATGTCGTGTCACGATCGCCAGTTCGTCGGCGCGCTGGCGGAGGAAGGCGTGCTGGACGCGCTGATGGTTCGCTACAACCCGGCGCATCCCGGTGCGGAGCAGGACATCTTCCCGCACCTGGCGACGCACCAGCCCGGCGTGATCAGCTATACGGCGACGCGCTGGCGGCGCATGCTGCGGCGGCCGAAAGGCTGGACCGGCGGTGAGCGCGTGCCGACGGCGGGCGACTGCTACCGGTTCGTGCTGGGCAGTCCGCACGTGGACGTGTGTTTGACGGCGCCGTCGAATGCCCAGCAGTTCGCGGAGAATCTGAAGGCGGTACAGGCTGGACCGCTCGCGACCGAGGACGCGGCGTATCTGCGTTCGTTCGGGGCGGCGGTGCGGGCGACGGCGGGTTGGTTTATGTGACGCGTTCACGCGGCGCGCGGGGAGCGTGCAGATGGTGGAGCAGCAACAATTGGATGTGGCGTCAGACGCGGTGCGCGAGTTCGATGCGCTGCCGGCGCTGGGGCGGCTGGAGACAGACCGGTTCTGCGATGGATGCGGCTATAACCTGATCATGCAGGCGGTGCGCCGCGACGCGCGGACGCAACTGGCGCTGTGCCGTTGTCCGGAGTGCGGGCGTTTCCATGCGGTGCAGGACGGCACGACGGCGGGACGCGTGTGGCTGCGGCGGCTGGGAACGCTGGCGGCGACGGCGTGGGTGGTCGGTGTGCTGATGACAGGCTTGGCGCTGGCGTTGTGTCAGTTTGGGATCACGATCGCCACATTCGAAGAGTTGACGACCTATCGGCAAGTACCGACGACGGCTGCGATCTACAATCCCGGTTCGGGAAGGGGCATGGCGGTCAACACGCCGTGGCAGCGGGCCGTGCGGGAGGAGTTCGAGGGCTACGGCCTGATGATGGCGTTTGTGTACCTAGGGGTGGGCGCCACCGGTTTTGTCTTGGCGCTCCTGATGGCCGTAGCGATGCACCACTGGCATCGCCTGGGTTACCTGGCGGTGACGCTCGTCGTGGCGGCGGGCGCCGCGGCACTGGCGACGTACGCCTGGGTGCAGGACTATCCGTTTCTGCAAGTGTGGGCCACGCGTTACGCGGCGGCGCTGGCGGCGGTTCACGTGCTGGGGGGCGTGGCGGGGGCGTTTGGCGGTCGGCCGCTGGCGCGGCTGGCGGCGACGCTGGTCTTGCCGCCGAAGCCGCGGCAGGCGCTGGCGTTTCTGTGGCTGGCGGACAAGAAGCCGCCGCCGCACGTGCCGACGGAGGGGACGTCCTGAGCCGGGATCGGGCCATTCGCGTCCGGAGTATTGGAGCTTGGACAGGGGTTCCGCTTGTGTGTCACGCGCTGCTCGGCACTCCGGCAGCGTGGCACGGCGAAACCCCAACGGGCTACACATATGCGGGTGTACTGCCAGTGGATTTGCAGGGGGATGCGAAGCACGGATTCCTCCGCGCGCAGGTTACTTTTTGTTGACTGTGTTTTGGCTTGCGCGATAGACTAGCCACGGCAGAGTGTCGTGGGCCAATTTGCACCTGTCTTAGGTTCAGCGCCGACGCGTATCGCACCAAAAGGAGGAGACGATGAAGCGCACTATCCCATGTGCAGCGGTTCTGCTGGTTTGTGGTTCGCTTCTGGGAGCGAACTACGTCAACAACTTCGAGGCGGAGGCGCTCGGCACGCTGCCGGCGCCCTTCACCGTCGCCACGCCGTGGGGCGATTGGGCGCCGGGGCCTGTTACCGCCGAGGTGGCGGCGGCGCCAGGCGGCGGGCAGGCGATGAAGGTCGTGTGGGGTACGGACTGGGCGAACTATGGTGCCAGCAGCGGTGAGCTGGACTGCACGCTCGACATGACCGGCATCGACCCCGCGACCGCGATCCTGAGCGTGTCGTACGATTTCTACAAGCAGAACTGGCGGGTCTGGCAGGTGTTTGGAGACCAGTCGTGGTTTCCGCCTGGCGGCCTGCACATGAATGACAATCCCACGCTGCCGAACGAGATGGTGGTCGGCACGGACGACTACAACAACACCACGCAGCACCTGTACGACGTTCCGGAGAACGCGTGGGTTCACGTCGCGAGCGCGTACGACGCCGGCACCGGCGTGTGGCAGACGGCGGTCACGTACGGCAGTGGCACCGGTGGCGGGACATTTGGCGGTACGTATGCGACGCCCAACCCGGTGGCCGGGCAGTACTGGTGGGGTGGCTGGGCGTTTCAGAGCACGATGGGCGGGCAGGACGAGAACGTCCTGTACATCGACAACCTCAACTTCGGCGTGACGCCTGAGCCGGCGTCGCTCCTGCTGATCGGGCTGGCCGCGCTGGTTCTGCGGCGCCGCTAGTCCCGCATTGCGGGTGCCTGAGCTCGCAGCCGTCAACGCCCCGACGGGAAGCCCGCCGGGGCGTTGGCTTGCGCCGGGGCGGGTGCGCGCTCCGATGGGGCGGATTGCGGCCGGGACCGCGCTTTCTCGCGGCGTTCGCAAGAGCGCTTTCGCTGGAGGCCCATGCGCTGGTATAGAAGGGTGCGAGTAGAAGAAGCGGCCGGCGACGAGCCCGAGCAGGATGGTCCGGCCGCGAAGACGGCGAGGGAGGTTTTGGTCAGGGAAAGGTCAGGCGCGCGAAGGATGGCAGACCGCAACACCGAGGCCCGGCATGCGAGGCAAAGACACGGCGGCGCGGGATACTGGTGTGGACGGAGCGCGAGCGATGAAGGTGCTTTTGTGCGGAGTCCTGGTGTTGGCGGGCGCGGCACTGGCGGTGTGGGCGCTGGTGGGGGATCGTGCCGGCGGGCGCGCGCGCTGTCCGGAATGCGCATGCGTGCTGGAGGGGGTGACAGGGCTGCGCTGTCCGGAGTGCGGGCACGTCGTATGGAGCGCGCAGGAGTTCTACCACACGCGGCGGCACTGGGGGCTGGCGGCGGTAGGGGCGGTGAGCATGGCGGTCGGGGCGTGGTGGTTGCGCTCGGGGTGACGAGCAGGGACGACCGGAGTCGGTCTAGAACCAGTCGAACCACCCGCGCAGGTTCATCCAGAAACGGTCGCCGAAGCGAATGGACAGCCCCGCGAACACGACGATCGCTGCCCCCACGATGAGCCAGTTCAACTCGCCGGTGTCGGCGAAGCACACCATCCAGCCGAAGCCGATGAGTGCTCCCAACGCGGCACCGCAGATGCCGCGCACACCGATGCCGAGCCAGTCGATGTCGTCGCGATGGGGTCTGGGCATGGTGCCTCCCGAGTGCCGTTCTGCGGCACGGGTTCCAGTATAGCGGCAAGAGGCGGTGTCTGCGAAAGCGGGTCGGGCGGATGCGTCTCAGCGCGGCGCCGAGGACGCGCTAATCGTCTGCGAGGTAACCGGTTCACCGGTGGTCGGCGGACCTTGCGCCAGGCGGCGCGGGTCAAAAGGTAGGCCGCACTCCGGGCAGCGTGGGTCGATCTGGCCACGGAGGTCGTAGCCGCATTGCTCGCAAACGAGGCCGCCGAGTTGGGCAAGATTGCGGCGCAATATGCCGGGGGCCGCGCGCGTCACGAGGATGGCGGCGGGGAGGGTGGCGAGGACGTACGCGGCGCCCATGATGCGAAACGGGCGGTCGGCGTGGCGGGGGCTCCAGTGCAGCAGATTCACCAGGCCGATGAACAGCAGGCAGATGCCGCAGTTGGCGGCGCCGAGCCACAGCGCGCCGCGGTGTCGTGCGCGGCGGGCTAGCCACATGCCGCCGAATCCGCAGAAGAGGATCACCGGGCCGGAGACGAGGACGGACTCGACCTGGTGGAAGATCAGCCCCCAAGCGAGCAGGCAGAGGATCCAGCCGGACCATGCAAACCCGAGGGTCCAGGCCATGCGCCGCTGGAGGCAGCGCCGTGTGTGCGGCGCGATGTCGACCATGTCGTCGGGTTGGGCGTTCATGGTGGCCGTGATTGTATCTCACCGCACGGTGGGTCGGGGCTGCGACAACGCATTGCGGATCGCTCGAGCGGGCGGGGGGGGCGAAACGACAACTTTGGACGAACGCGGGCGGCAGCGCGGTGTCTGCAGGAGTGTGCCCCCAGTACCTAAGGTTCCGGGTGGTGTCGGCAGGGGGCGGGCCATGGTCGGCGCTGCGGCCGTTGCGACCCTAGAATGGGGTGGCGATCCGCAGGTGCCGCGGCGGGCGCTGGTCTTAGCGAGCAGGGCATGGTGACGGAACGCGAACAGGCTGTGGAGGTCGCGGCGGCGACGCGGAGGTCAGAGCCCGTGGCGCCGCAGGCCGGGCGCGCTGCGGCGGTGTCGCGTCCGTGGCACCTGGGCGCCCGCTGGATCGCGGCCCTGGTCTTGGCATGGCTGGCCGTGCTGGTGCTGATGCTGCGGCACGACGTGTTCCTGACCGATCGGTTCTCCGAACTGGCGGGACCGGATACCTGGCTGCGGCGGATCCTCAAGCTGGCCGCGCGCTTCACGAGCTGGTACGTGTTTGTGGGATTGGCGGCGGTGCTCGCGCTGCAGCGCGGGCGCGTGAAGCTGCTGACGGGGTTTGGCGTGGCGGTCGGGGGGTGCATCGGCGTCCTGCACCTGCTTAAGGCCGTCATCGGGCGCGCCCGGCCGGACCAGCTCCTCGGTCCGCAGTACTACCGCTTCCTGGGGGACCAAGCGGCGGGATTCGATTCATTTCCTTCCGGGCATGCCACGCTGGCGACCCTGCTGGCGGCGCTGGTCTGCATCTACTTCCCGCGGCTGCGCTGGCCGGTGATTGTGCTGGCGACGTGCACGGCGCTGAGTCGCGTCGCACTGGAGCGACATTACCCGTCCGACGTGGTCGGGGGAATCGGGTTGGCGCTGGCGAGTGTAGCTATCTGCGTGCGCGTGCTCGGGTTGCGCTGCTTTCACGCGGTCGGGTGGTTCGGAACCCCGCACGCCACGGGGCAGAATTAGGGCTTGTGGCGCGAATGGCGCACCGCTCCCGCTGGTACACAAACGGTCCCGTGGCGAGAAGGGGGACGTGATCGAACTGCTGTAATCACTTCACTTTGCATTCTCGCTGCCTTCCTCTTGGGCGCGATCCCGGTTGGTCCGGAGAAAAGTGCCCTTGTTCGTTGACTTTGCGATTTTCTGGGTCCTACACACTAGTGCGGACGAGTTCGACGGAACGAACACGATGACCCGGGCCGGCTGGTTGGGCGGAATCCGGGGAGAGTGGAGAAGCGCCTTGAATACGCCAAAAGCATGCGCCTGCGCGGCGGTATTCGCATTTCTGGCGGCCGGTGCGCTGGGTAACACCATCACCTACAACCTGAACATGCCGGCGAACGAGACGATCGCGCTGGAGGGCTACGGTGGGGTTCTGGAGGTTCCCCAGTTTGATCCGAGCTGGGGCGTGCTCAGCAGCGTCACGATTAACGTGACGGTGCGATTCGATGGCAGCATGGTGATCCAGAATCTGGATCCCGAGATGTCCGTGATCGCGCGGGGACAGATGGACTGGCTGTTCGAGCTGAACCCGCCGGCGGGCGGGTCGGCCCCGGCGCTGCAGATTCCGGCGCACCGCGTGGCACAGGTGACGCTTGACCCTTATGAAGAAGGCAATGACTACTCGCAGGCGTATGTGACGCTGAGCGCGCAGGACGCGCAACAGACGGTCGTGACGCTGCGAGAGAATGATCTGGCACCGTTCTTCGGCGGCGGAGTGCTGAGCCTCCCGATCCACGCGACCTTTTCGCCCACGCTGGTGGTGATCAATCCACCTGGCGCGCAGGTGGTGATCGCGGAGGAGACTGCGCAGGGCTCCTTTCGCGCGGACTATGCGGTGACCTACAACTACGTGCATATTCCGGAGCCGGTTGCTGTCGTGCTGCTGTTCGCGGGCGTGCTGCTCCGCCGGCGGTAGGCCGAGCGGGCGAGTCCAGTCGCCAGCGAGCGCCGCGCAGCGCAGTTACCAGCCGGGGTGTAACCATCGCCTCGTGGGACGCACCCGCGAGGCGTTGCCATCGAGCGAGGCGTGCCTGCGAGGCACATCTGATCCGGTCTGCCTACTCAGAGGGAGTGCGAGCATGTACAGAGAGTCTGGCCGTCGGTCCGCCTGGATGCTGTGGTCATTGGTGCTCATGACGTCGGCGGTGCTGGTGTTGGGCGGCTGCCCGATCGTCATTCAGGGCTCAAAGGGCGACACCGGGGCGACCGGCGCGACGGGTGCCACCGGTGCCACGGGGGCGCAGGGCGAGCAGGGCGAGCAGGGCCCGCCGGGTGAGACCGGCCAGGCGGGGGCCAGCGTTCGTGGCGCGGACGGCGCCAACGGCGCGCCCGGGGAGAAGGGTGAACAGGGCGAACCCGGGGTCGACGCGACTGTTCAGGCGGGCGTGCCCGTGATCACGTCGGTGACGGACGCGACGGGGAACCTGCTGGTGGTGGGCGATCTCCTGGATCTCGCGGGCAGCAATATGGATGCCGACCAGGTGCTGATCGGCGAGCAGGTTGCGCCGATCCTCGCGAAGTCCACGACCGCACTGCGCGTGCAGATTCCGGCCGGCGTGCCGGCGGGTCTGAACGACGTGCGGGTGCTGCGCAATACCGGGTCGGGCCTGGGAGAGGATCACCGCGCCATCGAGGTGCACCGTCTGGCGGTGCTGATGGGGACGAACGCCGGCAAGATCGTGATCGTGGACACGGCCGCGCACAAGGTCGTTGCACGGCTCGCGCGGACGATGGCCTCGGCGGCGGGGGATGTGGATCCGCCGTACCAGATCGCCTTTGCGAATCGGGGTTCGCTCGCGATCGTGCCGACGGGCGATGGCGAGGTGACGTGGATTGACCTGACCACCGTTGCTGGCGACGGGTCCGTGGTGCCGAGCAACGGCATCGTGCCCCTCTACGGAGCGGGTGAAGCGAACAACGCCGCCACGATGACCACCATCGGCGCGGCGACCAGTCCGGACGGCCGCATCGCGGTGGTGGCGGACGCCTACCGCAATCAGCTCTGGACGCTGAATATCGCGGAGACGCTGCCGCCGTACACCAACCCGCTGGCCACGGCGGGCATGCCGTTGAGCCTGGTCGCCAACACCGGCCCGCGCAGCCCGGTCTTCCTGAACGACTCGGTGCTGGCGGTCGCGTGCCAGTTGTCGGGTGACATCACGCTCGTGCAGCGTGACACCGAGACGAACGAACTGAACACGCTGATTACGGCGGCTACCGGCGGCAGCCCGACGCAATTGCTGTTTCAGCCCACGCTGGCACGGCTGCTGACGGTCACGCGGACAGATACGCGGCTGACCGGCTACCTGGCGGGTGGCAGCCAAATCAATACCGGTTTCGCGGTGAACGCGGTCGTGAACAGCCTCTATGCCGCCACCGCGTCCGGCGACGGGCGCTTCGCCTACGCAATCGCAGTCAACAGCAATATGATTCAGGCCGTGTTCCTGGGCGACTCCGCTTTCGGGATCATCGCGTCCTCGCTGGCGCCCACGACCTCGGGCCAAGCGCGTGCGATTGCGATTGAGCCGGTGAAGGGCGACTTCCTGTACGTGGGGCTCAACACCGGCGACTTCCTGGATATGTTCGAGATCGCCGCCGGCGGGACGCTCGCACGGCGGGACACGCCGCTCAAGGGTGATCTCGACCTGAAGCGCTGCCTGGGCATCGGCTTCCAGCCGTAAGCGCGACCACCGTAACGGGGTAGGCATACGACAACCGGGGAACCCGGCGGCGCCGCCGGGTTCCCCGGTTGTGTCTTGCGCGGGCAAGCGGTGCTAAGGCGCGGCCGGCTGGCTGGTGGCCTTGGCCTGGATGCGGTTGAGCTTGAGGTCGGTGACCTCGAGCCAGCCGTCGAAGGGCCGGCTGGTCAGCAGCTCCGCGAGCGTCGGGGCGCTCAGCTGCGCCTTGATGCGGAACACGCCGGTGTTCTTGGTGAAGTCGCCCTCGACCGAGCGGATACCCTGCAGGTCCGCCAGCGCCTTCTTGATATTGAGGAACGCCTTGAACTCGAGGCGCTCGATTTCGAGTTGAATATCTCCCGCCGACGTCAGCTCGCTGGCCCACTGGGCCATGACGGAGTCGAGTAGCTTCGTGGCCAGCGTCGGTTCGCGGCGCTCGTCCGAGTCGGGGAAGGTCGCCGCCACCAGCGCGGCCCGCGCGGCCTGGGGGTTCAGCTCGTGATACGAGCGAACGCCGCGCTCGCGCGTCGGGATGGACTCACTGACCAGCAGCTTGCCCGTGTCGGTCCAGTAGATCTTGGCCTGCACGCTGCAGTTGTAGAAGGCCGCCCGCGTGCCGTACACGTCGCGCAGGCCCGCCCGATCGGCGTTGGCGGCGCCGCGAATCAGCACGTGCGCGCCGGCGTCCTTGGCGAGGCGGGCCAGTTTCGCGGCGTTCTTCTCGTCTGCGGCCGCGCCGGCCTCGCGGTGCTTGAGTTCCTCGACCGCCTTGCGTTCGACGAGATCGAATCCGGCTTTGAGGAACAACTCCTCGATGCGGCTCTCGACGATGGACTCGTCCTGCGGGCGGCCGTCGATCTTCTCGTCCACCCAGACCATGATCTTCGGCCGGCCGATCTGATCCAACACGTTCTGCACCTCCCCCCAGGCTTCGGCCACCGTGCTGGGCCGGACGACGGCCTCGATCGTCAGGACGACCGTGCCGCCGGGGCCCTCGCTCTCGCGCAGGACCTTGTAGTCGCTGACCAGGCCGGCGGCGCGACTGTAGATCGTGTCGCGGATCAGGGCGAAGTTCTCGGTCTGCGTGTGGCTGGCGATCTGCACGCCCGCGCCCTGCTCCAGCGCTTTCCGCAGCGCCTGTTTGAGGGCATCGTCGCGGTTGTAGCCTTCGGCGGTCACCTTCACCGTGCGCGGCTCCGCGGGGGGTGGCTCGGCCGGCTGGGCGGGCGGGCGTTCGGCCGGGGCCTGGGGCCGGTCCTCTTCCTGGGGCCACGCCAGGCTGGCGCAGGCCAGCACGGTAACGAGCAGCATGACGCGCATGGTTACTCCTTTTCCATCGTCGGTGCCGCGGGGGCGGAGGTGGTGGCCGGGGGCGGCTCCACTTCTTCCAGCTTCATCGCGCGGCGGACGATCTCCCACAGCCGTCCCAGGGGCAGCTCCACCGGCACTTCGACGCCGCCGTCCGGCAGCGACGTGGCGCGGGCGGTTGGCCGGGCGCCACTGAGGAACAGCACGACGTCGTCCTTCAGGTTCTGGTGGTAGCCGACAAACGTAGCCACCGTGACGTCCTTCTGAATTACCAGGGCTTCGACCTGGCGGCGCAAACGGTCCACGCCGTCGATGCGGGCGGCCTCTTCCTGGGCGGCGGCATCCAGTGTCTCGCCGGCGCGCGGCACGAATCGTCCCGTGGCGGTCCGCGTTTCCTTCGCCCAGACAGGGGCGTTGTACTCCAGCGGCGCGTACTTGCTGCGGAGCACCGTCCGCTCGGGCGGTGTTGCCAGACCACTGGCGGTCAGCTCAGCTTGTCCGGCCAGCAGAGTCATCTCGCGAAAGTCGGCGGCCGCGAACTGGTCGCCCTGATACTGCTCATCGTGAACACGGGTCAGGAGGCGGATCAGCTCGCGCATCCCGATGCGTACACGGGCGACCGCGACCTGGTCGGACTCGAAGTCCACTTTGACCGCGGCCTCGCGGCGCAGGGCGTTGGCGACGGCCCCGCGGATCGTGTCGCTGGCGTCGAGAAACTCGCGCAACCGACGGGCGTTCGTGACCTTCAGCCGGCCGGCCTCGTCCAGCAGCGCGTGAAAGGCGTCCGCCTCGGCGGCGCCGCGTGCCAGCTCGAGGCCTTCGGCCGTGATGTTCTCCCAGCCGGCGGGGCGTTCGCCGAGGGCGTGCTCGGCCAGCGTCGACCGACCGGTCGCCACCAGCAGGGGCCAGCGCTCCGCCGCGGCGCGAAGTTCGGTAGTCCCGAGGCCGCGGGGCGGTTCGCCGGAGTAACCCCTGAGCAAGTCGGTGAGCCGGTCGCGCAACTCGTCGGGTCTGATGCGCACGTCGAGCTCGCAGACCCCGTCGGAGTACAGCCGCACCGGGCCCATGCGCGGGCGTGCCCGGACCCATTGCCGCAGGGCGCGCTCGAGTTCGGCGTCCCCCGTCAGCCAGGTGCCGACGTTCGTGTCCCCCCGCAAGGGCAACGCGCGCAGGCGGTCCAGCAATTCGGTGCGGGCCTTGCCGAGGGCGACCTGCGTCAACACGTTCTGCTGGGGGCCGGTCAGCGTCGCGGGGCCGTCCGCCGCGGCGGGGCGGCCCAGCGCGAGCAAGCCCAGCGCCGCGACCCCCAGCGCGCGCCAGTAGCCTGCTCGTGTTGGCAACATCGCGCCCCTCATGGGCCGGCTATTCAACGATCGGCTCACCCGGCGAGACTTCCTGGACTTCGCCGTGGTGCTGCTCCTCGTGCACGCGCACCTCGCGATGCTTCCGTTCGTGGCAGCCCGTCACGATCAGCAGGACCGCCACGGTGCAGGCGACGATACCCAGTTGGCAAACCAGGCGACGCATACTGACTCCTTTGCTGTGCGCTGCAGGTTGAAGTCCCTTCACCGGTTCCCGGTCTACGGCTTGTCCAGCGGCTCCAGGGGCGGGACGCGTGTGGCCGGCGGCCGCAGGCCGTCATTCACGGCACCCCATACTTCCATGCCCGGCAGCACCACGGTGACGATGGCCGTGTTGTCGGCGAAGTCGGTCCGCGTGATGCGCGCCCCGCTGATCAGCGCGTCGAGCACCGTACCGATCTCGTCATGCTGCAACGTCAGGTCCTTCACCAGGGTGTTGGCATTCAGCCGCAGCCCGGCGATCTGCTCGCCCAGTCTGCGCTTGGCATCGATTTCCGCGGCGCGCGCCGCCTTGAGGCGCCCCTGGGGCGTGTCGATGGCGGGGTCCGTGCCCTGGCCGGTCGCGGTGAGCTGGCCGACGGCCCAGTCCGGCATCGCGCTCGGGGTCCGTTCGACATACTGCCGGAGATAGCGCTCCGGCGGTACGCCCATGCCGGTTTCCTCGAAGTCCTTCTTCACAACGGTCTTGATGACGTCCGCGAGGTCGTGGCCCTTGGTGTCGTCCGGATCGCCGTTGTAGTAGCGGCTGTGCAGCTCCTTGACCGTCGTGATGACCTGCTCGGTCGGAATCCGCAGGGTGACTTCCGCGATCAGCTCGTCGCTGTGCAGGTACGTGCGGACTTCCTCGCCCGACGTGTGCAGGCGAGCGCTCAGGTCGGTGTTGATCTCGTCGCTCTCGGCCACGAAGTCCCGCACCGTGGTGCGCGCCGAGATGCGCAGGCCTTTGAGCCGCTCGGCCAGGCGGCGCATGGCATCCACGCGGGCAGCCTGGATGGCCATCATGCGGGCTCGGGGGTCGACCTGTGTCCAGATGTCCGGAAGCGCGGGCTTGGCGGGCGCCGGAACCGGCGGGGGGCCCAGGAGTTCTTCGCTGCCCGGCGGCAGGTCCGGCGGCAGATCGGCGCGCGGTGCGCCGGAGCCGATCACCTTGATCACGCTCTTGTCGATGCGCTTGGTCAGGGACTCGAAGTCGCTCGTCTTGATGTCGTCGCCCTTGTAGTACCGGTCATGAGCGGTGCGCAGGGTCTCGACCACCTTCGCGACCGTGACTTCCGCCGGTACCTCGCACGTGCCATCCTCGTAATAGGTCGGCTTGCCCAGCCGCACGCCCTTGATGAAGCTGTCGACCTCGGAGCGGATGTCGTCGGACTCGGCGACGAAGTCCCGGACGTACGTACGCGCGTTGAGCTGCAGTCCGTAGATGACCTCGGCCAGCTTGCGAATCGCGTCGGCCTCGGCCGCCCGCTTGGACAGCAGTCTGTTCTTCTCCGCCGACGTATCCTGAGCCCAGCCTGTCGCCAGCCCCAGCGACAGAAGTGCCAGCAGTACAGTGAGTTGCGACCGGCGCATGGAGAATCCTCGTGTGGGTACCAGTTCCCGTTAGCGGGCCGTTCGCCCGGCGGGATTCATCCCGTATGGACAACCCGGCGCGGCGGGGGTTAGTCGGCTTCCGCCGAGCCCGTGTAGCATAGCCGATATTGTCGCGCCCCGCACGTCTGCGGGGCCGGCATCAGCGGAGCAACTCAGACTGGCTGCCGCAGGGGGCCCGTGGCTCCAAGTCGTTTTGCCCCCAGCCCATAGCCGGTTATAGTGCCCCCGTCGCACGCGGCGTGCGGCCGTGGAAGGACTGGCATGACGGGTGTTGTGCGGGCCCCCGGGATTGGGCTATCGGGCAGGATTGACCGGTTGGCGGCGTCGCGGCCGGACATCGTGCTGACAGCCCCGCTCATGGCGTACCTGGTCTTGTTGGGGGTGACGGTCGCGCTCCCGGTTACCTGGCAGCCCGTGACGATCGTGGGGCGCGGCGTGTTGTCGCTGGGGGTGGTGTGGTTGCTGCGGCGCCACTTGCCGCCTTGGGGGGCACCGCACTGGGGGATTGCGATCGTTGGGGGCGTGGTGGTGGCGTGGGGGTGGATCGTCGGGCAGCAGGTCTGTGACGGGCTGGGGCTGCCGGGGCGGCTGCCGCTATATCCCGGGGACAAGGTCGTGATCGATCCGCGCGACGTCCTCGGGTCGCACCACCTGTTCTGGGCGACCTGGTGGCTGCGCATGCTGGTGGCGGTGATCAGCGTGCCGGTGGTGGAGGAGCTCTTCTGGCGCGGTTTCCTGCTGCGCGCGTTGATTGACTGGCAGCACTTTGAGCGGATTCCGCTGGGCAAGTTCACCTGGTTTTCTTTCCTCGGCACGGCGTTGATCTCCACCCTGCAGCACCCCGACAATTGGGTCGTCAGCATTCTGTGCTGGCTCGCGTTCAACGCGGTCTTCTACTGGACCCGGAGCCTCCTGTGCCTTGTGCTGCTGCACGGCATGACGAACCTCGCCTTGTACGTGCTGGTCGTCCGCGTCCGGGACTGGTCGTTCTGGTGATGCGCACGGGGCGCGGGCCGGCGACGTCGTGGCTCCTGAGGCTGGCCGTGGCAGGGGGGCTAGCGGCGCTGCCCTGCCCGGCACAGACATCTCGTGCGCCGGCCGCACAGCCCGCGACCCGGCCGGTCCGCCTCGTCACCCCGCAGGAGGAATCGCTCTGGCAGAGCATCATGGTGCTGCGCGGATCCGCCCCGGCTGCGCCGCCCCACGCGGACTGGTTCCGGGTGGCACAGCAGCGCCGCACCGTACTGCGTGGGCAGTTGCAGCTCTATCTGACGCTTTATCCCGGTGGCGCGTATCGCGACGAAGCCGTGCGGATCGAGCTGCAGACGCTCTTCGAACTGGCGACGCTGGAGCACGGCGATTTCGCGCCGCTCTGCCAGCGCGTGCAGGCGCTGCTGGCCGCTCCGCCCAGCCCGGACGCGGAGCAGGAGGCGGCTTTCTGGGAGATCACCTGCCGGCGGGTGGCACAGGTGCGGGCCCGCAGCGCGGCGACGCAGCCGACTTCCGCCGCCAGCCAGCCGGAGGCCGACCCGCTGGCCGTTGACGATGCGGAGACGTTGGCCGCCTTTGCCGAGTTTTTGCGCCGCTATCCGCAGAGCCGCTATGCGCCGCGCCTGGCGACGCGTCTGTACGAGGCGGCCGCCGCGCGGGGAGAGCGTGGCGCCATGCTGGCCGCCGTGGAGCATCTGGGGACGCACTTCCCCAGCCACGCTGCGACGCGGGCGCTGCTGGCGGCGTGGAACCGCGTCGAGACGATCGGCAAGCCGTTCTGGCTAGCCTTCAAGACATCCGACGGACGCAGCATCGACACGCGCGCCTGGTCCGGGCAGCCCGTGCTGATCGTGGTCTGGGCCAGCTTCGACGCGTCGGCCTGCCAGCGGGTCCGAGAGGTCGAGGCGTTTCGCCGCGCGCACCCGGCGCTGCGTGTTGTCGGCGTCAACCTGGACGACGATGCGGAGCACCTGGAGGCGGCCACCAAGCGGCTCGGGGTGGATTGGCCGCAGTTCAACGACGGGCTGGGGTGGGGCAATGAGTTCGCGCGGACTTGGGGGGTGCGAGCGCTGCCGTTGGTGCTGGTGCTCGATCAGGCGGGGCGGTTGGTGGGGGCGACGGCGGAGGGGCAGTGGGTGGACTGGAGCGCGGCGCTGCTGAGTGGGGCGGCGGAGGGACCGGCGACGCGTCCGGCGGGGGGTCGGGATTGACGGGCCGAGCGGTGGCGGAGCCGGGGTGAGGCGGTAGAATGGTGCCGCGTCCCGGACGGCTGTGGGTCTGCCGGTTGCCCGGGCAGGATTTGTATTGATTTTCGGAGGTAGCCAGTGAAACCGCCCATCCTCGTCGGCATCGGGATCGCTGTGATCATTATCGCCGCGGGCGTGCTCGCGCCGCTTTTTGTCGACAGCAATCGGAAGACGGCGCAGCAGGCCCAGGAACAGGCCGAGCTGGCGCGACGGGAACTGGCGCGGGTGGCGGTTCAGGCGCCGGGGCTGGCGGCGCAGGCCGACGTGGAAGGCCTCAAGGCGGCCAATCTCGAGCCCTATGTTGAGAAGGCCGGCGAGGATCTCAAAAAGCTCGCGGGCGAAGCGCGGGCGGCCAAACAGCGGGCCGAGGCGGCGGGCGTGGCGCTGCCGGATATTCCGGCGCCGAGCGCGAGCGCGGCGGGGGTGAAGAAGGCGGTCGCGGATTTCCAGGCGGCGATCAAAGACAACGATGCGCTGCTGATGACGGCGATCAAGGATGCAGGCGAGGCGCTGCAGCTCAACAACAACGCGCTGGGCGTAGCGCAGGTGCTGGGGATGGGGCACTACGTCCGGGCAGCCCAGTTGCTCACGGAGGCGGAGCGGCTGCGGAACGAGCAGTACGCCAGGCAGGCGGAGCTGATGAAGCTGGCGCTGGAATGGAAGGACGCACGCGGGCGTGCCGACCACTACCGCGGGATGGATGTCAACCCGATCCTGACCGGTCTGCAGGCCGATCTGAAGGAACTCGCGGCCGCGTTCGAGGACGCCAAGACCAAGCTCGCCAAGCTCACCGAGGAGGTAGCGCAGCGCGAGCAGGCCCTGGCCCGTGTACAGCAGGAAATGGCTGCCGCGCGGGATGCGCTGCTGCAGCTGGAGGCCGGTGGTTTCGCGGCCGGCGACGATGTCGCCTTTGCGGCGTACCGGCAGCGGTATACGGACCTGACGGGGCAACTGGAGCAGTTGCAGCAGCAGGAGCAGGAGCTGCGGTACGGCGGGCGGCGCGGGGCGGAACTGGTCGGCGTCGATCCGGGCTCCGCGGAAATCCGCGGGGGCGAAGCGGTGACCGGTCTGGAGGAGCTGCAGCGCCGGCTGGCGGTCGCCCAGGATCGCCGCGACCGGCTCAGTCGGGCGAATGTCTCGCTGGATGAGCAGATCAAGTTTGTGACCGAGAGTGGCAAGCAATCGCAGGGCGAGGCGCAGCGCTACGAGGCGCGGCTGGCGGAATACGAGACGCAACAGGTCAAGCTGCTGGAGGAGGTGAACAACCTTGCGAAGGCGGCCATGGCCAAAGAGACCGACGCGCTGAAGTCGGCCGAGAATGCGTCGCGGGCGTTTGGTCAGTCGCAGGCGGCGGCGTCGGCATACGTCCGTGCGGCGCGCGAGGCCAGCCAGCGGGACACGACGCGGCAGAATCAGCGGCTCAACGCGGTGCTGCGCGATCCGTATCTCGAGCAGTTCGGGCAGAGTGCGGAGGCCGCGTCGCGCGTGCTCGAAGGCCGCATCCATGCGTTGCGCATCGAGGGGCAGCAGAGCCTGATGAACGACCTGCGGATGTTCGGCGAGATCAAGCCGGGCGGGACGTTTGAGTTCTCGGGGTCGGAAGAGGCCATCAAGAACGCGACGACGGCCGGGCTGGCGACGTTGGAGAAGGCCCGCGGGATTTACGAGCGGCTGGCCGCGGCGAGCCAGGCGCCGGCCAACAACACGGCCTGGGTGCCACAGGCGGCGCTGGCGGCCGTGCAGCATTTGACAGCGCGGCTGGACCCGAGCCAGGCGGCGAAGTTGCGGGGCGACGCGCTGGCGTCGATCAGCAAGGCCGTCGACAAGCGCGAACGGAATCCATACCTGGCGACGTTTGTGCAGTTCCGTGACCACCTGGCCGGGCCGAGCGACACGAAGAAGCCTGAGGGCGACGATCTGTTCGGTGGTCCGGACGAGAAGAAGCCGGACGAGAAGAAGGACGACAAAGCGGGCGACAAGAAGGACGAGAAGAAGCCGTAGGCTTACGAGCGGGGAACGCGGCATACTGGCGCCGCGCTCGTTCGCTTGGCAATGGTGCACTCGACAATCGTGCAGTACCTCTCCGTGTGCCACGGCTCCTCGAGCAGCAGGGACTGGGGGCGCGAGCCAGCGCTGGCGCAGCAACAACCTCTCCTGCGCTTCTTCAGAAACGCGTCGCCGCGGCCGGATCGCGGGGGCCGCGAGTGGAGTCAGGGTATTTTTGTCTGCGCGACTGGGATTGCAGCGCGAGTTCCCGCCCCCGGCGTGCTAGAGCGGTTTCACTTTGGGTGCGGCGCTCCGGCACCGACATTTGTCGTCAGGCACGGAGGCCTGATGCTACCCGGCAACACACCATTTTTGAAACCGCTCTAGTGTTTCGACCGCGGGGGCCGACGCTGCCTCCTGGCGGAGGCTCAGCCCGCCGTCGGGGCGCTGGACCACAGGTGCATGCGGAATGATTCGAGGATCTTCTCCATCCGCGGGGAGGAGCGCGGCCGCAGGCCGAAGCGCTGCTCGTCGACCGGGACCTGGTACTTGGCCATGCGCTTCCAGCCGCGGTTCATGCCGAGCACGAACAGGGCCGTGGTCAGCGAGCGCGTGCGATACAGCGTGCGCAGAGCCCGCTTGACGACCCAGTTCTGCTTGGCGGCCGCGTAGCGCAGCTCGTAGATCGCCTCGTCGAGCTCGGCGGCGGTCATCTTCGCGGGGCGGTAGACGGTCTCGGTGAACGTGTAGCGCTCCCAGTCTTCGGGGTAGCTCATCGCCAGCAGCCGGCCGTCTTCCTTGAAGCGGTCGTACATCTTCGTGCCGGGCAGGGGCGTGAGGTTCGTGATCTGGATGATGTCGACGCCGAGCTTGACGGCCTGGACGGCGGTCTCGGCGACGGTCTCGGGCGTGTCCTCGTCGGAGCCGATGATGAAGCCGCCGAAGACGGAGATGCCGGCGCGGTGGAAGCCGTTGACCAGCGTCTGGTAGCGCTCGAGGTTGTTCCGGTTGATCCCCTTGTGGTACTGCTTGAGGGCCTGCGGATTGAACGTCTCGAAGCCGATCAGCATGCCGCGGCAGCCGGCCTTGTACGCCAGCGCCAGCCCCTCCGGGTCGTCGCCCATGTTGATCGTCGTCTGGCTGAACCAGAGCCGCTTGCGGCCGCTCTTGATGATCTCCCGCAGCAGTTCCTTGGCCCAGGCGGCGTGCTTAGGACCCACGCCGAAGAAGTTGTCGTCCACCACGAAGATGAAGTCTTTGGTTGTGGCGTTCCACTCGTCCACGATGTCCGCGATGCGGCGGCGCCGGATGTTCGGGCCGTTGAAGCGCGTCACCGAGCAGTACTCGCAGCCGACCGGGCAGCCGCGCGAGGTCTGCAGGGCGGCCACGTCGTATTGGCCGTTAACCGGCTGGACGGTCTGGCGGCCGCGGCCCAGGCCGGCGGTCTCGAGGTCTGAGAGCGTGCCCTGGTAGCGGCTTTGCAGGCGGCCGGCGGTGGCGTCGTTGATGATCTGCGGCCAGATTTCGTCGCACTCGCCAACGGCGATCGAGTCAAAGTACCGGGCGGCTTCGTCCGGGCAGGCGGAAGCGTGCGGTCCGCCCATGATCGTGGGTAGGCCGCGCTGGCGGCACATGGTCGCGATTTCGTAGGCCCGCGTGGCGCCGCTGGTGTAGCCGGTCACGCCGACGAGGTCATAGCGTTCGCGCGTCAGGTTGGCCTCGGTGGCCTGGGGCCCGAAGACTTCGTCGTAGATATCGACCTGGTGGCCGGCGGGGACCAGTTCCGCCAGGACCTGCAGGCCGAGTTGGGGCAGAAAGCTGCCGATGGTGTGGTAGCCCTGCGAACGGCGGGTGATTGGGTTAACGAGTGCAATCCGCAAATCGTGTCCTCGCAGCGGGTGGCGTCGGTACGCAGCGACCCGCGGGTCAGTCGGGTTACGCGTGGCCGGGCGCAGCGGGCCTCGCGCGATCAGGATCAGAATCTCTGCGCCGTACGTGGATTGTAGGACGCCCGCCGCCGTCCGGCATTACTGCAGGGCCTTCACGTTGACAGCCTTGAGGCCTTTGTCGCTGTTCTGCACATCAAACTGCACGCGCTCGCCTTCTTTCAACGTTTTGTGCCCTTCGCCGACGATGGCCGTATGGTGCACGAACACGTCCTTGCCATCATCGGCCGTGATGAAGCCAAAGCCCTTCGTGTCATTGAACCACTTCACGGTGCCTTCGGTCATAGCGCAGTCACCTCGGCCGCAATGCCGTCCTGTCCCGGCCGGGGCCTCGTCCGCGGCTTGGCGTACCGCGGGCGCCCGGTCGCGAGGACTCCGCCCAGTATCCCCCCGGCCGCGCCCGCCGTCAAAGAAAACCCCGTGCGGAACGGAAAAAAGAGGTCCTGCCGCCAGGGCTATTTGTCGACCCACAGGGCCAGGGCGGTCAGCTTGCCGCGGCGTTTGGCCTCCATGAAATCGGCGATCTTGTTCTCATTGCCGCCCTTGCGCCCCGCGAAGTTGACCACGTACAGCAGCATATCCGTGCGGGTCAGCGGGGCTCCGCCCAGGCCGGTGGCGAGCGTCTGCGGCGGAGTGCTGAGCGCGGGCGGGGCGCTGCCGCGTTGCAGCGCCGCGCGGTACCACCCACGCAGCACGGTATCCAGATTCCACTGGTTCGATTTCAGGGCGGCGGCGCTGGGCAGGTACACGATCCAGCTCGGCGTGACGCTCCACTCGGTGGCCTGCAGGAGTGTGCTGCTCTCGTAGTCGAACCAGTCCGCCGGCGGCGGGCCGTCGAGGGCCAGCAGGATCCGCGCGTCCTTGCGAATCTGTCCGCCCTCGCGCAGCGGGGGTCCCGGGGCCGCCAGCGCGTCCGCGAGCACGGCGGGCACGCTGTCCGTGGGTCGCAGGATCTTGGTCGCCCATTCGTCGCGGTACTCGACGCCGGCCATCTTCTCTTCGTACCGCGTGCGGTACAGCGCCACGCCGCAGTAGGCCGACGGCTGGCCGCTCTGGGCCGGTCCCAGCGCGCAGATTTCCACGAACAGGTAGACGAGCTGTGCTTCGAATTCGCGCTTGAGATCGTCCAGCGTGGCCGCTGCGTCCCCCACGCCCAGGTCCGCCGCCTTGGCCCGCTGAATGGCCTGCAGCAGCTCGTCCGGACTCGCGCCGCTGTCCCCGGCCAGGGTGCGGATACGGGTCTCCAGCGCGGCCCGGGCTTCGCGCCCCGTGCCGGCATAGCTGCGTGCCAGCGGCAACTGCCGCGCCACCAGTTGGCGCTCCGCTGCCACACAGCGGGTCAACCAGCCGGCCGCCGCGTCGTCCAGAGCCGGCCAAATAGTGGGCGAGACCTTGCGCACGTCGGCCCACACCGTCTGGGCCGCAGCGGCGCTGGTGGCCGGATCGCCGCCGCTGCAGGCGGCCAGCAAGTGCGCGAGCGCCGCCCACGTGCGGACGGCGTCAGCCGCACAATCGTTTGCGAGTTGCGTCCAGGCAGCGGGGTCGCCGGGGTAGGCGAGGGCCCGCTCCGGGCGCGCGGCGCCGGCCTCCACCCCAAGGGCGCGATCGAGCAGGGCGGCCGCGATCTGGAAGGAAGCGGCCACATGCTGTTGCCGCGCAGAGTCGGGGAAGGCCGTCGCGGCCGTCGTTTGCCACTGCTCGGCGGCGGTACTGAGGCGCTGCTGCCAGTCGAGCAGGTCGGCAAACGGCGGCAAGTCCGGTCGGGCGGCCAGGCGGTCCACGAACTGGCGCGGTACGTCCCAGGATTCGGACACGTTGCGTCCGAAGAACTGGCGGGCGGAGGCGCCGCGGGCGAGCAGCACGAACTTGGCGGCCGGCGCGAGCTCCGTGAGATTCGTGGCCTTCTCGAGGCGTGTCCGCAGCGCGTCGGGGTCGGTGATGCCGTCGAGCGTTTCCGACTGGCCGGCGAGTTCCGTCAACGCGGCGATGGCCGCACAGCTCTCGAGCAGGCCGCGTTGCGTGAGGGTCTGGCCGCGGGTGAGGGCCGCCCGCGCGAGGCGTGCGGCGTCGGCGCGGCGGGGGGGCTGCGTAAGCAGCTTGCGGGCCTGGGCGGCGAGCCATTCCAGTTGATCGCAGGGGGTAGCCAGCAGACGGCTGAGTTCGACGTAGTCCTCCGGACTGTAGGCGGGCGGATTCTGCGGGTCGCCCAGATTCGTAAGCAGCCCGTCGAGGCTCGCCACTTCCTCGGGCCGGGCGTACGCGGGCGGCGGCGGGGTCTGGGCGGCGGCGTGGGTGACCAACACGGCGACAAGCGCGCCGGCGACGAGGGCCGGTAGACGCGGGGCCACGAGCTGTTGGCAGGAGGCGTACATGAACACCGTCGCCACCGACCCGGTCCGCGGGTGCGCGAAAGCGCGGCGCGGAGCGGGCCGGTGCGGCGGCATTCTACCCGATTCGGCGGGCGGCGCGGCGGCGGTGCAGCATCAGCACGTAAACCGCGAACACGGGTGCCAGGATCAGTCCGCAGGGCACCACGCCGCGGTAGCTCGGATTGGGCGTGCTGCAGCGGCCGCCCAGCGGCTGGGTGACCGGATCCAGCTCATTGGCGACACCGTCGTTATCAAGATCGGCATCGCAGGCATCACCCAGGCCGTCGCCGTCGTAATCGAGCTGATCCGCGTTGGCGGTCGTCGGGCAGTTGTCGGTTGTCATGAGCTGCTGGGTGGCCGCATCAAGCGTGTCGAGCTTGCCGTCGCCCTGGGTGCCGCCAGCGGCGGTGCGGATGATGCGGTAAGTTCCATAGAGGGCCTGGCCCGCGTTGGCCGAGCCGCAGCGGCTGTCGTAGGGACCGGCCGTACCCTGGTTCAGGCCGCCGACGTCGAAGCCGTCGGTCAGGGTGCCGTCGTTGCTGAAGTCAATACCGAAGGCCTGTTCGATCGTCGGTTCGTTCCAACGGGTGAAGTCGGGGAACCCGTCGCCGTTGGCGTCCGGGGCTTCCAGGAAGCCGTCGCCGTCCTGATCGAAGTTCAGGAGCTGGCGCTGGAAGCCTTCGTTCGTCGTCGGGATGGATGCCTGCTGGTCCACCGGCGCCTGGGCGCGAATGGCATCGATGTCAGTCTGATTGAACACGCCGTCGGCATTCGTGTCGTAGCCCCAGCGCGCCGGGTTGATCTGCGGTGCGGGATCAACCGGGTCCAGCACGCCGTCATCGTCCGTGTCGGCCGCGGTCGGATCGGTCCGCACGCCCCAGACGGGCTTGGCCTGCAGGCCGAGTGTGCGGCGGACGTCCGTCGCGGGCAGGTCCGTGAGCGCCATACCCGGGCCCAGGACGCGCCGGCCCTGACGGGCTGCGGCCGCCGGTAGTCCGATGCTCGGGACGGCGCCGAACGAGGTCCGCACGCTGGCCTGCTGGGTGGCGGTCAGACCGGTCCAGCGCAGGCCGTCGAACGCGGTGCCGGTGCCCACGACGGTGCCGTCGGCGATGTCGCCTGCCGCGGTCAGCGTCGCATTCGTGACGCCGGCTGCGTAGCGCGCGAAGGTCATGACCTCGTCCCAGTCGCTGAGGCCGTCGCCGTCGGTATCCGCCCGGGTCGGGTCGGTATAGACGCGGACGACGGTCGCGGACACGAAGCGCCCGCTGGTCGCGCCGGCGGCGAAGCGTGTGACGAGGAAGCCGGCGCGCTCTTCGGCGTCGCTAAGGCCGTCGCCGTCGGTGTCCCAGTTGCGTGGGTCGGTCTCGCCGGCGTCGACCGTGCCGTTGTGATTCGCGTCTTCTACGCCGTCCGCGAGGCCGTCGCCGTCGGTGTCTGCGTCGGCCGGATTTGTGTTGGTGTTGCGTTCGATATCGTCGCGCAGGCCGTCGCCGTCGGAATCATCGCTGCTGTCGAAGGTGCGGGTGCGCTCCGGTGGGATCTCCGCGGCGCTGAGCGTGTCGAAGCGCGTGACCGCGCCGGCGGGAATGGTGAAACCGGCCTCTTCCTGCAAGCGCGTGAGGCCGTCGCCGTCGACGTCGGCGTTCGGGTCGGCGGTGGAGTTGGGGCTGCCGCCGGTGTTGTTGGTTTCGTCGGTTTCGGTGACGACGGCGAGGTCGTCGATGCGGGCCTTGAGGAAGAAGTTGAAGCTGTTGAAGACGGCGGAAGCGACCTGCAGCGTGATCTGCTTGGAGTGCGGGCCGACCGTCTTGTCGGCGGCGGCGGTGATCTGCAGTTCGCCGATGCGGGCGTCGCCGACCACGCTGTCGATGGCGGAGTTGGCCGAAACGTAGAACCCGATGGTGAAGTTCTCACTGACCTGGTTGGTGGCGACGGTGTAGCTCACGGTCGCGATGAAGTCGTTGTCCAGGCCGGTTCCGGGGAAAGCCATACGCGTGAGCACGAGGTCGACGCGATAGGGCTGCGTGGCCGTCTGACTGTTATTGGTTTCGTCGGACTCGCTGACCGTGTCCGTCACGTCGAGCACCGCCCGGATATTGACGTTGGCGCTGGTGGCGATCGCCCGGGCCGCCAGCTCGGGGCCGATGGCGATGGGCAGCACGTGCGCACCCGGCGTGACACCGCCGGCCCCACAGGGCACGTCGCGCAGGACATCGTCGATCGTGCCGTTGTTGTCGTTGTCCAGGCCCACGCGGATGAGGAACGCCGGCACGTTCGCCACGCTGTTCACGAAGTACGTCACCTGCGCGCTCGAGTCGGCCCCGGCGATCGTGGCCTGCATGGCGTCCATGGACAGGTCAACCGTCAACACGCTGTTGCCGACGTTGTTGGTCTCGTCCGACTCAACCACGGCATTCAGCGCATCCAGATTCACCGCGACCCGATCCCCGTTGCGCACGAGGCCGTTGAGCGACGGCCGCACGTCGCCGAGGGCGACCGTGTGCACGCCCGGGGCGCGCAGACCGGCGTCGTTGATCGTTTGGGAACCGAAGACGGTGTCGATCGGGTCGGCATCGGCCTCGAACTTCAGGCCGTAGTCGATGCGGAAAGCGTTGACGGTCTGCGAACCGGCGATCGTGTACGTCACGGACAGGTTCGTCGCCGCGCCGGTCGGCGTCAGGGTCAGCGTGGCGCCGGTCAGGTCCGTACCGGCCGACACGCTGAACTGGTTCGAGTCGACGGTGCCCAGCCCGCCCGCCGCGGCCCGTAGCCGATAGCCGCTGCAGACCTGGGCCACGCGGAGATTCTGAACGCCGGTGAATTCGGCCAGACCGGCCACGGCCGCCACGGTCGTGGTTCCGGTCAGAATGCCACCACATCCGCCGGGATCCACGAGGGTGACGGTCACGTTGTTCACCGCCGCTGTGACTCGGTTGTTCAGGGCATCCACGATCTCGATCGACACCAGCAGCGCTGTCGCCGGATCGGTATTGGTCGGCTGCGCGACGAAGCGCAGCGCCGTGGCAGCGCCCGGGTTGACGACGAACAAGTTGGAGTTGCCGGCGGTGAGCGCGTCGCCGCTGGTGCGCGTGGCCGTGAGGCTGACTCCGCTTTCCGCCTTGTTGTAGGTCACACCGACGATGGTCACGCTGCTGGTGCCGGTGGTGATCGTACCGGTCAGCACGCCGCCCAGCGTGCCCGTACCCGTGTTCAGCGACAACGTGACGCCCGTATTGGCCGAGACATTCGCGGCGTTCCCGCCGGCGTCCACCGCCCGGACGGTGACGTTGAAGGCCGCGCCGGCGGTCTGCGCGCCGATGTTCGAGATGCTCAGCGCCACCGGCGGACTGGGGCTGACCGAGAAGGTGTTCGAAGTGGCCTGCGTCAGGACGTCACCGGCTGTCCGCTGGGCGAGAATGCTCACCCCGGCTTCGGCCGTGTTGTAGCTGACGGCGAAAGAGGCCGCGGCTTCCCCCGCGGCGATCACGCGGCTCAGCGTGCCCGAGAGCGTGCCCGTGCCGGTCGCCAGGCTGAGCTGGATCGTGGTGGGGGCCGCGACGCCCGCCGCGTTATCGAAGGGATCCAGCACGTTGACGATCACCGGGAACGCGACGCCGGCATCCTGCGGCGATGCAATGGTCGCGACGGACAGGTGGTTGGCGGCGGCGGCGGTGATGTTGAAAGCGGCGCTATCCGCCGTGTCGGTGCCCGCAAACGCCGCCCCGTCGTGCGCGGCCCGCAACTGGTAGCCGGTGCCGCTCTTGTTGATGTGCAGGGCCTGACCGGCGCCCCAAGTCGCCACACCGCTGGTGGACAGGAGGCTGGTTGTGCCGGCCAGCGTGGCACCCCCGGCATTCAGCAGCGTAAACGAGATGGTCCGGTTGTCGCCGGTCACCGTGTTGTTGAATTGGTCCTGGATCGTGACGGCGGGCAGCAGGTTCGCCCC
This sequence comes from uncultured Planctomycetales bacterium, assembly GCA_964523405.1. Lineage (GTDB taxonomy): Bacteria > Planctomycetota > Phycisphaerae > UBA1845 > Fen-1342 > CAZGAQ01. Next base: position 54,510 of record CAZGAQ010000033.1, read on the forward strand.
CGCCGTGCTGGTGACCGGCTCGGTCGTGAAGGCGAGATGGTGGGCGACGCCCGCGGTGATGTTGAACGCAGCGCTGTCGGTCGTGTCGGTGCCCGCAAACGCTGCCCCGTCGTGCGCGGCCCGCAACTGATAGCCGGTCCCCGACTTGTCGATACGCATGGTCTGGAGGGCGCCCCACGTTGCGACCCCGTTGGTGGTCAGCATGCTCGTCGTGCCGGCCAGCGTGGCGCCGGCCGCATTCTGCAGCGTGAACGAGATGGTCCGGTTGTCGCCGGTTACGGTGTTGTTGAACTGGTCCTGGATCGTGACGGCGGGTACGAGGTTGGTGCCGGCCGTGCTGGTGACCGGTTCGGTCGTGAAGGCGAGGTGGTGGGCGACATCCGGGGCGATGTTGAATACGGCGCTGTCCGCGGTGTCCGCGCCGGCGAATGCGGCGCCATCGTGCGACGCGCGCAACTGGTAGCCGGTACCGACCTTGTTGATGTGCAAGGCCTCGGCGCCGGTCCAGGTGGCCACGCCGTTGACGGTTGTCAGGACGGCCGTACCCGCCAGCGTCGCCCCGCCCGCGTTCTGCAGGGTGAGCGTAATCTGCCGGTCATCGCCGATCACCGTTCCGTTTGCGGCGTCCTGGATCGTGATCTGGGGCGTCAGCGTGACGCCGGCCGTACTCGTCACGGGCTCCACCGTGAACGCCAGGTGATGGGCCTGCCCCAGCGCGCTGGTGACGCCCAGGAGGGCCAGCCCCAGTACGAGGAGTCGGCGGCACAGATGACGTGGCGTGGCGACATTGACGCGGTGACGCATGACCAAACCTCCACTGCGGAGCGCGGTCCGCCAACGGGTGCAACCCAGCGCACCCGCCCGGCATGCGCACTCGCGCGCGGCTCCCGACCATCCTCTGTGCTGCCCGGCACCGCCGCCGACCGCAGGGCCGGGCGGCGAAAGACGCGCTGCGGGCGAGTCAGTTCTGCTGCGCACCCAGCCCGGCCGGCCCAATGGTCCGCGTCCCGGTGCTGGTGACTCCCGGGACGGCCAGCAAACGCAGCCCCTGGAAACCCAGTCCGCGGCTGCCGGTGGCCTCCAGCAGGCGCGCGGCGCTGTTGTTGAGCTGAATCGCGGTCAAGTTCTGCCCGACACTGTGCGGATCCTGCACGCTGGCCGCGGCCGGCGAGATCACCGGCACGGCATTGGCGCCGGGGAAGGGGGCCGTCTGCACTTCGCCCCCGCGCTGGCTGGAGCGATTGGCGGTGGTGACGGCCTGCACTGTGGCGCGGATTTCCAGGTTGAAGCGCTGCTCGCGCAGCCGCTGGACCACGTACGTGGCACCGGCGTAGCGATCCCAGGTAATGACGTTGTCGAACAGCCGGGCCTCGACCTCCGCCCGCGCGACCTGCGCGGACGCCACGCCCAGCTCCCGCCCCCACGCCTGGGTGAAGCCCTGCTGGCTCAGCCAGTCGCCCAGCGCCTCCGTCCGGGACTCCCCGTCCGCGACGACCAGCGCCTGGCCCGCGCCCAGACGCACCGGGCTGCCCGCCACTTGCAGTTCAAGCTCCCCACCGGTGCCCTCGGGCACGTAGGCCACCTTGATCTGTGCGCCGCTGCGCTCCGCGTACACGTGCCCCGGAGCCGGCGCCCACTCGACATCCGTCCGCGCTGCGTCGCCCAGCTGCGTGAACAGGGTCAGCCCGCGCGTCTCGGTCCCGGCCACCACGACGATGCGGCCACGCAGCAGTTCGAGTTGCGTGCCGCCGCCGATCTCGTCCCGCGCGACGGCTGCCTCCGCCGGCCCGAGGAGGATCAGCACCGTGCCGGACGGCTCGAACAGCATCAGCCGCGCGTCGGCCTCCACCTTGAGCGTACCCGGCGCGATCGCGCGCCCCGGCGTCAACGGTACAGCCTCTCCGCCGGTGGGCTCCAGCACGGCTGCGCCACGCCGGGAGACCCCCGTTACGGACAGCGTATCCTGGGCCGTGGTGACGGCGGCGCCGGCCAGCAGCCCGCCGGCCAGGATGGCCATTCGCAGGGATCGTCGCGCGCTCATACTCTGCTCCTGACGCTGCCGCCCGGCGGCAGCCCCGCGTGTCCTCGCCTGGCGCCGCGCTCGCCGTGGTGGCCCAGTCCAGCCTGGCCGGCAGGGCAGCGCGCGGGTCGGACGTCCGGCACCCTAGAAGTCCACCTCCAAGGCCATGCCGTAAATGGCCCGGTCGTACTCGTAGATATCCTCGCCGAGTCGATTCCAGATGTTCGAGTTCTGGAACGTCATCTCCACACCAGTCCGCAGGCGCACGTCCAGGGTCGGCAGGTTCTTGTCCTCGCCCCGGCGGATGAACCAGTACACCACGCTCAGATCGTAGCGCTGCAGGAAGTCCATCCGCTCCTTGCGGTCGTAGTCGAAAATGCTCGCTGCGTTGTAGTCGGCCCAGGAGAACTCCCCGCGGCACTGCAGGGCCAGGCGATACGGCAGCGGGACGTTCAGACCCCACGTCAGCGCGTGGCCGCACAGATCGAACTCCGTCCCGACGGTCTGCTCGTCGCGATACTCGTAGCCCAGGGTGAAGCTCAACCAGTCGTTGCCGAACAAGGCCCGCTCGCGGTCATGCGCGTCGAAGTACGCGCGCAGGTACGGCAGTTCCTCGCCGCGCATCAGGTTGAACGTGTGCTGGAAGCCCAGCGCCTGGTATACCCCGTCGCGGTTCAGCCGGAAATCGGTGAGGCGGTCCAGGTAGTTGCGTTCGTCGTGCGTGTAGTACACGTCGGTGCGCCCGGCCTCCAGCGCGCTGCCGCCCGCGCCCGGGGCCCGCCAGATCTTCGACACGACGGGGGAGAGTCGCTGGCTCGAGATATACGGCTTGTGTCCGAGTTGCGTGTACGAATACTCGTACTGCAGACCGAGGTACAGGTCCCGGATCGGCTGCCAGTTGACGTAGGTCCGGCCCGGGTAGCGGTTGACGTCGAACTCGGAGACGTTGGGCTGCCACGTGGCGCTGGCGCCCCCGCCCAGGCCCACCGTCAGGCTTTCGCCGACCCACGGTGCCTCTGACTTGGAGATGTAGCGGCTGAGGTTGAAGTCGGCCTGCACGCCGGCGAAGTAGTCGTCCTGGCGCCGGTAGCCGCGCGGCAGGTTCGTATCTTTCCCCAGCAGCACCACGTTGGTGTCGTAGCCGTTGCCGAAGCGCAGCCGGCCGTCGAATTCCCACGGCCCCACCGGTGCCGGGACCGGCAACTGCAGGCGCGCCGGGTTCGTCGCGTCGACTTCGTCCAGCCGGCTAACGATGGCCTGCGCATTGCGGGCCAGGTCCGTGCCTTCGGCGCGGGTGGCGACGTCGCTGAACAGCTCGCGCGCCCCGGGGTGATCGCTGCGGACAATGGCCAGCAACCCGCGGTAGTACGCCAGGACCGTGCGAAAGGCCTCCAGCCCTGCCGGGGCCAGACGCTCCTGCGCCGCGTCCTCCTCGGCCAGCACCTGGGCCCGTTCCAGCGCCTGCTGTGCGCCCTGCAATATCGCCTGGTACTCGGCCTGGCGATTGGGTTGCTCGCGGTAATCGTCGGCGAGGCGGTATTGCGCGACCGCCAGATAGAAGTAGCCGTAACGGTCTTTCGCCCCGTACTCGGTCTGGCTCGTGTAGCGGGCCAGCGTCTGCTCGGCGCGCTCCGACAGGCTGCGCGCGTTGAGGTCCGCCCCGGGATAGTCGCTGGCCAGTTGCGAGATGCCCAAGAGCAGCGCGGCCGAGACGATCTCCGCGGTCGGGTCGGCGAGCTGCACAACCGACTCGAAGTGCTTCTGGGCCGCCTCGAATTCGGTGCGCGCCAGCCCGGCCTCGGTCGCGGCCTGCTCCGCATTCTGTTGTGCCCGGGCGGCCTGCGCGGCCGAGGCGTGGGCGAGCCCGCGCTCCAGCCCGATCAGCCCGAGATAGTAGTAGCAGCTCACGCGCAGCTCGGCGCCGGGATTGCGGGCCAGCAGGCCTTCGAGCAGTTGCGCGGCCGTATCCCGATCCTCGGCGGCGTAGGCGTGAATCGCCCGGTTCAACTCGATGAGGTCGGCCCCCGATTCGGGGGGTGGGGGCGACTGGGCCAGCAGGGGGCCGGCGAAGACGACCAGCGCGATGAGCATGCCGCAACGATGCGTTGTCCTGGGGCTCATGTCACGTCCCGCGCCGCGCGCTGCGGCGATAGACCGGATGAAACCGCCACGGCCCGCCCGGGCGGCTCAGCGGTGGTGCCTACGTGCTGCCCTGAATGGTCTGTTGGAACAGCTGGCCGAGGATGTCCGCGACGGTCCGGGCCAGCTCCGTGCGGCCGAAGTCCATCCACTGTTGGCTGGTGGCGCAGCTGCCGAGCGACAGCAGCGCGGCGCCGCACACAAGCCATCGAATACGAAGCAACTGGCGCATGCGGTCCTCCGCAACGATTCTCAAGTGGTGAGGTGAACCAGCGCATTGTCGAGCAGGAAGAACACCAGATCCGAGAATGCGGTGGCGAGCTGCGGCAGCACGTACTGGCTCGCGAACTGCTGCTGCGTCTGGGTGTCGCTCAGGGAACACGTCGTGGTCTGCAACAGCACCGCCGCTCCGGCCAGCGAGTACAGCCAGCGCCATCGGTATCGGATCCGGCCCATCGCATGCTCCTCTGCTAAGGAAGATACCTGGGCGTGCACCGATGTGAATTGCTCGAAACGCCCGACCTTCCCTCGCTAACGCTACGCCGCCCCCCGCCATGCGTCAAGAGAGAACCACCAACGGCCGCGCCGGCGGCGACCAGTCTGGCACCGCCGCCTTTCGCGACCGCGGGAATTCCGGGATACTGTCGCCCGACGGGCCCCCACCGGTGTGCCCGTCCTGGACCCCGAGTGCCGTAGCTGATGCCCGACGGATACCGACGCCTGGTGCTGCCTCCCTCCACGGCCGACGCCGAACGCGCGGCGCGCCTGGCGGACGCACTCCAGGATGCCATCCACGCCCAAAACCGGCTGGCCGCCAATTCGCCCTATATCTTGCGCTTTGTCGGCCCGCTGGAAGAACGCGACGGGGTCCTGTCGGTCGCGCATGAACCGGCCACGCCGCTGGATGCCAGCGGGCTGTTCGACCCGACGGCGTCCCTGATGGAGCCCCCCGAACTGGTCCGCCTGCTCGTGGCGCTGGTCGACGCCCTGGCCGTCGCGCACGGGGGTGCCGGCGCCAAGCCCGTGATTCACGGCGGGTTATGCCCCGGCGTGCTGCTGGTGGGCGGGGACGGCCTGCCGCGCGTGACGGACTTCGGTTTTGCGCCGGCCGTGTGCAAGACACTGGGCGTGGACCCCTATCTGAACCTGGCGGTGCGCCCCCATACCGATGGCACGGGGGCCTGGGAGGTCCTGCCGGTCAACGTCGTCGATCGCGATGACCGACTCTGTGCCTTCATCGACCCGGACAAGTACGGTTCGGAAGCGCTGGCCAGCTTCGAGACCGGATCGGACCTCGTTGCCGCGGGCATGGTCGCGGCTCTCTACGCCGAGCACGTGCACCCCTACCTCTATTTCGAGCCCGAGGCGCACCGCGTGGTCGATATGGCCCGCATGATGGGCTTCGGGATTCCCGCGGCGCCCAGTCGCGCCGCCCTCACGCAGACGACCGATCCCAGCGTCCGGGCCTGGCTGGAACTCGTCACCGCCATGCTCGCACGCCTGCCGGGCGACCGTCCGACGGCCGCCGCTATCGCCCAGCGCCTGCTGGCGGTGGCACCGGCCGTCGACCTCAACAGTGTGAAGGTGCAGCGCTGGCTCGCCCAAGTCGAGCATTTGCTCAGCGGGGGCGTCTGGGGTGAGCTCGAGGCGGTGCTCGACATCCGTCCGCCACTGGAGGTCATGTCGACCGAGCAGCGCGCCCGGGCCCAAACGCTGGAAACGACC
>CAZGAQ010000034.1:0-31491 GCA_964523405.1 uncultured Planctomycetales bacterium
CGCCCCATGTCGAGCTGACCAAGAAGTGCCCAAATCTGCGTTACGTGGGGCGTGATGCGACGTTCGAGCTGGGCGTCACGAATCGTGGCACAGCGACGGCGTTGAACGTGGTCGTGACCGACAACCTGCCCGCGGGCGTGGAGTTCCTCAACGCCGACAACAACGGCCAGCGCGAGGGCAATAGCGTGGTCTGGCGGCTCGGGAATCTGGAGGCGGGGCAGAGCCGGACGCTGAAGATCAACGTGCGCTGCAACCAGATTACGACGGTGCGCAACACGGCCAAGGTGTCATACTGCGCCGAGGCGCAGGCGGCGTGCGAGTTCCCGGTGAAGGGTGTGGCCGCGATTCTGCTGGAATGCGTGGACGACCCGGATCCGGTCGAGGTGGGCAACCAGACGACGTACACGATCACCGTCACGAACCAGGGTAGCGAGACCGGCACGAAGATCACGGTGGAGTGTATCCTGCCGGCAGAAGAGGAATTCGTGAAGGCGGGCGGTGCTACGGACGCCAAGGCGGATGGCAAGACGGTCAAGTTTGCGCCGTTGCCGACGTTGGCGCCGAAGGCGAAGGCGGTCTTCACGGTGACCGTGAAGGGTGTCAAGGAAGGCGACGCGCGCTTCCGCGTGAACCTGACCAGCGATCAGATCGAGACGCCGGTTATGGAGACGGAAAGTACGCACGTGTACTAAGCGCTAAGACACGCGGTCAGGTGCCCGAACGCCCGCACAACGGCTGCGTTCGGGCACCTTCGTTCTTGGTGGGACAGCGTGCGCGGACGTCACTGAGGTGGGGGCGCTCCGTTGGCCAGCGAAACAGGGCCGAAGGGCGTCTGCAGCGTCCCGGTGGGTGCCACCTGCGCGTCCGTGAAGCTCCCGCCCTGGAGAATGCGCAGCAGTGCGCTGCGGGCTGTGACTGTGCCGGTCAACTGCAGCTTGCCGGTTCCGCCCGCGGGGATGGACTCGGGCGTGCTGGCGCGGAGGCTGCCCACGGGCGTGTCCGCGAAGCGGAGGGCGTAGCCGAGGCCCTGGGCGCCGAGGGCGAAGGCGTTGGGATTGCGGATCGTCGCGGCGACGGTGGCATTGGCCTGGGACAGGGAGACGTCGGAGAAGTCCACGCGGTCGACCTGAATCTGGGGCAGACGCAGTACCGGAAACGTGCCGCTGTGCGAGAGCGGTAGCTCGTAGGTCTGCCCGAGAGCGGAGACGGGCACGGTGCCGTGCAGGCGATACTTGACTTCGCTGGCGTCAGCGAGCGCGCGGTAGGTGCGCCACAGCTGCGCGTACTCCAGTTGTGCGGGCAGCGTCACGGTGCCCACCTGTCCCGGCGGCACAGCGACTTCGACCGGTGCCTGCGACTTGACGAACTCGGCGTCCGCGACGTCGATGCCATAATGGAACTGCGGCGCGCGCAACGCGACTGGGTAGGGATTGTGGATGTCCACCTCGAACTTCAGGCTGACGCGCTGCAGATCGAGGCCCGTCACATGGGCCCGCACAGCGCGGATCTCCGGATGCTGCAGTGTGCCGCAACCGCCTGCGAGGGTTAGCGCGCCCGCGAGGATTAGGAGGGTTCGTCGGCTGGTCATGCTGGTCTCCTGTGCAGGGTGGTCAAGATGGAGCGCCGCACAAGCTGGGCGCGACGACGCTTTCGAGAGTATGACAAAGTCCGGAACGCTGTCCACCCCGCGCGGTCGTAGTCATGTTCGCGAGTCCCTGCGACGGCGCGACGTGTTGCACTGGCACGGTGTGCGCCGTCGCGGTAGCATGCGCACAGCGGCGCAGGGCAGCCGGGCCACTCCTCTTGGTGCACGCCGCACGCGTACGGTTACGAGCACCTCGCGTCGGTCAAGAATCGGCCTGGTTCCCCGGAAATCACTTCGCCGGATGACCGCCGCCGGGCCTCCGGGGCGGCGCAAGGAGTAGTGTATCATGTCGCAACCCGTCCAATCCCAGCCTGAGCATCTTGGTTCAGAGGCCGCTGAAGCGAAGCCGCCAGTCGACGGGCCCGCAACTCCGCCGGCCGCACGACGCCGTGGCCGCTGGGCACGGCGGCTGGTGATCGGCTTGGTGGTGGTGCTGGTGGTCCTGGCCGCGGCGGTGGGGTTAGCGCCCACGATCGCGTCCACGCCGGCCGTCTACAACGCCATCCTGGGGGTGGCCAACGATAAGCTGCAAGGCAACCTGCAGGTGGAGGGACTGGCACTCTCCTGGGGCGGCCCGATCGAGATTCGAGGCTTGAAGGTCAAAGACGCCGCACAGCAAGAGGTACTGTCGATCCAGCGGGTTACGGCTGAGGCCGGCGTTTGGAGGCTCCTCACCTCGGAGATGGCGTTCGGCGCGATCACCGTCGATGCTCCCCAAGTCCTGGTGCACCAGCAGCGCGACGGGCAGGTCACGCTGGCCGCAGCGTTTCAGCCGCGCCAGACGTCGGCGCCGACGGTGCCTACGGCGTCGGCGCCCGCTTCGACGGCGCCGGCGGCTTCGGTGGTAGCGCCGCAGGGTCGCCTGATCGTGAAGGGCGGCACAGTCCGAGTTGTGCGGGAAGGGGCGGGCGCGTACGAACTGACGGATGTCAACGGGCAAGTGGAGCTCAAGACGCTGAATGACGTGGTTGGGCAGATCGATCTCGCACTGGCCGACGGCGCCAGGTTGACCGGCGAGACGACGATTCGCCAACTGGCTGCGCAGGGCCAGGTGGATTTGCGCAAGGCGAACGGCGTGTTCCGGCTCAAGACGGATCGCCGCGTGAAAGTGGGGCCCCTGGCGGCGCTGGTCGGGCAGGCGAATCTCGCGGGGGAAGTGGACCTGGACGTCGAGGCGACCCTGGACGCGGGGCAACTACAGGGGCGCTTCGCCCTGGGCATCGCGGGTCTGCAGAGCGCGGTGCGGGCGGCCGCGCATGCCACGCCCGTCAGTGCAACTGTGGCGGGGCAGGTGCATTGGGCGAACGAACAACTGAAGGCGGACGTCAACCTGGCAGGCGAGGCCGGCCAAGCCAAAGCGGAGCTGACATACCAGCATTCCGACCGGCCGCTGGAGTTGACGGGCGAGCAACTGCTCGCTGCCGTGTTGAGTGGGGAGCCGCTGACGTTGCCGGAATTCGCGCTGCACGCACAGGCCGACATCGATCTGGCCAAGCTGGGTCAGGCCGTGCCGGAACTGCTGCAGGTGCGCGCGGGAACAGAGCTGACGGGCGGCAAACTGGAGTTGGCGGAACTGACGATTCAGGGTGGCGTGCGACCGGTCGCGCGCGCTGCGCTGGCGCTAAAGGAGGTGGCGGCGCGGCAGGGTGACAAGCCGGTGCGTCTGGAGCCGATCACGTTTCGCCTGGATGCGCTCCTGGAAACGGGGCGTGGGCTGCAGGTCCAGCCACTGGAGTGGAAGTCCAGTTTTGCCCAGGTGCAGGCGCAGGGTCTGGCAAGTGATCTGCGCACGACGTTTCAGGCGGACCTGGGGCAGGTGCAGCGCGAGCTGGGACAGGTCTTCGACTTTGGTGGGGCGGAACTGGCCGGCGCGGTTCGGGGAACGATCGAACTCAAGCGGGCCAGTGAGGCCCAGATCGATCTGGGGCTGCAGGCGACCGCCGAGAGACTGCGCTACGCCAGCGGTGACCGACTCCTCGACCTGCCGCGGGCCAGCGTGGCGCACCGCGGGCAACTCGCACTGGCCAAGCAGAAGTTGACGCGTGTGCAGATCCAGGAAGCCAACGTGGATTTGAACGGCGAGCTCATCGCCTCGGCGACGGGTGCGTACGATTTTGAGCAGCAGGGTCTGCAACTGGATGTGCAGGTGCCGCGCGGCGACCTGGCTTTCGTCGCGGCGCGGGCCCAAGGACTGGGCGTCGACGCGCTGGCGCGCTACTCCGGAGGCGTGCGCCTGCAGGCGCACGTGGCCCGGACGACGGGTACGCAGCCGCTGCTGACCCGGGGCGAGTTCGTAGTGCAGAACCTCGGCGTGGACGGCAAGCCCGTTGTGGAAGGGGAGGCGCGGGTCAGTTGGGACGGCGTGCAGCTTGCGGCCAACGGCCAGAGCCTGCAGGTTGCCAGCGCGCAGTTCGAAAGCGCACTCGCGCAGCTCACCGCCAAGGACGTGCAGTGGAAGTCCGGCGAGCAGCTCTGGCTCGCGGGGCAGGTGGCTGGGACGGCCGACGTGGCACGTTGTCTGCAGGCGGCGGCGCCGGTGGCGCAATGGAATCAACCGCCGGAATTCGCGGGGCGGCTGGCGTTCAGTACCAGCGGTGCCGCAGCGGGCGACCAGCTCACCCTTACGGGACAGGGCGGGATCGAGCAACTCGTGATTGGCACGGGCGCCAGCGCGATCCGCGAGCCGGCGCTGCAGTTCGCCTATGACGCGAAATTGGACCAGACCCGCAAGGCCGTGTCGATCAGTCGGTGCAGTATGGCATCCCAGCTGCTGACGGCCGAACTGAGCGGCAGCATCGGGCAGTATACGGGTGAATGCCAGCTGGATCTGAGCGGGCGCTACTCCACTTCGTGGGAAGCGCTGACGGCGCTGCTGCACCAGTTGGCGCCGGCTACCGCCAGCACCGTCATCGTATCCGGCACCAGCGCAAGCGAGTTCAAGGTCACGGGGCCGGCGCGGCAAGCGGGTACACGGCCCAGTTTCCGGGGCGTGGCTACCGGAGCCCGCATCGGTTGGACGGCGGCGGAGCTGTACGGGGTGAAGATGGGAGCGGCCCAACTGGCGCCCGCCCTGAAAGACGGGCAGGTGACGCTGCCGCCGACGGCCATCCCGGCCGCAGACGGCAAGGTCAACCTGGGAGCGGTCCTCGATTTTCAACCGGCCGACCCCACGCTCATCATGGGGGGCAAGACGCAGTTGCTGGAGGATGTGGCGGTGACGAAAGAGCTGGGGGCCCAGCTCCTCAGCCGGATCAATCCGATCTTTCTGCATGTGGCGAACATCGAGGGGCGCGTGAACTTGGGCGTGCAGGACGTACGGGTGCCGCTGGGGGCATCGATTCAGCAGCAAGGAGCAGGGCAGGGGCGGCTGGATCTTCGGCAGGTGAAGATGCAGCCCAGCGGACTCCTGGCCGAGATGCTGTCACTGGGTGGACTGCCGCCGGAGACCGCGTATCCCGTGACGATCGGGGCGCTGGACTTTGTGCTGAAAGACGGGCGTATTCGCTACGACAACTTTGCCATGACGTTTCCGGCCGAGTTTGATCTGCAGTTTCGTGGCTCGGTCGGGCTCGACGAGACCCTCGATCTGGTCGTGTCGATTCCGGTGCGGGCGGCGCTGCTCGACAAGCTGGGTGTCAAGGGGCCGACGCAGGAGTACGCGAAGATGCTGGGCGGAACGCGGGTGGACCTTCCCCTGGTGGGCACACGGGAGCAGCCGCGGCTGGATCTGACGAAGGTGGATGTCCAGGCGCTGCTGAAGGATGTGCTGACTAAGCAGCAGCCCGCGAAAGAGGTCGAGGACCTGCTCAAGGGGCTGCAGGGCGAGAAGAAGAAGAAACCGTAAACCCGCCGACACCGGTGTGGTTGGGGCGAACGATGCGCCGGCCGGGCGTCCGCAGGCCCGCACGAGTGAGTCACGCATGAGCAAGCGATTCCGCGAGCGGTGGGAGCAGTTCATCACCAAACCGGACGAGACGCTGGGGCGTTCGGCGCGGCTGGTCGGGTTCCAGCTTGCGCTGTGGCGCTTCTGTGCCCGGCGGCTGCGCGAGCACGACGTGATGGGCATGAGTGCGGCGCTGTGCTATCGCACGATCTTCACGATGATCCCGATCCTGGTGCTGGGCCTGCTCACTGCGAAATCACTCGGTACGCTCGAGGACAGCAAGAAGAGCCTGCGGAAGTTTCTCGAAGCCTCCGGCTTCGCGCAGATCGCCGCCGTGCAGGAGGGCGAGCGGGGAGCGGCCACTCAGCCGGATCCGACGACCGCGCCGGGCACCGCCGAGGCGTCGCGCAAAGTCATCAATGTGGCGGACGAAATCGAGAACGTGGTGACAGGCGTGGAGACCAAGCTCACGTTCGCCCGGATTGGACCGGTGGGCGGCGTGCTGCTGATCTGGACGGCTGTGGGGTTGCTTTCCGCGCTGGAATCGTCGCTGAACCGCATCTTTGGCGCGGCCCGGAGCCGTTCGGTGGCCCGCCGCCTGCTGCTCTACTGGTCCGCCCTCACGCTGGGGCCGGTGACGCTGGCGGCGGCGTCGTACATGGGAGAGAAGATGATTGCCCTGTTCGGCCACACGCCGGGCGTGTCCTGGCTACTGGTGGCGGCGGGGAGGGTCGGGCCGATCGTGGTCGGCGTGCTGATGATCGCCGCGCTCTACAAGCTCCTGCCCAACACAGCGGTGCGATGGCGCTCTGCGTTGGGCGGGGCCGCTGTCGCCACGGTGCTGTGGCTCGTGGCCAAGTGGGGTTTCGCGTACTATGTCGAGCGGTTGGTGCTGAAGGGCAATCTGTATGGCGTGCTGGGGGTGCTGCCGCTGTTCCTGCTGTGGCTCTACTATTCCTGGCTGATCCTGCTATTCGGCGCCGAGTTGGCGCACACGGCGGTCAACCTCGAGAGCATGCGGCGCATGGAGATTGCGGAGCGCACCGTGCTGGGACCATCCGATGTGCTGGCTGCGGGCGTGGCGGTGGCGCAGGCATACGAGTCCGGCCGCGGGGCCGTCCGTCTGGACGAAATTGCGGAGCGCCTGCGCCTGCCGCCGACCAACGTGCAAGCGCTGCTGGAGCGCCTTGTTGCTGCCGGCTACATGTGCACGATCGAGGACCCGGCTGTACCGCGCTACCTGCCGGCGCGCCCGTCCGCGCAGATCCCGGTGCTCGCGTTGCTCGACCTGGGTGACCCGCGCGCCGTGCCCGGTGCGCCCGGGAGACCCGAGCCCGAGCTGGCCGCCGCCGTCGCCAAGGCACAGGCGCGACTTCGCGAGGCGGTCACCGGGACCACGCTGCACGACGTGCTGCAGGGGCCGGCAGAGCGGCGCTGAACGCGCGGCCCAAGCGTGCGCGGCGTCTGCCTGCGGACGGCGCGCGACGTGCGCCTACTCGTGCTCCAGCGGCTGGCCGCAATGGGGGCACTTGGCCGGGGTGCGGCGCCGGTGGTGCAACTCCTCGACGAAGCCGGAACCGAGGATCCCCGCCGGCAGCGCGAACAGGCCGATGCCCAGGAGCGCAATGCAGGAGTTGATGATCTTGCCGGGTGTGGTCCTGGGCACCAGGTCCCCATAGCCAATCGTCGTCAGCGTCTCGATGCCCCACCACATGGCCGCGGGAATGCTGGAAAACTCCTCCGGCTGGGCCTCGTGTTCCACGTAGTACATCAACGTTGACGCGATGACGAGCAGCACCAGGACAGCGGCGAGCGTGACGAGCAGCTCGCTGCGCTTGGCCACCAGCACACGCCCGAGGAGTTGCAGCGACTCCGAGTAGCGCGCGATCTTGAGGATGCGCAGGAGGCGGACGAGTCGGAGCAGGCGGAGCATGCGCAGATCGAGCGTCGCGAGCGTGACCAGGTAGAACGGCGCGATCGCCAGCAGGTCGACAAACATGAGCGGGCGGGCCGCGTAGCGCAGGCGGCCCCAGAGTGGATGGCGGTAGCGCGGATCGGCCGTGCACGCCCACAGCCGCAGCCCGTACTCCACGGTGAAGACGGCCACAGAAAAGACATCGAAGCCGCGGAAGGCATGCGCCCAGGCGCGCTGCAGAGACTCTACCGTTTCGAGCGTGACCGCGAACACGTTTAGCAGGATCAGGGCGGCCAGGAACAAGGCGAGCGTGCGTCCCACCCACGGCGTCCGGTCCCCGCCCCCGAGCAGGGCATAGACGCGCGTACGAATGCTTCCGGCAACAGCGGGCGAAGCAGTGCCGCGGTTGGGGGACTCTGTGCTCACCGGATGCATGGCGGCCTCCGCGATTCGACGCCATCGTACCGCGCGACGATCTCGCTGTCGGCACGGTGCTCGCAACCGGTGGATGGCACGGTGGTCAGTCGGGTCGGTCCGGCTGGGAGGCCAGCGGGACGGTCAGCCAGGCGCGTTCCAGGCGAGCAAAGCTGATGAACTCGTAGCCTTTGCTTTCACCACGCTCCCAGAGCACGCCGAGGCTCCGGTCGCAGAGCACGGCCAGATCGGAGTACGCCGCTGGGCCGGCCCAGACGAGGCGCGCCCCGCCGAAGGTGCGGCCGCCGTCCCGACTGACGTGGGCGACGAGGTCGTTGCGTTGCGGACCGCGAGGCCCTGTCCACACCCACAGGTCACGATTGTCCGCGCCGGAAGCGGCATGGCCCGGAAGGTACTCGAGTGCGCAGCACACGGGGGTCACGATCTCGCCGGGGTGGGGTGGCGACCACGTACGGCCCAGGTCGTCGCTGGTGACGCGCCAGCGCTGGGGACCCTGCTGCTGGCGGATGTCGAGCAAAAGGCGCTGCTCGGCCAGTTCCACGATCTGGCACTCGTCGCCCGAGACGTCCGGCACGATCGTACCGCGTTGCCAGGTGCTGCCGTGATCGGCGCTCCACACGACGAACACGCCCCAGGGCGCGTAACGCCAGAAGGGAATCACGAGACGGCCTTGGCTGTCCTGGATGGCACCGCCGGGTCCGGGCACGCTGATCCGCCACTGGGGATCGGTCAGGTCGCGCGTTTTCGCGGTTAGGTCGACGGGCTCCGACCAGGTGCGGCCGGCGTCAGCGCTGCGCCGGGCAAGCACGCGGACGTCGTCGGTGCCGGACCGGGCCCGGTACGTGCTACATTGGGGCTTCACGCGCAGATAGATGAGCCAGACCTGGCCTGTGTTGCGATCGCTGACCGCCGCCGGATTGGCCGCAGACCAGCAGTCTCCGGGGTCTTCGAGCACCTGCAGGGGCAGCCAGGTGGCGCCGCCGTCCAGACTGCGCCGGAGCACCAGATCGATGTCCTGTCCGTCCTCACCGGGGTCGGCCAGGCTGTTCTTGCGCGCTTCGGCGAAGGCGAGCAGTGTGCCGTCCGGCGCCGTGACGAGCGCCGGGATGCGGTAGGCGAAGTAGCCGTCCTGGCCAGCACAGAAGACATCGACGGGCTGGGGTGCGGGGGAGTCTCCGCGCGTGAGCGGGGCGCTGGCCGGTGTGGTTGCTGGTCGGGCCGGGGGCGCGTCGAGCGGCAGGAACTCGACGCCGTGCGCAGCCAGACGGAACCGCCGGGCGCGGATGGCGCTGCCGGCGCCTTCCTCGTAGTACACCGCGAGCACGCTGCCGTCCGGCAGTTCGACGGTGGAGGCGTATGCTCCGGGGACGTCATCGATCTGATAGGGGCCCTGCCAGGTGCAGGCCTCGTCGCGGCTCACGTGCAGCTCGGTGCGGGGCTGGCGGTGCGTCAGCAGGATCGCGCCCGAGCTCAGCCGCGTGAAGTGCGGGCAGTGCCCGGGGAACCCGATCGGCTGGACGCCTGACCAGGTACAGCCGTCGTCGCGGCTGGTTGCGACGTACATATCCTGCGCGTGGCTACGGAGCGCCGCATACAACACTCCGTCGTGCAACCGCACGAAGTCCGTTTCCGCGTCGAGCCGCACCGGACTGTCCTGACCGATCGGGATGGGGTCGCTCCAGGTGCGGCCGTTATCGATCGAGCGGATGACGCCGCCATAGGCCGTTGTACCCTCCGCGCGGTAGATGCCCAGCAGGCACGTGCCATCGGGCAACTGGCGCACGGGCGCGGAACAGGCCCAACCAGGGGCAATGACGCGCGGCGTATCGTCCCAGGTCTTGCCGCGGTCGACGGACCGGACCAGGCACACGTCGCATCGCACCTGGTCCTCCGTACGGCGGTAGGTGAAGAAGCTGCACAGCACGGAGCCATCGTGCAACTGGCCGACATGGGGGTCGCGGTCATCCGCCGGGCCGTCGCAGAGCACCTCCGGGGAACTCCACGTGGTTCCGGCGTCGCGCGACCGGACCAGGCAGATGCGACCGCCCCGCGGCCAGCGCTCGTTGGGCGCGGACACGTGTCCATAACCGGCGTAGAACACGCACAGGAGTTCACCGTCGGCCAACCGGCAGATGTCAGGAAACGCCTGGTAAGCGCCGGACACGGCGCCGCGCGAAATCACGCGGGGTGCCGGGTCGGCGGAGTCGCCTGGGGAAGCCACCCCGGCGCTACTCAGCCCAACAGCCAGAAAGAGCACACTCAGCGCTTGCATGGTGCTACTCCGGAGGTGTGGCAGGACACGTGCATTGTACGGATGATCGCGCGGCGGGCCAACGCGAGCGCGCGGGCCTGGCGCGGGCGCCGCGCACTCAGGCGCCGGGCTGTGCGTCGAGCAGGCGGATGATGGCAGTGTGTCCGCGGAACTCGGCCAGTGAGCGCGGGGTATGGCCCTGCGCTTCCGGAGCCGGCGTGGCTCCGCGTTCCAGCAGCAATTGCACCAGCTCCACATGCCCATCCTCCGCGGCCCGGTGCAGACTGGTGAATCCGCGGTGATCCACGGCGTCGGGGTCGGCTCCGCGGTCCAGCAGAAAGCGCGCCGTCGAAATGCTGTTGTTTTGCACGGCGTTCATCAGGGGCGTGGCCCCCTCGCTGGAACGCAGGTCGATCGGCGCGCCCTGCGCCAATAGGAACGAGGTGGCGGTTCGGTCGTCGCCGGCGAGGGACCAGTGCAAGGCCGTCAGACCGTCGCGGGCAAGCAGATCGAGCGGAACACCTTTGGCCAACTCCGCCTGCAGAGCGGCGAGGTCACCGCGCGCGGCCGCGATATGCAGCCGGGAATGCGTGCGCAGTGGCTGCACGGGGCAGTGTGGCGGCAACTCGTGTGGTGTGGCTATCCGGGCGCGGTTCCCAAAGAGAGCGAAACACCAGAGGGCGGCCCGGGACGGGTCGTTCTCCAGACCCGGCGGAAGGGGGACTGGGTGGACGATGTCCAGCGCGTGGCTGCGCAGCAGGTAATCGAGCACGCGCGCAGCGAACGAGGGCGACTCGTCGTCGTGCGTCAGCGCACCGCGGATCTGGCAGACTTCGATGAACTCGCCGGCGACGCGCACGTCGGCCGCCGCCACGAGCTGGCGCAGCCAGCTGCGGATGCAGAGAATCTGGCTCCCGTAGTAGTAGAGAGCCCACTTTTCTTCCATGACGGACGGGTTGAAAAGCACGCCATCAGCCAGCAGGCGGTCGATGCGGTATTGTAGGTGTACCGGCACCACACGTTCGACTGGGGGCTTGGCGCCGACGAAGATGCGGCCGTCTTCCGCCCGAAACGAGACCGCATTCGCAGCGCAATTGGCGTCGGCGCTCATCGAGAACAGGCCCTGCGTCACGGGGCGCAGGTCCAGAACCGGTACGCCCCACGGGTTGTCGCCCCCTCCCAGCCAGTGAACGGCGGGCATCTCCAATTGACCGGTTGCGCGGGGGCGACTGCGAATGCGGAACAAATCGCGGATGTGTTTCCAGGGCATTGGACGGCTCCTATGCGCTGGTGAGTCGCGGCACTGGCTAATTGTCCGCGATTCTACGCTCGCCCGCCGGCGGAAGCGATGGGGGTTGCGCCGTCGGCGCGCAACACCGCCGCCCGCGCACCGGTTGGGGTCGTGTGCGCTGGGCGGCGGGATACGTGCGTGCTCTGGATCGCGCCGGCGGTGGCGTCGCTTAACGAGCGCCGGCCGCCAGCGGAGACGGGGCTGCCTCGCCCGGGCCCAGCTAACGCCGCGGCAAGCCGCCGGCCTCAGGCAGCTTCGGTTGTCTCGGTGGCGCGGGACGAGAGATCATCTGGGGCTCCGTCGTGCTTTCCACCGCCCTGCGGGGTACCGATGGCGCAGGTGGCGGCGGAGCGCAGTCGGTGCATTCGAAGGCCGTGACGATGCCGACGATGCCCCAGGCCGGATCCGGCGGGACGACACCATCGAGCCGGAAGAGGCGCCGCGGGAAGCGATCCAGCACTATGTCCGCGCAGAGCGGGAGCCGATCACGTGGGTTCAGGCCGGCCAGGGTCCAAGCGGTGCCGCCGACGTTGTCGAGCAGCAAGGAGATGTTGGCCGGCGGGAAGCCACCGACATTGAGCGGGAGGAAGGCCTCGTACTGGTCGCGCACGCCGGGGTTGCTGGTGTTGCGGATCAACGTTGTGCCCGGGGTGACCACGCCGCTGACGCTGATCGGGCCGACCTGGAGCTGGTACCACGCGATGGCCGGGTACTCGCCGAGCTGCACGCTGGGGTTCTGATCCGGTGTCGTGCGGCTGAAGAGGTAGGTCAGGCTCCACGGGGCGCCGAGTTGGACATTGTCCCAAGGTGTCGGCGCGCCGGCCGCAGGGGAGATGTTTGTGACGGTGCCCGTGAAGAAGAACTGGGCAAACTCCGTCGGGCAAGGCGGAGGCAGGCACGCGCAGTGGAAGAAATCACCATCCTGTACGAGCTGGCAGGGCGTAACTGCGCCGCCGCCGATGCACACGCCGCTGCACTGCGGGCCGGTGACCGGGTCGAGGACGATGTAGCACTCGGGGTTACAGGCGCACTCGACGACGGCCCAGGAGGGCACGCAGTCGCCGCAGGGGCACGGGTTCGCCTCGTCGCAGATCGCACCGGTCTGCGGGCAGCGCAGCACGCGCTGGACCAGGATGGGCTTGCAGCCTGGATCAGGTGGGTTGCAGCCGGCGCCCAGGCAGGTCCAGGCATCGGGCGCGACGTGGCAGTTCTCGCGGTTGACGAAGTCGCGGTGCTGGAACAAATCGATGCCCAGCGAGCCAACCGTGATGGTGTGCGCGACAGGCGTGGAAATCTGCAGGTAGCCGGCGGGGACGGCTTCGGAGACCGAGTAGCCGCCGACCGCGAGGCCGGCGATGCGGTAGTTGCCGTCGGCGTCGGTGACAGCGGTGGAGGCGCCGGCGCTGACGGTGACGCCGGGCTGGCCGACGTCGCCGATACCGTCGCCGTCGAGGTCGACGCGGACGGTGCCACGGACTTCGCCGCGCGCGGGAGTGGCCAGACTGCAGCCGTCGCAACTATCGGATTTGGTGTCGCTACCGCGGCCGCCATAGCGTTTGTCGCAGTTCTGGCAGCGGTACAGGCTGTCGTTGCCGCGATTACCGAAGAGCCAGTCGCATTCGCCGTCGCTGCCGCTGCGGACCTGGTCGTTACCGCGATTTCCGAAGAGGTAGTCGCCGCCGCCGTCGCTGGAAAGGCAGTCGTCGTCGCGGTTGCCGAAGACGAAGTCCTTACCGCCGCCGGCAGAAATCTGGTCGTTACCGCGGTTGCCGAAGAGGAAGTCGGTGCCGCCGCCGCCGCGGACGGTGTCATCGCCGTTGTTGCCGAAGAGGAGGTTTACGCCGCTGCCGCCAAAGAACTGGTCGTTGCCAGCGTTGCCGAAGCCGAGGATCATCCCGGAGCCGCCGACGATGACGTCCTGGTCGGCATTGCCGAAGGCGACAAAGAGTCCGCCGCCGCCGGCCTGCAGGATGTCGTCATCGCGATTGCCGAACAGGACGCTCAGGCCGGGGCCGGAGGTCAGCCGATCCTGGCCGGCGTTACCGAACAGCACGGCCAGGCCGGCGCCGGCAGACACGAGGTCGTGATCGGCGTTACCGAAGGCGACGCACAGACCC
This sequence comes from uncultured Planctomycetales bacterium, assembly GCA_964523405.1. Lineage (GTDB taxonomy): Bacteria > Planctomycetota > Phycisphaerae > UBA1845 > Fen-1342 > CAZGAQ01. The sequence goes on from CAZGAQ010000034.1 coordinate 13,538, forward strand.
GCCGCTCCGGCGACATCGTCGTTGCCCGTGTTGCCGAAAAGAACGGCGAGGCCGTTGCCGCCACGGACGATGTCGTCGTCGCGGTTGCCGAAGGCGAGGGTGAGGCCATCGCCGCCGGTGACCTGATCCTGGCCGGAATTGCCAAAGAGGATGGCGACGCCGGCGCCCGCCTGAACGACGTCGTTGCCGCGGTTTCCGAACGCGATGTTCAGGCCGTTGCCGCCGGTAATGGCGTCGTCATCGAGGTTGCCGAAGAGGACGTTGACGCCATCATCGGCCGTGATGATGTCGTTGTCGCGATTGCCGAAGGCGACGTTGAGACCTGTGCCGGCGGTGATGACGTCATCGCCCATGCTGCCGAAGAGCAGATTGATACCATCGCCGGCGGTGATCGTGTCGTTGGCGCGGTTGCCGAAGACGAGGTTGAAGCCGTCACCGGCCGAGATATTGTCGTCACAGGGGCCGCCGAAGAGCAGGTCGATTTCCATGGGCGGGACGGTGGGCAGCAGGAGCCGGCCGAGGCTACGGATGGTGTCCTGGCCGTCGCCGCCGAACATGAGATTGCCGAGGGCGATGGGGGTGGGGACGCCGCTGATGGGGACGATGACGAAACCGCCGTTATCGGCCCGAAGGACGTCATCGCCGGTGCTGCCGAAGACGAAATCAATGCCGTTGTAGGCGTCGACGGTGTCGCTGCCGGGTCCGGCGAAGATGAGGTCGGCGGCGCCGCCGAGGTCGGTGATGCCCAGGTTGTTGAGCAGATTGTCAAGGTCTTCGCTGGCGCCGGTGCACAGCGGGGCGTTGTCGGCGCCCTTGAGCACGTCGTCGCCGGGCCCACCGAACAGCAGGTTACCGAAACCGATGATTACCGCCTGGCCGGCCGTAATGTCGCCGACGACGATGAGGGAGCCGGCGCCGCCCTCGATGGTGTCATCGCCGCCGGCGCCGAAAATCAGGTCGATGCCGCCTTGCGGGTCGTTCGGGTCCCCGTTTTCGTAGTCGCCGCGCAGCAGGTCATTGTCCGGGCCGCCGAACAGGAGGTTGCCGAACAGCAGGCAGAAGTTCTGATCGGGCAACTCGATGTTGCCACCGCTGCCGCCGTAGACAAGGTCGTCACCGGGTCCGCCGAAAACCACGTCGATGCCGTCGTGGGCGCCGTCGCCCGGTGGATCGGCGGCGTCGCCGTGGAGGGTGTCGTCGCCGCTCTGGCCGAAGATCAGGTCGCCGAGGTCGATCTTGAACGTGTCGTCGATCTGCAGCACGTCGCCTTTGCCGGCGGAGACGAGGTCGTTGCCATCGCCGCCGAAGATCAGGTCGATGCCGGCGAGGGCGTCGAGTTCGTCGTCGTCGTCGCCGCCGAAGATGACGTTGCCGAGGCGCAGCTCAAAGTCGGGGTCATTGGGGTCGCCGATGCTGAGCAGGCCGCCGCCGTAGCCGTGAATGGTGTCGGCGCCGGCGGCACCGAAGATGACGTCGATGTCATCGTCCGCGCGGTCGGCATCGGGGTCGTCGCCGTGCACGACGTCGGCATCGGTGCCGGCGAAGATCAGGTCGCCGAGGGCGAGCCGGAAGGCGTTGCTGCCCGTGCCGATGGCGAGCAGGTCGCCCTTACCGGCCGTGACCGTGTCGTCGCCCGCTCCGCCGAAGATGACGTCGATGCCATCGAGAGTGACGATCGTGTCGTTGTTGTCGCCGCCGAAGATGACATTGCCGATGCGGAGTTCGAAGTCGGGGCTGTTGGGGTCGCCAATGCTCAACAGGCCGCCACTGTAGCCGTGGATGGTGTCGTTGCCGGTTCCGCCGAAGACGACGTCGATGTCGTCGTCCGCGCGGTCGGCATTGGGGTCGTCGCTGTCGATGGTGTCGGCGCCGTCGCCGCCGAAGAGCAGGTCGCCCAACGCGAGGCGGAAGGCGCCGCTGCCGCTGCCGATGGCGAGCTGCGCACCCCGACCGGCCTGGAGCGTGTCGTCGTCCGCCCCGCCGAAAATCACATCCACGCCGTCGGCGGTCAGGATGTCGTCGGCGCCGGCATTGCCGAAGGCGAGGTTGCCAAACTCGAAGCTGAAGGAGCCGACGGTCAGTGTGCCGCCGTGACTGAGGCGGATGCGGTCGTCGCCGGCGCCACCGAAGGCGACGTCGATCTCGGTGAGCGTGTCGTTCTCGCTCTCGCCGCTGACGAGCGTGTCGTTGCCGTCCAGGCCGAAGAAGATGTCGCCCAACTCGACGGAGAGGGAGCCGCGGGTGATCGTCTGGCCGCCGCCGCCGAAGATGCAGTCATCGCCCTTGTTGCCGATGAGTATGTCCACGTCGGGGCCGCCGTGAATCTCGTCCGCGCCGCCGCCGCCGAAGATCAGATCGTTGCCGTTGTCGCCCAGCAGGCGGTCCGCGCCGCCGGCGCCGACGATCAAGTCGTCGCCGTCGCCGCCGGAGATGAGGTCACTGCCGGTGCTGCCGATGAGCACGTCGCTGCCGGGGCCGCCGGTGATGGTGTGCGTGGGTGCCACCTGGCAGCCGTTGCGCGCGCCGCGCAGGGACAGGTCGTCGCGCAGCAGCGGCGCCGCGACGATCAGCAAGGCCTCCAGGTCGGCCACAATCTGGTCCGCCTCGACGCGCAGGGCGTCAGCCGCGTTGGCCACGTCGGCCTGGGCCTGGGCCTCCAGCACGCTCGCGGCACCCAAGACCTCCGTCTGACCACGGCTGTACATGAGGTTCCCGCGGCCTTCCAGGTCTGCTTCCACCTGCCCCACCCACTGCTCCCAGTCCGCGTTCAGCGCGTCGGCCGTGGCACTGAGGTTGTCGGCCATGGTGACCAATTGGTCGCCCTGTGTCGCGAGCTGGGCGGCCGCGGAACTCGGATTCTCGTCGTCGCCGAGAGCTGCGGCGCTGGCCGCGAGGGCGTCGCCGTCGGTCTCGAACGCGTCGCCCTCCGCTTCGACCTGGTCGGTGTGGGCTTCGACGCCGTCGGTGATGCCCTCCAGGGCCTCAATGCGGCGCTCTGCTTCCGCACAGAAGAAAGACAAGCCGTTGGGATCCTGCAAATCTTCGTTGAATTCCGTCTCCGCGGGTTCGGGATCTTCGTCGCACTGGTCGGCCAGCTCGACGATCGTTGTCACGTGGCTTTCGATCGTCTGCATGAAGACGCTGGCCGGGTCGCCACCCTGCGTGGACAGCCCGAGGCCGCTGGCATGCGCGTAGAGCGTCTGCGCGCGGGCGAGCAAGTTCTGGGCGACCGGCAGGAGCAGTTCGAACTGATCCACCATGACCTCGACGTTCGCCGTAAAGGTCTGCGCATCGGCGGACAGGGCCTGCACGTCGCCGGCCAGAAAGGTCTGCAGGTAGCCGGCGATGCGGTCGTGTGCGTCGCGGACCGCGTTGGCCGAGGGCTGTACGAGCTCGCGCTCGATGTCTCGCACGTAGTGAGCTGTCGGGAGGATGAGGTCATGGCCCGCACTCTTCACGACGCCGGCGGCGCCGGTGACCAGACAGGGCGCGGTGCTGCAGCCGGAGGGGGAGGTATCGAGCAGGTCGAGGACGCGGTTCATCAGATCACGGGCCTGCTGGAGCGTGTCGATCATGGACAGGGCGCTCGTGAGCGGCACGGTGCTGAGGTCAATACCGCCGAGGACGACGTCCTTACCGTCCCCGCCGTCGATGCTCAGAGTCCAGGTATCCGAGACGGTGCCGTGGGAGTCGTCGAAGACGACGAGGTCGTCACCGGCGTCCAGGACCACGTGGATCAAGGAGAATGGAGTGGCGGCGGAGTCGTAGGTGCAACTCGGCGCGACGGCCGTAGCGGGCGTGAAGACCTCAACCACTGCGGGGTCAGAGGCGCTGAGGGCGACGCGGAGGCTGTCAGGGCCGGTCGTGCCCTGAATCTCCAGCACGCCGCCGATCACGTCGGCCTGCACGGTGCCGCAGGGGGTCGCGTGCGCGGCCCCGGGAACCACCAGTAAGGTCAGTAGGACCGCGACCGCCAGTGATCCGGTCCAGGACCAGCGCCCGATGATTGTGCTGTCCCGACGCATACGCCCGTGTTGCCGGTGTTTACGGGCGCTGCGCCGGCGAACCGCCAGCAGGCCGGTTACCAGCAGCAGCCCGCAGGTCGTCGGCTCCGGCACGAGGCGGAATGCCACCGTCCCGTCGGCAAACGGGGCGCCGTTCACATCGAGTGGAATGTGTATGTTCCGGAGCGTCAGCAAGTGCGTGCCCGCTGGCAGAACAAACGATGCCTTGCTGAATTCCGGCTGAAGCCACGCCACGGCCGGATTCGACGTGTAGGGTGGGTCCAGTGGGCCGACCGGCGGGCTCAACCACTGCCAGTCGGGCATGGCCGGGGTGGCTCCCAGCAGTGCCCCGTCCACGTAGACTTCGTTACGGTCGGACACGGTAAAGAGGTCGGTCACATCGATCTGGAACGGGGTGGCGGATGTGTACGTGTAGATCGGTGCGTAGTAGGCCCCCGCTGACATCAGCTCATCCAAAACATGCCAGGCGCTATCGATCGGGATGACCGCCCGGAGTTCTGGTTCGCCGGACAGGTCCGCTTGTCGCAGCGGAATGCGGTCGGCGAGAACCCCCGTACAACTTAGCAGTGCAAACAGAAAGGTCTGGCGCGCAATCATCTCCTGCCTCCTCGATGTGGGTTCCGAAGCCTCTCGGCACAAGAATGTGTCCGGGCGCAGCGGGCCGCAGTGAGCGCTGCATTCCGTCCGCGTGATCTTCCCGGATGAATTCGGCGTGCGGCCCAAACAACCGCCTGCCGAGATGGTTGAGTATAGGCGTCCGCTCGACCGGCAGCCCGCCTTCTTCTTTTTTTTGGACGGCGTAGGGCAGTGTGTCCGGTGACCTCGGCGAGCCTGGCGCATTCAGACAGGGACAGCTTGACCGGGGCGGGCAGGGGATACGTGTTTCCTGCGGCTGCGGAGGGGCGTGTCGGATGACCAGGCGACACGGTCTGGCGGGACGCGCGGGAGGCGCCGGTTGGCGCGGGTGCGAGGTGTGTGAGACACGAGGCACGTCGACTGGCTGGAAGACGGGGGATTCCCACGACGACTAGCGGCGGACGTGTTGACGGAGGTTGGCGCGCCGGCTACACCGGTAGTTGCATCTCAAGGGTCACGTTCCGATGCGATGAGGCGGGAACGGTGACCAGACATTTCCAGGCCCCATGCGGGCAGAGGAGAGCGGACATGGGAATGCTGCGGGAGTTCAAAGAGTTCGCCATGAAGGGCAATGTTCTCGACATGGCGGTCGGCATCATCATTGGTGGAGCGTTTGGCAAGATTGTCTCGTCGCTGGTGAACGACGTCATCATGCCGCCGATCGGAAAACTGATGGGCAATGTGGATTTCTCCAACCTGTTCTTCAACCTGGGTAAGGGCGACTACGCATCGTTGGCCGCGGCCAAACAAGCTGGTGCGGCGACGCTCAACTACGGCGTGTTTCTGAACACGATTCTGGACTTTGTCATCGTTGCCCTGGCGATCTTTGTGCTGGTCAAGGCCACGAACATGGCGCGGCGGAAGGAAGAGGCAAAGGCCGCTCCGCCCCCTGCGCCCACGGGCGAGGAAAAGCTCCTGACGGAGATTCGCGATCTGCTCAAGGGCCGATCTTGAGTGTGACTGCGCGCGATACACACTGGCTGGCGCCGGCCAACCATGGCGACAACCACGAGGCCTGACCGTGCAACTTGGCCGACCAGGCACGGCCCGCGAGAAGGAAGCTCGCGCGCCGTGCACAATGCGCGTATCTCTGGGTGCGGCGAGTGTGCCGCCGCGCGTGGTCTACGACCGACTACCAGAGCAGTTCGACGGCCTCCGTGCGAACGCTGATCGTGGACGGATCGAAGTTCAGGATGAAGGCCTCACCGCAGATGAAGTCCTCGGGATTCATGAAGTCCGTCCCTTCGAGGTTGAACGAGTCGACGAGCAGCTCCGTGACGGGGTCGATATCATCCTCGCTGACGAGCTGGATTACGCCGATGCAGGGGTAGTCCAGCAGCAGTGCCTCCCCGTCATAGACGTACACGCTCTGCAGTTCACCGTCGATGTAGTAGGTAATAAAGATATCAAAGCCGGTGTCGTTCTCGAAGCCGAGCACCGTCTGGTCCGGGAGTTCCACTAGCACGAGGTCTTCCGCCGGATCATCGACGATGATGGCATCGTCGGCGATGACGATTGTATCCCCTGCGTCGGTCAGTGCCGGCGGCAGTGACTGTGGTTGGGTCTGAATCGTGCCGACCGCGTCGATCAGGCGATCCGCGATGATTTCGATGTCGTGAATCTGAACGGGGCAGCCAGCGACCAGGGCGAACGACAGGCAGGCCAGAACGGCAAAAACGCACTTTGACATACAAACTCTCCCGGGCGGGCAGGGGGCGCACAACCGATGACCGGCCACCCGATCGGCCATCCGTCAGATGATCTCTCCCGTTCCTTGCGGCGCGCAGCGCCGGTACGCGCCCGCGCCCCGACGATGCGGCACGCTACCGCCGCCAGTAGCCCTCTTCGAGCTGCCAGCCGTCGCGCGATTTCTTCCAGCGAGGCTCGACGTACTTGTATCCTGGCCGGGGCTTTTGGTATTGCCCCTTGATCCACACGAAGTGGTCTCGCTCGTGGGACCAGTGCCCCGAGATCCAGATGTGCCCCGACGACGGCGGTGGGGGGCGCTTCTCGACGATCAGCTTGGGCGGTGGCTCGCGCACGATAACCGTCGGACGCGGCGGTTCGCGCATGACGACGACATCCGGCTCGTCGCGCTGGATGATCACGGTCTTCTCCGGCCGCGGCTCCACAATCACGACGCGCGGCGGCGCCTCGCGCTCCACGATCACCGGCTCCGGCTGTTCGCGGTGGACGACGACGCGGCGGTGTCCGTCGTCATCGCCACAAGCGCTCAGCAGGGCACCTAGGCCTGCCCCGCAGGCCAGCAGCATGACCCAACGTTGCCCTTTCACCATGACTTGCCTCCGTCAACTGAGTCTTCCTGACTGCATCACGTAAATCACAAGCCCTGTGTCGGCTGTGCCCGTGCCACCCTCCGCCGGCCCGTCGCGGCGGCGCGCAGCGGCCACGCCCCGTACGCCAGCCCGGAGCTCACGGTCGCCGCTCCGTGCCCGCCGGCGGCCGCTCGGTCCGCTTGACCTTCTGCGGCTGGGGGGCGTCGCTGCGCGGCGGCGCGGACTGGGCAGCGCCGCGGGCTTCAGGCCGTTTGCCCGTGATGGGAGCGCGGTCGAGCGTCACGCGATACGGTTCCCGTGGCGGCCGCGCGTCGCCGGGGGTCACCCGTGGCTGGGCAGGGGTCTCCCACTTCTCGCGGGCCTGCCGCAGGTCGCGTACTTCCCCCGCGCGCTGGGCGAGCGCCTGCCGGCGCTGGTCGTCCACCCGGCGCAGCGTAAAGACGGTCTGGTTGCGCCGCAGGTCGGTCAGAGGTTGCGTGATCGTATAAGCGGGGCGCAGCTCCGCCGACAGGTGGCGTGCTTCTTCGATCTGGCGGCGCCAGGTATCGGGTGGGCGCGGCATGCGATTGTCGCGGCGGGCTTCGTACTGGCTCCGGAGATTGACCGCCCAGTGCTCGTCGTCGCGATGCCGCCAGACCTGATGTACGTACAGCGGGTCATAGGCGATGCGCTGAGTCTCGAACCAAGGGCAGATGCCGCGCCGTTCGAAGCGCGCCGCGTAGTAGTCACCGAAGTAGTAATGCTCGTAGCGCACGCGCGTGAACAGGTGGGTGACCAGGAGATCGGTGTTGATCACGACGCGTGGGACGTAGCGGAAGTCGCGTGACAGACGCAGATTCGCTTCGATGTAGAGAGGCGCAAACGGCAAGCCGCGCCGCGGGAGGTCGTAGTCCCAGTGCCCGTCTACGAAGACGTAACCGCGCGGTGCCCAGACGTAGTGCGCGGGGATCCAGACCCAATCCGGACGGGCGCGCAACCAGTAGCCGGGGCGCCAGAAGAAGCCCGAGCGGTGCACTTCGATGCGGATGTTCACGTTGCGGAGTGGCTGCACGTCGTACCCGTCCTGCCAGTACCACGTGCCCGGGACCCACACGTAGTCTGGACCGGGAGCGGTGCCGCTCGGTTCCTCATCCCGGCTCTGCGGCGGTCGGGGCAGGTACGCGACCTCGTCGTCCTCATCCGCATCCCAGAAGCCGGGGCTCCATTGATACCCGTCCGAGGTGCGGGCCCAGTAGCCGGGCACCCAGGTGCAGTCCGGCGGCGGAATGCGCCAGACGCCGCTGACCCAGATGTAGCTGTCGCGGTCATCATCCCAGGCCCAGTAGCCTGGGATCCACGCGAGCGCGCCCGCCCCCAGGTCGGGAGCCTCGTCCGGCGGCTGCTCGTCGAGTGGCGGTGGCGGCGGATCCAGGACGACCAGGCCCGGCTCCGGGTCCAGTGCGAGCGGAGCCGCGAACGCTTCGTGTACGGGGCCACGGGTCAGGATCTCAACCCCCGGTTCTTCCATGTCGATTTCCGCGGCTTCCCGGGATTTGATGACTACGGGCGTGGACTTGCGGATCACGCGAAAACGAATCGGAGACTGGCCCCAAGCAGGCGCTGCCCCGGGACTCGCGCTGCCGGTAAGCAGCGCCAGCAGCTCCAGTCCGGCCAGCATGGCGGCGCCGATCAGCAACCGAGAGATCAGACATCGATTGGTGTGTGTGCCGGGCATGCACTTCTCCGGATCCGGCGCGGTCGACGACGTGATTCCGCGCTGGGGACAAAGACCCACGAGCAGCCAACCCAGGCGAGCGACTGAGCGGGCGCGACGCGGGGATTGTAGCGGGATGAACAGTACGGTTGCAACCGCGTCGTGCGTGGGATGCGGCGTCGCGAGGCGCGTGCACGAAGTGGCGTCCCGGCGCGCAGACATCTCTGCGGCGTGCATTGCGACGGCGCGCGCAGCGCATCCATAACGGCGCACCGGGGTGGTCCTACACGGCGCGGTTGCCGAACACATGCGGAGCGGCGGAAACTCCGAGTAAGCGCGTCCGCTTTTCGGCCTGGCGTAGGCTGGGCGGTCGACCGGTCGAGTGGCTTGCCCGCCGACCCAGCGCCGACGCCGCGCCTGCATATCCGGGCGAATACAGCTGTTCGGGTGAGCGCGACGGCTGGTTGGCGATGCGGGTGTGACGTGTGCGGGGAACGAAGCAGGAACGGGTTGGTCGGGAGGGCTTCGCGGGCGCCTTCCGGAACCGCTTAAGGATGGCGTGTGGCATAAACTTGCGAAGATTCATCTCCACTTCATGAATGCTGCAGCTATAATCTCCGAATGGTGGTGTCGGCGCTGTTACTTACGGATGGTGGGTCCGAAGTCATGCTCTAGGTGGTGGCTTGTCGCTGTTTCCTGTTGGGCGCATCCCAGCAGCCCGGAGTTGTGTTGTCAGCTCCGGATTCCAATTCTCTGCCGAGCGCTCGGGTGGGTGGTTCGCGCGTCGCCGTGTGGCACGTTGGCTCGCTGAGCGAGGCGGGTCCAGCGAATCCGAGTGTGTGGTCCCGCACGATGAAACCGGCAATAAAGCACATTCGACGTCGTCTTTTGAGGTGGACCCCGGCCAACGGAGCGTCGCGTCAAGAGTCCGCGCGAGCGCGCCGGCTTGGTACCGAGTCGCGGCGGCGCGCTTGAGAAACACAATGATTCGACCACGCCACGAGCTCAAGTACCGGGTATCGGAAGCGCAAGCGCTGGCGCTGGCCGGGTATGTCCGCGCGTTCATGGAACCTGATCCGCATGCGCCCGGCGGGAAGTACGTGCTGTCGAGCCTGTACCTCGACACGCACGACTTGCGTCTGTGCCGGGAGTCGCTCACGGGCGTGAAGAACCGACTCAAGTTGCGGATCCGCTGCTATAGCGACGAGCCGGAGGCGCCCTGTTTCCTGGAGATCAAGCGCCGCATCAACCAAGTGATCGTGAAGAGCCGCAGTTGTGTGCCGCGCTGCGTTGTGCCACCGTTGCTCGAGAGAGGCTGGTCGCCGTCCGCATTGGGGCTGGGGTGTACCGACGCGAGTCTCGCGCAGTTTCTGTACTACCGCGCGCAGCTCCAGGCCTGCCCGTTGCTGCGCGTGCGCTATGAGCGCGAGAGTTATCAGAATCCGCGTGACGACGTGCGCGTGACGTTCGACCGGCAACTGAGCGTGCTGCCCACGGCGGCAGCGCAGTTAGGTTTGAACGGCCCGGGCTGGCAGCCCTGTGGTCCGCGCGCGGTCGTGTTCGAGATCAAGTTCACCCGCGGCTACCCGCGCTGGGTCGAGCGCATGGTCGAGGTGTTCGGGTTGCAGGCGACTTCCAATTCGAAGTATGTCTTTGCGGTCACGCGGGCATGCGGGCAGCGTCGACTGCTTGCCCAGGTGCGCGGGGCGGGTGCGTCGGCGCCTGCGGCGGTGGTCGCGCCGGAGGCCGCCCCGCCGCGCGTCGGAGAGTGGGACACAGCCGGGCATGATCTGGCGGCACGAGGAGCGGGTCCCCATGGAGCCATTGTGGCAATTTCTTGAAGGCAGCCTGGCGCGGAACAGCGTCTTTACGCCAGAGAACGTGCTGGTGTCGCTGCTCGTCGCGTTCGTTCTGGGCCAACTGGTCGCCTGGGTCTACGCAGCGACACACTCGGGGCTCTCGTATTCGCGCTCGTTCGTGCAGTCCCTGATCCTGATCGCGGTGGCGGTGGCGCTGGTGATGGCCGTCATCGGCAACAGCATCATCACGGCCTTCGGGTTGCTGGGTGCGCTGGCGCTGGTGCGGTTTCGCAATGTCATCAAGGACACGCGCGACGTGGCGTTTGTCTTCTGCGCGTTGGTCATCGGCATGGCCGCCGGGGCGCAGCGGCACGCCGTGGCCGTGCTGGGGACGCTGGCGTTGTGCGGCATCGCCGGGTACCTGCATCTCACGGGCTTCGGGGCGCGGGGCACGTACGGCGCGTTTCTGCGGTTCACGGTCACCAAGCCGTACGGGCCAGAGCATGCGGCGGTCGCGACGCTCAAACGCTTCTGCAGCAGTTATACGCTCGTAGCGCTGCAGGAGGGGCCACTGCCGGAGACCAATGACTGCGCTTACCAGCTCAGTCTCCGGGCCGACGGTGGCAATGAAGCCCTGGTGGCGGCGCTGGAGCGCGTGCCCGGGGTCTGCAACGTAAACCTGACAACTCAGGAAGAACTGCTGGAGGTCTAGCGGTGGCGGAGGCGATGAGCTGGCAGCGGCGCGGGCTGGGCCCCTGGCGCCGGCACATCCTGCCGGTTGTGATCTGGCTGGGGGCGAGCGCTGCGGCTGGGCTGTTGTTGATGCGGCGGTCGGGTACGTCGGAGCAGATGGGAATTGCCATGCCCGAACAACGGGCGCTGGCGGCGCTGACCGACGGCCGGATTCGTCTGCTTCCGGTGGAGGTGTTTGCTGCCGTGAAAGCCGGCCAGACGCTGGCGGTGCTGGAAGACGAACGGATTCAGGCGGCGCTCGCGACCGCGACGGCGGAGGCGGTGCGGCTGAAATCGGAGGTTGCGGCGGCGGACGATCGGCTACGGAACGAGGCTGCGGTCCGGCAAGCGGACTACAGCGCGCAGGCGCGGCGCTATGCGGTGGATGTCGAGAACGAGCGTCTGCGGGAAGTGGAACTGCAGGTCCTGCTGCAGGGCGAGGTTGTGCGCCTGGAGTATCTGCGTCTGCAGCGCGAGCTTTACGCCAATCTGCATGCGCAGGCGGCGGTATCCGATCTCAAGTTCCAGTCTGCGGACGCTGATTTTTCCGCCCTGGAAAAAACCGTCAGCGAGCGACAGCGCGCGCTGGCGCAAGTCCGGCTGGACCTGGCGGCGGCGCAGCAGCGCCGGGAGGAGTTTTCTCGCGAGCATGTGGCGTCACCGGCCCTGGACCAAGCGCTGGCGCCCTTGCGGGACGCGATCACCGTGCAGGAGCGGCGGATCGACGAACTGGCGACGACTAGTGCGCTGCTGGTGCTCAAGGCGCCGCTGGATGGCCAGGTCAGTCAGGTGCTGCATGGCGTCGGCGAGACGGTCCGGGCCGGTGAACCGATCGCCACGATCGTAGCCACGCGGCCGGTCGCCGTCGTGATTTACGCGAGCCCCGCACAACTGGTGCAGTTTGCGCCCGGCACGCCGGTCCGGCTGGAGTTGCTGCGAACGGGCTGGAGTCGCCCGGTGACGCGCTCGTATGTGCAGGCGGTGGGCCCGGCGGCGGAGCCGGTGCCGGTCCGCCTGCTGCGCAATCCCGCCATCCCCGAGTGGGGCTGGCCGGTTCGGATCGTGGTGCCCGTGGGTGCGGACCTGCTGTGCGGTGAGCTGATTGGCGTGGTGGCCGAAGGTCCAGGCCGCTCAGGCGGCGCCGGCGTTGCGCCGGTACCGAACACGGGTGGCGCGCCATGAGAAACAAGCGGCCTACATCCGGAGCCGCGCGGTGCACGGTACGGGTGCTCGCCGGAGTGCTGACGGCGCTGAGCGCCGGCGGTTGCACCGTGGGCCCGAATTACCAGACCCCGCAGGTCGACGTTCCGGCGCGTTGGAGCGCGGCCGCGGCGCCCGGGACACTGCCGGCTGCACTGGACCCGTGGTGGACGGCGTTTGGCGACCCGGAGCTTACGCGGCTCATGGACCAGGCTGTCGCGGCCAATCTCGACGTGCAGATGGCCCGCGCGCGGGTGCGGGAAGCGCGCGCGCGACGGGCGGCCGCCGCGGCAGAGTTCTGGCCGCAGGCTGGATTCCAAGGCGGCTACCAATACCTGAATCGGAGCTCCAACCGGCGGCCGGCGGGCGCGGCAGACTCGGCCGCCCGTCAATTGCGCGAGCGTGTCGTGTCCGCGACCGTGCAGGAACTGACGGACGATCCATTCTCCGCGCAGGACGTGGTCCGCGAGGTGGCCACGGATACCGTGACGGATGCCCTGACCCGCGACGAGTCCACCGGTCGCGGGTTGCGCACGCAGAACCTCTTCGAGGTGGGCTTCGACGCGAGCTGGGAAGTGGACGTATTCGGCGGCCTGCGGCGTAACGCGGAGGCGGCCACCGCGGCTGCGGACGCGGCTGAGGAGGAATTGCACGAAGTCCTGCTCACCCTGCTGTTCGAGGTGGCGCGCAACTATATTGACGCGTTGGGTTTTGCGCAGCGCGCCACGGTGGCCCGTCAGACTATCGTGTCGCTGGAGGCCACGGTGCGGCTCACGCAGGCGCGGTACGAGGGTGGGCTGGCCAGCGGGCTGGATGTCGCGCAGGCGCAAGCGGAACTGGCGTCGACCCGGGCCGAGCTCGCCCTGCATGAAGCCGCGTTCCGCCAGGCGGTGCACCAACTGAGCGTCCTCTTGGGGCGGTTTCCGGATGAGGCGCTGGCGCAGACGTTCGAGCGCACACCGCTGCCGGCGCCACCACCGGAGATCCCGTTGGGCTTGCCGTCTGATCTGTTGCGCCGGCGCCCTGACATTCGCCGCCACGAGCGTGAGCTGGCGGCGGCAACCGCGCGGATTGGGGCTGCCGAGGCGGACTTCTTCCCGCGATTCTCCCTGACCGGGTCGTTCGGTTCGGAGAGCACGGACGTCCGGCATGGGCTGGACCGGCGCAGCTTGCTGTGGTCGGTAGGTCCCGCGGTCAGTTGGCCGATCCTGGAATTCGGGCGCTTGTCGGCAAAAGTCGAGGAACAGGAGGCGCTGGAGGCGGAAGCGCTGGCCGGGTATCGGCGGGTCGTACTGCAGGCGGTCCGGGAAGTGGAAGACGCGCTGGTCGCGTTTGGGAGCGAGCGCACGCGGCACGAGCAACTGACGGCGGCGGTGGGGGCCAACCAACGGGCGGTGGAGCTCGCGACACTCCAGTACCAGGAGGGGGTGTCCGACTTTCTGGATGTACTCGACTCCCAGCGCTCGCTCCGTCTGGCTGAGGACCAGCTGGTTCAGAGCCGCACGGCGCTCGCGCTGCACGCCATCGGCGTCTTCAAGACGCTGGGGGGCGGGTGGAACTGCTATGTGGGTGCGGGTGACCAAGTGCGCTGACGAGGGGACTTTGGAGGAGACGACCGATGAAATGGAGAGGCAACTGCCGAGCGCGAACGGGCGGACTGGTGGTGCTCCTGCTGGTGGGAAGCGTCGGCCTGACGGGCTGCGGCGGCATCGATCCGACTGCATCCACCGCCAATCTGTACATCAACGAGATTCTGGCTCAGAACGACACCGTCTTAGCAGATACGGAAGGCAACGGCGGGTACCCCGACTGGATTGAGCTTTACAGTGCCGGCGCTACCGCGGTCGATCTGTCCGGCATGTATCTGACGGACGACTTCACCAACCCGACGAAATGGCGCATTCCAGACGGCGTGAGCATCGCAGCCCACGGATATGTGCTGTTTTGGGCAGATAACGACACCGATCAGGGGAAGATGCACACTAACTTCGCGCTCAGCACGGCCGGCGAGCAGATCGGGCTCTTCGACACGGCGGAGCGGGATTACGCGAAGATCGACGCCGTCACGTTCGGCGTCCAGACGGCCGACGTGTCCTACGGCCGCACGACCGACGGCGCCGCAACCTGGCGCAAGTTCGTACAGCCCACACCGGGAGATGCCAACCAGTAGCTGAGGATGTCGCTGGCATCGCCGCGCTGCCGGGCAGTGCGATGGTGCGGCCTGTGTTAATGGCCGGAGCGATTCGGCCCGGGAGTACCTCTATGAGTTCGAGAAGACCGCTGTGCTTGATTGCTGAAATCGTTGTGTTCGCGGCCGCGCTCGCCTGCAACTCTACGCTCGACGAGCTCTCGGGTGACGGGAGCAGCACGACGGCGACGACGACCGCCGGTGGCAACGGCGCGACCGCGGCGAGCACCGAGGCGGAGAACAGCGGGACCCATGACAAGGCCGATGACTATGTGTGGGACGCCGCAGATGTGGTGGACATCCTGCTGAGCGGAGATGCCATCGCCGTCCGCGGCGCCGGCGCGAACGTCACGGATAGCACGGTGACCATTACCACGGCGGGCACGTATCGTCTGAGTGGCACACTGGCAGATGGGCAGATCGTGGTGACCGCGGGCAACGACGACCGCGTCCGGCTCATCTTGAATGGCGCCGATCTGCGCAGCACGACGTCAGCGCCCGTGTACGTGGCGAACGCCGGCAAGCTGATCCTCTACCTGGCACCCGCCACGGTCAACTATGTTCGCGACGGGACGTCGTATGCCAGTGCCGATACAGACACAGATACGGACGGACCCAACGCAGCCGTATTCAGCACGTGTGAGCTTACGATCTTCGGAGAGGGCACACTCACGGTGCAGGGGAACTGCCGCGACGGCATCGCGAGCAAGGACGGGCTGATCGTGGCGGGCGGCACGGTCACCGTGCAGGCCGTCGACGACGGTATCCGGGGTAAGGACTATCTGGTTGTGAAGGACGGCCGAATCACGGTGACGGCCGGCGGGGACGGCCTGAAGTCCGACAATGACACCGATGCGACCAAGGGCTATATCGCCCTCGCGGCGGGCGTTCTTAATGTGACGGCGGGGGGCGACGCGATCGTGGCCCAGACGGATGTGATCGTCAGCGGTGGCCAACTCACGCTGCGATCGGGCGGCGGGAGTGGCCGGACGGTGGCGGCCAGCGCCTCGGCCAAAGGGCTCAAGGGCCTGGTCGAGGTCGTGGTGGAAGGCGGTACCCTGCAGGTCGATTCCGCGGATGACGCGGTGCATTCCAACGGCAGCATTACGATTAACGGGGGTACGTGTGTCCTGGCGTCAGCCGATGACGCCATCCATGCCGACACCGCCGTGGTCATCAACGGGGGCTCGATCTCGGTGAGCGCGAGCTATGAAGGGATCGAGAGCGGCTCGGCCATCACGGTCAATGCGGGCGAGATTCACATCACAGCCAGCGATGATGGCGTCAACATCAGCGGCGGCGTGGACGGCTCGGCGATGGCGGGGCCAGGCGGGCCGGGCGGTGTGGTGGCGACGGGCAACGGCTACCTGTCGCTTAACGGCGGGCGCCTCGTCATTGACGCGGTCGGGGATGGGATCGATGTGAATGGGCGGGTCGCGATGACCGGGGGTGAAGTCATCGTGTACGGTCCGACGAACAACGCCAACGGCGCGCTGGATCATGGGTCGTTCACCGTCACGGACGGGTTCCTGCTGGCGATTGGCAGTGCCGGCATGGCGCAGGCCCCCGGAACCGCTTCCACCCAGTACTCGATGATGATCAACCTGAAGTCTGTGCAGGCGGCCGGAACGCTCGTGCACCTGCAGACTCAACAGGGTACGGAGGTTCTCACGTGCGCTCCGGCGAACGCGTATCAGTCAATCGTGCTGTCCTCCCCGGCGCTCACCGCGGGGGCTACGTATGACGTGTATCTCGGAGGACGGGCGACCGGTACGGCTACGGACGGTGTGTACCAGGGCGGCACCTACACGGCCGGGACCAAATACGGCAGTGTGACGCTCACGAATGTGACAACGACCATGAGGTGACGCGTACACGGCCGAGCCTCCGAGCGCAGGGGCGTGCCCTGCGGAGCGGAGGCCGGCGACGGCTTGCGGGAGGCGAACCGGTCGTATCAGCGGGCCCGCAGCGTCCGCCCCCGCCGCGCGGCGACGAGGCCCAGGAGGATGCAGGGCAGGGCCTCGGCGAAGCCGAGTCCGCACGCATTCACGGGCTTCGTGAGCAGCGTCTCACTCTTGCAGTCGCCGCGCTGGACGCAGTCGCAGCCCGCCGTGTCCACGACATT
Organism: uncultured Planctomycetales bacterium; assembly: GCA_964523405.1. Taxonomy (GTDB): domain Bacteria; phylum Planctomycetota; class Phycisphaerae; order UBA1845; family Fen-1342; genus CAZGAQ01. Next base: position 30,233 of record CAZGAQ010000034.1, read on the forward strand.
GCCGGTGTTCGTGCCGGGGCAGACGTCGTCGTAGTCACTCACGCCATCATCGTCGGCGTCGCTCTGCGCGCACAGTTCGTCGTCGGAGGGGTCGTCGTCGACGATCAAGATGTACGGATCCTGGCTCGGGTCATAGTCGACCGTATTCGTGACAACGTTCGTCATTTCCTGAGGCTTAGTCAGACAGCCCACGGCGTTCACCGGATCGCCGGCCGGCGTGTCCGGGCACTCGTCAAAGCAATTACTCACGCCATCTTGGTCATCGTCCAACTGGTCGCATGAGCAGCCAGCGGAATCGACCGGTGCCTCTTCCGGCGTGTCCGGACAAAGGTCGTCGCAGTCCGCCACACCGTCATCGTCCGTATCTACGCTGCTGCACGAACAACCATTGGCGTTCACGCATTGGCCCGACGGGCTCTCCGGGCACTGATCGTCGCAGTTGTTGATCCCGTCCTGGTCGTCGTCCAGTTGACTGCAGGAGCAGCCGCTGGTGTTCGCGTCTTCACTGGATGGCGTGCTGGGACACCGGTCGTTGCAGTTGTTGACGCCGTCCTGGTCGTCATCGAGCTGATTGCAGGGGCAGCCATTGGCGTTGACGCTCTGACCGGAAGGCGTGTTGGGACACTGGTCGTTGCAGTTGTTGACGCCGTCCTGGTCGCTGTCGAGCTGGCTGCACGAGCAGCCGTTGGCGTTGACGCTCTGGCCCGATGGCGTATTAGGGCACTGGTCGTAGCAGTTGTTGACGCCGTCCTGGTCGCTGTCGAGCTGGCTGCACGAGCAGCCGTTGGCGTTGACGCTCTGGCCCGATGGCGTATTAGGGCACTGGTCGTAGCAGTTGTTGACGCCGTCCTGGTCGCTGTCGAGCTGGCTGCAAGAGCAGCCGTTGGCATTCACACTCTGGCCAGAAGGCGTGCTGGGACACTGGTCGTTGCAGTTGTTGACGCCGTCCTGGTCGCTGTCGAGCTGGCTGCAAGAGCAGCCGTTGGCATTCACACTCTGGCCAGAAGGCGTGCTGGGACACTGGTCGTTGCAGTTGTTGACGCCGTCCTGATCGCTATCGAGCTGGCTGCAAGAGCAGCCGCTCGCGTTTACACTCTGGCCGGAAGGCGTGTTGGGACACTGGTCGTTGCAGTTGTTGACGCCGTCCTGATCGCTATCGAGCTGGTTGCACGAGCAGCCGTTGGCGTTCACGCTCTGGCCGGACGGCGTGCTGGGACACTGGTCGTTGCAGTTGTTGACGCCGTCCTGATCGCTATCGA
>CAZGAQ010000034.1:31591-59325 GCA_964523405.1 uncultured Planctomycetales bacterium
GGCGTGCTGGGACACTGGTCGTTGCAGTTGTTGACGCCGTCCTGATCGCTATCGAGCTGGCTGCAAGAGCAGCCGCTCGCGTTCACACTCTGGCCGGACGGCGTCTCCGGGCACAGATCATCGCAGTTGGGGACGCCGTCGCCGTCATCATCGACGTTGTACGTGGCGCTGAGTCGGCAGGGGAACTGCGTGAACATGAACAAGCTGGACGCGCCGCCGCCATCAATCGTAAGGAAGGCCTTGCGGTGCCCCTGAGCGCAGTCGTCGTTGGAGACGACGGCGAATCCTTCCATATTGCCGGCGCCGATGGGGTCGAACATGACGACCTGGTGCAGCCGGCGCTCGCCGCCGACGAGCGTAGATGCCAGGGTCACGACCTCGACCTTGTTCAGGTCTGCACCGTGGAAGATGTGGAGCAGGCCTTCGGACCGGTCGAAGGCGAGATCGCAGCTTTCGGAGTACCCCGTCGTGTAGGCCCCAACGAACGTGAAAGAATTGTTCGTAGGATTCAGATCGAAGGCGTAGAGGCGCCCGCCGGCCTGATGGGCGACGAACATCAGGCCGCCCATCCCATTCTGGCTCGTGTACGGATTGCCGTTCTGGTCGACGAAGCCCTGTGCATGCAGAAACTCGTCGGGCACGAAGGCAATCCCCTCTGACCCCATGCCACCCGAGTAGGTCGGGACGTAGGCGCCGATGCTCCAGACGCGCGTGATATCGTTCGTGCCGTAGACGGACACATCGCAGGCTTCGATCTTGTCCTCGCCCTCGATCATCAGGTATACGAGATTCTCCGAGTAATTCGCGACCGTGATGCCTTCCAGGTCACCGAAGCCCGTCCATTCACCGCGATTACCGGCCTTGGTATCGATTTCATACCCGCCACTGCCGTCCTCGCGGATGGCCCAGAACTTGGAGGCTGAACCGCCAGGGCCGTTGCGGCAGACCCACAGACGGCGCGTCTGGGGATTCCAGCAGGCACTGCTCATATCGGTATAGAAGTCGTTTGATCCAGCCCCTTCAATACCGGTCAGATTCGTGGCCTGAGCGAGCGGCTCAGCAGGCCAGGGGACCTGCGCCACGGCCGAACCTGCGGTCGCAACGACCGCGAGCAACAGCAACGGATAGCGCGCGCTGGAGATCATACCCATCATCTTCATTCTGGCACTCATTTAGCCTGTATTCGGACTAGGGCATCCCCGTGTGGGGGGCACAGGGGTAACCCATCTTCACGCCGCAGAGTTAAGTTTGTGAATCACGGCGCGCCAACGCAAAGGCGACTAGGGCGTAGCACGCATGATCTATTTGAGCCACAGCTCCCATAGCGTGTCAAGTAGCATTGTCAGTGAAAGCAGCGCGGTATTCACGGAACCTCCGCCGACGCCAGAGAACGCAACGCGCACGGTTGGGCACACACGAATATGCGTGGTTGTGTCGACGGCGCGAGCTGTGTCGTCGTGCGATGGAGGCATGCTCGGGTGGGCAGCGCGTGCTGAGGCAATCTTGACAGTAGGCATGGTTCCCGCAATACTCAGGGTGTTCATGCTGTCGCATGCATGACATAGAGATCGGCAGTTATCCGCGACGACCTGGACCGATTGGGCCAACGGGGCCGACGACGCGCGAAAAAAAGCAGCACGTTGGTGTTGAGACCGTGCGCTGATGCGTGCGCACGGCGAAGTGGGGTTCTTTGGGGCTGACTGGGGACTGGGGATCGTGAGCGGTGACGGCGGGTCGCATCAGGCTCCGATCCTGGGAGAGCACGTCATGAAGCGAGCGATTCAGCAGTTGACGGTGGCGCTTCTAATTGGGGGTTGCGTGGCCGCTGGCGCGTATGCCGAGGAGAGTGAGGTCGCCAGCACCATCCGCAGTCTGCAGGCCGAGCAGCAGCAACTCCGGGCCGAGGTGAATGGTCTCAAAGCCGAGATTCAGAGTCTGCGCAAGCAGCTGGCGGAGCTGCAGAAGAGCCAAGAGGCCGGCGCCAGTGCGGCTGCGCCGTCAGCGGTGCCGGCGGGGGCCCAGGCGAACACTCTGACGCAGATCGACAAGAAATTGGATCGCATCGCCGCGGATCTCGCGGCGCTGAAGCGGGACAGTGCTGCCGCACGGCCCGAAGTGCGGCGGCCGGCGACGGAGTTGATCGGCAAAGCGGCGCCGGAGTTTGCGCTGACTTCCCGGGCCGGCGCCGCCGTCTCGAACAAGGAGTTTGCCAATCGGCGCGCGACCGTGCTGAACTTCGTGGCGCCCACGTGCGGTTTCTGTGCCCGACAACTGCCGAAGATTGACCAGGTGCGCGCCGAGTTTGAACCCAAGGGCGTGCGCTTCGTGAACATCAGCGAGCACATGGGAGACAAGGTGTTCACACCGGAAGAAGCGGAGGCCAAATACCAAAGCGTGGGTTCCAGCCTCGAATTGGCCATCGACCCCGGGAACAAGATTGGGCAGCTGTTCAAAGCGACTTCGTATCCCACGATGTTCGTGATCCGACCCGATGGTGTGGTGGCGCAGGTCAACATCGGCGCCAAGGAGAACATCGATGAGTTGTTGCGCCAGCAATTGACCGCGATGCTGGGCAACTAGCGCGTCCCGGCCGCCGCAATCGGCACCCGCTTGGCGTGACAGAAGGCGGCTCGGCGCCACGGCGTGGGCTATTCGTCCGCGGGGAAGCAGCCGGCGCAAGTGTCACAGGCTCCGGCATAGCATCCGGCAAACAGGCTGAAATCAGCGCCAGTCACGCATCCGTCGCCATCGAAGTCAGCAATCCGGCCGGGGTCTCCCGGCGCGTAGCACGAGCCGTAGTAGCCGGCGAAGATCGCGAAATCGGCCCCGCCGATGATGTGCAGGCCGTCGTCGTGCAGGTCGAAGGCGCAATGCACGCAGGCGCGAGCGAGCTCGTCGCACCGGGCGCACCCATCACCGCACGGTGAGCCGGTCCCAACACACACGCCGCTCTGGCACGCGTCCACGGTCGTGCAGTACAAGCCATCGTCGCATGCGGTGCCGTCCGCGCAGGCCGTGTGCGTGCAATTCCCGGTATCGCAGGCGTCGACGGTGCAGGGGTTGCCGTCATCACATTCCGCGGCGCCTGCACATGGCCGGCAGACATCCAGGTCCTCGTCGCAATGCTCCAGGTCCGCGCACGGGGGGGTGCCGCTCTGGCAGGCGCCGGCCCAGCAGCTTTCCGTGCCATTGCAGAAGAGGCCGTCCGTGCAGGGGGCGCCGTCGGCGCGGGGCGTATGGACGCAGCCAGCGAGTCCGGCGCACGTATCCTCGGTGCACGGGTTGCTATCGTCGCAGTCGCTGTCCTGCTGGCAGATGGCGGCCCGGGCGCGAAGCGCGCTGAAGTCTTGTGTGGTCACGCCGTCGTCGAAGATGTTGGGTGCCCCGAATGTGCTGTGGATGCCGTCGTCATAGCGGGCCGTCGGCCGGATGAGTCCGCTCGGGTTCTCGGCCAGGAGGCACACCTCGTCCCCGCCGATGCCGCTGGGTGGCGCGACGCCCTCGCCGGCCGGTCCGAAGACCACCTGCCCGCCCGCATCGGTAATGGTGAGTTGCCAGTTCTTGTTGGAGACCTTGAAGCTCTCGGGTGTGATGTACGTATCGGCGCCGCCGTCCACCGCCTGCACATTGATCCACCAGTCGCCCTGGTTGGGATCAAAGCTGACCTCGTCCGGTGCATCCTGGGCGATGGTGATGATGGCGCCGATGCGCAGGTCGGACCAGAGCGTGTGCTGGGAGAGCGTCAGAGTTTCCACGGTGTGCCCGGAGCCGCCGGTGTCGTCGCTGATCACCAGGTGCCAGCCGCGGGCGTCGAGATGGTCCGTCGTGACGACGAGTTCGAACCAGTCGCCGCCGTTGCCGGCCACGCGTCCCCAATAGGTGTCCGTGCCGTTATCGCGGAGAGAGCGGTCCGCATCGACCGCGTTGTACTCGTTGAGGATCAGCGGTGTCGCCGCCGTGTGCACGTTTGTTGCGCCGGGGGTTGGCCGATCGAGAGGCAGCGCTGCCGGGGTTCCGTCGGGGTACTTGCCGAAGGCGCAGTTCGGTTCCAGGGCCGGGTAATTGAGGTAGTCCAGCAGGCGGCCATCGGCATCATACAGGCCCACGTGACCGCCGGTTGCGCTCAGGCGGAAACTGGTATGCAGGGGGCCATCTGCGGGCTCCGCGTCGGCCCAGACGATGATGCGGCTGTTGGCGTCGAGAACCGCGGTGGGCGGAAAAGCCCACTGGTGCGGGATGGCGTAGTCGTCACTGAGCCACAATGAGCCCAGCGCGCACGGGTTGGAGGACGTGTTGTAGAGCTCCACCCACGGTTCTGCCTCGCCGGCTTCATCGCGATTCGCGCCGGTGTTCAGCGGTAACACTTCGTTGATCCACACTGCCGGCAGTTCGGCCAGGGCACCGGCCACGCTGTTGGGGGCGCCGGGGGTGCCGGTCGGCGCGAGACTGGCGGCCCAGTTGGCGGGGCGGCCGTTGTCGTGCGTCGGGTCGCGGAGTTCGAGGGAGGGTCCGCCGCCGTCGGGGCTGGTCGGCCAGGGCGGGTCGTCATCGTAGCTGACCACCGTGATCAGGGCGCCGGATGGGGAGCGTAGCTCGAGCGTCGCGCCGCTGGGGTTGAGGTTTCCGGGGAACTGGCCGCAGATGTAGAAGCCGCCCCCATAGGCCGTGCGCAGGACGACGTCGTTCTTGGCGATCACGCCGTATTGCTGGGGCAGGAGCACGGTGCCGGGGCGGAAGACGAAATCGGCGCCGCTCAGAGTCCAGTCGGTGAGGTCGACGGCGTCAGTGGTCGACGGGTTGTACAGCTCGACGTAGGCGCGGTCGGCGCCGCTTGCGGGGTTGTACATGATTTCACTGATGACGATCGGTGGCGTGGGCAGCTGCGCTGCGGGAATCTCGCCCGGGACCCGATGGGTCACGAATAGGTGCGTGCGGCGGCGGGGGAGGTAGTCGTTCAGGATGATGTCCACCGCGGCGGTCAGCGTCTGGGCCTGGCCGTACTGGCCCCACTTCGTGCGGTCCAGCTCCGCTTCGGGGGCGATGGGGTCGCGCAGCTGGGCGATCCGGTTCTCGTAGTAGCCGGGCGCCAGGAGCTGGTCCGTGACGGTGCGGAGCCGCCGGAAGAACATGGCGCGAATGTCCGGGTCGGCGTAGAGCGCATCGATGAGATAGTTCCACAGGTAATCGAATTTCTGGTGCTGGCTGTTGCCGAACAGCGGGTGACTGGGGGAGACGTTCACGCGTCCCACGTCGTCATTGTCCGCCCAAATGCCGTCACTGAGGACGGGGCCGCCGGCACCGTAGTTGCGCCCGAAGGTCAGGTCCAGGTCCCAGGGCTGCATAAACCAGCGTTGGGTGCCCTCGGTGTCGCGATACAGGAAGTAGTTCTTGGCCACCTGGTCGTTGTTATGGATGAGTACCATGCCGGCCAGGTAGTTTAGCATCGCGGGCAGGTCGATGTTGTCGAAGAGATAGGCGCGGCGCGCGACCGGATCCGCGCCGTTGATATTCAGCAGGAGTTCGTAGATGTCCGTGTTGTTGTCCCACTCGCGGGCGTGCTTCTGGTAGTACCAGGCGATGCTGGAAAGGCTCACGGCGTGGCAGTCGTTGTACGCCTTGTACCAGGCATTGTCGGCGCCCAGGCCGTTGTACTCCAGATAGTCATCGTCCATCGCCATGCGAAACGTGTACAGGCCGTAGAACTGGCCATTCTGTTGCAGGCGTACGTGAAAGGCCTGGCAGTGCGAGCCGCCGGTGTCGCGCAAGGTCTCGTGGGCCAGGATTTCCCGCAGGTAGCTCTTGTCCGAGTAGTCGCTCTGCAGGTCAAACTGGTCCAGCGGGAGCGCCAGGTGGGCCGGATCGCGCAAGTCATGCCCGTGCGGCATGTGTATCTTCCAGTTCTTCTTGGGCCACGACCGCGAAGTCTGTCCGCGCGCGCGCATCTGGATATTGTCGTAGAGCGTGCCGTTGAAATAGAGAACGGCCGGCTCGAGTTCATCCGTGTTGTAGTGGGCCAGCAGTTCCGCGTAGTCGTTGGGGTCCATGTACCAATGCAGCGCGGGCAGCGCGGTCGTCCAGGTCACGCTGGCGACCTTGGTGCCGTCATAGCGGATCGTGTCGTCGGTGCGCGGGTACTGCATGCTGCCGCCGTCACCCGTCGCGACGATCCGAAAGCGAATCAGCGTTTCGGCACTCTGCCCCGGGATGACGGCGCCATACGCGTCGTCTCCGGCAGCGATCATCGGGACAGTCACTTCCGGGTCGAAGTTCACGACGTACGTGAGCTGCACGCTGTTCGCATCCTGGACCTGTGCCGTGACAGCCAGTGCGGCTTGCGGCTGGGGCTCCCGAGGGAACTGCACGTTGGCGATCCAGGGGAGCGGTCCGGTTACCGCCACGCTGTTAGCGGCACGCACCGTGTGGCCCGCGGTCGCCGTGCAAGCGCGCCAGTTGCGCGGGGTGTCGTGCGGCAGGGCGGGGTCCACCAGCTCGAGGGACGGCCCCAGGCCATCGGGTGTCACGGGCCACGGCGGCTCATCCGTGTACGTCACGTGATCCACGAGCTGGCCGCTCCCGTCCCGCAGTGCGAGCGTCTCGCCGCTGTTGCTGAGCGCGGCCGAGTAGACGAAGTCAGGCGCGGTTCCGTAGCGGCTCTGAAACGTGGCCGCATCGCGTGCCAGCACGAGAAAGCCGTGCGGCGCGATGGTGGCACCGGGCGGAAACGAGAACCCGAGCCCTTCGACGGACCAGTTGCCGAGATCGACCGCGTTGGGATCGAGGTTCCGGAGCTCCAGGAATTCGTCACCTTCCAGGAGTGAATTGGGGTGGTACATGATCTCGTGAATCACGACTTGCGCGGATGCCAGCGGCGACGCCAGCACCCCGATGGCGCTGCTCAGCAGGAAGACTCGCAGTTGGTGGAACATGGTATCCTCCGCCAAGACGCTGCGCCGCCGAGTACCGCGACTCGGTCGCGATGTTCAAGTGCCGAATGCCCCACGACCGCAATGCGACGCGTCCCGAACACCCCTATTATACAACCAGACGTGCCGCTTGCAAACGAGGGCGGCACTGCTGGGCGTGTGACGGCGCCGCGATGGCCGGAGGAGCGCTCGGGGCGTCAGCCGTGTCCACGTCCATCGGCGAGGAGCGTGCGCTGCCCGGGGTATCGAATCCTGAGTGCACCTGTGACAGTCTGTCGGCGTGCGCGCACGGTACCCTCTATGGGCGTGTTCCCGTTCCGCGGCAAGATGTATTGCGGCGTTCGGCTGCGCCGTATCGCAAGCAACGTTGGGCAGCGCGGCATGCGATCCATCTCGGTTGCGCCCCGCATGTGCGATGCGTAGAGCCTGACCCACCCCAGTATGTATCTTGACGCGGGGAGTGCCGCAGACCAATCTGCACAGGGTGGCTGGCGATCGTCACGGAGTTCTCTCCGGCTGCGGTGACGTGGCCGTAACCGTGAAGCACGAGGCGACAGGCGCAGTGGGGCAAACAAATGGGCGCGAAGACACCAACGGGCTGGGCCGTGCGCGGGGGTGTAATCCGGAGAAGTATCAAGACCAAGGAAGGTATTGAACATCCCCAATTGGTTGCGGCCGCAGAGTGGGAGTGGATCAACAAGTGCCTGGGGCTAACGCCGCGTCAGAGTGATGTGGCGCGGCTCTTGTGTCAGGGGTGTGATTCCCGGGCGATCGCAGCGCAGATGCGGGTTTCCCCCAACACGGTCCGGATGCACATGCACATGCTGCTGCATCGCTGCGGTGTCCGCGACCGCGTGGGGCTGGTGCTGGCGATCCTCGCGGTGCAGCGGGCGGCGGGTGGTGTGCGTAAGCGTTCGCGCGGTGTGCTGCCGCGCACATGATTGTGTTGGGTGCCGTGTAAGTATGTCAGTGTGCGCGCACGACGACGCGCGCGCTTGGCTGGGACGACTAAGAACGCCACAGGCAAGTCGCCTGCAGTGGGGAGTAAATGCGAAAACGTGTGCAGGCTGCGGTGCGTCGGTGCTACAATTGGATGTATCTACTTGAATGTAGCATAATGTGTACTACGAGGTCGCGTTGACAGCGACCAGCTGAACCGATACGATGCGAAGCGCATGGGGTTGGTCGTTGGTGGCGCGTTAAGCGCCTGCCAATGACGACGGCTTTTGGGCGACTGTACTCGGTTGGAGTTGGCAGATCAGTCGCGGGTGAGGAGCAATCATGGTGAAGGGCCGAACCGGGGCACACACTCAGGGCCGGTAGACGCGGCATTTCTCTCGGCAACTCTCGGGCCGACGTTGGCGCACCAGATTGGTGCCGCGTGCCAGAAGGTGACATTTCGGGTGTTCGGGCGCGAGCCGGGACCGGGCGCGACCGCGGTTTCATGCGGCCGCTAGAGAGCCATTGTCTGGCGCAGGCCGGCACGGTGGCGGGTCCACGTTTTGGTGTGGGAGCAGAACAATGCAAGCAGCGCGCGTGGCCGCGGGGTGGGCCGTGGCGGTGATGTGTGGTGTGAGTGCGGCGCAGTCGATCGTCATTAACGAGATTCATTACCATCCAAGCAACAGTGCCGTCCAACCGGGGGAAAACGCCGAAGACCTGCAGTTTATCGAGTTGTGCAATATCGGTTCCGGCACGGTGGATCTGAGTGGCTGGCACTTGGCGGATGCCGTGCAGTGCACGATCCCGGCGGGCACACAGCTGAGTGCCGGTGCGTATCTGCTTACGGCCGCCAACCCGACCTTCCTGCGGGCGAAGGTGGGGACGATTCCGACAGAGGTGCAGATTATTGCGTGGGACGCCGGGGCCGACCTGCCCAACGGCGGGGGTGTGGTTCAGTTGCTGGACAGCGTGGCGACGGTGATTGACGCCGTCACGTACGACGATGCATTCCCGTGGCCGGTGGAGGCGGATGGCTTCGGTCCGACGCTGGAACTGGTCAACCCCAAATACGACAACGCGGTGGGCACCGTGTGGCGCGCGTCACCGGTGACGGACGGGAGTCCGGGCACCGTGAACGGGGCCTGGACAGACAGCCCGATCGTGCTTTCCGAAGCGCCCGTGCGCCGTGCGGTCATTGCGACGCTCCCCAACGTGGCGGTTACGTTTGCCGAGCCCGTACAGAATGTGGTGGCGAGCAATCTGACCGTCAACAGCTCGCTGGCCACCAGCGTGGCTTGCGCCACGTGCTCGGGCGGCGTGGGCGCCGGCCCGTACGTCTTCAGTGGCTTTGCCGCGCCGGGCACGAGCCCGATCAGCGTGGCGCTGGCGCCGGGCGCCATTCAGGACCTCGCGGGACACGCGTTTGCGGGGGACAACTGGCTGTACGCGTTTCAGACGCCGGCCGTCGTCATCAATGAAATTCACTACCATCCCGTCGACGCACACCCGAACGCCGAGTTCATTGAGCTCTACAACGCGGAGGCGGCGCCGATCGACATTTCCGGCTGGAAGTTGTACGAGTTCGCCAGTCCGGGCTACACGTTCCCGCAAGGCACATCTCTGCCGGCGGGCGGGTGTGTGGTGGTTGCCAAGGACCCCAATGTCCTGTACGCGGCCACCGGCGTGACGACCATTCACTCGTGGGGGGCTGGCGACAGCCTGTCGAATAGCGGCGAGCCGATCCGGCTGGACAACGCCCAGGGCATCATGGTGGACCGGGTCGAGTACGACGATGCGGCCCCGTGGCCTTTGACGCCCGACGGAGGCGGGCCTTCGCTCGAATTGATCAATCCGGCGTTTGACAATGCGCAGGGGAACGCGTGGCACGCCTCGCTCCAGCCCGAGGGCACTCCGGGTGCGGCAAACAGCGTGTGGAGCAACGCGCCGCGGGTCATCAGCGAGGCGCCCGGACGGAGCGGGGCGGTGGAGTTCCTGACGTCGATCACGGTTGTCTTCAACACGCCGGTGAGCGGAGTGGACGCCAACGACCTGCTCGTGGCAGGCAGTCCGGCCACGACGGTCGCGCCCGCGGCCGGACCGGCGGACACGTATACATTTTCCGGCTTCGCGGCGCCGCCAACGGGCGCGGTGACCATCACGCTCAGTTCCGGCGGCATCGAGGACGCATTGGGGCATCCCTTCCAAGGGGACACGTGGACGGTGTCGGTTGGCCAGGTCATCGTGATTAACGAGATTCACTATCACCCCGCTGATCCGAATGGCACCGCAGAGTTTCTGGAGCTCTACAACGCGGGGTCCAACAGCGTGGACCTGAGCGGTTGGGCCATGAGCGACGGCGTGACCCTGGATTTTCCGGCCGGGACATCGATGGGCCCCGGTCAGTATCTGGTGCTGGCTGGCGAGCCGGCGACGCTCGCCAGCTTGAACATTCCTTGCCCGGTGCTGGCCTGGGTGGGGGACACGCGGCTGAGCAATGGCGGCGAGCGGGTGGCGATTGTGGACGCGGCCGGCGATCTGATCGACGCCGTCGAGTATTCCGACGGAGGGCAGTGGCCGGCGCAGGCCGATGGTCACGGGCCCTCGCTCGAGTTGATCAATCCGCACCTGCCGAACCAGTATGGTTCGGCGTGGAAGGCGTCGACGGCGGCATACGGCACGCCGGGGGCCGCGAACAGCCGGTATCAAGCGGCACCACCGCCCATCATTTCGGGCGTGATTCACGATCCGCCGATTCCGGCGCCCCTGCAGGATGTGCGCATCACGGCGATGGTGATTGACGATCAGCCGGACCCGAACGTCACGCTGTACTACCGGGCGGACCAGGATCCGACCAGCGCGTACACCGCGGTGCCGATGTACGACGACGGTTTCCACGGAGATGGCGCGGCGGGCGACCTTCAATACGGGGCGATCGTGCCGGGGCTGGCGGACGGCCAGCGTCTGGATTTCACGATTCGCGCCACGGACGGGACGAGCACGACGGCGGCACCGCCCGGGCATGACACACTCAACGCGGGCGAGTTCCCGGCGCAGACTTATTTGTGCAAGTTTCAGACCCCGCCGTACTACTACACCGAGTTTCCCACGTACCACCTGATCACAACACAGCACACACGGAACGTGCAGGAAAACCACAGTCTCCCAACGGTGCAGTTCGAGAGCCCGTACGACGCGACGTTCATTCGTTGCAGCCAGACGGGGCAGTGTGAAGTGTTCTACAACGTGATGGAGCACTATCGCGGGGCGAGCAGCTTGTGGCAGCATCCGCACTCGTTTCACATCGATTTCAACGACGATCAGCCCCTGCAGTCCGAGATGGGCTTCAAGCTGACGCGGCTGCTGCTGATGTCGCAGCGCCTGGTCAAGTCGCATCTCGGACATCGGTTCTTCCGGGAAGCCTTCGACGGCGACATCCTGGCGCCGCGGACGCAGTTCGTACGCTTCAACACTTGCCCGTTGAGCGGGGGCGGCGTGCAGGACTTCATCTACATCAACATCGAACGAATGGATGACGACTTCCTGCAGTCCCAGGGTGGCGATGTCATTCCGTTGCGGTTCCCCGACCGGTGCAGCACCACGGAGGCGGTCTGCACGGCCGATGCGGAGTGCGGGAGCGGGACCTGCGTGGCGACGGACAGCGGCAATCTCTACCGGGGACGACATGATGACCGGGCGCGCCTGTATTGGCGGGGCTACGACCCGGCGAGCTACGTGCCAAATCAGTCCGACGGCAACAACGGCTACGAAGTCATCACCAACCAGGACGCGCACGACTGGACCGATCTGATGACGCTCTGCTGGGCGCTGGATGCCAGCACCACGCCGAACTCGGTCTACGAGCAATCGGTCGAAGCAGTCGTGGACTACGTGCAGTGGGCCCGGTGGTTTGCCATCCACAACTTGCTGGTGAATCTCGAAGGCGGGTTGTATCGGGACACCGGCGACGACTACTACCTGTATTTTCCCGGGCCGAGCACGCCGGCCCAGTTCCCGCTCGTGACCGGCGATGTCGCGCGCCTCGGTCACTACCATGCCCGGCTGCTGAGTTGGGACATGGACGCCATCTGGGGCGGCAACGACTCCACGACGCAGGAGACAATCTGGCGCACGACCGTGGCCAACCCGCAACGGTTTCTGCGATCGAACGAGTTTGCCGGCGTGTTCGTGGACGCGCTGTGTGATCTGCTGGAGACGGACTTCACCACGGACAAGTGGTATCCGCGGATTGATGCCATTCCGGATTCGGTGATGACCCAAGAAATCCCGCGCTACGGCCACACTAAGCAGACGTTCAAGAACTTCATCGACGCCCGCCGTACGTACGTCAACAACGAGATCAAGCGACAGGTGACGATCACCGGCGTGCCGGCCAGCCCCTACACGAGCACCAACCCCGTCATCACGCTGAGCGGACAACTGGACCAGCGCAATACGCGCTGGGTGCGAGTCAACGGGCAGCCGGCGGACGCTTTCAGCGTCTACGGCGCGACCTGGTCGAAGCAAATCACGCTGTCCCGGGGAACGAACTACATCCTGGTGCAGTGCCTGGACCGCAACGGACAGGAAGTCAATCGGGCGACGGCCTCCGTGCGCTATGACCCGCCACCCGCGAGCATTCGGCTGACGATGCCGACGCGGATGGTCAACACGAAGACGCTGACGCTGAAGGCCGAGTTGCTCGACACGTTTGGCAACGTCGACTGGCGGATCTGGAACAAGCTCGGCACGGTGTCCGTCACGCGCGACGGGGTGGCCGTGCCCTCCTCGGTAAACGTCTTCGAAACCTACCCGTACGGGGCTGGGGCCACGACGCCGGCGGACTCGATCCGCTGCTACAACGGCATCGGCAGCGTCTCGCTCGTGCTGGACAACGGGGCCGCCGAGCCAGCGGGTGACGTCCAGGTGACAGTCACCGTGGACGGCCGCGCCGCGAGCCAGACGGTGACGGTGCTGGATGCGGCCACACCGGGGCTGTTTCAGACTCTGTCCGACCCGCTGTCGGGTGGCGACCTGACGTGGGAGCCGGCGGACGGCGTCATTCACCTGACGGGGAATGTGACGGTGCCCGCTGGGCAGACCCTGTCGATTCTGCCGGGCACGCTGATCATGGTGGATTCCGGTCCCAGCGGGGACGGCACGCGGATCTACGCGAACGGCGCGACTATTCATGCACTCGGCACGCAGGCCGAGCCGATTCTGTTCTTCCCGACGGTTGGCCTGACGGCCATGGTGCTCCCGCAGACCGTGCAGAACAATCCGCCGTCCTGGGGCGGGATCAGCCTGCAGGGCACCGGGGCCTCGACATTCACCTATGTCTTCCTGACTGGTGCGGGCAATGGCTCGGTGAGCGGTCACCCGCGTCCGGCGGTCGTTCGGCTGGAGGGGAGCCACGCGCTGACGGCGACGGACTGTGTGTTTGCGGACGCGCCCGGCAAGATCATGCATGGAATTGGGAGCGGTGTGTACACGTTCCGACGCTGCCTTTTCTCACGAAACGGGATCGGCGGCGAGTTCCTGACGAGTGCCGGCCTGACGATCGAGGACACGTGGTTCACGCGCATCGGCCGGGCGCAGGAAGGCGCCGAATGTGACGGCGACATCCTGCACATTGATTTCGCGGGCACGTCGATCATCCGCCGGTGCATCATGACCGACGGCGGCGATGACGTGGTGGATCACAGCGGTACGGCGACTCCCACGATCGAGAACTGCATCGTCTACGATATCGACGACAAGGTTGTCAGCATTGGCGGTGCGGGCACGATCACGATCATCAACTCCCTGCTGCTCAGCGCCCCGGGCGGGGTGCGCTGCGCCAACATGCCGGCCTACCTGGACCATGTCACGGTGGGACCCGGCACGAATGTCAATGGTCAGGCAAGCACCAGCAATATTCAGGAGTGCATCTTCTGGCCCAGCAGCGCGAATACGTGCACCGGCAACGTGGACTACTGCGACGTCTACAGCGGCCTGGGCTGCGGAGACGGGAACATCTCCGTAGATCCGAACTTCGTGGATCCGAACTACTACGACTATAACCCGCGTCTGGGGTCACCTGTGCTGACCGCCGGGCCCACCGGCGGCAGGATCGGCTGGCTGGGCTTCCCGACGGCGGACACGTGTCTTACGAGCGCGGATTGCGAAGACGGCAACCCCTGCACACTGGACACGTGTGCCAACGGTGTGTGCGCGCATGCGGCGATCGCGGGTTGCTGCATCGCCAACAGCGATTGTGACGACGGCTTGTACTGCAACGGCGTCGAGACCTGCGGGTCGGCGAACATGTGTCTGAGCGGCACGCCGGTGAACTGCGGCAGCCAGCACTGCGACGAAAGCACCGATAGCTGTGTCGATTGTTTGAGCGATGCGCATTGCGACGACGGCAACCCCTGTACGGTCGATACGTGCAACGGCGGCGACTGCGTCTACGCCGCGGCGAACTGCAACGACGGCAACGCCTGCACGGACGACAGTTGCGACCCCGCCACGGGGTGCGTCCATGCCAACAACACGGCGCCGTGTGACGACGGCAACCTGTGCACGGAGAATGACACGTGCGCGGGTGGCATGTGCGCCGGCACGCTGCAGCCGTGCTACGGCGGGCAGACCTGCGACCCGGCGGACGGGCTGTGCAAGGATACCCCACAAACGGTCACGTTCCAGCAGGGGATAAGCGGGTACACCGGCACGGTCGACACGTACATCGACACCGCCCTGGGCTCGCAGGCCAACGTGACGCCGATTGTCGTGGACAATCTCCCGGTCGAGCAGATTCTGATCCGGTTTGACGGGATCTTCGGGACCGGCGCGACCCAGATTCCCCCCGGTGCCACGATCGTCTCGGCGACGCTGACGCTGTGGGTCGGTACGGGTTCGAACGACCAGAGTGCGAACGCCGTGCGCTTCCACCGGCTGCTGCACGCCTGGAATGCCACCGATGTCTGGGCCGCCTACGGCGTCGCGCCCTGGAACGCGGACGGCGGCATCCAGGCCGACGGCGTGGATGCGGTCAGTACGGCCGACGCGACCGCGACGATGCCGACCGCCAATCTGGCGTACCCGATCGACGTCAAGACGAGCCTTCAGGCCTGGGCGGCCGATCCGTCCACCCACTTCGGGTGGGCGATTCTCCCGACGGGGTCGGACGGGCTGCGGCTGGTGTCTGCGGAAGGTCCCGTGGCGAACCGGCCGTCGTTGAGTGTCACGTACATGGCGCCTGTCAGCAGTTGCACGATCGATGCAGACTGCAACGACGGCAATCCGTGCACCAACGACACGTGCGTGGATCACGCTTGCGTGCACTCCAACCGCGCGGATGGCGCGGCCTGCTCAGACGGTGTGTTCTGCAATGGAGCGGAAACGTGTCAGGCTGGCGACTGTGTCGACGGTCCTGATCCGTGTCCGGCCGGGTACTGTGACGAAGCGGGGCAGGGCTGCTGGGCCTGCATTGCCGACAGTGAATGTGCGGACAGCGACCCCTGCACGAGCGATCGGTGCGAAGGCCACGTCTGCGTGCATCCGCTGGCGGCGGATGGGACCGCGTGCGGGGATGGCGTGTTCTGCAACGGAGCCGAAACCTGCCAGGCAGGTGTTTGCACGGCCGGCAGCGATCCGTGCCCGCTCGGCACGCTGTGTAATGAAGCGGGGCAGACGTGTGACGCGATTCAACCGCCGACGGTCGTGGCGGTGGGGTCGCGCTACCTCGCGCTGACGCCGCCGCCGGGCCTGAATGCGGTGGCGCTGCAGGTGGCGGGCGCCGCCGTCCCGTGCCTGCCGCGGTACGTGGGGGCGGCGGGCGAGCTGGTGACAACGCCGGTATACCGGAGCTCCGCGGAGTGGGGCACGGTGTACGTGGGCGCGCGCGAGCTCATCCCGCAGACGCTCTATCAGGTGCGTACGCGGGTTGGCGCGAGCGAGCCGCCGAATCTCTCGCTGCCGGCGTCCGCGACCACGTGGCGCTGGGGTGACACCGATGGCAACGCCGTCGTGACCGTGCTGGATGTCCTGTGCGTCCTGGACGGGTTCCAGGACCGGTTCGGCACGTGCACGCTGTATGGGGATGACCTGCGCGGAGATATTCCAGATCGCCAGATCGACGTGACGGATATCCAAGCCGTGCTCGACGGCTTCAGCGGGCGTCCGTATCCGGGAATGCCGTGCCCGGCGCGCAGTGCGCCGGTCCGCGACGGCGGAGGCACCGTGGTATTGACCATTGTGCCGCGCGAAGAGGCCATCGCACTGGACGGGCACGTGGTGGTCGATGTGTTTGCCGATGCGGCCACCGACCTGCGCGGTTACCAGTTGGCGCTGGTGCCCACGTTGGTGGAAGTGCAAGTTCCGAGCAAGCCGCCGCGACGGCGCGTGCGACCGACGGATCTGCCGGAGCCCCCGCCGGCGACCCTGCAGGTGGAGATGCTGGCGATTGACACCGCCCGTGCCGACTACGTCTTCAGCGGGCTGCAGGCTTTCCACGCGGTGGATGCGGGGCGCGCACGACTGGCGAATGCGGCGCTGGAGCAGGGTGTGGCGGTGACGCAGCCCCGCTATCTGGCCAGCTTCGAGTGGCGCGCCGGCGGTGTGGCCAACGCTGTCTGGGAGCTGAATGTACGGCTCGACCAGACGATCGCGCTGGATACGGTGGGTGAGCGGCTCACGATTGCGGCGACCCCGGCGGTCATTCACGTCCTGGCCGTGGCGCCGAACTGACGACGGTTTCGAGCGAGAGTCAGGAAAAAGGGTCCGTGGCTATGAGAGCCTCCGTCACGCGAGTTGCGGGCGTGGTCGTGGCCATTGTCCGCCCGGGGAGAGGAGCGACACCGATGCAGCGCATGTGCCAATTGTGCCTATTGGCGGCCATGGTTTGGGCGAGTCCGGTGTGGGCCGACACGCTGACGTTTCAGCAAGGCGTCAATGGCTACACCGGGGCAGTAGATACCTACATTGACAGCACGCTCGGCTCACAGGCCGGCACAACGCCCATGGTCGTCGACGGCGATCCGGCTGAGCACGTGTTGGTGCGCTTCGACGGAATCTTCGGGACCGGCGCGAGCCAAATCCCGACGGGGGCATCCATCATTTCGGCGACACTGACGCTGTGGGTTGGCTCGGGCACGAATGACCAGAGTGCGAACCCGGTCAACTTCCATCGGCTTCTGCACGCCTGGAATGCCACCGATGTATGGGCTGCATATGGCGTGTCACCCTGGAATGGGTCTGGCGGTGTGCAAGCGGACGGCGTGGATGCGGTGTCCGTAGCCGAGGCGACAAGCACGATGAGCACTGCCAACCAGGCGTACACAGTCACGGTCACAGCCAGCCTGCAAGCCTGGCTCGCGGCCCCCGCGAGCAATTTCGGGTGGGTGATCCTGCCGACGGGGACAGATGGTCTACGGCTGGTGTCCTCCGAGGGCACGACGGCGAATCGGCCGCTCCTGACGGTGACGTTCACGCCGCCGTGTGATGGCCCGGAAGACTGCAGCGACGGGGACCTCTGCACCACGGACACGTGCGAGGTGGGCCAGTGCCAGCATACGGCCGTGTCCTGCCCGAGCGGACAGGTGTGCGATCCGGGCACAGGGCTCTGCACCGCGGCGCCCGTGACGGCCACGTTCCAGGAGGGGGTCAACGGGTATGCCGGGACGCAGGATGCGCACATTCAGGAGAACGCACCGACTACCAACTACGGCGGCGCGGTGACGGTCAAGTGGGACACGGATGAGCCGTCCAGCAGTGCCAAGTACTCCTATGGGCTACTGCGCTTTGACAGTGTATTCGGGAGCGGTGCGGGACAGGTCCCCGCGGGCGTCACGATCAACTCGGCCACGTTGACGCTGTACATCACGAACATCATCGCCGACGCGGAGGCTGCGGCGAGCGTCAATGAAGTGGCGGTGGACTGGACCGAGTCGGCCGTGACCTGGAGCAATTTCGGCGGCACGGCCGGTGTGCAGGCCGAGGATTACGGTACGTTTCTGGCGACAGTGCCACGGGGGCCCATCAACACGGCGGTCCACATTGACGTGAAGGCCAGCATCCAGGCGTGGGTCAACAACCCGGCGGGCAACCGGGGCTGGATCGTGCGGCCGGCCTCCACGGATGGCCAGGAGTGTGCCTCGAGCGAAGCGACGACGCAGGCGCAGCACCCGCTGCTGACCATCGTCTATGTTGCGGCGACGCCCTGCACGGATGCGCAGGACTGCAACGACGGCAATCCGTGCACGACGGACACGTGTGAGGACAACCTCTGCGTGCACACCAACAATACGGATGCCTGTGATGACGGCAATGCCTGCACGATCAATGATGCGTGCGTCAACGGGACCTGCAGCGGGACCGCCAAGAGCTGTCAGGCGGGACAGACGTGCGATCCGGCGACCGGCCAGTGCGTCGGTCCGCTGACCCTGATCGGCGTGAATGACACGGAGTGGCGTTACTTCAAGGGGACGGCAGAGCCGACGCCAGGGGATCAGACGGCGTGGACGCGCGTGGGCTTCAACCAGTCCGCCTGGGCCCAGGGCACCTCGAACGGCACATACGCCGGGTTCGGCTACGACTACTATGCGGAGACGAGTGGCACGAACGCCAACGGTGACTATGGGCCCTACGTCGGGACCGAGCTGAGCGATATGCGCTACTGCACGCCGACCGCCCCGCCGCTGTGCAACAGCCCGGGGTACGCCAGCGTGTACCTCCGGCGGGAGTTCACACTACCGGATCCAGTATCGGTCACGGCGCTGACCGTCAAGCTCTATATCGATGACGGGTGCGTGGTCTACCTGAACGGCACGGAAGTGGCGCGCAGCACCTCGATGGGAGGGACAGTCGGAACCCCGCCGGCCTACAACGCGCTGGCGACCGGTGGGCCCGCGAGCGGCGACGTGCCCCCGGTCAACAACACGTTTGACCTGACCAGCCGCATCGGCCTGCTCGTGCCGGGCACGAATGTGCTGGCGATTCAGGCGCACAACGCGTCTCTCGACAGCCGCGACCTGCTGATTCTGGCGCAGCTGCAGGCGACGATGCCGGGCAATGCGGCGCCGAATCCGCCGGCGAATCCCGTGCCGCCGGATCTGGCCACGGGCGTGTCCGCCAATCCGACGTTGAGCGTCACCGTCACGGATGCCGAGCTCGACCCGCTGGACGTGACTTTCTACGGGCGGGAGTCCGACGGCACCGGCGCCGCGGACTTCACCATCGTGCATGTCACGGACACGCAGTTCTATTCGGAAAGCAATCCGCAGGGCTACCAGACGATGATGCAGTGGGTGGCGGCCAATCGCGCCACGCACAACATCGTGTATCTCGGGCACACCGGGGACATCACGAACGTCGGGACGGTCTCCTCCCAGTGGGTCAATGCCGACGCGGCGATGGATTTTCTGGAGAGCGAGAGCCTGACCGGGCTGACGGGTGGCCTGCCCTACGGCATCCTGCCGGGCAACCACGATGGGGCGCCGGATGCGACGACGCTCTACAACAACTATTTCGGCGTCACGCGGTACTATGGCCGATCGTATTACGGCGGCCACTACTCGACGGACAATGACAACAATTACACGCTGTTCAGCAGCGGGGGAATGGACTTTATCGCGGTCAACCTCGAGATGCAGCCGTCGAGCGCCGTGCTGGCGTGGGCGGATGCGCTGCTGAAGACCTACAGTAACCGGCGGGCCATCGTTACCAGCCACTACATCATGGAGGTCGGGGAGCAGTCCGCGTTTGGGGCGCCGGGCCAGGCGATCTACGATACCTTGAAGAACAACGCCAATCTGTTCCTGATGCTGTGTGGGCACATGCACGGTGAGGGCAAGCGTTACGACGATTACCAGGGGCGCCGCGTCTGGACGATGATCGCCGACTATCAGGAGGTGGACGGCGGCGTGGGTGGCTGGCTGCGCTTGCTGCGCTTCTCACCCACCAACAACAAGATCTACGTGCAGACGTATTCACCCAAGACCGGCACTTACCGGACGGGGACCAGCAGTGCGTTCGAGCTCGACTACCCGATGGACGGTTCCGGACCATTCACGGCCCTCGGCACGGTGTTGGACGTGCCCAGTGGGGATGTGGCCAGTGTGAACTGGCCCGGCCGCACGGTGGGGAAGACGTACCAGTGGTACGCGACCGTGTCGGATGGCACGTCGGTCACGACCGGACCGATGTGGTCGTTCACCAGCGGGGGTAGCTGCACCGCCCCCGAGGACTGCAACGACGCGGATGTATGCACCATCGACGCGTGCATCGACGAGGTCTGCACGCACACGCCGATCGAGGGCTGCTGCCACAGCGATGGGGACTGCAGCGACGGCAATCCCTGTAACGGGACCGAGACGTGTGTGGTCGGAGTCTGTCAGCCGGGCACGGCAGTGAACTGCGCGCATCTGGACACGGCGTGCACGGCGGGCGTGTGCGACCCCTATACCGGGGCGTGCACGAGCGAGGCGATCAACGAGGGGGGCAGCTGCGACGACGAGTTGGACTGCACGATTGACGACATGTGCGTCGCTGGCGTCTGTAGTGGCACCGACAACTGCCCTGGCCAGACGGTCTGCAATCCGGCGACGAACGCGTGTGAACAACCCACGCCGACGCTGTCGTTCCAGGAGGGGGTCGACGGATACACGGGTACGGTGGACACGTACCTGCGGCAGCAGGAGCCGTCCCTCGCCCACGGTGCGCTCGACTGGATTGAGTGGGACGCCTCCGAAGGTACCAGCAACATGGAGACGGTGGGCCTGCTGCGCTTTGACAACATCTTCGGAGTGAACTACGGCCAGATTCCCGTCGGCGCAGAGGTGCTCGCGGCAACCGTAACGCTCAGCATTCGCGACGCCGGCAATGCCGGGACGATGCGGCCGGTGCTGGTCACCTGGGATGAGTCCACGACCTATGACGGGTTTGGGGGCGATGCGGGCGTGCAGGCGGACGAATACGGTGCGGTGACCGGTTCGATGAGCGGGAGCGTCGGCTACCAGAGTGTCGACGTCACGGCGAACCTGCAGGCGTGGGCAGCGGACCCGGCTACGAACCTGGGCTGGGTGATCCTGCACACCGGCTCGGCGGGTGTGGAGGCCTATTCCAGCGAGGCCGCCACGTCGACGGAGCGCCCGAAGCTGACGGTGACGTATCGCGTGCAGTGCCACAGCGACGCGGAATGTGATGATGGCAACCTGTGCACGACGGACACGTGCATCGGGGGCGAATGCGCCTACGAGAATAACGCGCTGGATTGCAACGATGGGAATCCTTGCACCACCGGGGATGCCTGCAGCAACGGGAGTTGCCAAGGTTCCGCGATGGACTGCGGGACGGGCTACAGCTGCAATCCCGCGACTGGTGGCTGCGAGCCGATCCTGGTAGCGGAAGCGCTGCCGATCGAAGTGGGCGACACCTGGCGTTACTTCAAGGGCAGCACGGCGCCGCCCGCAGACTGGACTGCGCTGCATTTTGATGATTCCGCGTGGCTCAGCGGGGCGAGCGGCTTCGGCTTTGGGACGGATTGCAGCGCCAGCCGGGGAACCATGCTGAGTGACATGCAGAACAGCTACGTGTCGATCTACACGCGCCGGCTCTTCCATGTGGACGATCCGGATCTGATCAGCCGCCTGATGCTGACCGTCGATTACGACGACGCGTTTGTGGCGTACATCAATGAGACAGAAGTGGCGCGGCGGAACGTGGTGGGTACCCCGCCGGCCAACACGCAGTTGGCGACGGAGGACCATGAGTGCTCCAGCTGTAACGGCACCTGCAATGCCGCGGAAGTGATCGACCTCAGTGAATATATCTCGCTCCTGAGGGACAACACGAACATCCTCGCGGTGCAGGGCCACAATCTGACGTCCGGCAGCAGCGACTTCACGTTGCTGGTCACGCTCGCGGCGACGATGGCCCCGGCCTGCCAGGAGGACAGCGAATGCGACGACCACAACGCCTGCAACGGCGTCGAGACCTGTGTGCTGAATCAGTGCGTGCTGGGGACGGCACTAAACTGCGATGACGGCAACGCCTGCACGGATGACTCCTGTGATCCGCTGCTCGGGTGTGTGCACGACCCCAATGATGCGCACGCTTGCACCGACAATGACGATTGCACCACCGATGTGTGCGTCAATGGTACGTGCGTCGGGACGCCGATCAGTTGCGACGATGGGATCGCCTGCACGACGGATTCGTGCGTAACGGGCGGTGGTTGTCAGCACGCGGACGCCTGCCCGTCCGGCTACGCCTGCAACCTGTCGCTGGGCGTCTGCGAGCAGCAGAACGTGCCGCAGACCGTGACCTTCCAGGATGGGAGCGCGGGGTACGCCGGAACCGTGGACACGTACATTCATGAGGCTTCGCCCAGCACGAGCTATGGCACGTCGGCGACGCTGCGCTGGGACACCGAGGACCCGGCGCCCAGCCGGGTGTACACGCTGCTGCGCTTCGAGCATCTGTTCCGCACGGACGGTGGGCCCATCCCGGCCGGCGCGACGATCCTGTCCGCGACGCTCACCTACACGGTGGGGGGCGATAGCAATGCCGAGGGTGGCAACGGTGACCTGCGGGTCGCGCTGGTCGACTGGAGCGAAGCCACGGTCTACAACGACTTCGGCGGCGACGCGGGCGTGCAGGCCGACGAGTACGGTGGCACGAGCGTGGCTACGCTCACCGCTTCGCCGGCCGGGACGTATTCGGCCGCCGTGCTGGCCAGCCTGCAGGCATGGAGTGTCGACCCGGCGAGCAACCGCGGCTGGATTGTGCTGCCCACCACGAACAACGGGGTGCAGGTGCGCGCGAGCGAGTACACGACCACGCCCGGTGAGCGCCCCAAGCTTACCGTGACCTACCTCGGCGCGGCGGGGTGTGACGATGCGAGCGACTGCGACGATTTGAATGCGTGCACGCTGGACGTGTGCGTGGACAGCCTGTGCCAGAACACACCCGTGGTGTGCGACGATCACAATCCCTGCACGGATGACACGTGCGATCCCCAGACGGGCTGCCACGCCGTGGCCGACGACACGAACACGTGCGATGACGGCAACGCCTGCACGAGCGCGGACGCCTGCGTGAGCGGCGTCTGCGTGGGCGGTCCGGCACCGGACTGCGATGACGACAATGTGTGCACCATCGACGCCTGCGACACGTTGAGTGGCTGTACGCACACGGCGCTTAGTTGCGACGACGGCATCCCCTGCACGGACGACACCTGCGATCCGCAACTGGGCTGCCAGCACACGGACAACTGCGCGTCCGGGGAACACTGTGACTCGACCCTCCTGGCGTGCCAGCCCAACGCCCAGCTAACCGGCGCCCTGACCAGTGCGACCGCCGCGCCGGGAGAGAGCGTCGCGCTGGATGTCCGGGTGCAGTGGGCGGAGCATGTCCGCGGTTACCAGACCCAGATCGCAATTGCACGCACGTCCGGGACGGGAAGCCTGACGGCGTCCTGCCCGGGTGGCGTGCAGGTTGATGAAGGGCGCGCGGATTATCTCTTCCACAATCTTGGGCCGACCTATCCGGCCACGAACTGCGGGGAACTGCTTGCATCTGCGGCGCTCCTCAATGGCGGCGTGACCGTGGGCGAGAGCCCGGCCTACCTGGCGACGTACACGCTGACGCTCTCGGCGGATGCGACCGACGGCAGCACCTTCGAGATCACCATTCTGCCGTCACCGGGCAGCCGGCTGTACGACGACGCGACGTCCGGGTACCCGCAGCCGATCCCGTTTGCAGTGGGATCGGTCAGCGTGGTGACGGTCCGCGTCGCCGCGGGTGACTGCTACATCGGCGGCACGTGGTACGACGCCGGTGCGGCCAACCCGGCCAACCCGTGCCAGGTCTGTGATCCCAGCACGAGCGCGTCCGCCTGGTCGAACGCGGCGAACGGCACGCCGTGCAGTGACGGCGCGTACTGTACGCCTACGGACACGTGCCAGAACGGTATCTGCGTCGGTGCGGGCAGTGCGTGTACCGACGCCTGTGAGGCGTGCGACGAAGCGACAGACGGCTGCCGCCACTGCATCTTTGACCTGGCTCGGGATGGTTACGGAGTGATTGGCGGAGCCGACTTCGCGATCTTCGCCGGTGATTACGCGGCCTGCTACCCCGCGGGCGATCCGCGCCTGCGCTCGGACTTCGACGGCAACGGGTGCGTCGGCGGCAGCGATTTCAGCGTGTTCAGCGGCTGCTACGCGAGCACCTGCGGACAGTGCCAGAACTGCTACCCCGGAACGGGCACGCCGCGGCCTGACGCCTCGGATGACGCGCGCGCACAGCTACGGCTCGTGGCCGTGAGCCAACCCAGCCCCGCGGATGTGTGCGCGGCGCCGCCGCCGTCGCGGACGGAGTTCGCGCCACGCGAGACGTTTTATCTGGAGCTGTGGGCCAGCGGAGAGGCGGCCGGTGCGGGTCTGGCCGCGGTGTATGCAAACCTGAGCTATGACCCCACGCAACTGCGGGTGGAGACGGTGCAGTCGGGGGCTCAGTTTGGGCTGTTTGCGCGCGGCGCGGTGGAGCCCCGCACGGGCACCATCACCGCGCTCGGCGGCTGCGCGCCGCTCGGCGAAGGCACATTGGGTACGAATGCGACCTGGGTGCGTGTCGCCGCAGTGCGTGTGCAGGGACGCGCGACTGAGGCAGCGGACGGAGACGCTGGTCCGGTGGATCACCGCACCAGGCTGTCTCCGCGACCCGGGGGGCTGACGCTCGTGCAGACGCACCCGGCAGCCGCGCCTTTCGGGGTCGCGATCTTTGGGCGTTTTGGCGATCTGAGCACGGGGCAAGTTGGCTATGGCCAGCTCAAGCTCCGGATTAGCAGCGATGTAAGCGGTCCGGTTACGCCGGCGGGCAATGAGGAAGTCGACGAGCCGTTGCCAAACTAATCGAGACGGGGAGGCGGCCGATCACGGCCGCAGACCCGGCAGCGGCGCAGCGCGTCCTCCCAGAAATCTCGGAGGCGGCAGCGAAAGGAGAGACTCATGAGCGTGCGGAACCAAAGTTGGCTAGGTGGGGCGCTTGTCGCCGCTGGGTTGGTGGTCCTGTCCTTGCCGGGCGTGGCCTCGGCTTGGGCCGGCGGGCAGCCGAACCCTGCACAGGCCGGGTTGAAGCCTGTCCGGGCGGATTCCGCACGGGCGAAAGACGGCGGCAGCCGGTCAGGCGTGCCGGTGATTCTCAATGAGTACAACGCGGTTGGGTCCAGCAAGGTCCTGGGCGGCGGCGCGAGCGACCCGGTCTTCGGTACCCGGACTGGCAACGGTGGCAACTGGTTTGAGCTGGTGGTCACCCAGGACCACGTCGACATGCGTGGCTGGCGGCTGTACTGGACCGAAACCGAAGGCCACGGATACCTCGACCTGACGAGCAACGTGCTGTGGGCCGATTTGCGGGCCGGCACAATCATCACGTTTACGGAACTGGGCACGAGTGATCCCAATGGTGGGCTGGATACCGACACGACGTTTGACCCGGCCGCAGATGACTGGTGGATCAACATCAACACACTCCGGGCCGGCGTACCCCAGACGGCATATGCCACATGCTACACGACCGAGGACAGCCCGCCGGACGGGCATTTCTCAGTCGGCAACAGCGACTGGCAGCTCACGATTCTCAACGCGCCGGTTCTGCCGCCCTTTGACCCGAACAACATCGTGTTCGGGCCGGCCGGCGAGGGTGTCAAGCCCACTAGCGGCGTCGGCAGCGACGAGGTCTGCAAACTCGAACAGGATCCCAACTCGTCGATCACGCCGCTCTCCAACTACAAAGACGGCACGTCCAGTACATTCGGTCATCCGAACCTCTGGAGCAATGGGACCATTACGCAGAACTTCAGCGTGCTGCGGGGCCAGACGGCCGTCGTCGCGCTGGTGGCAACAACCACCCTCACCTACAACCCCTTTGAGGGCCATACGACGTTCCCGAACACGGACGAGGTTGCCACGCTGCCCGCTTCGCTAACTTCGTTCACCGCGGGTCAGACCTATTATGTCGAAATGTGGGCCCAGACGACGCACGCGACAGGGCTGGCCACCGTGAGTGCGGACATATTGTTCGACCCGATGCGCTTGACGGTCGACCAGTCTGGCTCCGGCTTCCCGCTTAGCGGCGTGCTGCACACCACGCTGTTCAACGCGCTCGCCCACGACGTCGTCAACAATGCGACGGGCATCGTCGATGACCTGAGTGGGGGGTACCTGCCGGGCGCGGGGTGCAACTCCGACTCGACGGGCGTGAGTCCCACGTGGGCGCGGGTCGCCATCATCAAGATGCAGGCCACCATCACGGGTGACCACTATATCGCGGTGAATCAGACGAACTCGGGGTACTACACGATCGGTGTCTGCGGCGCGGCTGTGGATTTCTCGCTCGTGGACTTCCGGGGGATCAACGAGCCGACCGGCGTGTTGCGACTGGATGTGGTCGGCCCGCTGCCCCGGACTGTGACGCAGGGCGGCACGTTTACGGTCAACCTGAACGTGACCGACCTGAACGTGCCGATCAATGGTGTGCAGGCCCTGCTGCACTACAACAAGAACAACGTGCGCCTGACGAGCATCACGCCGGCATCGCCCTGGAATGCGGATCCGGCCAACTTTGAGGACAAGGATGGCGACGTAAGCTATGCCAACATCGTTCCGGGAGGCTCGGTTGGGCCCAGTGCCTGGCCGCTGACGGTGGCCACGCTGACGTTTGTCGCCCTGGACGACGGCACGCCCATCATCAGCTTCCTGCCGGACTATCCGCCGGCGTTCCCGACTCTCGTAAACCGGCTGACGGAGGCCGCGCACGGCGGGGCCATCCCTGCGAACACCGTCGACACGACGGATGGCGACATCGTGATTCTGGCGTGCAACGATAACAACGCCTGCACCGAGGACACGTTCAACGACGTCACGCTGCAGTGCGAGTACACGGCCATTCCAGTTGAGGATGATGGCAACGCGTGCACCGTGGATACGTGCGATCCGAACGACGGGATGATGCACACGCCGGTGAACATTGACGACAACGACGCGTGCACGACGGATGCATGCGATCCGCTGACGGGTGTGTCGCATACGCCCGTGAACGTCGACGACAATGATCTGTGCACGACCGATGCGTGTGACCCGCTGACGGGTGTCTCGCATACGCCGGTGGTGATCGACGACAACAATGTGTGCACGACGGATGCATGCGATCCGCTGACGGGTGTGTCGCATACGCCCGTGAACGTCGACGACAATGATCTGTGCACGACCGATGCGTGTGATCCGCTAACGGGTGTGTCGCATACGCCGGTGGTTATCGACGACAACAATGTGTGCACGACGGATGCGTGTGACCCGCTGACGGGGGTATCGCATACGCCGGTGGTCATCGACGACAGCAATGTGTGCACGACGGATGCATGTGACCCACTGACGGGTGTATCGCATACGCCCGTGAGCGTGGACGACAATGATCTATGCACGACCGACACGTGTGATCCGGTTACCGGTGTGCACCACGAGCCGGTCACTGTGGATGACAACGACGCCTGCACGACGGATGCATGTGACCCGCTGACGGGTGTATCGCATGCTCCGGTGGTCATTGACGACAACGACGCCTGCACGACGGATGCGTGTGATCCGGTGACTGGGATCTCGCATACTCCAGTGGTCATTGACGACAACAACGCCTGCACGACGGATGCATGTGATCCGGTGACTGGGATCTCGCATACGCCAGTGGTCATCGACGACAACAATGTGTGCACGACGGATGCATGCGACCCACTGACGGGTGTGTCGCATACGCCCGTGAACGTCGACGACAATGATCTGTGCACGACCGACACGTGTGATCCGGTTACCGGTGTGCACCACGAACCGGTCACTG
>CAZGAQ010000035.1:0-59161 GCA_964523405.1 uncultured Planctomycetales bacterium
CGGCGATAACCGGTATAGTTCTGGCAACGTGAGGGGCAACAGGGGTTGCCTTGGATCAGCACAGGCATTCGCGTACTTGTGGGTGCCACATTCTCGAAGGCCATCATGCGGAAGCAGCGGGCACTGCTTGAGCAGTTGCGATTCGAGTGTGGCGCCGCGTTCCACCTGCGCTTGCCACAAGGGCGTTCAAGCGCTGCCGGCGCGTGGCCGGCGGCACGGCCTCTAGGACACGACGCAACAGGAGCGAAAGGGCATTATGCGACATCTTAGTCGAGGTCTCGGCCATCGGTTCCAGCCTCATCGCACCATCGTGTCTTTGGTCCTGCTTGGAGCGTTCCCGATCCTCAGTAGCGCCGATACGGAGCGCTTTCGCCAGACTGTGGTTCGCGTTCCACCGGGCGGCGGGGCATGCCACCCGTGTTGCGGCTCTGCCTCATGCGGCCCGATGAGCGGCACTTTGACTCCGGAGTTCTGGGTGGTCTGCCCTGATGAACAAGTGGAACTGCAGTTATCCGCCCAGGACCCAGACCACTATCCGATTATGCCCTTCTGCGGCTCTGAGTTGCATAGCACGACCTCTGACGGCAACCAGGTTGAATGGATCGTGTGCACCGGATACGACGACGCCAATCAGGCACCAATCGTGTCCTGCGATGCCGACCACATCTGGATCGAGGGCCAGCGCGAGGGACGCATTCACGTTCAAGCCAATGTGAACGACCTCCCCGCTGACCTCACGCCAACCACGCTCGAGTGTGGAAACTGCGAGGGCCAGACGTGCGACGATGACGTGCTGCCTCTGTCGGCAGTGGTGGACGTTTCTTGTTTTCGCAGCGCTAGCGTTGATCGCGATGAACTCTGCCTTAAGGACGCGATGCCTGCCAGCGCCGTGACTTGCGATGGAGGGGCGGTCAACTGGGAAGTCGTACCAGCCGGCCCTGGTGCCCCGACCGACGTGACCGTCGAGCCAAGCAGCGGCACCAACGTTGTCGTGCGATCCGGATCTCAATCCGGGTTCGTCACTCTACGCGCGAAGAACGCGAGTGATCCAGCGTGCGTACTTGAATGGCGCCTGAAGATCGGGACCGGCATCGGAAGTGGAACCGGAACTGCGACCGCAGCCGAGCAAGAAGCGGGGAGGTGTACGACCTGTGCGCAAAGTAACGGCCCGGCCGGGTCCATCACGGCTTCGGTTGGCAGCGTCGACGTTCAGTTCCATCTGGGCAGTCGCGGCGACGGACGCTCTGCCGGACGCCTTTGGATTCACTCGGATGGGCCGAATCCGAAGCTCGCGAGCCCAGAGCTGCTGCGCTACAACAACCTTCTGCCGGCGAGCGGCACGGCAGAACTGCACGTCTGGCCGCGCTTGCAGGGTGCCCCAGCCTACTTCTCTGCAACGCCAGTGCGCAAGCTAATGACGCCAGAGGCTGCGGTAGAAGTTATTGAGGAGACCTCGTCCAGGTACTCAATCTACTTCTATTATGTCTCGGATGTGGGGTCTTGGACCGACGGCGCCTCGACAATTGGGCCGCAACCCGGCGCACAGCCGTTTGTGCGCTGGATTGTCGAGTCACCGAACGGTGACCCTGAACGACTCGATATCAAGAAGGTCATCGGCTCCACCGTGCAGGAATGGTACAGCTATGTCTGCACGGACGGCGTACATGACTGGACACTCAGCAAAAAGACCGCCGCAGGCCAGCCACTCCAGAGCGAGGCGGTGACATGGACATATGACACGCAGTTGAGCATGTACCGTCATACGAGCACAACGACGGTATGGGACGCCATTGCACAACAGCATTACGTCGTCGCGTGCGAGGAAACTCGGCACGCCACGATGGCATCTCCGTGGCTCATGCGCATCGTGGATCCGGGTGGCGCCGCACTAACCACGACGCGTGAGTTCTACGATTCCGGCAGCTTTGCTGGTCGCCTCAAGCGCGAAGTGCAGCCGGACGGCAAATGGGAATGGTATTTCTACTCCGGCGATCCCACAACGCAGTGGACGGAGACAACTTGTCGTGGCTGGGAGGAGGAGGCGTGCCCATCAGCGGCGCAGCCGCCAGACCCCGACACTCATGCCAATCGCACGAAATCACAGTATCGCCTATGGACGTCAAAAGCGAGCGGGATTCCACGTCCGATGCTGAGTGAACGATGGGAGTATGCCCAGGGCCACCTCGTCGGCCACGTCGCGTACGTGTTTGACACTGCCCCCTGCACGGGGTTCTCGTCCTGCACTGCGGGGTGCTATCGCGTGACGGAGTACTTGTACACGGGCAGTGCATCTGCGCTGATCACGCAGCGCTACTACTGCGAAGGCGACATCGTCGCCGTCGTGCACCCGGACTCGAGAATGACGAAGTATTCACGTAGCTACAACGGTGCCGCACATTTCGCTTTTGACGAAGCAGCTGGCGTGCCGCAGTGGCAATGGGGCAACCCAGCTAACATCCACACGCAATGGGAACGGCCGGCGGCAGATGGCGCCTACGTATCGTCATACAGCATAACGGATCAGAATGGCCGCATCGTCTGCACGGCAAGGACGGTCGATGGAGGTACCCTCTACGGCGAAAGCGCACCGTTTGACTGGTCTGTGCGTGACTACGACGATATCGGCAGAGTGCTGCGCGTGAGGCACGATAATGGGGTTGTTGAGTCGTATAGCTATGAGTCTTGCTGCGGTCTGAGCGCGGTGGATCAGTGGGGCCCCAACGGGCATATACGCACGGAACGTGACGAGCTGGGCCGAGTGACGCTGGTTGTGCGCTCGGCCACACCTGGGTTTACGCATGACGGCGTGGCCTACTCAGGACAGGCGGCTGTAACCACAAGCACGGTGTACGGGGCCGATGCAGATGGGGCTGTCGTAACAACCATCACGAGCACAACCGGGCTGCCAGCGCAGACAGCCGTCGAGCGGTACGACCGGGCTGGACGGTTGAGATCGCGTACCGATGCAGCCAACCGCGAGACTCGCATCAGCTACGCCCTGACCACGTTTGGGTCGACGAAGACAGTCGATTACGATCCCGGATTGGCACAGGGAGACCTGCAGAAGCGTGTGGAAGTCATCGAGCATTGGCGCGACGGTCGTCAACGCAGTCGTACAGGCAGCGCGGTCGTGGAGCAGCATGTCGCCTACTCAGTGGAAGGCGTGCTGCCCGGCGGCGATTACGCGCTTGTGGAGAAGACGCGCACCGGCGAACCGAATTCGCCGCGCGAGCGCATGCGGGCGACCGATTGGGCAGGCCGCGTCGTGATCGAGAGACGCCCCGCATACAATAGTGCCGATCCCATCGAAACAACGTACGAATACTACGGGATGGGCGCTACGGAGGAAGGCAGCTCCCCCGGCAAGCTGAAACGCGTTACGAACAAGCACGCTGGTGCAGCTATCGAAGCCTCGCGTGTTCTGCAGTACGACGCACTGGGTAACGTCTGGCGTGACGGGCTGGATCTGGATGGGGATGGTGTCCTGGGAGGTACAACGGATCGATTTACCCAAACGGACACAAGCTACGCCGATGACGACGGTACGCTGTACTATGTCACTGTGCAATCCCGAGCTGTCACCGGAACTGAGCCGTTACCGGTGAGTACGACAAGGGAGCGCAAGACCGGGCTGTGGCTGGCCGCACTCAGGAGCGAGACGTCGCTAGTCGACGTGGCCGGTAACGTATCCAATGATGTCGTAGCGTGGTACAGCGCGGCCGCCGATCCGTGCTCGCCGGTATATCAAGTGCGCACCCAGACCGATCCCATGGATGGCAACGCGGTCACGATTGAGTACGGGGGGCGCGTAGTATCCTCGACCACGCGTACAGGACGCACGGAGTATCAATACGACGGATTCGGGCGACGAACTGCGACGATTGACCCCCGCACGGGGCCGACATTCACGAAGCACAATGCAAATGGTATCGAGTCGGTATACACGACCCAAGATGGACAACCCAATGGGGCAGTGGCCACCGAGACGAAGTATGAATACTACTCGTCCTCAGGGCTGAGATCGGGGAGCGGGCAGCGCACGGACGTTGGCACGTACAAGTGGACGCGATATGCCTATACGCGCCTCGGCCAGCTCGAGAAGACCTGGGGCGACGTTCCACAGCCGACAAGGATCGAGTACACCACATACGGCGAGCGTTGGAAGTTACACACGTATCGCGCGGACACCGGCTGGACCGCCACCACTTGGCCCGCCAACGCCGGCGACGGCGATGTGACCACGTGGACTTACGATCCGGCCACGGGCCTGTCTACCCGGAAGACGGACGCATCCGGGAAGTATGTGGACTACAGGTACACGCCCGACGGTCGGCTCTATCAGCGCATCTGGGCGCGCCACGCCTCCTCGCAGGCAGCAACCACATATGCCTACGACCCACAAACCGGCGCACTTACCGATGTGACGTACGCTTCGGGCGTTACCGACTCGAACTACCCCATGACCAACGTGCACTACACGTATGATCGCCTTGGCCGCATGGCCACGCTCACGGACGCCGCGGGAACGCACACGTTTGGCTACAGCCCTTCTCGTCTACGGCCGGAGACCGAGGAGATCACCAACACGTTCTATGGCACCACGGTCACCTTGCACCATCACTACCAGGAAGCACCGCCGTACCGCTTCAGCGGGCTCAGTGCGGACGTGGGCGGCACCGAGGTGTACAGCACGACCTATATGTACGAGGACCAGAAGCCCAGCCCGGCGAACACCGGCCGCCTCTGGCGCGTGACAGGCCCCGGTCTGCCGGACTACGGTGCCGAGTACTGCTACGTGACCGGTTCCGACGCAGCGGGCGAGATTCAGTTCAAGCACGATGCGAACACGATCATCGCCCGCACGACGCGCACGTACGAACCCAATCGCGATCTGCTCGGCAAGGTCGCGAATACCTGGCAGGCGGACAACAGGAACATCTCGACGTATGACCACTTCCAGTACGGCAGCTCGACCATCTCGGCCGACGCACTCGGCCGGCGAACAGGCTTGACGCAAACAGGGGAGGTTTTCCCGTCGCCCGTCACCAAGATATTCGGCTACAATGACCGCAACGAGTTGACCAGCGCGTACACGATTGAGACAGGCACCGTGCTCGGCTACGCCTACGACAGCATCGGCAACCGGACGAATACCTCGTGGTGGTCCGAAACGGAGCCACCGTACACCATGCCGCCGACCACGTACGTGACGAACAGCCTCAACCAGTATCGCCAGATCAACGACAATGTGGCCGAGACACCGCCCTATCTCGGCTATGACGAAGACGGCAACCTCACGCGTGAGGCCGAGACTGGCCGGCTGGACGTGAATTGCGACGGCATCGCGGACAGCCGCGATACGGGCATCTTCTTTAGCCTCACGCCGGCGTCGCCGGTAACATGCAAACCCGCGCCTTGCCCGGCTTGGTACACGCAGGCGTACCCGTGGTGCGACTGCTATTGGGCCGACCTCAACAGCGACAACTGCCTGAGCTACGCGGACCGGACGCGCTACAGCCAGTACCTGAATAGCGACTACGCCGTCATGCTCTATACCTGGGACGGCGAGAACCGCCTGCGGGCTGCGGCTAACAAACGAGCCTGGTATGGTTCGCCGAAGGAAGAATACCAGTACGACGCGCTTGGCAGGCGGATCGAACGGAAGTTGTTCTATTGGAACGGCAGCTCGTGGAGCTTGATTAACCATCAGAAGTACGTCTGGTCGGGTTGGAAGCTGCTGCTGGAACTCAGCGTCCCGACGACCGGTGCGCCGACGGTCCTGCGCAAGCACACCTGGGGCCTGGACCTCGCGGGTCTGAACGGCTCCGTCAACAGCCTGGAAGGAGCCGGCACGATCGGCGGCCTGCTGTCCGTGGCGGACGCCGCGCGCACGGACGACCGGATCGTCTACTTCTACGACGCCAACGGCAACGTGACCGAGGTGCTCAACCTAAAGTACATAGGTGGCTTCACCTGGGATTCGGCGCGCCTGCTGGCGCACTATGAGTACGACCCGTACGGCAACCGCACGAACGCGATCCCGGCCGGCGAGTACAACCAGCCCTGGCGCTTCAGCACGAAGCAGTTCAGCACCAACACCGGCCTGGGGTACTGGGGCTACCGGTACTACAGCCCGAGATTCGGGCGGTGGACCAGCGAGGATCCGATCGCGGAGCGAGGCGGGCACAATCTGTACATGTCATTCGCAAATCGCCCGGATGCACGTGATGCTCTAGGAATGTTCATTATCACAGACATCCTGAACCACAACTACGGGTCGCCTCCACAAGGACGCCCAGAGATATGGGATTACCCCCTCAAGGACCCTCCACCTATCCCCGGCACCGACCAAATTGACTGCGGGAATGGGCCAGAGTATATCTCGCGAGCCAAGGCCGAGGAGTTGCTTCGAGCGACTGCTGCGCAACGGTGGCAGCTAGATCGGGCATGCTGCGGCGTGTGCTCGATGTTTCAAGGAAAGGGCGCATTGTGGCCGGAATTCGCCCCGGGTACCAAGTGCTACTTGACTGAACCGGCGGCAGATCGGTGCTGCCCAGATGGTTCTAAACCGTTCGTCTTCGCGGAACAGGGGCAACCGTACCCGTACAACGAGGTAGTGCACAGAGATCCAAATACGGGCTGCTTTCCTTTGCCTCCTCCGGATGCGTCTGACGGTGGTGCGATTCATCCCCGGGTCCCCTATGACCCAGAAGACCCCCCGTTCCCGTACATGTGCAGAACGACGCCGTACAACTATGTGACTGTTGTCACAGGAAAGGGCGGGAAGAAGTGCTACTTGTGGATGAATGTTGGTGCCGGGTACGAGCCGCAGCTCTTCGCAATAAGCCCGGTGCCATGCAACGATCGGAAGTACCCTGTCGAGATGTGGTGTCGCACATGTCCGTGATCGCTAGACAACTCAAGGCCGTGCTTGCCGTGGCCGGTGTGCTCTTCGTGCTGAGTGCCGGCTGTGACCGCAATCCACCAACATCCACGAGTACGCTAATGGCCGGCGGCGGCGCGGCGGCAGCGTTGAAGCCAGCGGCGGTTAGCCTCGATGAACTGGCGATGGAGTATCAACAGTCCGTCGGGCAGGAGACGCGACGTCGCGATGTCGCCATCCGTACCATTGACTGCGGTTATATCGGCGTTGGCACACCAATGAACAATGTGTGGCGACTATTCGGTTCAGATTTCGGAATGCACGCACCAGGAGTGGTTACCTTCCTGCCACAGATGTCTAGTCGCACTGACAAAGGTGGCGTGCCGGTTGAAGGTAGGTTTTCAGGCTGGAGCATGTTCATAGATCATAACACTGAGCATGTCATCTCTGTGGAGTTAACTAACACGGACAAACAGATCAGTCCACCGGGGAGAGAGGACACGCTGACTCTGGAGGAGCTCGCAGTCTGCTACCAAACGGCAATGGAGGGGATGGTGAAGCGCGACATTTGTCTGCGGGCGATCGATGCCGGTTACGTGGGCACGATGAAACCGGTGACGAATGTGAAGCTGCTGTGTGGCACAGATTTTGAAGAGGCAGTAGGCAAGAACAGACTCGGAACGGACTACGGCGTCGTGCGGTTTGGTGTAGCATCCGGTGGTGCCGATGGCGCTGGTGTTCACCGAGGGCTACAGCTTGTCGTGTTCTATGCACACGGCAAGATATGCGACTATCATCTGGCGATTCGCCGCGCAGGCGCGCAGATCCGGCCAGAGCAGGTCCCAGATGTAGACGGCCCTGCGGATAGATGACGATCGCCCGAAACAGGCGTGAAAACCGACCCTCGCGGCTCGTGCGGACCATCGTCCGGCGAGCCGCGTGGTGTTGTGGACGATCCCGATATCGAGAGGAATTCGGCGTTCCTCAACCGCCATCGCCCGCCATTAACGCAGCCGGAACACGCCGCGGTGGACGCGGACCACGTCGAGCATTTCCGCCAGGGCCATGCCGACGTTCTTGTTCAGCGTCGGATTCTTGGACGGGTAGCCGGCCTTGCGCACAGCGGTAGTGATGTCGCGCACGGACATGGCATCGCCGTGGGCTCGCAGGACGCTCTGGATGGCTCCACCCATGCTGAGGAGATGGGGGCGCACGGGGCGGTTGCAATATCGCAGGTGGCTGCCGCGTCGTTGGTCCGCACTGGCCGAACAGCTCGCCGACGCGGTGAATCTCACGCGATCCCATATGCGCCGCCCACCCGCCGCCGTATCATATAGGCCATGTGGCGGGGCGATCGGCCGTGCCGCCGCGGGCGTATGAACCGATGGGGTGAGCGCGGTGCAACTCACGGCGGATATCGACCTCATAACGCAGGACCTGAGTGCTTTGACATCGGCGGACGCCGTGACGGCGTTCCTCACGCGACTCGGCTACCCGACCGGCCGTCGCACCGAATTGACCGCAACCGCTTTCGGCCTCCCATCGGAGACTGCCGACGCGATCCGCAGGATGGAGTTGCTCGCCGAGGACGATGAGCAGTTCCTCCGCGTCATCTTCGTCCAGCTACGTTCGGTCACGGCCAAGGCCCGCAATGAACTGGCCCGCAATCTCGGCGGCCGCAGCACGGACCACCTGCTCATCCTGACCCAGAACTTTGACGTTCTCGAATTCGTGCTCATCGACAAAGAGACGCGTCAGCGCCGGACCCCGGGCGGTGTGCCGGGTGTCCGCGTGATCCCACGCGTCGTCACCGTGATGCGGAAGGCGAGCACCCACCTCGACTGCCGTATCCTGCGTCGCCTGACCTGGACGGGCAGGGATGGCCTGGACCAGTTCAGCAAGCTGCGTAGCGTCTTCGAAGCAGCCCACTACAGCGGCCGCTACTTCCAGAACCGAGCCCTGTTCGCCGACCACTACCTCGAAACGCGGCTCCGCGAAGATGCGGCCTGGAGCGATGATCCGTCCGCCGCGTTTGCCAACACTCGCGACCTGCTCAACAACGCCCGTAGTCGCTGGGCCAACAAACCCGAGCAACTCGTCCGCGACGAGCTATACGAGCCCGCCTGGAAGCTGCTCGGCTTCAAGGCCAAGGTCGCCAAGGCCGCGAACCAGGACCATCTGACACCCGACTACGAGCTTCATGGTTCCAACGGGACGTTGACGGTCGCGTTCTGCTATCGCTGGGACCGCTGGCTCGACGGCCCCGACCTGAACGATCCTGATACGCCCGAGGAGAATCCAGGAGCGGCGGTCGTTTCCGCTCTGGCTGAGGGCAAGGCCCGCTGGGTCATCGTTACCAACGGCAAGTTCTGGCGGCTCTATAGCCGCGACGCTCACTCGCGTTCGACGAACTTCTACGAGGTCGATCTCGAAGAAGCCCTGCTCGCGTCGGGAGAAACCGATCCGAACGAGGCGTTCCGCTACTGGTGGCTCTTCGTCCGTCGCCAGGCGTTTGAGCCACTCCCGAATACGGAGCAGCCGACCTGCTGGCTCGACACCATCGTGCAGGGGAGCCGCGACTACGCGAAGCGGCTCGGCGACCGCTTGAAGGACCGCATCTTCGTCGAAATCTTCCCGCACTTGGCCCAGGGCTTCCTCAAGGACCGCAGGCGGCGGCTCCAGAATACGCATCGCCTCACTGACGAAGAACTAAAGGACACGTTCGAAGCAACGCTCACGTTGCTCTATCGTCTGCTCTTCCTCCTCTACGCCGAAGCCCGCGACCTGCTTCCCATTCGCGAAGCCGCGTACAAGGCCGCCAGCCTGAAGCAGATCAAGGAAGAAATCGCGGAGCAGGCGGGCATCGCCGAGACCGAGGTGCCCACACGGCTGAACGCCTATCCCGAGATCGAGGCGACGCTCTACGACCGCCTGGCTCGCCTCTTCGGCGTCATGGACCAGGGCGACGCGGTGCTGAACGTCCCCTGCTACAACGGCGGCCTGTTCCTGACGCAGCCCGACCGCGATTCAGCCGAGCGGGAGCATCGCATCGCCAGCTTCCTGCTGGAGCACAAAGTCCCCGACCGTTATCTCGCCCTGGCAATCGACCGCTTGGCCCGCGACGTGGACGAGCGGACGTTCTCGCTCGCCTTCATCGACTACAAGTCATTGGAAGTTCGCCACCTGGGCAGTATTTACGAAGGGCTGCTTGAGTTCAAGCTGAAGATCGCAGACGAAGACCTGACGACGACGACCGAAAAGAAGGCGGAGAAGTACATCCCGCTTGCGCAAGCTCGCCCAGGACGCGGCAGGCGGGCAGCCGCAACCGCCGTTGTTCGCAAGGGCGAGGTCTACCTGTCGAACGACAAAGCCGAGCGGAAGGCGACGGGCAGCTACTACACGCCAGACCCCATCGTCGAGTACATCGTCGAGCACACCGTTGGCCCTGTCCTAGCTGAGAAGCTCGAAGCCCTGCGGACGGATTTGAATTCGGCGAGCAGCACGTATCACCGCCATCTAAAGAACGCGAAGAACAATCCTGGCTTGCTGCCCAAGAACGCCGATCCGCGTGCCTTCGCCGCGTCGAAGACCTACGCCGAGCATCAGCCGCTCGTGGATCGTGTCTTCGACATGAAGGTGCTCGACCCCGCGATGGGCAGCGGCCACTTCCTGGTCGAGGCCGTGGATTTCATCACGGATCGCCTGCTCGATTTCCTCAACCGCTTTCCGCATAACCCCGTTCAGTTCGCCCTCGACAAGACGCGGCGGAGCATCCTGGATGCTCTCGGCGAGCAGGGTGTAACGGTCGATCCCGACAAGCTGACCGACATCAACCTGCTCAAGCGGCATGTCCTCAAGCGGTGCATCTACGGTGTCCACCGGGATCGGCACCTGAGCGAGTCCGTGCAGGTCAGTGATCCCGACGTTATCCCGGAGCATCCGCAACCAAAGCGGCCCGATCTTCGCCCCGCGTAGGAATGGAAAGTCCCAAACCGCCCGACCACGTTCAACGTGCGTGTCCCTATGCAGCCGGTCCAGAACTGCAGGAGCATGCCATCCGCAGTCCGCCAGGAAGTTGCGAGGGTCGCTTGCCCACTTTTTGAGAAAGGTGACGCCGACCGTCCGCCAGATGAACGCATCCTTCTTCGGTCTTTGTGACAGGCCATGCCGCTGCATGTCCGCGATAATCTTCAGTGGCGCAGTTGCATGAAGAGCGTACGGGTCGAACAGATATCGCGTTTCAGCGTCTTCGTAGGTGATCCGCGAACTCCTCCACAAGGCGGTGGCGTCTCGCTGATAATCAATGGCGACGGTCAGCGTAATGAAGAGCAGGTGCTCGCAGGACCCGGCGGCAATGCCGGTCGGCAGAATGTCCTCAGGCATCTCCGCGTGCCCGTGAATCCCGGTGGTCGAAAAGGCATCGTGCAGAAGCTCGGCGGCAGTCCTTCCCCGGCGCTTGTCGATTTGAGTTGCGTTTTCAGCCGTGCCCATTCCGCCATTCTGTGCACAATCGAGGCTGCCTGCCACTTTCTCGTCGCCATCGCTTGATCCGAATCGCGCCCTCTTCGGAACGTGCGGCCCGAGGTTCAGCTCCCGGCAATTCCGCCACGAGCCGGGGCATAGCCGTTCTCGGCTCCGAATACCTTGGCCACCAGCTCCCGGCCGAGTGCGAGATTGTGTCGGCGCCATGTGCGGTGTACACCGCGCAAAGTAAGACAGCGAGCGTTCGTGCATGTGCCTGCAAGTGTTTTGTGTGTCGAGCCTTACGCGTCGCTCTGCACTCGATAATGGATTGGTGCGCTCCTGGTGTTGAACTGGGTGATGTGGGTTCGCGCGCGTACCATGAGGCGACAGATTGTTCAGCGTCTACTGTGGCCGCGGCAGATGGGAATAATGAACCTATGCGTCGCGCTGTTTTGATGATCGCTGGAACGGGATCCTCGGAGCGGCGTAAGTACTACGTTGGGGATATCGCTGATTCTCGAAGAACTCGACAAGCCGGCGGATAAAGAACCTACGTCGCATTGCGTATTGGCTTGTAGGCGGCTTTCCCGGGCGGGGCGTTGCGCGGACGCGATAGTGGTATACCCGCAGGCCGATGGGACGTGGGCTGATCGGCCTGGCGTCTCCCGGCGCCCTGAGCGGGTTTCCTCGCCTTTGATTGTCTGTTACGTCGCGCGTCCGGAAAACGCGGCATCACCTGCATATGATCATATGAGCGGCGCAGGGGCGCATCCCGGCGATGGGGAGTAAGGAGAAATGGAGAGGAGCACCACGTGTCGTCTGAAGAGCTGGCTGGCGAATTGGGCGACCTTCCCGATGACGATCTACGTCTCGTGGTTGAACGACTGGGGC
This sequence comes from uncultured Planctomycetales bacterium, assembly GCA_964523405.1. GTDB lineage: Bacteria > Planctomycetota > Phycisphaerae > UBA1845 > Fen-1342 > CAZGAQ01. The sequence continues at coordinate 12,239 of CAZGAQ010000035.1, forward strand.
GCAGGCGTCCGCGGTCCCGCCTGCGACGGGATCTGGAGGCGTTTCTCGGGGCACGCAAAATGGCGCGCGTGCGCCAGGCGTTCGTAGATGTAATTGACGATCTCTTTGGCAGTCGATGGCTACGTCGGACGGCCCGGGCCATGGGCCTTTGCACGCAACGGGCGGACGATGCTCGAATCAAGCGCATGCTGGTCGAACGGCCGGTCTCCAGCGTACGCCGTGTGTTGTTGCAGAAATGGTTCAACACGTTCGTGAGGTCGCCCCTCTTCGACGCATACGACGTGCTGGTCTCGCAGAATTCAAGCCCACGTCCCTCCAGGGAGGAGATTGTCGAGGCGCTCTACGGCTGTGCCCTGCCGCAGCTTGTGGAGCAGTTGGGGACCGGGCACACGCGGATTCAGAAACGGACGCGTATCAGCACACGTGACGTGGGCTCCGTAGTAGGCGTGGGCATCGGCGTCGCGGCCAGTATAATCGTTGCGTACTACTATCAAACTCAGGTGCCTCCGGATCCGGAGCGCGGGCTCGCGAGCCTGGAAGCAACGGCTGGCGAGGCTCTGCAGGCCGTGGGAGCGATGATGCTCCAGCACGCGCGACGGTACGTACACACGGGTGTCTGGCCGCCGTCGCCTTTCTCGGAATGCGCTGATGTCGCACCGTACGGAGAACGACTCGACGAGGAACTCAAGCATTTTACATCTGTGTGCCCAGAGAACGAATTGAACAGCGGGCAGAAAAGCCGCCTGTGGCTCTTGCGCGCCCAGCACGCGCTGGCGGCCGGTGATCCGGACGAGGCGGCACAGATTCTGGGCGGGCGGCTGCTGGACCCGGCGGGGGCGCCCCCGCCGGATTCTCCCCCCGCCACGCGGGTGACGGCCGGCCTGGCGGCGTACTTTCGCGAGAAGCTGGAAGCGGCCGAATTCCATCTGCGGGCGAGTGTCGCGGAAGAACGTGAGCCCGTGCCGGCAGAGGTCTATCTTGCGACGGTACTGCTGGTCGAGCGGCGCTGGGACGAGGCGCTCGGCGCGTACGATCGCGCCATTGAGATGCTCGAGCAGCGCGTGGGTCAGTTCGGGCGCGGTGAGTTGGGCGAGGTGCTGGGTTGGGCTTGCATCGGGCGCTGCTCATTGCGCCGTGAGCTGCACGAGGACGTTTTCGCGTTGCGCGACATTGAGCGGGCGGTAGAAGTCCTGGGAGACCGAACGACCAAGTTTCCGGGCCCCGCAGCCGCGTGCTCGCGGATCGAGCGTCAGCGGCTCGCTTGCCTGGCCACGCGGGCCAACTTGCTGAACTCACTGGAGCGTCCCGCCGCGGCGCTTGCAGCTCACGAATCCCTCGTTGCGGAAGCTAAGACGCACGCTGCACACGCATGCTGCGCCATCGCGGACCAGTTGCCCACCTTCTACTACAACTACGCCAACGCCCTGGACACGGTGGGGCGCTCTGACCAGGCGCTGGAGGTTATTGAGGAGGGCCGCGCGAGCATCGCGGCGCGCGACGACGCCGTTCCGATGCCGGCGGGCCGGTTCGACACCGCCCGTCTGCTGGTGGTCGAGGGAACGACGCTGCGGTCGCTCGGGCGGCTGCGCGAGGCGTGTGAAGCGCTGCGAAGGGCCTGTGAGTTGCTGCGCGAGTCGGTAGTTGTCGAAGGGCACACCGAGTATCTGCCTGACGCGGTGAACGGGTATGCACAGTACGGCGTGACCACCTTCTTTCGGGACGAGCGCAAACGGGACGAGGCAGTCCAGATTCTGGACGCGGCGGAGGACATCATCCAGCGGTGCATGACCAATTATCAGGAGACCCGGTTGGGTTACTGGATCGCCAATCTGCGGGCGGCGCGCCGGTTCATCCTGGCGGAGCAGGGCTGCACCGATGAGGAAGCGTGGGAGCGAGACGTGCGGTTTGGCGAGTCCCTCGTGCAGCGCGAGCCCACCCCGCAGAACAAGCGCATGCTAGCGGACTTCCTTAACACCGTGGCCAGCAAGGAGGTGGACTGTGACCGGTCGGATGAAGCGTTGGCGTTCTACCAGCGGGCGCGCGATATGTACGAAGAACTCTATCCTGATCCGAGCGACCTGCGCCGGCTCGAGACCACGGCGGTGGTCGACAACAACGTCGGACGCGTGTTGCGGGACGGCGAACGGTTCGCGGAGGGCGAAGTGGTTCTGCGGCGGGGCATCGGGCAGGTGCAGCTCACGTTGCGCGCCCGTGGCGGCACGCTGGCGGGACAGATGTTGGCCACCATTCGTGAGAACCTCGCCATTCTGTACGTCCGATGGGCCGACGCGGCGCCAGAACGCTGTGATGAGTTGCGCGAGCGGGCGCTGGCGGAGTTGGGAGTGGCGCTGGACACAATCATGCCATTGGCCGGTCCGGAGGTGACCAACGAGACTCTGCGTCTCGCGCTGTCGTGCTGTCGGCGTCGTGGCGAGCTGGCCGAACGGGTTGGCGACTGGAAACTGGCTGCAGCTGAATGGGGGCAGGCAGAGCGGCTGTGTGTGCGTTTGACGGAAGCCGGCGTGGGAGATACAGCGGCAGACTTGCGGGACATTCGTTCTCGGATCGAGACGGTGGCGGCCCACCTCCGTGCTGACGAAGAAAGAACCGAGTGACCGGACCACTGCGTCCACAAATTGCCGTGCGGTGGTACTGGTTCCTGCATGTGTGTGGCGTCCGAGGTCGTCGCTTCGAGGACATTTCAATCCTGGACGACCAGCACCTGCCCCAGGCGGCCGATGCGCAGGTCGGGAGTGCCATCGGGGCTGGCGGCGATGCGCGGTCGGCCGCGAACCTCCAGCATGTACGTTCTCGGCTCCAAGGTCGCCGGGACGATGAACGCCAGCTCGTCCGGACGGCCGGGCTGCCGATGCGGATGGCCTTCTGGCTCCGCATCGCGTTGCGCACGCGCGCCGTCCGCCGGGGCGCGGCCGAGGCCGTTCCTTGCGCGTGTTTACCGCGTGCGCGGTGTACACCGCGCGGCGTAGCGAAAGGAGCCCTAACTGGCCACAAACTCTCGCATGCCTTGCAAAACGCAACCCGCGTTGGTAACGTGGTTTACGCGTTCCAGGCAGGGCGGCTCGTCGTTCCCAAGCTGGACGTCGTGGGTTCGAATCCCATCGCCCGCTGTGAACGGCCGGGGGTTCCCGAGAGGACACGATCTGCGTGCCCAGTCACCGTCGGTAATCCCGACGATCGGCTCTGGTGCGGCCGTCATATCACGCTGTGGCCCTGCACATAAGTCCTTGTGCCACAACGTGGATTGAGCGTTCCTGTGCCGCGCGGGCGGGACTGCGTCCGCGGCCGGGCGAGCATGAGTTGCGGCCGTCGGGCGCGGCCGCCGGCCTGACTGCGCAGCACGGACGGCGCCAGGTCCGGCAGCGCTCATGGAACCGCTCGCGACGGCGGATTCTGGCGACTTGGCGCACTTTCTGCGGCCCACCGTGCGCGCTGCGCGTTATGATGGAGTTGGGATTGGGCACCACCGGCGCGCTCGTTGCGCCGGCGAGGTGGCCGCATGTCGACAGGGCCGGATGGGGGGAGAGGAGCGACGGCATGATGATCAAGCGCGCTTGGCGGTTGTGCTTGGAGTGCACTGCGGTTGTGTTCTGCGCCGCGCTGATGGCGTCCATGGCACAGGGGCAGTCGCCTTGGGACGGTGCGGCGGGTTGCCTGCCGTTGCAGGCGAAGGCAGCGTCTACGCCCGTCGCGGCGTCAGGCTTGAATGACATGTTGCAGGTGTCGCCCGCACAGACGACAAGCGCGCCGCGCACAGCGATCGAGGACCGCGAGGCGACGAGCTCCCTGCCACCCGCAGAGGTTTCCCTGGAGCAGCGGTTGCGCGCGTGGGATGATGCCACGCGGCGTAATGCACAGCTACAGGTCGAGCTGCCGGCATGCGCGCCGGCCACAGCGGCTGATCGGGCCCGTCAAATCGAGGTACTGTGGAACGCCGGACAATACGACTGGGCCATCGCGCAGCTACAGGAGCTCGAGGCCGGGGACACGCCCGTGGCGCTGGGCGTGAGTTGGCGCACGCCGCAACCAGTTGGCGTGGGGCGCGCATTCGCGGATGTCCGCATCGGCGCGCGCACCGGGGGTGTCTCGACCGGGCTTGATTACGATGCGGTCACCGGAAAGCTCTTTGCCCTGGTACGCTGGGACACGGACAACGGTTGGGCGCTGTACGGCTCAAGCACCGATGGAGCGTCCTGGACCGAGTTGTACTTCTGGTCGGCCGGATTGGGCAAGCATGCCGTCGACGTGGACCTGGCGGTGGTCAGCAACTACGCGTACGTGGGCTACGTGGCCAGCGACTTTGCCAGCGAGGCGCGGCTGCGCCGGGTGGTTGTCTCGACGGGCCAGGTGGATAGCACGTACGGCTATCAAGTCGTGTTCGACGGGGGGACCAGCACGATCACGGACGTGGCCCTCGCGTCGAACGCGGACTCTGCCGACAACCGCGTTTATTACGCCGTGCGGCAAAGCGACAATGCCGTGCGCTTCGCATGGGACATAGCGACCAGCGGAGCTTCGTTCACGGAAGCGTCGCCCCCGGATGCGGCAGCGGTTGGCGGGCTTGACCTGTGCTGGAATCCCGGCTTTGCATCCTACTACGTCTGGCTTTCCTACATCGGCAGCGATAGCCGGGTCCACGTGCTGCGGAAGCGCACGAGTGACTGGAGCGAGGCGACCACGGCGCCGTTTGACGGCACCCACAATCGTACGACCGTTTCGGCGTGGGACGACCACGTCATCTGCGCACACGAGTTGCAGATGACCTATGGCCAGGGCATTCGGTACTTCATCACCCACGATGGCGGCGAAACGTGGGATTACTACAACTACATCGCAGAGCCGCGCTCCGGAGAAGGACCGTACCAGATGGCCGAGGTGACTGCCCGCGGCGGTGCCGGCACGGCGATTGTGTTCACGCACGAGGTTGGCGAGCCGGACGACGTCCTGGTGCGCTATCGTCGGAACTATGCGCCGGGACTCTGGCAGGACGCAGCGCGTGTGAACGACAACGACGTGGCGACCGGGTCGTGGACCGCATTGAGCTGGACGCCGCGCGATACCGGGAGCATCCGCGAGCTCAGCTACGGGCTCATCTACTTCTACGGCACCGTCCCGTACTTCGACCGCTTCCAGCGTTTTCCCGGCGATTGCGATGACGACGGGGCGCTCGAGATCATGGAGTTTGCGGTGTGCACCGCGTGTATGCTGGGGCCGAACGTGCCCCTGGAGTCCACATGCATCTGCGCCGACGCGGATGCGGACGCGGATGTGGATCTCGTCGATTTGGCGGCGTTCCAGGTCGCGTTTGGTCTGCCGTAGGCCACGGTGGTCAGCCCGCCGGTGTGCAGGTGCAGCGCGACGTGCGGTGCGTGCCGAGAGCGAGCGTGTTGAGCGGGCGGTGCCAGGCGGGGCATGTTGCGCAACAGACGTTGCAGCGTGGACGCCGGGGGGTATGATGCGCAGACGCAGGCCGCCCCACGGGCCGGGGCTGGCCGGTTCGTGACATGTCCAGCGCCCCGTAGACTTTGCACGGAGACAAGCCATGCGCGCAGTGCTCATGACCGCCGCGATGTTCGCCCTGTGCGGCAGCCTGGTTGTGGCCGCACCAAAGAAGAAACCCCCGCCGCCGCCGCCGCCGCTGCCCACGATCACGGTGTGCGGCACGCTCGTCGAGGGCGTGGAGTGCACGCTGTTGGCGGGCGACAACGGCGGGCTGTACCTGGTCAACACGGGTGGCTACCCGGTTGGCAGCTGCATCTGCGTGACCGGGAAGTACGATGCGCTGTGCGTGTCGTACTGCCAGCAGGGCGACGGGTGCATCTACAACACGACGGTCACCCCCTGCCCATGAGCGTATGGCCGCTCACCCGTCGGTGACTTGGGCGACCGTAGGCGGGTCGCCGAGGGCGCGCCGATCGGCGTGCCGCCAGCGGGCGCGGCGCGCAGACGCGATTTGCCAAGGGCAGCATGCACCGATGTCGCGTTGAGCGCGCCGTCGGCCAGAGGGGTATGCGCGGACCTTTGTCAGCGCAGCCGAGAGCGAGGGTGTGCCATGGAATTCCAAATCTCGCGCGCCGCGGTGTGGGCCGGGGAACTTGAAGATCGGCCCGGAGCCCTCGCCTCCAAACTTGCCAACCTAATCATGATCGCGCAGGCCAACCTGGAGTTCATTGTGGCGCGGCCCGCGCACGAGCGCCCCGGCCGCGGCGTGCTCTTTGTGGCGCCGCTCACGGGACCGGAGCAAGCCCGTGCCGCTGCGGAATCCGGATTGTCCAGAGCGGAGGGGATGCACGTGGTGCGGTTGTCCGGTCCGGATCGGCCCGGCTTGGCAGCCGGGATTGCCGGCACCCTCGCCCGCGACGACCTGAACATCGTCGGGGTTTCGGCTGCCGCCGTCGACGGCCGGGTGTTGATGTATCTGCGCTTCGCGAGCGAGCGCGACGCGGCGGCGGCCGAAGCGGCGTTACGGACGGAGTTGCCGTGAACGCAGGCGCGCCCGCGGTTGACCATGGCGATCCGTGGGGGTGACGTCGGTACAGCCCGCTGACGCAGCCGCAACATAGGCAGCGGCTGCAGGCCGCACGGGGATCGGGAAGCGCCCGGCCTTCGCTTCCCGCTCGCCTGGACGGCCTGCCGTCGGGTTGCGTCCTAGCGGCGCCGCCGGATGCCGAGCATGCTTAACGCCAACAGACGGGCGCTGGCCGGTTCCGGACAGAGGATCACGTTCAGGCTGCCGAGCGACGATGCGCCGGCATCAGTGCCCCGCGGGTTGGCGATCTGATAGTTGAAGGACAGAGAATAGCGGTGGCCGGCGACCAGCGGCCCGATGGACGCACCGGTCAGGTCGCGCTGTACTCGCCGCCGGACTGGCCGAGGTGCAGCACCTCATGCGGCGTGTTCTCGCTGTACTGGTAATGCCGGAACTCCCGCGTGCCGGTTGTCAGGCCGTCGAAGATGATCTGCATACTGATCCGCTGGCTTCCGGTGAGGGCATGCTGCCCGGAGAGGGCGTAGTAGCTGTCCGCGTCGACTGTGAAGTTCAGTGAGCCGAAGGCGGAGACCGTGCCCAGCATGCCGTCGCTCAGGTACAACCCGTCGCGATGAAACGCGGTCGTCAGCGTGATGAGATGGCGTGCGATCGTGTATGTGGCGGAGCCGCTGGACGCCGCGGTGGCGGCAATGCCAGACTGGCTCGGCGGGTAGTCCGGGCCCTGCGGCGCGGTTACGTAGCGGAAGTCGAACGGCATACCCTGCTGTGCAATCACCGCCATGGTGTCGCCGTCGAGCGCGACGATGCCGGCAGACGCGGCTGCCAATCCGCAGCCGGCGAGCGCGATCAAGGCTATCCCGGGTCTAGCGGTCATGAATCCTCCGCCGTGCTACAACAGTACGATGGCGTGACGCCGCGTACTCACGCGTGCGTCGCCCACGCCGGACCGCGCGGTACGTCGGCCGGGGACCGCACCGCAAGGCAGCATGAACACGAGGAGGAACGTCCCCCCGGGACAGCGCCATTGTGAGTGCGCCCCAACTGCCCGACCAGGGCGCTGTGCCCACTGGGTTCATCCCCCGGCGCGCATCGGGCGCCCGTCACATTTGAACGCGGCAGGCGAAGGCCTGACGGTATGAAGACACGCTCGATTAGTGAAACCGCTCTAGGACGGCGCGCCCAAGCTAGAGCTGCTCGACCTGCCAGTACTCGATTTCGATCGGAGTGGGGCGGCCGAAGATCGTGACGATCACGCGGACCGTGCCCTTCTGGGTGTTGATCTCGTCGACCGTGCCTTCGAAGTTCTCGAAGGGACCTTCGGTGACCTTGACCTTGTCGCCGACCTTGAAGGCGAGGTTGGCCAAGCCGGGCTGGGCTTCGGGCTTGATCGCCGCGGCGAGCATCTTCTTGACGTCGTCGAGCGGCATGGGGGAGGGCTTGCCGCCGGAGCCGATGAAATCGCCGACGCCGGTGGTTTCCTTGATGACGAACCAGACGTTTTCGGGGATGCGGCCGTCGTCGTCGGTGGCCATTTCGACGAAGACGTAACCGGGGTAGAGCTTGCGGTGATAGACGCGGGCGGTGCCGCCCTTCATGCGTTTTTCGCGCTGCGTGGGGACGAGGACGCGGCCGACGCGGCCTTCGAGCTGCTCGATCTTGACCTTGCGGTCGAGGGCCTCGCGGACCTGGTCTTCCTTGTTGGAGGCGACGCGGAGCACGTACCAGTTCATGCCCGCATGGACGAGCTCCACCGTTTCCGACTTGGGCGCTTCGTGGTGCGCTTCGGGCGTCTTCGGCGTGTCGGTCGTCTCGGGCATCTTCGCATTCTCCGGCGGCGCGACCGGGGCGGGCCCGGCCGGGTGGTCGACAGGTTCCCCGGGGCCGGGCGTCATTACTTGTCCCCGCCCAGCAGTGTTCCCAGGAGTGGCACGTTCTTCAGGATGCCGATGGTTCCGAAGAAGAGCATGAAGGCTGCATCCACAATGGCCAGCACTATACCCAGGGCGAGCACGGTGACGATGACGACCTTGGTGGCGCCCCAGACTTCCTTGCGGGTGGACCAGTTGACCTTCTTCATCTCGCCCTCGGTGGCGATGAGGAAGTCCACCACGCCGGTGCGGCGGCCCACCACGACAAAGATGCCGTAGATGGCCGCGACCAGCAGGATGACCGGGATCATCGTCCGGACGACCAGATCGTACGAGCCGAAGCTGTACCCCTGGAGTTCGGTGTAGATCCACTGGGCGCCGCCGACGGCCAGTGCACCAGCGCCAATGGCCGTGCCCCAGCGGACGCGGGTGCCTTGTCCGGGCTTGAGGATGCGCAACAGGCCGCCGCCCGGACCCGTGGCGGGCTCGCGGGCGGCCGGCCGGGCGGCATTGCCGCTGGCCGGGGTGCCGGTCGGCTTATTCTCGTGCTCTTCGTATTCCGACCCGATCGCGGTTCCCACTTTGGTCTCGCTTTCACTCGAACGTGTCACTTCACACACCCGGAACGGTGGCCGGACTCGGCCCCGATCGTAACGAGCACAGGAGCGGAGGGACTCGAACCCCCAACCTGCTGATTTGGAATCAGCTGCTCTGCCAAATTGAGCTACGCTCCTAATCAGCGGGCAACGTTCAGCATTCGGCCGTCAAACCGCGCGGGGCGTGCGCTTGCGTCCCGGTTCGGCAGAGGGCCGGCGGCTGAAGGCGGCCGGCTACTTCCGCTTGATCTTGTGCGTGGTCCGCTTCCGCTCGCGCGGGCAGTACTTGACCAATTCCAGCTTGGGGACGCCGCCCTGGACGTTCACCGTGGTGCGGTAGTTCAGGTCGTCGCACTCCTTGCACTGGAGCCAGACGGATTCGCGCTTTTGCGCCTTGGCCATTTCCCAATCTCCCGACGTGGCCCGCGGCGACCCGGGCGGTGGGAGGCCTGCAGCCGCCAACCGCCCGGTCCCGCGTCATGAGCCTTACTGCAGAATCTTCGTCACGACGCCCGAACCCACGGTGCGGCCGCCTTCGCGAATGGCGAAGCGGAGGCCTTCTTCCATGGCGATCGGGTTGATGATTTCGACCTTCATCTGAATGTTGTCGCCCGGCATGCACATCTCGGCCTTGCCGCCGTCGCGGGCCTGGATCTCCTGGATCGAGCCGGTGACGTCGGTGGTGCGGAAGTAGAACTGCGGGCGGTAGTTGGGGAAGAACGGCGTATGGCGGCCGCCTTCCTCCTTGGTCAGCACGTACACCTCGCCCATGAACTTGGTGTGCGGGGTGATGCTGCCCGGCTTGGCGAGCACCTGCCCGCGCTCCAGGTCTTTCTTCTCGACGCCGCGGAGCAGCAGACCGACGTTGTCGCCGGCGATGCCGCTGTCCAGCGTCTTGTTGAACATCTCCACGCCGGTGACGACCGTCTTCTTGTCCTTCTCGGCGTGGAGGCCAATGATCTCAACCGTGTCGCCGACCTTGACCATCCCGCGCTCGATACGGCCGGTGCCGACCGTCCCGCGGCCCTTGATGCTGAACACGTCTTCGACGGGCATCAGGAAGGGCTTGTCCTGCTCGCGCTGGGGCTCGGGGATGTTGGCGTCGAGGGCGGCCATCAGGTCCACGATGGGCTTGTAGCCGGCTTCGTTCTTCTCGACGGAGGCCTTGAGGCACTCGGTCGCGGAGCCCTTGATGACGGGGATGTTGTCGCCGTCGAAGTTGTACTTGCTGAGCAGCTCGCGGACTTCCATCTCGACGAGCTCGAGGAGTTCCGGATCGTCGACTAGGTCGACCTTGTTCAGGAAGACGACGAGGTTGGGCACGTTGACCTGGCGGGCGAGCAGCACGTGCTCGCGCGTCTGGGGCATCGGACCGTCCGCGGCGCTGACCACGAGGATGGCCCCGTCCATCTGGGCGGCGCCGGTGATCATGTTCTTGACGTAGTCGGCGTGGCCCGGGCAGTCGATGTGGGCGTAGTGCCGCTTGTCGCTTTCGTATTCAACGTGGGCGGTGGCAATGGTCAGAATCTTCGTCGGGTCGCGGCGGCCGTCCTTTTCGGAAGCCTTGGCAATTTCGTCGTAGGCCTTGTACTGGGCCAACCCACGGGCGGCCTGCACAGCGGTGATAGCCGCGGTCAGAGTCGTCTTGCCGTGGTCGACGTGCCCGATCGTGCCGACGTTCACGTGCGGCTTGGTTCGCTCGAAAACACCCTTAGCCATAGAAAGGTCTCCACTCGTCGCCCGGGCGGGTCAACACCCGGGGTGGCCAGTCGGGGCCACCGTTCCCAAGTCTGTACTCGTCCTCAACTGCGCGCCCGGTCCCGACACCGACCCGTCGCGTCGAAAAGCTGCTGATGGGGATTGAACCCATGACCTCCTCCTTACCAAGGAGGCGCTCTACCACTGAGCTACAGCAGCGCTGGCGGGCCAGCGGCCCGACTCCGGCGCATACTCACCTCGCGACCGGTCCAGCGAGCCGGATTGAGCATTGTAAACCTGCCTCCAGACTTGTCAAAAGGAAAAATAGCGGCCCACAAGCCCCGGACCCGGCGCCCCGGACCGCACCCCGGCAGAGGGGCGTTATGGGACACGCCGCGGCGCTGGGGCGCTGGTCCCGGACGACCCGGGCGGCCGCGCAAGTAGTCGCGGGCACTGCGGCGATGTAGCGGCTGGCGGGCTTCCGTCACCCGCGGTTGGTGCTCGTGGGGCTGAGGCCTGGTGTGTTCGAGGACCGGCGGGAGCGCGTCCGCGCCAGCGAGCCTAGGAGCCCGCCAGACCCAGGATCCAAGTGAGGATGTCGGGGGCGTCCTGGAAGCCGAAGGGGAGGATCGAGTCGTCGACGGCGGCCTTCGAGAACTCCTGCGCCGTCAGAATGCGCTCGTTGTAGGCGGTCGTATCCATCAGGTCGTTGGGGTCGGCCGTGTGCACCAGCCCCAGCAGGTGGCCGATCTCGTGCGCCACGGTGTTGCCGAGCGCCTGGGCCATCTGCTCGAACGTGGGCGTGCGCGTGAACGCGCCGCGGTAGCTTTGCGTGAAGACGATCGTGTTGTCGTTGGGATCTTCGTTAAGCGTGTCGATCTGCTCGGAGATGGCGAAGGCCTGCAGATCGCGTCCGCCGAAGTAGACCGTGGAATGAGGCGCGGTCGGCGTGTCCGTGTCGTCCGAGCTCAGGACGGTCAGGTTGTAAGCGGTGTAGCGCTCTTCGACGATCTGCTGCACACGCTGCTTGAGCGCGAGCGTTTCTTCCGCCGGCCGGCCGACGTCCGCCGCGCTGAACGCGGGCAGGTTGTACGTGCCGACGTTGCGGATCACGATGTTGCTGCCGCCGCGCCAGTTGAGGTACACGATCTGGGCCTCGGGGGCCGGCACGCCGACATCGCGCTGCACGCTGATGGCGACCGAGTAGGTGCCCGCCGTCTGGTCGCCCTGGTAGCCGGCGACGGTGACGTAGTAGTTCGGCCGATCGCCGCGAACCACGAGGTCGAGCAGGGGGTTGAGGTCGCTGCCATCCGCGGCGCGATCATCGTTGAAAGCGATCAGCTCTTCCTGGTCGTCGAACAGCGCCAGGATCGGATCCAGGTTGCCGCCGGTGCGCTGCACGTCGGCGACGAGGTGATCTCCGGGGGCCAGCCGCCCGAGGGCGTAGACCTTGACGTCGTTGGCGTCCGCGATCGTGCCGGTGAACTCCCGCGCATTGTCACCGGAACTGAGGATCACCGCCGCGGGTGCAGCCAGGCTGGAGCTCGCGTCTGTGTCCGTGGTCGACGGCGTAGTCGTGGAGTCGGCGGCCTGCGGGAGGGGACAACCGCAGCACAGGGCCAGCAGCGGCAGGGCCACGACCAGGGCCCAGCGGGAGGCCAGCTCGCGCGGCCGATTCCGGCGGCGCGCGGGGACAGCGAGGGAGCAATCGGCGGTAGGGTAGTCGCGTTCCGTGACGTTCGGACGTTCCTGCTGCAGACTCATTCGCACCCATCCGGGTCCGCACAGGTTCCACAGCGGGTATGGAGGTCGACGACCATCATCGCCCGCAGTCCGGCCTTGCGGACCATCTTCTCGGTGAGCGGCGCTTTCGCGGCGACGCTGCTCACCTCGCCAGGTGCAGAATTATACCCCAGCGTCTCGGCCAGCCGCACGGGAGAATTCTCGTACCCCCAGGGGAAGACGGAGGGCTCGAGTTTAGCGGTCGTAAAGGTCTGGTTGCCGGTCAAATCCCACGCGGTTCCCGTAGTATCCATGAGATCGTTGGGGGCGGCGGTGTGATACAGTCCGAGAAGGTGCCCGAGTTCGTGGCTGGCCGTGTTGCCGATCATTTGGCTCATTTCTTCGACCGAGAGCTCCATGACGGCATACGAGGCGAAGGCGTTCACGTAGATCAGCGCGACCTGCGCCGGGTCGGAGTTGTACTGGTCGACGCTGTCCGCCAGACCCAGTAGGCGGTCATCGTTGGCCCCGAAATACAGCGTTTCGTGGGGCTCGCTGGGAGCCGGGCCCTCGTCGGACGTCATGACGATGACGTTGTACGGGGCGTAGTCCTCGCGGACGGTGGCGGTGATGTAGTCGCGCACCTGCTGCGTAGCGCCCGCGTAAGCGGTGCCGAGCACGGCGCTGTCAAACGCCGGGAAGCTGATGCCGGCCCGTCCGTGCACAGCCACGTTGGATCCGCCGCCGAAGTTCAGCCAGACATATTGCGGTCGGGGAGCCGGGACCGCGACCCCGGGAAGGCGCACGGCAGCAAAGCGGAAATCTCCGCCTGAGCTGCTGTTTACCGGCGTGACACCCAGGTACAGCGTGCTGGTGCTGCTCCGCAGAATGTGGGCGAGCGGGGTCTGCGCGGCGACCAATTGCCGCCGAAGCAGCAACTGCTCGCCGTCAAAGAGCGCCACGATGAACCAGCGGTTGTACGCGGGTCCGTCTGCCTGGACAGTCCAGGAATCGCCCGGGGTGCCGGCGCCGAGCTCAAACAGCTTGTACTGGCCGGTCGTCGCGACCGTTCCGGTAATGAGCGTGGTGCTCGAGGCCGCCACCGGGGCGTCCGTCGGCGTGGCGGCTGACTGATCTGCGCCTGTTGTATCGGGGTCGGTGGACGTGGAATCGGTACTGCTCGCGGGCGTTTCGCCGGGCACGCCGTTGAGGAGGGAATCAATGAGGCTGTTGCCATCGCCGGTGAGCGGGCTGCAACCCGTCAGGCCGGCCCAGACCGCGACCACGCTGAGAATTCGTACGTACTGCCGCATAGCGCTCTCCCGCTCCGGGTGAAGCCCATGCGGCGAGGCCACTGCTGTCCCGCTCCAGGTTGGTCCCGGGTCGCGTTGCCGACCGGGGACCGCCGCCGGTCGCGGGGTCTCGAATGAAGGCTACGTGAGGTATCGGCTCGCCAGGGGCGGGGCGTGAGACGCGCAAGACTGGGCGCCTCGGGCAGTCGATGTCCGAGAATTGGGTTGTCCGGGCGGGAACGTCGGGCACGGCGGAGGGGCGCCGGGGCGGAGCGTTTTCGGTCGTGGCGGGCGAGTTCCGCTAACTGCGCGCTCCGCTTGGCTGGCGCGCCGCGCTGCGCGGGACGGGAACGTGGCGGATCGGGCGGTCGCGCCGCACGCGACGGTGTTGTTGATTACGCCACCTCGACGAACCGATGTACAGCAGGGGAGCCGGCGCGGGGTAGCCGGTGGGCACAACGAGAGGATGTGCGATGGATGCCGAAAAGATCGTGAAGATTACGCCCGCCGCCGTACAGGAGCTGCTGGACGCGCACCGCATCAAGATGGTCGCGAAGAACGCGCCCGGTCACCGGCGCGAGGATCGCTGGCCGTTCCCGGGCACCGTTGAAGTGTGGCTCCCCGAGCAGTGCTATGGTGACCGGCACATGCTGGCCACGCTGCACAATCTGAGCCTCCACGGCCTGGCGATGCGGTCGCGCCGCCCCGTGGCCGCGGACACGAAGATCGCCCTGGCGATTCACCAGCCCGAACTGAGCTGCTACGGGCACGCGGTCATCCGCCACTGTACGCAGACGCCGGCCGGCTACCTCGTCGGTATGGAGTTCATCTTCGAGGAAGAGGAAGGCGAGGCGGCGCAGGACGAATAACCCCCGAATCCCTGGAAAGTGCCGGCGTCGGCCGGGTACCCGCAGGGGTGCCCGGCCGACACCATTGGCGCGCGGAGCTGGCGACGGGTGCGGGCCGCTATGCCGCTCCGGCCGTCCTGACTACAATCCCGCCATGAAATCACGCTTCGTCACCCATACGCTGCCCAGCGGGCTGCGGATCGTTTGTGAGACCATGCCCGGGGTCCGCTCGGCGGCCGCGGGTTTTCTCGTGCAGACGGGGGCGCGGCACGAGTTTGCGCCGGAGCACGGGGTGAGCCACTTCCTGGAGCACATGTGCTTCAAGGGCACGCCGCAGCGCACGTCACTGCAGATCAATGTGCGCTTCGACGAACTGGGCAGCATTTACAACGCGTTCACCGGCAAGGAGCACACGGTCTATTACGGCTGGGTGCCGGGACGGCGCCTCGACGAGCAGCTCGAGCTCTTGTCCGACATGCTGCGGCCCAGCCTCCCGCCGGCGGAGTTCGACACGGAGCGGCAGGTCATTCTCGAAGAAATCGCGATGAATGACGACAGCTTTGACCGCATCGTGTGGAACTTCGTCCACGACGTGCTGTTCGGTACGCACGCGCTCGGGCACGAGATTCTCGGGGAGAAGGCGACCATTGCGGGGCTGGCGCACGAGACGCTGGTGCAGTATCACCGGCGACGCTACGCGGCGGACAACATCTGGCTGCTGGCGGCAGGCGCGCTGGAGGCAGAGGCCGTCTTTGGGGCGGCGGCACGGTACTGCGGCACGTGGCGGCGCGGACTCGACGACCATGTGCCGCGCGAGGCGGTGCCGCCCTTGCCCAGCGGCGTGCGCAAGCTGCAGCTCGACCGCTTCAAGCAGCAGTCGCTCATCCTGATCTACCCGTCCGTGCCGGCGGGGCATCCGCAGGACGAGTCGATCGAGGCGTTCACGGCGCTATTCGGTGGGAGCAATTCGCGCTGCTAC
This sequence comes from uncultured Planctomycetales bacterium, assembly GCA_964523405.1. GTDB lineage: Bacteria > Planctomycetota > Phycisphaerae > UBA1845 > Fen-1342 > CAZGAQ01. The sequence continues at coordinate 27,750 of CAZGAQ010000035.1, forward strand.
TGGAACATCGTGCAGAAGGGGATTTGCACGCAGGCGGGGGCGGCGTGGATTTCGTATCAGGATTGCGGGTACATGGTGCTGTTCGCGGACGGCGAGCCCGAGCGCGCGGAGGAGATGCTGGCGGCGCTGCGCGAGCAGGCGGCGCAGCTCATGCGGGAAGGGGTGCGTGAGCAGGAAGTGCAGCGGGTGAAGAACCAGCGCCGCACGCACCTGTCGCTGGAGGCGGAGAATCCGCGGACGCGACTGATGCAGATGGTCGACGACCTGGAGACGTACGGCTACGTGCGGACGGCGGGGGCGTCGCTGGCGGCGGCGGAGGCGGTGACGACGCAGAGCGTGGAGGCGTACCTGCGGCAGTATCCGATTGACGGGCCGGGGCTGCTGATCTCGTGCGGTCCGCGGGATTGGCCGGCTTAGGGCTACTCCTTGGGGGGCAGGCTTTCGGGCGGCGGCCTCAGCCGGCGCGCGCCGAGCCAGCCGCGCTTCCAGAAGAATCCCAGCATGACCAGCGCGACGGCGGCCATGACCAGCCATAGCAGGGGGTAGCCGTAGTACCACGTCAGCTCGGGCATGTTGAGGGGGGACATATCCGTGCGGAAGTTCATGCCGTACACGCCGGCCAAGAACGTCAGCGGGATGAAGATCGTCGAAATGATCGTCAGCACCTTCATGATCTCGTTGGTGCGCTGGCTGATGCTGGACAGGTAGACTTCCGTGATGCCGGATGAGATGTCGCGGTAGCTTTCGACGAGGTCGATGATCTGCACGGCATGGTCGTGCACGTCGCGCAGGTAGAGCCGCGTTTCATCCGAGATGAGCGGCGTGGTGTCGCGCAGCAGGGTGTTGAGGGCGTCGCGCAACGGCCAGATTACGCGGCGCACCCCCAACAGGTCGCGTTTGATCGTGTGGATGCGCGACATCAGGTCGGGCAAGGGCGGCGTGGCGGGGTCACTCTCCGCTTCTTCCAGCGCGTCCAGCCGCTCGCCGCAGTCCTCCAGCAGCGGGAAGTAGTGATCGACGATGGAGTCCAGCAGCGCGTAAACCAGATAGTCCGGACGCGGGGCCCGCGTACGCCCCAAACCGGCGCGAATGCGGACGCGCACCGGATCCAGGCAATCGCCGCGCGGGCCTTCCTGGAATGTCAGCACGAACTTCTCGCCGAAGAAGAAGCTGATCTGCTCGGTCTGCCACTGCCGGTTCGGGCTGGCCATGCGGGCCACGACGAAGTAGTGCTGTCCGTACGGCTCGGCCTTCGCGCGCTGGTGTACGTGCGTGACGTCCTCCAGCGCGAGCTTGTGCAGGCCGAAGAGCTGCCCGAGTTCCTCGACGACGGCCGCGTCGCCGACGCCGTCCACGTTGACCCAGGTGACCGGCCACTTCTCCATCAACTTCGGGATTTCGCGCAGATCCGTGACGGGGTGCTCGACGTAGCCCTCGGGCCCGTAGGCCATGACGACGATCGTGCTCTCCGGCGCCGTCAGATCCGGGACCAGCGTTCCCGGCGGGGCGCCGGGTTCGGGGCGCGCCGCGAACTCGTCCTGCAGACGCCTGCGCTTGCGTTTCCCACGGCCGGACATCCCGCGCTCCTCCCGGACCGCTGGCCGGGCCCGCTAGATGAAGTCGATCGTTCCCACGTCCGGAACCAAGCCGGCGGCCGCGCCCTCGCTGAGCAAACGCTGGACAGCGGCGCGGCCGCGCTCGCCGTAGTCGAGCGTCCACTGGTTCACGTACATGCCGACGAAGCGGTCGGCCAGCTGGGTATCCAGGCCGCGGCCGAACTGCAAGGCGTACTTGACGGCCTCGTCGCGATGGGCGAGGCCATAGGCAATGCTCTGCCGGATGATCGTGGCGATCTCGCGGCAGGCGGCGGGGCCGAGATCGCGGCGAATGGCGTTGCCGCCCAGCGGCAGCGGCAGACCCGTGCGCTGGAGCCACCACACGCCCAGATCCACGACCGGATGCAACCCGAGTTTCTGATACGTGAGTTGGCCTTCGTGGATGAGCAGGCCGGCGTCCACACGCCCCTGCGCGACCTCGTCCGGAATCCGGTCAAACATCGTGACCTGCGGCGTGAACGCGATCTTGCCCGCCGCGAGTTGCAGGGCGAGGAAAGCGGTGGTCATGCGGCCGGGGATGGCGATCGTGCGGCCGGCGAGGTCGGCGATCTGCCAGGGCTGGCGTGCGACCACGAGCGGGCCGTAGTTGTCGCCCATGCTGGCGCCGCAGGCGGTGAGGGCGTAGCGCTGCGCGACGTGGGGATAGGCGTGAATCGAAATGGCCGTGACTTCGTACTCACCGCGCAGGGCCCGTTCGTTGAGCGATTGGATGTCTTCGAGGATGTGCTCGAAGCGGTAGGGGCCGGCAGCGACGGCGCCGGTCGCCAGACCGTAGAACATGAAGGCGTCGTCGGGGTCGGGGCTGTGGGCGAGCCGAATCTGCATGCGCGTCTCCTCACGGCAGGGCGCAGTATACCGTGGCGCGGGGCGGGCGGGACTACTCCGGCAGGACGCGCAGGCCGACCAGCGTCAGATCGTCCGACTGCTCGGCCAGACCGACGAAGCGGCGCACGTCCCACACGATGTTGTTGAGCAGTTGCTGCGGTGCCAGGGCCCCGTACGTTCGCAGCGACTCGTGCAGACGCTCCCGGCCGTACTCCTCGTCCTCGAAGTTGCGGGCCTCGACGGCGCCGTCGGTGTACAAGAGCAGGAAGTCGCCGGGTTCCAGCGGCAGGGTGTACTCGTGGTAGACCTCGCTGGACTCGATGCCGAGCACGAGGTCCGCCTCCTCCGTGCTGAGGACCTGCCCGCGGCGCAGGATCAATAGGGGTTCGTGACCGGCGTTGCTGTAGGTGACGCGCCGCGCGGCGGGGTCGATGGCGAGCAGGTGCAGCGTGACGAACTCGGCCGGCGTCGTCTCGCGACAGACCTGGCGGTTGAGCCGGGTGAGCAGTTCGCCCGGCCGGTTGCACCAGTCGGCGTGGGCGCGCAGCGCACCGCGCACCGAGGACATGAGCAGCGAAGCTGGGACGCCCTTGCCGACCACGTCGGCTACGACCGCAGCCAGCCGCCCGTCTGCCAGACTCAGGATGTCGCAGAAATCGCCGCCGACGTCGTAGCTTGGATTGAAGACCAACGCCGACTGAATGTGCGGGTGCGGTGGCGGGGGCACGCGGACCAGGCGCGCTTGCAGGTCGCCGGCGAGCTGCAATTGGCGCTGCATGTCCGCGGTGCGCAGGCGTTCTTCAGCAAGCTGCGCATGCACGATGGCGGTGGCTGCCTGATATGCGACGGCGCGCAGCAGGTCGCGTTGGACTTTGCGGAAGCGGCGCTTATTGCGGGTGTAAACGCGGATGACGCCGACCGGGCTGCCGCGGTAGATCATGCCCGCGGTCAGCATGCTGACGATCCCCTGCGCGCGGGCCTTATCGGGGTACTGGACGCGCTCGTCAGTGGTCATGTCCTCGACGTAGACGATCTGGCCGCGCAGCGCCTGGTCATCCACACTGCCATCGGCCCGCACGACGGCGCCCTTGCCGACGTAGTCGGGCGAGAGGTTGTAGACCGCCTTGATCGTCAGCTCGTGCGTGGCGGGGTCGTACAGGCGCATACTGCAGAACGGGCACTGCATGACGCGGGCGGTTTCGCTGACGATGCGGTCGAGGACCCGCTGCAGGTCCTGCTGGCCGGTGAGGAGGGCGGCGATATCGCCGACCAGCGCCACCTCGTCGCTGGCGGCCAGCAGGCGCGACTCGCGCCGGCACCATTCGGAGAGCAGGCGCGCGCCCCAGCGGACGGTGATGACGGCCTGCCCGGTGCCATCGCGCTGCAAGGGCGGGAGCGCCTCCCAGGCCTGGATCAGCCGTTCGATATCGGCCGTGGCCGACGTGTGGATGCGGTGCCACTGGTCGCCGGAAGGGGAGTGCTCGCGGAACTCGCCCAGGGCCAGGTACCCGGCCTCGTGGTCGTCGACGTAGACCGGCGCGACGATGTACCACACGCCGTGGCTCGTGACGTACGCCACCTGCCCGGGCGGATCGTGCGCTGGCACCGGTACCATGCGCATGTCGCTCGGTAACACGCCCAGGACGCGCCCCGTGAGCTCTGCAAACTCACCGCTTGCCGCCGACGCGACCATCAGCGTGCCGCGTGTGTCGTACACGCAGACGCGCCGCCCCGCGGTCCGCGAGAGCCCGCTGACGAAGTCCTCCAGCCACGCAATGTCGACCAGTTCCCGGAGCATGACGTTCTGGCTCGCACGGTTTCCGGCCACGGCCCCGCCGGCCCGCAAGCGCAGCATTATCGCGGAATCCGCGCAGCTCGCAAACGGGTGGAGGACGGCAGAGGTGCTGGTGGCGTGGCCGGAGCGGGACTCAGTGCGGCGACGTCAGGTCCCGCGCGATGATCACGCCCAGTTCGCGGGTGAGCTGCGCGGCACCAGCGGGTGTGAAATGGTGGCCGTCGCTGGTTTCGTAGCCGGTCTGCGGGAAATCGAGCCAGGTGCCGCCGGCGGCCCGGAAGCGCGCGGCGAAAGCGGCGTCGTCGAAGCCGATGCATGCCTCGACGGCGAGCATTTCGTCCGAGGTTGGCGGCCGGAACGCGTACACGCGAATGCCCGCGGCGGACCAGCGGGCCACGCGGGCGAGCAAGGTCTGGACGAGGTCCGCGGAGACGCGCAGGTCGGCGAAGTTGCAGCGACACCAGGCCAGCTCGCGCCGCACGGCGCGCGCGCGCTTTTCCGGGGCGGAGAGCGCGCTGATCTCGTCCGCAGGCTCGTTGCCCGGTTCTTCGGCCGCACTCGCCGCAGTCAGGCCGCCCGGTCGAAGCAAGTCGTCGATTCGCACCGGTGGCGGCACGCGAAACCCCACGAGCCGACTCAGGCGCTGCGTGGCACAGAGCCGCTCGAACCAGTCTTCGGTATTCATCGCGGGCGTCACGGAGTGTGGCGTGATGCCCAGGATAATGATGCGGGGCGCGGGCGTGAGCGCGTGGGCAGTGCGGTCCACCCCCAACAGGCGTTCCATTCCGTCGAGGTAGGAGGTCGTGAACCGCGCCAGGGGGAAGCCGAACGGACAGACGCGCGCTCGTCCGCCAAGCGCGGTGGCCAGCACGTCGGCCTGCAACGCCGCACCAATGCGGGAGTCGCCGGCCCACAGGCAGTCGGCGGCGGCGCGGGCTTCGAGCAGAGCCAGCCGTTCCGGCGGGACGGCCGGTTGGCGTGGGTTGTGGGGGCGCAGCAAGAACGCCAGGGCTGCCGCCGCCAGGAAGGTGTGCAAGAGTCGCTCACGGCGCAGGAACCGGACCGCGCGGCGCCAGGCCGGCCAGGGTCCGGTCGCACGAGCGGGGGGCCGCGGGTTGAACTGCACGTCGGCCAGCTCGGCCCGTGCAGGCGGCGAAGGTCGCGGTGTGGCGCGCGCGACAGGGTGGGTTGCGAGAGGGGGCCGTGGCACGACAGGGTCCTTCGCGCTATAGCGCGGCGCACTTTCGCGGGGCGCAGCAGTTGCGCTTCCGCCCGCGCGTTGCTCTAACTATCGGCGTGCCCCCCACCTGCATTTGAGCCGCGCGTCATCGCGTCGGCCTTTTGACGCCGATCGCATCCGGGGGGCCGCCGATGGAAGTAGCATGTCATTGGGCTGGTTTGCGCGAATCCGGGATTTCGTGAAGTGGGCGGTGCGCACGCGCAGCCTGCACGCCGCGCGGCTTCTGCTCACGGAGCGGACGGGCGTGGCCGAGGTGCACCTGCCGGGCTTTGCCGGTACCTTCCGGTTGCGCACTGGCACCAGTGATGCGATGCTGTTGCGCGAATCGGTGCAGCGCGACTTGCCGCGTGAGTACGATGTGCGGCCGGCAGTGGCGCCGCAGGTCATTCTGGACATCGGTGCCAACATCGGGGCGGTCACAGCGGCGTTCGTGCGGCGCTGGCCGCAGGCGCGGGTCTACGCCTTCGAGCCGCTGCCGGAAAACTTTGCGCTTTTGCGCCACAACGTGGCCCAGTTTCCGCAGGTGACGGCGCTGCCGTATGGGCTCGGGGCCGAGACGGCGCAGCGGTGTTATGTGCGCTCCGACGATCCGCGCAATTACGGCGGCGGCGGTTTCTTGCCGAAGGGGGGGACCCAGGCTCCGGACGCCTCCGGTTTGGAACTGCCCATCGTGGCGGTGGCGGAGGCCTTCCGGGAACTCGGTTTGGCGCGAGTCGACCTGATCAAGATCGACACGGAAGGCTCGGAATTCGACATTCTGACTAATCTGCCCCCGGCTGTGCTGGATACGGTCCAGGTCATTGTGGGCGAACTCCATAACAAGCCGCGTGACCGCGAGTTGCTGGAGTTTCTCGAAACCCGATTCGAGATTGAGCGCCCTGTCCGGCGCGGGAGCGTGAAGCATTTCAAGGCGTTGCGGCGGCCGAACCGGGCGTCCGGCGGCGCGCGGGCGAGCGCCGCCGCAGCCGCGCGGTAGCGCCGGCCGCTTCAGCCGCTTAGGCACACCTGCAGGGCGGCCTCGTCGAGCAAGTCTACATCCGCGTCCCGGTCAGCGTCCGAGGCCGTGAAGAACTCGGGTGAACAGCCGGCGTTTGGATTCTCAGGTCCGGCCAGACATTCCAGCAGCGCGTCGGCGTCGGCGAAGTTCACCCACCTGTCGTCGTTGACGTCGCAATCCCATTCGTACAGTGTGCCGAGGCACACCTGCATGGCTGCAACGTCGAGCAGGTCTACGTCGGCGTCCAGGTCGGCGTCCGAGGCTGTGAAGATCGCGGGGGTACAGCCACCGTTCGGGTTTTCCGGTCCAGCCAAACAACCGAGCAGCGCGTCGACATCCGCGAAGTTCACATGGCTGTCGTCGTTAACGTCGCAATCCCAGGGTTCGCACACGTCGGGAATGCCGTTGCCGTTGACGTCCGCGCTTGTCCCCATCGCGATGTCGCAGCCGTCAGCCACGCCGTTGCCGTTGCAGTCCGGCGTCGGTGGCAGCGGCGCCACCAGCTCAAAGGCCAGGTCACCGCCTTCGAGATCGCTGTCATCGTAACCATCGCGTTGGGAGTCCACGTAGCACGAACCGTCACCCACCCCGACGCGCCACGCCCACATCACCGGTACGCCGCCACTCGGCGCGGGCGTGTTCACGATTTCGAGCCAGTAATAGGCGCCGGCATCGGCCACGAAGGGCGGGTCGAGCGGGGTCAGGTATTCGTATTCGCAGTAGCGTGTCGCGCCGAGCCCGATGAATGGCCAGGTCAGTGTCCAACCGGTGCGCTGCCGGGCGGGTGACGAGCCCAGCGGGTACGTGGCCAACACCGGCCCCGGCGCGCTCGCTGAGTCGGCGCGGATGTTGACCGTGAAATTGTCCGCGCTCTCGGCCGGTTTTCCGAGGAAGCTGCGATAGGTCCCCCACCAGCGCACCGCCGGCACCGCCGTCGTGGTTGGCAACACGAACCGGTCGGCGACGCCGCGCGGACCCAGGATGCTGCCAAGCATGGCCACTGGGGCGCTGTTGGGGTCTGTGGTCATGATTGGCGGCTGGCTGAAGCCGACCGATCCGTACGCCGTGTCACATTCGTTCTTGAAGGCGGCGAGCGCGTGCGTGTCGGCGGTGATGACGATGGTGGTCACCGGCGCCACTCCGCTCGCGTCGCCACCCCACTGCCGCAGCGACCAGCCCGGGGCGGCGACGGCCGTCAACTGCACGGGCGCGCCGGCGGGCAACAGGTCGTCGGGCGGGTTGCGCTGTACGCTGCCCTGGCCGGCGATTTCCACGGATATTGTGTACATGGCGGGATTACAGGCCGGCAGCGGAGCTGGACTGCCGCCGCCGGTCCAGGCCGCCGTGAAGGCCGCGTAATCGTCGCAGTCGATGTCACCGTCGCCGTCGAAGTCGAACACGTGCGCGTAGGCGAAAGCCGGCGGCGTGAACGTCGGCCGACCGATCGGTCCGGAGAATCCCACCGCCAGGGCCGCACGGTCTGCGTCGTCGACGTCCCCGTCGCGGTCGTAGTCGCCACGGAGATAGAGTCCGATCGTGTCGTTCGGCGTATTTTCCGACTCGGGGATGCTGAGTTGGTAGCCCGGCGGGGCGTAGAGTTGAATCTGCTCGATGTCGGGAGCGTGAGGCAGTTCGACGTCACATGTGCTGTAGGCCGGGAATCCGGTCGTCGAGGCGGGCGTGATGATCTGGTTCGTGCTCGCGGTGAGATATATGTAGGGTGTCCCTTCGACGTCGACCAGGATTGGCACCGTGCGCTGGGACACTCCGTCCACGAGCACACACTCGGCGCCGTCCACGTATCCGGCGTCGGCGGGCCCCAGGCGGCGGGTTTCGTAAAGAGCCGGTGGCCCGGACAGGTTGGGTCCGGACGTGCCCAAGGCCAGCAACCCCCAGTCGCGCAGCGCAATCATGGAAGAGTCATTTTGCTTGCTGCTGTTCTCCGCGTCCTGCCACGCCCAGGTGCCCATGAGGATCGCGTTGTCCGTCGACGTTTGTGGTGCCAGGACCAGCACACCGTGGATCCGGAAATACGCGACCACGGACGGCGCCGGACCGGCCGGACCGAGCAGCCGCACGGAACGTGCCAGGAGCATGCTGCTCGCGTTGCGCGCCACGACGTTATTGACGTCAAAGCCCTCGGCGGCAAAGAGCGCCAGCACCTCGGGCGTGATCTCCCCGCCCGCGCTGAGCTCAGACTGGTGCGGGGCCGTCAGCGCGCTACCCACAATATCCGGCGTCAGCGTGAACGCGTAGGGCTCCGCAGGTTCGTCGCCACGGCGGATCGTGAAGCTCGTGCAGGGCCCGAGGTCGGCCAGCATTGCGGTGAATGGGTGCGGATAGTCGGGCACGAACGCCACGTGCCCGTCGCCGTAGCCGACGACCCGTCCCAGGCCGGCGTTGTTTGCGGACGTGTTGTCAATCAGTACGATCGTGTTGGGCAGGATTTGATGCTCGGACATTCCGGCGGCCGGGAAAGCGAAGCTGATCTGTGCGCTGTTGGGTGCGTTCGGGATCTCATTGTCGATTGTGGCCGGAGCGGGATCGGTATCACCGGGGTTGTAGAAGCTGCACGGTGACGCATATCCACCGGTATAGAGCGTCAGAAGGTCGGGTGGCATTGCGCCGTGGTCATTCACATAGAAGAGCGCAGCAATAAGCAGCTCACGCAAGCGCATTCGGCCGTAGATGGGGGCGGCGGTCTCAGAGCCGGACACCCAGAATTGGTACACCGTCTGGGTCCCTTCCGTGTGGCCAGCATAGAGCGCCACGCCCGCCGAGGTCTGGGGCGCCTGGGCGTATCCTACGCCGGTAAGCAGCAATGCCGCCCAACCCACCACAATCACCCCCGGTGTTGGTTTCATCATTGACCGCTCTCCCGCCCGGAAAAAGGGCACATCTACTCCCGTGTACGGATCGGCCACGTGGCAAATTCAGCATAATTCGCCACAGAACGCCCCGAACACACAGAAACAGCGCCCTGCCGCCTCTGGACCGACATTTCCCAGATGACCTGGCCCGGCCCCGATGCCGGGCCGCGCAGGTCTATCGTACCGCGCCTTGGCCTCAGGGGTACACGTTCTTCGGACACTCTTGTGGGCTTCCGGGGCTGCGCGGGGTCGGTCCGGGCCGTCCTCAAGGCCGGTCGACGCCCCCGCAGGCGCGAAAAGGCCCCGTTTGGCCCGCGGAGCGCGTGGGATCCGCCCGGCTTCGCCGAGGACGAGCGGCGTTGAGTGCTCGGCGCGCTCATCCCGAAGGCACCACGCCAGCTTCGGACCGCCGCAGCCGTTGGATGCGCTCCAGGATGGCGGCAAACAGCTTTCGCGGAACGGCCACTTCGGCCATCTGGAAGATCACGTAGCGGGCGGGCGTGACGACCTGCGCACCGATCTTGACCAGCTTCTCCCGCAGCGTGGTCAGCGTCCGGTGCTTCACCGCTCGGGGCAGCGCCAGGCGGCGCAAGAAGTTGCCCAAGTTGTACGCCAGGGCGAATAGCTGGAGCCGGACCTGGTTGTCCACGAAGTCGTGGCAACTCAGCCGCGTCCATTTCACAGCGTTCTTGCCCTCCTTGATCCGCTGCTCGGCCGTGCCGCGGCCGTTGTAGAACTTCACGACTTGCCGGGCCGGCCGACGTAGGTTCGTGACGATGAAGCCCACCCGCGGGAACAGTCCGCCCTGGTGCCACTCGATCTTCGCCACCACCCGCCGCGGGCGATCCCACGTCTTGGCCTGGTACAGGAACTCATGATGCCAGACGATCGACCGCCGGGGCGGACGACCCACAGGGCGGGTCAAAAACGGCTCGATCTCGCGCTGCAAGACCTCGTTGGCCGGCAGGCGAATCGTGTACCCGTAGCCCTCGACTTCGAGGTACTCGTACAGCTCCGGCCGGGCAAACGCAGCATCCCCGCGGAAGAACCGACGCAGCTCGCCGTCTCGGTAGCGTTTCACTACGGGCTCCAGCACGGAGCGCCAGTCGTCGGCGCTGGCCACGTTTCCCTGCCGCAGCAACGCCCGCTCCAGGTCACCGAACTGGTTGAAGCAGAACAGCGGGTGGTAGCACGTGCAGCCGAAGTGACCGTTGTACGCTGAGCCTTCCTGTTCGCCATACGTCTCGCTGACTGAGCTGTCCAGGTCGAGGATGATCTGCGCGCTGGACTTCTGCTCCCGCACACGGTCGATCCACAGCCCCGGCAGGTTCATAAGGGCCTTCAGGTTCTTCCTGTCTGTAAGAACCTCGGTCTCGAAGCGGCCCATCTGGCTGGTCGAAGCCGCCTGATGATCTCGGGCCCGACCCCCGACGACGTACCGCATGGCCGGGTCCACGCTGAGCCGCTCGGCGTCGTTGGTGTCCTCGTAGCCGCCCAGGTGGCTGAAGATCGTCTCCCGCCGCAGCGCGGTCAGCGTGTGCCGCGTGTTCTTGCCCGTAAGCCAGTCGTGCAGCAGGTCCCCGGGCAGGGCGGTCAGGCCGAGCGCATCGTCCAGGTCACGGTACGGCAGCAGCCCCGCGTCCGACGTGACCTGCGAACCGTGAAACACGAGCTTCAGGCCCCCGTCAAAACCGACCCGCAACGCCTCCGTGCGTGCTTCACCAATTGGGTTCTCCGCCCATTTCGAGCTCTGCTGCCGAAACCCCCGTGGTTTGCAGGTCCAACGCCATGTCGAGTACCCTCCACTCTAGACAGCATTTGGGAAATCCGGGTTCAAGGCGTTGCCGCGGTCGAACCGGGCGTCCGGCGGCGCGCGGGCGAGCGCCGCCGCAGCCGAGGCGGAGTGCATCCTGCCAGCCTAAACCGTGTCGGGGGCCGGGGGATTCAGGACAAAACCAGTTCGCTTTGCGCAGGGAGCGGGCAGATCTCATCGCGGTGTCGCGCGGCGTGCATCGCAGGTGAAGCGCGGCGCGGCTTGCAGACGCTATGCGTTCTTGGCAAAATAAACAATTCATCCACTAGAAGTTCGGCGGTGGGTGCGACGACCGCAATGAGTTTGCGAATGGGCGGTCGCCGATGTGCGGTGGTCGCGACCCGTGTGCGGGTGGCGGCTCATTGGCCCCCGGATTTGGCCGCGGGTACCGCGTCGCGGAAGAGCATGCGTCGCTTGCTGGCGGTGCAGAGCGGTCTTCTCTCCTTCCCCCTGGCTTACTTGCGCCCGCGCGCGGGTTGCGAGCTTCAGGCCCAGGTTCCCCGACTCTTGTTAGTGCGCCCGCGCGCGTGTCGCGCGCCCGGCGTGTCCCCGGTGTTGCTGGAATACACGTCAGAGCCGTGCCACGTACCCGGGCCGGGACGTGGACGGCGCGAGGTCCTTTCTTAACGGAGAAGCTCATGTCGTACGCCGATTCCTTCATGCAGGGTGTGATTGCCAAGAATCCGGAGCAGAAAGAGTTCCACCAGGCGGTCCACGAAGTCGTGGCCTCGCTGGAGCCGGTACTCGAGCGGCATCCGGAGTTCAAGAAGGCCAAGATCCTCGAACGCATCGTCGAGCCGGAGCGCGTCATCCTGTTCCGGGTGCCGTGGATGGACGATCGCGGCGAAGTGCACGTGAACCGCGGCATGCGCGTCGAGTTCAACAGCGCGATCGGCCCCTACAAGGGCGGCCTGCGCCTGCACCCCTCGGTCAACCTGGGCATCATCAAGTTCCTCGGCTTCGAGCAGATCTTCAAGAATGCCCTTACGACCCTCCCCATGGGCGGCGGCAAGGGTGGCAGCGACTTTGACCCGAAGGGCAAGAGCGACAATGAGGTCATGCGCTTCTGCCAGAGCTTCATGAGCGAGCTCTATCGCCACATCGGCGAGTACATCGACGTGCCCGCGGGTGACATCGGCGTCGGCGGCCGTGAAATCGGCTTCCTGTTCGGCATGTACAAGAAGCTCACTCGCCGGTTTGAAGGTGTGCTGACGGGCAAGGCCCTGAACTGGGGTGGCTCGCTGATTCGGCCCGAGGCGACCGGCTACGGCCAAGTCTACTTTGCCGAGGAAATGCTGAAGACCAAGGGCAAGAGCATGAAGGGCATGCGCTGCGTCGTGTCGGGCTCCGGCAACGTCGCGCAATACGCGGCCCAGAAGGTCATCCAGCTCGGCGGCAAGCCGATCACCTTCAGCGACTCGAACGGCATGATCGTCGATGAGGAAGGCATCACCGAAGAGAAGCTGGCTTTCGTCATGGATCTGAAGAACAACCGCCGCGGCCGTATCAAGGAATACGCGGCGAAGTACCCGAAGGCGACCTACCACGACATCGATCCGAAGCTGGACCACAACCCGCTGTGGAAGGTCAAGTGCGACGTCGCGCTGCCCAGCGCCACGCAGAACGAGATCAACGAGAACGACGCGGCCAATCTGGTGAAGAACGGCTGCTCCTGCGTGTCGGAAGGCGCGAACATGCCGACCACCCCGGCCGGCGTGAAGGTGTTCCTCGAGAGCAAGATTCTGTACGGGCCCGGCAAGGCCGCGAACGCCGGCGGCGTGGCGACCAGCGGTCTGGAGATGTCGCAGAACGCGCTGAGGCTGTCCTGGCCGCGTGAGGAAGTCGACCAGCGTCTGCACAACATCATGATCAACATTCACGAGAACTGCCGGTCGACCGCGGAGAAGTACGGCACGCCGGGCAACTACGTGAACGGGGCGAACATCGCCGGCTTCCTGAAGGTCGCCAATGCGATGCTGGATCAGGGCCTCGTGTAGTAGTGCAAAGTTCGAAGTGCAAAGTGCGGAGTGCAAAGCGACCCGTTGTCGGCTGAGCCGGCGAAGCGATGCCGGTAGCTCGGCGCCGCATTGAGCGCTCACGACTGAGAGTCAATCAATCTGCGGCCGATCCGGAGTAGTTCCGGGTCGGCCGCGGTGTTTGGTGGGCCCGCCTGGAGCGAAACGCTGTGTAGCAGCCACCTCTACAGAGTGCTATGCTGCGTCGATCACGTTTGGGACGGACTGCAGCTTGCTTTCGGGAGCCGATCATGTCGACGGGCGGAATGCGTCGGGAGTCCGGGTTGCGAAGGCGATCTGCGACGCTGCTGCTGACGCTGCTGACGCTGGCGACGCCGGCGTGGGGCGACTGGCATGACCATCTCTTCGGGCACCACGGCCAGCTCGGCACGACGCCGCCCGATCCACAACTTGACTCGCTGGTCACCGGTGTTCTGCTGATCCTCGTGGCCGGGGCAGGCACACTGCTCCTGGTCGGGCCGTTTCTGCTGATCTACGCGCGGCGCATCCGTACCACGTTCTCCGTGGTGTCGCTGGTCAACGCCCTGATCTACGCGAGTCGCGTGGCCGTAACACCGTATCCGGGGGGCATTCGCGGGCGTCTGCGCCCGCCGGGGCTGTGGTACACGCTGGGCGAGTTGCTCCTGCTGCTGCTGTTGATTCTCTTGGTCGCATCCGTGCTGGCCGCCATCCAGTGGGTCATCCGCAGAATTCGCGGCGTGAGGGCGGGGTCCGTTGCCGTGCCGTCGGTGGAGCGGCCGCACGCGGGTTGACCGGCTTGGTCGTTGCCGCGACCATGCCCTACCGGGGTGGGCCGGACACGAGGGCACGACGGATGGATGCCGGAGCGCGCGTCGGCCTGCGTCAAAGCGAAGCGACGACCTGTACAGGGCCGGCCGCGCCGCTCGCGCCCGCGGCCATTCTCACCTTCCGCCTCTTCTTCGCCTCCGCACTCTTCTGGCTCCTCGTCACCAGCGTCCTGGCATTTATCTGCGCGATCAAGCTGCACACGCCCGCATTCCTGGCCGGCAGCGCGTCGCTAACGTTCGGACGCCTGCGACCCGCGCATGTGAATACGGCCATCTACGGCTGGGCGGCGCTCGCGGGGCTGGGGACGCTGCTCTGGTTGCAGATGCGGCTGTGTCGCGTGCCGTTGCCGCTGCCGAACGCGCTGTCGGCGGGGTGCATTCTGTGGAATCTGGCGCTGGCGGCCGGGACCGTGGCGATTCTGGCGGGGGCGTCGACGGGGCTGGAGTGGCTCGAGATTCCGCCGTTGTTCGGGGCGATGTTCGTGGCCGTCGGCGTGCTGATTCTCATCGTCTCGCTTGTCATGCTCGCGCGACGTGTGGCCACCGGGCTGTACATCTCGCAGTGGTACCTGCTCGGGGCGGCGCTGTGGTTCCCGCTGCTGTACGTGCTGGCGGCAACGCTGCTGCACGGCCGCCTCGTGACGGGCGTGGTGCAGGCCACCGTGAATTGGTGGCTGGCTCACAACGTGCTCACGCTGTGGCTCACGCCGCTGGCGCTGGCGAGTGCGTACTACCTCATTCCCAAGCTGCTCAATCGGCCGCTGTATAGCGAGGCCCTGTCGCGCTACGGCTTTTGGACGCTGATCGCGTTCTACAACCTGGCGGCAGCGCACCATCTGATCGGCGGGCCACTGCCGGTGTGGCTGGTATCAGCAGGCGTGGCGGCGAGCGTGTTGCTAGTCGTACCCGTGGTGGCGGTGACGGTCAACCTGCGCGGCACATTGCGCGGACGGTGGCGCGACGTGCGGACGAATCCCGTGTTGGCGTTTGTGGTGGTCGGAGCCGCGGGCTATCTGCTCGTCAGCCTGCAGGGGGCGGTGCAGGCGCTGCGGACGGTAAATGCAGTGACGCATTTCACGCACTACACGGTGGCGCATGCGCACCTGGGCACCTACGGCTTCGTCTCTCTGGTAATGACCGGGGCGATCTATCATGTTCTACCGCGCGTGACCGGCGGGAGGTCGCCGGCGCCGCGGCTCTTGTGGCTGCACTTCTGGACCGCGGTCGGGGGAATTGCCCTGTACTGGCTGGGCCTCAGCATCGGCGGACTCATGCAGGGGGCCGCGCTGCTGGACGCGAGTGTGCCGTTCAGTCGTTTGATGCCGGCCACGGTGCCGTGGTTGGGGGTGCGCTCCGCGGCCGGCTATGCGCTGCTATTGGGGCATGGCCTGTTCGCGTGGAACGTGTGGATGATGCTGCGCAGTTCGGCGGTGATCTCGAAACCTGTGGAGGGCGAGCCGGCGCCACGCGGTGCGGTGGTCGGGCCTGCACTGGCTGGTAGGGAGGGAGCATGAGCCGAACGTGGTGGGTGTACGCCGTGGCGCTCGCGGCCGGTCTGGCCTCACTGGCCGGGCTGGTGTTTGTGCCGCAGTGGCAACTGGGCGGTTTGCGGCCGATAACTGACGAAAGCGGCGCTTCCTACCCGGAGGAGCCGAGTGGCGCCGTGGCGGCAGGACGGCAGGTCTACATTCGCATGGGGTGCGTGTGCTGCCATTCGCAGCAGGTGCGCCCAGGCAGCGACGTGGAGCGGGGTTGGGGCGGTCGGCGCAGCACGGCGCGGGATTGCCTGGTGGATGCGCCGCCGTTGCTCGGCACGATGCGCACCGGTCCAGACTTGGCGTGCATCGGCACGCGGCAGCCGTCTGCCGACTGGCACTACATTCATCTATACAGGCCACGGCGGCTGGTCGCGGATTCACTTATGCCGCCGCACGCTTTCATGTTTGAAACGTTGGCGGCTGCTGACGTGGCGGCTGACGCGGGACTGGCGCTGGCGGAGGGGGAAGCGATGCCCGGGGCGCTGGTGGTGCCGAGCGAATCCGCGCGGGCGCTCGTGGCGTACCTGTTAAGCCTGCAGCGCGGATGTTCTGGTGAGGAGGCACCGCAATGAGCAGCGCGTCACCCGGGGCGGAGCCGATCGAAGGACACGTCCCGGTCCCCGGCGTGTGTGTGTGGCTGACGATCGTCGTGGCGGCGTGGGCCGGGTGGTACATGGGAGCCTACGGAGGCGGGGGGCGTGCGGAGACGTATGACATTGACAGTGCGCTGCCCGCTCCGGCCGAGAGCGCTAATCCGCGCATCGACAAGGAGTTGTTGGGGCGCCGCGTCTATGGCGCGTGCGCGGGTTGCCACCAGGTCGACGGAGCAGGGATACCCGGCGTTTACCCGCCCCTGGCGCAATCCGAGTGGGTGACGGGAGATGCGCGCCGATTGACGCGGATTGTTGCGCATGGGCTGCGCGGGCGACTGGTTGTTCGCGGGCAGGCCTATCAGCAGACGATGCCGGCCTGGCGCGGGCTTGGGCACGAAAAGCTCTCAGCCGTGCTGACTTACGTACGGACTGCTTGGGGCAACACGGGCGGGGAGGTGTCGGAGGAGTTGGTACAAGGCGTACTGCGCGAGGGAGTGCGGGCGCCGCTGACGGCGGGCGAGCTGGCCGAGGAGCCGTGACAACTGCAAACAGGTAAACTAGGTTAGCGGGCGGTTGGGGAAGGCATGAGCAGCAACTATCGGGCCGGAGCGGGACTGCCAGTGGGGCCCAGAATACCGAGTAGCGCAGGGGATTGGGGCGGCGCAGGGATTTTAGATGAGTGTTGACCCGAGTTTTTGTTCCTGTTACGATGACCGTTGTCGCGATGCGCGATTCCGCGCGTCGACGGTGGTGGCGGAGGAGGCCACCCGTTCGCTGTGAGTTGTGCTGAGCAGCGGACGCCGCATGGGTGTTGCGGGTATCCGCAGTTCGTGCGTGATTTGGGGAGAAGGAAGTTGGCAGATTGTTGGGGAAGGAGGTGGAGGTGTTCGGGCGGATCGCTCGTTCGAGCGATCGGGGACAGTACCGTCTACGTAGTGCGACGAAATGGTCTTACGGCGGGGCAGCTAGTGGCACGCGGCGCGCTGAAGAGCGGCGTGCTTTTCGCATTTCGGCATCATTCGACTATGGAGCGTGTGCGCCATATCGAGTCATTCGTGTTCTAAGTTAAGGAGGCAGGGCATGCGGAAGTGGAAAGTGTACGGTCTGGGTGCCGTGCTGCTGTGTACCAGCTTGGTGCTGGCGGCGGTACGCCCCGCGAAGGAAACCAGCCCGGTTAAGGAGTCTGGTACTTCCACCGTGGTTCCTCAGAACGCGAAGAGTTCCCAGGAACGCGGCCAGCCGGCCGAGCTAAAGGCCGGCGGGGCTCCCGCGACGCACGGCGTGGCGCTGCCGGCTGAGAAGAAGCCGGCGGAAGTCCGCGCGGCGGCGCCGGAGAAGGCGCTGACGGACAAGGAACTGCAGGCGATGAAGGCCGAGGACCTTGCCCTGCAGGCGGGCAGCCAGCTCGCGACCGAGCAGCCCATGGCGGTGCAAGGCGATCGCGCTTGCAGCGACTGCCTGACACCGAACGTGGCGCTGGGTGACCTCCCCACCGCGGTGTGGGGTGGCGACACCGGCCTCGTCAACGTAGGGACCGAAGGCAAGTGGTATGCTTCGTTCAACGGCGTGGCCGGGGCGAAGTATCACTTTGACCTGTGCCCGGCGGCCCCGGGGACGGTGGCCAACGGCAACTTCGACGCCGACATCAAGGTCGTGGACGCGACGTGCACGATCCTGACCGGTGTCGACGGCTCGTGCACGGGCGGCGGCAACAACTATCTGCCGAACGACTTCCAGTGGACGTGCGCGACAACCGGCACGTACTACGTGGTCGTGGCGCCCTACCGGAGCTACAACCAGCACAACTGCATTGGCGTGGCAACCAACACGTTCGACATGCAGTACTACGCGGAATTGCCGACGCCCCCGTGCCCGCTGACGTGCCCGCCGACCGCGCTCATCGAGCCGGAGCCGTGCGATCAGCACATCTATGACGGCTGCAACATCACGCCGAATGCGTTCGTCGACATCAACCTCGGCGAGACGTATTGCGGCACGGCCTACACGTACTCGACCGGTTCGCGCGACACCGACTGGTATCGCCTGACGCTGACCAGCCCGACCGAGGTGACTTGGACGGTGGCCAGTCAGTTCCCGTCGGCCATTTTCATCCTCAGCGGTGCCTGCGGCGCCCTGACGACGGAAGCGGCCGCGTACGACGGCGAGTGCAACCCGGTCTCGGCGGTCAAGTGCCTGCCGGCTGGGACGTACTACCTGTTCGTGTCGGTCGGCAACTCGGCCGGCGGCATCTTCACCGGCTACCCCTGCTCGCTGGGCAAGAACGCGTACGTGGCCAGCGTGACGGGCGTGCCGTGCGAAGTGCCGTATTGCACTCCTTGCTACACGAACCAGACGGACGACTGGATTACGAACGTTACGTTCAACACGATCAACAACACGACGGCGGTTGAGCCCGGTGGCTGCAAGTATGGCGACTACACGTCCCTCTCGACGGACGTGCAGATCGGCACGACGTACCAGCTGTCGGTGACCTTCTCCTCCGGCACGTACACCGAGCACGTGTGGGCGTGGTTCGACTGGAACCAGGACCGCGTCTACGCCGCTTCGGAAGGTTATGACCTGGGTCAGGGCGCGAGCGCGACGCTGACCAAGAACATCACGATCCCGGCCGGCGCCCTGCTCGGGCCGACCCGGATGCACGTGATCGAGAAGTACAACAGTGACCCGACTGCCTGCGCCGGCGGGACGTACGGCGAGACCGAGGACTACACGGTCAACGTGCTCCCGGCTCCCCCGACCGGGGCCTGCTGCCTCGGCACGACCTGCCAGGATGGCGGCCTGTCTCAGGCGGCCTGCGAGGCGCTGGGTGGTGTCTACCAGGGCGACGGCTCCGTGTGCACGCCGAATCCGTGCAGCGGTGCCTGCTGCCTGCCCTCGGGCTCCTGCACCGATGGGTCCTCGGCGGACTGCACCGCCGCGGGCGGCATCTACCAGGGCAACGGGACGGCTTGCGCGACCGTGGTCTGCGCGACGCCGGGTGACAACTGCTCCAGCCCGTACCCCGTGGTTCTGTCCCCCGGTTTCGCTTCGCTGACCGTGGCCAACCAGTACACCTGCGGCCGTGGCAACGATTATGCGGACACCTGTCTGGGCAGCTACGACGGTGGCGAGGACATGATCTTCCAGATCACGGTCACCGCCCCGATTCAAATCACCATTACGCTGGATCCGAAGGGCACCACGTGGCCTGGCTTCGCGCTGAGCGACGCGTGCCCGCCGGCGGCTTCGGGCTGCCTGATCGTGAAGACGCAGTCCGGCGGCACGCCGATGGCGAGCGCCTGCACGTTCATTCCGGCCGGCACGTACTACCTGATGGTGGACACGTGGCCGTCTCCGGATTGCATCCCGCTGTTCGACGTGATCTTCGCGGAGTGCACGCTGCCGCTGGGCAGCTGCTGCTACCTGCCGTACCCGAACTGCGTGGACGGCATCACGCAGAATGACTGCACGACGCTGTACAGCGGTTCGTGGACGGAAGGCCTGACCTGCGCGAACACGACCTGCCCGAGCTCCGTGGCCGACAACTGCGCGGATGCGCTGCCGATCACGGAAGGCCATCCGGCGGTCGTGGGCAATAACTGCGCGGCGACGACCGATGGCTCCGCAAGCTGCCAGACGAACTCGGGCATGGACGTGTGGTACACGTACTCGCCGAGCTTCTCGGGCACCGTGACGGTTGAGTTCGATACCGAAGGCACCAGTCCGGCTTGGGACACGGTCCTGAGCATCTACGACGCGTGCGGCGGTACCGAGTTGGCGTGCGACGATGACGGTGGTTCGGGCACGCTGAGCAAGCTGACGCTGGCGGTCACCCAGGGCACGACGTACTGGATCCGTCTGGCGGGCTACAACAATGCCTGCGGCACGTTCAAGCTGAACGTCTGGATCCCGAGCGGCGCTTGCTGCTTCGCGGACTTCAGCTGCCAGGTACTGACGCCGGAAGCCTGCACGGCTGGCGGCGGCATGTACAAGGGCGACGCGACGGTTTGCACGCCGACGCTGTGCGTCCCGCAGCCGGGCGACAACTGCCTGCTGCCGCTGGTGATCCCGACCCTGCCGGCGGGTCTGCCCTACACCGACACGGCGCAGTACACCTGCGGGCGCGTCGATGACTACAACGCGACCTGCCTGGGCAGCTACGACGGTGGCGAAGACATCATCTACCAGGTGAGCGTGACCGAACCGATCTGCGTCCAGATCACGGCCACGGGCGTGGGCAGCAGCAACAACTGGATCGGCCTCGCGATTACCGACGTCTGTCCGCCGGCGGCCACGTGCATCGCGGCTGTGGCGAGCGGCTCGGGTCTCGTGGCGACGATTCCGGGTGTGGTGCTTCTGCCGGGCACGTATTTCATCATGGTGGACACGTATCCGTCCCCGACGTGCCTGACCGACTTCAACCTCGAAATCACCACGTCGACCACGTGCCCGCAGGGTGCGTGCTGCGGCGCGGGTGGCACGCTGTACTGCCAGACGATGTTCGAGGCGGCATGCGTGGCGGCCGGCGGCTCGTTCGTGGGCGTCGGCAGCGTGTGCACCGGGCAGGACTGCCTGGGCTACGGCGAGGATGACACGTGCTCGATCTTTGACGGTCTGGGCACCGACTGCAACAACAACGGTCACCCGGATGCTTGCGACATCACCGCTGGAACGAGCCAGGATGTCGACCTGAACGGTGTGCCGGATGAGTGCCAGCTCGACTGCAACGCGAACGGGATTGTGGATACCTGCGAACTGCCCGGTGGCTGTGCGACCGGCAATTGCGGGACCGTCTTCCCCGGCGCGTGCGGGACGGCGCTGGACTGCAACAACAACGGTTTGATCGACTGGTGCGAACTGAACGGTGGCGGCGGTGGCGGCCACACGTACGCGGTCGATGATGGCACTGCGGAGAACGGCATTGGTCTGACCAATGGCGGCAACGTGATCTGGCTGAACCACTTCGTGGCCGTGCAGAACGCCACGAACATCTCCAGCGTCAGCGTCGCCTACAACAACGTGGCCGATGGTACCCCAGTGACCATCCTCATCTGGAACGATCCGACCAACGACGGCGACCCGACCGATGCGCAGGTGATTGCCTCCGCGGCGAGCGTGGTAGCCAACGCGGGTACGGACACGTTCAACGTCGTCAACTTCAACCCCGGCGTGAACGTCGGCAATCCGGGCGCGCACTTCTTCGTGGGTGTCCAGATTACGCACGTGGCCGGTGAGTATCCCGCTGCAATCGACGAGACTGCCTCGCAGCAGCAGAGCTGGATCGCCGGCACGACGACCGGCACGGTGGATCCCAACAACATGGGCGCCGCCGCGATTCCGGTGCAGCTGATCGACGACGCGGGCCTGCCGGGCAACTGGCTGGTCCGTGCGGAAGCCGGCCTGGGCGGTTCCGACTGCAACGGCAACGGCATTCCGGATGATTGCGACATCGCCGACGGCACGAGTCTGGATTGCAATGCGAACGGCATTCCGGACGAGTGCGAACTGGCGACCAAGGACTGCAACGGCAACGGCATTCCGGATGACTGCGACATTGCGGCCGGCGCCCCCGACTGCAACGCGAACGGCATTCCGGATTCGTGCGAACTGGCCGATGGCAGTGCGCAGGACTGCAACGGCAACGGCATTCCGGATTCGTGCGATATCGCGAGCGGTGCGGCGCTTGACTGCAACGCGAACGGCATCCCGGATTCGTGTGACATTGCCAGCGGTCTGAGCCAGGATTGCCAGCCGGATGCCATTCCGGATGAGTGCCAGCTGAACTGCGGTAAGGACAAGGCGATCATCGTGACCGAAGGCTTCGAGGCGGGCGTGGTTCCGCCGGCGGGTTGGGGCGCGCAGATTCAGAACGCGTCCTACACCTGGAAGCTGATGGCCCCGACCGGCACGCCGCACGGTGGCACGTATGCCGCTGATGTGGAGTACGATCCGGCCCTGTCGCCGCAGGATGAGTGGCTGCTGACTCCGTCGATGATCCTGTACGGCAACGTCACGCTCACCGGCTGGAGCATGGGCAGCGTGTACTGGGGTATCACCCCGTACGACAACTACGATCTCGAGGCGTGGGCGGTGGTCGGACCGACTGCGGGTGACGGCGACGACATCCTGCTCGGTCAGCTCGACACGGAGACCTGGGTGACGAACTGGACGTGGGCGCAGTTCACGTACAACTTCACCGCTCCGACTGCGCCGTTCCGCATCGGGTTCCGCTATGTCGGCACCGACGGTGCTCAGGCCGGTCTGGATGACGTCCAGGTCGACGGCGCCGCGGGCGCGCCGGCGTGTGACTGCAACACGAACGGGATTCCGGATGAGTGCGACATCCTGATTGCCCACGGCGGGTTCTGCGACCCGGCGGTCAATCCGGACTGCAGCACGGACTTCAACGGCAACGGCAAGCCCGATGAGTGCGACCCGCTGTGCGGCGACCTCAACGGTGACAGTGCCGTGACCGTGGCTGACTGGTACCTGTTCTGGGATGCCTATCGCGCCTGCACCGGCGATCCGCGTTACCTCGCGGCCGCCGACATGGACGGCGATGGCTGCATCACGCTGGTGGACTACTCGCAGTGGCTGGCCTGCTACAAGATGGCCAACCACGGCAAGGAGTTTAAGGCCCCCACGACGCCGACCACGCGCCTGCCGGCGCGCGGGACGCGTCCGGCGGTCGACCGCTAAAGACGCTGACGGAGTTCGCCGGCAGCCACGTGCTGCCGGCGGACTCCCGTCGTGACACCCGTGCTTTTGTCTTCTGTATCGATGGGCATGTTGAGTACAATGAGCACCACAACCCCGTGAGGAGGATGAGGTATCATGAGGATGAAGTTGGCATGTTGCGCGGCCGTGCTGGTTGGGCTGCTGGTGAGTCCGGCGCTCGCAGGCGTGGTCGTGAGTTTCAATCCTGTGCACTCGTACGTCGACCAGGGCCAGACGTTCTGGGTGGACGTCGTAGCCGACATCCCGGCCAATGAGCCGATTATCGGCTGGGGCTTCGATCTCGCGGTCGCGAACCCCGCTATCGCGGCGCCGACCGGCAACATCACGTTCGGCCCCAACTGGAATGCCGCCCCCGGCGACCCGTTGGATCCGTACGCCGCGCTGGCGTTCCCGGATGGCATCGCCGGTAACGGCGTGCTGCTCGTCAGCATCGAGTTCCAGGCCCAGAACACGGACGGCACCACGGCGCTCAACCTGAGCGCGACGCCCGGCGACCTGACCGAAGGGTTCATGATTGCCCCACCGGTTAGCCAGCTGGCCGAAGTGACGTTCAACACCGGCGCTATCACGGTCCCCGTGCCGGAGCCGGTCAGCTTCGTGCTGCTCGCGCTGGGTGCCCTGCTGCGGCGCCGCTAGTCGCGGGTCCGGACGGCGCGCGAGCGTCGTCGAATTGAATCGCGAATCAGGCCGTGTCTCGGGCAACCGGGGCGCGGCCTGGTTCTCTTTCCGGGGGCGATCACGGGTGGGGCGGGGGCTGCCGGCCAGCTACCGCTGCGCGGACGCGCGCAGGTGCGGGCGGCAGCCGGATCGGCTATCATCCCGCTTCCGGCGGCCGCGGCGGTCGCAGCCTCGCGACGCGCAGCGTAGGCCGCCTCAGCGGAGAACAGGATGAGCCACCACGGACTGATTCCGCCGCACGGCGGCAAGTTGATCAATCTCGTTGTTGCCGGCGGCGCTGCGGGCGCGCGCAAGCAGGCCGCGGCGGGCCTGCCGCAAGTTCGTCTGGGGGAGCGCGAGCAATGTGACCTGGAGCTGCTGGCGATTGGGGCGTTTAGCCCGCTGACGGGGTTCATGGGTGAGCGCGACTTTCACAGCGTCTGCGACGCGATGAAGCTGACGGACGGCCTGCCGTGGAGCGTGCCGGTGACGTGCCCGGTCGACAAGCCGACGGCGGAGCGGATCACGGTCGGGCAGCAGGTGGCGCTGGTGGATGATGCGCAGCGGCTGCTGGCGGTGTTGACCGTGCGGGAGAAGTACGCCCACGACAAGCAGAAGGAAGCGGACAAGGTCTATCGCACGACGGATGCGGCACATCCGGGCGTGGCGGTGACGATGGCGCAGGGCGACGTGTGCCTGGCCGGTCCGGTCGAAGTGCTGACGGCGCGCTACGATCCGCAGTTCCCGACGTATCGCCTGACGCCGGCGCAGACGCGGGCCGCTTTTGCCGAAAAGGGCTGGCAGACGGTGGTCGCGTTCCAGACACGTAACCCGATTCACCGGGCCCACGAGTACATCACCAAGTGCGCGCTGGAGATCTGCGACGGCCTGCTGATCCACCCGCTGGTCGGGCAGACGCAGAAGGGCGATATTCCGGCCGACGTGCGGATGAAGTGCTACGAGGTCCTGCTGGCGAACTACTACAGCGCGAAGCACACGCTGCTGTCGGTGCTGCCGGCGGCGATGCGCTACGCGGGCCCGCGCGAGGCGATCCTGCACGCAATCATGCGGAAGAACTACGGCTGCACGCATTTCATCGTCGGCCGCGATCACGCCGGCGTGGGCAACTACTACGGCACGTACGATGCCCAGAAGATCTTTGACGAGGTCGATCCGGCGCTGCTGGCGATCCAGCCGCTGAACTTCGAGCACACGTTCTGGTGCAAGAAGAGCGGGGCGATGGCGAGCGACAAGACGACGAACAGCACGAAGGAAGAGCGGGTGTTCCTGTCCGGCACGGCGGTGCGCGACATGCTGGCCAAGGGGCAGCGTCCGCCGGTGGAGTTCACGCGACCGGAGATCGCGGACATTTTGATCGCGTCGATGAAGCAAGGCGGGTAGGCGGCGGAGACGGTGGCGTCCGGGAGCTTGCGCCCTTGGCGCGGTTCACCGGGCGCCGGCGGGGCTGGTGACGGCGACACATGCGGGGCGCGGCGATGGAGCCGGCGCAGAGGCGCTTGTGGTTGTGGGGCAGCCTGGGGGTGGCCATCCTGGTGGCGCTGGCGACTTCGATCATCGGGCCCAGCGTTGTCGGAGCGCGCGAGGACGCGCGGAACGTGCGCTGCCTTACCAACGCATGCCACATCGTGAAGGCCGTACTGGCGTATCAAGACCGGTATGGCGAGCCGCCGGCGCGGCCGGATCTGTTGGTTGCGGTCGGGCTGCTGAAGCCGGAGGAGCTGCGCTGTCCCGGCGACCGCGGCGAGCAGGTCTGCTCCTACACGCTGGTGCCGGGGTTGGTGCGGGCAACGGATTCCGAGCGACTGCTGGTGTACGAATCCGTTGAACGGCACGGCGGTCGCAGGTGGGTCGCGTTTGCCGGCGGAACGGCTCGCCGGGTGAGGCCGCCGGAGTTCGCGCGGCTGCTGGCACGCGTCAGCACGCAGCCGGCGGCAGCCGCCGATGCGAACAGCCCGATGCGGCCGTAAACGGGGCAGGGCGAGCTGCCGGCCGCGGTCCCACTCGCCGGGGCGGCGTTTTGGGGTATGATGCCGCCATGAGTCCAGAGCCACACTCTGCCGATGCCGTTCCCCAGGTTCCCGCCGATGTGCTGAACGCGCTGCGGGCCGCCAAGTATCCCGCCCTCGTCAGCCATGTGACGCCCGACGCGGATGCGTTGGCTTCGCTGGGGTCGATGTGGCTGGCGCTGCCGGAATTGGGCCAGGAGCCCCACCTCGTGCTGCCGGCGGGCACGGTCGGGCGGCAGTTGCAGTACCTCGTGCGCTACGCGGGGTTGCAGGCGGCCCATGCCGCGGACGTGCAGAAGTGCGACCTCATTCTCGCCCTGGATACGGCCAAGGAAAAGCGGCTCAACGCGGCCGATCACCTGGTCGCGCTGACGAAGATTCCGATTCTCAACATTGATCACCACGCCACAAACCCGGCGTTCGGCAAGTGGAACTGGATCGTGCCGCAGGCCTCCAGCACGTCCGAGCTGGTCTACGCGCTGCTGCGGGCGCTGGGCTGCCGCATCACGCCGACGATCGCGACGCTGCTGTACGCGGGCGTCCACACGGACACCCAGGGTTTCTCGTTGTCGAACACGACGCCGCAGGCGCTGCAGGTCGGGCACGCGCTGGCGGCTGCGGGGGCGCAGATCGCCGAAGTCTGCGAACGCATGCACCGCAGCCACAGTCGGGGCGAGTTCGAGCTCCTCGCGCTGGTCTACCGCAACACCCACGTCAGCGCTGACGGCCGGCTGGCCTGGAGCACGTTGTCACTCGAAGAGATCGCGTCGACCGGTTGCTCGGCGAGCGACATCGACGCGCAGGTCGAGGTGCCGCGTTCGATCGAGGGCATCGCGGTGGCGGTGCTGTTCACCGAAGGCGAGGTGGGGAAGGTCCGCATGAACTTCCGCGGTGAGCGCGGTGTGTCGGTGCTGAGTCTGGCGGAGCAGTTCGGGGGTGGGGGGCATCACGCCGCGGCCGGTGCCCGGCTGAACGGCACGCTCGCCGAAGTGACGGCGCAGGTACTGCCGGCGGCCGAGCGGTTCGTGGCGGGGCTGCAATTGCCGACGGAGTCCCGATGAGCGCCGACGCCCGCCGCATCGCCGAGCCGATTGTCCGCGAGCACGTCGCGCGGCTGGTGGGGCTGATGCGGCCCACCGACTACGCGGCGATCATCGTGACGTTTCCCCCCAATCTCCTGGCGTTTACCGGTTGCGGGCACTGGTCGTACGATCGGCTGACGTGCGGCGCGGTGACGCGCGACGGGGCCGTGCATTCAATCTGTCCGGCGTTTGAGCGGCCGTTGCTGGATGACGCCGCGCGCGTGGCCACGGTGCACACCTGGCAGGAGCATGAGGACGCCTATGTCGGCTTCCTGGAGGTGCTGCGCGAGGCCGGTGTGCGACGGGGGTTGTTGGGCGTGGACGGGCGGATCTGGCTGGAAGTGCTACAGCGCCTGACGGCCGCGGCGGCGCGTGTGGCACCGGAACTGCAATTGACTTCCGCGGACGCCCTGCTGCGCGAGGCGCGCATCTGTAAGACTCCGGCTGAGCAGGCGGCCCTGCAGACTGCACACCAGCAGGGGGAGCGGGCTTTTCTGTCGCTGTACGACCTGATCCGGCCCGGTGTCAGCGAGATCGAACTGTGCCGGGAGATCACGACGCGTTTCCGCGACAGTGGGATGAACGTCGTACCGCTGATCCAGTCCGGCCCGAATGCGTCCAGTCCGCATCACGCGACTGGGTGGCGCATGCTGCAGGCCGGCGACGCGATCGTCGTGGACAGCGTGATCCAGTACCAGGGCTACATGAATGACCTGACGCGAACCTTCGCCGTCGGCACGCCACCGCCGCGGGTGCGCGCCGCATATCGGGCAGTGCGCGCCGCGCAAGCGGCCGCCATCGCCGCGGCGCGCCCGGGCGTGCCGTGCGGGCGGCTGGACGCGATCGCACGACAGGTCATCACCGAGGCCGGGTTCGGACCGTACTTTCTGCATCGCCTCGGCCACGGGATCGGGATCGAGTGCCACGAGCCGCCGTACCTGGTCGCGGGCAACGAGGAAATTCTCCGACCGGGCATGTGCGTGACGATCGAACCGGGGATTTACGTGGCGGGCGAGTTCGGCATCCGCATCGAGGACGACGTCCTGATCACTCCGGCGGGGTGTGAGGTGCTGCGGGGCGCGCTGCCGACGGACGTCAGCTCGATCTTCGAGTCCTGACGCGGCGGCAGGTTCGGCCGCGTCCAGGGGGTGCATCCCGAGGCCTCCAGCGCACCCGGCGGGCACGCGCGGGAATTGCGTAGTTGCCCACGGAGCGACTGCTGCGGCTCAAGTTATCGGCGCCAACAGTCCGAATCGATCAGTCTGCAGACCGCGGTAGCGGTGTGCGCGGAGGTCGGTCTGTGGCAGCAATCCGTCCGTTAGCGCGCTTCGGCTGGGTCAGCGGCCTTGCCGTTCTCGTCGCGCTGACGCAACTGGCGCTGCAACTGTGGCAGGTGGCACGCGGAGAGGCGTATCGGGCCACGGCATTGGCCTGTGATGATACGTTCTACTACCTGCAGACGGCGTGGAACTTCAAGCAGCTTGGCGTGGTGACATTCGATGGTCTGCACACGACGAATGGCGTGCAGTTTCTGTGGTTCTGGGTGACGGCCGGCCTGGCCTACCTTGTATCGACGAAGACCATGCTGCTGACGGTGACCCTGGTCGTTTGCGCCGGTCTCAACGCGCTGTGCTGTGTGCCGATGCTGCGGCTGGCGCGGCGGCTGAATCAGCCGACACTGCCGGTCCTGCTCGCGCTGGCGTGGTCCTTCGTCACGGCGCGGTTCTACCTGAGCGGCATGGAGAACTCGCTGCACGCCTTCGTGCTATGGTGCCTGGTAGCCGAGCTCGTGGCGGTCCTGCAGCGTTTGGCCACGTGTCCGGTGCGGCGGCCGGCGCTCGAGCGCGTAACGCTGCTGCTCGTACTGCTCGTGTGGATCCGCGTAGACCAGGCGCTGTACGCCGTGGTGCTGGGCGGGCTGCTGGGCCTGCTGACGCTCGTGCGGGGCGGCTGGAGTGCGACGCGCGGCACGCTCGTGCGATCGGCGGTCGCGGCCGGATTGGGAGCCGTGATTCTGCTCGCGGGCTTCGCGGCCATGGGCGGCACGTGGCTGCCCGTGTCCGCCCTGATCAAGAGTGGGTATCTCGGTTGGGGTACGGCCGCGGGGCAGGAGGTGCTGCTACGTGGGCTGGAGCAGGCGTTCCCGCTGTCCGTCCTGGCGGCGTGGCGACTGCCGACGGCTTGGGCTGCTCCCGTGGCGGCTTTCCTGGCCGCGATTGTGACGTTTGTCGGTCTGGTGGTTGCCCACCGCGGGGCGGCCGGTGGCGCCGCCGCGGCGCGCGGATTCACGGTGGCCCTGGTTACGCTCGTGGTCCTGGCGGCCGTGCACACTGCGTACCTGGCGGGCCTGGGAGACTTCGCGGTCTACGGTCGGTGGTACTTCTCGCCGCTGTTTGTTACGGGGACGTTGTTGACGGGGCTGGCTCTGCAGGGCATCAGCGGCTGGTTAGCGGTGCGCATGCCCACGTGGCCGGTTGCGCAGCGTGCCGCGCTTGGAGGCGCGGTGGCGTTGCTCGCTTTGTGCGCCGGGCTGCGGCAGTCGTGGACTTTCGCTAGTGACGCACGCTACGCCCGCTCGCTGGCGTTCGCGCGCTACGAACTCGCGCAGTGGGTGGCGCAGAACGTGGAGCCGTCCGCGCGCTGTGCAGCCTGGAGCGCCGGCGTGTTGGGGTACTACTCCGAACGTCCGGTCATCAACCTGGACGGCCTCGTTAACGGCGCCGACTACTATGCCGCTGTGCTGAAGGGGCGGGAGCGACTCACGGATTACCTGCGCAACGAGAACGTGCGCTACGTCATCGACTACGAATTTACGGACGACGTCCGTGCGGTCACCGAGGCGGTGACGCTGACCCGCTCGTATGGGGGCAAGACCGGGCAGGAACTGGAAGTACGCCGGCTGACGCCGCTCGCTGTGGCGGCGGAGTGATTCGGCGCGGCGGTGTTGGGCATCCCGACTAATGCAGCCGCGCGCCGCAACTTGCGCAGAAGCGGGGGCTGAAACGCTTGCCTAGGTACGCTCCACAAGCCGGACAGCGCCAGTTCACCAGCGAGAACAACGCACACGCGAAGACGATCAACAGGCTGGCGCCGATCCAGGCCCCACGCTCGATGCCCAACCACTCGTCCGGCCCGCCCCTGGTCATCCACATGAAGATCCAGACGGCCGGTCCGAAGGGGATGAGCAGCAAGACCTGCCGCAGGCGGCGATTGTAGAAGTCGTGCCGAAAGCGATCCTCCGGCGGCTGATCCATCCCGGTTCTTCCCGCGGCAGAAGCTAGCTTCTCAGCAGCCCCATCGTCTCCGCCATCTTCACGACGCGCAGGGCGCGCTTGACGACGGGGGGGTCAATCATCTTGCTGCCCAGCGACACGACGCCGAGGCCTTTCGCTTCGGCCTCTTTGAACGCGGTCACGATCTTCTGGGCCTTCTCCAGTTCCGCCGGTGCCGGCGCGAAGGCCTCGTGGATCACGCGGATCTGTCGCGGGTGGATGCAGCCCTTGCCGTCAAAGCCGAGCGACTTGGCCTCCAGCACGCTGGCTCGCAGGCCCTCCATGTCGCCCACGTCGGAGAACACCGTGTCGATCGGCTGCACGCCGGCTGCCCGCGCGGCGTTGACCACCTGCGAGCGGGCCCAGAAGCTCTCACGGCCTTCGTTGGTGCGTTGCGTACCGAGGTCGGCCGTGTAGTCTTCGAGGCCGATGGTCAGCGCGCAGACGCTGCGGGCGGCCGTCGCGATCTCATACGCCCGAATCGCGCCCAGGGCGCTCTCGACGATCGGCATCAGGTACACGGGGCGTTCGATGTTGTTGCGGGCGAGGATGGCGGTCACGTGGGCGTCGATCTGCTTGATCTGCTCGGGGCTCTCGACCTTGGGGATCAGGATCACGTGCACGCCGTGCGGGGCAATGAACTCCAGGTCGGCGTAGCCGCGGTCGCCTTGGTTGATCCGCACCATGCGCTCGCAGCCGCGGAAGTCGATCGTCCGCAGTGCGTTGCGCACCAGCAGTCGGGCTTCGTCCTTCGCCGGTGGCGCCACGCTGTCCTCTAGATCGAGAATCACGCCGTCCGGCTGGTGCAAGCCGGCGTTGAGCATGAACTTGGGTTCGTTGCCGGGCAGGTAGAGGCGCGAGCGGCGGAAGCGATCGCGTTGCGTCTCGTAGCGGGTTCCCGCGCCCCGCGGCGGCAGGAAACCGACACTGAGACCGGCCTGCGTCTTTGGGGTCGCGGCATGACCCAGCAACGTGCCCGCCCCCTTAGGAGCCGCCGCCTCGTCCGGCATGGCCGGCAGCGGCTGCCCGCCGGCGTCCGGACCGCCCAGCAACCCGAGCCGGCGCACGGCGGCTTCCAGCCGGGCCATCTGTACGAATGGGAGTGCCCCGGCGTCCTCCATCTCGACGCGCGCCCCTGTCACGCCCAGCGCGGTCAGGACCTCGCGGATAAGCTGCCGTATGTCCTCGCCGTACATCACCTCGACCTTGGTTTTGACCTGGATGTCGAGACTACCCAGGCCCGTCAGGGTGATGCGGACCCAGCAGTCGGAGCGGACATCGGTACCGCGGCGGCCGGCCTCGGCCGAGCGGACGGTGGGTTGAGCGGCAGTTGTCATGGGCAGTGCGCCTCTCCATGAATGTGTGCTCGGTGAACCCTGTTTATACGCTTTTTCCGGGGCGTTGTCAGCAGGGACGGGGTGCTTCAAGCGCCCGGCAACCCGGGCGTTACGTGGCCGAAAAGGTACCGGCCAGCGGGAAGTCCCGCTGGCCGGCGATGAGAGGGGTTCAGAATCGGTGCGGCCGG
>CAZGAQ010000036.1:0-58347 GCA_964523405.1 uncultured Planctomycetales bacterium
CTCCTCCATGCCCACGCTGCTGGGCGAGAAAATCGTGCTGCGCATCCTCGACAAGACGAATCTCAACGTCGCGCTCGAGAAACTCGGCGTCGGCACGCACCAGCTCGCCGCGTTCCGCCGCATCTTCTCGCGCCCGCACGGCATCGTCCTGGTCACCGGCCCCACCGGCAGCGGCAAGACCACCACTCTCTACTCCGTGCTCGACCTGCTCGCCTCGCCCGAGAAGAACCTGGTCACCATCGAGGACCCCGTCGAGTACCAGCTCGACGGCATCAATCAGATCCAGGTCAACGAGGTCATCGGCATGACCTTCGCCCGGGCCCTGCGCTCCATCCTGCGCCAGGACCCCGACGTCATCATGGTCGGCGAAATCCGCGATGAGGACACCGCCCGCGTCGCCATCCAGGCCGCCCTCACCGGCCACCTCGTCCTCTCCACCCTGCACACGAACAACGCCCCCGGCGCCTTCATCCGCCTCGCGGACATGGGTGTCGAACGCTACCTGCTCGCCTCCGCCTTCAACGGCGTCATCGCCCAGCGCCTCGCCCGCACCATCTGCCCCTTCTGCCGCACGTCGTACTTCCCGCCCGACAGCGCCCTGGTCGACGCCGGCTGGCTCGGCGACACCAGCCGCGTGTTCTTCAAGGGCGAGGGCTGCAAGCAGTGCCACGACAGCGGCTTCCGCGGCCGGGCCGGCATCTACGAAGTCTTGGAAGTCACCGAGGAAGTGCGGCTGTGCCTGCACCGCGCCGATGACGAGGAACAGATCAAGGCCGTGGCGCGCCGCCACGGCTGGCGCACCCTGCGCGAGGAGGGCCTGCGCCTCGTCGAGGAAGGCCATTCGACCCTCGAAGAGGTGCTGCGCGTCACGCACGCCGAAACCGAGGCCCGTACCCGCGCGGAGACCAAACCCGTGCCACGACCGGCGGCCGCCACCGCGGATAATTGAGGTGCCCCATGCAGTTCGCCTTTGAAGCCATGCGCCCGGACGGCACAACGGTCGTCGACCGGATCGAAGCCGGCGCCCGCACCGCCGCCGCCGAGCAACTGCGCGAGCAGGGCTTCATCGTCCTGCGCCTCGACGAGCGCAGCGACGTCGCCGCCGCTGGCACCGCCGCCCGCCGCACCCTGCAGAGCCGCAGCATCTCGCCCCGCGACCTGATCCTGCTGACCCGGCAAATGAAGATGCTCCTGGAGGCCGGCGCCCCCCTCGTGCCCGCCCTCCTCGCCACCGAGACCCAAACCGTCAAGCCCCTCATGCGCGAACTCCTCGCCCGCGTCCGCACACGCGTCGAGGAAGGCGCCAGCCTCGCCGTCGCGCTGGAACCCGAGGCCGCCTACTTCGACCCCGTCTTCCGCACCATGATCGGCGCCGGCGAGGCCACCGCCACCCTCCCCGCCGTGTTCGGCCGACTGTGCGGCCTGGCCCAGCAGCAGCAGCAAACCCGCAAACAGGTGGTCGGCGCCCTCGTCTATCCGTCCGTGCTTTCCATCCTGCTGACCGGCGTCGTCGCGGTCCTGCTGTTCTTCGTCGTGCCGCGCTTCCGCATGCTGTTCCTGAACCTGCGCTCGCCCCTGCCCGCCACCACCAAGCTGCTGTTCGCGGCCTCGGAAGGGTTCAAAGCGTACTGGCCGTACGCGGCCGCCGCTTTCGTCGCCGCACTCGTCGCGCTCGTACTGCTGGTGCGGCTGCCGGCCACCCGCATCTGGTGGGACCACTTCATTCTCAACGTCCCGGTGGTGGGCCGCGTCGTCGCGCGCTTGATCTTCGCCCGCGTAGTGCGCGTCTGGGCCGCCATGCTGCGCTGCCACGTCCCGCTGCTGGAAACGATCCGTCAGTCACGCGAGGCCATCCGCAATGCCGCGTTCCTGAAACTCGTCGCCGAGGTCGAAGAGGCGGTCGCCTCCGGCGGACGCGTCGCCCAGGCCCTCGAAGCCGCCCGGATCGCCGATCCGATCATTGTGTCCGCCGTACGCACCGGCGAAGAGAACGGCCGGCTGAGCGAGTCCATCGACTTCGTCTCCGGCTGGGTCGATGAGGACAACGCCAACCTGATTCAGCAACTCACGCGCCTGGCCGAGCCGATCCTGCTGGCCGTCATGGGCCTCGTGGTCGGCTTTGTCGCCTTGGCGCTATTCGTGCCGCTGTTCGATCTGGCCACGGCGGCGGGATGAGGACGACATGCTCGCACTGCTGAGCTCCCGACAATCCGGTGTGACCTTCGACCTCGGCGCCGCCGGCATCCGCGCCCTGCAGTTGCGGCAGCGCAGCGCCGCACCCCAGCAGTGCGACGCCCTGCAGATCGACCGCCCGCCCACCGATGACGCCGAGAGCCCGCCCGCGCCCACCGTCGCGCCCGCCCAGCTCGCCCGCATGATCGGCCAGGGCCGCTTCCGTGGCCGCGACGTCACCCTGGTCCTGTCAACACCGGAAGTGCAGTTCTATCCCCTGCACCTGCCGGACGCGGCGCTGGCGCAACCGACCGAGCGCATCGAGCAGGCCCTGAAATGGGAAGTCAGCCAGGAAAGCCGCGCCGCCACCGAGGATCTCGAGATCCGCTTCTGGCGCCTCCCCACCGGCCGCGGCGCCACAGCCAACGTCATGGCCGTCGCGCTGCGGTCCAGTCTGGCGCTGCAATGGAGCCTCGCGCTCGCCGCGGAAGGCCTGCACCTGCGCCGCATCGACGTCTCACCCTGCGCGCTGACCCGCCTCGGCTTGCGCCGCTGTGCCGTCACGGACAGCGACCTGTGGGGCGTGCTGGATCTGGGCTTGCGCCACTCCACGTTGACGCTCGTGGTCGGCTCCGTTCCGACCTACATCCGCCCTCTGGGCACCTCCACCCACCAGTGGACGCAGCAACTGGCCCGCGCCTTCGAAGTCCCCTACGCCGTCGCCGAACAGCTCAAACGCGAACATCGTATCGAGCTCACCAGCGACGGCGTCCGCGCCACCCCCGCCGGCGCCAACCTGCTCGACGCCACTAACCTCGCCAGCGCTCTGTCCCGCGCCCTGCGCGACCCCCTGCAAGCCCTCGGGCGCGAAGTCGGCCGCTGCTTCTCTTACCTCATGCAGAGCTTCCCCGAGCACACCGTCCAGCACTTGTTCCTGGCCGGCGGCGGCGCCTGCCTGCGCGGCCTGGCCAGCGTGCTGCAGGCCGAGCTCGGCATCCCCGTGGGCCCCCTCGGCGCCGCGGAGGCCGACGACACCCTGCCCTGGGCCCAGCCCCTGCTGGACGTCAAGCTGGAACCACGCTCGGCCGCCGCCGCCGGCGCCGCGCTGCTCGACCTGGAGGCGTCATGAACTGCTCGGTCAACCTGGTCCCGACCGCGCGCCTGCACGCCCACGCCCGCACGCGGCGACGCAACCGCTGGCTCGCCGCCTGCGCCAGCCTGGCCGTGCTCGTCGCCATCGGCTGGTCGGTTCAACATGCCGCCCAGGCCGCCTTGGCCCGCCTCGCCGAAGACGTCAGCGCCCTCGAGCTGCAGCGCTCCGAAGTGCAGCGCCGCCTCGTCAGCGCCGATGCCCAACGCACGCACCTCCTGCAACGCCTCGAGATCGTCTCCGCCGCCCGACGCCCCCAACCGTGGGCCGGCCGCCTCGTGCGGCTCACCCGCGAAGCCCCCGAAGGCGTCTTCCTCACCTCCCTCGACATCACCGCCACCGACGGTGACAACCCCGCCACCCGCAACGCCGCACCGCCACGCCCCGCGCCCGTCGCCACCGGCCGCGAAACCGGCAAACCCGCCGGCACGCCACCGACGGACACGGCGGGCAAGCCGCCCAGCCAGGCCGTCCGTGTGCTGGGCTACGCCCTGGACCACGCCGCCCTGCTGCAGTTCGTCAACACCCTGCAGCGCCTGCCCGGCTGGCAACAGGTCGAACTCGTGCGCGCCACCCAAGACCCCCTACGCGGCGGACAGGCCATCGCCTTTGAGCTCGACTGCCGCGCTCTGGAGGAGGATCCCCAATGATCCTGTGCCAGCGACCTCGCCTCTACGATGTCGACCTGATGGGCCTCTTTGGTGCGCTGATCCTCGTGGCTGGCGGCCTGTGGCTCGCCCTCGCACCGTGGCAGCGGACCTGGAGCACCTACAAACGCCTGGCGACCGCCCGCGCCGCCGCCCAGGAGCGCGTCCACCAGGAAATCGTCAAGCTCGAACGCTTCGAGCGCGGCCTCGCCCCGCTGGAGGACACCGTCCAGACTCAGGCTACCCACGTCCCGACCGCAGATTCCTTCTCGCGTCTGCTCGGCCAGATGACCGACGTGGCCCGCGCGTCGAACCTCGAGTTGCGTAATGTCGCCCCGCAACCCGCCGTCCCCAACGGCATGTACCTCGTCAGCGATGTGCTGGTCGGCGGGCGCGGCCAGAGTCAGGACTTCATCCGCTTCCTGGACCGCCTGGCTCAGGAAAACCCGTACCAGATGCTGCGCTCCTGCTCGATTGTCCGCAGCCCCGCCGACACGCAGGCGACCTGCGAGCTGACGTACACGCTGCGGCTCTACCTGCTGCCCGGCACGCCCGCCACGCCCGACGGAGGCGGCTCATGAAACGACTGACCAAGCTACAACGCCTGCTCGCCGGGGGCCTCGTGCTCGCCCTCGGCATCTGGGCCATCGATGCGCTCACCGGCAAGTCCGGCCGTCCCGCCCACGCCCGGGCCGCGTCCGCCACCGCCGCGGCCACCGCTCCCGCGGCCGACTGGAATGAGGTCGATGCGCTCGTCGCGCGCCTGACCCAGCAGCGCTACGTGTCCGTCATCCCCGACCTCGATCGCACCCCACGCGACCTGTTCTCTCCCTCCCCGGCCATGGAGAGCCTGCTCGCGCCCGCGCCGCCGCCGGCACCTGAACCGAACACGCCCGCCTTGGCCGAAGAGGCCGCCTCGGACTTCCAAAGCCGCCATCAACTCTCCGGTGTCGTGATCGGACGCAATCCCCTGGCCATCGTCGACGGGCGCGTCCTGCACCGCAACGGCGAACTCGACGGCTATCGCCTGGTCGAGTTGCAGCGCGACTTCGTCGTGTTCCAGGAACCGCGAACCGGCGCCCGCGCCACGCTGAAACTGGCCCCGCGCGGCACCCCATCACCCAGCGCTCCGTGATTTCGCCCGCCGGATCGGCAGCCGGACCACGCATTGTTGGGCGGTACCCCAAGTCGTTATCGGACAACCACCACGCCCCCCGCAGCCCCCACGTCACTCTCCCGCTCGTCCGATATTCTCTGGCGGACCGACCCCCCACCGACTGCTGCACGAACCCTCGAATTGAGTGACGCCCGCATACCTACTAAAGAACCTGTGCGGTCGCGTCGATGCATTCCCTGTGGAAAGTCCAACCCGACGCACAGCGCGCCCGGGATGCAAGAACCTCTGAGGAGTGACTCATGTCGCGGAAATTCGGAAAGAAGGTCGGGTTCTCCCTCGTGGAATTGGTCGTCGTCATCGTCATCATCGGCATCCTGGCCGCCATCGCCATTCCGCGCCTCAGCCGCGGTGCCTCCGGCGCCAGCCAGTCCGCGGTGACCGCCAATCTGGCCACCATCCGCAGCGCCATCAACCTCTACGCCGCGGAACACAAGAACGTGTTCCCGGGCCCGGATGCGGCCGGCTTCGTCGACAAGCTCACGAAGTTCTCCGACCTCAATGGCAACGTGACCGCGACGCGCGACGCTACGCATATCTATGGCCCGTACCTGATGTCCATCCCGCCCTGCCCGGTCGGCGAGAACGCCGGCGGCGCCAAGGCCAATGAAGTGCTGGTCGTCACTTCGTCGCCCCCGACGCCCGCTCCGGGCGGCGGCCAGGGCTGGGTCTATAACCCGACCACCGGGGAGTTCCTGCCCAACACGACGCAGACGGACGAAGCGGGAAAAGCGTACAACGAGTACTAGAAGAGGCCGAAGCCGAAGTGGAGGCCCCGATCCTCAAGCCCTGAGGTCGCACGCGTCTCCCTCCGCCCCTCTTGTGGTACTCGCCCAATCCAAGCAGAGCCGGTCCCTGTGGGCCGGCTCTGTCTGTTTCCGATCACCCGGCACGCCTCGCTATAATGGCGCTGCCGTCGTGGTACGACTGCCGCGCCGGCCCGGAGGAGTAAGTTGACCCGCGCAGCACGACCCGCCCACCGCCTTGTCCCGCGCGCTGGCCTCCTGCTGGCCGCCGCACTCCTGCTCCCCGGGTTCGCGCCCGCCGCCGACTCCCCCTGGCTCTATGGCATCCACTGGTATGGCGACCCCACTACCAGCACCGTCGAACAAATGACCGGCGGCAAGGGCATCTGGTCCCTCGAGATCGTCCAGACCAACAGCGACATCTGGTGGGGCGCCGCCTGGCAACGCGACAACCGCTTCAACGCCATGCGCGCCCGTGGCCACACGCTCATCTGCCGCCTCGAGCGCAACTGGGGCGAGGGCGTGCCCTTCCCGGAACACGTCGCCCCGTACCTCGTCGACGTGGCCGCGGCGGCCCAGACCCTCTCCGGAACCTGCCACATCTGGCAAATCGCCAATGAGATGAATCTCTACAGCGAGTGGGGTGGCAACGAGCTGACCCCCGCCGTGTACGCCGATCTCTACAAGCAGATCCGTGCCGCGATCAAGTCCGTCCCCAGCTCCCTCGGTGAACAAGTCGTCCTCGTCGGTCCGGTCTCGCCCGGCGACCCCGTGAGCGGCGTGCGCCACACCGGCGGCAACGAGTACCTGGCGGCCCTTTGCAGCCTCCTCACCCCCGCCGACGTCGACGGCTTCGCCTTCCACGGTTACGCCGCTCCCTGGAACAGCGTCTCCGACTCCCGCGCCGAGTTCACGGCCGGCTACCTGACCCAGCTCGCCATTCTCGACGGCCGGGGCTTCGCGGCCCACCCCGTGTACGTCACCGAGTGGAACCGCAGCACCGATCCGCTCAACGACACCAACGAGGCCGCCAGTGCCCAGTTCCTGCAGGGCGCCCTCGCCGACTTGCATTCCTGGAACGAGCTCGTCGGCGCCCACCCGATCACCAGCGCCTGCTGGTTCATCTACGCCTACGACAGTGGCACCTGGGCCAACTACTCCATCGCCTATCTGCACGGCCTCGGCCCAAGCGGTCCGGCCAACGACCTCTGGGACGCCCTGCAGTTCGCCTGCACGCAGGACTATCCTGCCGGCTGCCCCACGGCCCTCACGCCGCGCCTCACCGATGGCCAGCCCGCTGGCACCAACGTCGCGACCAGCGCCACCGCCACCACCGACTCCGGCAACGGCCAACTCGCCATCGACGGCAGCGTCTCCGTCGGGAGTAAGTGGACCAGCGCCGGCAATCCGCCCCCGCACTGGCTGCAACTCGACCTCGGCGCCCTGCGGCAGGTTACCGGCTATGTCGTCCGCCACGTCGGCGCCGCCGGCGAAGCAACGTATTACAACACCACGGCCTGGCAGATCCGCACCGCCCCGACCGCGACCGGCCCCTGGGAAATCGACGGCACCGTCTACAACGCGACCGCCGAGAACGCCACCCCCCGCCGCTATGCCACTCCGCGTCCCCTCCGCTACGTGCGCCTCTACATCACCGATCCCGGTATAGACGACTACGCCCGCATCCCCGAGTTCGAGGTCTACGCCGTCCCCCTGCCCGGTGACTACAACAACGACGGAATGGTGAGCTGGGCCGACATCCCCAACTTCATCTACTGCCTGAAGGGCCCCGGCCGCACGTACGCCAGCACGCACAATTGCGTGCGCGGCGACGCCGACGGCGACCTCGACGTCGACCTCGCCGACTTCGTCAACCTCCAGATCAACTACGTCAGCAGCAATTGACCCCGCGCGTAGCGTCGGCAGCCGTTGGCAACACCGCGGCACCGGCAAAAGCGGGCCGCCCCGCGGCATCGGTGGCGTTCGGCAACGTGCTCACATCGGCGGTGGTCGGCAGTACCGCGCCTTCCAACCCCTCCCCCTCGCAGGGGGAGGGCAGGGTGGGGGTAGAGACCTTCCCCGCCGACATGCCTTCCCCTTACCGCCCCGCTTCTTCCGCCTCGCCCGGCGCACTCGTCGGTGCACTCGTCGTCACGCCCAGCAGCCGTTCCCACACACGCTCGTTGCTCCAACCCTCCACCTTCCGATTGTCGAGATACACGATCGGCATCCCGCTGAGCCCCAGCGCCACGCCCAGGTCCACGTCGCGTTTGATCCGCTCCTGCACGCGCGCCGACTCCACCGCCGCCCGAAACGCCGCCGCGTCCAGCTTCAGCTCCTGCGCCCACTGCTCGAACCGGTTCTGCTCCAGCTCATTCTGCCGGACATACAGCAGCTTGCGCATCGCGAGCGCCGCATCCGCCCCGCCGACCACGTACGCCGCCTCGCAGGCCCGCGCCGCCGCGCATGCCGCCGGG
This sequence comes from uncultured Planctomycetales bacterium, assembly GCA_964523405.1. GTDB lineage: Bacteria > Planctomycetota > Phycisphaerae > UBA1845 > Fen-1342 > CAZGAQ01. The sequence continues at coordinate 8,367 of CAZGAQ010000036.1, forward strand.
TGCCGTCCTTCCTGGAACATCGGCAGCGGATTGCACGCCGCATCCTGCGGAAAATAACGAAACGCGACTCGCAGCGCCCCCGGGTAGCGCTGCACCACCTGGTCCAGCACGGCATGCGCCTGCCGGCACGCCGGACACTGGAAATCACTGAAGATCACAACCGTGTGCGCAGCCCCGCGCGCGCCCAGGAATACCTCATCCTCGCGCAGCGGCAGCTCCACCACCGGCTGCCGCGCGTGATTCCATTCCACGTAGTTCGGATCCCCGACAATGCGCAGATAGTTGTCCCGATTCTGCCGATTCACCTCCCCGGTCACCAGAATGAACCCCGCCGCCAGGTGACTGAACAGCGCCAACAGCCCCGCCGTCATCGCCGCCAGCGCCAGTCGCCCGCTTGGATGCGCTTGAACCCCCGTGTCCCCCCGCCCCCACGGCCACGCCGCGATCGTCAGCCCCAGCAACACGATATTGGCGGCGTGCGCCACCAGGCACCCCCCGCACCACCGATGCAGCACACTGCTCATCACGTGCATGAAATAGAGCGAATAGCCCGCCCCCACCAGCACCGCCGCCAGGATCAGCAGGTGATACGCTCCCCGCCCGCGCGTCGCCGGCCCCACCAGCAGATACCACAACCCGACGAGCGCGAAGTACCCCATGCCCAACACCGACACCGGCAGCCGCGGCGCCCCGGGCTGCTTGCTCAGCTTCACGTACCCCCAGGGCGAACTGAGCACCGCCCGGCAATCCCCCGCCGGCGCCCCCGCACCCGTCTGCCCACCACCACTGCACAGCGCATCAAGGAACGCATTGCTCGCGGCCGGATTCAACGCCGCCATGAACAGATTAAGACTCACCCACCACCCCACTACCGCCAGCGCCAGCGCCACCCAGCGCACCCACGGTCGCGGTTGTCGAAACGGGAGGGACGCTACCACCGCGGCCGGTTCACTGGTCATGTCGCATTCCACGCAAGCTCCCGACCACCAGGCCGGGCCCGCGCAGTATACGTCCCCACCGCTCGGTAGGGCAGGTTGCGCGACCGCCAGACGTGCCCCTTCTCGCGGCAACTCTGCGCCAACGTCACCGCCGCAACCTGCCGCTCCGGCTCCGCATCACCGGCGCCAGCGCGTCATGTGATGAAAACGCGAAGGCTGGGCTGGGGCCGGCGCCACACGACGCGCCGACACGTAGCGCGCCTGCCAGCTTTAGCCCGGCGCACGAGCACAAACCTCACCACGGATTCCCCCCGCCCCTACACTTCCACCAGCGGATTGCTCCGCCCGTGCACCACGCAGTCAAAATACGCAAACCACCGAATCGCGATATACACCTTCGTCGCCAGCAGAAACCAGCACGCCAGCTCCGCCACCGAATGCCGCCGCAACGCCAGCAGGATGATCGTCCCGCTCGTCAGAAACCCGAACTTGAACGCCGCAATCCCATGCACCGGCCCGTCCAGGAGCCGCGCCGCCAGCGGATTCAGCTCGTGAAACTCGATCATCCCCCACTGCCCCACCGTGAACCCCAGATCAAAAACGCTGATCACCCATACCGCCGCCAGCGTCAGCAGCACACGCCGCGGCCGATTCAGCCACGCCCCCAGCCGCGCCCACGGCGGTAACGGCACCGGCCCCAGCGCCGCAATCACCTCCGGCACCGCACCGCCCGCCGGCTCTACCTGCGCGGCAGACGGCCGTACCGTCGGCTCCAGACCCACCAGCGGCCGGTCGACGAGCCATGGCGCGGGCTCGCCGCCGCCTCCGCTCGGCCGCACGCCCGCTGCGCCGCGCACGTTGGCCGGCGGCTCCGCCGTAGCCGTCGCGCCGGGGGGCTCCGGAATGGATCGGGACGGTTCCACGCTCGGTACATCGGCATTTGCGCCCGGCGGTTGAATAGCCGCCGCGCCCCACGCGCGCCGTCCGGTAATCTGTCTGCACAACCACGCTCCCCCCACCTCCGGCGACCGGCGGGGCGCCTACCCCGACCGCCCACCCTGGCGCTGCTCCGCATCGTGAAATCGCAGGAACTTCGTCCGCGCATCGGGCCCATGACACGCCGTGCACAGATTTGGCTCGATGAACGGCCGCACCTGCGCCCGAATCGCGTGCCGCTGCTCCGGCGTCAGGCTCGGGTTCTGCGCCATCGTCTTGAGCAGGTCCAATCGCCCGTGCGACACGTGACACGTCCGGCAGACGATCTCGCCCTGCGGATCCTCGTGCCCCTGCGCGTTGAACAGCGGCAGGTAGCCCGGCTCCTCCGGCTTGCCGATGTTCGTCATCGGCCGCGTCGGGTGCCGCGCCACCTTCTGGAACGGCGCCGGCCCATTCTCGCGGTGACACGCCAGGCACGGCACGCAGTCCAATCCGCCTGCCGGCTTCTCGCAGCGCGGCAAAAACCGCGTCGACAGCATCTGCCCCCACGTCCCCGCGCGGTCCGCGTGCATCGCGTGACACGGCTTGCACGAGTCGTACTCGAACCCGAGCTTCTGCAACTTCTCCGGCGCGTGCCCCGTCTCCCGGATCAATTCCTTGTCCGTGTGACAGTGCAGACACAGCGCCTCCGTCGGCTGCCCCGCCGCCACCCGCGCCAGGTGCACCGGCTGCGCTCCGCCGTGCGGATCGTGACAGGTCCGACAGCCCATGCGCGGCTTACCCGCCGCGTCCGTCGGCACGAGCGCCAACTCGACCAGCTTCTCGTGCGCGTCAATCTTCTGCGGATGAATCGCCCCCACTCCCGGCGCGTTCCACGCCGTGTCCAAATGACACGCCAGACACACCTCGTCGTGATTCCCCACCGACTCGCCCTGCGCCACCCGGAACAGGTCTGGCCGGTCGCCGCCGTGTGGCACATGACACGATAGGCACACGCCGCCATGCCCGCGCGCCGTCTCGTTCCATTTCTCCGGACGGGCCGCCTGCGTCAGATCATGCGGACCGCCGCGCACCCGCTGCTCGCCCTCATGACATTTCGCGCACAACTCCGGCTCCGGCTGCGCCAGGAACCGGGCATACTCGCGCGAATGCGGATTGTGACACTCCCCGCAGCGCGTCTTGGGATGCTCACTGCCCGTCAGCGTCCGGCTCTGCGCCACGCGCCCCGCCAGGTGACACGCGTTGCACTGCCCGCCCGGATCACCCGCCCCCGGCACCCGCTCACGCGGAAACTGGTGCGCCATGTGGCACGCACTGCACGGCCCCGCCGCCAGCGGCGTCAACCCCGCCTTGTTCGGCGCCTCCGGGAACTTCGCCCGCAGATCATGCGGTGTCCCCACCACCGTCGCCTCGCCCGGGTGGCACGCCACGCACGTCTCGCCGTACACCGGCTTGAACGCCAGCAGACTCGCCTGCGGCTCCGCGCGATGCACCTTATGGCACGACAGGCACAGCAGCTCCCCGCCCGGCCCCGTCCGCAGCCCCCACCCTGCCACCACCTGCTGCTGCACCACGTTCAGCACCGGACTCTGCCCGTGCCGCGGCAACACGCCCTCGCCCTGCACCTGCAGCTTGTCCGCATGACAGGCCAGACACAGCCGATTCGAATCCGGCTCCAGGACCAGCAGCTTCGTGTGCCCTGCGTCATGCACCGCGTGACACGTCGTGCACGTCACCTGCTTCCCATCCGGGCCCGCCGTCGCCCCCGCCTGCCTGAGCTCCTCCGACAGCGTCTGCTCCATCTTCCCCAAGGGATGCATGCCGCCCGCCACACCACCCCCCATCCCCTCGTGACACCCCAGACACAAATCCGGCTCGCTCTTCTTCAGAAACTCGCCGTGCGTCATGTCGTGCGGGTTGTGACACTGCAGACAGTGCGACTCCGGATGCTCCATGCGCTGTGTCCGCGCGTGCCCGCCCGCCACCGCGTATTTCTGGTGACACGTGATGCAGTATCCGTCCGGATCCAGCGGCGACGGCACGATCGGCCGCGCAAAGGCGTGCGACAGGTGGCATGCACTGCACGGCCCACCCTCCGCCACCGTCTGCCCGCGCCGATTCTTCTCGTCCGGCGCCGTCTTCCGCAAATCGTGCGGCGTGCCCTGCGCGTAATGCCCCGGGTGGCACCGCTGACACAGCCGACTCCCCGCCAGCGTGTCCGCCAGCATGTACGGCCCGCTGTTCGGGTCGAGCTTGTGGCAGGACATGCAAATCAGCGTGTCGCCCGGCCCCGCCACCGTCCCCATGTCGTGCACGGCCTGGAGCTGCACTTCGTTCAGCGCCACGTTCTGGGAGTGCCCGCGCTGCACGTTGAGATCCCCCGCCGCCTTGCCGACCGCGCGGTGGCACGACAGGCAGTACACACTGCTCTCGGGGCTGCGCCAGTCAATCTCCGCCATCGTCTCCGGCGCCGCCGATTCGGGCTGGGCGACCTGGCGCGTGAACCGCGCGCCCGCGTAGACGAATACCCCCACCGCCGCGACCAGCAGGACCACGTGCGCTCCGCGCACCAGCGCCCCCAGCACCGCCCAGCGGGGTCGCGGCGCACGGGCGTTCCTGTCTGCTTTCGTTGCTGTCATCGTCCAGGACACTCTCGGTCAAAGACGCGGATCACCGGTACCTCGTCCCGCGCCTCGTGCTTACTGCGGCTGCGTTGTCGCGCTGGGACCCGCCGGAATCGAAGAACCCGGCGCCGCCATCAGCCGGTGCCCCGGCGGCATGGGCACGTACGGCGCCATCTGCTTGTGCTGCTGGTCGCGAAACTCCCGGTGGCACACGTCGCAGCGGTCAAAATCGGCATAGCGCTCCGGCTGCTTCTGGCGGATTTCCGTATGGCAGCGGATGCACAGCCCGTGCATCGCGTCCATGTAACCCGGCGCCTTGCCCTTCAGGCCCGCGGCGGTGGCCGGCACGATCGCCCCTGGCACCACCATGTCGCCGTGACACTGCCAGCACGCCAGCGCCGTGTCCCGCGCCTTGCGCGCCACGTCGGCCGGATGACACTTCGCGCAGCTCTGGTTGTCCCCCAGCTTGCGGGCATGCCAGTTGTGGTCGAATGTGTCCGTCACCTCGTACATATCCCGGTGACACCGCGCACACGATGTGTTCTGGTCAAACGGAATGTTCTGATGGTGACACAGCCGGCACGAGTCCACCCCGCCGAGTTGCTTCACGTGATCGTCGTGCGCAAACGCCACAAAGCGCCAGTTCTGATTCCCGTCGATCAGCTTGATCGTTGCCGGCTGCGGATTCGCGACCGCCGGCACGTTACCTGCCAGCCCCGCCAGGTAGAACTCGCGGAACTGCGGCGCCGCGGTCGGCACCGCCAGCGCCTCCAGGGTCCGCGCGGGTTGCGCAGGTGCGTGCAGCGGCTTGGGCCCAAAGACCGCCCCTTCGGGCAGCAGCCCGAACGCCACCGCGCCCGCCAGCACGAACACCGTGACGTGCCGCCGCGTGTTGCGCCGCGTCGCACTGCCAAACCACGCCAGGCTCGGCCGTGCCGGCGGCTCGACCGGCGCGTGGGGGTCCGCAATGCGCAGATTCTCGTTGAAAAACACGAACAGCAGACTCGTCCCCGCCATCACGCCCAGCGTGACCATCACCTCCGTCCACGTCGGGTAGTACGGCATCTCCGGTGGCCGCATGAACGCGACGTAGCAGATGTTGAAGCGGTACCCCACCACGCCCAGCAGCGTGCTGGTCGCACACGTCGCCAAACCCGGAATGCTGTGCCGCACGCGTTTGAACGCCAGCAGCGTCGCCGGCAACACGGCACTGAGCAGCATCTCCACCATGAACAGCGTCGCTTCGAACGAGCCGTCCAGCGCCGCAAAAAGCTTGTCACGCCGCCACAGGTCTCCCACCCGCACCAGGAAATAGAGCGCCAGCACGAACGACGCAATCCGCCCCAGCCCCGCCAATTTGTCCACCTGAATCTTGTGCCCGAACAGCCACCCCGACAGCAGCGACTCCAGCGTCACCACCATTAGCCCCAGTCCGATCGCCGAAATGTAGAACAGCAGCGGCAGAATCGGACTGTACCACAACGGGTGCACACGGTACGGCTGAATCAAGAACAGCGAACCCAGCGACGACTGATGCAGCGTCGACAGCATGATGCCCGCAATCACTAGGGGAATCGTCGCCTTCTTGATCCAAACCATCAGCGTCTGAAAATACCGGTGCTGAAACAGCGGATGCTCCAGCACGGCCGGCGAGAACTCCAGGGCCAGCACCGTGAGGTAGCACATGACACACATGGCCACCTCGAACAGCACCGAGTGGTACTGCCAGTAAATCATCGGGTGCCACACGTTCCACGGCAGGCCCAGCTCGAAGAACAGGCCCGTCGCAGCCGTGAGATAGCCCAAAAGCGCAATCAGAATCGCCCGCCGCGCAAAATCGTGGTAGTGCTCGAGCCCGAAGATATACACCACGGCCGCCAGCACGAACCCGCCCGCGGCAAACGCGATGCCGGACTCGACCATCGCGATCCAGAACCCCCACGGCGTCACATCCGACAAACCGCTCGACGCCCCGATGCCGTTGATCATCCGCGCGCCGGTCACCACCGCCCACGCGCCCAGGATCATCCACAGCAGCAGCTTCACCTGCTCCAGCGCCGTACTGGCTTTCGCCGTTTGCATGCTAGCCCTTCGCCGGTCCTTCCGTCTCTTCCCCGTGACCCGCCGCCCGCGCGTGCGCCGCTTCCGCCCGCAGCCGGTTCCGCCGTCCGATGATCCAGTACACCCCCGACATCAGCCCGGCCACACCCAGCGCCAAGAGCGGCGTCTCCTCCAGCACACCCCACGTCAGCTTGGGAACCGGGTGATTGCCCAACTGCGGCGCCCACCCCAGAAAATCCAGCGAGATGTCGGACAGGTACAGCACGTTCGTCCCGCCGACCTCCGTCTCACCCCAAATCCGCGGACTCTCCGCGGGATAGTACTTGCCCGGATTCTCCGCAATCCGCCGCCGCGCCTCCGCCAGCATCTCCTCCCGCGTCCCGAAGATCGTCGCCTGCTCCGGACACGCTTCGGTGCACGCCGGCTGCTGCCCGTGCTTCAGCCGCTGATAGCACAACACGCACTTGCGCACCCACGGCGCCGGACTGTCCCACTCGTACCGCGGAATCCCAAACGGACACGACATCATGCAGTACCGGCAACCCATGCACAGACTCTGGTCATAGATCACCGCCCCCGTGTCCGTCTTCTGCAAGGCCCCCACCAGACACGCCGACACGCACGCCGGCTCCAAACAGTGCCGACACTGCTGCCGCACGAAGTGCCGCCCCGGCCGCCGCTGCACCGTGCAGAACCGCGTCGCCGACAACGCGTCAATATCCTGCTGCCATTTCCACGCCCGGTCCCGCCCCAGCTTGTTCTCCGCCTTGCACGCCCCCACGCATGCTTCGCAGCCTGTACACCGCGTCGTGTCCGTCAGAATCGCGAACGTCTTGGCTTTGCTACTGCTGCCTTCCATAACCGCCTCTACTTCGTCAGGGCCGGCCCGCCCATCGTCGTGTCTTCAGTCTGGTCCCCCGCTCCCGCTCCCTCCGGCTGCCACGCCGCCTCCGGCTGAATCTTGTCCAGCCGCACCTGCAGACTCGACAAGAGCCGCGCGAACGGCAGCAGCGCCAGCACTAAGGACCCGCACAGCACGTGCAACAGCAGCATGAGGTGGTAGTCCAGCGGACACCACGTCGGATGCATCGCCAGCACGCCCGTCACAAACGGCAGCAACACGATCAGCGGCCGCAAGAACGACCAGGGTCGCTCGATCCGCCGCACCACCGGCGAGTACACGCGCCCCAGGAACAGCGCGAAACCCGTGATGATCGTCAGGTACGACAGCGTGTCCGCCAGCGTGCCGGGCAGCGCCGGCCACGAAATCCCCAGCCCCCGCTCCCACAGGTGCACGTGCGCCACCATGAAAATCGGCACCAGGATCGAGCACACCCGGAACACCAGCGAGATGCACGAGAAGAACACGTGATAGAACAACTGCCCGCCCGTCGCCAGCAGCCCAACCCGGTGCAGCGTCAGCGTCGGAAACGCCAGCCACACCAGCCGCAGCCGCACCTTGTGCCACAGCGCTTCCCGATCCCGCTCGGCAATGTACGCCGCCAACGCATCCGACCCGCCCAAAAGCAGCAGACGCACCAGCCCAAAAACCGCCAGCGCCAGCGCGAACCGGAAGACCGGCCCCTGCGCAATGTTCAGCGCGACGAGCACAGGATCGTTCATGCGGGCTCCGCACCAACAACCGTCCAGGGTACGGCCGGCACTCCGCCAGCCCACCCACGCCCCCGAAGTGACGTTTCAACTCTGTTGCAAAACGGTCACTGCGTGAAACATTTTGTAGCAGACGCCTTATGGGCTCAAGTATCCACAACTCTTTATCGGCACACCCCCAGTGAGAGCTGCGCCTCATTTGCGCGCATACCGCAGCAGCCTAGTCCCATTAGCCGCGCCGCGCTGACGCCAGGGCGCACAGCCCCCCGGCAGCACCGGCCCTGCTTCCCCGACATGCTGCCCGACGTACGGCCCAACGTACTGCAAGGCTCTGCCTTGCAGCCCCTGGCACCGGCCTTAGCCCAGCGGAAGCCCCCTTCCCCCCAGCGACGCCCCGTACCGCCCCCCCCCGCATCGGCTACGCGTCCCCCGCACCCCCCCTATGCCCCCTCCGGCTTGTAGTACCGCCCCCGAAACTGCTCCGCCGGGTACTTCGCCCTGTTCTTGCACATCTTCCCGGTCAGCGCCGTCGACAAATCCAGGTCCAGCACGTTCGCCAACGCCAGCAAATAGCACTGAATGTCGGCGATCTCGTCCGCAATCTGCTCCCGCTTCGCCGCGTCGGCGAGCAGCGCCGGCAATTCCTCGCTGCGCACCCACTGGAAATGCTCCATCAGCTCCGCGGCCTCAATCGCGATCGACATCGACAGGTTCTTCGGATCGTGATACCCCTGCCACTGCCGCTCCGCGACAAACTGTCGCACCAGCGTCCGCAGCTCCGCAATCGGCGTCGTCTCGTCCGTCATCGGCCTCTCCAGAAGGGTGCCGGCTCGATTGTACCGCCGCCGGGCACCCTGGGCAGGGCGCGATCGGACCCTCCTCCCCCTACTCGCTGCACTTGCGAACCGTCGCCGTCACAACAATTACCCGCGAATCCTCAAACCCGCTGACCACCGCGATCACCGTGGGCTCCCCGTACTTCACAGGCCAACTCCCCGCTACCGAACGCCGTGCGACGGTCGGCAGCCCGATCGGCCCGAACCGCGCTGCGCCGGACGCCACCGCATCGCCCGCCGACCGCAACGCCACGTTCTGAAAGAGCCCCAGCAAATCTACACTGGTGCCCTTCTCGTCCTCCGGCCCCGCTCCCACTGTGACCAGCGCTCGCAGCCCGCTCTCCGCCTGCGCCGCCACCGGCCGCACTTCCGACACACTCGTGCCGACGACCGGCTCATACGTCGCCAGATACGTCTGCGCCTCCGTCGATTCCACCGGCGTCGGCGTGCGCCGCGCGAGCACGACCTGGTGACGATTCACCAATTCCGGCGGGGGCGCCACGGCCCCTACCACCGGCGCTTCGCAGGCCGCCACGTCGTGCCATGCCAGCTCTAGTACATAGCGCTCCAAATACAGCGCGCGCAGCGCGTCCAGCACATGCGTGAGCCGTTCATGTCCTTCGTCCTCGGCCTGCACGAGGTACACACCGCTCGTCAGACACCGGTACTGCCCAAGGCTCCCGATGGACTCCATCTGGCTCATGAGCCGATCCGTCGGCGCCTCGCCCTCCGCCGGCAGCATAAATCCCGGCACCGCGCCCCCCGCCATCATTCCGCCCCCCCCGTCCCCAAACAGGGTGCCCAGCGTGCTCGGCCCGGACGGCGCCGTCTGGCCCAGCAGCGGATTCAAATCGCGCAGGTCATACACACGCCAGGAGTCATCTCCCCGGGCGCCCGGCAGCCCCGCCAGCAGCCCGACCAGCAACAACGTCCCCAGGACAACCCGAAATGCGCGCGGATACATTGCTCTCTCCTTCCAAAGTCTTCACCCTGCTCGGAATGATCGCTCGCACGCGGCCTAACCGCGTACCTTATCCAACTGGTAACCCACGACCCACGTCCGCAAGCGCGGACTCGTCAGCCATTGCTCACAAAGCGTGTACACCGAACTTGATACCTCCGGGTTCCGCGTCAACCGCCGCAACTGCGCGAACACCACCGGCTGCAGCGTCGAGCGCTCCGCCCATTGCGCACACGCCGCCAACTGCTGCTGCGGCGACAACTGGTCCAGCACGCTCTGGGCCGTCGCTCCCGATGCCAGCACTTCCCCCATCCGCCGATACGCCCACTCGCGCTGCTCGTCGCCGGCTTCACTCAGCAGCCGCAACGCTCCCTCCACGCGCCCTTCCCGCAGCTCCCGTTCAAACCAGCGCGCCCACGCCGCCGCCGCCACGTCAACCCCCGCGTCCGCCTCCACCGCCGGCGCGCGCCGCACCGCCATCTTCACCACATCGTTGGGTTCCGGCGCCGGCCGCGGACGCATCGGGATCGAACACACAACCCGCACCGCGTCATACCCGCCCGCTTCGACCACCCGCGCCGCTGCCCCCGTGGGCGTCGAACGGCCGGGCCGTCCTGCCGTGCCCCCCAACTGCCGCAGCGTCACCGCAACCAGGAGCACCGCCGCCGCGGCTGACACCACGGGCACCAGTCGGAACACCAACCCGACCCGCCGCGGGCCGGCTGCCGTCCGCATCTCCAGCGCCGCCCGCACCAGCTCGTCGGTCCGCTGCGTCGCCGCCAACACCGCCCGCAGCCCCGCGTCCCGCCGCAGCGCCACCGTCAGCCGCTCCCGCCGCTCGGCCGGCATCTCCCCATCGTGGTACAGCTCCACGTCGGCTGGCGTCCAGGGTTCCATCGCGGCGCTCATGACTCGACTCCCAGGCGCGCCCGCACCCGCTCACGCGCCACATGCAGGTTCGCCCGCACGCTCTCCACCGAACACTCCAATAGCTCCGCAATCTCCGCGTATTCCAGGCCTTCGAGCACCCGCAGAACCAGCGCCGCCCGCTGCCGCGGCGGCAAACCCGCCAGCACGCGCCGCGCCAGCGCCGCCTGCTCCGCCTCCGCCGCCGCGTCCCGCGCCACCCTGCCTTCCAGCGCGCCCTGCGCTAGCCGGGCGTACCGCGCCAGCCGCCGCCGCCACGCCCGCTGCTGATCCAGCCACAGCCGCACCAGCGTCCGCCGGGCGTACCCGAAATGCCCGGCCCGCTCCGGATGCCGCGCCAGCAGACTCGCCAGCGTCTGCTGCACCAGGTCGTCCGCGTCCGCCGCATCTCGCGCCAGGCCCCGGGCGACGCGCCCCAGCGCCGCTACCAGCCGCGGCCAGTCCACGGCCGCACCCGCGCGAATGGGTTCCGCCTGCCGCATCGCGACCCGCTCTCCGTGCCGATCCGCCGCGCCGACCGCGCTCACCCTCAAAGACGCCGCGGCGCGGACAACATCAAATCCCCCGGCCCACAAACATCGCGTAGTCTACGGAACCCCCCACCTACAAGCGAGTTGCATGCCGGCAGCAACGCCACCCCCCACAGCCCGTGCGTCGCGCCGGCCCCCAACCTGTCCCGATCACATGTGACGGCGGCCGACGCCGGCCACAAACCAGGTAGCCTCAGGCCTCCGCCTGCCTTAAATGAAGCGCGGGGTCGCCGACATTGGCGGCCGATCGTACCGCCAATCCCGGCGCCGCCCCCCTAGACGCTCTTCTTCACCGCCGCCACCACGCCCTCGATTTGCGTCGTCGACAGCTCCGCGTACATCGGCAGACTCAGCTCCGTCCGCCCAATCTCCTCCGCCACCGGCATGCTCCCCGCCATGTACCCGAATGGCTCGAACGGCTTCTGCAGGTGCACCGGAATCGGATAGTGCAGGTTCGTCCCGATCCCGCATTCCTGCAGGTTGTTCTTCAGCGCGTCCCGCTGCGGATGCCGCACCGCGTAAATGTGATACACATGCTCCCCGTCCGGACACGGCCGCGGCGTCACCAGCCCGTTGCCACGCAGCAACTCGTCATACCGCGCGGCCACGCGGCGGCGGGCGGCATTCCACGCGTCGAGGTGCCGCAGCTTCACCCCGAGCACCGCGCCCTGGAACCCCTCCATCCGGTAGTTGAACCCCAGCCGTGCGTGCACGTACCGCTGCGTCTGCCCGTGATCCCGAATCTGCTTGGCCGCTTCCGCCAGACCCGCGTCATTCGTCACCACGGCGCCGCCTTCGCCGTACGCTCCGAGGTTCTTCCCCGGATAGAAGCTGAAGCACGCCATCCGGCCCATCGACCCCGCCCGTCGCCCCTTGTAAATGGCCCCGTGCGCCTGGGCCGCATCCTCGATCACCGGAATCCGGTGCTGCTCCGCAATGGCCAGGATCGGCTCCATGTCCGCGCACTGCCCGTACAGGTGCACCGGCATGATCGCCTTGGTCTTCTTCGTGATCGCCGCCGCCAGCTTCGCCGGATCCAGCGTGTACCGCTGCGGATCCACATCCACGAACACCGGCTTCGCCCCTGTGTACAGCACCGGCCACGCCGTCGCGACGAACGTCATTGCCGGCACGATCACTTCGTCGCCCGGCCCGACTTCCAGCGCGAGCAGCGCCGCGTGCAGCGCGCTCGTCCCGCTGTTCACCGCCACGCAATGCGCCGCCCCGCAGTACTGCGCGAACGCCGCCTCAAACTTCTGCACCGCCGGCCCGAGCACGAACGCGGTGTTCGCTAGCACTTCATCCAGTGCCGCGCGAATCTCGCTCGTGATCGCCACGTATTGCGCACGCAGGTCGAGGAACGGAACCGTCGTCTTCGGGGCTGTGGCCATGTGCTTCTCCAGTTTGGGTTGCTGCCAGTATAGCGACATCGGCGGCGCCGCAAACCGCTTTGTCACCGCCTAACCCGACCCGCCGCCGGACCGCCTTCCTTGCGGGCCCGGCCGGCCGCCCCTAAGCTCTGCCGCCGGTGGGTGAGTCCGCTCCGGACTGGGTCCAAACACATGCGCAGGTCGTGGCATCTGACCGACGCCTCCACGCCCCGACGGCTGGCCCTGATCGCGTTTCTCACGCTCGCCGCCTGGCTGACGCTCGGCGACCAACTCGTGCACCGCGTGCTCGTGCTCGCCGTCTCGGTCAATGCCCCCGCCCACCTCCTGATCGACGACGTGCGCGCCGCAGCCACCGGTACCGGCGCTGCCCCCAACGAGTACCAGACCCCCCTCCCCACGCACGGCGGTGACACGCTCGTCCTCCAGTGCGAGCAGGGCACCGGCCAGACACTCGAAATCACCCGCCCCCGCGTCGTCGTGCAGGTACTCGGACGCCAGGTCCGCGAGCGCCCGCTGCGCCCCACGGCCGACTCCGGACTCCAACTGACCGAGCAGACCAGCGACGTGGCCCGCTTCCAAATCACGGCGCCCCAGGCCCGCGTGCGTCTCACCGGCCCCACCCACGCCGGCACGACCGCTTCCGGCGCCACGTTCCTGCTCCTGCTGCTCGCCGTCACTGCCCTCGTCGCCGGTCCGGCCACCGCGGAATGGACCATCGCCCAGGCCCGCCGCCACGGCCTCGCTCGCCTCGGCACCCCCTTCGCCCTGCTCATCGCGCTCTACACCCTGCTGCACACGCTCCGCAAGTCGCCCGCCGACTTCGAAATCGCCTGGCCGACCCAACTCGCCATCACCCTCATGTTCGCCGTCGCCACCTCCTACATCTTCACCCCCGCAGCACGGCTGGACCGCGCGCTGCAGCCCGCCGGCCGCTGGCTCGTCGCGCACTCCGCCCTCGCCGTCCTGATCCTGGCCGCCGCCGTCTATGCATCGGCCTGGCTGACCACCCCCCGCATCCTCTTCGGCCTCGGCGCCCAGGGCCCCGGCTACGGCCACGACGGCCTCCGCTACGGCTGGATGACCGACCACTTCGCCTGGTTCCAGCACCCCGTCGAAGCCCCCTTCTGCTACCGCTGGCTCGCCCCCTGGCTCGTCCACCTCTCCGGCCTGAACATCTTCACCGGCTACAACCTGCTGAACGCCCTCAGCTTCTTCGTGAGCTGCGCCCTCGTCTACCGCCTGGCCCGCCATTACGACGCCTCCCCCGCCGCCGCTCTCATCGCCGTCTTCGCCTTCGCCAGCCTCAAGTTCGTCCTCAAGCTCTGGCTGAGCTACCCCATCCTCACCGACGGCCTCGGCACCGCCCTCATGTTCGGCATCCTCTACGCCGTCGTCACCAACCGGCACGCGCTGTACGTCGTCCTCCTGACGGTTGCCATCTTCGACCGCGAAAACCTCCTCGTCCTCATCCCCTTCCACCTCCTGCACCATTGGCCCCGCGAACTCGCGCGCGGCCGCGTCGTCCGCCTCCTGGCCTTGCAGGTGCTGCCGCTCGCGGCGTTCGCCTGGTCGCGCCTCCAACCCGTGTTCCCCCCGACCGCTCCGTTCGACGCAATCGGCCTGCTCGTCGCCTGGCAGAACATGTTCCTCAGCGAAGCCAACCGCCAGGGCCGCGTCATCCTCGGCTACGTGAACTCGTTGGGCCTCATCGTGTTGGCCGCCGCCCTGGGCGCGCGAACGCTCTGGCGCTTCCTCGTCGCACAACCGGCCTGGAGCTACTACCTGGCGATCACGGTCCTCTTGTCCGTGCTCGGCGGCGGAGACGTGGATCGCTTCGCCACCTGGTTGGTCCCCCTGGGGGTCTGCGTGTTCGCCCAAGCCGGCAAGACGGACTCCCCGCGCGGCGGCCACTTCTGGCTCCACTGGCTCGCCCTGCACGCCGTCAGCATGCAGCTCTTCATCCCCTGGACCACCAGCGAGCCCTTCTTCGTCAGCCGCTGGGCCGCCCATGCCCCACTCGAACACTATCGCTGGGTTACTTGGAGCGCCCTCGCGCTGGCCGCCGCGGCCGGCCTGATGCTCGCCCGCCGCCCCGACCAACCTACTTCTTCAGCCGCAGCGCCAACAGCACAAACGGCCGCAGCATGCTCCACCACCCGCTGAACGGCCGGATCTTCGAGTACTTCACACCCTTCTGCGCCGGATAGGATTTCGTCACCGGCACCTCCGTGCACCGGTAGCCGCACGTGTACGCCTTCCAGTGCACGTAGTACTCGTACTCATATTCGTCGAGCCAGTCCTGCCAGATGTTGATCCGCGGATCGTCCCGCAGCAGGCTCACCCGGTACGCCCGGAACCCGTTCGTCAGGTCCGTGCACCGTCGCCACGTGTACAGCCGGAACAGCAGGCTCAGCGTCTTGATGCTCAGCCAGCGGAACGGCGGCAGATGCGGGCTCGAACCCCCGGGCAGAAACCGACTGCCCTGCACGTAGTCGTACCCGTCCTGCACGATCGGCTTGAGCAGCCGCGGAATCTCCTCCGGATCGTCCTTGTTGTTCCCCGCCATCAGCACCAGGATGTCATACCCGTTGTCGAGCGCATAGCGCACTGCCGTCTTGATCGCCGCCCCCGCCCCCCGGTGCGGCTGATCCAGCACGCGGAGCCCCGCCGCGCGCAGCAGCGCCGGCCCGTCATCCGTCGAACCGTCGTTGACTGCAACGAACTCGTCCACCAGCCCCGTCCGCAACCGCGGTACGATCTGCCCGATCTTCTGCCCCTCGTTCCAGAACGCGAACATCGCGAGCACGCGATGCCCCGGATACACGCTCCGCCGCGCTTCCGCCACCCCCGCCCCGCGCGGCCCCGGCGGTACAAACCCCTCGGGCAACACCGGCGGCGCACCCACGGCCGGTCGCACCGCCGCGCCCGCTGCCGGCGCCCCGACCTCGCTCTGGCTCTCCAAGTCCGCCATGACCGACTTTCCGCGCTGGCTTAGCCGCGCTTCTCCTCCGGCTTCAATGGCCGCACCACACGCGCCGGCACGCCCATCACCACCACATCCGCCGGCACGCTGCGCGTCACCACCGCGCCCGCCCCGACCATCGCGTTGCGCCCGATCTCCACACCGGGCAGCAGGCACGCGCCTTGCCCGATTGTAGCAAAACGCCGGATCGTCGGACCCGCGCTCGTCCAGTCCGCCCCCGCCGGCGGCTGCCGCCCCATCGCATTATCGTTCGACGTCGTCACCTCGGTCGAGATGAACACGTCATCCTCAATCACGACGTTGCCGGTAATATGCGAGTTATCCATCACCTTGACGCGGTTGCCGATCTTCGTCCGATAGTTGATCGTCACCCCCATCGCGATGATCGTCTGCTCGCCAATCTCCACTTCTTCACGCACGCAGGCCGTGTCGCACACCATGCTTCGCGCGCCAATCTTCACGTTCATGTAGATCACCGCGTGCGCCCCGATCACGCAGTTGTCCCCGATCGTCACCGGCAGCAGCTCCGCCGCCTTCACCACCCGCGACGTCGCCCCGCTGCTCACCGGCGGCCGCCCGATCACCGCCCCCGGAAACACCGTCACGTGGTTGCCCAGGCGCACATTGGGAAAGATGTATGCGCCCTCGTAAATCGTGCAGTTCTCGCCCTTCGTGTAACTGTGGAAATCCATATCCTGCAGTGACCTCGCGGGCTCGCGCGGCGGCGAGCCGGGTTGGAGTTGCCAGCGCCGGCACCGGGCACCGGACTACATCATCAGTACGGGACTGCCGTCACGCAGCAGACTGTGCTCGGCCGCCGTCAGCAGCTTCACACACCGCAGGCCCGCCTTGCCGTCCGTCAGCGGCGGCCGCCCTGCGGCGATCGCCTCCGCGAACTCCCGGCACATCAGGCCGAGTGGCTCCGTGTTCGGAATCTGCGGCGCATGCATGTCACCGATGCGGTACTGCACCAGCGTCTGGTGCACGCCTTCGCGCTCGATGAAATCCACGCCCTTGTCGTAGATCTTCACCTGCTCTTCCGGCATGCCCATGTCGTAGA
This sequence comes from uncultured Planctomycetales bacterium, assembly GCA_964523405.1. Taxonomy (GTDB): domain Bacteria; phylum Planctomycetota; class Phycisphaerae; order UBA1845; family Fen-1342; genus CAZGAQ01. The sequence goes on from CAZGAQ010000036.1 coordinate 25,225, forward strand.
CCACCATCTTCTGTGTCCCCCCCACAATGATCCGCCGCACCTTCGTCGGCGACATCCAGTTCAAGTGGAAGTGTGCCACCGTCGCATCCGCGAACTTCGCCACCACGAACGCGATGCTCGCTTGCGCCCGCCCGAAACTCGACCCCAGCGCCGTCATGCTCGTCGGCGCCTTTCCCAGCAGGTAATCCATGATCGCGAAATCGTGCGGCCCCAGATCCCAGATCACGCTCACGTCGCGCTGGAACAGCCCCAGGTTGATCCGCGTCGAATCGTAATACAGGATGTCCCCGAGCTGCCCCGACTCCACCAGGCTCTTGATCGCCCGGATCGCCGGATTGTACAGGAACGTGTGATCCACCATCAGCGTCCGCTGCCGCTCCGCCGCCAGCGCCACCAACTCCTCCGCCTCCGCCACCGTCGCCGTCATCGGCTTTTCGAGCAGCACGTGCTTGCCGCATTCCAGCGCCCGCCGCGCCAGCGCATAGTGCGTCGACACCGGCGTCACGATCGCCACCGCATCCACCTGGTCGCTACTGAGCAGCTTGTCCGGATCGGTCGTCGTCTCCAGCGCCGGATACACCGCCTTGGCCTTCGCCAGCCGCCCCGCATCCTGGTCCGCCAGCATCACCAGCTGCACCCGCGGCGTCGCCGCAAAGTTGCGCAGAATGTTTGGGCCCCAATAGCCGTACCCCACCAGCCCCAGACGCAGATCCTTCTCCGCCTTGCGTTCGCTCATGATTCCTCCGTCACAGCGCTCGGCATCACCTGCGGCGCCGGCTGGCGCCGCTCCAGGCCACCCAGCGCCTGCTGCGGATCCACCAGGCCCTCCGCCTCGGCGACCCGACAGGCCGTCACTTGCGGCCGCGGCGTCCGCCACGCCAGCAGCGGCGCACCCGCCATCGTCCCGCAGACCGCCCCCAACATCAGGGCACTCAACATGTCCATCGCATGATACGTGATGATGCACGCGGCGGCCAGTTCCCGCTCCACCCCCACCAACCCCAGCGCCATGATCCCGAAGTAGTGAAACGTCCCTACATTGCCCGGGGCCGAGGGCAGCATCGCGCTCGCCGCAATCAGGCTCATGAGCAGGGGCACAAGCAAGGGCCCAACGCCGATGCCGAACGCCCGCAGCGTCACCAGCAGCGACACCGACAATACCAGCCACAACAACGCCGTGCTGGCCACAAACGCCGCCAGCGGCTGCCAGTGCCCGGCGCTCGCCAGCCCGCGCGCGAACTTCTCCGCTGCCTCCACCGCGGCCGGCCCCAGCACACGCCGCGCCAAACCACGTACGCGCGCCAGCAGCCGCTGTCCCCAGCTCGTGCGCAGCAGCACCACCGGCATCAGCAGTAACAGCCCTGAAACACCGACGACGATCCCACTGAAATGCTGCACCGTGCGCGCCGCACCCGGCAACACAAACGACGCGATCAGCACCAGCCCGAACAGCACCAGCAAATCCACCACCCGCGTGATGACCAGAATGCCCAGCGACTGAATCCGACTCAGATCAGCCAGCCGCCCCAGCGCGTGCGCTCCCACCGCTTCCCCCAGCTTGCCCGGCAGAATCGCATTCGCACCCACCCCAATCCCCGCCGCCAGCGCCAGCGCCCCCATCCGTGCCCGCGGATAGCCCCGCAAGATCAGCCGCCACCGCCACGCGCGAAAGAGAATCGACGACAGCAAGAGCGACGGCGCCAGGGCCAGCAGCGCCCAGTTCGCGCTCGCCAGCGCAGCCCACGTGAGCTGCCATTCCACCTTGCGGAAGGCCAGCCAGCCGAACAGGCCGGCCAATGCCAGCCCCAAGATGATGGGCAACCACTTCCGCAGCTTGTCGGCTCCCGTGCCCACCCGCTACCCGATCCAGCCTAGCTGTAATCCATTGTTACAGGGGCGTCAAGGCTTTTTGCCCCCCGCCCGACTCCCGTGTGCAACCCCGGGCATTCGCCTGCACGGTACACTCACCCGCGCACCTGCGACTCGCGGCCGCCTGACACTGGCCGTCGCCCGACACGCCGACTAGCATGCGACCCGCTGCAAACGTCGTCCGCCTTCGCCGCGGCACCGTGCGCATAGGAGACGCAACTTGGAGGTAACGCTCACCGGTTGGCTGCTCACCCCGGTCGCCGCCCTCGCGATCCTCGCTCTCTTCTGGGCTGCCTTGGTCCTCCTGCGCGTCGCGCGCCCCGCCGGCCCCCTGAGCGAATCGCTGCTTGCCGCCTCCACCGCCACGCCCCTCGTCCTCTACGCCGAAGTCCAATTACTGTCGCTGTGCCCGCTTCCACGCCCCCTCGACTGGCTCCCCGCGGCGCACCTGGCCCTCGTCATCCTGCTCTTGATCATCGGCTTCGCAGTCGGCGGCCGCCGCATCTGGAGCGAAACCTGGCATGCCTTGCGCGCCGGCTTCGTCGGCTGGCTCCGCGCCAGCGGCCTGATTGTCGCGCTCGGCTTCGCCATCTTGGTCATCCTGCTCGGCCTCTACCTCGCCTGGGGGATGTACTCCGTGCCCACCCTCTGGGACGAGCTCGACTACCACATCCCCATGGCCGTGCAGCCCTGGCACGACGGCCGCGTCGGCTACGTCGGCAGCGATCAGCCGCAAGCCGATCTCTACCCGCGCGGCGTGGAACTGCTGTGGTACTGGACCCTCCGCTGGACCGGTACCGACCTGCTCTTCCACCCCACGCAACTCGCCTTCGGCCTGCAGCTCATCCTCGCCGCCTACGTCCTCGCCCGTCGCATGCCCGCGCCCCCCTGGGCCGCCGGAATGGCCGGCCTGATCATCGGCACCACGCCCATCTTCTACCTGCTCACCACCGGCGGCTACGTGGACGTCGCCCATGCCGCCTCTGTCGTGACCGTCCTCGCCTTCCTCGCGCCCCCGCGCAATCCGCAGGCGCCACTGACTCAGGACTGGTTTCGTGTCGCCCTCGCCCTCGGCGAAGCCGCCATCGTCAAATATCCTTTCCTGGCACTGATCTGTACCGCCTTCGCCCTCGCCCAGACCCTGCTCTGCCGCGTTCATCCCTGGCACGCCTGCCGCACCACGCTGCGCTTCCTCATCACCCGGCGCGGACTGGCCACACTCGTCGTCCTCGCCGCCGGCTTCCACTGGTACATCAGCCTCGCGCAACGCTACGGCAATCCCTTCTATCCGTTCCGCTTCACGGTGGCCGGCCACACCTTGCTGCCCGGCATGCACACGCCCGACGGCACCAACTACGGCGGCTACAGCAGCCAGACCAAACCCATCCCCAAAATGTCCCTCCGCGAACGCTACTACTACGCCTGGACGGACTTCAAGGCCGGCCTGAACATCGAGAGCTTCGGCACCTTCGGCCCCGTCCTGCCCTGGGCCATCCTCGTCCCCGCACTCGCCTTCTGCGTCGCCGCCGTCGTCGCACGCAATTCCTGGCACATTTGCGTGACGGCCCTCGTCCTGTTCTGCCTCGCCTTCACCCCCTCTGCTGTGCCGCGCTACGGCCTGCCCATGGTCAGCGTCATCATCGTTTGCGCACTGAGCCTGCTTGGCCAACTGCCCGGGCCCGCCGCCACGGGGTGCGCCTGCGCACTGCTCGTGGCTTGCGTCCCCGGCGCGGAGCACTCCGTGCGCGCCGTCCGCGACGCCTGGCGCTCCGAACTGGCGAGCGCCGATTTCTCCTGGTTCACCCGCAATCTGTATTGGGCCGAGCGCTACGAAGCCGGCGCTCCAACGTTCGCATCCACCGACATCACCCGCTACATCCGCGACCACGTCGGCGCCGGGAAGGTTCTCGGCTGGAACGTGCGCACGTTCCCCGCCCTGCTCTTCAACCGCCACTGGTCCAATCCCGTCCGCCACCTGCCTGGCCCCGCACGCGAGTTCTGGCCCGGCAGCGCCGCCGACCTTACCCCCCTGACCGCCGAAGAGCTCGACGCCTGGTGCCGCCAGCTCAAGGAGGTCAATCCCGACTTCGTCCTCCTCTACGTCGGTTCCTACTACGGCGTCCATCTCGGCACCCACCCCCAGCTCGGCTATCGCGTCGCATTCCAGGACTACGCCGCGCGCGGCCGCTATGCCATGGTCCTTTTCGAGCGCATTCCCGCTGACTCGCAACCCGCCACCGCGCCGGCGTCTGCGCCCGCGTCCGCACCCTGACCCCCTCACCCCGGTCGTTTCACCCGGTACTCTGGCGCCGTATAATCCGCGCTGGAGTTCGACCCATGGAAATCTACGTCAACGGTGAACCAACCACGGTGCCTGACGGCAACACCGTCACCGACCTGCTCGCCCGCTACGCGCTCACCCCGGAGCGCGTCGCCGTCGAGATCAACCAGGCGCTGGTCCGCCGCGCCACGTTCACCGCGATGACGCTCAAGAGCGGCGATCGCGTCGAGATCGTCACGCTCGTCGGAGGTGGCTAGTGGACCTCGCCCCGCTCAAAATCGCCGACTTCAACATCCGCTCCCGCCTCTTCGTCGGCACCGGCAAGTACCTGAAGGGCGGCGAGCCCGACTACGAACTCATGCGCAACGCGCTCGCCGCCTCCGGCTGCCAGGTCGTCACCGTCGCCGTCCGCCGCGAACGCCTCATCGACAAGCAGGGCCGCAGTCTCCTCGACTTCCTCGACCTCACCCGCTACACCATCCTCCCCAACACCGCCGGCTGCTTCTGCGCCGAAGACGCCATCCGCGCCGCCCGCCTCGGCCGCGAACTCCTCGAAGGCCTCGGCAACCCCGGCTCGCGCTGGGTCAAGCTCGAAGTCCTCGGCGACAAGAAGACCCTGCTCCCCGACCCCATGGAAACCCTCAAGGCCGCCGAAGTCCTGCTCAAAGAAGGCTTCATCGTCCTGGCCTACGCCAACGACGACCCCATCCTCTGCCAGCGCCTCAAGGCCGCCGGCTGCGCCAGCGTCATGCCCCTCGGCTCCCCCATCGGCAGCGGCCAGGGCATCCTCAATCCCAACAACATTCGCATCGTCCTCGAGCAGCTCAAGGGCGACGACCCGACTTACCCCGTCATCGTCGATGCCGGCGTCGGAACCGCTTCGGACGTCTCCATCGCTATGGAGCTCGGCGCCGATGGCGTCCTCCTCAACACCGGCATCGCCAGCGCCCGTGACCCCGTTATGATGGCCACCGCCATGGCCAATGCCCTCGCCGCCGGCTACTTCGCCTACCGCGCCGGCCGCATCCCCCGCAAGCTCTACGCGACGGCCTCGTCGCCCATGGAGGGTCGCATTGCGCCGGTCTCCGCCACATGACCGCGACTCCGTCCCCGGTGACGAAGTCATCGCCGCGGTCCTCCCCGCCGAGCGCCCGCCCGCGGGACCACCCTGCCCCGTCGACCGCCTCCCGCGCCGCCGCCGCAACCAGCTCTGCATCTGGATCATCGCCCTCGGCCTGCTGAACTACCTCGTCTACACGCTCAGCTACGCCGCCCTCGGCGGCGACGCCCACAACGGCTATATCAAGCACCACACCGACCCCGACGGCCACCCGCGCATCAGCTACATCGTCCGCGGCCATTACGTCCGCAACCTCGAAGGCCTCGAATCCGAAGTCAGCCGCTCCGTCTGGATCTACAGCTACCTCCACTCCATCACCGTCCCCCTGACCTCCGGCGCCCTCATCATCAGCATGCTCGTCCTCGCCCGTCCGCACATCCTCGCCACCATGCGCTCCGGCTGGATCCGCGGCGAAACCTTCGTCGCCGCCTTCGGCACCGTCGTCATCCTCGGCTCCCTGGCCGTCACCATCCTCTTCATCACCCACTTTGTCGCCCAGCTCTGCGGGCCGTGAGGGGGCGCCCATGTCCGTAACCGACTGGCTCGACCCAGCCGGCCTCATCGCCCAACGCCTCCCCGGCTACGAGGTCCGCCCTCAGCAGCGCACCATGGCCGAAGCCATCAACCGCGCCTTCGAAACCGAACGCCACCTCGCCGTCGAGGCCGGCACCGGCGTCGGCAAAACCTTCGCCTACCTCCTCCCCGCCATCGACCAGATCGTCCACCACCAGAAGCGCGTCGTCGTCAGCACCCACACCATCGCCCTCCAGGAACAACTCATCCACAAAGACATCCCGTTCCTGAAGGACGCCCTCGGCCTCCAGTTCAACGCCGAACTCGTCAAAGGCCGTAACAACTACCTCAGCCTCCGCCGCCTCAAAGGCACCAGCGAGAAACAGAATTCCCTCTTCAACAACCTCTTCCTGCGCAACAGCCTCCACGCCCTCGAAGACTGGGCCTACGAAACCCAGGACGGCTCCCTCGCCGACCTCCCCGATCAGCCCCCCTTCGAACTCTGGGACAAGGTCCGCAGCGACCACGGCAACTGCCTCGGCCGCCGCTGCCCCACCTACACCGAGTGCTTCTATCAACGCGCCCGCCGCCGCGCCGAAGCCGCCGACCTCCTCGTCGTCAACCACGCCCTCCTCATCGCCGATCTCGTCCTCCGCCGCGACAGCGCCAGCGTCCTTCCCGACTACGAATTCGTCATCCTCGACGAGGCCCATACCCTCGAAACCGTCGCCACCGACCAGTTCGGCGCCAGCATCTCCAGCGGCCAGGTCCAACACCTCCTCTCCGGCCTCTTCAACGAACGCACCGGCAAAGGCTTCCTCGCCCACATCCCCGACGAAGCCGGCCGCCGCGCCGTCCTCGCCGCCGCCTCCGCCTGCACCGAATTCTTCGACCAACTGCAGAACTGGTTCCGTCTGCGCGGCCGCTCGAATGGCCGCCTCGTCGCCCCGCCCGACGTCCACAACAACCTTTCGCCCGCGCTCAACGACATGGTCAAAACGCTCGAGCCGCTCAAGAAATCCCTCCCGCGCGAAGAGGACAAGTACGAACTCGGCTCCAGCCTCGACCGCGCTGCCGCCCTCGCCCAGTCCCTCGAAGGCCTCCTCAGCCAGTCCTACGACGAGCACGTGTACTGGGTCGAAGCCGAGACCGGCCGCGCCGCCAAGGTCGCCCTCTGCAGCGCCCCGCTCGACGTCGCCGCCCTCCTACACGAACTCCTCTTCAGCAAGGCCCGCAGCGCCATCCTCACCAGCGCCACCCTCGCCACCGGCGCCACCACCCCTCCCTCTCAGGGCGGGGTCGGGGGAGGGTTGAGACTTACGAATGCGGAAGACTCGAACCCCCCTCCCTCCCAGGGAGGGGCTAGGGGAGGGTCGAAGCGCTCCACTTCGGAAGACCGCAACCCCCCGACAGTCCCCCCTTCCAGGGCGAACGGTACAGCCACCCCCACCCCCTTCGACTACCTCCTCGCCCGCCTCGGCGCCACCGACGCCGACACCCTCCAGCTCGGCTCCCCCTTCAACTTCGCCGAGCAGGTCACCATCTACGTCGAAGCCGGCCTGCCCGACCCCGCCTCTACCGCCGAATTCACCGCCGCCGCCGGCCGCGCCGTCGTCCACTACCTCCGCCAAACCGCCGGGCGCGCTTTCGTCCTCTTCACCAGCTACAAAATGCTCAACGACATCGCCGGCGCCGCGCGCGACGAACTCGCCGCCGAGGGCTACACCTTCCTCGTCCAGGGCGAGTCCCTCCCACGCTCGAAGATGCTCGAGAAATTCCGCGAAACCCCGCTGGCCGTCATCTTCGGAACCGACAGCTTCTGGCAGGGCGTCGACGTCATCGGCGAGGCCCTCTCCAACGTCATCATCGTCAAGCTCCCCTTCGCCGTCCCCGACCGCCCCACGGTCGAGGCCAAAATCGACCTCATCCGCCGCCGCGGCGGCAACCCCTTCAACGACTACCAGCTCCCCGAGGCCATCCTCAAGTTCCGCCAAGGCTTCGGCCGCCTCATCCGCAGCCGCACCGACCGCGGCATCGTCGTCCTCCTCGACCCCCGCGTCGTCCGCAAACCCTACGGCCGCCGCTTCCTCGCCAGCCTCCCCCCCTGCCCCGTCGAAACCCTCACCCGCCCGTGGTAATTCGTTGCGTCAGGCCTCCGTGCCTGACGAACACGTAGGGCAGGTTGCGCGGCCGCCAAACACCCCGCGACTCGCTGAAACCCCGTGCATGCGTTACGCCGCAACCTGCCGCCCCCTTCGTTTTCACGTTTTCACCTTTTCGCGTTTTCACGCCCCCCTCACCCGCGCCCATATAATCCGCCAACGTCGGCAACCTGGAGTCCTCGTGTCCGTCCGCCTCACTATCCTCGGCTCCGGCACTTCGCATGGCATCCCCATGATCGCCTGCCCCTGCGCCGTGTGTACGTCGCCGGACCCGCACGATCACCGCACGCGCACCAGCGTCCTCGTCAGTTTCGATGACCACCACGTGCTCATCGACACCGCCCCCGAGCTCCGCCTCCAGTGCCTCGCCAATAACGTCACGCGCGTCGACGCCGTCCTCTACACGCACGCCCACGCCGACCACATCGTCGGCCTCGACGACGTCCGCCGCTTCAACGACATCCTCGGCGGCCCGCTCAACATCTACGCCAACGCCCCCACGCTGCAGCGCCTGCAGACCATGTTCAGCTACGCCTTCACCGACGACCCCGACTACCCCAGCGCGAAGCCCGTCCTCCGCCCCGTAGAGCTGAACGGCCCCTTTGCCCTCTTCGGCCGCGAGATCATCCCGATTCCCTACGCCCACGGCCCGACGACCGTCCTCGGCTTCCGCATCGGCAACATCGCCTACTGCCCCGACTGCAACGGCATCCCCCCGGCCTCGCGCGCCCTGCTCGAAGGTCTCGACGTTCTCGTGCTCGATGCCCTGCGCCGCCGCCCGCACCCCACGCACTTCAATCTCGACGAAGCGATCGTGGAGGCGCGCCGCATCGGCGCTCGCCGCACGTACTTCACCCACATCGCCCACGAACTCCCCCACGCCGCCACCAACGCCGCCCTCCCCCCAACCTTCGAACTCGCCTACGACGGCCTCGTCTGCGAAACGTAGGGCAGGTTGCGCGTACACCGGAACCCCCTCGCTCGCCTGCGAATCCCCCGGTCACGGCAATCCGCAACCTGCCGCCATTGCGCCGCGCCGCCGCGTAGCGTCAGGCGTCCCTGCCTGACGAAGCCCGCCGCCGCGCCACGCCTGTCCCACGCGCAGCGTGCCTCGTCATCCGGAAGGAGTCGCCGCTCCCCCCAACCGTCATTCCAAAGGAGTATAGCGACTGAGGAATCCGCCCCCGATCGACGCGCGCCGCCGACGAACCGCCGCGCCGCCCTCAACAGCCGACTCGGGCTCCAGAACTGTAGGGCAGGTTGCACGGACTCCGCAAACCGCTCGCGCGCCTGCAAGCCCCGCGACCACGACAACCCGCAACCTGCCGCCCCGCTCAGCACTCCGCTCTTTGCCTTCGTGTTCTCCGTGCCCTTCGTGGTGAAAGCACGTTCTAGGAATCCGCTATAGCCTAGCCAACAGCCAACGGCCGCTTCTCCTTGGCGTCCTCGGCGTCCTTCGCGGTGAAAGCAAGCGTGATCTTTCGCCAGACCCCGCCACTCGCCACCCGAAACTCGCTACTCCCGTGCTTCTCCGCCCCGCGCCCCATTTCCCGCGTCATCCTTCCCCTATGGCGACGCACACCCAATCGACGTCGGCGGCCCCGCCACCTGACCCCTGTCACTTGTCACCTGACACTTGTCCTTTGTCTCCTGTCCGCTTTCCCCTGTCACCTGACACCTGTCACGTGTCCCCTGACGCAGTGCCTTCCTTCCCCACCTTCCCATTTTCTCACAGCACGTCGCCTGGCGCCTTTTCGCACCTTCTGCGCCGCCCCGCGCGCCAGCCCCTTTTCGCCGTCTCCTCGCGACGTTGTCAGACAACTGCACCCGATAACACCGCCGTCACCAGCGCGCCCCCCGAAGGTGATCACTTAGGACACGCGCGCAACGATCTTGATCACCTTCGACTGGCAACCCGCGAACCGCGCACGCCAGACCTTGATCCCTCGATCCCTTGCTCCCTTGATCACCTTCGGCCAGCCGCTCACGTACCGCGCACGCCCCACCCCACGCCCGTGTCACATTCTGGCGCTTTCTATCTCGCCACCCCGCCCCCGCCCGTTTTCACCTTTTCACTTTGGCACGTTTTCACGTCTCCCCCCGCGCCGCCTCTTCACTTCACTGCGTGCCCCTTAGTCCCTCAATCCCTCATTCCCTCAATCCCTGTTCTCTACAACTCGAAGCACTGCCCGCGCTGTGCCACCGTCACATCCCGGAACCCCAGCGCGCGCGCCTTCTCCGCCAGCACGTCCGCCTCCTCCGGCTCGCCGTGGACGATGAAGAGCTGCCGCGTCTCCTGCGCCCGCGGCGCCAACATCTTTAAGAGCTCCGCCTGGTCCGCGTGCCCACTGAAGCCGTGGATCTGCGCGATCTCCGCCTTCACTTCGTACTCATCCCCGAACAGCATCACCTGCCTGGCCTTCTCCGCCAGCTTCCGCCCCAGCGTGTTCGCCGCCTGGAACCCCGGCAGCAGAATCGTGTTCACCGGATTGCCGATGTGGTTGGCCAGATGGTGCCGGATGCGCCCTGCTTCGCACATCCCGCTCGCCGAGATAATCACGCACGGCTCGCGTCGCAGGTTCAGCGCCTTGCTCTCATCCACATTGCGGATGAACGTGCAGTACGCGTTGCCCAGAATGTCGCCGGTGACCCGATGGAACGCCCGCGCTTCCGCGTCATAGCACTCCGGGTGCATCTTGAACACTTCCGTCGCGTTCACCGCCAGCGGACTGTCCACGTAGATCGGAATCGGCGGCAGCCGCTTGGCCAGCATCTGCTCGTGCAGGTAGTAGATGATCGTCTGCGTCCGCCCCACCGCGAACGACGGAATGATCACCTTCCCGCCACGCTTCACCGTCCGATTCACGATGTCCAGCAGGGCCTCCTTCGCCTCGTCCACCGTCTCGTTGATCCGGTTCCCGTACGTGCTCTCGCAGATCAGCGTGTCCACCGGCGGCAGCGGGGCCGGATCGCGAATGATCGGCTTGTCATACCCGCCGATGTCGCCCGTGTAATACAGCGACGGCGTGCTGCCGTTCCGTTTGCCGAACTCCAGCCGGACCCCCGCCGAGCCCAGCATGTGCCCCGCTTCCTTGAACATGCCCAGAAGGCCCGGCACGACCGTGAAAAGCTGCTTGTACGAAACCGTCTGCATCCGGCTGACGGCCTCTACCGCGTCGTCGTACTCGTACAGCGGCTCCACCGGCGGCAAGCCCCGCTTCTTGCGCCGCTTGTTCAGGAACTCCGCATCTTCCTCTTGAATGTGCGCCGAATCCGGCAGCATGATCGCACACAGGTCCCGCGTCGCCGGCGTGCAGAAGATCGGCCCCTTGAACCCCGCCTTGACCAGCAGCGGCAGCCGCCCCGAGTGATCGATGTGCGCGTGCGACAGCACGACGGCCGCAATCTGCGCCGGCGGCATCGGCCATTCGCGGTTCTTCGCTTCGGATTCCGCCCGCCGCCCCTGGTACATCCCGCAATCGAGGGCCACCCAGGTGCCGTCGATGCGGATCATGTGCATCGAACCCGTGACTTCGCCGACCGCCCCGTGAAACAGAATCTCTGCCATAACATCGCCTCGCTCTTGGAATCGCCCCATCCTAGCGCTTCGGGGCCCGCGAGGCAAATCGGTGCGGGCACACCATTACGCCGGCTCAGCGCGCACCAGATATCCCACTCTCTGCGACCAGGGTGAGGTAGGCGTCTCGCCCACCATTCCACCAGGGTGGGGCGGGCGTTCCGCCCGCGATTCGATCAGGGTGGGGTGGGCGTCCCGCCCGTCGCTGGATCTGGGTGGGGTGGGCGTCCCGCCCGCCATCTCCCCCGACCGCGGCGCTCAACCAGCCGCGCCCCCGCAAACTCCGATAATCTGCTCCACCACCTCCGCGACGACCAGCCCCCAATCCGCGCCGCCGCCCGCGTTGCCCACCAACACCCGCACCTGCGTCCCCAAGGGCCGCCACACGTTCGCCGACGTCGGCCCGAACAGCGCGACCGTCGGCGTACCGACCAGCGCCGCCAGATGCGTCGGCCCCGCGTCATTCCCCAAGTACGCCACCGCCCCCGCGACCAGTGCCAACAACTCGTCCGGCTCGAGACAACGCACGACCGGAAACTCGTCCGGCAGCACTCCATCCGCGAGTCGCCCTTCCGCACGGCCCGCACCGTCGCGCCCTTCTTGCGGCGCGCCGCGCACCGCCTCCACCGCCTCCAGCCCGCGCTCGACCTCGGGCGCCAACCCACGTTCCACCTCCGCCGGCCCCAAGACGAAGCACACCGCACGACCCGCGCGCCGCAGCTCCCGCGCCACCTCCACGAACCGCTCCGTCGGCCAGCACTTCGCCCGCCCCCCGCTGCCCGGATGCACGACGATGTACGATTCGCTTCCAAGCCCCACCGCCCGCACGCGCGTGCCGTCAACTGTCGGCGCGCCGGGACGCTCGCTCCTTCCGCCCAGTGGGGCCAGCTTCTGTGCCGGCCCTTCGCCAACCTCCCGCGACACACCCGCTCGTGCCGCCAGCACCCGCCCGCGCGCCCGCAGCTCCTCCGGCACGCCGAGGCCGCGCTGCGCCGGCCGCTGGTGCACGCACTTCGGCACCAGCAACCCCTGCGCCTCAAGCTGCGTCTGCCACTGCTGCGTAATGTGCCGCTCCGCCTCCGGCCGCGGCCGCGGATCGAGCCCGTACAGCGCCGCCGGTGCGAGGTCGGCGAGCCGCTGGTGGGCGATCGTGTGCGGCCCTGCCAATGCCGACAGCACGCGTCGCCCGGCCATGAGCTCGCGCAGCCGCACCGGCGCCGGATCATCGTGGTCGCCGAACAGCCAGTGCAGCCCCAGTCCTTCCGACGATCGCCGCCGCACCCACGGCCGGCACATTGAGAGGTCGCCCGGATTCACGCGACTGACCACGTCCAACCCACCGCTATTGCCCGCCACCCGCAGCGCAAGCTGCAGCGTGAGCACCAGATCCCCCAGCGCCCCGCCGTGCAGGATCAGCCAGTCGGTCGTGTTCGCAGTCGCCGTCATGGCGGTGAATTGTACCGGCTGCACACACCCTGGTAGCCGCGGGACGGTCCGCGCGCGGCAGACGTCGGTCAGCAACTCTCCGGGAATTGTGCGAGCAATTCGTGATCCCGCTGCAACTGGTCCCGGCAGCCCGAGTTGCCGTGACGCTCGTCAAAACGCCGCGCTAGATCCTCGGTCTGATGCTCAAACCACGCCCGGAGCCGGCCCACCTCGTACAGCCCATCCGGTTCGTACGCTTCCCACGCAGGCGGCAGCGTCAGGTGCAGTACCCCCGTGCGTCGCGCCTCGGCGGCACGAAACAGCGATGCCGCCCCGCGGTAGAAGTCGTAGCGCGCCAGATCGACCCGCGTCAGCAGAACTCGGCGCAGCCAGGTCGTGAGAATCGCCCCGCCCTCGCCGATGCGCCCGCGCACGCCCAGGTAGGCCAGGTAAACCCCGATGTTGCCGGACACACGTTCGGAGTCGCCGAGCAGAGCCAACCCGCGACGACACGCCTCATCGGCCTCCGCCACACCCCGCGTGCGCAGCAGCGCCAACAGGGTTTGTGGATAGGAGAGCCGCGGAATCTCGGTACACCGCAGCGTGCCATCCAGGAGCGGCTGCGACTCCGTCACCACACGCTCGTCGTCGCCGATGGCCGCAAAATACTGCACGCGCTTGTCACGCCGACACGCCGGACAATCCGAGCCGGCGCCCGACTCGTTGCGCTGCCAGGCTTCGAACAGCTCCGGCAATTGCTCGCGCCGCTTCATCACCAGCCCCACTTCGAAGCGCAACTGCACGGCCGCCGCCGTCGACAATCCAGCCAGCGTGTAACGCCGCTCCAGGTCATCGATGGCCTGCTCCACGATTTCCGCCCGGATCGCCAGAAGCTCGGCCATGATTCCAACGACCCACTTGTACGTCCAGAGCAGCTGGTACGCGTCGGGGGTCGAGTGGTGCAGCAACCAGGTGAACGCGGCCAACAGGTCCACCACACAATCCGTCTCCAGGTGGCCTTGCACAATCGCCTGCCGCGCGGCCGCGGCCGTGTGCGTGTCGCCCTCCGCATCCGCCAGGAGCGCGGCCCGGCGCAGCAGCTCCAGCCGCGTGGCGTGACTGTGCTGACGGCTGCGCTCGGCCGTACGCAGCAGCTCACTCGCGTGCGAGGCGCGCCAGTTCATCGGCCGCCTCCAGCAATCACCGCCCGCAGAATCGCGTCGAGCGACACCGTGAAGGCCTGCGTCTCCTGCTGGATCAGCGGCTGGTGGCCGAGCAGCAACGCCTGCACGTACAGCACGCGGACGGCCGCCTGCAGCAGTTCCGGCGGCGCGATGCGCGCCAGGCTGGACAGCAGATCGCAGCGCCGATTCAGGCACAGGAACGCACCCCGCTCGCTCGCGGCGATCTGCGCGTGCAGCGCGCTGAGCGCTTCCTTCCAGAAGCCCACGGCATCTGCCTGCGCCGTTTCTAGCGACCGGGCCAGCGACTGCTCGACTCCTTCGGTGAACACCGCCGGAATGTCGGCGGGCTCATACTCCTTCAAGATCGCCCGACAACCGAACGGCGCGAGCGCGTCCTGAGCCACCGCCAGCAGTCTGTTCATCCCCGGCGCGCCATCGGGCGGAACGGGGGCCAGACCATCCAACAGCGCCCGCACGTCCACGATTTCGAGCGTCAGCGACGGGTCCAGCGCCACCGCCCGCTCAAGCAGCTCGGCGTGCTGAGCGTAGCCACCATTGAATACTGTGATGCCCTGAGCCGCGGCGATGGTGGCGCAGGAGCGGAACTGGTCCACCGTGGGGGCCAGGCGCACCGTCGTGTTCTCGGCGCGGAAATCACCGAAACGTACCGGGCCACGCGAGGTCTCAAACGGCAACAGATCAATCACGAGCCGGAAGAACTCCTCATCGTCGCGCGCCAGTTGCCGCATGGTTTCGTCATGAATCGACAAGATGCGGGCCAGCAGGGGCTGCCGTGTGCGCGCCAGTTCATGCAAGTACTCATTCAGGCGCGCCGCGATCACTCGCTGGGTGGCGTGAAACACCTCATCCTCACACAGCGCCTCGCGCGCCGCCGTCGGCCGCAGGCGCGTTGAGTTGAGCACGCACCGCACAAACGACGCCCAGCGCGGCACCACCTTCACGTCCGTGTCGGTCACAAACATGCGTTTCAGATACAGCCAGTGCGCCCCCGCCTGGCTGCCCGTTGCGGGCTCCGGCAACACGTACGCCACCGCTTCCAGGCCCAGCGCGGCATCATGAAGCGGGATCGCGGCCAGCGGTCGAAAGCCCAGCTCCCACCCCACCTCCTCCAGCGCCGCTTCCCCGTCCTCGTGGTCGAACCGCCACAGGCCGCGCTCGCCGGAAGTGTGCTCCGGCGTACGCTTCATGCCCGTCTGCTGGATCGTGACATGCTGCTCCAGGAATCGGCCGTACCGACGCAACAACCCCGCCAGCCGCGGCAACTCCGCGTACTCCGCCGCATCCGCCCGCAACTGCAGCATCACGCGCGTGCCGACGGCGAGGTCCGTTTTCACCGTGCGCACCGTGTAGCTGCCGTCGCCCCGCGCGCGCCATTCCAGCGACGGGGCATCGGGCTCAATGGAGCGGGTCAGCATGACCAGTTCATCCGCCACCATGAAGCATGACAGGAGCCCGATGCCAAACTGGCCGATGAACTGCTCCGTGTCGTTCGATGTGCGTCCGCGCTTGTTCGAAGCTCCGACGCAGGCGAGAAACGCCGCAATCTGCGCACGCTTGAGGCCGACTCCATTGTCAGTGACGATGATCGTGCGGGTGGACGGATCGACCTCAAAACGCACGCGGCCGGCGTGCTTCGGCTCCAGCATCCGTCGTGCCGCGATGGCATCCACGGCATTCTGCAGCAGCTCACGCACGAACACGGTCGGCGCGGAGTAGAGGTGGTGCGCCAGGACATCCACCGTGCTCCGGAGATCAACCTGAAACGACTCCCGCTCACTCGTCTGTGGCTGCCTATCCATCTTGACTGCCTGCCTCCCTATCTTCGCCGTCGCCGCGACAACCGCCTCCCTGACGGTCGCGCCCGCATATCCCTGCCCGCTTCACCACTCCTTCCATCGCGCCCGCCCCCTCACGTCACCACTGGACACTCCCACCCGTCATACTCCCCACCCTGCTCGTCCGCCACCTGCAGCAGCCACGCCGTCACCGCGTGAATGTGCTCCGGCTCCACCGCGTCCTCGCGCGCAATCCGCAACCCGTACGCCTCATCCTTCGCCTCCGGATCGTGCTGATCCACGACCGCGAAACCCTCCTGCTGCACCCGCGCCGCCACCTGCGCCCGGCGCGCCGCGTCCGGCAGGTACAGCCAGTGCTCCACCTGCCGCGGCCGCGTCAGCGTGTCGCCCGCCGCGCGCAACTGCTGCAAGACCAGGTCATCCCGAAAGGCCTGCATCTCCAGCGGCCCCGGAAACAGCTCCTCCAGGTACACGCGCCACTCCGGGTCCGCCCGCGTCTGCACTTCCACCTGCCGCCGCGGCAACGCCCCCGCCAACCGCCGCAGCGCCGCCTCGTGCGGCTGCGGTCGACGCGTGTAGACGTGCAACCGGTAGGTCGCCCCGTCCGTCACGCGCCCGACATAGCGCCCGTCGCGCCCGACGGCCGCAGTGAACCGATCCTCCAGCGTGCTGATCTCGTCCAAGTCGCGTTCGGACGGGAATCCGTTGTCCCGCCGCTCGCGCACCGCCACCCGGATCACGACCACGTGCGGCCAGCGCTGGGTGTCCGCCTTTTCGATGCCGATGTCCACCGACACGGTCGCCGCCCCTTCGTCCGTTTCCCGCAGGTACGCCATCCAGCTCTCAGGCATGTCTCACACTCCCCTGATTCGCGCCGGCCCCGCCGGCTTTCCTGCCGCGGGCACCTGACCCTATGTGTCGCGGTGGTCCCACCACCTCTCCCGTCGGCCGCACCGGCCGGACTATGCCATCATACCGTGAGCGCGCGCCACGCCGCCTCCTGCATTCACGCACGGTCAATTCTCCGCGTCGAATTTCGCGTGCCGCACGCACTTGCCCCGCCGTAGGGCATTTGCCTGCACGCCGCCAACTTCACGTGAAGAAGTACCGCGTCAGGTGAAAGAACAGCGGTGCCGCAAAACTCAGCGAATCCATCCGATCCAGCACCCCGCCGTGCCCCGGCAGCAGGCTCGAATAGTCCTTCACCCCCAAGTCCCGCTTCACCGCCGACATCGTCAGCCCGCCCGCGAACCCCATCAGGCCGATCGCCAGCGACATCCCCGCCGCCTGCCACGGCGAGAATGGCGTCGTCCAGTACAGGGCCGTCCCCACCAGCACCGCCGAGCCGATCCCGCCGATGAATCCCGCCCACGTCTTGTTGGGACTGATCACCGGCGCGATCTTCCGCCGCCCGGCGGGCGTGCCCCACGCGTACTGCAGCACGTCGCTGAGCTGCACGACCAGAATCAGGAAGAACAGCAGCGTCGCGTTCCGCCCCTCAAATCCGGGAATCTTCAGCATCAGCACCGCGGGCACATGACTGAGGAAGTACACGCACACCATCAGGCCCCACTGAATCTTGCTCGTCCGCGCAAGAAACTGCTTGGGATCGCCCGCCAGCGCGATCCGCGTCGGAATCAACAGGTACGCATAGACGGGAATGAAAATCGCGAACACCGAGTACCACTGGATCGCCACCAGCCAGTACTGCAGGGGGATGAAGAAGAAGAACGCCCAGAACAGCGCGCGGTGGTCGCCGCGCCGCGTCGGCGTCAGCGTGATGAACTCGCGCAGCGCCAGAAACGAGCACAGTCCGAACAGCACGACCGTCGTCAACCCGCCCAACAGGATCGACACGACGAACACGCCCGCCATCACCCACCACGCGTTCACCCGCGCGTTGAGGTTCGCCGTAATCCGCACGGCCCGTTCGCTCGTCACGCGCCGCCGCAACACCTGGCCCACGGCCGTCCCCACGATCAGCGCGCCGAACACGATCCCCAATAGCGTCATCATCGCGTGGTCCATCAGTGCCCCTCCCCGCTGCCGATCCGCCGCAGCCGCTCACGGGCCTGCGTCAGAAACGTGGCCTTGTCGTCCGTGCCGTTCCAGCGAAACCCACCGCCGAACGTCACCGCCCCGATCAGCGGCACCGGCAGCGTCTCCCCCTTCGGCAGAATCCGGCTCAGATTCTCCAGCCACACCGGCGTCAGCGGCAGCTCCGGCCGCTTGCGCACCAGGTGCCACAGCCCCGGCCGAAACTCCTGCAGCGTCTGATCCGCGCTGCGCCCGCCCTCGGGAAAGATGATGAGTGCCGCGCCCGCGTCCAGCACCGTCAGCATCGCCGTCAGCGGATTCGACGTCCGCGTCACGACCGTCCGGTCAATCAGCACGGCACGAAACACGTCGCGCGCCAGCCAGCGCCGCCACGGCCCCGCTTCCCAGTAGTCCGCCGCCGCCACAATCCGGCATGCCCGGCGCTGCACCGGCGTCAGCGCCGCCCACACCACCAGCGCATCCAGGTGACTCGTGTGATTGGCGTAGTAAATCCGCGGACCGGCCGGTACGGGCGTGTCGGTCCAGCGCGCCGGGCACCCGCATAACACGCGGACCGCAGTGGCCAGCACCGTTGCGATCATGCGGACTCCAGCGTCACGACGATCTTCCGCACACGTACCGCCGTCGTCACCACGCACCCCGCGGCAATCACCCCCAGCCCCGCCACCAGGCTCCAACTCGAACCGGCCGCGATGCGCTCAACGGCGGCCGCCACGCAGGCCAGCGACAGAACGGCCATGCGGTGCGGCTTGGCCATCGGCCCGGTGAAGAACTGCGGCGTGCCGAGCGCCCCGCCCAGCAGTCGTGCATACGCGGTCATGATCGCCAGCGCGCCGGCCGTCCACCCCAGCGGAACGCCCCACGACGTTTCCAGCGCCGCGTAGCCAGCCGCGGCGAACAGGATCAGATCGGAAACGCGGTCGGGAACGTCGTTGAAGACCTCGCCGGAGCGTGTCCGCAAGCCGCCTTCGACGGCGATCATTCCGTCAATGAGGTTGCACAGACCGCGCAAGCCCATGAGCGCCGGCGCCAGCAGCAGCAGCGTCAACGCGATGTGCGGCCCGGCCCAGTGCGAACCGAGCAGGCAGGCCCCGCCCAGCGCCGCGCACGCGATACTGGCCAGCGAAACCGTGTTGGGCGTGGCCCCGTGTTGTTGCAGGCCCCGCGCCAGGGCGCGGAGCCAGGCATTCTCGCGCAGACCCATCGGGCGGCGATGCAGTTGCGTGGTCTGAGCGTCCATCAAGACCTTCCTCTCACGACTCGGTCGCACAATCTCACTTCCACCTTTGAGCCTACGCCGTCTCTCGCGAAAACACCACGGCGCGTTCCCGCTGCGGCCCGTATTCAATCGCCACCGCGACCCACGAGACGTCGTCGACCTTCTCCGCGTCGCACGGGTACTCGCAGCCGACGGCCGCCCGCGCGGAGACAATCGCACCCTGTTCGTCGACGAGCGGCTGCGGCGCCTGCCCGCCAGCGCGGTAGCCGCAGTACGGAAATGCCTCGTGCAGGGAAAACACCTTACGCCACGGCTCCTCGCTGCCCGCCACCCGCACCAGCAACGTCGGCTCGTCTGCATCCTCGATCGGCAGCGCGATGTTCAGCTCCCGCTGCCCGTCGAGCACCAGATCGAACACGGTGTACGTCGGCTCGCCGTGCCCGCAGAATCCCCCGTCCTCCAGCTCCGCGCTCGGCCCGTCGCCCAGCGGCGGTTCCACGAAGCCGGTCAGGAACGCCGGCGGCGGCGCCCCCTGAATCGGCCGGCGCTGTTGCTGCCACAGACGCGAGAGCGGCCCGGAAGCGGGAGGCTCAACAAACTGATGATCACCCAGACGAAACCCGGCCATGATTCCACCCTCGACCAGACATGACCACGACTTGTGACGGGACAACTCCCTGCTGCGACGGCCATCCGCCGCCCACACCCACCGGCCCCACCGGCCGGACAGGCTTATCGCAACCCGACCGCCCCACAGCACCAACATTCGTTCACGGCCCCACCGCTTGATCGGCGGGGCCAGCCTCCGCCGCCAGTTCCGTCTCCAGCAAGCGCACGAGATAGTCCGTATACGCCGTGCCCTCCGGCAATTCCAGGTCCCGCTGCACACGCCGCCGCACCGCCTCCACGGCCGCCCCGGTCCGGGGATCGGCGGCCGCCTTCGTGTACGTCTGCCAGGACAGCCCGACGCCGAGCCGCTGCCACGCCGGCTGCGCGGCGAAGTCCACCCCGCCCTCCGCGAGCAATTGCTGCTTCTCCGCCACCGATACGGACTCAAGCTGCGCCGCGGCCGCACGCGGCGCCACGCCGCGCCCGCGCAACAGCCAGTAGCAATGCCCGTTCAGCGCGTTCCGCCGCGCATCCTCCTGCCGCCAGCGGAAATAGTCGACCACGTCCTCGTTGGTCGGCAGCTCGCACACGCGTGCGTCGAACACACCCAGCGTCCCCACTCTCAGCGAGAACCGCGCGCTGGCTTCACCGGCCAGGATGGAGATCAACTTGCGCACCTTCCGTCCGAAAGCCGTCTCATCGGGCGCCAGCAGCAGCGAGATTTCGTCGCTCTCGGTGTAGCCGTACGTCACGTGGACGCCGCACGTCATCAGGTGCTCGACCGTGTCCAGCATCGCGTCGCGGAACCGCGCATCAAACGGCGCTTCGAGCGTCAGCGCCTCCTTGGTCAGCCGCGTGAAATGCCGCCCGTCGAGCCGCACGACCATGCGCACGTCGGCCGGAACCAGCCGGTCGTGAGCCGTCTCCAGCCGCCGCAGCCGCGCCTCGAGGTCCTCAAACTTCATCGCGCCACTCCTCCACCACAAACTGCCCGTCCAGGCCGGTCTGCACGTAGTACAGCTCGTCGAAACCCTCGCCGCGCTCCGGAAGCTCCAGGTCCTTGTACTTGCCCAGTACGCCGGCCGTCGGAATCGCCGTCTTGTCCGTCCGCTCCGCGTTGCGCCGCAGGCAGCCGTCCACGTCCGCCCGGAAATAGTACCCGCACACGGAGAATCCCTGCGCCCGCGCCGCCGCGATGTACCCCGCCCGGTCCGCCCGCCGCACGTTCGTGTTGTCAATCACCAGCGGCTGCCGCGCTGCCAGACACGCCGCCACCAGCACCTGCTCCCGGTGCCGCGTCCGCAGCATGTCCAGACTGATCCGCACGTGCGTCTCAAAGAACCGCTGCCGGAAGAATGTCGTCTTGCCGGCCGCCGGCAGCCCGATGAAGATAACCATCTGCACTGCGTGTACTCCCGTCAGACGGACGCGTCGCACGAGCACCACAATAACGGCCCCACCCTCGACCGCGAAGTCGCCGGGGTTGCCTCTCTCGCCCGCCGCCCCCCGGAAACGCCGCCGTCTCCCATCCCGGCTGTTGTCCGGGCGGTTCCGTCGCATATTTCACGGGCGCGGTGATCGTCCCCCCGATCGGTCAGGCAGTCTTCACACCGCGCCGAATCCAACCGAAGCGACGTATCCGCAAGCAGTTGCCACCGTAGCTCAGTCGGCAGAGCAGCGGTTCTGTAATTTCGAAATTACCCCCGCCAGACGCTGGGAACGCGGTCCCGAAAAGCCCATTTTCTCCCGCATTTTCTCCGTGTTTGTTATTTGGCGTCTCGGCGGCTTCTCACACCGCTACTCGGCCAACTCGCGCGCGGGAGAAAATGGAGAGAAAACGCGACGGACTTCCTTGCGGTCGGTGAAACCGCGGCTGCTCGATCGGAGGACCCGCGGCGATCCAGCGTCCGGCCGGCCGCTTGCTCAGCGCACTCTGCTCGCCGTCGGCTCACCGAGCGTCTGGCTCGACCGCGTTGCTTCCGCGCTACACCGCTATCGGTGTAAGCTCATGCCATGCAGTATGCCCCCGGCCTTGGGGTGCTCGACGTAGCCGATTGGTGCGGGACAGCATCGAGAGGCCGTATCGAACAAGGAGCGCGCGGTGCGAAAACGCCCGGTGAAGAAGGCCGCTCGGCCGGTCTCGAAGAGCCGCCTCGCCGAGCTGATCGAGCAGGCCACGGTGGACTGCTACAACGACTCTGAGGCCAAGACCGGCTTTCTCACGATGATTGAGGACAACCTGGCGATGCCCTTCACGACGGTCGTCCTGGGGGTCGAGGTAGAGGTCGTCGCCGTCGATATGCAGGACGACGAGAGCGTCGTAGCCGTGTGTCGCCGCGGAAAGGCGCGGCAGCGCATCCCGATCCTCGACCTGCCGTTGCCGTCGCCGCCTCCGGCGGGCAGTGAGTGGATCGAGGCTTACCGCGTCTGGCTCAAGGGGGGCTGGTAGAGCGCGATGAGCGAGTATCAGTATTACGAGTTCCTTGCGATCGACCGACCGCTATCTACTGCGGACATGCGCTGGCTGCGGAGCCTCACCACGCGCGCTCAGATCACCGCGACCAGCCTGACGAACACGTATCACTGGGGCGATTTCAAGGGCGACCCTCGCGAGTTGATGAAACGCTGCTTCGACGCACATGTCTACACGAGCAACTTCGGCATCCGACGTTTGATGCTCAGGCTTCCAGCCGACGCACGCGAACAGCGCGCGATGAAGGCGTATCGCGGCGATTGCGGCGTCGCGTTTCGCCCGTATCCGGATGGCATCGTGCTGGATTTCGCGCTTGAAGGGGAGCCGGGCGAATGGGATGACGACGATGACGACGGCACCGGCTGGATGGCGTCCCTCGCGGCGCTGCGGGCCGAACTGCTCGACGGCGACCGGCGAAGCCTCTACTTGGCCTGGCTCCTGAACGTTCAGTTTGACGCGCTCGGCGCCGACGCGTGCGAACCGCCGGTCCCGCCGGGCCTGGGTGCGCTGTCGGCGCCGTGCGAAGCGCTGGCTGATTTCCTGCACATTGACCGCACGTTGCTGGCTGTGGCGGCCGAGCAAAGCCCGGCTCTTGCTGCCACGGACACGTCGGAAGGCGAGTGGCGCGGCTTGCTCGCCGACCTGACGGCGGCCGAGAAGGACAGCCTGCTCCTGCAATTCCTTATCCACGACGACGCGGCGAAGCGGAGAAGCCTGCGAAAACGGCTCCGCGATCGGGGAACCAGGGTTGTGGGCGTGCCCGGCACCGGGAAGCGCCAGCAGGCATCGGGCGGCCGGACGGTTGGGGAGCTGGCAACAGAGTGGCGCCGCCGCGTGGCGATTGCGCAGAAGCGTGCCGCCGAAGCGGCGGCGCGTGAGCGGGCGCGCGTGGCGGAAGAGCAGGCACGGGCTCGGCGCGAGCATCTCGTGCAGGTTGCCGTCCGCGAGTCCGCCGTCTGGAACGAATTGAATTCGCTTATCGCGTCCCGCACTCCGAAAGGCTACGAGCAGGCGGTAGTGTTGCTCGCCGACCTGCGCGACGCCGCTGCGCTTGTGGAGAGAATCGACGCTTTCAGCGCCCGGCTGCGCGAACTGCGACAGGCGCACGCCTCGAAGCCGAGCCTGATCAAACGGCTGGATGTTGCCGGACTACGCTGAACGGACCGGCTGACCGTGCCCGGACGAGCGCGCCGGTTGCGCTACTTCGCAGTCCGGCCCTCCAGCGCGGCCGTCGCTGATGCGATTCGCGACACGAACTGATCGATGGCTGCGAGCCACTCGTTCTTGCGCGGCAGAAGCTCCCCGATCGTAATGTGGCGCTGTCCAACCTTGATCGCGCCCCAGTGACCGTCGCCTTTCTGCCATGTGTGCGCCCGCGCCCCCGGCACGAGCGCGGCCACGCCCTCCAGGTATTCGCGGGCGACCGCGTCCGCCAAGCCGGCCGCGCGAACATAGTTGGGCACGTAGAACATATCCACTCGACCCGAGCGACAATAAACCGAGCCGGCACTGAACCGTGCGCCTGTGCTGGGCTCGGAATGGTGCAATGAAACGCTCGCCTCGCGCCACACCGGTTCGATTGCGTGTTCTACAATGAGCCCGAGCAACGCCTGGAAATCTGCGACGACAGCAGGTGATTCATGCGCCCGGAGTTCCTCGTAGAATGCCTCGGCGGTGAGCGGCAGCCGAGCCGCCAGATCGCCGTCGTCGCTGGGCAGGCTGACTACAACATCGGCTGCCGCAATTTCGGGCCGGCGCACCTCGACGACAGCGCGGATGATCTCGCGTGTGCGCGCCACGACGCGCGGCTGAACGATTAGGGGCTCCTGCTTTGTTGATCGACGGAACAGCGCCAACTCAACCAGCGCGAGCGTGAAGCCTAACTGGGGCGTTCGCGAAACCGTCGTCGTTAGCTGTTCCAGCCCCTCGTGAACCCCGTCGCCCACGATGAGCAACAGAAATCGACCTCGTTCGAGATTCCGGGTCACAGCGTCGGCGAAGTGCGTTTCGTCAAAACCCTCTTCCTGCTGGCGCACCGCTTCTGCAAGCGGGTCCGCGTTGTCTGGTGCAGACCGCGCTTGTCGCACAGCCGCGACGAAATCGCTGTAGCTCCAGCGGGAAACGGCGCTGGCGTAGTCGATGATCTGCGCGACCGCCTGCCGGCGTGCCTCCGGGTTCCGCCACAATTTCGTTTCGACCAACGTCGGCCACCCCCCGGGGCTCAGGTAGGTCACATCGATCGGCCCGGCCGGCGTAGGCAATTCACGGGCGACGGGGATGAGCGGGCCGAAGACTGGCTCGATCTCGTCAACTGGTAGCACCGTGGGGTGCTCAAAGATCAGTCGCTGCAGGTCATCCTCGCTGAACCCACGGTCATCCAACGGCACACGCACGAGCCGATCGGCATGGCCAGCTTCAAGCAGCAACGGCGTTGTATGCTGACGACCTGCCACAATTCGCCTCCTATCAGCTCGACCGCCACGGCCCAGGGGGTTCCCAGATGCCGCTGAAGCTCCGACCTGCCGCAAGCGCCTCGGCAACGGGTCCCACGAATTGCCGCACGACACCTACCACGTCCAGCAGCTCGGGCGGCGCTTCCGACAATTCGCTCTTTCGGCGAAAGGCGCGCCACTGTGTCTGCTTCACCGGATCGTTCGCGAAGGCGTCAGAGAGTGCGACCGGGGTGGCCGTGATCGCGGTGCTCCGGCGTTCGCACGTCTTGTGGATCGCCTGGGCGAGCAGCGCCGCGTCGAAGCGAAAAGCACGCGCAAGGAGCCAGATGTCGTAGTAGTCCTTCATGCGGCTGTTGAGCTGGGCCAGGTGGAGCATGGCCTGAAACTTCTCCGCCACGCTCGTCTCGCGGGGATACGCAAGCAGCCGCGGTGCGGGCAAATCCAGGAGCGTTGGGTAATTCACTTCGGCAGCGTCGGGCGTGATCACATCGCCGAACCCGACATCGAGCTGCATCGTAATCCGAGCCGTGCCGAGTGCCCCGCGGAAGCGAACCCGCACGCCTTCGTATTCTGCATCTTCGGCGATGCGCTCGCCGGCAACGGTAGTGCCGTCGAACTTCAGGCCGTCCGGCTCGACCACCTGTCCGCAGATCTCGCGCACCGCGGCCGTCAGCGCATCCACCTCGTTGCTCATGCGGCCGAGCAGGTCAATGTCCATAGTCGGACGCACGGCTGGAGCGTCCCAGACGCGAAGAAGCAGCGCCCCTTTCAGCACGAAGCGACGGCTGTGGGGCGACTGCGCAAGGCGGTAGAGGAAGCGCTCCATCGCGTAATGCTGGAGCAACTCGTTGAAGGGCCGTCCGGTCGCTTTCGCCCGATTCAGCAGGCGCCGGTGAACTGACGCGGCCACGTTTTGCGGAGCGCGCGCCATCAGAGCACCGCTTCCAGATAGGGGCGCATGACGTTTCGAACGCGGTTGATAGCCGCAAACTCGGTCAGCTTCTCGACGTTGATGCGGCGGCGCTGCTTGCAGAGGCGCAGAGCCTCAATTGCGGTATCGAGGCCGAGCTTGTTGCGATACTTGAAACAGTCCGCGAGCGTTTTCTCGACACCGAAGACGCGAATGCGCACACCATCGACCTCGGGTGTCTCGATACCGGCTCGCATCGCGGGACCGGCGAAGCGGAACACTCGGATCGGAGGGTGTTCGAGGCGCGGCTTGCGCACGTCGCGGGGCAGCGCGAGGTCCACCACGTGCGGGATCTGCGTCGTTAGTTCGTGAAACGCCAGGGCGGAAATCAGGCAGACCACGCCACGCGGAACGCGTAGCGCCACCGTGGCGAGGTCGGGGTTGCCCAAGGCCGGCAGCTCGGCCAGACGGTAAAGGCCGCGGCCCAGCGACTCGATGAGTCCGGCATCCCGCATTGCGTAGAGCGTGCGCGGGTGGATGCCGACGCGGATCGCGCGCGCCGTGCGCAGTGTTCCGCCCGCTCTTCGGAAGGCTACGGTTGCCCGATCGATTGCAGCCTGCATCGCGTTTCCTGTGTGGTGTCGATCTTGGATAGAAACGTCCACACTTATAAATAACTGAGGACAATACTATCCAACCGCTCCAGCGCGTCAAGCCGCCGTCAGGCCATGAAAATCCACCACCAGGTGGATGAATTTCAACCACCGGCCGGCGAGGTGGAACATGCACGGAATGCGAGGCCCCACCATCGCGGCGTGCCGCGCCGCTCCGGGTCGGGGCCTCACACGCTCGGCGGCTCAGCGGGGCCGGGTCAGCGGACGTATCCGTGGACAGCCCGCAGCCAGCCACTCGGTCAACTCGTTGCGGCGCCAGCGGACCAGCGCCCCGAGCTTCACTGGCCGCGGCATCAGCCCCGCGTCGGCCAGTCGGTAGACGTGCCGTGCCGAGCACGTGAGCATCGCACTGACCGCTTTCACGTCGAGAAGGGCAGCGGACACATCATCTTCCTGCGGTTGGGGATTCACTTCGGTCACGAACGGGTTCATGCGACGACCTCCTGCATGTGCGTCTTGGCGAGCACGCTGCTCACCATCCGACCGTGTGTTACGAATCGTCGGGGGATGTTGACAAGTCCAGGCACTTCGTAACCGCTGCTCGCCGACGGATGGATAGAAACGTCCACACTTATCAACAAATGTGGACGGGACTGATCGAGGCACAGCGTGGCGGTCTGACGGCGTCGTTGCAGCGGCGCGCCCCGTGCAAATCTCCGCCCGCAACATTCAAAAAAACAAAGGAATTCGTCCTCTTCCGCCACAACTGAGAATTACCGCCCAGTCGCGTGCCGTGGTGGCTAGCGAAGACCCACGGCGGTGGTGCGTGCCGACGGCACCGTGAAATCGTCGGCGGAAGGAGACCCAATGAAGAAGGAGAAGCAGCCGACTGCGTTGCTGAAACCTGAGGAGGTCGCCGAGATGCTTCGCGTCGCCCGCAAGACGGTCATCGTCATGGCCCGCGACGGACGCATCCCCTCCCTCCGCGTTGGTTGCTTCGTGCGATTCGACGCCGCCGAAGTTGAACACTGGCTGAATGATCAGCGACGCTGATCACGCCGACGATATCAGGGGGCAGTAGGCGAGCCTGCCGTTGCTGCCGACTGGGATCGTGATAAACTGATCGCCATCGGTCTTGTCAGTCTGGACATCGCGATGCTTGGGCGCTGGCACGTTGTGGCTCTCGGTCGTTCGGCGGGCGGGTGCGCGCCGCTCTTCCGACCTCGCGCATTTTCTCTTTCTGCAAGAGCAAATGACCAGCGAGACGCCGCATGTAGCGCACGTATCTTTTATGAAATGAGTTATGTAGCTTGCCACCGTAGCTCAGTCGGCAGAGCAGCGGTTTTGTAAACCGCAGGTCGTCGGTTCAAATCCGACCGGTGGCTTTGAGACATGATGCGACACGGACGCGCAAGCCGTGTCAGCCGTGACACTTCCGCCGGACCAGTCCGAAGGCCGATCATCGCCGCTTGTGCCAGCTTGCGACCCGTGCGGACATGCTTTGCCGGAATCTGGTACAAGCGTTGGTACAAGAAAACTGCGGCCGTCTGTGCCCGTCGCCTTCGCTCGCTGCGCGTTTGGCCGGCCAATCGGCGGGAGTGCCGGCAGCGCGTCGAGTGCTCCGGCCACGTCGAGTAGCCGCGGGTCGGTGTACGTGTTCATAGTGAGTTCAAGCGTACTGTGCCGCATCGCCGCTTGTGCGACCCGCGGCGCCACGCCGCCCTTGCTCAAGTGCGTTCCGAACGTGTACCGCAAGGCGTGAATGTCGAGCACCCGCCCGCGGTCATCGCGCTTCGGTATGCCCGCAACCCGTAGGTCACGGTCGAACGCCCGCACAAGGTCAGCCGGCACGCCGAACAGCGGCGCATCGCCTGGCAATCGAACCGGCAGCGGCAGCCCCTTCGCCTTTGCCGCATCCCGTACCGCATCGACCCGTTCCCCGAGCCATTCGCGCAAGTCGGCCACCAAGTCGGCCCGCAGCGGGATTTCCGCCCCGCGGCCGGCCTTCTCGTCTGCCGCGTCGAGCACGGCGAAGGCCACGCGGCCTTCAAGCTCCAGGTGGTCGACCGTTAGCGAGCGAAGCTCGTTCAGCCGCAGCCCCGTCAGGACCAGCACCTTGTACGTCAACGCCCGTTCCCTCCCACGGCGTTCAAGCTCGGCGATGAAGTCGGGCCGCTTCGCGAGCGCGTCGCGGGCATGCGCTTCGGCTTCGCCGAGCGTGTCGAGAGTCAGAGGCGCCCGCTTCCAGGTCCGCCGGCTGCGCCTGTTCTCACGCGTGCCGGCGTCGGCGAGTCTCACTGTCGGCCGGCCGTACTCGGCGAGCGGGCGCAGGCGCGCCACCGTAAGCAATCGGCGCAGCTCATCCTCTGTCAGTGCCCGACGCGGCCGGCGCTGATCGGCCTTGCCGTCACGCTTCGGTGGGCGCGCAAAAGGGTTCGCCGTCAGGCGGTTCGTTTCGACGCACCAGTTTCCGAAGGCGCACGCGACTAGTAAATATCCGTTAGACGTGTTGGCGGGCATCCTCTCGGTTTCCCGAGCGTTCGCCCACTTCTCAAGCGCCGGCCGACTCAGGTCACGTAACAGCGCAAAGCCGCAGTCGGCGATGATGCGCTTGAGGCGAAACCGGGCATTCCGGACATGGGCGGCGTTCGTCCGCGGCTTCCCGCCCTTGCCGCGCTTCGTGCCCAGGTGCTCAAGGTAGGCGTCAACGTGCGTCGAAAGTGCGGTGGTCCGATGATCAAGCACCGCATCTTCCGCAGCGGTAAGCGAATTACAGCGTACCCGGTCGGCGCGTTTCTCAAGTTCGGCGAGCACGATCAATGCCGCATCGGCACTTCGGCACCCGGTCGCTATTTTGCGTACTTGCCCGGACCCGTTGCGGTACTTGGCCGTGAACGTTCGCGCTTCTACAAGCACGCGGTCGGTACCGGCATACTCGCCGTCGGTCGGCGTCGTCACCTTCGCGGTGCGCTTGCGGCCCCGGCGGTCGGTCCAGCGGGCGAAGCGTTCGCCCTTGCGTGTGAACACTTCCGCGCCCGACGGAAGCGGCTTCGTGTAGGTTTCGCGGTACACGGTGCCCATGATTCAGCCTTCCCGCCGACGCATGCGCCGGCACTCAATCCCGAAGTACGCGGCGAGCTTGTCGGCCAGATCAAGCCGCAACGATTGCTCACCCCGCAGAAAGCGAATGAGTGAAGCCTTCTGAACGCCGGTCGCCACGGCAACCGAGTTCAGCGATTCGGCTTCGGCCAGTGCCTTGCGTAGAAGGTCCGTCATTGTCGGTTTCGGTGGCATGGTGAGGATTATCACCGTACCGCCCCCGCTGTGTCAAGTTCCATTCCGCCGCAAGGTTCCGAGTCCCCGGCCCGTGTGGCTGCGCTGTGCGCCAGCACAAGTGCGCAGGCACACACGTACGTACGTAGTACGTACTGTGATAGCGGACACCCACGGCCGTAGCGAGCGGACGCCCATGTCCGGTAGCGACCGGACACCCGCGGCGTGTAATGAGCGGACACCCACGTCGTGTTTCCGATCGGGTCATGGTTGCACCAGTCGATACACACTCGGCCCGCCCGCGAGCGTGCCGCGCTTGAGCCGGCGCACGATTCCGGCTGCCTGAAGTCGGCCAAGCGCCCGTTGCACTTGGCGACTGCTACTGCCCGCCCGCCGGGCCAAGTCTGCGACGCTCGCCGACACCGTGCCGTCCGGCTTCGCGTGGCGGTACAGCAGCAGCCACACGGCCACGGCCGAGCGTTCCAATTGCGGCAGCGCTGTGTCGATGAAGGCATTCAGCAGCGCGAACCGCCGCCGAACCGCGGTTCCCCGGCGATGGCGCAATTCCTTCCGGTCCCCCGCCGTCTGCCCGTTCCCGCGGGCAGCGTCGCGCGCGGCCCGTTCGTCAGGCGTCAGCAACGGCGCCGGCTCCGCGCCAACCGGAATCACACGCGGCCCATTGCTCATTCAGCGCCCCCGTCGTCACTCGCGGCCGGCGTCCGCCCCCACAGCGTCCGCAGCGATGCCGCGAGCTTGCCACGGTCCGCCTGCGCGGCCGGCGCCGGGTCCGCGGGCGTGAAGCTCTGTCGCGGCCGGTCGAAACGTAACGTCAACGTGCGGCACTCGCCGTGCCGGCTTTTCAGGTGCTTCAGTTTCACGCGTTCACCTTCCGCGTCGTCATCGTCGGGATGCAGAATGAAGGCGTCATCGGCCCCGAATTCGAGTTCCGAGCTTTCGCGGAAGCTCGCCAGATTCAGCCCCTCGCCCGCATACGAGCTTCGGCCTTTCGAATCCTTCGAACGGGTCACGGCGGAAATCACGAACACGGCCACGCCCGCGTCGGCAAACTGGCGCAGGTAATCCATCAACTTGTTGACGCGGTGCCGCGCTTCATCAACGGCGCCGGGCGGGTCGATGCGCTGGATGTAGTCCAGCAGCAGCAGGCTCGCGCCGAATTCGTCGGCCGCCGCGGCAACGTTGTCCAGGTCGAAAGGCGGTCGCACAAAGCACAGCCGATCGGCCACGGCTTCCAGCGTCGCCATTCCGTCGGCGATGCGGTCGGCGTGCTCGGCGCCGAGCTTGCGATACCGAATCGTCGTCAGGTCCACGCCCGACAACCGGGCAAGCTGGCGGTCCAGCAACACCGCCGGGGCCATTTCCACGTTGCACACGAGCGCCCGCAACGTTGGTGTGAGCCGGAGCGCATCGAACAGAGCTTGCGTCGCGAACGCCGTCTTGCCGCCACCCGGCCCGCCGCCCAGCAGCGTTACGCGCCCGGGCCCCACTTCGATACCGGCCAACTCACCCGCTCCGATCGGATAGAACACGGGCGCCGTACCGGACAGCACCTCATCGCGCCAGCCGTCCAGCACGTCCGCGGCGACGGCAAAGGATGCCTTCGCACTCATGCCGCACCGCCTTTCCCGGCACCCGCCGAAGCATTCGGCGGCGTCGGCCGCACGTCGATTACTTCACCGTCGAACGCGGCGCACACCTCGCGCACAACCGGCTGTGCGGACGCCCAGCCGTTTTCTACCGCTCGGCGTACGTCGGATGGGGGCAAGCCGCAGTCCAGCGCGGATTCTTCCAGCAGCGCGAGGCACAGCGACAACGGCGCGCCCAGCTCGGCCAAGTTCGCGGCCGCGCTATAGCACAGCCGATGCCGGCCGGCCCCACGTCGGCGGTCGTCCTCACCCGCGCCGGGCTTCCCGGGAAGGGCGCCGTTCCGGATGAAGGCCAGCGTCAACGCGTTGAGCTTGGGCGCCGCGGTCCCGTCGGCGACGGCGGCGCGGCTTTGCGCGGCCGCTTCGGATTGCGCTTGCACTTGTCGCGCCGCCGTCTCCCAGTGTGCCGCCAGGAAATCCGCGCTGGCGTTCGGCAGAGCGGGGATTTCGAACGGGGCCGGCGCCGTGGCGCGGTCGAGAATCGCCGCGCTGCCCAAGTGCATCAGTTGATCCGTCGCAAGCCACCGCTTGTGCCGGCCGGTCGCGGGGTGCCGGGAGTTCGGTGCCCGAAACGCCCGCACTTTGTCGTACACGCTCGTATCAACGGGCACGCCCGCGGTGGCGGCGATGGTCTCGGCCAAGCACCGGGCGATGCGGTGAAAGTCAACGCTCGGGCGCGGCCCCCACGCCGCCGTCGGAATGGCGGCATGGAAGCCCTTGCTGCCCGAGTAGAACCACAACTGCGCCGCATCATCGACGCCGTACCGGTCCGACAGCGCCACCGCCAGCTTGCGCGCATCCTGAAGCGCCGCGTCGATGCCGCCGGCTGTCGGCTCACGGTCGATGTCGAACCACAGCCACGGTGCCCAGCACGGCCCCGTAAAGCCCCGCGTCGAACCGGTCGCGCGCAGGTGCTCGGCGAAGTCATCGCCGAACGTGAACGCCGACAGGTACGCTTCGGATTCGACTCGGGCGCGCGTGTCGCACTCGGCATACGCGCCGAAGGCGGTCTGCCAGTCCACAAGCCGGCGCTCGGCCGAGCACGGGCCGACGATGCGGTATCCGTACCGCATGGAGTCTGTCACGCGGCGCCCCCTTCCGCCGCCCGCGCCCCCGGCCCAAAGTCGGGGTCCGCCGTCGGGTCCGCGTCGATGCCGACCACTTCGAAGCCGCGGACACGGTTGTACTCGGTACCGTCGTCGTCGCGCCGCAAGGCGAGCTTCACCTTGCAGCGGATACCGGCGGGCAGCGGTTGCTCAAGCTGTTCGATGGACGTAACGCCGAGCTTGCCCAGGTCGCGTTTGCTCATCGGCAACGCCGCCGGCGTCAGCCACAAGTCGTGCCAGAATTGCCGCCCGGCGTGCTCGCCGTCGAGCACGCGGAAGGCGAGCTTGTACCCGGGCGTGCCGCTCTTGGCGTTGAAGAGTCCCCCGCTCACTACACGGGCTGTGTACGTGCCGGCCGGCAGCGGCGCGAAGTCAACCGCCGCTTCGGTCCGCGTCCATGCGTCCCGCAGGTTGCCGCTCTGTCCCGCGGCGAGAATGTCAGAAAGCCGCCGCCGTCCGGGGTGCGGTGTAGAATCTCGCATCCGTATTCCCTCCTTAGTGTGCCGACGCGCCCGGCGTTACCGCGCCGGGCGTGTCATTGCTGTTCGTGTTCGCTAACGCGCGCATCTGGCGGAAGAAGTCCTCAGACTGTTGGCGCGTCACACCGCGGCTTGCGTCTACAAGCCGTTGCCACGGCGTCAAGGCGTCCGTTTGAACCCGCATCGTCGCCAGGTAGTGAACGTACTGCGGCTCGATGCGCTCCTGCCGGATGATGCACTGGAAGCGGCGCGACCATTCCCCCACGTCATCCGAATAGAGCTTCCCGTTGATGCCGTGGGGATGAATCCACAGCAGA
>CAZGAQ010000037.1:0-56711 GCA_964523405.1 uncultured Planctomycetales bacterium
GGTTGAGGGCCTTGTAGGGTGCGACGGTGACGAACCAGACCTTGCGTTCGTCGAGCAGGTCGGCCGGGATTTCCTTCAGCTTGTAGAACCCTTCGCACTGCTCGAAGACCTTCGTCTGCGGATCGAGCAGCAAGGCGAGGCGGTCGGCGACCTGGCGCCACTTGGCGGGCTCATCGGCCTTCAGGGCGAGGCGCTGGCGGGCGGCCGTGTACGCCGCGGCGTCCTCCCGTTCCGCGCGGGCGAGGGTGTCGGCGGCCCAGCGCAGATTCCGGATGGCGAGGTAGTTGGTGTAGAAGTTGTCGGTGCTCTCGCAGTGGCCTTCATCGGGGCCGGCGACGTCGAGCAGGTGGTAGGTGTCGGTGGCGGCGTCGTGCTTGGCGCGCGAGGCGTAGAAGCGGGCGGTCTCGACGAGCAGGTCGACGCCGCGCTCGTAGAGATAGCGCGTGTCGCCGCTGGCCCAGATGTATTGCATCAGGGCGTACGATGCGTCGCCGTTGATGTGGATGTTGGTGTGCGTGAAGCGCCACCACTTGCCGAGGCACTCCTCGCCGTAGGGGCCGGATTGCCAGGCGAACTTGGCGCCGTCGTAGCCGAGGGCGCGGGCGATTTCGCGGCCGGGGCGCAGGCCTTCCCAGCGCCAGTTGAGGCAGGTGCGGGCGTACTCGGGCAGCACCATGTTGTAGAACGGGAGGATGTACGTGTCGGTGTCATAGAAGGTGTTGCCTTGGTAGTACTCGCCGGTCAGGAGCTTCACGGGGACGCTGAGGCGGTCGGTGAAGCGCGGGGCGGCTTGCAGCAGGTGGAACAGGCAGAAGCGCAGGCCGAGCTGGGCCGGGTCATCGCCGTCGATCTGCACGTCGGCGCGCTGCCAGAGGGTGGACCATTCGGTCTGCTGCTCGGCGAGGGCGGCGTCGAAGCCGAGCGCGGCGGCCGCATCGAGTTCGCGTTCGAAGTCGACGACCTGGCGGTGGCGGAGGTCTTCGGAGGTGGCGATGACGATGCTGCGTTCGATGGTGAGCTTGATGCCGCGTTGGGGGCGGAAGATGTAGTAGGTCCAGACGGCGTCGTGTTCGGCGACACCGACGGCGTTCTCTTGTAGCGCGCCCGCGCTCGCGGCGGCGCCGACGAGGCGGTTGACGACGCCCATTTGGATTTCGTGCTTGCGAGCGGGCGTCAGCGCGAAGAGGCGGCAGCGCTCGGCGGGGTCAGTCCAGAGATTGGTGACGGTGAACTGGCGTTCGCGGGTCGTATTGGAGACGACGTGGCCGGTGAGGCCGGAGCGGACGCGCAGGGGGGTGTCGTGGTCGAGGGCGGTGAGGGAGTAGCGCATGTACACGCGGTGGGCGTGGCGCAGGGAGGCGAAGCGTTCCATCTCAACGCGGGTGGTGCGGCCGGCGCCGTCGCGATAGTCGAAGCTGTAGCGGTAGACGCCGGTGGCGAGGTCGAGCTTCTGGGAGAAGTTGAGGACTTCGCCGCGGCCGAGGGAGATTTCGCGTTCGCCGACGAAGGTTTGGACGAGGAGGGGGCTGGGGAGGTTGGCGACGGCGGGGCTGCGACCAGCGGTGTCGAAGTAGCGAGCGTCGAGGTAGCGGCGTTCCTCGTTGGAGGCGCGGATCTGGCTGAACATGTCGAGTTCGTCGTAGACGCCGTTGACGAGGGTGACGGCGGAGTAGCCGTCGCGTTGCTCGGCGAGGTTGCCCTTGAGGCCGAGGTAGCCGTTGGAGACGGTGCAGACGGAGTTCCACTGCCCGAGGGTGTGGGGGGTGTTGGTGGTGTTGACGACGGTCCAGGTATCGTAGGCCATGATGGTCTCCAGCGAGTTCGCCCGACAGTGTCGGGGGGAAGCTTCGTGCGTGCCACCGGGGATGGCGGGAAACGGCCCGGAAGATGGGGGAGTATAGCGGAATGAAAGGTTTCATGGAATGTGGGGCGGGGGCCCGCTGGATACCGCTTCAACTTCGCCGGGCGTTCTGGCGGACGTTCCGGCAGGCGGCCTGAACCGCCCTCTGCAGGCTGATCCACTTGCGCGAGCGGGCCCAGGGCGCCGGAGTCCGGCACATGCAGCCGCAGGCAGGCCCGCGCGTGGCAGCGCCGTCTCCCCTACCAGGTCGCCTGAAGCCGCCAAGCGCTTGCTCGGAAACCAGCCGCCAAGTCCCGTCGGATCGGCCGCGTTCGCTGCCGGCAGTTTCTGGGCGGGCTGCTGCGGCACTACTATCGCGCGGCGGCGTGACGGATCGAGGGCCGCCGACGTCACTGCCGGCATCGCCCGAGCATGCTCGACACTCGCGTGAGTAGGGGGCACTGCGCACCACCGTGGCCAGGAACAGCGAAACCGGCTACCATGCCCGCCCACAACGCCCCGCGGCCCGCCGGACGATGGTCCGCGCGAGCCGCGAGGGTCGGTTTTCACGTCTGTTTCGAGTGATCGTCATCTATCCGCGGGGCCGTCTACATTTTGGACCCGCGCTGCGTGGACCTGCGCGCCCTCGTTACATTACGTCTCATTACGTCGCGCGCTAATCCTCACGCTCGTCAAACACGGTGTCTGGACCAAGCTCGCGTGCGCGCCGCAAGAACTCTGGTAGGCTGGAAACCACTCCCCAGCCATTGCTCACGAAGACCGTCTCGGGAAACTGCGAAAGGAGTTCCAGCGTACGAAGGGCGACGTCCCGTCCATGATACTCAATGCAATAGCTGGCCATTTCCGTCCGCGCCCAGGGCAGACGGCGCCACCCGTCGTCCGAGATAATGTCTATGTCACACTCCAAGGTTCGCTCAACAAAGACGTGTTCCTTGTCTCGATACTCGGCGCAAAAGACCTCTCCGTCATGGGTGTAGTGAACACGGACGCCAGCAACCCGTGGTCCCGGTGCATCACGAAAGAAGCGATACAGATCGTCCAAGCTCGTACACGCAGGCATCATCACGTCAACGTTGTTCATGAAGGAGGCCTCCACCTACGGTTTACCGCACGGTGTAATGGCATCCGCCAGTGTGTCCGCGCAGTTCGTGGACCAGGGGCCGGCATCGCGCAGCATATTGTACTTGAAAATGTTAGGGCAGAAGCCGGGCTATTTAGGGACAGCCACCTATTTTCAGCTCTTTTCGTGCTCCTTCTGCCCGCTCGCGACGTCGCGGCGGCCGGGCCGGCGCCAACATACCGGCCCCGCGTCGAACCGAAAAGAGCCCGCCGTCGGCGTCCTGGCCGCCGCACCGCCCCTTCCCACTTCCCCACCTCCCCACTTGCGCACTCCGCCCACGAGCCGCGAAGGGTGGTCTTCATGCCTGTCTCGGGCGAGCAGCACTCCTCAGTCGAGCGGTCCAGCGCTTCGGGCCACGACGCGAGCACGGATCGCTCCGAAAATAGGTGACTGTCCCTAGTTATCGTACCTAGTTATCGTAAACCCCCTTCGTCCCGGCCGCCCGCAGCCACGCGTGGTCAAACGGCGGCCGCTCGAATACTCGCGAATGACGCGGCCAAGAGGTGAACTGAAACGCGAACTGCTGCGAATTCAGCATTGCTTAACTTAATGGCGTTCGTGACTGTCCCTATTTATCCCCGCGCGTCGGGACGCCCGCGTGCGGTTCCTCATGGCCCAGGTGACCATCCTGCGCCGGAAGCTCGGCGGGAACCGGGTCGTGCCCAGCCCCGACGACCGAGCTTGGCTGCTGGCCATCGGGGCCGAGCTCGATCACCGCGCCTGCGCGCACTACTCATTCCGAAGTGCCTCGTCAACTGCCGGTACTAGGAGCGACATGTCGCCCCCCAAAACCACGCGCACAGGGCGAGGAATACCCATCGTAGCTACCCAATACAACGACGTTACGGCATTGCGGAAACCCTCGGCGTCCACGCGCAGCAATAAGTCAGCATCCAGCCAGATTATGGCGATCGACTTCTCCAAAACGTCCCACAGACCTCCACTCACAGAGTCTACCAACGCGTCCCAAACCAGATTCGCGCCGTGTAACGGTGGATCAAGCGGTATTGTGCGCCTCACTGCGTCAAAGAAAGAGCGGGTCGAGTCGATCCCCGCGAGCACAAAGATGCGATAGCTCTCTTGCCTCAACGCTTCCGCCAACTCGTGCACTTGATTTGCTGCAATGCACGCCAGTGGCCCTGATTTCTGCGGATCCGCTGTCATCTGATCCTCACAAACGGCGGAGCACCGGATTGTCCGTAATGCGTCCATGTATAGTACATTTCGCCCGTCTGGCAGTCCACGACTACTCTCCGAGCACCGGCACCGACGGTCCCAGGTTTGGGCGCCACCCGATACTCAAGATATGGCGAAGATTTCGCACATGGACCTGGTAAATCTAAGTTCCGGTTCCTAAAGCACGTTCCCCATTTCCTGGACAGTGCTCCCGTTGGTTTCGTTCCGTTCTCGATGTGTCTCAGAGCGCAAAGGAGCGCCCCCTCCTCTTCGGCGGGAAGGGCCCCGGCGGTGATCCACGGCGGGCGTACGCGCGGCGCCATAGCCCCAGCTGTCGGATCAACAAACGGCGCAGCAATCATCGGGCCGAACGTGCAAACGACCTTCGTTCCGCCGCTCAGTCCCGTCGTTACTCGCTGCCCATCACTCAATCGGCCGCCAAACCGATTTAGCCCGGACCACGCGTCCCAGAGGTCTTCAAATCCCACGACGTTGTTTGCCATGTCCAGGACGACCATGCAGCCTGCTTCACCTGACTTCACGCCCTGGCTCTGATAGAGCTGGCTGCGCGACACGCAGAACGCCCCTAGGTCTCGTCCCATTTCGGAACATGTGCCCATGGGGTCCATGTTGTACCTGAAGACGAACTTCGCGGCTCCCACTGCTGCGTCTTGGGTGGCACACACTACTTCGACGGCAGCTTTGCCTGCCCGATCCTCGGGCTCACCGCAGAACCTCTCCTCACAGAGCTGCTTCGCAGCTTCAAGCGTCTGCCCCGGTACCTTGTTCTCGGGGTCGATTCGACAGGGCATGCACCCGCGGTACTGGTTTCTCCAGTCGTATGCCTCAAGCTGATAAACCTTGATGTACTTGCCGTTCGCGTAGCACGTGATCGGGTCCTTGACCCGCACCTCTTCGCCCAGTGCGTCCAGGTTGTCGAGAGGGTCATTCGCAAAGGCCGCATACAGAGCCACTCCGCCCGCCTCCCCGATCGGATCCCGATTGATCCACCGTCCCAGCTTCGCGCTGTAGTAGCGGTAGCCGTAGTAGGACAGGCCGGACTCGGCGTCGAAGGGCTTCGTGCTGAAGCGGTACGGCTGGTCGTACTCGCCCACGGCGGCCGCGTTCGTCCGCTGGCCGTAGGGGTCGTACTCGTACTTGACCTTGATGGCCGCGGCCGGCGTGGCCGCATACAGGTCCACGACCTGGGCGACGTTACCGTTGGCCTCGTAGAAGTAGACGTAATCGGCCGGGCCGACGCCGCCGCCCGTGCCCGCGCCGGGCACCGCGGCGTCGTGCACCGCGAGCAGCCCGCCGATGCCGCCGGCCGCTTCGAGGGACGCGGGCGAGACGCCCACGCTACCCGTCGCACCGTGCAGGCCGGCGAGGTCCAGGCCCCAGCTATACAGCCGCAGGACGGTGTTGTCGGGCGCGGTGCCCTCGTCGGGGCCGTCGCGGCCGAACTCGCGAACAACGCCAATGAGAATGCGAGCCGGCTGGCCGGCGCGGCTATGATTACGTATGACCCTATTTGCAGGAGGTGAGTATGGTACGCATCGGTGAGATTCTGGCGGCGGGCGCGAAGCCGGGCATGTTGTCGGCACCGCGGATGCTGAATGGGGTGACGCAGGCGAACTACGCGCGGCTGGCGCGGCCGGGTGGGCAGGTCGTGCAGACGAATCATGCGGCGTTTGTGCTCGGACACTTGGCGCTGTATCCGGCGAAGGTGCTGGCGCGGCTGGAGCTGCCGCCGGGGCCGGCGGAGCATCCAGCGGAGTGGGTGGGGCTATTTGAGGCGGGGGCGGAATGTCGCGACGATGCGGACGGAAAGCTGTATCCGGCGCTGGAGACGTTGGTGACGCGGTTCACGGCGGGGTACGAGGCGGCGCTGCAAGCGGTGGCGAAGGCGGACGATGCGCAGCTGCGCGCGCCAAACTTGGTGGAGGGGCGCTCACGCGAGATGTTCCCGACGGTTGGGGC
The DNA here is from genome assembly GCA_964523405.1 of uncultured Planctomycetales bacterium. GTDB lineage: Bacteria > Planctomycetota > Phycisphaerae > UBA1845 > Fen-1342 > CAZGAQ01. The sequence continues at coordinate 6,138 of CAZGAQ010000037.1, forward strand.
GGTCGTCGGATTCTATCTGATCGGGCACGTGATGAACCACCTGGGGCAGCTCAGCGCGTGGCGGCGGTGCATGGGATTGGGGGCGGCGTAAAAGTCTGCTGAAGGCTTTCGTTTCATGACGCTTGCGCGCCGCCGTTGGTGGGGCTCTTCGGCGCCAACGTCGGCCGCGGGGCCGACGCTACCGCTGCAAGGCAGAGCCTCGCAGTACGTCGGGCGGGGAGGCCTCGCGCTACGGAAGTGGCGGCCGCGGGTCGAAAGGCGTGCCGCATTCGGGGCAGCGCGGCGCGGAAAGGCCGGTGAGGGAATAGCCGCACTTTTCGCAGCGGCCGGTGTAGCGGCGCAGGCGGCGGCCGGCGCGGCGGTAGAAGTAGAAGAGGCTGGCGGCGGCGACGAGGAAGAGGAGGGCGACGAGGACCATCGCGGCGCCGGTCCAGAGCTGGAGGTGCTCGAGATCGGAGACAGGCACAGACGTGGCGCCGGGGGGCGCGTGCGCGGGGCGGATTTTGGAGAGGGAGTTCCAGAGGCGGCAGGCGAGGCCGGTGAAGAGGATGGCGAAGACGAGGGCGCCGACGGCGAGGATGGCGTAGCTGGTGCGCCATTCGCGCCAGCGCTGCGCCGGCGTGCGAGGCCAGCGCGCCGGGGACCAGGGTTGGCGGAAGAGCCAGAGGACAATGAGGGTCAGGGCGGCGACGCCGACCCAGTGGCCCCAGTCGACCGGGTTGCCATAGATGCGGGCATGCCAGAAGCGGTAGACGAGGAGGGCTCCACCGGTCAGCAGCAGCAGGCAGACGAGGGTATAGACCAGCGGGGCCTGGCGGAAGCCGTGAAAGAAGCCGCGGCGCTGGTCACGGGGCGTGGTCATGGTCGTGCCCGGGGCGGGATGGGTGTGCGGGCAGGGGTGGCGCACGGTGGCGGGGCCGCGGCGGTAGCCCCCGCATCGCGCGTGAGCGTGAAGGAGAGCCGGGACAGCGCGGTGCTGGTGGCGAAGGCGGCCGGTGTTGGACGAGACGGATGCATGTGCACTCTCGCCGGTGGCGATTCGCGGACGGTTGCCGTAGTGGTACGGAGGGCGTACCGGGAGGAGGGCGGTGCCGCACGCCCAAGGAGCCCGATCCCAGTAAGCCGACCTGCCACGGCAGTGGGTACGTTAGCCGAGGTGGGACGGCGCGCCCAACGCAATCTGGAATCGGCGCCGGGACGGGCGTGCAGTGCCGAGCTCTGCTAGAATGCCGCCCTGAAAGGAGAAGCGGATGCGCAAGTCTTTGTTGCTCGGTCTCGTCGTCGGATTGTTCCTGTTTGAAGCGGTCTGGAGCGCAGGCGCGGCGGAGCCGGCGGCGGGGAAGTCGCCCCGGGTCTTCCTGGTGCTGCTCGACGGGCTGCGGTGGAAAGAGGTTTTTGCCGGGGCGGACGAGAGCCTGATCAACAAGGAAGTGGGCGGCGTGCCGGACGTGGGGGCGCTGCGGAAGAAGTACTGGCAGGACACGCCGGAGGCGCGGCGGGCGGCGCTAATGCCGTTCCTGTGGAGCAAGGTGGTCGGCGAGGGTGTGATCCTGGGGAACCAGGAAAAGGGCAGCGTCATGCGGGTGTCGAACGAAATCCGCATTTCGTTCCCGGGCTATAGCGAGATGACGGTTGGCTGGGCCGATCCGCGCATCGACAGCAACGACCACAAGCCCAATCCGAACGTGAACGTGTTCGAGTGGCTGAATCGGCAGCCGGCGTTCAAAGGGAAGGTGGCCGCATTCGCCAGTTGGAACGCGGTGCCGTTCATCCTGAATCGGGAGCGGAGCGGGCTGTTCATCTGTGCCGCGGACGAGCCGATCAAGGTGGCGCCGGTAAGTCCGCAGCAGGAACTGCTGAATCGGATTCGCCGCGACGTGCCGGTGCGCTACGACGTGTGCATGTACGAGGCCATGGTCGAGTACATCCGGGCGCAGCAGCCGCGGGTCGTGTTCTTCGCCTACGGCGAGACTGACGAGTATGCGCACGAGGGGCGGTATGACGAGTACCTCGACGCGGCGCAGCGCGCGGACCGCTTCCTCAAGACGCTGTGGGAAACGCTGCAGACGCTGCCGGAGTACAAGGACCAGACGACGCTGATCATCTCGAACGATCACGGGCGCGGCGACGGGCCGGAATGGAAGCATCACGGCAAGAAGATCGCCGGGGCGGAGAACGTTTGGACGGCGGTGCTCGGGCCCGACACGCCGGCGCTGGGCGAGTACAAGCCGGAGGAGCCGGTGATCCTGGCACAGGTGGCGGCGACGGTGGCGGCGGCGGTGGGCGAGGATTATCCCGCGGCGGCACCGCAGGCCGCCAAGCCGCTACCGGGCGTACTGGGCAAGAAGGCGAAGTGACGGGTGGGGGATGCTGGGACTGACGGAGCGTGGGAGTTCCGACCTGGGGCGCCGTACCCCCCCCGGCCTCCCCTGAGAGGGGAGGAGTCTGGGCGGAGGTGCGACGCGCACGATTCGGGCGCAACGATGAGGAGGCGCGCATGCGACGGGCGATGGGGACCAGGGGGCGAACCGGCGGCGCTATGGTGCTGGTTCTAGCCGTGGCGCTGGTGAGCGGGTGTCAGATGGGGCAGCCGCACGCGGCCCGGCCGACGCCGCAGCAGATAGCGTGGCACGACGCCGAGCTGGGGATGTTCATTCACTTCGCGCCGAACACGTATACCGACCAGGAATACGACGATCTGTCGTGGCCGCTGGAGAAGTTCAACCCGGACCAGCTCGACACGGAGCAGTGGGTGGCGGCGGCCGAGGCGCTCGGGGCCCGCTACATCGTCTTTGTGGCCAAGCACGCGGGCGGCTTCTGCTTGTGGCCGACGGCGACGACGGACTACAGCGTCAAGAGCACGCCCTGGCGCGGGGGGCAGGGCGACGTGCTGACGGACCTGGCGACGTCGTGCAAACGGCACAGTCTGCGGCTGGGCGTGTACGTCTCACCGGCGGATCGCAAGCACGGGGCGGCGGTGGGCGGTAAGTGCGCGACGGCGGAGGCACAGGCGGAGTATGACCGGTTGTACCGGGCGCAGCTCACAGAGGTGTTGGTGACGTTGAACCGGATCGGCGGCGGGCCGGACGGCGGGGCGTTCGAGATCTGGTTTGACGGGAACATCGTCGTGCCGGTGGGGGACATTCTCACGCAGTATGCGCCGCGGGCGATGATCTTTCAGGGGCCGCACGCGACGATTCGGTGGGTGGGGAATGAGGATGGGGTGGCGCCATACCCGGCCTGGAACGGGATCGCGGCACGGGATGCGCGGACGGGCGAGGCGATGGCGGAGCACGGCGATCCCAACGGGGAGGTGTGGCTGCCGAATGAGTGCGACGCGCGGATGCGGAACACGTGGTTTTGGAATACGACCAACGCGAGCACACTCAAGAGTGTCGAGCAGCTCATGGACATGTACTACCGCAGCGTCGGGCACGGTGCGGTGCTGCTCTTGAATCACACGCCTGATCCGAGCGGGCGGATTCCGGAGGCCGACGTGCGGCGCGGGGCGGAGTTCAGAGCGGAGCGCGAGCGGCGGCTGGGGCGGAGCCGCGCGGAGACGAGCGGGCATGGCGAGGTCGTGGAATTGGCGATTGTGCCACCGGCGGCGATCGACCACGTCGTCCTGCAGGAGGATATCGCGCAGGGCGAGCGCGTGCGCGGCTACGTCGTCGAGGGCTGGGTGGACGGGCGCTGGCAGGAGCTGTCCCAAGGCACGGCCATCGGGCACAAGAAGATTGACCGGGTTGCGCCGGTCACGGTGGCGCGGGTGCGGCTGCGCGTGCTCGGCAGCGCCGGTGAGCCGGTGATTCGCAAGCTGGCGGTGTACGGGCCGGGTACGGACAAGCGCTAGCGCGGTTACGGCGGCGGCTCGCTGTCCCACGTGGACAGACGCTGCAGCCGGGCGAGCATGTGCTTGATGTCCAGGGCGCCGCGAATGGCGACGTAGATCGTCACGGTTGAGTACCACACGATACAGGCGGCGAGGATAGCGCCCCAGAACCAGTGCCGGCCGGTGAAGAGCTGGAGCAGGTCGCGGACACCATCCTGTGCTTCGGCGAGCATCATGGCCGTACCTCCTGCGCGCCGGCGCTGGTGGCTCGGGAATCTCGCGGATACAACGCATTCTTGAGCAGTGAGCCGGTGACCATCGCGACGGCCACCAGGGCATAGGTGCCGATGTTGACCCAGTGGTCGCCGATGTAGCGGTTGGTCCAGCCGACGAGTACCGCCTTGCCCTGGTCATCCAGGAGCGGGTGGCCCTGCAGGTCGAGGCCGGGGACCTGGACGAACTTGTTCAGCGCCAGGGCGGTGACCGGCAGGACGGCGCCAATCACGATCGCAGCCAGCGCGCCCCAGTTGTTGGCGCCGCGCCAGTAGCAGCAGGCGACCAGCAGCACCGACATGCTAGCCAGGTAGACCGTGCCCGTGGTCTGCAGGTATTCCCACAGGTTGCCCTCGAGCTTGTACCACAGCCCGAAGAACAGCAGGAACAGGCCGATGAGAGCCACAATGAAGCGGTTGATGATCAGCCCTTTGCGCTCCGACCACTGCTTGCGGAACGGCGCCAAGATGTCGTTGTAGATCACGCTGCCCCACGTGAGCATGTAGGACGAATCCGTCGACATGTCGGCCGCAAGCATGGCGGCCACCAGAATGCCCATCAGGCCGGTCGGCAAGATCAGGCTCAGGTAGTAGGGCATGGCAAACAGGGTGCCGTCCTTTTCGCCCATGCTCTGGCCGATGTCGCTCAGGATTTTCGGTGACACTTGCGCGACGGCGACCAGCGCGCCCAAGGCCCACACGCCGGGCAGCATCCAGCGGGCGACGAAGAAGAACGATGTGCGGGTGTAGATCTTGCGGCCGGTCTTGGTGTCCTTGGCGGCCAGCATGCGAGTGATGACGGGTTGCCAGGTCAGGACGGCCGCGAGGCTCGTGAGCGTGTTGGCCACCACGTACGGCGTACCCCGTTCGGGGTTGGCCCAGGGGTTGAAGCCGCCGGCGCCGTAGTGGGTCTCAACGGCGGTGATGATGTTGCCCCAGCCGGTCTTCATCAGGACGAGGACGGTGACGGTGATGAGGCCGATGCTCATGACGACGAACTGCAGGTAGTCGGTGATGAGGACGGAGAGCATGCCGCCGAGAATCGTGTAGACTGCCACGGCGATCAGCAGGGCGGTCATGGCGACCTTCAGGTAGAACTCCAGGTGTTGGGCGTTGACGGCACCGTCAGCGCCACCGCCGAGACCGCAGCAGACGATGAGGAACTGCCCGCCGACGCGGAGGAAGACGCCCATGTTGAGCAGGCCGCCGAGGACGATGACGACACCGGCGAGCCAGCGGACGAAGGAGCCGTAACGCTGCTGGTAGAGCTCGGGGATGGTCATGACGCCGGCGTCGCGGAGCGGCTTGACACCGAAGCCGGTATAGCCGACGAGGAACATGGCGACGACGTTGGTGAGGCCGGGGATGGCGCCGACGAAGCCGTACTTGTACGCGTTCTGTGCCGTGTACATGCAGGTGACGATGCCGAACTCGGTCGCCGCCAGCGACGCGATGCCCAGGTAGATGTTCATCTCGCGGCCGGCGACGAGGAAGTGCTCGACCTTCCCCACGTACTTGCGGACCATGATGCCGGCGATCATCGTGGCGATGAGGTACAGGCCGACGATGCTGCCGTCGATGGGCCAGGAGAAGTTGGTCATGCAGGTTCTCCGGAACTGAGGTGGGGGCATCTTATCGCGCGGGCGCGCGGCGGCAACCGCGGCGCTGCGCAGCGCGACGAATCGTGCCAACTCGGGCCGTGCGTGATATATTTGGTAATACGGGCGCGGGGCAAACAGCCCCGGTTGCTGCCAGGTTGAAACATGACCGCTCCGCCGCGGCGATGACCGTTCGGCTGGAGCGCTCTGCGCATCGGAGGTGCCGTCAATGATCCCGCCCACCGCCGCCGCCTGTTCCACGTCGGAAGGGCCCGCCGTCATTCCCCGGCCGGTCGAGCTGACGCGCGCGGCCGGCTGGTGCACGCCACACACGGTCGTGTACGCCGACGAACCCGAGACGCAGGCGGTGGCCGCGTACCTGGCGGACATCCTGAGCCAGGCCGGCGGCCGGCCGGTGGCGATGCGTCAGGCGGAAACGCTGGCGCCGGCGCAGGACGACGGCGTCGTCATGCTGCTGTTGCGTCCGGGAGGTTCGCTGGGCGCGGAGGGCTACGAGTTGCACGTGACGCCGCACGGGGTGACGCTGGCCGCCAGCACGCGCGCGGGGCTGGGGTGGGGCGTGCAGACGATGCGGCAGTTGCTTTCGCACGGCACCGCGGGGTGCCGGCTGCCGGCCGTTACGGTACACGACTGGCCGCGCTTTCGGCACCGCGGGCTGATGCTGGACTGCTGCCGGCATTTTCACGATGTGGCCACGGTGCAGCGGTACATTGACCTGGTGGCGTACCACAAACTGAACGTGTTGCACTGGCACCTGACGGAGGATCAGGGTTGGCGGCTGGAGATTCGCAAGCACCCGCGGCTGACCGAGGTGGGGGCGTGGCGCGAGGTGACGCGGCCGTCGGAGCAGCAGCGGGACGCGCGCGGGCGGTACGGCGGGTTCTTCACGCAAGACGAGGTGCGGGCGCTGGTGGCGTACGCGGACGTGCGCGGTGTGACCATCATTCCAGAGATCGAGCTGCCGGGGCACTGCCGGGCGGCGCTGGCGAGCTATCCGGAGCTGTCGTGCCGGGGTGAGGCGCTGGGGCCGTGCACGCAGTGGGGGATCATGGAGGACGTGTTCTGCGCGGGTAACGAGGCGGTGTTCGCCTTCCTGGAGGACGTGCTGGACGAGGTGGTGGCGCTGTTCCCGTCGCCCTACATCCACATCGGCGGGGATGAGTGTCCCAAGGCGCGCTGGCGGGTGTGTCCGAAGTGCCAGGCGCGGATGCGCAGTGAGGGGCTCAGGAACGAGGAGGAGCTGCAGAGCTACTTCGTACGCCGCGTCGAGAGGATGGTGACGAGTCGCGGGCGGCGCGTGATCGGATGGGACGAGATTGTGGAAGGGGGGCTCGCGCCGGGGGCGACGGTGCAATCGTGGCGCAGTCTGATGGGGGCGGTGGCGGCGGCGCGGGCGGGACATGACGCGATCTCGTCGCCGCATACGCACTGCTATCTGAACTACCCCCCGCAGCCGGATCCGCAGATGCCGTCGTGGATGGAGGTGTCACCGCTCGAGAAGATGTATGGCTTCGAGCCGGTGCCGGCGGAGCTGACGCCCGAGCAGGCGGGACACATCGTGGGCATGGAGGCGGCCATCTGGACAGAGCTATGCCCGCCGCCGCAGCTTGATGCGCAGGTCTTCCCGCGGCTGTGCGCGCTGGCGGAAGTGGCGTGGTCGCCGCAGGCGCTGCGCGATTGCGGGGATTTCACGGGGCGACTCGCGCCGCACTTGGGGCGGCTCGCGGCGCTGGGGGTGCAGTACTACCGCCCGACGGCGTAGCGCCCGCGCGGCGCCGTGCAGGCACACACCCGAACAGGCGCCACTGGCGGGACGGCGCGTGGCTCGGCAAGTCACGGTGCCGGTGCCGGCCGGTGTGTGGCCATGCGGCCCGGTGGGAGGCTGCGACAGGATCGAGCCGACTGCGGTGGATGTGAGACGGGTGGTGATGTCCAGCTACGACGACTAGTGGTTTGTGCGAGCATGCCGGTGGCCGGTGTGCGCCCCAGATATGACGGGGCGGTGCGGCCGCGCTTCGGGAGGTACTTCAATGGATCTCGGCAAGCGGGCAACGTGCCGCAGACATCGACGCGTGAGTCGGCGACCGGCGTTCACGCTCATTGAATTGCTGGTGGTGGTGGCCATCATCACGCTGCTACTGAGCGTGCTGCTGCCGACGCTGGGGCGCGCGCGGGAGCAGTCGGCGGCCGTGAAATGCCGCGCGAATTTGCGAGCCATCGGGCAGGGTCTGGTCTTGTACGAAACGGAGAATCGGGGTTATGTCGTGCCGTCGTACAATCTGCCGTGGCTGCCGGGGGCGACGACGAACGTGACGGGCGGGCCGAGCCAACCGCTGGAGGGATGGGGGCCGATCCTGGATCGGGACGGGCTGGTGCCGAGCAAGGAGCGCGACCGCAGCACGATCTTCTATTGTCCGAAGACGGTGAACGTGGAGGGGGTCAAGGATGGTCAGACGGGCAGCAACCTGGCGAAGCCGCGGGGTTGGACGGACTGGCCGCTGCGGATGACGGCGGTGGGCGGGGACAGTATGCCGAAGGAAGCGGTGACGATTCCGGAGCGGCGGTTCAACTTCATCATTCGCGTGAGCTACTGGATCAACGCATACAACCCGATTGGCAGTGCGCCGGCGGATATTGAGGCGAGCGATCTGCACTACACGGCCTCGGTGGGGCTCGGACCGGACGGCAAGGGGCGGATCATCCCGCCGCACCAGATGACGAGCAAGCGGTCAGCGAAGTTCGTCGTGGCGGCGGACGGGGTGTACATGGGGCGGCAGGCGGTGACGCAACTGGGGAACGTGAACAGCCGAATCGGATATCGGCATCCGGGCGCCAAACAGAACGATCCGGTGGCGAACACGGTGTTCGCGGACGGGCACGTGGACCCGGTGGCGACGAGCCGGTTTCCGCGAGCGCTGAACAGCAGTGATTCGGCCGACGTGGTGGCACAGAAGAAGCTGGAGAATCTCTGCGGGCCGACGGTGTACGCGAATCCGGAGCAGGTGTTTCCGTAGGTAGCGGCGTGCCGCCCCTGCGGCAGTGCGGGGCATGCGGGCGCGATTGGGTGTCGCAGGTCTCGACCCCCACCCTGCCCCCCTGAGAAGAGGAGGGGTTGGCGCACGTGAGTTGTGCTCCCGCAGGGGCACGCTGGGCCCCATGGCTGCGGCACAGCGGGAGACGCGTTAGAAGGGAGATGCGAGTGATGCTGACGCTGAGACGGGTTGCGGCGATTGGGCTGGTGGCGGTGAGCGGAATGGCGGCTTGCGCCCAGCGTGCGACGGTGGCGGCAACCTCGCGGCCGGTTACGACTGCGGCGCCAGCGACGCGCGAGGCGACGACGAAGCCCGATCAGATGCCGCGGGCGGCGGCGGACAGCGTGATTCAGAAGGACGTGGCGTATGTGCCGGACGCGTCGGCGCAGCAGAAGCTCGACATCTATGCACCCGTCAAGGCGCAGGGCGCGCCGGTCGTGATCTTCGTGCACGGCGGCGAGTGGACCAAGGGCGACAAGACGGAGGTCAGCTTCAAGCCGAAGTTCCTGAACGAAGCCGGGATCGTGTTTGTGACCATCAACTACCGGCTCAGCGGCGAGGCGCGGCACCCGGCCCAGGTCGAGGACGTGGCCAGCGCCGTGCGGTGGGTGCGCGCGCACATCGCGGAGCACGGTGGCGACCCCCACAAGCTGGTGCTGATGGGACACTCGGCCGGCTGCCACCTGGTGACGCTGGTGGGGCTCGATCCGCGGCCGTTGGCGAAGGTGGGGCTCAAGCCGAGCGACTTGAGCGGCGTGGCGAGCTGGAGTGGGGGGGCGTTCGACCTGGTCGCGAAGGTGGCGGCCGGCGGCATGTACGCCGACTACATTCACAAGAACTTCGGGGACGACGAGCAAGTGTGGCGCGACGCGTCGCCGCTCGCGCACATCGGGGACGGCAAGCCGATGCCGCCGTTCTTGTTTGCGAGTGCGGAGGAAGGCAATCCGGCGTCGCGCGAGATCAGTGAGCGGATGGTCGCGCGGATTGAGAAGGCGGGCGGGAAGGCGCGGGCGACGCTGCTGGCGGGCAAGACGCACGCGGCAGCCAACCACGAGGTGGGGCAGCCGGGGGACGTGACGGGGGCGGAGCTGGTTCGGTTTGTGCGTGAGGTCACGGCGGACAAGACGGCGAAGCCGTAGGCCGCGCGGAGGAGTCAAAATGGGCCGGGCAGGCTCGCGCGGACGGTGCGCGAGTCTGCCCGGTCTTGCTTTCGGTAACGGCGCTACTTGTCCCGTGCCAGGGGCGCGGGCAGGATTGGCGGCTTGTCGAAGTCGCGGTCGATCTTGGCCAGGTCGAGTTCCTCAAAGAGCATCGCGGGGGCGGCGGCGGTCTGGCCGTCGCTGCCGCCGAGGTTCATGACGAAAGGCTTGTCGCCGGCGGCGAGCATGCGCTTGAAAGCCTTGAGATCGATGCGGGCGATTTCGGCGCCGCGGACGAGCTCCTCGTGTCCATCGGGAAAGACCTTGTACATCAGCAGAGGGGTGGTGCCGCCGCTGTCGCCGACGCTGCCGAACGCCGCGATGCGCAAGCCGAACTCGAGGCCCTCGTCCGCACAGGCTTCGAGCAAGTCGGCCTTGAGTTCGTCCGCGGTGCGCGGGTTTTGGGAGGTGACGACCAGACACCCCACGCCGGCCCGGCCATAGTTGCCGCGCCCGTGGCCGTTGGACTGGGCGAACTCCTTGGAGGGATTGCGGGACATGAGGAGGTTCTTGAGGCGGCCGTGCTCGACGAGGGCGACGCGTTGGGCGGGGACGGCCTGGTCGTCGTAGGTGTAGTGGCCCACGACGGTTTCGCCGGCGACCGTCGTGAGGGTGGGATCATCCACGACGTCCAGGAAGCGCGGCAGGATGCGTTTGTTGAGCTTGTTGGCGAAGTCATCGGGGCTGGTGCGGCTGCCGACGGGGCGCTGGCCGCCGCAGAAGGCGCCGCCGAACTGCCGGGCGAAGATTTGCGTAGCGGCCTCGGGCTCGAAGAGGACGGGGCCGGAATAGGAGGCGAGTACGGGCGCCTGGCGGGCGGCGAGCAGTTGCTTGGCGAGCTGGCGGCAGTCCGCTTCGAGCTGGGCGCGCGGCGGCAGCTCGGCGAAGGTGTTGGCGTAGTAGGTCTTGCTGCCGCTCAGCCGCATGCCGTCTTCCGCCTGCACGGTGGCGCGCACGGCGACGTAACAGCGTGTCACCGGCGTGCGTAAGCGCGTGCCCTCGGTGTTCACCAGATACTTGTTGCCGACATACGTGCCGACGGTGGCGCTGGAACTCTGGACGTCCGGAAAATCGCGATACAGGGCGGACAGCGCGCCGGCCAGCTCTTCGACCGGAGCGGGGTCCAGTTGCAGGGTCGCGCGGGTCTCCAGGTGCACCACGGGCGCGGCGCGCGCGAAATCGGCCGGCTTGTCCTGGATGAGCTTGCTCTCCATGAAGGCTTTCTTCTGGACGAGCTCCTCGACCACGTTCTTGTAGTCGCGATCCGTCATCCACCAGATGGCCTGGCGAATCGCGGCGTAATCGTCGTCGATGGGCATGGCCGCGCCCTCGCCGCCGCCGCCGCCCCCACCGCCGAAGTTGGAGTTGTCCAGCTCATAGGAGCCGACGCGCACGTCGGTGCGCAGGGCGCGGCCGCGGGTCTGGCCGCGATCCGTCACCGCGCCGAGGTTGGCGGTGACGTACGTGGACGCGCCGTCGGTCAGGCCATACTCGATGAAGTACGGGCGTTCCAGATCCTCCAGCTTCAGGCCGGGCAGGCTGCGGTCCAACTCGTCGACCAGGGCGCGCAGGATCACGTCCTGTGCGAGCTCCTGAGGCAGCGCGTCGGCGGCTTGGGCCGGCAGGGGCCGGAGGCAGACGCTCAAGACGATCGCGGCGAGTAGCATTCTCATGACGGATTCTCCTGCGACGGCCGCGCACGCCGCGGCGTACGGCCGGGATGGTGCGGGGCGCGGGTGCCGCGTGGTCGGCGGCCCCGGGGGCTGGGCGCGGAGTGGCGCGCTCACGAAGACCTCACGGTTGGGCCGGCTGGCTGGCGGGCGCGATGGGCGCCGACAGAATGGGCGGCCGGTCCTGGGCTTTCTGCTTCTTCTCGATCTCGATCTGCTGCACGAGGATGCTTGGTGAGATGGCCGAGACGGGTACGGAGCCGGACTCGGCGCCGCAGGTGCCGTTGAAGACGTCGGCGTCGTCGGCGGTGCTGAGGATCTTCGAGAAGCAGGTCAGGGGGGTCCCGACGATTTCGACGCCGCGAACAAGCTCATCCGGGCGGCCGTCGGGGTAGACCCGGTAGACGAGGATGGGCTGGACCTTGAAGGCCTGGGCGCCGTAGCGCTGCGTGGTGGTGTAGCCGCCGGAGATATCGCTGAAGAGCAGGCCGTATTCCTTGCCCTGGCGCTGGCATTCGTCCAGAAGCTGCTGGCGCAGCTCGGCGTAGGACACCTGCTTGCTGGATTCGACCAGCAGATTGCCCATGCGGGAGCAGGCGGTGGCTCCTGGCTGGCGGCGGCCGTGACCGTTGGATTTCACGATGCCGCGGGTGGGGGAGCGGGACATCAGGAAGGTTTTGAGCACCCCGTCGTCGACGATGTGGACGGATTGGGCCGGGACGCACTCGTCGTCGTACTCGTAGAAGCCGTTGAGGTCGATGTTCTTGAACCTGCGCAGAGTCGGGTCGTCGACGATGCTGATGAAGGTCGGCAGGATTTCCTGGCCGAGCTTTTTGGCGAAGGTCTGGCCCTCGTCGACGTCCTTCTGGCGGTGGCCCTCGATGCGGTGGCCGAAGATCTCGTGGAAGAACACACCGCTCGCGCGGTTCAGGAGGATGGCGGGGCCGGTGTAGGGCTCGACGAGCGGCGCGGCGCGGAGGGCGAGCACCTCCTGGATGACCTCATCCACCAGGCGGGCGATGCCGGCATCATCGGGCAGGCCGCCCTCGGTGGCGGCGTCGAAGGCCTTGTACTGCGCGAGTTCCATGCCGTCTGCGGCGATGGTCGCGGCCTGGACGGCGATGCGCCAGCGGCTGTGACCGAACTGCAGCTTGCTGCCTTCGGAATTGACGGCGAGGCGGTTCTCGATTTCGCCGCTGAGGGTCACCGCGGAGCTGTAGATCAGGGGTTCGGCGCGGAAGCGCTCGGAGAGTCTCTTCACGCGGGCGGCCAGTTGCGCGCGATCGTATGCTTGCCGCACCCACGGGCCGATGTGAACGCTGGGGTCTTCGCGCGTGAAGTCATCGGCGGGGTCCTCTTCCTCGACCTTCACCTTCAGGTTGGCTTTCACCTGGGCCAGGCGCTTGACCGCGGCCTTGAAGCGGGCGTCGGTGGCGAGCCACACCGTGTGGCGGGTAGCCAGCGAATCGCCGTTGAGCGCGAGGCTGACGCCGCCGGAGCCGCCGTAGTCGAAACCGCCACCGCCGCGGATCTGCCGGGTCGAGTCGAGCTTGTAGTCGCCGCAGCGCACATCGACATCCAGCAGCCGCGTTTGGCTGACGTCGTTGTCGGTCAGCGCGCCCAGTGTGGCGGCGACGCTGACATCGTCGGAGTCCGTGATGGCGTACTGGATGTAGTAGGGGCGCGTGCCGTCCGGACCGACCAGCTTGGCCAGCGACAGTTCCAACTCACTTTGCAGCAGGGCCAGCAGCGGGTGTTCGTCGGCGGCCGGCGCGACGGGCAGTCCCGCCAGCAGGCACACGGCCAGCAGCGGCACGACTCTGCGTGCCGCACGTCGCCTCGCGTGATTCATCGGGTACCCTCGATGGAAGTCCAGGTCGTTCGCCAACTCCTATTCTAGTCGTCGAGTCCGGGGCGCCAACCGCGGCCGAACTTGCCGAGGTGTGCCGCAGGCGACGTCGGCCAGAGGGGGCCGAGGCCACCTCTTCCCGGGGCGGCTAGTGCCGTGTGCCGGCCGCGCGGACGGCGCGGACGAAAGCACTGAGCGCGGCCCGGTCCTTGCGGCCGGGCTCGGTCTCGACGCCGCTGGCCACGTCCGCGCCGTCAAAGGCGCCGCTGGCCACGACAGTCGCGACAGTTGCCGGCGTGAGTCCGCCGGCGCACCAGACCTCGGGCGGGCGCGTGGCCACCCGGCGCGCCACCGCGGTCAGGCAGTCGGCGCCAGGGTGCGGTCCGCCTTTCGGTACATCCAGCAATGCGACCGCGGGGCACCCACCCGCCGCACGCGAGTTGTCGATAAATGTCAGCAGGGTGTCGCCGTCGGCGGGAGCGGCGACTTCCCAGGCCTTGATGATGCGGAGGTCGGGGCGTTGGGCGAGGAGGGCCTGGAGGTAGGCGACGGGTTCGTGGCCGTGGAGCTGGACCCAGTAGGCCCCGGTGGCGGCGGCGGCGGCGAGGACCTCCTCGACGGCGGTGTCGCGGAACACGAGGACGGGCTGGAGCGGGGGTGGCAGGAGGCAGACGATTTCGCGGGCGACCTCAAGCTGCACCTGCCGGACGCTGGGTGCCAGAATGAGACCGGCGAAGTCGGCGCCGGCGCGGGCGGTGGCGAGGGCGTCGTCGACGTTCGTGAGGCCGCAGATTTTCACGCGCATGGGCCGGTCCTGAATGTGCCCGCCCCGGCTTTGCCGTATCATCCTAGCGATATGTACCTGGTCGTCATCGGCATTCTGTCGATCATTTTGACGCTGTCCGGTCCGCTGTACCCGTGGGTCACGCAGACGGGGCAGGTGTTGGGAGCCGTGGCGGGGGCGACGCTGTTGCCGCCCGCGCTAGCGCTGCTGGTGGCGCGGCGGACGGTGCGCCTGCTGGATCGGTACCCGGACGAGCCGAGTCGCGGGCAGGCGGCGTTCAACGGGGGCCTGGGACGGCTCAATCTCGTGCTGGCGGTCTGCCATGGCGGCCTGCTGCTGGCGACTACGTGGCTGACGATCTGCAACGGTTTGCCGATCGTCGCGAAGTGGCCCGCCGTGCCGGGCTGCATCGCGCTGCTGCCCTTCCTGCTGTCGGTGCTGCTGATTTGGATCGTGATTTACCCGGCCGACCGCGGCGTGCGGCAGTACGTGGTGGAGATTTATCTATTCCGCGGGAAGCCGGTGCGACCGGTGTGGCCGCTGGGGGAATACCTGCTGTACAACCTGCGGCACCAGGTGCTGTTCATCCTGGTTCCGATGTTGGTCATCATGGTGGCCAGCGACATCGTGATGCGGTACGAAGGGGTTCTGCGGCGGTGGACGCAGCAGCCGTACGCGGCGGACCTGGTGATCGGGTGCGTGGCGGTGGTGGTGGCGGTCGTGGCGCCGGAGATGCTGCGGCACATCTGGGTGACGCAGCGCCTGCCGGACGGACCGCTGCGGGATCGGCTGGAGCTGTTGTGCAGGCGGCTGAAGCTGCGCTGTCGCGACATCCTGGTCTGGCGTTCGGGGGGGATGATCGTCAATGCGGCCGTGATGGGGGTGGTGGCGCCGCTGCGTTACGTCCTGATCACGGATGCGATGCTCGAACAGATGGACGACACGAAGATCGAGGCCGTGTTTGGACATGAAGCCGGGCACGTGAAGCACCATCACATTCCGTGTTTCCTGCTGTTCGCCCTGATCAGCGGCTGTGCGGTGACGGTGTTCTCGATTCAAACGCGCACGCTGGCGGCGCAGCAGCCGCAGCTCTATCCGATACTGCTCACGGCGCTGGGGGTGGTGATTCTGGCGAAGTGGGCGGTCGTATTCGGGTGGGTATCGCGACATTTCGAGCGGCAGGCGGACGTGCACGGGGTACGTACGCTGACGCTCAGCGGCCTACCGTGTGCACTGCCCTGCGCCGTGCACACCGGAAACGGTGTCCCGGTCGGTCAGCACGTGGCACCGGGCGCCGCGGCGGACCCGCCGGTGCCCCCGAGCAGCCGCATGGCCGCACGCGATCCGTTGTGCGCGACGGCGGCGCACGTATTCAGCGACGCGCTGCACGACGTGGCCGTACTGAACGGGATTCAGGCCGAGGCACGGAGTTGGCGGCATTCGTCCATCGCCTCGCGTTCGCGCTTCGTGCAGGAGCTGGCGGGCGCGCCGGACCGGCTGGTGCGGTTCCAGCGGCGCGTGTCGCGGATTCAGATCGGGGTGCTGGGGGTGGCGACGGTTATGACCGTGTGGGCGGCGCACGCGCTGCAGCTCTGGAAGCTGGTGGCGGACGCGTGGCACCTGGTGGTCAAGCCGTAACTGCCGCCCCCGAATGCCGCGGTGGTGCGGGTGTCGCGCGCGTACGTCGGCCCCCTGTGGCCGACGTAGAAGGCCGTACCGTCAGGCCTCCGTGCCTGACGAAGCCGTCCGCTATCGGCCGAAACGACGGCGCGATGCACCGGCCGCGGCGCGGGGCGGCCCTCCAGCGGTGGCTGACAAATCGCCATCCGTTTCGGCGCCGTTTCTGATAAGATGCGATCTGGCGGTCGTGTCCCGGCGGGATCCGCAGCCGGTGGCCTACGGCGCCGATAAACCGGGAGAGGAGTAGACGCCCATGTCGCGCGCCACCGCCACCGTGCTCGGTTTCGCCCTGTTCGTCGTCGCCGGCGCCGCGGCCCAGACGCAGCCCGAGTTCCGCGCTGCGTGGGGCTCGCGCTTTGAGTGGCCGGACCTGACCCCGAGCGTCAGCCAGGGCAAGATTATCACGGGGCTGACGAATCTGGCGACGGGGCACTTCAATGCGGTGCTGCTGCAGGTGCGCGGTCAGGCGGATGTTTTCTATCCGTCTCCGTACGAACCGTGGTCGCCGTTGATTGGCGGTGCGGACCCGGGGTGGGATCCGCTGGCCTTCGCGCTCGACCAGGCGCACAGCCGGGGCATCCAGTTGCACGCGTACATCAACACGCAACCGTGCTGGCAGAGCACGGTGCATGCCGAACCGAACAACCCGAACCACCTCTTTTATTCTCATTGCGATGCCTCCAACGCCGGCGCGCGGGATTGGCTCATCCACAATGCCAGTGGTGCGCCGGTACAGTGGGCGGAGGACAACTACGTGTGGATGGCGCCGGGCGTGCCCGCGTGTCAGGCGTACATCCGCAAGCAGGTGCTGTACGTCGTGCGAAACTACGACGTGGACGGCGTGCACTTTGACCGCATTCGCACGCCGAATTCGACCTATTCGTACGATCCGATCAGCATGGCGCGGTTCACCAGTGCTGGGACGAATCCGGACAACCTGAGCTTTCACGCCTGGACGGCGGATCAGCTCACGCGCATGGTGCGCGACATCTACGCGGAGATTGCGCTGCACAAGCCGCTGACGGTGGCGGTCAGCGCGGCCGTGTTTCCGGATTCGTCGACCGCGCCGGTCAGCCAACATCAGGATGGGCTGGCATGGGCGCGGGCCGGGGCGCTCGATTGGATTATCCCCATGATGTACTCGGCCGGCGGGGCGGGGACGACGTGGGACACGCGTTTGCAGGCGTGGGTAGCGGGTGCGGCCGGGCGACACGTGGTGGCCGGCCACAGCGCGGGCGAGGGGTACGCGGCGCTGGTCGAGCAGGTCGAGCTGACGCGGCTGCGCGGCGCACAGGGCAACAGTGCGTGGAACTGGACGGGCTTCACCTGGTGGGAGGACTACGCGAGCGGGGTCTACGCGACGCCGGTGAGCGTGCCCGCGATGCCGTGGAAGGCACAGACGGCGATCGTGTGCGGCTGGGTGACCGACGCAACGGGGGCGCCGGTGGTCGATGCACAGGTGCAGCTGAGCGGGCAGACGTATACGGCGCTGACGAGCGGTGACGGGTTCTATTCGTTCCTGCTTGTGCCGGCCGGGACGTACATGATTACGCTCACGCATCCAGACTACATGATGCACGTCGTCCCCAACCAGGTCGTGACGGCCAGCAGTGTGCTGCGGGTCGATGTGCCCTTTGGGGCGCCGCAGGCGCCGGTGATTGCGGCCGTGACGCCGAACCCGGACACCGCGACCGTGGGGCAGGAATACCGGCGGCAACTCACGCTGACGCGCGGGCCGGCGAACGCGTGGACGCTGGTGGCCGGGCCGGCGGGGGCAGGGCTGGGCGGTGGCGGGTACCTGAGCGGGTGGACGCCGACGGCGGAGCAGGTGGGGCAGACGGTGACGTTCACCGTGCGGGCGACGAACGGGGCGGGGTTCGATGAAGAGACCTGGTCAGTGCAGGTGCCGGTGCCGCCGGCCTGTACCCGCGTCAAGCTCACCGACTTTGACAACTACACCGTCGGGAATGCGGCCCTGTTTCAGTTGCCGCGTTACAGCGGCTCGACCGTGAACCACCTCGCGGCGACGCCGAACGTTGCGCAAGTCACGGATACCGTGACGGCCTTCAGCGGAGCGAAGTGCGAAATGGTGCAGTGGGCGTTCGTCGATGCGTCGACACAACACTGGTTGCGGCTGACGACGCACAACGGAGCGCAACTGCCCAATCCGACCGTCGCGCTGGATCGTCCGCTCCGCGTGCGGCTGCGGCTGGATTCCGGGCAAGTGCGTGTCTGTGTCGGTATTCGCGAAACGGGCACGACCGCGGACATTGGTGCGGATGGTGGCACGAGCGGCACGATCGAGTGGGTCGGAGCGACCGGCGTGGTCGGCACCGCGCCGCAGGGGCGCCTGATCACGGCGCAGCCGGGCGTGTGGCAGACGCTGCTGTTCGACCCGCGGCAGGATCCGATCACGCCGCAGACCGGTGACGGCGTGCTCGCCTCATCCACGGGCAAGGGCGTCTTCGAGCAGCTCGCGTTCTCGGCGGTCGACTCGGCCGGGCCGTTCACGGCCTACATTGACGACATCGAGCTGTTGTGCGCGGTGCCAGCGTATGGTGACCTGAATCATGACGGCGATGTGGATGCGCAGGACTTGACCCTGTTCGCGGGCTGTTTCGCCGGGCCGCAGGTGACGGTCTCCGG
Source organism: uncultured Planctomycetales bacterium (assembly GCA_964523405.1). Lineage (GTDB taxonomy): Bacteria > Planctomycetota > Phycisphaerae > UBA1845 > Fen-1342 > CAZGAQ01. Next base: position 24,721 of record CAZGAQ010000037.1, read on the forward strand.
CACCTGCACCGCGGCCGACGGCGACAGCGACGTGGACGTGGACCTGGCCGATTTCGCGCGGTTGCAGCGGATGGTGGGAGTGCAGTAGGCGTAGCGTCAGGCCTCCGTGCCTGACGGGGGGGCACCGGCTCCCCCTGTTGCAACAGACGGCAGGTTGCGGGCATCCGTAGCGGCGATTCGCACGCAGCGCCGGAGTCCTTCTCACCTCCCGCGCCACCTGCCCTACAACGCCGTTGCCTGCGCGGCCTCCTCCCCCCGATCCAGGAACGCGACCAACTCCGCGGCCACCTTGTCGAGCGCTTGGCCGGTCGCGGACAGCTCCGCTTTCCAGATGGTCTCGCAGAAGTTCACGTCGCTCGTCGCCTTGCGCCGCTCGAACGTCTCGGTCGCGGACGTGGCGAACAGCACGATGCCCGTGCGCGTGTCGAGCAGCAGGGCCTCAATCGTGCAGTAGGCCTTCGTTTCCGCGTTGCCGAGGAATTTCTGGCGATCGAAGCTCCGCGTGGAAACGCGATAGACCACGAGGAGGTCGGATTGATAGCGGGCGGCCGCCTCGCGCAGGTACGACACGGTGGTCTTCTGCGGTAGCAGCAGACTCGGCAGCGCCGCGGCGCGGGTGACCCGCTTGGACTGAGCGAGTTGCGTTTGGAAGCGTTCCTGGATGCTCGCGTCTTGGCGCGACAGATCCTCCGACCAGCTTCCGTAGCGCGGCTGTGCGAGGCGGATGATGGCGATGCGGCTGCGCTGCGGCAGCGCGACCTTGGCCGACAGGATCGTCGCTAGCGCCTCGTTGCTGATGACGGCCTGGTCGCTGGGGAAGAGCGATTCCTCGCCGCTGACACCGCCGCGCTGGGACCAGGAACCCGGCGCGCTGGGTTCGTAGTAGTAGCTCCCCGAGATGGCGCTGGACGCACAGCCAGTCAACAGAACGGACACACCGCACATGGTCACGGCCAAACGTGCAAACATGGATACCTCCCTAAGCGAGAGTCAGAACGGCGCGGGCGCGTAACGTGTCGCCCGCGCTCGGGGTGCCACTGCTCTGCGAGCAGTGCGCGCCGCCCGGCGGTCAAGCCACGGCTGACGCCGCCGCGGCACGCATGCCAACACCTTGTGCAGCGCATCCGCGCCGCTACTTCTCGTTCACCGTCGTGTCATAGCGCACGCCGTCCGGCACCGGTACCGGAACGGCCACCGTCGTCCCGTGGTCGCCGGCCGTCCGCGCGGAGCTGTCCACCGCGACGAACGCCGTGTACGCCGACAACAGGCCGTACTCCAGCGCCACGGAGCGAATGGCGGACGGCCAGTCGCGGTGGGGTTCGTTCAGGGCCGACACGCTCAGGTCCGCGATCTTCAGCCGCGCCCACACGGCCGGCAGGCCGGCGCGGGTCGGGGCGGGTTCATCGGTCGAAGCGAGGACGACGGGGTTGCCACTGCGGCGGACCTTCGGCGCGGGCGTCGTGATGCCGCGGGCGTTGACGTCGAACGTGCGCATCTGGTTGCCGAGCTTGCCCGTGATCCGGATGGGGGCCGCGCCCAGCGGTCCGCGGAAACGCCCGGTGAGAATCACCGGCCGCCCGACGAACAAGTCGGGGATCTGCCGCGGATACACGTCGCTCACCTGCACCTTGGAGTTGTATGAATACGTCACGCCCGGCTTGGGCTGCAAGCCCGTCGGCCCGCTCCAGTCCACCGTGATGTCGGTCAAGGCCGGGTGGCTGATGCGTTGGAAGTACTGGTCCATGACGGCGCGGGCGTCGTCGTTGAGGCCGAGGTACGCGACCGCGCCCTTGCCGATGGCCGCGACGCCGTCCAGCAGGTACCGGTTCGGCGACGAGCCCACGCCGAAGCCGAAGATGCGGCTGGCGCCGCGCTTCGCCTGCACCTCGGCCAGAATCTCGTCCTCATTGCCGATGAAGCCGTCGGTGAGAAAGGCGATCGTGCGGATGCGCCGCGGATCGTGCGGGAAGTTCAGCGCCGCCCGCACGCCCTCAATCGCCATCGTCCCGCCTTCACCCTGCAGCGTGCGGACGTACTGCAGCCCGCGCTGGATGTTCTGCGGCGTCGCCGGCAGCGGGGCCGGTCCGAGCTGCGACGCGTTGTTCGAGAAGCGGATGATCTGGAACGTGTCGTCCGGCCGCATGCATGTCAGCGCGTGCTCGATGGCCACTTTCGACTGGGCGATCGGTTCGCCGTTCATGCTGCCCGAGCAATCGAGCAGGAAGATCATCTCCATCGGCTGACGCGTCAGCGTCTTGAGGTCCTCCGGCGGGAACAGCATCAGCGTAAAGTAGCCGTCACCCGCGTCGCCCTGCGTGAGCAGCGCCGACTTGACCTGCGTGCCGGCCACCTTGTAGCGCAGCACAAAGTCCTTGTTCGGGAAACTGTCCCGTCCGTCGAGGGTCACGTCGGCAACCTCCGGCGCTGTGGCCGTCACGTGCACCGCGTGATTGCGGCTGTCCACCTGCTCGATGCGCACGCCCGCATCGATCCGCACGGCGACCGCGATGTCGTGCCCGCTGCGCTCGCTCGGCCGAAGGTACTGCACCTCGGTCTGCTGTCCGGAACGCCCGGGCTTGCCGCGGCTGACGGCGCCGACGCCGGCGGTCGTGCCGGGCGGATTGAAGCGCGGCCCGACGACCATCGGGAAGACGAACTCGTACCACCCGTCGACGTAGGCCAGCGTGTGGAAATACCGGATGCGAACGTCGATGTTCTTGTCCGGCTCGATGTTCGCCACCGACTGCGTGAAGATGTTCGGCCGCTCCTGCGTCATCAGGCTCGCCACGTAGCCCTGCGACTTGGCGGCCGCGTAAATCCGCTCGGCCTCCTGGCGCTCGCGGATGATGCCGCGGATGCGCCGCTCGCCGACCGTCATCACGAACTCGTTGACGGCCGCATTGGCCGGCAGCGGGAAGACATACACCGCTTCGATCTTCTCGCTGAACGGGTTGTGATACTGCTGGGTGACGTCCACGGTGACGATGTAGCCCTCGACGTCCGCGTGTACGTCGGTGTGCTTCAGCGGCACGGGGACCTGCTCGGTCTGATTCGGCAACTTCGCGAGCAGGGCACCGGTGCCGGGCTTGCTGTCGTCGGGTGGCGGCGTGCCCGTCGGGCGCGCGATGACCCAGAGTTCTTCGCCGGGCTGGAGGGCGACGATGCGCTGGCGCTGGTGGGCGGTGGGCTGAGAACCGGGCACTCGTGTAAGCGGTATGTCAGCGCGGCCGTCGCCGTCGAAGTCGTGAACAGCATCGTTGCGGTACGGCCCGGCGCACTCCCAGCCTTGGGGTTGCTCGTTCTGCAGCTCGCGCTCACGCGCCGCCATTTGTTCCCGCATGATGACGCTCGGTGGAGCCGAACATGCCGACAACACCGCTCCGAGCACGATTCCGCTGACCGATACCAGCAACAGGACAATCTTCGCACTCGCTCGCATGCCTGCCTCCTGCACGGCCCTGCCCGGGGCCGGTCTTCCACTCGCGATCCCGCGGACTATTCGTTCACCGTCGTTTGCTGCCGCGTGCCACTGCTCTGTGAGCAGTGCTCCTGGCGTGCCACTGCTCTGCGAGCAGTGCGGATCGTTCGCCGGCCAAGTCACTGTCGCCACAGCAGTGGCACACGGGCGCAGCGCCAGTCCTCCGGTGGTGTCCGTAGCGTCAGGCCTCCGCCTGCCCCGAATGCACGTGAAGCGTGCCTGACAGAGTAGTGCCGATTCTCGTGCGCGGCCGAGGACGCGGCAGGTTGCGGCCGTCCGTGTGGTCGAATTGTCCGCATCGTCGTTGGGCTCTCCGCGGCCGCGCAACCTGCCCTATGGGACTGCTTCCTGAGATACACGCATTTGACGTGCGAGTAGCCGGCTGCCGGTCCCGCGGTGCATTTCAACCCCAGTTTCATTGTGCGGCTCCCTCGGCAAAGGTGACTTCAGCCGGCGTGGCATTACCATCCGCCCCCGCGGCCACGGTCAGGTTCACGACGTACTGCGGATCGGCCCCGGTGATCATGACGTGTACGCGGGCCACCCGCGTCGGCCCGACCGGCAGGTCCTCCGCCACGCTGAAGCCCGCGAGAATCACGCGCCCGCCGTTTAGCGCGGCCGGATCGTAGTACGGCGGCTCCGCAAACGCGGCATGCTCACCGCCTTCAATGCCGACGATCTCGAACGTGCCGGCCGTGCTCGTCAGTTCGAGCTGGTACGCGGCCAGCGGCACTTCGCCCGCATCCAGCGTGATGTCCACCCACGCGAAACGCGGCGCGGCCTCGTCGGCGGCATACGGCCCCGCCCCGCCCGCCGCCACCACCGCGCACGCCAGCAGAATCAGGTACACGCGTGACATGCTCAGGTCCCCTTATGCAGTTGCACGGCCGCGAGCGCCAGGGCATCCACGTCCCGGCGGTCAACCACGCCGTCGCGATTGCAGTCCCATTCGGCCCGCGGGGCGGCGCCGTCTCGGATGTGCCGCGCGAGGGCGAACGCATCCAGAATCGTCGCGGTGCCGTTGCACGCTCCGGGCGCGGGACGTTCGACGGCGGCGACGGCCACCGGCGCGGGCTCCGCGTGATCGGTGGCCGGCGCGGGCGTCGTGTCATCGGCAACCGGCGGCAACGCGGGGTGTGGACGGAGCTCGGAGACGATGGCTGGCGACGTCGGTTGCGGGTGCAGGTTGGAGACGACGGACGGCGGCTCCGTATGCGGCCGCAGGTCGTACGCTGCCGGTGGGGCGTTGCCGATGGAGGTAGGCCAGAAGACGGCGGCGATGACGGCCGCCGCGGCGGCGATGCCGGCGACGGGAGCCAGGCGGAAGAGGAGCCGGCGGCGGCGGACGGGGGCGAGGTGCGTGCGGGCGGCCGCGGCGATGGCATCATCCAACTCCGGCGGCACCTGCGGCGCGGGCGGCTGCAGGCGGCGCAGCTCATCCATAAGTCCCCGTGGCAGCGTCGGTTCGGATTCGTTGGGTGGGATGTTGCGTGCGTCGTTCATATTGGGCCTCGGAGGGTTTAGTGCGCCAGGGGGACGAAAGGTTCAATGAAATCGGGATTTTCGGACGGAGGACGGGCGCGATCGCGCGCTGCGCGTAGCGTCGGCCCCCCGCGGCCGACGTATGATACGGAGAGCGCCGTGTCGGCGGCGTCGTGAGAATTGTGATGTTGCTGTAGGGTCGTGGTCGTGCTGGATGCTCTCGCCCTGACGTTTGACGAAGTGGTTGCGGCCGTGCAGCCGAAGCCGTACGAGATTCGGCCACTGCGGGCAGCATACCGCGCGCGGCTCTACGGCCAGCCCGTGCCGCCGCCGGACATCTCCTATGGCAAGCGCAGCTTCGCGGACGAGGTGGGCGGGGAGATTCTGCCGATCGTGAACCGGCTTGAAGACGGGGACCTGACCAAGTTCGTGCAACGCACGCACGACGGTCTGGAGATCGAAAGCGTCGTCGTGCCGATGCAACGCACGCACGGCATCTGGCGGACGCTATGCGTGTCCAGCCAGGTCGGCTGCGCGCGCGGCTGCGAGTTCTGCGAGACCGCCCAGCTCGGCCTGATCCGCAACCTGACGACGAGCGAGATCGTCGGGCAGGTCGCGGCCGCTCAGCGCGACTACGACGGCACCATCCGCAACATCGTCTTCATGGGCATGGGCGAGCCGCTCGACAACTACGACAACGTCATCCAGGCCGCCCGCGTGTTCACCGACCCGCACGGCTATTCGTTCGGCTGCGAGCGGCTGACGATTTCGACGGTGGGGCGGACGGCGGGGATTCGCAAGATCGCGAAACTGGGCTGGAAGCGGCTGAACCTGGCAATCTCGCTGAACGCACCGAACGATGAGATTCGGTCGCGGATCATGCCGGTCAATCGCCTGGAGCCGATGGACAAGCTGCGCGAAACACTGCTGGCATTTCCCCTGCGTAAGTGCCAGTTCTTCATGATGGAATACGTGCTGATCCCCGGAGTGAACGACGCGCCGGAGCACGCGCGCGAGGTCGCGGAATACCTCCGCCCGCTCAAGACGATGCTCAACGTGATCCCCTACAACCCGCGGCGAGACTCGCCTTGGCCCGCCCCCTCGCGCGACGCCGTGCAGCAATTCCTCCGCGCCGCCGAAGCCGCCGGCCAGGGCGTGAAGCTGCGAATCACCAAAGGCCGCGATCAAATGGCCGCCTGCGGCCAGCTCGGCAACCGCGCCCTGGCGCGCGAACGCAAGCGCTGTGTCGAGGAAACGTAGGGCAGGTTGCGCGGCTGGCGGAGAGCCCGCGATCACGGTTGGACCATCGTGTCCAGAAGCGCCGCAACCTGCCGCTTTTCACGGCCGCTTCCCCGCCTTGTACGCCTCCAGATGCTGCCGAAGCCGCGCCGCCAGCGCCGCGTTCTTCTGCTCCTGCGCCAGCGCCAGCCCCTTTTCGGCCGCCGTCGCTGCGTTGGTGAAGTCATTTCGCGCGGCGTGCGCCAGACCTAGCGTGTCCCAATTCTCGGCGTCGTTCGCGGCCCGCTCACACAGGGCCTGCGCCAGCGCCACGGCGTCGTCCGGCGCGCCGCCGGCCTGCGGAGGCGTCGTCGCCAGCAGCATCACCAGCCGCCGCTGCAAGCCCACTTCCTGCGGCAGCGCCTGCATACCCTCGCGCAGCAGCGCGATCGCTTCCGTGCGGCGGTTGGCCTGCAGCAGCGCCCGCGACAGCCCGTCATAGGCCGGGGTGTACTTGGGGTCCTGCTGCAGCGCCGCGCGCAGTAGCTGCAGCGCCTCTGCGTGACGGTTCGTCTCCGCCAGCACCCCCGCCAGGTTGGTCAGCGCGTTGGCCGAATCCGGCCGCAATTCGACGCAACGCCGGAAATGCGCTTCCGCCTGCGGCAACTGCTTGCGCTGGACGCAGATGGTGCCCAGGCGATTGTGAGCGAGGGCGTGGTCGCCGACCGTGACGGCCTGCTCATAGCTCGCGATGGCTTCGTCGAGTCGCTTCTGACCGAAGAGCGCATCCCCCAGGTAGAAGAGGTTCTCCGCGTCGTTGGGGTCCGCGGCCAGCGCCGCGCGCAGCTCGTGCTCCGCCTCGGGCAGCCGGCCGATCTTGAAGCAGGCCTTCCCCAGCAGCGTGTGCAACTCGGTCGATTCCGGCGACTGCAGCACGAGCGGGGCCAACAACTCCGCCGCCCGGGCGAACTGGTTCTCGCCGTAGAGCAGTTGGGCCTCGCGCGCGGCGCGGGCAATGGGGGCGGCCACCTTCGGGTCGCGCAGCCGCGTCTCGTCGGCTGGGGCGCTCGTCGGCACACGGCCGCTGCCGACGTAGCCGAGACTGCCCAGCGTCCGCTGCTGCTGCTCGTTGAGCTGCACCCGCTGCGTTGCCCGGGCGGGCATCTCAGCCAGCAGCGCATCCAGGCCGCGCCGGGCGGCGATGACCGCCTCCGTCTCCGTGGCCAGCATGTTGTTCAGCTCGTTGGGATCGGCTTGCCAGTCGTAGAGTTCGGGTTGCGGCGCGCGAATGTACTTCCAGCGCTCGTCAATGTACGCCCGCAGACCGGCCCAGCCGAAGGCCGTCCGCGGGTATTCCGTTTCCGCGTACACGGGCGTCGGCTCCAGGGCCCCTGTGTCGAAAGCGGTCTGGAAGCTCGCTCCTTGCAGCCCCGGCCAGTGCGCCCAGCCGAGCAGATCGAGCACGGTCGGCGCGATGTCGACGAGCCGTACGGGCGTCGCGATGTGGCTGCCGGCGGGGACCTTGCCGGGCCAAGCGACCACGAGCGGCACGTGCAGCGTCGTGTCGTAAAGGAACAAACCATGCTCGACTTCCCCATGCTCGCCGAAAGCCTCGCCGTGGTCGCCGACCGCGATGATCAGCGTCCGCTGCCGCGCCCCGTGCGCATCCAGCCACTGCACGATCCGCCCGAGCTGGGCATCCATAAACGCGACCTCACCGTCGTACGGTTCGGTGAGCTTGGCGCGATAGTCTTGCGGCGGTTCATACGGGAAGTGCGGGTCGAAGAAGTGGACCCAGGCGAAGAAGGGGGTATTGGGCTCCTGGTTCAGCCACGCGAGGGCAGCGTCGGCGACCTTGTCGGCGGTACGCTCTGTGGCGGGGTCGCGCGCGGTGCCGCCGAGCTGGTCGTCGTACACGTCGAAGCCGCGGTCCAGGCCGAACGCGGCGTTCAGCACCCACGCCCCGAGGAACGCCCCCGTGCGATAGCCCTTGTCCTGGAAGGCGGTCGCGAGCGTCGGCACATCGTCGCCCAGCCGCCCGCCGCCGTTGACGCGCACGCCGTTGGACGGGGGGAAGGTGCTGGTCAGCAGCGAAACGTGCGAGGGCAGCGTGAGCGGGACCTGGCAATACGCCCGGTCGAAGCGCGTGCCGCCCGTCGCCAGGCCGTCGAGCGTCGGCGTCTGCCCGCCCGTGTAGCCATAGCACCCGAGCCGATCCGCGCGCGTCGTGTCGAGCGTGACCAGCAGGACGTTCGGACTGCCCGCCGCGGCCGGCGCCAGCTTGGGAAGCTTGCCGGCCGGCTTGCCGCCCGTCTTGCCGGTCGTGCCGGGGGCCCCGCCGGAGTTACCGCCGAACGGTGCGGCCGGGGCGGAGTTCGCGTCGCCCCCCGGCGGACGCTCGCACCCGGCCAGCAGCGTGAGCGAAACCCCCAGTGCGATGCCCGAATACAGCGCGATACGGACAGGTCGGGTAAGCATGCCGCGACCGTAGCCCTGGCGCGCGCGGGCGTCAAGCTACGGTCCATGCGGCGAGTTTACGCCCCGCCTCCCCTGTGGGGCCGGCCGCCGACCTGCCGCGAAGTCGCGCGGCCCTTATGCCCCCAGCAAGTGCAAGTAGTTCGGCCGCCGCACTTCCTCATTCTCGCCCTGGCCCGCCACGGTGCGCGGCAGGCACGTTACCGGCACATGGTCGGTCACCGCGAGAATGCGCGGCGTCGGGTGAAACAGCCGCCGCGCGATCACATCGTGTGGCCCCATCACCAGCTCGAATACAGACCCCATCGAGACCTCAAATCGGTCCCCGCTCGAAATCTGGAGTACATCCGGGCGGCCGGGAACATGCCAACCGTAGTGCGGCAAGTACAGAGCCGAGCGCAGGAGTGCCAGAATTGGTGAGGCGTGGCTGACCGCAACCGCGCAGGACTCGCCGCGGTGCAGCCAGCGCACCAGCCAACGCGTCGCGCGGACCGTCACGTCTTGCAGTTGCTCCGTGCGGTGCCATTCGGCCAGTTCGGGGTCGCACCGCACCGGCAGATGCAGCGGGCCCGCGAGGTGCCGAGCAGTATCCCAGGCCCGCGTGAGGGGCGAAGAATACACCGCGCCTGGCTTGAAGGTCCGAACGATGCCGGCGGCCTGCTGCGCCTGTTGGTGCCCAATCTCGGACAGCGGCGGACCGGGCCACTCGTCCCCGGACTTGTTGCCGCGGTAGTCCGGCCGACCGTGGCGGACAATGAGGAGGCGACGAATGGTCGAAGCGGGGCGTTTCATGGCTGCGATTCCGGGGGGGCGGCGGCGCGGGCTTCGGAGAGGGTTTTTGTGCCCGGACGGAGCGCGGAGCGGACCCGTTCGACGAGCGGTTCGGCGTGCTCAAACAGGCCCTGCGTCGGCAGGCGGCCGGATTCGAGGTCGGCCGTTACCGCGCGCAGGCCGTCGGCGAGCTGGCGGAAGGCGGCCGGGAGCTTATCGGTGTAGCCGGGGCCGGGGTCGTAGAGCCAGGCGTGGTCCTGGCGCCGCAGGAGGGCGTGATCCGGCGGGAGGCGGCGGGCGATGGTGAACGCGACGTCGGCGGTCGCGCCGGTAACCGTTTCGTCCAGCAACTCGACATGGGGGGCGAAGGGCCCGACGACATCACCGACGTAGGCCTGATCGATCGTCTCGGCGAGACCGGGGCCGACCTTGCTGCGGATACACGCGCACAGGGCGCGGTTGGCGTCGAGGAACTCGTCCACGGCCATGAGGGTGGCAACGACGCCTGGCGCGCGGTCGGGGATGATGCGCGCGCGGAGCGGTTCATACTGGCGGGCCTGGTGCAGTCGCAGGAGCTCGCGCAGGGCCTGACGCGGGGTGTCGGCGGGCGCACTGGTCGGTGCGGGGGCCGGAGCACGAGAGCAGGCGGGGAGGAGCAGCAGGGTGGCCAAGGCGATGGCGGGCGCGCTCCGCGCGCGGCGCGGCGGTGTGGGGTGGGCCGGAATCACAGCGCGATTGTAGTGGGGGCGTGGCGCGGGGGCAAAGGTCGCGGGACCGGCGCGCCAGCGCGAGCAGGAGCGCGTGCGGCTAGCGCCGGCGGGGGCAAAAAACGAGCGGAGAAGGCCACTCGCGCACCTTCTCCGCTCAGTTCGTTTCGCTTGGGCTTCGCGAAAAAAGAAGCAGAAGCCTGATTACGGCTTCTTCGGCTCTTCCTTCTTCGGCTCGGGCTTCTTGGGCTCTTCCTTCTTCGGCTCGGGCTTCTTGGGCTCTTCCTTCTTGGGCTCTTCCTTCTTCGGTTCGGCCTTCTTCTCGCCGGCGAAGACGCCGTCGATGACGTAGATCGCGCCGTTCTTGGCGACGATTTCCTTGCCGACGACGTTGATCTTGCCGTTCAGCATGGTCTTGCCGTCTTTGGTCTCGACCTTGATCGCGTCGCCAGCGAGGGGCTTCAGCTCGCCCTTCATCTCGGCCTTACCCTTGACGATGTGGCCCTTCAGGACGGCGGCCAGCTTGGCCTTGTCCTTCTTCAGGTCTTCGAGGCCCGGGACGGCCTTGAAGGCGGCATCGGTGGGGGCGAAGATCGTGACGCCGTCGAGATCCTTGGCGATGTCGGCGATCTTGATCAGCTCGGCCAGGGTCTTGTGATCCGCGGACGCGCCGATCGTCGCGACCAGGTCCTTCGCCTCGTCCTTCTTGGGCTCTTCCTTCTTCACTTCGGGCTTCTTCTCTTCCGGCTTCGCCTCGGGCTTCTTGGCCTCGGGGGCCTTGGGGGCCTCAGGCTTCTTTTCCTGAGCGAACGCCGCGCTACCGAGCGCCAGCGCCACGACCGGAATCGCAATACCCACCAACCGCAGCATTCCCTTAGACATCCGAATCTCTCCTTCAATCCGCTTCAGGGCGACCACACGCCCGGGTGGTCTACACCGACCGCACCGTCCGCCATCGAAGCGAAGCCGAAAATCATAACAGGGGCCTATACAAATGCAATGGGCGTCGCATGGGCGGGCCCCCTCGACCGTTCTCCGCGTCCCAGCATCCCCCGGAACGTCCCATAAAACATGGACCAGGAATGCGCTCGATGTGGTTCACGTCTCGCTGGCCACGCCGGGCTCACGAACCCTGCCGCACGCGGAGCCTGGTCGCAGCGCGACGAGGGGCAGCGCAGCGCTGGGCGGGGGTGTGGCCGCGCGGGTCTGGCCGCGACGTTGGGCTCGGTGCATTCACCGCGCACGCCGCCCAGTGTGCTGCTCCGGTCACAGAAGGAGAGACGACCGCACTGCGGAAGCAGCACTGTCGCTCCGGGTGAATCGGGGCCGCTTCGCAGCGCGGTCACCACGGGTCGTCAACCGGCCCGTCCGCGCGCCAGCCCGTGCCCGCTTACTTCTTGTAGTACTTGGGCATTGGCTCGCCCAGCTTCTTCCACTGCTTGACGACCGCTTCCGCCTTGCCCGCCACATTCAGCACATGCAGCTTGCGCTGCACCATGGGCACGATGGCGTCGCGGCCGGGGCCCAGGTAGTTGCGCGGATCGAACTCGGCGGGCTTGGTCGCGAAGACCTCGCGGATCTTGGCGGTGAGGGCCAGGCGCAGGTCGGTGTCAATGTTGACCTTGCACACGCCGTACTTGGTGACGGCCATGTTAATCTGGTTTTCCGGCACGCCCTTGGCGTTGGGCATGTTGCCGCCGTACTTGTTGACGAGGTCGATGAACTCCTGGGGGACGCTCGATGAGCCGTGCATGACCAGCGGCAGGCCGGGGCAGGTCTTCATGATCTGCTCGACGCGGTCGAAAGCCAGCACGGCCTCGTGCTTGAACTTGTAGGCTCCGTGGCTGGTGCCGATCGCGACGGCCAGGCTGTCGATGCCGGTGCGCTTGGCGAAGTCGGCCGCCTGATTCGGGTCAGTCAGGAACTTAGCAAGGTTCTTCTGATACTCTTCGGCGGAGAGGCCGACGACGTCTTCCTCGATACCGCCGAGTTGGCCGAGTTCCGCCTCGACCGGGACTCCGACGGCGTGGGAAGCGGTGACAGCGTCCTTGGTGACCTTGACGTTTTCCTCATACGGGTGGTGGGAGCCGTCGATCATGACCGAGGTGTAGCCATCGGCCAGGCACTCCTGGATGAGCTTGAGCGTGTCGCCGTGGTCACAGTGGATGGCGATCGGCAGCTCGGGATGCTCTTCGACGGCCGCCTCGATGATCTTGCGCAAGTAGCGGATGTTGGCGTACTTGCGAGCGCCCTTGGAAATCTGGAGGATCAGCGGGGCCGATTCTTTGGCGCAGGCTTCGATAATGCCCTGCGTGATCTCCATGTTGTTCACGTTGAAAGCCCCGATGGCAAACCCACCATCGTAGGCCAGGTCGAACATCGGCTTGGTCGTCATCAGCGGCATGGGAACTCCTCACACATTCGTAATCTTTGGCTGCCACAGGGGTAAGCGCAGCAGGCTACCCGTCCGAATCGCTGCCGCTCCCCGGGGCGGCGAGGCGGCCAACCGTCAGGTCGCATTGGAACCCTTGCCGCGCCCGCACGCAATAGTCGCTCGGCAAAAAAGCGGGTTTGGTCCGCGCCCCGCGTGTCAACAGCACCGGGGCCGGGTGCGCCAGACGCGCGGCGCAGTACAATGCACGGGCGTAGCTCGGACAACGGACCGGGCAGGGCCGCTTGGGGTACTGGGGCCGGTGCGCAAGAATGGGAGTGCTCACTACTGGAGTCGTCGCGAGGAGGCGCACATGCGGATTGGGGTCATGGGGCGTACAGTCCTTCTGTCCATTCTCGGGTCGGCCGGTGTGGTTCACCTTGCGGCCGCTTCACTGACCATCCCACTTGGTCAGACCGTGACGCTGCCGGCCGGCACGTACCAGTATGAGAACGTCAGCATTGACGGCACGCTGCTACTGCAGGGTGACGTGATCATGGACGTCACGGGGCCGGCGCTCTCATCAGGCTACGTGTTCTATCACGCCGGGACGATTCGTTGCGACCTGACCAACGGCGCGAACGGAGCGAGTGGCACCCAGGGGCGCGCGGGTGAGGACGGCGCCGACGGCGTGCATCCGCCGGCCGGCTCTCACGCCAGCGGTGGCGACGGCGCCAATGGCACGGACGGCGAGTCGAGCACAGCGGCCCAGAGCGGGGCGGCTGGCCAGAACGGCTACCGGCTGACCATCACGGTGCACGGCGACGCGTCGATTGTCGGCAGCGTGACGGACGTCTCCGGTAGCCATGGTGGTCACGGCGGCACCGGGTGGCAGGGCGGTGATGGCGGGCAAGGCGGCACCGGGACGAATTCCGACTATACGGGCACGGACATCCGCGGCGGTAACGGTGGCCATGGTGGCAAAGGCGGCAACGGCGGTGATGCCGGCAGCGGGGGCGACGGCGGCAACGGGGGTACGTTTCTGCTCGTCGTCGACGGCGATTTGCTGCTCTATCACCATGCGCAGTCCGGCATCTGGGCCAACGGTGGGCGCGGCGGGGACGGTGGCAGCCTCGGTCGCGGCGGCGACGGTGGCTCGGGCGGTGAAGCGGGCGCGACCTGCGACGGCCAGACCGGCAGCGGTGGGTCGGGTGCGAATGGCGGCCAGCCAGGTCGCCCCGGCGACGGCGGCAGCGGCGGACGGGCGGGGACAGTCGAGATTCGCGTGAGCGGCGATCTGGTGGTGGGAACGTCTGGGGGCGGGGGCGCCAGCATCGCGGTACTCGGCGGCGACGCGGGCAACGGCTCGGGCGGCGCCACAGGCGGCGCCGGCGGTAGCGGCCGGTGCTTTGGCGGCATCGAGAAACCATACACGCTCCCCGCGACATACGACTGTACGGCGGGGCTCGGGTCTGCTGGAACCGCGGGGGAGGCGACGGATGCCAGCGCGACCGGCGTTCCGGGTGACCCCGGCGCCGGGGGAAATGTCCTGCTGCATGTGGGAGGTGAGATCCGCTCCGCCAGCGCCTCGGGTGAGACGTTGCGGTTCTCCGCATTCGGCGGCGTCGCCGTCGCCGCGCCGCCGGCCGGCATTCCCGGGCATCCCGGCGGGTGCACCTGCGGTGACTGCAACGGGTTGCGGCCATTCGATGGGCACCCCGGCCTGAGCGGCACGAAGGGTGCCGATGCGGGGGCCGTGACGGTGCGGGCCGGCACGGCGATTCGCAACGCGCTCGTCGTCATCGCGCATGGGCAGAGCGGCGGTAAGGGGGGGACCGGCGGCAACACGCAATGGCACGACCTGTACTCGGGCACGGGCTTCCAGCAGCAGTTTGTACGCCGCGCGTACAGTCTGCTCGGCTCGTCCGGCGGCGGCGGTACGGGCGGCCAGGGCGGCACCGTCACGTTGGAAGCCCCGGTTATCGAGGTAGCCGACACGAACCTCGACGTCGCCGGTGGTCCCGGCGGTCCCGGAGGCAAGGCCGCCACACATCCGAGTCCGGACGTGACGCCTGTCTCGGCGGGCACGGTCGGGGCCCCCGGCTTGGCGGGCTCGGTGACCAAGAGCCTGACGATGCCTGCGGCTCCGGCGATGACCGGCGGGACCACCGGTGACACGACGGGTGGGGCCGACACGAGCGGCGGCGGTCAAGGCAGCGGCACGACGGGTGACGCGCTGAGCGGCGGCTGTGGCGGCGGCTCGTGCGGCGTGAGTGCGGTCGGCGCGCTCTTGCCGACGATGTTGGGGCTCGTAGCGCTGAAAGCGCATCACCGTCGCGTGCGGCGCCGCTGACCGCGGACGGAAACCGGCGCGCACGCGGACGGTGCGTCAGTGTGAGAAGGCGGTGTCGGCGGCTACTTGTTCTTCTCCCCGCAGCCTTGCTTCATCGCCTCGGCCCCGCGGCGCATGCACTCCTCCGGTGAGACATCCTCGATATGCGTCGCCAGCGCCCACTCGTGGCCGTAGGGGTCGCGCAATTTGCCGAAGCGGTCACCCCAGAACTGGTCGCGCGGCTCCATGATCGCGGTCGCGCCGGCGGCGATGGCCCGCTGGTAGGCGCGGTCCACATCGTTGACGTATAGGAATAGCGATACCGGCGTGCCGCCGAGCGTCTGCGGCGCGCGAATGCCCCAATCCGGAAACTCGTCGTTGACCATCACGATCGAATCGCCGATCTTGATCTCGGCGTGCATCACCTGGCCGTTGGGGCCCGGCATGCGCATGAGCTCCTCGGCGCCCAGCGCCTTCTTGTAGAACTCGATCGCCTGGGCGGCGTTGCGGGTGGTGATCGACGGCGTAACCGAGTGGTAGCCCTCGGGGATGGGGGCGACATGGTGCGGCATCTCAATCTCCCTTGTGCAGGTCGGCTCGCCTGCGGCCCGTGTCGGCACGACGCACCGACGGTGAATCATAGGCCGCCCGCGGGCGCGGGGCGTGCGGAAAAAACGGGCGTGTTCGTGCGACTGCTGCCCGCACAGTTCGATTCGCATCCCGCTTCTGCTAAACTGGACCTTTATGCACAAGTTACCCCCGTATCACCGCATCCTGCTGCTCACCGAAGGTCAGTTGGGGGTCTTCACTTCGAAGACGGCCGCCTCGCTCCTGCGTTACCGCGCCGCCGACATCGCCGGCATCATCGACTCCGCCGCGGCGGGCCGTGACGTGCGCACCGATATTCCGTGGTCGCCGCCGGTGCCGATCGTGGCGGACATCGCGGCGGCGCGCACGCTGCGGCCGGACGCGCTGTTCATCGGGATTGCGCCCGTGGGCGGGGCGTTGCCGCCGGAGATGCGTAAGCCGGTGGAGGAGGCGCTGGCAGCGGGGATCGACGTCGTGAGCGGTCTGCATACGTTCCTGTCCGATGATGCGGAGTTGACGGCGCTGGCGGCTCGACAGGGCGCGCGGCTGCTCGACCTGCGCCGGCCGCCGGCCGATCGCCTCATCGCAAATATGCGGGCGCGAACGACGCGCTGTCGGCGGGTGCTCGCGGTCGGGACGGACTGCAATGTCGGCAAGATGGTGGCGGCGCTGGAACTGGCGGCGGCGGCCCGGCAGCGTGGCCTGCAAACCCGCTTCCTCGCCACCGGCCAGACCGGCATCATGATCGACGGGTGCGGGATCAGCATCGACGCCTGCATCGCCGACTTCGCCCCGGGCGCCGTCGAGCAACTCGTGCTCGATGCGGCCGATGCCGACGTGTGCTTCATCGAGGGTCAGGGCAGCATCCTGCACGCGGGCTATTCGCCGGTCACGCTCGCCCTGATCCACGGCGCCTGCCCCGACGCGATGGTGCTGGTACACCAGCTTGGGCGGACGCACTACCGCAACTCGCCGGATGTGCCCCTGCCGGACCTGCGCAAACTGATTGCGCTGTATGAGGAGATCGCGTCGTTCCTGCATCCGTCGCGCGTGGCGGCCGTCGCCGTGAACAGCCTCGGCTGCGACGATGCGACAACGGCCCGCGAGGTCGCGCGGCTGGAGGCGGAGCTGGGGTTGCCGGTGGCCGACCCTGTCCGCCACGGTGCGGAGCGGCTGCTGGCCGCGGCAATGCGGGAGTAGGGCTTGGAGGAGTAGTGCTTGGAAGGGTACTGCTCGGGGGAGAAGAAGACGAAACGGTGGGGACCGACCTTCGTCCGTCATTCCGAGGGAGTGTAGCGACCGAGGAATCTGCCTCGGTCCACCCCACGCCCTAAACGAGCTGCCCCCGCCCCCGCACGCCCGCCTGGCCGCTTCAGCGGCCTTCCCCGGCGCAGCCGGGCCAATAGGCCAGTCGTTTACGACTGGTTCGCCGCCCCTCACCTTTCCTCCTCCCTCCCACATTCCCCAGCCCGCTTTAGCGGGCTTCCCGCTCCCCATGTCACGCCCGCGGCGCCGTGGTATCATGGCTCACGTCTCGAATCTCGCGCGGGCACATTGCCTCGCCGATGGATGCCGCCGATTCCGCGACCTCGCGGCCGCTTGGGGATCAACGGGCATGGGTTCCGCCAAACGACGCTACCTGATCTGGGTCCTGCTGCTGCTCTGGTCAATGAGCCTGTTTTGCGGTGCGACGTACGAATCCCTGCGCTACCGGTGGAGCCTCGGCGTCGGGGGCGGCGTGATTCGCCTGGGTACCGGGTCGCTGATGTTTGTCGGAGACCCGCTGCAACTCGGAGGCCTGCGCTGCCGCGTACACCTGCCGGACTCGCTGGCGGCGTTGGGGTTCGAGGCGCCGATTTGCGAAAAGCATGACTGGGGCAGTTGGGAGATCATCGTCCCCTTGTGGCTGCCCTGTCTCGTCCTCGGCGGCCTCCGCACCGCCGCCTGGCTACACGTCCGCCAGACACGCCCGGACCCGGTCTGCGGAACCTGCGGCTACTGCCTGACCGGCAATGTGAGCGGCCGCTGCCCCGAGTGCGGCACGCGCGTTGGGCGGCGCACTCGCGAGCGCGCCGTGACTTCCGGCTCGCAATGGCGTGCGGATCAGGAGGAACGCCCATGAGCAACGAACCACTTCAACCGCGCAAACGCCACCCCGTCGTCCTACTCATCTTCGTCCTGCCGTTGCTGCTCCTCGTCGCCTGGCTCATCAGCGAGTACGTCCACCGCTCCCGCGCGACTCCCCCGCGCGCCGTCACCGACGTGGAGTCGTTCCTCGCCCGCATGCCTGCCCCCACTCTCGCGCGCGAGTTCAAGCAGGACGGACGCACCTACTATGAACTCCTCGGCCCCCGCGGCTGGGGGCTTGCCGTCCCTTCCGGTCCGCCGGCGTACGTCTTCGATCACCGCGGCCGCCTCGTGGCCTGGACTGCCGACCGCGGGGATGCTCCAGCCGAGTACCGGCAGCACTGGTCACATGCCGCGCAGGGTCGGCCGCTCAGCGTGGCGGACGTCGTCGCGCAGGTGCGCCACCTGCGGAGCCTCGCGCCCACCTCCTCGGCCCCCGCGACTCCCGTGCCCTGACCTGCCCGCGCCACCAGCTCGCTCCCCGACGAACCCACCGCCCGCCCCGCGCTCGAAGACCTCCTCCTCCGCGGCCCGAATTCCCCTGCCTCCTAGGGAGAGCGTGGGGTCGAGGCCCTTGGCCCCGGCGGGGCCGACGGCCGGAGCCAGGCACTTGGGTGCCTGGAAGACGCCTTGTCCGACTCGCCTCCCGCCCCGGCCGGGGCGGACGAGTCGCCCGCGCGCTGCATCGCCTCCAACTGACCACCACAATCCGCCCCACCTCGCTCAAATGCGCTCCTCGCCACTCGCCCTTCCCACTTTCCCACTTCCCCACCTGCTCGCCCCCGCCGCCCCTCGGCGGGCCCGCTCCGTCTTGGTATCATGCTACCGTAATGCCTGCGCCCAGTGGCGTCGCGGCCGCCAGGCCCGCGCGTACGATGGAAACCGATGCCATGCCGGTCCGACCGGAAATCTTGAGCCAACAGGATGCCCTGACCGCCTTGTGCCGGCGGTTCCACGTGCGCTCGCTCGAGGTGTTCGGCTCGGCCGCCTCGGATGAGTTTGACCCGCAGCGCAGCGACGTGGACTTCCTCGTCGAGTTCGAGGAACTCGCCCCCCGCGCCTATGCCGATGCCTACTTCGGCCTGTTGCGCCAACTGGAGCAGCTCTTCGGCCGTCCCGTCGACCTTGTGATGCCCAGCGGAATTCGCAACAAGTACCTCCTGCGCTCCATCAACCGCACGCGGACGCCGATCTATGCGGCTTGAAACGCTCAAATGGCTCGAGGACATCCGCGACGCGGCGGAGGCGATCCAGGAGTTCACCGCCGGTAAACCCGTGGGCGACTATGCCGCCGACCGGCTCCTACGTTCGGCGGTAGAGCGTCAATTCGAGATCACCGGTGAAGCCCTGGCCGGCCTGCGCCGCGAAGACCCGGCTACCGCTGCACGGATCAGCCAGTCCGACCGCATCGTCGCGTTCCGCAATCACCTGATTCATCGCTATTGGAACGTGAAAGCGGAGATCGTCTGGGGCATCATCGAAGTCGACATCCCCATCCTGGTTCGCGAGGTCCGCGCGCTCCTCGACGAGGGCGAGGCGTCCGCCGATGCGGATGCGCCGCGCTCGTCAGACGCGTCGGACGTCGGACCAACATAAGCCCTGTGGCGGCTTTGCGGGCGTACTACCCGAGCCTCGGCTGGTAGATGTCGGGGCCCACGTCGGAGGACACGCATGTTCGCCGCCGAAATCCGTCTCAAATTGAGCCGCGCGTGTGACGACGAGACCCTGTCGAACGCCGTCGATCGTCTTGTCGTGGCGCTCCAGCGCAATGGTCAGGTCCTCAGTGACGAATGGCCGGTCGCCGTCCGCGGCCGCGAGATCGGCGCGTTCGTGTCCATTCCCGAGCGTAGCGCCTTGGCCGTGCCGCCCAATCGTTGGGTCCGCGCGGCGCGGCAACAGCTCCGCGATCTCGGCCTCACCGTGCGCCCGGTACGCGTGCTGGGAACTGAGCCCGGTGCGACCCCCGTCTGTCACCATGCGCGCCCCCGCGCGTACATCCTGTATACCGATGCGTACAGCATGGAGAGCCCCTTGCGCTGCGCGACGTGTTTTGGCGCCGTGCCCCTGTATCGGATTCCACACACGTCCGATTGTGAGAACTACGAGGATCTGATCTTCTGGCGGCGGCAGTATCAGCGGCTGGACGCGCTGTGGCTCAATTCCGGGCCGGCCGAAGAGACCGCCTATCGCGAGTTGACCCGGCACGACAGCGCGCTGGCCCGGGAAGGCCGCGCGCTGTGCCGCGGTATCACCGCCCGCACCGGCCGCCCGGCGTACTACTACGTAATGAAGCACCGCGGACGCAGCCGTGTGCTGGAACAGGCGCGCCGCTGCCCCGCCTGTGGCGGCAAGTGGCTGCTGGACCGCCCCTGGCACAGGTTCTTCGACTTCCGCTGCGACAAGTGCCGCCTGCTCTCCCAGGTCGCCTTCGAAGTGCGCTGAACCCCGGGTGCGGATGTCGCTTTCCTTCGCGACTCTCCCGTCCTCACGTTTTCACCCGTTCACGTTTGCACGTTTTCACGTCTCCGATCCGCCACCCGCCGCCAAATTCCGCCTATCCCGCGCCCGCGTCCGTCTCGCATTACCCCCGCCCCCGCCGCGCGCCATACTTATTCCACAGGTTGGGCACGGGCCTGGCTCGCGGGGCCGCGCCAGGCTGCAGGCTGACGGCCGAGGGCTTCTCCATGTCTTCGCTTGCCCCTGTCCCCTTTCCCCTGTCCCCTGACCCGGCGTCTCCCCTTCCCACCTTCCCACTTCCCGACCTTCCCATTCGGCCGCAAGGTCCGTATATCCAAGATACTCACTTAGGACGCGCGCGAAAACGAACTTTGATCACCTTGGGCTGGCGCTTCGCGAACCGCGCACGCCCTACCTTGATCCCTCGATCCCTAGCTCCCTTGATCCCTATCCCCGCCCGCTTCCCCACGTTCTCACCGGCCCGTCCCCCTCCGCTTCGCCCGCCCGGCGCGGTAAGATGCCCCCTCACGCGGCCTGCCGGGTGCGTTCCCGACGCCGCCCAGGAGAGATGCCCCCTATGTCCACCGCGCCTGTTGCCCCCGCCGCTTCCGACCGTCTCAAAGGCTACCGTGGCCCCGGCCGCGCCGTCCTCGAACAGCACGGCGTCGGCGTCTGGAGCGACGTCGAGCTCCAGTCCGCCCGCGGCAACTTCCGCGGCCTCATCCTCCCGCGCTCCGAGACCTCCGACGATCGCCACATCGTCCTCAAGATCGCCAGCGGCTACAACGTCGGCATCGCCGCCGAGTCCATCACCGCCATGCGCGAACTCGGCCGGCGCGAGGCCCACTACAAGATCCCCGAAAAGGCGTTCCCCTCCGACCCGAAGAAGCCCAACGTCATGCTCTTCGGCACCGGCGGTACCATCGCCAGCCGCCTCGACTACCGCACCGGCGCCGTCATCCCCGCCTTCAGCCCCGGCGAGCTCTACGGCTCCGTACCCGAACTCGCCGACATCTGCAACCTGCGCACCGAGAAGCTCTTCGGCGTCTTCAGCGAGAACATGGGCCCCGAGCAGTACATCAAGCTCGCTCAGCGCATCGGCGAGGAAATCCGCGCCGGCACCAGCGGCATCGTCATCGGCCACGGCACCGACACGATGCACCACACCGCCGCGATCCTCACCTTCATGGTCCAGAACACGCCCGTGCCCATCGTCATGGTCGGCAGCCAGCGCTCCAGCGACCGCCCGTCTTCCGACGCCGCGATCAACCTGCAGTGCGCCGTCAAAGCCGCCGCCGAGGGCGACATCGCCGAAGTCCTCGTCTGCATGTTCGGGCCGACGTCCGACGAGTACAACCTGCTGCACCGCGGCACCCGCGTCCGCAAGATGCACAGCAGCTACCGCTCGACCTTCCGCACGCTCGGCGACATCCCCGTCGCGATGATTTCCCCGCAGAAGATCTCGCCCCTGCGCGACGACTACAAGCGCCGCCGCGCCGACCGTGAGGTCACCATCAACACCGCCTTCGAAGAGAAGGTCACGATCCTCTACTACTACCCCAACATGCAGCCCGATATCGTCGATGCCATCGTCGACAAGGGCTACCGCGGCATCGTCATCGCCGGCACCGGCCTCGGCCACATCAACAAGCCGCTTTACCCCGCCATCAAGCGGGCCGTCGAGAAGGGCGTACACATCTTCATGACCGTGCAAACGCTCTGGGGCTATTGCGGCATGTACGTCTACGACACCGGCCGCGACCTCATGCAGCTCGGCATCGTGCCCGCCTCCAACATGCTGCCCGAAGTCGCGTATATGAAACTCTGCTGGGTCCTCGGCCAGACGGGCGACCGTGCCGAGGTGCAGCGCCTCATGCTCACCCCGATCAGCGACGAGATCACCGACCGCGAGCCCTACAACGGCTACCTCGTCTACCAGGGCGCCATCCCCGAAGTGCAGGAGTTCATCCGCGAAATCCGGCGGTAGAGACCCATGCTGCCGCCCCGCGACTGGCTATACCGCATTTGGCTCGCGCCGCAGGAATTCTCTCATTTCGACGACCCCGCCGCTTGGCATGCCGCCCTTCGGGACGCCCGCCGCACCGTCACGAATCACTGGCTCGTCTGGCTGGCTTGGCTGATGCTCTTCCCCGGCGTGATCGCCTGGGGCTTCCGGGGTGGCCTCGCTCTCGGCCGGTTCTGCCAGCTCGCGCCCGCGCCCGCGACCGCGCTCGCGCTCGCCGGGGGCGCGCTCGCCTTCCTCTTGGTTGTGAATATCACCTTCGTGGTCGGCCGCCGTTCCATCCGCCGTAGCCTGCGCGCGTCACTTCGCCGTCGTGGCATCCCCATGTGCGTCGTCTGCGGCTACAACCTCCGCAACCTGCCCCAGCGCCGCTGCCCGGAGTGCGGTCATGCCTTCGACGCGGAAGGTCGTCCGCGCGACTCCGCCGTTGACGTACCGTGGATCACCCGAGCCATACATGCCGTCTGGGCTCGCTGGCTCGTGCGCCGCGAGCACGCCGCCTTCCCCGACATCGCTGCTTGGCACGACGCCATGAGCGAGGCCCGTCGCGAAGGCCGCGGGCACTGGTCGCTCTGGATGCTCATCGCAGCCGTGTTCCCCGGCTACATCGTCTGCGTTTCGGGGCTGTCGCTCGTGTTTCTGCGGTGCGGACTGGAGTGGATTGTCCTCGTAAGCGCTTTGATCTACCTCATCTTGTTCACCGTTGTAGCCGTCTACGCTTGGCGCCGCGCGCGACGGAGTCTGTGGCGGCAATTACGCGCCGCCGGTGTCCCGACATGCGTCTCTTGCGGCTACAGCCTGTGCGGCCTCGATTCGCCGCGCTGCCCGGAATGTGGGGCCACACGCGGGTGACACAAAGAAGCCATCAGCCGGAGCCGCGCGAACACGTACTCCGGCTGACGGCTGACGGCTG
Source organism: uncultured Planctomycetales bacterium (assembly GCA_964523405.1). GTDB lineage: Bacteria > Planctomycetota > Phycisphaerae > UBA1845 > Fen-1342 > CAZGAQ01. Next base: position 47,663 of record CAZGAQ010000037.1, read on the forward strand.
ATAGCTGACGGCTCCTACGGACACGTCGTGTTCATCAGCGCGATGAACGGATCGATGTCGCGCCAGTTCACGTGCCCGTCGCCGCTGCAGTCCAGGTTCGCGATGGTGCAACTCGGTCCGGGCGCCGGGAACAAAGCGCTCCAGGCGGACTGATTGTCGTTCTGCGCGGCGATCAGGTAGTCGATGTCGCGCCAGTTGACGTTGCCGTCGCAGTTGCCGTCGCCCACGCACACCGGCGGCGTCGGTTGCGGGTCGAACCGGATGCCGTCGAGCCACAGCGTGAAGCCCGCGCCCCACGTGTCGGCGTGCAGTTCGAAGTAGTTGATCTTCGTCAGACTGGGCATGCCGAACGTCGACCGCTGCCACGTCGCGTCGCCCGGGATCGGCACCACGAACTCGCGCCACTGGCCGATGGCTTCGTTGAGGATGTCCCCCGTCGGGTGCCACTCGAAGTAGCCGTCCTGGTAGCTGCCCAGCCGCACCCATGGGCTGCCATTCTGGAAGCCGCCGTTGGGGTTCTCGGCGTAAGCCCAGAAGCGGATGTAGTTCACGCCGCTGAGGTTCCACTTGGCGAGGATGCCGTAGGGGTAGCGGACGTAGTTGTCGTAGCCGCCCGTAAACACACCCTTCACGGACGCCGCGCCGTTATGAACGCGCGTCGTGTCGTTCGACAGGGTGATCGTGCCGTCCTGCGCCCAGCTCGTCCAGTTGGCGGCATTCTGCTCCGCGAGGTCCACGGGCGGAACGTTCTGGACCGCGCCGCCAATCGCGACCTGCTTGTCGAACCGCGCCACCGTCGTCTGCCCCTGCCAGTACGCCACGTTCACATCGCAGATGTCGAGCCAGGCGTAATCCACGAACTCGTCATACTCGATCTTGAAGTGCAGCACACCGTTCGTGCCGACCACGGCCAGGTACCCAAACGGGTTTGGCTGCAGCACGTCGCCCCCGAACGTCGGCGGCACCATGCCGCTGTCGATCGGCACGTTCGGCAGCGTCCACTCTCCGGCCGCATCGGTCGTGCCCTGGGCCTTGATCTGCGTGGAGACCACGTGGCCCAGGCCCTCGAAGTCGCCGACCTGGTACATCTTGATGGTCGCGCCCGGCAGCGGCTGCCCGTTGAAGTCGAGGATCCGCAACTTGATGGTCTGCGGCAGGTGATACATGTACTGGCCGTAATAGCCGTGCACGATGTCCGCCCACTGGGTCATGCCCAGGGCGCTCTCATCGGAGTAGAACGGCGAACAGCCATGCATCAGGCACGGCCGCGCGGTGTAGCCCATTGTCGAGACGAGATTCGCCTCCGAAGAGATGTCGAGCTGGTAGATGTCGACCAGCCCGAGCTGGTGGGACATTTCATGGCACAGGCCGTAGTCGATATCGACGGCGGCGTGGTAGTAGCCCGGCGCGCGCGGGTCGCCCCACTGGGTGCCGTAGTACCGGAAGGGGAAGATGCCGAAGGGCATGCGGTCGACGTCCGGATCGGGATCGGCGTCATTGATGACCTCGAGCAGATCGTAGTGGACGCGCTTCGTGCTGCCGGCCGCGATGAACATGTCGTTCATCTCGTCGGCGTGGCGCTGCAGCCAGTCAACCATGTCGCCGGTGACGGCCAGGGGGTACGCCGGCGTGCTCTTCTCGCGGAAATCCTCGGCGAAGCCGGCGTCGACGTAGGTCAGGAAGGGGGCCGACTTCGTCCAGATGCGGCGCTCATTGTTGGTTGCGGTGGCGTCCGCCAGGTTCAGCGTGAACTTGATCTCGTGCCAGACGTTGTCCCAGACGTTGGCGTAGGTGAAGGTCGTGGTCGCGCCCGGTGCGAGCGTTACCGATTGGGACGGCGTGGTGACCGCCGCATTGTCCACGCGCCAGGTGCCGCCCAGCGTGCCGCTCCAGGTGTTGGTCCCGCGGTTGCGGACGGTGGCGGTATAGGTCACGGTGTCGCCGAGATTCGGCCAACGCGGCGTGAACTCATCCTGACCGTTCCCCAGCCCTGTCGCGGACGTGAAGAAGTACGGTCCAAACCCGCTCGGCTCGGTCACCCAGAAGCCCGAGTATTCGGGGGCGTAGCGCGGATAGCGCGGCGTGCGGGAGATGTACGTGACCTGCAGATCCGTCTCGTCGCGCGGCGTGCGCGGTCCGACCGGTTCCACCTGATTCGTCTCCCCGCCGCCGGTGAACTGCGCCGTGACGGCGTAGTAGTAATGCGTGCCGTTCAGCGGCGTGTTGTCGGTGTAGGTCGTGTGGTTGATGCCCGTCACGGTGGCCAAAGGCGTCAGGCCGATGGTACTCGTGAAGGGAGTGGTCGCGCGGTAGATGGCGTAGCGGGCGAACTGCCCGATGATGTCGTTGTAGGGTTTCCAATTCAGGGCAACTTGGTGGTTGCCGGCGATGGCCACGACGCGCTCGGGCGGGGCGGGGGCGACGTCGAACGTGAGGCCGTCGAACCACAGCGTGAAGTTGCAGCCCCAGGTATCCGCGTAGATCCGGATAAAGTTGATATTGTTCAGCGCCGGGGAGCCGCTGATCGTGGTGGTCCACGTCGCGTTGCCGTTGACGGGCACGCTGACGTACACCCAGTCGCTGAGGGCCTCGCCCGCATAGTCGCGGTTGGCGAAGCACTCGTAGTAATCGGTTTCGCTGGTGCAGAAGCGCACCCACGGACTGGGGCCCTGGAATGCGCCGTTCTCGTTCGTGGCACGGAGCCAGAAGGCGATGCCGCCGCTGCCGGCGGCCGGCAAGTCCCAGGCGGCATCCTGGGCCGGGGGCGTGGTCAGCCAGGTGGTGAAGCAGCCGGTGGTGTCGAAGCGGAGCGAGTATTCGCCAACGCGGACGGCGCTGAGGTCGTCGTCCACGCTGGCCAGCGCCTCATCCGCGTGGGCCGACCATTGGGCGGCGACGCCTTCGGTGAGCACGTCTGCCGTCGGAAGCGGATCGGCCGCGGCAGTTGCGCACAGCACGCAGATCCCGATTCCCGCCAATCCGGTCCAGTGTGCCTTCATGAGTAGCGTCTCCTTCTTCCTTCCCGTCCCTCCGTGGGCGTAGTGGAGCATGCTCGGGGCGCTACCGGGAGGTCGGCAGTCACCGCGGACATGCTCGTATTGTAACGGCGCGGGCCCGCACTCCGTGCTTCCGACGATGCGGGAAATCCGCGGCGCGGCCAGGTGGAGGCGTTATGGGACGTGGTCCGTACGCCGGGGGCGCTAGCGGGCTTCGGCGGCGCGCTGCTCGAGCTTGGGCAGTTGCTCGCGCAGCACCTGGGCCTGTGGGGAGTCGGGGTAGTCCGCGATCACTTGGCGCGCGCGGCGCAGCGCGTCGGCATAGCGCTGGTCGCGGATGAGGTCGCGAATCTCGGCTTCGAGCTGCTGGCGGACCTGGATCTCCGAGTTCGCGCGGAGCGTCGGCAACTGGAGCCGCAGATCGTGTGTCTCCGCCGAGTTCGGATACTTCTGGATCACTTCCTGCACCCAGCGCAGCGCTTCGGTCCAGTTGTGCTGGTCGGTGGCCGCCTGGGCGCGCGACATCAGGCGGGCCCGCTCCTCGGCGATGGCTTTGTCCTGGCCCATCGTGACGCGTCGGGCGAGCTCGCCCACGCGCTCCGAATTGGGATGCCGCCGCTGCAGGTCGCGGACCACTTCCGCGGCGCGGTCCCAGGCCGCCAAGGCAGCGAGGTCATTGATCTCCCGGGTGGCGGTTTCGATGTCGTGGGCCTCGAACTTGGCGCGAGCCTGCTCGACCTGCTCGTCGAGGGCATCCCAGTTGGACAGCGAGGGGAAGCGCAGCCGGGCGCGCTGGACGCGGGCACGGGCGTCCTGCCAGTTGTGCTCGCGCAGCAACGCCGGGACGTCCAGCTCGAGCTGCTTCGCCAGCGCCGCGCTCTCCGCGCGTGCCCGCATGTTGCGCTCGTGTTCGCTCAGCAGAGCGATGTCACGCAATTCGCGCGTGGCCTGCACCAGATGTTGCAGGAGTTCGGCCTGCTCATTGCCGCCGGCCTGGTCTACTCGCGGGCGCGGGATGGCATAGCCGTACGTGGTGGCATTGCCGGCATTGCGCGGCTGGTCAGCCAGATCGGACAGCCGTCGCAGTATCTGCGCCGCGCCCCACAGCAACAGGGCCAGGGCGCCCGCCGCCAGGGCGGCCAGCACCAAACCCGTGCCCCAGGCCACGCGGTGGGCCGCGGGCAGCGACAGCTGCGGCAGCGACCAGAACCCGACGATCAGCCACACGACGGTTGCCAGGGCGAGCAGCGCCGCGCCGACGCACATGGCCGTGGCCGCCAACGACCCGGGGTTCAACTCACCACGTTCGTCCTGCTGCTCTCGGAACTCTGCCATGGCCGACCTCCATATCGCTTACCTATTATCTCGGCCGGTCGGGCGCTTGGCTATACCGCGCTGCGGAGCGCGTCGGAATCCACCTTGCGGGTGGACTTGCGGGCTTTCACCCGCATGACCCGGCGGACGTAGCGCTTGCCCTCAGTGGTGACGTGGTTGCGGGCCTTGAAGGGCTGATCGTTGGGCAGCTTCGGCAGCGTCAGCGCCGTGCGACAACGTTCGAACTCCGCGCGGATGTCCGCCAACTGGTACGAATACCCGGTCCGCTCCTTCAGCGAAGCCGCGATCACCTTCAGGGCCACGTCATTCGGTAGCAGATTGATCAGGTTGACCTTCGTCTCCCGGTAGAGTTGCAGCAGCATGTCCGTGTGGAACTGCGGCCACGTGTCGCCGTTGGGTTTCACCTGCAGCTCGCATTTCACTTGCGCCAGGCGTTGGCGTGTGTGCTCGGCGTAGTGCTCCGACAGGTCGATGCCGATGTATTTGCGGCCCAGACGCTTGGCCGCCACCGCCGTCGTGCCGCTGCCGACGAACGGGTCCAGCACGATCTCGCCGGGGTTGCTGCTGGCCATCACGATCCGCTGCAACAGGGCCTCCGGCATCTGGCAGCCATGGAAGCCGGCGCGTTCCTTGAAGGTGCCGCACACGCGGGGAAACTCGTCCCACACGTCGTCGGGCAGCCGCCCCTTGGAGTTGGCCCGCAAGTCCTGGTACTCGGTGTGCCGAGCGCTGGGGAACCGCAGCAGGTGCTCGTTGAACGTGAAGGTCTTGGCGTCCTTCGTGAAGTAGAAGATGTGCGTGTGGGCGCGGCTGAATTTCGCCTTCATGTTCTGGCCGAACGTATACCGCCAGATGATCCAGTTGCGCAAGTGCAGCCCCAATTCGCGGCCGATGACCCGGATGTCGGCGGCGAAGTCATCCCCGATCGCGATGTAGAACGAACCGGTGGGCTTCAGGACGCGCGTGCAGGCGGCCATCCAGTCCCGCGACCACGCGACGTACTTCTCATTGGGCATGTCGTCGCGGTAGCTGTCGTAGACGTAGCCGATGTTGAAGGGGGGGTCGGCGAAGACGAGGTCGACGCAGCCCTCCGGCCACGTGCCCAGCAGCTTGATCGAGTCACCACAATATGTAGTGTCCGTCGTAGGCTTGTTGCCCATGATGTCGTGCTCCATTCCATGGGTATTGTGGCAATTGGTGCGGCCGGGTGCAACCGGACTTGGGGCGAGGCTGTTGTCGTGCGCGCTCACGAATTCTTCACTGGGAATAGCGTATCGTGGACGCGCCGGATTTTCTGCCAGTGCGTGCCCTCCCAGAAGACCTGGTGGCACGCCCGACAGCGATAGAAGTCCTGTCCCCAGATGAGGCTGCGCGCCGGGACGACGTCGGCCACGTCCGCCCGAGTCACCGCCTCGAGCTCGCCGTTGCAGGCCGTGCAACGCGGGGCGCCCGGCGTGAGCTGCAACTCGCGGACCGTGTACTGGACCTGTTCAAGCAGCTTCAACCCTACGGGGAGGCGCAGACCGCGGATCTGGCCGGTCGCCAGCGGGCGGCGGTCGAAGAGGGGGCCGTCAGACGAAACGACGAGCCGGCCCTCCGCCAGGGCATGCTGCACGAGGTCGCCGTCGTCGATGCCCGGCGTGTAGCTGGTATCGACGCCGAAGACACGCAGCCAACGAGCGAGGCCGCCGCACATGGCGTCGCAGGCGATGCGCAGGCCGGCTGTCGGAGATGGCTCGGGCATGGGGGTATTCTACTCCGCCAGCGGGTGCCGCGCCACGCGCGGGTGCATAGCGGACCAGGCTGGTGCGCCCCGCGGGGGGTCCCCGGCGCGCCTATCGCCGGCGCAGCAGCAGGATCATCAGCAGACCCAAGACGAGCGTCGCCGGCTCGGGTACGTACTCGATCGCGAGCTGGGGGTAGCCGTTGCCGGCGGTGTAGCCGGTCGAGCCGCTGGCGACGAGCTGGTGGGCCATGACGCCGAGCCAGTTGTGGCCGGCGGCGAGGACGGACTCGATATAGGCCGCATCGAGTGCGACGGTCCGTGTGCCCAAGCTGGAAATTGCGCCGGTTCGCCCGATGTCGTTCAGCGGCACGGTGACGTCGGCGACCGACAGGTTGCCGTCGCCGATGTAGCCGTTCAACTGCACGTTCGCCAGCGGCGGGTTGTTGTAGAAGTAGATGTTGATCTGGAGCGAGGCGGAGAGCACGTCCGCCGTATCCGGGATGCCGGCCAGCGAGTACTCCAGGAGGCCGCGGCGCTGCACGGAGGTGAACTGGGAGATGCCGACGCCGAAAGTGCCGCTACTCGACGTGACAACCCAGCCGGAGCCGGTGTTCTCGGCCTTGGCGGCGAGGGAGTCAATGACGATCTGCGTGGCGAACGTAGCCGAAGTGAACGGCAGCACGATGAGCAGTGTGATCGCGCGCAGCATGAGAACCTCCTGTGACCAGCGATTGACGAAATGACCGGACGGAGTCGGACCCTTCCTATTGGGGTCTAGGACGCGGTGGCGCGTTAAGTCAATCGCCTGTCCAGGTGAATCTCGACGTTGGCCACGGGTCGACGCGCGTGTTCTCGCGCGCCGGGTATCGTGGCGGCAGTTACCGCGGGGGCCAGTGGGTGCCGTCTTGGGACGCCGATGGTCAGAGTGCTGGGGGTTGAGCCAACTCCGGCGCTGCGGCTTCCACCCGGGGCCGCGCGGCGCCGGCTTTATGCTGGCGAGGGGCGGCGGCGGGGGCTATCCTACAGGTTTTCGTACGATTCCGGCCGCCCCGGTGCGCGGAGGTTGCGATGTTTGAGCCGTTGCCAGCCCAATTCAGTTTCCCCGAAGCGGAGGAGCGCGTCCTGGAGTTCTGGGAGCGCAACGGCATCTTCCAGAAGTCCCTCCAGCAGCGCGCCGGCGCCCCGCGCTTCGTCTTCTACGAAGGCCCGCCGACCGCCAACGGCCTGCCGCACCCCGGACACTGCCTGACGCGGGCGATCAAGGACCTCTTCCCACGCTACCAGACGATGTGCGGCAAGCTCGTCGAGCGCAAGGCCGGCTGGGATACCCACGGCCTGCCCGTCGAGGTCGAGGTCTGCAAAGAGCTCGGCATCCACACGAAGGAGGAGATCGAGGCCTACGGCGTCGAGAAGTTCGTCCGCAAGTGCATCGAGAGCGTCTTCCGCTACACGCGCGAATGGGAGCAGATGACCAAACGCCTCGGGTTCTGGGTGAACCTCGAGGAGGCCTACGTCACCTTCCACCAGAGCTACGTCGAGAGCGTGTGGTGGAGCCTGCAGCAGCTCTTTAACCGCGGCCTCTTGTACCAGGGCCACAAGGTCGTCTGGTGGTGGGCCCAGGGCGGCACCGCCCTGTCCGCCGGCGAAGTCGGCGAGGGCTACCGCACCGTCCAGGACCCGTCGGTGTATGTGCGGTTTCCGCTGCGCGAAGCCGTCAGCCGTCAGCCGTCAGCCGTCAGCCAGAGTGACGGCGCGAGCCAGCCGCCGCATTTGAAGTTGCCGGTGGGCAGCAAGGTCGCGCTCCTCGTCTGGACCACCACGCCCTGGACGCTCATCAGCAACCACTTTGCCGCCGTCGGGCCGGACGTGGACTACGCGCTCGTGCATGACGCCACGGCCGACGAGTACTTCTACATCGCCGCGGCGCTGGTCGCCCAGACGGCCGAACGCAGCAAGCACAAGCTCGAAGTCGTCGCGCCGTGCAAAGGCCGCGATTTGATTGGCCTGCACTATGAACCGCCGTTTCGGACGTTCGCCGACATACACGGGACGGGAGTGCATCGTTACGGGGGCAATCCGCTTCTGACCCCAGTTTTTGACTCCATGGGCAGGAACTACTTCGGGTGTTTCTGCGACGCACGAATGCCGCTCGCTGCTGGTGGCGACGAGTCGCTTGCCTGGCGCGTGGTCGGCGCCGATTTCATTGACCTTGAAACAGGAACAGGCGTGGTCCATATCGCGCCTGCGTATGGCGAGGTGGACTTCAATCTCCTGCAGGAAGAACGCAGGCGATTCAGCTTCTACGATACGCTTCCATTGCTGAACGCTGTGGAACCTAACGGGAATTTCGCCGATTTCACGCCGTACGGTGGCCGTTGGGTGAAGGACTGCGACAAGGACATCCTCCGCGAACTCCGCGAGCGCGGCGTGCTGTATCACCAGGAAACGATCGAGCACGAGTATCCGTTTTGTCCGCGGGCGGAGGACGATCCGCTCATCCAGTATGCCCGCAAGAGCTGGTTTGTCCGCACAAGCGCGTTCAAGGACGACTTCCTCGCCAACAACGACAAAGTCAACTGGCTGCCCGACCATATCAAGGAAGGCCGCTTCGGCGACTTCCTGCGCAACAACGTGGATTGGGCGCTCTCGCGCGAGCGGTATTGGGGCACGCCGCTGCCGATCTGGGTCTGCGAGCAGACCGGCAAGATGGAAGCACTCGGCTCGCTCGCCGAGCTCATGGCCAAGCCCGGTGCGACCGACGCCACGCCGGAGTACCCCGGCGGCATGTGGGCCGCGAAGAAGGCCGAAGACCCGACGATCCCCGAGCACCTGCGCGTCCACAAGCCGTACATCGACGCGTGGACGTACGACAGCCCGTTCGCCGGGGAGCATGGGCCTCAGGCCCGTCCGGCCCGCATGCGCCGCGTCCCCGAAGTCATCGACTGCTGGTGGGACGCGGGCAGCATGCCCTTCGCGCAATGGGGCTTCCCGC
>CAZGAQ010000038.1:0-51616 GCA_964523405.1 uncultured Planctomycetales bacterium
CTTCACCTTCTGCTTCTCACGCAGCCGCACGGCATAGTCGCTCGACTTGCCGCGCCGCCACATGTGCATGCCCGGCGGATAGTTCTTGTACTCCCGCTCGAGCGGGTTCTTGCCCGTCTCGTCGCGAATCGGCTTCAACATCAGGTTGACGCCTTCGCGCCGCGACAGCCGCGTGGACGGTCCCAGATATCTGCTCATGGATTACACCCTGCGACGCTTGCGAGGCCGGCAGCCGTTGTGCGGCAGCGGCGTGACATCTTCGATCGACTGAATCCGCATCCCGGCCGCCTGCAGCGCCGTGATCGCCGATTCCCGGCCGGCTCCGGGGCCCTTCACCCGCACTTCCAGCTCCACCACGCCGTGCTTCTTCGCTTCGTTGGCGGCGTACTGGGCCGCACGCTGCGCCGCGAACGGCGTGCTCTTGCGGGCGCCGGAAAACTTCTTGTCGCTGCCGACCGCCGGCACGGAACCCGCGGACGCCCAGCACAGCACGTCCCCATTCGGGTCCGTAATCGTGACGATCGTGTTGTTGAACGTCGCCTTGATGTACGCAATGCCCTTGGCGACACTGCGCTTCGCGCGACGCTTCGTACTCGACTTTGCCAACGGACACGCTCCCTTGCACTAGCCGCGGTGCATTTCCTTGACGCCCTTCTTCCCGGCCACGGTCTTCCGCGGACCCTTCCGGGTGCGCGCGTTCGTCCGCGTCCGCTGCCCGCGCACCGGCAGGCCGCGCATATGCCGTAAGCCCCGGTAGCAGCGAATCTCACGTAGCCGCGCGATGTTCTGCTGCACTTGCCGGCGGAGCTGGCCTTCCACCACGTAGTCCTGCTCGATGATGCCGGCCATCTTGCTGACTTCTTCTTCCGTCAGCTTGCTGGCCCGCACCCCGGGGTCCACGCCCGCTTTCTTGCAGATCTCCAGCGCCCGCGCCGGACCAATTCCGTAGATATACCGCAGCGCGATCTCCGTCCGCTTCTGCGCCGGGATGTCAACACCTGCTACACGTGGCATAGCCGCCGCCCTTCCTTAGCCCTGTCGCTGCTTGTGCCGCGGATTGGTGCAAATCACGCGCACCACGCCGCGCCGCTTCACGATCTTGCAGTTCTCACAAATCCGCTTCACGCTGCTGCGTACTTTCATCGCCACAACCTCCCGCCACCAGGGCGGGCTGCCCTCAACTGCCGTTGGTCAGGATGTCGACTCCGGTCTCCGTCACTGCCAACGTATCCTCAAAATGCGCGGCCGGCGAACCGTCCCGCGTCACGATCGTCCAACCCGTCGGATCGCCGGACTTCGTCTCCGCCCGGCCACCCGTCACCATCGGTTCGACCGCCAGCGTCATGCCCGGTCGCAACTCAAAATCCGCGTTTCGCTGGCTCCGGTCGTAGTAGTTCGGAACCTTCGGTTCCTCATGCATCTCCTGACCGATCCCGTGGCCCACAAAGTCCCGGACCACACCGAAGCCCGCGCCCTCCACGTGCTTCTGCATCACCTTCGCGACTCGGCTCCACAGCATGCCCGGCCGGATCTCCTGCACCGCAATCTCCAAAGCCTCGCGCGTCACGTCCAGCAACTGCCGCACTCGCGGCGTCACCGCCCCCACCGCGAACGTCCGGGCCGCGTCACCGCAGTACCCGTGTAACCGCACACCGCAGTCGATACTGATGATGTCTCCGACGACCAGGGCCCGCTTGCCCGGGATGCCGTGGACGATCTCATCGTTCACCGATGCGCAGATGCACGCCGGAAACGGGATCCGAGCCTGCGGGTGCCGCACGCCCTTGAACAGGGCCGTGCCGCCCGCCTCCCGAATCAACTCCGCCGTGCGGACGTCCAGTTCCGCCGTCGTCACGCCCGGCCGGACCAGGCTCTCCAGCTCCGTCAGGACCCGGTAGACGACCCGGCCCGCCGCGCGCATCAACTCAATCTCGCGCGGCGACTTCAGAACGATCCGGTTTCCCGGCGCTGCCATCACCCGCGTCCTGGCGCCTCGATCAGCCGCGCCACCTGCGCCTGCACGGCGTCGGCGCCGGCGGCTGAATCAACCGATTGCAGCAGCCCCTGCTGCGTGTAATACGCAATCAGCGGCGCGGTCTGCGCGCGGTACGTTTCCAGCCGCGTCACGACCACCTCGCGGCGATCGTCGGGCCGCTGGATCAGCTCGCCCTTGCACTTGTCGCACACGCCCGCCACTTTGGGCGGCAGAAAACTTAGATTATACGTGGCCGCGCACGCCTTACAAACCCGACGCTCCACGATTCGCCGGATAATTTCCGCGTCATCCAGCTTGAAATCGATGACCGCGTCGACCTTCAGCTTCCGGGCCTGCAGTCCCGCGCTCAGCGCTTCCGCCTGTGGAACCGTCCGCGGGAAGCCATCGAGGATGAAACCGGTTCCGGCCGGCAGCTTCGCGATCGCCGCCAGCATGACGCCGGTGATCACCTCGTCGGGCACCAGCGTCCCGGCATCCATGTACTGCGCCGCCTTCCGACCGATCTCGCTCCCCTCCGCCCGTTCCCGCCGCAGGGCATCGCCGCTCGAAAGCTGCACCAGGCCCAACCGCTCGGCCAGTCGGACCGCCTGCGTGCCTTTGCCCGAGCCCGGGGGCCCCAGGAAGATCAGTCGTCGCGCGGCCATTAGTACTGGCGTCCTTTCACCCGTCCGCCGCCCTCCGCGCCCAGGAAGCCCTCGTAGTTGCGCATGATCAGGTTCGCTTCCATCCGCTGGATCAAATCCAGCGTCACGCTCACCACGATCAGCAACCCGGTGCCTCCCAGAAAGGCCGAGATGCGGTACGGGATTTCCAGATAAATCGCCACGATCGACGGAATCAGGGCAATCACGGCCAGGAAGCCCGCGCCCACGTACGTGATGCGGGTCATCACGGATTCCAGGTAGTCCGCGGTCCGCTTGCCTGGCCGCAGTCCCGGAATAAAGCTGCCCATGTCGCGGAGGTTGTTGGCCAGCTCCTTCGGCTGGAACTGCACCGATACCCAGAAGTACGCGAAGAAGTAGACCATTCCCACGTAGGTGAATTCGTAGATGAACTGCCCGGGGCGGAACACTTCGCTCAGGAAGGCCCAGACCCCGACCGGCCAGATGTTACCCTTAGTCAGCCAGCCGAATACCACGCCCGGGAACAGCAGGAACGAACTGGCGAAAATGATCGGCATGACGCCGCCGTGATTCACCCGCAACGGCAGGTAATGCTGGGCCCCGCCGACCACGCGCCGTCCGCGGGTCTGCTTGGCCTGCTGCACCTTGATGCGCCGCTGCGCCTGCGTGATCAGAATCGACGCCGCCACGACCAGCACGAAAGACACGATCAGGAAGACGATCTTCTCCGGCGTCAGCGCGCCGGTCGTCTGCGCACCGCCGGATTTGAACGCCGCCCGCAGCCCCTGGAAGATCTCGACCAGGACGAACGGCAGGCGCGAGATAATGCCCGCCATGATGATCAGGCTGATGCCGTTCCCGATGCCGTATTCGTCGATCTGCTCGCCCACCCACATCAGCAGCAGCGTCCCCGCCATCAGTGCCGTGATAGCGATGATGGCGAACGAGATCGTCCCCTGATAATCGGCAAAGATCAGATTGTTGCTATTGAGGTACCCCACCCAGAATGTCGCCTGGACCAGGCATAGCGCCACCGTACCGTAACGCGTGTACTCCATGATCTTGCGGCGCCCGCTTTCGCCTTCCTTCTGGATCTTCTCCAGCGCCGGGACGACCGTGACCAGCAGTTGCAGAATGATGGAGGCACTGATGTATGGCATGATGCCCAGGCCGAACAGCGTGCTCTGCCCCAGGTCGCCACCCGTGAACATCGCGAACAGCTCGGCCATCTGCTCCGTGGCGTCCCCGGTCGTCTGCCAATGCTTGCCCAGCTTGTCCTGGTCCACGCCCGGCAGCGGCACGTAGAAGCCGACCCGGTACACACACAGCATCAAGAGGGTGAAGAGCACCTTCTTGCGCAGGTCCGGGATGCGGAACACATTTGCAAAAGCACGGAACATCGGGTGTCACCCTCTGGCCCCGCAGGGCCGTTGACCCGCGTCTATTGCGCCGGCTTGCCCGCCGGAGCCTGGTCCGTCTTGGCCTTCTTCGCCGTGCGCCGCTTCGCCTTCGCCAAGGCCGCCGGATCGCGCTGCGGAATCACCGTCGCGGTGCCACCCGCCTGCTCGATCGCAGCCTTCGCTTTGGCACTGAACGCGTGCGCGTTCACGCTCAGCTTCTTGCCGAGCGTCCCCGCGCCCAGAATCTTCACCGGCAGCGCGTCGCTCACGATCAGCGCCGCGCGGACCAGCGCGGCCACGTCCACCGCGTCACCCGCGCCAAACGCCGCCTCGAGAGCCGCCACGTTCACGACCGCGTACTGCGTCCGAAAGTTGTAGTTGCTGAACCCGCGCTTGGGCAGCCGCCGGAACAGCGGCATCTGCCCGCCTTCCGTCAGCGGCCGGACGCCGCCACCCGCGCGCGACTGGCAACCCTTGTTGCCATGCGTGCAGGTCTTGCCGTGGCCGCTGCTCTCGCCGCGGCCGACGCGCTTGCGGCGATGATGCGCACCGGCTTCCGTCGTAATCTGGTTGAGCATCATGTTACGGCGTCTCCTGTTCCGGCGCGGGGGGTGTCGGGGGCGCGGCATCCGTCGGCGGCATGACTTCGGGCGCCGCGCTTTCCATCGGCGCCGGACCCCGCTGCGGGCGCTCGCGGCGGCCGACGCGCGGGGCGGCCGCCCCGCCGCGCATTTCGGTCCGCTCGGCCACGGGCTTGGGCTCGGGCTCCGGCGGCAACTCCAGGGTCACGCCGCGGAGCGCCTCCACCATGGCCCGGGTCCGCAGGGACTTCAGACCATTGACCGTCGCCTTGACGAGGTTCTTCGGGCTGGTCGAGCCGTAGCACTTGGTCAGCACGTTCTTCACGCCGGCGAGTTCCAGCACGGCGCGGGGCGCCGCACCGGCGATCACACCGGTCCCGTCCGCGGCCGGGATGAGCATGATCCGGCTGGCGCCGAACCGCCCCATCACGCGGTGCGGAATCGTCGTGCCGCGGAGCGGGACGCCGAACAGATTCCGGCGGGCCTGCTTCACGCCCTTCTCGACCGCCGGCGGCACTTCGTTCGCCTTGCCGTAGCCGAAACCCACCTGACCATTGCGGTCACCCACGACCACCAGGGCGCCGAAGGAAAACCGCCGACCGCCCTTCACGACGGTGGCGCAACGGTAGAGCTTCACGACGGTATCTTCGAGGCCGCCGTGCTCGTCGCCGTAGTCCTCGCGCTCTCTTCGTACTCTTGCCGGCTTAGTCGCCATAGGCTGCCGTCCTGCTCGTATTCTCTAGAATTTCAACCCGGCCGCGCGCGCCGCCTCTGCCAGGGCCTTGATCCGGCCGTGGTACCGCAAGCCGCGCCGATCCAGCGCCACCTGCTCAATACCGAGTTGCCGAGCGCGCTCGCCCAGCACCTTCCCGGCCACGGCCGCGGCCTGCTTGTTGCCGCCATAGCCCACCTGCGCCCGGAGTTCCTTGGCGTTGGTGGACACCGCGCACAACGTGCGGCCGACGGTGTCGTCGATGATCTGCGCGCTGATGTGCCGGTTCGAACGCGCGACCGCCAGCCGCGGCCGGGCGCTCGTGCCGCTGACCTTCTTGCGTACGCGCAACACGCGCCGTGCCGCGCGCCGATTCTTGATTAGTTCCGCTCTCATCCGCTGCTACCTCACTGCCCGCCGCATCAACCGCCGCCCGCACCGGCAAAGACCTTGCCCGCCTTCCGACGAATGTGCTCGCCCGCGTAGCGAATGCCCTTGCCCAGGTACGGCTCCGGCTTGCGGAGCTTGCGAATCTCGGCCGCGAACTGCCCGACCGCCTGCTTGTCCGCGCCACTGACCGTGAACTTGGCCGGCTCGGTGTTGCCCTTGGCGGCCGGCACGTCGACTTTCACCTCGACTCCGGCCGGAATGGGCAGTTCGAACTGCGCCTTGCGCCCCACGCCCCGGCCCATGTAGCCGATGTTCAGGAGGAGGTTGCGGCCTTCCACCTTGGCGTTGAAGCCCGTGCCGTAGATCTCCAGGCCGATCGCGTAGCCCTCGGCCACACCCTTGACCATGTTGGCGATCAGCGCCCGCGACAGCCCGTGCAGGGCCTTGCTGGGCGTCTCGTCGTCGGGTCGCCCGAGGACGACCTGGTCGGCGGCCGCCGTGACCGTGATCGGCCGCGGCACGCTCCAGGTCAGGTTGCCCTTGGGACCGGAGACCTTGACGGTCTGCCCGGCCACCTCGACCTTCACGCCCTTGGGCAGGGGCACCGGTTTATTGCCAATGCGCGACATGTTTCACCACACTGTGCAAAGGACTTCGCCGCCCACGCGCTGCTTGCGGCATTGCCGATCACTCATCACGCCACGGTCCGTCGAGACCACGGCGATGCCCATGCCGTCGCAGACGCGCGGCAGTTCCGCGACCGGACGGTGCAGCCGCCGTCCCGGGCGGCTCGCCCGCCGCAGCTCGCGAAACACCAGCTCGCCCTGCTCGCCGTACTTCAGATCCACCTCGATCTCCCCTTGCCCGCAGGCATCGTCGATCGAGATGAAATCGCGAACATAGCCCTCTTCCTTCAGCACGCGGGCGATGCCCAGGCACACCTTCGTGCGCTTGATGCGGACGCGCGGCTTGCGCATCGCCACCGCGTTGCGGATGCGGGTCAGCATGTCGGCAATCGGATCATTCGTCGCCATCGTCTCGCTTCCTTACCAACTGGCCTTCCGCACGCCGGGAATCCGGCCCTCATGCGCGAGCTTCCGGAAGCACAACCGGCAGATCTTGAACTTGCGGTACACCGCCCGGGAGCGGCCACACAGCTCGCAGCGCGTATACCCCCGCACCTTGTACTTGGGCTTCTCCTTGCACCGCAGTCGCAACGCGAGTCTGGCCATGCGCCTAGCTCCTGAACGGCATGCCCATCAGGCTCAGCAGCCGCCGTGCCTCGGAGTCGTTCCGGGCCGTGGTGCAGATCGTGATGTTCATGCCCTGCTGGTACGTCACCTTGTCGGGGTTGACCTCGGGAAACACGCCGTATTCGGTCAGCCCCATGCCATAGTTCCCGCGCCCGTCAAAGCTGTCCGGCGACAGCCCGCGGAAGTCGCGCACGCGCGGCACCGCCAGCGCGATCAGCCGGTCCAGGAACTCGTACATCCGCGTGCCGCGCAGGGTCACTTTGAGACCCACATCGTAGCCGGCCCGCAGCTTGAAGTTCGACACGCTCTTGCGCGCCTTGCAGATCACCGGCTTCTGCCCGGTGACGGTGGTGAGAGCCGCCTCGGCCTCCTGGAACCGCTTGTTCTCACGGGCCTTGGTCGTGCTCTCCGCGACCGCCTTGCCCAAGCCCATCGAGACCACGACCTTCTCGATTTTGGGCAGGGACATGGGGTTCGCGCGACCCAGCTCCTGCTTGAGCGCCGGGAGCACCTCTTGCTGATATTTCTCGAACAGTCTGGCCATGCCGTTGCCGCCTTACTTGCCACGGGCCGTGCGGACGTCGCTCAGCGCCTCGCCACTGGCGTGCCGCCCCGCGGTCACCCGCTTCTTGCTGCCGTCCGGCTTTGCCGGGAACTTGACGCGGACCGCGCGGTCCGTCCGCGGGTCGATCGGCATCACGTTCGAAATGTGAATCGGCGCTTCCTTCTGCACCCGGCCGCCCTGCGGGTTCTGCCGGCTCTTGCGGACGTGCCGATACACCATGTTCACGCCTTCCACCAGGACGCGCTGCTTCTCCGGAAGCACCCGGAGCACCTTGCCGCGCGCGCCTTTCTGGTCGCCGGCGATGACGAGGACCGTGTCATCCTTGCGAATCCGTGCCGCCATGGCTACCAGACCTCCTCCGCCAGCGAGATGATCTTCGTGAAGTTCTTCTCGCGCAGCTCGCGGGCCACCGGACCGAACACACGCGTCCCCTTGGGGTTGTTCTCCGCGTCGATCAGTACGGCCGCATTCGTATCGAAGCGCACGTAACTGCCGTCCTTGCGCCGGGTCGGATACTTCGTCCGCACCACCACGCAGCGCACCTTGTCACCCTTCTTGATGTCCGCCGCCGGCAGCGCCTGCTTGACGGAGCACATGATGATGTCGCCGACATAGCCGACCCGCAGGCGGCGTTTGCCGACGCTCGACGCCCCGCCCTTGAGCACCTGAATACACATCAGGCGCTTCGCGCCGGTGTTGTCGGCTACGTCCAGTCGCGTGTACTGCGTAATCATGCGGAGGCC
Source organism: uncultured Planctomycetales bacterium (assembly GCA_964523405.1). Lineage (GTDB taxonomy): Bacteria > Planctomycetota > Phycisphaerae > UBA1845 > Fen-1342 > CAZGAQ01. The sequence goes on from CAZGAQ010000038.1 coordinate 8,264, forward strand.
TCCTCCGCCTGACGCGGCGCCTTCGCCAGCACGCGCACCAGCCGCCAGGTCTTGGTCTTGCTCAGCGGCCGGCAGTGCATGACCTCCACCTTGTCGCCGATGCCGCATTCGTTCTTCTCGTCATGGGCATGCAGCACCGTGCGCCGGCGGACGAACTTGCCGTACTTCGGATGACGCACCAGAAACTCGATCGTCACCCGAATCGTCTTGGTCCGCCGGGCCGAAGTCACGATCCCCACGCGGGTGGCGCGCAAGCGGCGCTGGGCCGGCTTGGCGGTCGCGGTTGTGTTGCTTTCAGCCGTCATAACCTACTTCACCTTCCCGCCTCGGTGTCCGCGAGGCCTACCGCCGCGCGGCCTGCGCGGTCATATGCGCCTGCCGCTGCTCCACGTTCCGCTCGCCCCGCTCGCGCAGGACGGTCAGCAGACGGGCGATGTCCCTGCGCGTCTTACCGAGCTGCGTCGGATCCTCAAGCTTCTCCGTCACCGCCTGCGCCCGCAGGTCAAACAGATGCCGCCGCAGCCGCTCCAGCTCGGCGTGCAGTTCGTCGACCTTCATCGCGCGAATCGCCTCGATCTTCATACCTGCACCTATACCGTGTGCTGCCGGAACACGAAGCGCGTCTTGACCGGCATCTTGTGTGCGATCCGCAGCAGCGCCCGCTTGGCGACCGCCTCGGCGACGCCACCGACCTCGTAGAGCATCGTGCCGGGCTTGACTTCCGCAGTCCAGAATTCCGTCTCGCCCTTGCCCTTGCCCATCCGCGTTTCCAGGGGCTTCTTGGACACAGGCTTGTGCGGGAAGATCCGCACATAGATCCGGCCTTCGCGCTGCATGAAGTGCGTCGCCGCCACGCGGCCCGCCTCGATGTGCCGGGCCGTAATGCGCCCGATCTCCAGCGCCTGCAGCCCAAACTCGCCGAAGGCGACCGTATTCCCACGCGTGGCCACGCCCCGCACCCGCCCCTTCTGGGCCTTGCGGTACTTCACGCGTTTTGGCATGTTGCCGGCCATGAACCTGCTCCTCTAACGCGCTTTAGCGGCGACCCCGGCGACGGAACCGATCCGGACGTTCGATTTCCGCTTCCTCGCCGTACATGCCGCGATACACCCAGACCTTGATGCCGATCGCCCCGTAGTTCGTCACCGCGGCCGTCAGCCCGTAATCCACGTTGGCCTGCAGCGTCTGCAGCGGAATCGAGCCCAACATCTGCGTTTCCACGCGGGCCATTTCCGAGCCGCCCAGGCGCCCCGAACACTTGATCTTCACGCCTTTGGCGCCCGCCTGCATCGCCGCTTCACACTTCTGCTTCATCACGCGCCGGAAGCTCGCCCGCTTCTTGAGCTGCTCCGCGATCGACGCCCCGATCAGGTGCGCGTCGATGTCCGCGTTCTTCACTTCGATGATGTTCACCGCCACCCGGCGGTCGATCAGGTCCTCGAGCCGCTCCTTGAGCCGCTCAACTTCCGCGCCCTTGGCCCCGATCACCATCCCCGGCCGCGCCGTGTGCAGGATGATCTTGACCTCGTCACGCGTGCGTTCGATCTCGACGCGCGAGATGCCGGCGTAGGCCGGCGGACGGTTGGGCTCATTGGCGAAGGGCTTCTGCTTGTTGAGGTGGTCGTCGACGAAGCGGCGAATGCGCTCGTCCTCGACCAGGAACGTCCCGTACGCGGCCTTGGGCGCGTACCAGCGCGACCGCCACCCTTCGGTGATGCCGACACGAAACCCGATTGGATGTGTCTTCTGGCCCACGTGTTATTCCTTCTCATCCACCGCGACGATAATGTGGCTCGTCCGCTTCTGAATCGAATGCGCTCGCCCGCGGTCCTTGGGGCGGAAGCGCTTGATGATCGGACCATCGTCGACCCGCGCCACCGCCACGTACAGGGCGCTCATTGTCGCTTCCTGTTCGTTGGCGCTGGCCATCGCCGACTTCAGCACCTTGTCGATCATCACGGCCGCCCGCTTGTGCGTGAACTTCAACAGCGCGACGGCGTCATCGCAGCGGCGCCCCCGGATGAGGGCCGCGACCAGGCGGGCCTTCCGCGCCGAGATCCGTGCGTATCGGTGTGTCGCTGTCCAAGCCATGTCTGCGAATCTCCGCCGCCCTTAGCCGGGCTTCACCTGACGACTCGTATGCGAGCGGAAGGTCCGCGTCGGGGCGAACTCACCAAGCTTGTGCCCGACCATCTCTTCCGTCACGTACACCTTGTGGAACACCTTGCCGTTGTGGACCTCGAACGTCGTCCCGACAAACTCCGGCACGATCGTGCAGGCCCGGTTCCACACCTTGATCGGCGTGTGGCTGCCCGCATCTCGGGCGGCCAGCGCCTTGCGGAACAGCACCTCGTCGACGAACGGACCTTTCTTCAAGCTGCGCGACATCGCGTGTCCTCACCTGCACCGCGCCGGGCGCGCCCGGCCGAGGGGCTGCTACCACTTCCTCTTGAGCTTGGCCTCGCCGAACGACTTCGTGATGCGCCGCCGCAAAATCCGCCGGTTCGAACGCGATCGCGGATTCCGCGTCCGCCCGCCCTTGGCGAGCTGGCCCCACGGCGAGCACGGGTGCCGCCCGCCATTGCTGCGGCCTTCACCGCCGCCCAGCGGGTGCGCCACCGGGTTCATCGCCTTGCCGCGGACATTCGGGCGCCGGCCCAAAAAGCGGCTGCGCCCGGCCTTCCCGAGGCTGACGTTCTGGTGGTCCAAGTTTCCGAGCTGGCCAATCGTCGCGCGGCACTCGACACGGACCTGCCGCATTTCACCCGACGGCAACTGGATCGTCGCCCAGCCACCCTCGCGCGCCATCAGCCGCGCCTGCCCGCCCGCCGTCCGCACGAGCTTGCCGCCCTGTCCCGCAGTCAGCTCGACGTTGTGGATTTCCATGCCGATCGGAATGCCCGCCAGGGGCATGCAGTTCCCCGGCTTGGGCTCGACTTTCGCGCCGCTTTCGACCTTGTCGCCCGCCTTCAGGCCCAGCGGGGCGAGGATGTAGCGCTTCTCGCCGTCCGGGAACTGGATCAGGGCGATGTGGCAACTGCGGTTCGGGTCGTACTGGATTTCCAGCACACTCGCGACCACGTCATCGCGCTTCCGCTTGAAGTCGATGATGCGGTACATCTTCTTGTTGCCGCCGCCGCGCTGCCACGACGTGATCTTGCCGCTGTGGTTGCGCCCGCCGGTCTTCTTGCGGGGCTCCACCAGCGACTTGACCGGGCGGTTCTCGTAGCGGTGCGTGATTTCCGCGTAGTCGTTGACGCTGCCGGAGCGGCGTCCCGCACTGGTCGGCTTGTATTGAATGACACCCATGCGCTGCCTCGCTTCGCGTGGCGCCTAGAACAGGTCGATGTGGCTGTTCTTGTCCACGGTCACAATCGCCTTCTTCGTCTCGCGCGTCATGCCGAACTTGAACCGGAATCGTCGCACTTTGCCCGACCGGTTCGAGGTCCGCACGTTCACCACCTTGACGCCGTAGATCTTCTCCACCGCGTCCTTCACCTGGCTCTTGTTCGCCTCCGGGTGCACCTCAAAGCTGTACGAACCGCCGCCCGACTTCTGCTCCTGCCGGGCCTGGTGCGTGCTCTTCTCGGTAACCAGCGGCCGAACGATCGTGTGGTAAATGTCCATGACAATTACTCGCTCTGCGCGGCCGGAGCCGTCAGCAACTGCTTGAACCGGTCGAACGCGTCACGGGTGAAGACCAGCTTCCGCCGCGACAGGATCTGGTACGCATTCAGCGTCGCCACATCCGCAACCTCCGTCCGCGGAATGTTGCGCCCGCTCTTCAGCACGTTCATATCCACGCCCGCGGTGGCAAACACACAGCCCCGATTCGCCTGCACCGCGGCGAGCAGTTTGGCAAACGGGGCGGTCTTCGGGGCACTCAGTTTCAAACCGTCGACAATCAGCGCGTCCGCACTCTGAATCTTCGCCAGCACCGCCTGATTCCGGGCCAGCCGCCGCATCTGCCGCGGCATCGCCTGGCGGAACTCGCGCGGCCGCTTGGCGAACGCCATGCCGCCTCCGCGCCGCTGGGGCGTGCGGGCGTTGCCCATGCGGGCGCGGCCGGTCCCCTTCTGGCGGTACAGTTTGCGGGTCGAGCCTTCCACGTCGCCGCGGCTCTTGGTGCGAACCGTGCCCTGCCGTAGATTGGCGTGGTACATGACCACCGCCTGCTTCAGCAGAGCCGCGTTGACGCTGCCGCCCAGGACGGCTTCGTCAAGCTGCTCGTCGCCTACCTTCTGGCCTGCGCTGTTGTATACCGGCACATTGAGCATCGCAGTATTTCCTACGAGCGCGTCTTCGACTTGCGCACGATCACAAAGCCGCCCTTGGGACCCGGAATCGAGCCCTTAATCAGCAGCAGGTTGTTTTCGTTGTCAATCCCCACAAGCGGCTGGCAGCGGGCGGTGCGTTTGCGGTCCCCCATGTGGCCGGCCATGCGGCGGCCCTTCTTGCCCGCCCCGCTCGTACCGCGGTTCTGGGCCCGGCCGCTGATGCTGCCCGGCGAACGGTGCTTGCGCTCCGTGCCGTGCGAGGCGGGCTGGCCGCCAAAGCCCCAGCGCTTCATCGCGCCCGCGAACCCGCGCCCCTTGGTGACCCCCACCACGTCCACGAACTTGACGTCCGCTTCCTTGAACAGCTCGACGGTGATCGTGTCCCCGACATTCTTCGCCGTGGGCGTGCTTAGCCGCACTTCCCGCACGAACGCCTTCGGCGCGGTCTGGGCCTTGCGGGCGTGCCCGATCTCGGGCAGCGTCGAGCGGTGCGGCTTGACGTCCTGAAAGCCGAGCTGGACGGCATTGTACTTGTCCTTGCCGTCCGTCGTCTTCACCTGCAGGACCACGCACGGGCCCGCTTCGACTACGGTCACCGGAATGCGCCGGCCATCTGCGGCGAAGACCTGCGACATGCCGACTTTCTTACCTAGAATCGCCGGGACCATACCTCGGCACTCCTACCAGACGGAGCCGCTTTCGCAGCCCGCTGCTGACAAACAGGCTTCGCCTGTGAGGTCCGCCGACCGTCATCGGCGGCCCACCGGGATGCGGGTGCCCCGCGGCACCGCAGGCAACTCCGGATTTGTGGCCTTTAAGCCTTGATTTTGACGAACACGCCCGCCGGGACGACCAGTCGATTCAGCGCCTCCACCGTGCGCGGCGTCGGATCGAAAATGTCGATCACGCGCTTGTGGGTGCGCATCTCGAACTGCTCCCGGGACTTCTTGTCGATATGGGGCGAACGCAGCACCGTGTACCGTTCGATGCGCGTCGGCAGCGGGATGGGGCCGTGCACCCGTGCACTCGTCCGCTTCGCCTGGTCGACAATCTCAACCGCCGAGGCGTCGAGTGCCCGGTGATCGTACGCTTCCATCCGAATGCGAATGCGTTCGCCTGCCATACGCTGTCACACCTGTCCGGTACGAACCTCGTCGCAACCCAGTATCTAGCCCGGCCAAAATAGGCCGAGACGTTCTAAAATACAGACGCCAGCTTTTCCGTCAAGCCCGACTCCGCCAAAAAAGCTCAATCCTCACCCTGCTTCGCCCGATAGCCGCCCCGCTACGCGCCGCACTCCGGACGCGCAGCACTTCTCCCTCTCCCGCCGCGATGAACACCCCTTGCCCTGTGCCGACTCCCCGCTGCACAATCGCGCTGCCCCACCCACCATGGCTCCCCAACCACTTGCCGCTATCGCTCACGGCTTGCCGGGTGTCACCAATACGTATACATGGGTCAGACTCTCAGCCGGCGCCCACGGCACCACCGTTAAATCATAGCACTTGGACGAGTCTGCGTTCACGCTGGAACTCTCTATCTTTCCGAGACTTAGACGCAGCGGCAGGTCTGCCGCCGGCGGCACGACCACCATCCGATAGCCCGCCGCGTAGTAGTCCCGGGTGGCCGGGAATGCCAGCATCCGCCCCCCGCCGCGCCCTTGCAGGAAACAGGCCTCGTCCGCCAGAGCCCACCCCTTTTCCGTCAGGATGCCGAATTGCACCGCCACCTTAAATTTTGGATCTGTAACGAGTTGCACACGTGCGACGCGAGATTGCACCTCCTCGATCCGCCCCACCAGCCAACGCTCCCCCAACAACTCCCGCGTCGGCGTCTCGTGCAACCCCGCCACCACCCACAGCCCCGATCGCATCAACGGCCCCGTCCGATCATCCAGCGCGATCAGCAGCGACTCGCGCCGCCGATCCGCGTCGTAGGCCACTACCGCCGCCAGCACGACGCGAGCCTGGCTGTCCGGCCACTGCTCGCGGAGGTTGCTCAGCTCGGCCACCTGCCGCGCCAGCGTATCCGCCAGGGCCTGCTGGTCCGCGAGCAGCCGGCGGAGCGATTCGTTCTCCTGCTGCAGCCGGCGGGCCTCTTCCTGCGTGATCTTCGGTTCCAGCAGCCCGGCCACCTTGTCGTGGGCGTCGCGCGAGAACTTCGACATCACCCACTGCGGCAGCGCCAGCGGCTGGAACAGGCCGCGCACGCTACCGGTCCACTTCTGTACCAGCAGCGCCACGGCCGACACGACCATGAGAATGACAAAGGTGTTCGCTTTGGAAGGCAGCCGCATGCGCACGATGGTATCCGTTGCGGAGCAGCGCGGCGCCACGACGCCGCCCACGGAAGCCGGGTCCTGCCCGGGCGACTGCAATCCGCGTCCGCCGCCCCCGCCCGGACACGTTCGCGCGCGCCCCTAGTACTCGTCCTCGTCCGAATCCAGCGATTCGCCCCACTCGTCCAGGTGCTCGATGTACTCGTTGGTGCCGCGCGCCACGCAGGTCAGCGGATCGTCCGCAATGCGCACGTCCAGCCCGGACGCCTTGGCGATGACCGTGTCCAGCCCGCGCATCAGCGCCCCGCCGCCGGCCAGCGTAATGCCGTTGTCCACCAGGTCGGCGGCCAGCTCCGGCTCGAGTTGCTCCAGCGTGTGCAGGATCGCCTCGATGATCTGTCCCACCGGCTCCTTCAACGCCTCGCGCACTTCCTCACTCGTGATGACCGCCCGGCGCGGCAGACCGCTGATCATGTCGCGGCCGCGGACTTCCATCTTCAGCTCCTCGCCCAGCGGCGCGGTCGAGCCGATCTGGATCTTGATGTTCTCGGCCGTCTGCGGACCGATCATCAGGTTGTAGGTGCGGCGCATGTAGTTCATGATCGCCTCGTCCATGTCGTCGCCCGCGACCCGCAGCGACGTGCAGACGGCGATGTCGAACAGGCTGAGCACCGCGACTTCGGTCGTGCCGCCGCCGATATCCACGATCATCGACGCGCGCGGCTCGTGAATCGGCAACCCCGCCCCCAGCCCCGAGGCCTTCGGCTCGTCAATCAGGTACACGCGCCGGGCGCCGGCGCGCTCGGCCGAGTTCAGCACCGCCCGTTTCTCGACGGCCGTGATGCCCGACGGCACGGCGATGACGACGCGCGGATGCACCAGCCCCCGGTTACCGTGCACCTTGCGGATGAAGTAGCCGAGCATCGCCTGCGTGATGTCGAAGTCGGCAATGACCCCGTCCTTCAGCGGGCGAATCGCGGTGATGGACCCGGGCGTGCGCCCGAGCATCTCCTTGGCCGCCAGACCGACGGCGGCTCCATCCTTGGTGTTGAGCACCTCGTTCGTCCCCTTGCGCACGGCGACGACGGAGGGCTCGTTCAGGACGATGCCTTCCCCGCGCACCGCGACGAGGGTGTTGCAGGTGCCCAGGTCGATGCCCATGTCGAGACTGAACAGTCCCATCAGGCGGCGAAAGACGAACACCGGGCTCTCCGTATGTGTAGGCGGACGGCACCGCAGAAGGCCGCTCCGTGGCCATTCCCGATGCCGCCAGGTTTCTCGCTCGCTCGAATACCGCTGCTTACAGCCCGGCAGGAGGAATGAGCCCGCCGAGCTGGGTGATCGCGCGATAGGCCACGTAAATCGTCGCCGTCAGCAGGAACAGGAACGCGATGCACAACAGCACGGTGTAAACGTCGTTATCCGCGGCCGGGCGGGAGAGGCGCGGCCCTGGGTTCGCACTGGTCATGAACGCACCTTCCGCCAGACTACTCGAAGGACACCCGGTCGCCGCGCTGCACACTCTGCCCCGGCGCCACCATCGTCAGCTTGCCGCCCGCTTCCTTGGGCCGCACGTTTTCCACTTCCAGATCGCCGACGTACGTCTCGCCGCGGTAAACCATGAAGGCCATCCCCGCCACGACGCCCGACGTTTCGCCGATGTTGATGCTCACGTACCGCCCATCGACCTCGACCACCTCACCCTTGATCGGCCCCGCCACCGGCGGACGCACCGGCGTCACCCCCTTGGCCGGCTCGGCTTCGATCTTCGCCGGAGCGGCGGCGGCCCGCACGACTTCCTTGCCCCGCTGCTGTTCGGCGTAGAGCTTTTCCTGCAAGTTGCGGTTCTCGTCCGTCAGAATCGTCGTCTGCGATGTGAGCTCCAGCACGCGCGCCGCCAGCCGCTGGTTGCGCGTCTGCAGGTCGATGTTCTCCGTCAGCAGCACCTGGTTCTGCTTCTGCGAGCTGGTCGCCTCGGCCGTCAGTACATCCAGCATCTCTTCCAGTTTCTTGCGGCCCGCCTCGGCGGCGACGCGCTCGTTGCTCTGGCGGGCGAGCTCGATCCGCAGGTTCGCCAGCTCGTCGCTGGTCGATCGCAACTCCTCATCCTTCTTGGCCATGGTCTGCGCCTGCTGCTGGATCGTGTCGTCCTTCATCGCCAGGCTCGTGGCCATGACCGCCTCGACGTTCAGCCGCCGAACGGTCTCGGACTGGGCCAGCAGTTGGTAGGCGTCGTTCTGCTCCTTCTGATTGGTCATCCGGGCGGCGACCGAGACCGTGAGGCAACTCAGGACAATCGCCAGCACCGCCGTCAGAACGACGAACACCTTCGTCATCGTGCTCACAAGCAAACTCCTTCCGACGCTCACCGAGCAGACACGTACCAACCCTTGCCCGGCCCGCCGTCAGCCCGCTCGCAACTGACCCGCCGCACCGGACATACCGGGCGGATTGTACGGCAGCCGACACACATTGCAACGGGCATTCTGCCCGCGCCCGCCCCGTTCTGCAATGCCCCGCGCCCCCCAGTTTCCGCGGCGCCGCGCGGCCAACACCGCGGACTCGCGGGGCCCCGTTGCCAACGCGCCGTCACCCCGCATACCCTATCCACTATGGAACTCTCCGTAACCCTGCGCGAGCCCCACCGCCGCGGCGAGTTGTTCGGACCCGGCGATCGCTTCCTGCGCCAGATCCGCGACGCCCTCCAGGTCCGGATCCACGCCCGCAACACGACCGTGCAGATCCTGGGCGAGGCCCCGCAGGTGGCCCGGGCCGCCGCCGTGCTCGAGCACCTCCAGGAAATGCTCCGCCACCGCGAGTTCCTCGATGAGCACGCGGTCGACGTGGCTCTGGCCGAGGCCGAGGAGCGCGAGGGTGGCGACGACTCCCAGGCGATCAGCGTCTTCTCCCACGATGCCCGCATCGCCCCCAAGACCGACGGCCAGCGACACTACCTCGAGGCCATGCTCCGCAATGACCTGGTCTTCTGCCTCGGCCCGGCCGGAACTGGCAAGACGTACCTCGCCGTGGCGATGGCCGTCCACCTGCTCAAGATCGGACGCACGAAGCGCATCGTCCTGGTCCGCCCCGCCGTCGAAGCCGGCGAACGCCTCGGCTTCCTCCCCGGCGACCTGCAGCAGAAGGTGAACCCGTACTTGCGGCCGATCTTCGACGCGATGCACGACATGATGACGTTTGACCAGCTCAAGCGCTTCATGGTCAACGACATCATCGAAGTCATCCCGCTGGCCTACATGCGCGGGCGAACCTTGAACAACGCCCTGATCATCCTCGACGAGGCGCAGAACTCCACCCCGTCTCAGATGCTGATGTTCCTGACCCGTCTGGGGAATCACAGCAAGATGATCGTGACCGGTGACGACAGTCAGGTCGACCTGGAACCGAATCAGCGCTCGGGATTGACGGACGCCGTTGGCCGGTTGCGCCATTGTCCGGGTATCGAGATTCTGCGGCTGACCGAGGTGGACATCGTGCGGCACCGGCTCGTCCAGCAGGTGGTCGCCCGCTACGCCGCCAACCCGCCGCGCGATGCCGATCCCCGCGCTACGTCCGATAGAAAGGGCCCCCCACAAGCGGAGGGCGGCCTGCCCGGGTGACCAAGCGGCCGACACTGAAGGCCGACCCCGAAAGCGTCGACGCGCACAGTTATGCAACTTTTCGGCAAGCAGACAGCCCGGCAGAAGGAAATCCGGCGTTCGAAAGCCGAACGCCGCCCGGGCTGGCTATTGCGCACCGCCGATCGCGTGCGCATCCGCCCGCTGGTATTGCTGCTCGCCTCGGCCGTGCTGGCCTCGGTGATCATCAACTTCGGGGGCGACGTGCCGGGATACCGCGAAGGCCAAGTGCTCTTGCGCTCGATCACCTCGCGGGTGGCCTTCCGCGTGGCCGACGAAGCGCGCACGCAAATCGAGAAGATGCGGGCCCGCGACAATGCGGACGACTACTACGCGCTCGATACCTCCCTGTTGACCGATATCCGCGGCCGCCTGGCCAGTGCCCTGCGCGTCGCCCGCGAGCAGGGCGGCGACTTGCAGCACCTCAAGGAGAGTGCGGCCGCCATCCAGATCGTGCTGGATGACGCCGGCCTGGAGGAATTGGCCCGGCTGGCCGCCCAGCCCGACTCGCCCGTGTACGAACACGCGGTCGACCGCGCCGTCAGCGTGCTGCGCAACGCCCCCCTGGTGGCGGCGGACGAGAAGGCCCCCCGCCGCACCGGCGTCAGCGCCATGCTGGTCGACCCGAACCAGGCCACGGAGCGCCCGATCTCGATTAACCGGCTCCTCTTCTCCAGCGCCGCCGACGACGTCGCACGCGTCGCGGAGGAGGCCGCCGCCGAGTTTCCGGCACCGCTGCGTCCGAGCATGCGGGCCTCGCTGCTGGAAATGCTGCGCGGCACGACGGAAAACACCTTCAAGGCGATCTACCGGCGTGACAGCAAGGCCTCCCAGGAAGCCGCGCAGCGCGCCGAGGACAAGGTGCAGACGCAGTACGTCGACTATGGGGTAGGCAGCGAGCTGGCCGATGCCGGCATCCTGACCCGCGCGGAGGTGCTGCTGCTCAACGAGGAGCACAAGCGTTTCGAGGAGCTGCGCGACAGCGGCGGCAATCTCGCCCTCGTCGCGACCCATCGCGCTGCGCTAGCCGGCCGGGCCCTGGTCACTTTCCTGATCGTCTTCGGCCTCGGCGGGTTCGTGCTCGCCCAGCAGCAGGAAACGCGCGCCCCCCAAACTCAGCCGCGCGTCGCCATGGCGGTGGTCCTGCTCGCGCTGATGCTGCTCGCCCGCACCATCTACCTGAACACGACCGTGGTGTACACGGCCGTCGGCGTCCAGGTGTTCGCGACCGCGTTGCTGGCCATCACGGCGCGGCGCGTGGCCGCGCAGTACGCCAGCGGCATCCTCGCCCTGCTCATCACGTTGGCCACACGCCAGGGCGCCAGCTTCCTCGTCATCCTGGCCGCGGTCTCGGTGGTCCTGTTTCTCGGCCTGCGCAACGTGCGCAATCGCGGGCGCATCATCGCCATCGGCAGCCTGGCCGCGCTCACCGCCCTGCTGGTCACCGTGCTCGTCGGCCTGGTGGAGCAGCAGACCCTCACGTTCCTCTTCTGGAGCCGGGCGCTGTGGGCCGCGCTGACCACGCTGGGGGCCGCCTTCCTCTTCGAAGGCATCCTGCCCGCCATCGAACGCCTCTTCAATGTCACCACCGACATGACCCTGCTGGAGTGGTGCGACCCGAACAAGCCGCTCCTGCGGATGCTCGCCGCCGAATCCCCTGGCACTTACAACCACAGCCTGATGGTCGGAGCCCTGGCGGACGCAGCCGCCGACGCGATCGGCGCGAATGGCTTGCTGGCCCGCGCCGGCGCGTACTATCACGACATCGGGAAAGTGAACAAGCCGGAGTACTTCGTCGAGAACCAGGGTATGGGCGTCGGCAACCGCCACGACCGCCTATCTCCCGCCATGAGCCATCTGATCATCATCGGCCACGTCAAGGACGGCGTGGAGATGGCCAAGGCCTACGGCCTGCCGGCCCGCCTGCACCCCTTCATCCCCGAGCACCACGGCACCACGGTCATCGAGTACTTCTACCACGCCGCCAGCCAGGCCCGCAAACCCGGGGACCCGGCCGTGTCCGACACGCAGTTCCGCTATCCGGGGCCCAAGCCGCAGTCGCGCGAGACCGCCATCGTCATGCTCTGCGACGGAGTCGAAGGTGCGGTTCGTGCCATGCCCGAGCCGACCCCGAACCGCATCGAGGACACCGTCGCCAAGATCATCCAGAAGCGCCTCACCGACGGCCAGTTCGACGAGTGCGACCTCACCTTCAAGGAGCTCGCCGCCATCCGCCAAAGCCTCGTCAAGAGCCTCATCAGCATCTACCACGGCCGCATCGCTTACCCCAGCAGCGACGAGGAAGAGGAAGAGCCCCGGGCGCAGAGCGCCTCCTGAGCGCGCGTCCGCCGGCAAGTGCCGCCGCGCACCGCCGCCGCTATCATGCCCGCATGCTGGGAATCCCGGAAACCTATTCCGGTCACGCTGCCGGCTTGGCGACCTCCGTCCTGTGGACGGCAACCTCGCTGCTGTTCACGTCCGCCGGCCGGCGTATCGGCGTCACGCCCGTCAACGCCCTGCGCATCGGCGCCGCCATCGTGCTGCTGGCGCTCACGCACGCGGTGTTGAGCCCGGCCCATCACGTGTTCCCCAACGCCCTCCCCCGGCAGGTGTGGCTGCTCGCCTGCTCCGGTCTCATTGGCTTGTGCATCGGCGATCAGGCGCTCTTTACTGCCTTTCTCGACATCGGCCCGCGTCTCGCGCTGCTCAGCATGACCACCGCCCCGATCATGGCGGCCATCTTCGGCTGGCTCGTGCTGGACGAGAGCCTGCCCGCCGTCGCCATCCTCGGCATCGCCGTTACTCTGGCCGGCGTCGCCTGGGTCATCCTGCAGCGCCCGGCCGCACGCACGGCGACCGACCACCGCCGCTACGCGCGCGGCGTCGCCCTCGCCCTATTGGCCGCGGCGTGTCAGGCCGGCGGACTGCTGCTGAGCAAGCAGGGTATGGGCGAAGGTTGGCTGCCCCGGGAACACTGGCTGGATCCGCAGGCGGCTGCACTCGTACGCATGACTTTCGCCGGCGTCGGCATGGTCCCGTTCGTCGCCCTACACGCCTGGCGGGAGCGGCGCGCCGCGCAGTGCGGCGTGGTGGCCGCACGCTACGGCTCGCGCCAAGCCGGCTTGCTGTTGGCCCTGGCCGGTGCGGTGTTCGGCCCCTACCTCGGCATGTGGTTCTCCCTGATCACCACCAAGCTCGCGCCCCTCGCCATCGCGCAGACGCTCTTCGCGTTACCGCCCGTACTCATCCTCCCGTTCACCTGGCGCCTCTATCACGAGCGCATCGGCTGGCGCGCTGTGCTGGGTGCCCTGGTCGCCCTCGCCGGCGTCGCTCTCCTCTTTGTCCTCAAACAGCCTCCGGCCTGAGCTGCGGCGCGGCCCTGCCCCATGCCGCTCACCGGCGCCTCTTGAGCGCCTCCCTCCTTTCGTTACCCTATGCATTCCCGGCCGCACGGGTGTGCTTGGCACTCGCGTGGCCGCTGCCCGGAAGCGTGCGCCCCGCGCCGGAGCCGCACTCCGGGGAGCTAGCCCAAGCCAGGACAATATGCTCATGAGCAACAGCGCCATCGCGCAACTCGATCCCAAACCGGTTTGGGAGGCCTTCGCCGGCCTCGCCGCCGTCCCGCGTCCCTCCAAGAAAGAGGAGCAAGTCCGCGCCCACCTGCGGAATTGGGCCAACCAGCACCGTCTGACCTTTCGCGAGGACGCCGTCGGCAACATCCTCATCCTCGTGCCGGCCACGCCGGGCCACGAGCACGCCCCCACCGTGGTCCTGCAAGGCCACGTCGATATGGTCTGCGAAAAGAACACCGGAACCGAACACGACTTCGACCGCGATCCCATCCAGCTCGTGCTCGACCGTGACGGACCAAGCGGACCAGCCGTCGTCCGCGCTGCCGGCACCACGCTCGGCGCCGACAACGGCATCGGCGTCGCCCTGGCTCTGGCGGCCGCAACCGCGCCGGATGTCGTCCACGGTCCGCTCGAAGTCCTCTGCACGGTCGACGAAGAGGCCGGCATGACCGGTGCCCGCGCCCTGACGCCGGAATTCGTCCAGGGTCGCCGCCTGCTGAATCTGGATTCGGAGGAGGACGACGCGCTGTTCATCGGCTGCGCCGGCGGACGCGACACGACGGTGCAGTTCGAGTTCAAGACCGCCGCCCGTCCCAAGACGGCCGAGATCGCGCGGCTGACGATCGCCGGCCTGCGCGGCGGACACTCCGGCTGCGATATCCACCTCAACCGCCTCAGCGCCATCAAGCTGCTCGTCCAGACGCTGACCGGGAATGACCACGTCGAGGGCGGCCTCCCGGTGCAGCTCGCCGACCTCCGCGGCGGCAGCAAACGCAACGTCATTCCCCGCGAGGCTGCGGCCGTCGTCTGCGGCCCCAAAGGCACCCTGCTCAAATTGCGGCACGCAGCCGAACAGCTGCAGGTCATCGCCCACCGCGCCGGGGAGGAAGCCTGCGCGATCCACGTCGAAGCCGGCATTTCGAGCGACGCGCCGGCGGTGCTCAGCCGCAAGGACTCGCAGCGCCTGCTGACGACGCTGACCGCCTTGCCGCACGGCGTCCTCGCGACCGTCCCGGAAATCCCCGGCCTCGTGCAGACATCCAACAGCACATCCACGGTCAAGGTCGAGCGCGGCCCCGGCACGCTGACGGTGACCATCGGTTGCTTGTCGCGCAGTTCCTCGAGCGTGCAGCTCCACACCGCGCTGCAGCAGATCGACGCCATCGGCGCGCTGGCCGGCGCCACAACCTTCCACAACGAGGGCTACCCGGGCTGGCAACCCAATGTGGACTCGCCGCTGCTCGCTCTGGGCCGGCGCTTGTACGAGCAGGTGTTCGGCACTGCGCCGAAAATCACGGCCATTCACGCCGGGCTCGAGTGCGGCGTGATCGACTCCCGCATCGGCGCCGGAACCATGGACATGCTTTCGTTCGGCCCGCACATCACCGGCGCGCACAGCCCCGATGAGCGCGTCTACGTCGAAAGCGTGCAGAAGATGTGGACGTACCTGAGGGCCATGCTGGCCGAGCTGGCGAAGTAGCGCGACAACGGCTTAGCCCGACACGGTCAGGGGCCCTGGCTGAGGGTGTAGTTGTAGCCCACCTCCCCGTCGGGTCCTTCGCCCGGCAGATACGTGCGGATGTACTGCACCTGCACCTGCGTCGGCGCCACCGAAACACGCAGATAGCCCCCATTGTTGACGGCGTCACCATGCGTGTAGTGCCCGTCGATGAGACAGCCGGGACCGTAGGTGGGATCGGCGATCTGCGGGCATTCCTGGTACACGATGCCGTCGAGCGCCTGCTTCACGAAGACGTGGTCGTGCGCATGGAACACGATTTGCACGCCACCGACCAGCAGAAGCTGGTGGATCGGCAGACCCCAGCCGGGGCGGTGCTCCTCGAATCCGCGCCTTCCGTCCAGGTTCTCGCCCCCCCACTCGAATGAGCCGCGCCCACCCAGGGCGTGACTCGCCGCCTCGATGCCCCCACGCCCGTACGTGTCCACGCCGGCGGTGAGGTGATGCACGAACACGAATCTCCACTGCGCCCGGCTGCCTTGCAGCACTTCGCGCAGCCAGGCGTATTGCTTGAATCCGAGCGTCCAATCCCAGTTGTCGCCGCTGCCCGGCATCCCGGCGTGATTGTGCGGCGCCCGCGCGGTGTACCAGAATGGGTCGAGCACGACGAACAGCGCATCGCCCCACTCCCAGGCATAATAGGTCTCGTGCCGCCCCACGAGCGGATCCACCTGCGTGTCGCCGCTGTAGAAGTAGTCCGGCTCCGGCAACGGATACAGGAGCTGGCGCGCCCGCGCCGCCCAGGTCGCCAGATTGTCCGGCGTACCGTCGAGCCGCCAGCCTTGTTCCGCTTCGTGATTACCAATGGCGAAGAAGAACGGGGCCGAATGGCATACCAGCCCGAGAAAAGGCCGCTGCGCCAGGTGCCGGTCGAACGCCTCCTCGAAGTCCAGCACATCCGCCAACACATAGTACAGCGGGTGCTTGTCCAGTCGGACCATCCCGGACTCGCAGTTGAACGTGTCCCCCAGATCGAAGTGGAAGTCCGGATGGTCGCCGGCGATGCGCGCCAGCGTCCCCTGGTACAGCGTCACGGTCCGCACGCTACGCTGCTCGTAGAAAAGATGCGAATCGGCCTGCACGGTGAACGTGAACGCCTGTCCGCGACCACGTTGCGTCCAGAACGTGTGCTCGCGCCCCGCGGCGAACACGGCGTCTCCAGGGCGGCGATACCGCATGCGGTAGTAGTAATGCGTGCCGGCACGCAGCCCGCTCAGCACGGTCTCCAGCGGCGCCCCACCCGCCACAAAAACAGTGGGCGTCTTGTCCGCGTACCGGCCGGGCTGGTCGCCATACTCGAAATAGGCCTCCAGGCCGACGAGCGCCAGCGTGCTGATCGTCACGGAACGGTCCGTCGGCCGCGTCAGCAGTTCCTTCGCCACGAGCGCGGCCTCAACCGTCCGGTACAGCTCCAGCCGCGGCGCGATCACTTGCGCACACGGCCCCGTCACCACGCGGTAGTCCTGCAGCACCAGAAAGTTGCCGTCCTCCGAGCGATCGTTCTCGATGACCAGCGCCAGCACGCGCCCCGCCGCGCCGGTCCCCCACGCCGGCCGCCGCAAAATCTCGTTGACCACCGGCGTCAGGTCCGGCGTGTGCCGGTAGAGCGGAAAGCAGTCGAAAACCCCCGCCTCCGCCGGCCAATTCTCCGCGACGCTCCAGACGACAGTCGCGGCCGTCCGCGGTCGCGTAGAAGGCGGTGCGCCGGCGAAGCTCCCCGCACTGTCCTCGTCGACACCCACGATGCGCAGCCGCACACCCTTACTCACCCAGCCGTAGCCCGTGGCCGGCAGCACCAGCCGCGCCAGCGTGAGTTGCTCTCCGGGGGCGAGGTCCGGCACCACAAATCGCAGGCCCAGATTGAGGTCTCCCCCCCAAGCCGCCCCGACTGCATTGCAGCCCGGCAGGAGGCCATCGTCGAACCAAGCGGACGCCAAGACCTCGGTGCCGTCGTCCGCATCATCCCCGATCGGGACCGCCAGAAACGGCGTGGCGGCAAAAGCCACCTGCAGGGCAGCCACGTCCGCCAGGTCCACGTCCCCGTCACCGTCCAGGTCGTGGCAGCAGCCGGCGCGCGGCCCGCCATCGGCCGGTCCCGCCATGTCACCCGGCAACGCCCACCAGTCGCCAGCATCGACCACATCGTCGAGATCGCAGTCCCCCGGCAGGAATGGCCACACCGGCTCCGCGCAGACACTAACCGTGGCCCCCAACACGAGCATGACGGCCAGTCCTCGCGGGCGCAGCACAAGTGCACCTGGGGCTCAGGTCCAAACTCAGACTTCCCCGGGGACCTCAGACGATGTGCAGCCCTAAAGTCCGCTTGAAGTATAATTCCGGCCCGCGCGCCGGGCAAGGAAATTCGCCCCTCGTCACGCCCCGGCCTCACCGACCGCGGACACGCCGCTCGAGGTCCAACAGGAACTCCTTGCGCCACAAGCCCCCGCCGTACCCGCCGAGCTTCCCGCTTTTGTTCACCACGCGATGACACGGAATGACGATCGCGATGCGGTTCTGCCCGTTGGCCAGCCCCACCGCCCGCTGCGCCGTCGGTTGCCCGATCGCCCGCCCGATGTCCTCATACGAGCACGTCCGTCCATAGGGGATGCGCAGCAGCGCCCCCCAGACGCGCTGCTGAAACGCCGTGCCCGGATAGTCGAGCGGCACGCCAAACTCGCGCAGCTCGCCGGCGAAGTACCGCCGCAATTCGCCCCGCAGCTGCTCCAGGTGTGCATTCGTCCCCGGCACCACTGCCCCGTCGAACGAACGCTGCAGCGCCGCAAACTGCTCCGCCGGCGTCGACGACGGGAATTCCAGTCGGCACACCGCGTCGGCCGTCGCACAGATCAGGAGCGGCCCGATCGGGCTTTCGACCACCTGGGCCACCGCGCAGCGCGCCTCCCGCCCGCGCCCTGGCGTCCGTCCGAACGTCCGCTCGAACGCATCGCGGAATCCGCTGTTCGACTCGTAGCCGTGGTTGTACGCCGTCGCCGTCAGGTCCGCCCCCTCCTGCACATCAAACAGCGCCTGCCCCATCCGCCGCGCGCGCTGATACGCCTGGAATGTCATCCCAAAGTGCCTCCGAAAGTAGCGCCGCGCCCGCGTCGGCTCGACCCCCAGCGCCCGCAGATCCGCGTCGCACAACCGCTCCGCCTTCCCCGCCGCCAGCCGCGCCAGCAGCCCCTGCACCCACTTCGGCTGCTCCCCGTCCGTCTGCAACGGCCGACAACGCTTGCACGCCCGATACCCCGCCGCAACCGCAGCCCCCGCCGTGTCGAAGTACCGCACGTTCTCCGGCCGCGGCTTGCGCGCGGGACACGACGGCCGGCAGAAGACGCCCGTCGTCCGCACCGCCAGGAAGAACACGCCGTCGTACGACGCGTCGCTTTCGAGGTACGCCCGCTGCATCTCACGCTGGCTGAGTCGCCGAACCATGCTGGTAGGATAGACCTGTCCCCCGGGCGGCTCTACCGATTTCTGAGCGCCGATGTCAGATCGTCGGCCCGCCGCCGTAGCGCTCGCGAACGCGGACCGGCGTATAATCCGACCATCCACGCAGAGGAGACCCGACCGTGCCCCAACACGATCTCGTTGTCATCGGAGCCGGGCCCGGCGGCTACGTCGCCGCGATCCGCGCCGCCCAACTCGGGCTCAACGTCGCCTGCGTCGAGAAGGAACCCGTCCTCGGCGGCACCTGCCTGCGCGTCGGCTGCATCCCCAGCAAGGCCCTGCTCGAATCCAGCGAGCGGTACGCCCACGCGCGCGCCGGGCTCGCCGAGCACGGCGTACAGGTCGGCCAGGTCGGCCTCGACCTTGCCACCATGCTCAAGCGCAAGGACCAGATCGTCTCCGGCCTCACCAAGGGCGTCGAGGCGCTCTTCAAGAAGAACAAGGTCACGCGCTACGCCGGCCACGCCCGCCTCACCGGGCCCGGCCGCATCGTCGTCACCGCCGCCGACGGGCAGAGGGAGCTGGAAGCCCGCCACGTGATCATCGCCACCGGCAGCCAGTCCGCCACGCTCCCCGGCGTGCAGCTCGACCACGACCGCATCGGCACCAGTACGACCGCGCTGTCCTACGCGCAGGTCCCGCGGCACCTCGTCGTCATCGGCGCCGGCTACATCGGCCTCGAACTCGGCTCCGTGTGGCGCCGCCTCGGTGCCCAGGTCACCGTCCTCGAATTCCTCGACCGCATCCTCCCCGGCATGGATGCCGAACTCGCCGCCGAGGCCCAGAAGCTCTTCACCCGCCAGGGACTCGAATTCCGCCTCGGCTGCCGCGTCACCGGTGCCCGCGTGCAAGGCGACGCCTGCATCGTCGAGACCGAAGGGGCCGCCCCGCTGCAGTGCGACCGCGTGCTCGTCGCCGTCGGCCGTGTGCCCAACACGGACGACCTCGGCCTCGACACCGTCGGCCTCCAACTCGACGAGCGGCACCGCATCCCGGTCAACGAGCACTACACCACTGCGGTCCCCGGCCTCTACGCCATCGGCGACGTCATCGCCGGTCCGCTCCTCGCGCACAAGGCCTCCGAAGAGGGCCTCGCCTGCGTCGAGCACATTGTCACCGGCTACGGCCACGTCAACTACGACGCCATCCCCGGCGTGTGCTACACCGACCCCGAAATCGCCTCCGTGGGTCAGACCGAGGAGCAACTGCAAAAAGCCGGCCGCCAGTATCGCAAGGGCGTCTTCCAGTTTCGCGGCAACGGCCGCGCCCGCGCGCTGGGCCACATCGACGGCCGCGCGAAGATCCTCGCGGACGCGCAGACCGACCGGATTCTCGGCGTGCACATCATCGGCCCGCGTGCCGGCGACCTGATCGCCGAGGCCGTCGCCGCGATCGAGTTTGGCGCGAGTGCCGAGGACCTCGCCCGCACGAGCCACGCGCACCCGACGCTGGCCGAAGTGCTCAAGGAGGCCGCGCTCGCCGTCGACGGTCGCGCGCTGCACGCGTAGTGTTGCGGAGGCACACCGTGCCGTGGTGTCAAGCCTCCGTGCCTGACGTCGGGTCCGTGCGGGACACGGTCCCTCCCGACACGACGCGCACGATCGCAGGCGAGGGCGCAGGCTGCCGATCTTCGGAGTCCGGAGGTTGACCAAGGCACGCACACCATTCGCTGGCCTCCCTTTACCGCGCGACTTCTATGACCGCCGCGTCGAAGCCGTCGCGCGCGACCTGCTTGGCAAGCTCCTGATCCGCGCAACCGCCGCCGGTCTCACCGCCGGGCGCATCGTCGAAGCCGAGGCGTATCTCGCCGCGGATGACCCCGCCTGCCACGCCTGCAACGGACGCACCCGCCGCAACGCCAGCATGTTTGGCCCCCCCGGCCACGCCTACGTCTACTCAATTCACTCGCGCTGGTGCCTGAACACCGTCACCGAGCCCGCCGGCACGCCCAGTGCCGTCCTCATCCGCGCCATCGAGCCGCTGGCGGGAATCAACCTGATGACTCGCCGCCGCCTGACGATTCAGCGGCGCCGCGCGCGGGCCAAATCCCACGCGGCCGACTCGTCCGCCGCCGCGCCGCCGCCACGTTTGGGCCGCGCACACCTACCGCTCCGCGACCTCGCCCGTGGCCCGGCACGCCTGTGCGAGGCGCTGGTCATCGACCGCCGCCTAGATGGCTGGGACCTCACGCGTGGACGGCTGCTATGGATCGCTGCCCCGGCCGCCGAGCAGAGCCACGACGCAGCCTCGGTGATCTGCACGCCGCGCATCGGCGTGACCTCCGCTCACGACCTACCGCTGCGCTTTTGCCTCGCCGACTGCCCGTTCGTCAGCGGTACCCGCCGGACTCGCTAGAGCGGTTTCACTTTGGGTCTGGTACTCCGGAACGGGAGTTCTTCATCAGGCACGGAGGCCTATCGCGACGAGGTCACGCATCGTTGGTGCGACCGCGCTAGTCCCCCACAACAATCAGCCGAGTCTCCGCAGGCTCCACCGCCACCGTCACGACCTGCTCCTTGGTCAGCCACGTCGGCGCCGGCAGCAGACACACCCCCGGCCGCACGGCCCCCAGGAAATACTCCTGCACCTGCGGCCCCTCAGCCAGCGCCGGCACGCGATACTCCATCTGGCCCTCGCGCACCCGCTCGAAGGCCCCCAGGCCCGGCGCGTCGCGCAGCACCGTCGCCATGGCCCAGCAGTTGGCGGGAACGGGCTGTCGCCACACCAGCGCTGCCCGCGACCGGTCCACCGTGAATTCCTCGCGCACGTGGACCAACTCACCGCGTGCCACGCGGTCTCCCGCCAGCCACGGTCGCTCCGTCCAGTGCAGCTCGCGCAGCCGGTAGACGCTGCGCGGCCATCGGTAGGGCTGCGGGACGTGCGCGTCCTCGTAAATCTTCGGGTCGAACACCTGCCCATTGGCATCCCACACCGGTGGCGACCACACCGTGACCGTTCGGCGCAGCGTTGCCGCGGGAGCCTCGGACGCGGTCGGCGCTGACCACACCTGGTACGGCCGGACCTCCCGTCGGCGCTGCGTCCCGCAGGCAACTTCGACCACCGCCTCGCCCGCCCCGGGCTGGCTCGCCTCGACGCCTACGTGCAGCCACGTTTGCCCGTGCTCCGGAACCGTCACGGCGTACGCCCCTTCCGTCGCGTGCACCGAGGTCCCGTCGCGCGTCTCCAGCAACCGCACCGCCTCCGTGTGCAGCCCCGCGCCTCCGGCAATCCGCACGTCGGCCACCATCGGCTCCGCGCCACCGTTTTCCAGCCGCACCGCCAGCACCGTCCGGTCCCCCAGGCTGAGCTGGTCGGGCAATTGGCAGCGCACCGCCAGCCCGCGCCGCGTGTCGATCAGGCGCGTGCCTACGGCGGCGCTGCCCCGCGGCGTCACCGCGGCCAGTTCAAGCCGGTACAAACCCGGCACCGACGGCAGGGCAATCCGCAGGTCACACACGCCCGTCGAGCAATCCACGCTCGTGCACCACAGCGTCTCGCCCTCCGCCAGCGCGGCCTCCAGCGCTGCCAACAACTCCGCCGGCGCGCGCAGCCCGGCCGTCGCCGGCAGCACCGCACCCGTCGCCGCCCCCGGACTAACGCGCGTGGGCTCATCCGCGGTGGCGGGCGTCGTCGGCCCACGGCCGGTCACCCAGACCGGTGCCGCGCCCGATGGCTCGAGCCGAGGATCCCAGCCGGCCGCACCTGCGGTGCGCGCCTCGATCAACCGCGCCACGACGACCATACCCGCCTGACTCCCGGCGGGCTCCGTTCGCACGGTTACCGGCAAGTCGACGCCGGGCCACGCTTCCGCCGGGCAATCCGCGGCCAGCGCCAGCCTCTCCGTCGTCGGCGCCCGGACCGGCACGTCGGCCAGGACTGCCGGGGCGTCCGGCCCCGGCGCCACGACACTCAGCCGCGTGGTCCGCCGCGGCGCGCACCGCGTCGGCACGAACAGGCTCGGCGCCTGCGCGGACGGGGCCACGACCGTGCCGCTCAGCGCGCCGCGGTCGTCCACCAGCACGAGTAGCGGCTGATCGATCGGTCCGCCCAACTCGACCCGCACGCCCTCCCGCTCGCCTGCCCGTGCCGCCTCACCGCGACAAACCAGCGGCGTGCCCGCGGCCGGCGCGCTCGTCGGTGCCGCCGCGACGACGAATTCCGTGCGTGCTTCGAGCGCCTCGCCATCCCGGACCGGCACGCGCACCTGCGCACGGTAGGCCCCGGGCTCGCCCGGCTCCCACCAAGTGCTGCGCAACCCCGCGCGCGTCACCCCCACCGGCAGCGCGGCCACGCGCTGCTCGCCGCGCCAGACCTCGATCACGGGATTCTCGTTCACGGCCACGCCGTCCGGGTGATACCAGCCCAGCCCGAAGCGCCCGGCCTGCCCGCACCGCAGCACTTCCGGCTCGCGCGTCAGCCAGACCGCCACCGGTTGCGTTCCCAGCAGCATCTCGGCCACCGCCTCCGCGCGCGCCGCGTCGCGGTGACCGGCCCGCAGCGACATGCTGACACGCGCGGGGCCCGCGGCCTGCCCCAATTCCGCCCCCGCAATCTGCAGCGCGTATTGCCCCTGCGCATTAAGCCGCACCAGACGCTCAGTGAACCCCAGTGCTTCCACGGTGTCGCCGCCAGGCAACGCGTGCGCCTCGATCCGCGCAAAGAGCACCTCACCCTGCGGCGCCAGTCCGGCTTCATCCGTCACGCTCACGCGACCCTGCAGCCCGGCGGCTGCGTCCGCCTGCCACGGCGGCCAGTCGGTCCGCACGAGGTAGCGCGATGCCTCCGGCGCAGCGATACTCCCGAACACGCGCGGACCGATGTTATCCAGCACGCGCCCGTCCAGCTTGGCGGTGGCCCGCAGTGATTTGCCGACCAGAGCGGCGCTCACCACGAACTCCGTCGCAAAGGCCCCGCCCGCGCTCACCGGGACCTCCCGTGTGAACAGGACTTCGTCCGTCGCGTCGGTGACCTCGATGCGCACCGCGCGCCCCGTTTCCACGGCGCCGTCCAGCAGCCAACCCGCCACATGGAATTTTCCCCCCACGGCGACCCCCTTCGGCCCGCCCAGCAGCAGCACGCGCCCCGCTTCCACCGGCGCGGCCGCCTCGAGTACCCCGCGGCACAACGCCAGTTGGTCGCCCTGCCGCACCAGGCACAGCCATTCGCGGTCGCGCATGACCCGCGCCTCGTTCGGCAGCGCGAAGATCGCCAGCCCGTTCTGCAGACTCGCCTGCAGCGGCACGAACGACCGCCGCATCCAGAACGTCACGGTCCCCGCGCGGTCTGCGCCCGGCCCCCGCGCCCACACCACCACTTCGCGCGGCCCCGCGCGGCACGCGACCTCCAGCGCGCTCGCGATCACCAGCTTTTTGACCACCTGCTCCGCAGCCCCGGCGCGCCGCGCTCGCGCCAGCACCACCAGCGCCCCACCGGGCGCCGTGAACTCCAGGGTCTCCCCGGCGGCCCCCGCTTCCCACCAGGCCAGTGGATCGTCGCGGCGCGGGGTAAGTTCGCGCGCGTATTGGACCGAGCCCGTCTCAGGCAGCGTCAACTCGTTGCCCCGCCCCGGACCGCTCGTCAGCCAGGCCTCCAGATCCACCCGCCGCACTTCCACGCTCACTTGCTCAAACCCCCGCACGCGCAGCTGGATCGGCACGCGGACACCACCGCCCACCGTCGCCGGAACCTCGAGTTGCACCTGCGGCTGCTCGATGCGCTGCAGCCGGTCGGCCGCACGCGCGGACAGCTCCCTTCGCCCCGCGGCGCGCACTTGCTCGTACCATCGCACAGCCTCCGCCCACTCCCCGCGCTGTTCGTGCTCTTCCGCCAGGAGCAGTGCCGCCTCGGCCGCGGCGTCGCTGTGCGCGGCCGACTCGGCCGCCCGCGCTAGGCACTGCCGTCCCTCGGCCGCCGTCGCGTCCGCCCGCATCAGCAGCTTGGCTAGAACCACGTCGATGCGCACCACGGCGTCCGCACTACCCGCCAGCGCCGCGGCCCGCGCCCGCACGGCTTCGATCTGGGCGCGCCGAACCCCGTCGGCTTGCGCGGACTCCGCCGGACCGGTCACTCCCAGACGCCGTGGCGTGAGCTCCCACTCCGCATGGACGGCCCATGCTTCCGCAAGAGCCACGAGCGCCGCCAGCGTACGCTGCGTCGCCGCCTGCGCGGCAAAGCCCGCCACCGCGAGGTCCAGCGAATCGAGCGCCGCCGCGGTCTCGTTCATCGCCAGTTGCGCCTGGCCGTATGCCAGATTACACTCGGGCTCGCCGGACAGCGATGGGTCCTCCTGCGCCAATTGCGCCAGCCGCGTGCGTCCTTCGCGCCACTCGTCCCGGCTCGCGCCGCGCAACTGGCACAGCGCGTTCAGCAGCGCTGCGTCGAACCGGACACGCGCCTCCCGACCCTCCTGCAGCAGCCGTGCACACGTCGCCTGGGCCGCCGCGAACTGGCCGTTCCGATACGCCTCCAGCGCTTCCGCCACCGCCGGCGACCACTCGCGCGCGGTCGGTTGGGTTGCCGCCGACCCCAGTTCGTTCGTACGGCGCGGCGCGAGCTGTGCCACCGCGCTCGCCGGTACCACCGCCAACAGCAGGATCACGCCGAACCGACCGCGGCCGGACGGAATCCGAACAGCCATTCCATCTCCAGTGGGGTTTGCCCGCAGCTTGCTACCGCTTTCGCCGCGAACCACGGTGGTCCGCCGTGGCCGGCCGGCCCCCTGCGGACCGGCGACCGAATTCTACCTTTCCCGGACAAACGCTTCGAGCGGCGGTTCCGCCGGCGTCAGGTGTGGACGAATCTCGCCCAGAAAACGCTGGGCGTCCACGTAGTAGCCCGCGGTCGGCCGCAAGCCGGACACCCGGTGGGTCCAGTAGGCGTTGAACTGTTCCATGCACAACTCGCGCACGTACTTGGCCAGCATGCTCGCCAGGGCCACCGGCAGGTGGTCGCGATCCGCGTCGACCTGGAACGCGACCTGCCAGTCACTCTCCTGGGCCCCCAGCCGATACCGACTGCAGGTCTCGCCCACCTCCAGCACGTGCAGATGCCGCTCGGGAAAGGCGGACATGAGGATGCTCCGGTAGTCTGCCCGTCCCCCCAGGCGGTCCACCCACACGTACACGTCCTGCCCACCGCTGCGCGCCAGCCCCCACTCCATGAGCCGCAACACCGCCTCGATCTCGACCGCAGCCTTGTTGTGCGTCTGCGCCACGCGCTCGTTGAACCGATCTTCCGGAATCCACCGCACCGCCAGCCCCCGGCAGGCCACCTGACCCGTTGCGAAAACCTCCCGCAGCCGCTGCGCCGCGCCTTCACAGGCCGACCGCACCCGGTCGGCCGGCAGCGGCCGCGACAGGTCCGCGTACCACGGACACGCCGAACGCACCGCGCCGCAGCCGTCGCTCAGCCCGTCCAGCAGCTCACCGAGCGTGCTCGCCGGCCGCTCCAGCGCGTGCGCAAAAGCCAGCACCGTGCGCTCCAGGGAGCTGATGCCCCGCTTGCGATCGTAAACGCGCTTGGAGTCGTCGACGGGCAGGCGCGTCGCCCCGTGCGCCTTGCCCCGCGCGACGCAATCGGAGAGTGTGGCCCACAAGTCGCCGCCTACCAGCTCGGGCGGCATCTGCCACAAGGTCGCCCCGCAGACCAATGGCCCCAGCAGCGGCCCGTAGCCCGCCTCGTCGATCCCGAGGACGAGCGGCACGTTACCACAGCTCCAGCCGGTAGAAGATGATGGCGAACAGGCAGTCGGCCCCGATCAGGCACACGATGCTCTTGACCACCGTGGTCGTCGTCGCCCGCCCAACGCCCTCCGCCCCGCCCTGCACGTTCAGTCCCTCGTAGCAGGCCAGGAGTGCGATGATCGCCCCGAACACACCGCCCTTCAGCAGCCCGGTGAAATAGTCCGTCAACGTCAGCGCCGCACGCGTCAGATCGATGTACGTCAGCGG
The DNA here is from genome assembly GCA_964523405.1 of uncultured Planctomycetales bacterium. GTDB lineage: Bacteria > Planctomycetota > Phycisphaerae > UBA1845 > Fen-1342 > CAZGAQ01. The sequence goes on from CAZGAQ010000038.1 coordinate 34,944, forward strand.
GTTGATGCCCAGCACGACCGTGCTCGTCAGGAACCCGCCCAGCACGCCAACCGCGTTCGCCAGGACCGTCAACCCGACCATCATCACCGTCGTCGCCACCACCCGCGGCACAACCAGAAAGCGGATCGGGTCCAGCGCGTGCGCCCGCAGCGCTTTGATCTCCTCCCCCTCCACCATCGCGCCCAGCTCCGCCGCGATCGATGCCCCGGCGAATCCGCTCAGGATCACCGCGCTGAACAGCGCCCCCATCTCGCGGAACATGGCCAACGCCACCACGTCCGCGATCCGGTCCATCTGCCCCAGGTCGTCCAGCGGCCGCGCCATCGCCAGCGCCAGAATGATCCCGACGAACGTCTGCACCAGTACCACGATCGGAATGCTGCGCACCCCCACGCGCACGCACTGCTGCGTCAGCGCCGCGCGGCGAATGCGATGCTGGCCTCCCCGGAGCGCCCGCGCGGCGCGCTCGCCGATCGAGATGAGCAGACGCACGATCCCCCCCACGTAGCAGACCGCCCGCCGCAGGGCCTCCAGTCCACCACGCACGCCCGCCCCGACCGCCTCGATGGCGTGCCGCAGTCCCTCCGCCCCGCTCGGCTCGAGCGCCGCGCTCATTCCTCAACGACCTCGTCCACCCGCTCCACGATTGTGAAGAACTTGTCCAGGTGCGTGATTTCCAGCACGCCACGCACCCGCGCCTGTAACCCCGCGAGCACCAGCCGCCGCCCGGCGCGCTCCACCTCGCGCTTGACATACACCATCGTCCCCACCCCGGACGAGTCCATGTAGCTGACCCCCGACAGGTCGATCACCAGCGTCCCCCCCGCCCGCAACGCCTGCTCCAGCAGCAGGATCCGCAGGCGCGGCGACGTGCGCAAGTCCACTTCCCCACGCACCGCCACGACCGGCGTGCGCCCGCTCACCGCGGTGTTAATCGTCAATGTCCCCGGCCGATCCTTCATCGTCACTCCGTCGCTGGACCGCCCGCGCTCACCGCGTGCGTCTTGTATTTCCGCATCGTCAGCAGCATACCCCCGCCCTCCGCACGCTGATACTCGACCGAGTTCGTCATCGCCCGGATGATGTGCACACCCAGCCCGCCCGGCCGGACATCCGTCAGATCGCGCCCGCAAATCACCGCCGGGTCGACCTGCCGACCAAAGTCCCGCACCCGAATCTCGACCCCTTCGCCCTGCTGCTCGTCCGCGATCGCCGCCACCGTGACCACGATCCGCTGGTTCGGCGCGCCGCCGTAGCCGTGACAGATCACGTTCGTGACCGCCTCGTCCAGCGCCAGCACGATCTCCCCGGATTGACGCTCCGACCAGCCCTGACTCTCCGCCCAGCGCCGCACGCGCTCCCGCAATTCCGGCAGCCAGTGCGGGTCACTGGTCAACTCCAGTTCCAGGACCGCCGCCCGCATCATGAAGCCCCACCCTCTGCAGCCGTCGCCGGGGCCGCATCCGCGCCGTGCTCCTGCCCCACCATGGCCGGTTGGGACTGCGGCGGCACTGTCCGCCCCGGGCGCAGGCTCACCTCGCCGTTACGGAGCGCCTCGCGCCAGCGCGCCACCGCTGCGGCCCGCTGCGCTTCGCTCGCGTAAAACCGATACCCCAGGTCTTCGCCACACAGGCGGCGCAATGCGGTGATCGCATACATCCGCACGGCCTCGTCGCGATCCTCCAGCAGGTCCACCACCCGGTGCAGCGCGCGCGGGTCCTGCGCCTCCGCGACCTGCACGATGCCGCGGGCCCGGTCGAGTGGATTTCCGGAAGCCAATTCCCGCCGGGGACCCGCCCCCGCAGCGCAGCCCACCGCCAGCAAACTCGCCGCCACGGGCGCAAGAATCAGAAGGTTACGTTGGGCGCGCGCGTGCATTGTTCGGCATTATAAGGCACATCTCCCGAGACCGCACGTTATGGCAGCACAGCAGGCCCGCGCGGTGCGTGCCTTCCTCGCGCCGCTACGCCATGGGCCCGTGCTCACCTCCACCTCGGCGCCGCCCTGTTACGAGCCAGAAACAGCCGCTCGCTAGCATTCTTCAGGCGGAAATCCAGCCGGACATGGCCGCAACCGCTCCATTCGAATCGCAGAAACTACGACAAGACATTACTCCGAAACGATTTGCGCATTTTGCACAGAAACAATGCTATTTTCTCCTCTACGGCCCGAATATGTGTTATACTTGCATTCAGCACCGAATGAGTGCGAGTTGTCGCGAGTCGGCCAAACAGGCCCCGCAGCGGCAGCAAACGGCGGGAATCAAACGACTCCCGGCCGGGTTAACCAAGCTTGCCGGCCACGTGGTCGGTAAGCGTGAGATGGAAAGATGCCGGGCCGTGCGATAGGCACGGCCGGCGCCGGCCGCCCCCAAGGAGGAGGGTGACCGAGGCACCGGATGGAAGTGTCTCATGCGAAGAGTTCTCAAACACAGCGGTCGCGCCAAGCCAGGCATCACTCTCCGCAGACTCACGCCGAGCACGCGGCTGCCGAACGCGGTCGTGCTGCGCAGCTTCACGCCGGAAGAGCGGGAGCAACTGCAGCGCCGCCTCAGTGAACCCGTCGAGTGCGTCTACCACCCGGACTTCCGCAAGCTCAACGGCTGGGACGAGCCCGGCCCGCAAATCCCCACGCCCCGTCTGACCCTCGCCGGCAGCGTCGACCCCGACTCCGGCGAGAAGGCCGCCACCGAGGTCCTGTCGGCTGAAGATGAACGCGCGCTGTTCCTTCGTTTCAATTACTGCCGCTATCGCGTCCTGCGCCTGCTGTACAACGCGCGCGGCACGCGATTGAGCGGCGCGACGACCCGTGAATTGCTGCGCTGGGACACGCGGGCCCAGGATGCCCGTGCGGACATCGTGCGGGCGAACACCTCCCTGGTACTGGCGATGGCCCGCCGGTCGCGGAATTCGGGCGTGGAGTTGAGTGAGTTGGTCAGCGAGGGCAACCTGGCCCTGCTGCGCTGCGTGGACAAGTTCGACGCCTCGCGCGGTTTCAAGTTCAGCACGTACGCCTGCCGTGCGATTCTCGCCAGCTTCTCCCGCGCCGCCGCCAAGGCCGCTCGTCAGCGGGCGCACTTCCCGACCACGTATGATCCCGCGATGGAGCGGAGCGACTACCTGGATCGCAAGCGCGAGCGAATCGAGCTGGATTGCGTTGAAGAACTCCGCCAGATCCTCTTCGAAAACACCGCCGACCTCAGCTCCGTCGAACGCCGCGTCCTGTCCGCACGGTTCTCCCTCGGTCGCGAGTCCGAGGCCAAGGCCGCCGGCCGCAAGACGCTTGACCAGGTTGGCGTTCTGCTCGGTGTCAGCAAGGAGCGCGTGCGCCAGATTCAGAACCAGGCGATGGACAAACTGCGGGCCTGCCTCGAGCAGCGCCTGCTGGCCGCGTCCTAGCCGCCCTCGCAACGCCCCGGGCCACTGGGGCCAAACACAAACCCGCGGATCCGTGGACTGCTGCCCTGCCGAGTCCACTGGTCCGCGGGTTCTTCGTTGCCCCGGCGCGCCGTGGCGGCCGTCACCCGGGTTGAAGCGCTAGAACTTCCATCCCTCGGGGAGGTCCAGCAGATACGTGCCGGGCAGTCCCGTCGCCACGTTGTACACCTGTATCGCGCCCTGCCGCGTATCGAGCCAATACACGCGCCCGTTTCGCAGCAGCGCGCACGACGGCGCATCCAGCGCCCCCCTGGCGATCTGCGTGCGCGTTCCGGTCGTGCGATCGACCAGTTCCAGGGCCCGCTGCCACGGCGAGCCCACTTGTAGCACAACCACGACATCGTCGTCCGCGCCCTGCACGGCCACACTCCAACCCAACAGGCCCCAACTCGGACTTCGCCCGTAGTCCGCGACGACGCGCCACGTGCGACTCGTCAAATCCAATGCGAGAATCGCCGCCCGCAAGTCCGCCTCAGGCGAGTACGCGCCCGTAACCAGCTCCGTGTCCGAAATGGCCGCATCCCAGAACGCCGCCTGCAGCCCTTCCGGCCCATCCGGCGGCTCGAAGCTCGTCCCGTCCTCCAGGTTGACCAGCAAAACACGCCCTGACACCGTGTCCAGCGTGATCGCCGCGTAGCTTCCCCCGACGGCCAGCAGCTCGACCGGCGGCGTCGCCAGGCCGATCGTTTTCGCAACACTTCGCTGTGCGAGATCGTAGACGACAAGTCCCCCGGGCGTGCGATACACAGCCCGTGTTCCATCCAGCGCGACCTGGGGATAGATGCGTCCCGTCAACCGCACCGAGCCGCTATACACCGTCCACTCGTCGTCCGCACTAAACTGGCCCGCCACAATTCGGCTGCCGTCACCGCTGTCCGTCGGCACTTCCGCAACATAGTAGTCGCCACTCGCCTGCAGCCCCGCCTGCACGCGGCTCGACTTGAGACGGCTCATCGCGCCCCCCGCCAGCTCCGCCGTCCAAATACTCGACGGCAAGATCTCCCACCCACTCCACTTCTCCGCGTATTCCAACACGGCCCGCGACTCGTTCGCATCCACCAGCCCGAGGGAACTCCCCTGGTCCAGATCACCGCATCCCAGCAGGAATACCCCCAGCAACCCGATCGCACTCACCAGCCCGATCCTCCCGCTCATCGTCGGCCTCCTCTCTTCTGGGTGGCGTGAGATGTCTCACCCCCCAATCCCGGAACACGGGGGGTGGTCACATAATGCTACCGTGCCCGGCAACTGTCCCTCGTGCCGCACCGTAGGCCTGCTTAGGCGACAGGTAAACGCCCCCCGTCTGTCCCAGCAGTAACGACGGTTAAAAACCGCCACTCGTATGTTCTGGAGCTAGTCCTGGCGCGAATCCGGCGACCGCCGCGCACGCGGCCGCCGCTTGACTGGCCGCCGGGCGCCGTCCGCATCCGGGATTTCCTCGAAACCCCAGTCCACCGGCACAAGCGCCTGCCCGGGGTGGCAACGCTCGAGCGCGAGCCGGTGTGCGGCCGCGTAGTGTCGACCGAGGTTATTCCAGTCGAAGTGCTCGGCGTTGGCCTCCGTCTGGTTGCGCAGCGCGATCCGCTCCCGCCGGGCCATGCGCGTGAGCTGATACATCCACTCCGTCACCTGCGCCACCGTCGAGTCGCAGCTCCGCCCGCGCCGGCTCGCCACGTACATGCCCGCCTCGTCATGCCGCGGGAAGTTCTGCAGCACGTAGTCACCGAACCCGCTCAGGTCGCTCGTGATCGCCGGCACACCGCTGACGATGCACTCCAGCGGCGTGTACCCCCACGGTTCGTAGTACGACGGAAACACGCCCAGATGACAGCCGCGCACAAACTGGTCGTAATCCATCCCCAGCAGCGGACTGGTCGCCGTCATGAACTCCGGATGAAACACGATCTTCACCCGGTCTTCTTCCAGGTTCAGCAGCCGCCGATGCCGCAAATGCCGCAACACCGGATCGTTCGTGTCGTCCAGCAGGTCGTGCGTCACGATCGTCGGCGGCGGCCCCGAACGCCACGCGTACATCATGCGCTTCAGCCGTACGGCCGCGTACTCATCAATCAACTCGTCGATATGCGGCAGGCGCCCGGTCGCCACCGTGCGGAACAGCGTCCGCCCCATGTCCTCTTGGATCGCCGCGCACGTGTCGCGCAGCTCGTTGAACATCGCCTGGCGATTCAGCGTCTCCACGTTCAGCGCCCGGTGCGGCGCCCGCGTGATGATGAACGCCACGACCGTCGTCACCGTGTCCTCGGCCTGCATGCGCCGATTCAACTCGTAGAGGGCCTCGATGAAGACGTCCAGTCCCTTGTTGCGATACTCGTACCGCCCCGCCGTGAAGAAATATAGCGTGTGATCCAGGTCGAACGTGTAGCTGGGGAAGAAGTGCCCCATCACGAACTCGTGGATGCGCTGCTTATTCGCGCGGTGCAGGACCTGGAACTCATGCGGCGCCGCAAAACGCTCAACATTGATGCCATTGGGCACGAGCAGCTCCGGCCGCCGCCCGAGAAACTGCTGCGCCTCCAGCGCCGTGATCCCGGACACGGTCGTGAACACGTCGGCCGCCTGCGCGGCGGCTCCCTCCACCGCGTGCCGGTGCGCGTAGCCGCAGCGATACGCCGCCGCGCCCGCATCAATGGTGCTCAAGTGATCGTAGATATTGTCATTGGCCGCACTGAGGTTCCGACCCGCCAGCGTGGCATGGGTAGTGAAGACCGTCGTCACCGCCGCGCGGCGGTGCCGCAGCAGCGGCAGCGCCACGCCGCCCTGCCATTCGTGGCAATGCGCCAGCACCGGCCGGGTCGGCGCGTTCCGCTGTACGGCCTCCAGCAGGTCCGCGGCCGCAAACCCGAACGCCACGATCTCGTCGTATTCGCGGTCGCCCTGCGGCGAGTGAATGCCGTTGTCCTTCCACAGGTAGTACTTCATCTCGCCCAGCCGGTGCGCGACCGAGGCCACGTCGATGAGAACCACCTGCGGCCGCCCCGTGATCAGCCAACGTCCGAAATGCAGGCGCACCCCTGTCGCACTCAGGTCGCGGATGGCCGCCTGGATCGGCCCCTCCGGCGTTTGCGGCTCAAGTTCAATGCGCGCCGTAGCCTCGCGGTACGGACCGACCAGACAGTACGCCTGCCCCCAGCGACGCACCATCGCGGGGGCCTTGCTGCGCAGGACCGTGTAGATGCCGCCCACTTGCACGCAGACTTCCCAGGCTACTTCAAACAGGAGCGCGGAATCGGACGGCATCCGCGTGGGCGCGACAGGCAACGGGTCGTCCACCGCCTGTCCGAAGTCGGGATGTGTGGGGGTTCCTGCCGGTGTCATGTCTACCTGGCCCCTGAAAGTCACCTGCTCGAGCTCGCGTCCACGCCCGCAATCTAGCCGCTGGCGTGCCGCAAGCCAAGCCGCCGCGCCACCGCAAACGCACCTCCACTCCATCGGTTCGGCATTGCGGCCGCCTGAACCGCCGCTAAGCTAGTGGCCTGCGGGGCTCAGTCGCGCGACGGTGGGCGCTGCGCCGCCGAGTCGTCCGAGGAGTACTCCATGAAACGGGCGCTGTTTGTCTGGGGCGGCTGGGACGGCCACACTCCCAAGCAGAGTGCGGACCTCTTCGCCGCCTGGCTGACCACGCAAGGCTACGCGGTCGAGCTGTCCGACAAGCTGGACACGTACGGCGACGCCGCCAGACTCCGCGCCCAGGACCTCATCGTCCCCACCTGGACCATGGGCCAGCTCACCGGCGAGCAGGAGAAGGGCCTGTGTGACGCTGTCGCCGCCGGGGTCGGCCTGGCCGGCTGGCACGGCACCATGTGCGACTCCTTCCGCAACAACACCAACTACCAATGGATGACCGGTGGCCAGTGGGTCGCCCATCCCGGCGACATCCGCCCCGCCTACGACATCCATATCGTCAACCATGAACACCCGATCACGCGCGGCATGCACGACTTCACGATGCGCAACAGCGAGCAGTACTACCTCCACGTCGACCCCAGTAACGAGGTGCTCGCCACGACGACCTTCGCGAATGGCGTGGTCATGCCCGCCGTCTGGACACGCCCGTGGGGCCAGGGCCGCGTGGCATACGCTTCCTTCGGTCATACCGACAAGGATTTCGATATCCCGGAGGCCCGCGAGATCATGCAACGGGCCCTGCTCTGGGCGAGTCGATAAGTGAGTTCATTGCGGGCGGCCACCCGTCGTCCGATCCGGCAGACTCTGTACGAGCGAGACGAACGTGTCCAATTCGTTCCCGATCAAAGTCGGCGTCATCGGCTGCGGCAACATCAGCGGCATCTACCTGAAGAACGCCAAGACGTTCGCCGAGACCGAGGTCACCGCCTGCGCAGACCTCGTCCCCGAGCGCGCGATTACCAGGGCCGTCGAATTCGGCGTCCCCCAGGCCAGCACCGTCGATGACGTCCTCGCCGATCCGAAGATCGAGATCATCCTGAATCTCACCGTCCCCAAAACCCACGTCGGCATCTCCTTGGCCGCCTTGCGCGCCGGCAAATCCGTCTACAGCGAGAAGCCCCTCGCCGTCACCCGCGCGGACGGCCAGCGCATCCTCGCCGCCGCCCGCGAGCGCAACCTCCGCGTCGGCTGCGCCCCCGACACCTTCCTCGGTGCCGGCCTGCAGACCGCCCGCCAGCTCATCGACGCCGGCGCCATCGGCGAGCCCGTCGCCGCCACCGCTTTCATGGTCTGCCACGGCCACGAAGGCTGGCACCCCGACCCCGAGTTCTATTACCAGACCGGCGGCGGCCCGATGCTCGACATGGGGCCCTACTACCTCACCGCCCTCGTCCACCTGCTCGGCCCCGTGCGGCGCGTCTGCGGTGCCACGCGCATCAGCTTCCCCGAGCGCACCATCACCAGCGCGCCCAAGAAGGGCAAATCGATCAAGGTCGAGGTCCCCACGCACGTCACCGGCCTGCTCGACTTCGCCAGCGGCGCCATCGGCACGATCATCACCAGCTTTGACATCTGGCACGCCAATCTCCCTCTCATCGAGATTCACGGCGCCACCGGCAGCCTCAGCGTCCCCGACCCGAACGGCTTCGGCGGCCCCGTCCGCATTCGCCGCGCCGGCGATGCCCAGTGGGCCGACGTCCCGCTCGCGTTCAACTACGCCGAAAACAGCCGCGGCCTCGGACTGGCCGACCTGGCCCACGCCCTGCGCACCGGCCGCCCCCACCGCGCGAGCGGCGACCTTGCCCTGCACGTGCTCGACGTCATGCAGGCCATTCACGAGTCCTCACAGGGCGGCGCCCACATCAACGTCACTACAACTTGTGCGCGTCCGGCCTCCCTGCCAACCGGCCTGGCCCCCGGTCGCCTCGACGACTAGCGCAGTGGCCCGCGCGCCGCATCGCCCCGTGGCGTCAGGCCTCCGCCTGCCCCGGACGCATGTGAGGGGTGCCTCACTCGAGTCCTTACCGCCCCGACGCACAACCCGCCGCATACATGCGTACAACGTTCTCCACGGGGCTCACCGCCTGGATGTTGTGGCACGGCGCCAGAATGTACCCGCCGCCCGCCCCCAACACCGCGATGTTCTCCGCCACCTCGCGCTCCACGTCCTCCGGCGTCCCGAACGCGAGCGTCTGCTGGTTGTCTACCCCGCCGTGAAACACCACCTGCCCGCCAAAATCGCGCGCCAGCCCCGCTCGCTCCATCCCCGCGCAGCGCCACTGGATCGGATTCAGTATGTCCACCCCCAGCGCCAGCAGGTCCGGGATGATCGGCCGAATGGCCCCGTCGCTGTGCGTCATCACCCGCACGCCCGCCCCGTGCGCCAGGTTGATCATCCGCCGCATCCCCGGCAGGAAGAACTGCCGGATTGTCCGCGGCGCGAACAGTAACCCCTCCTGCGATCCGAAGTCCTCCGCCACGTATGACACATCCACCTGTCCCGGCAACGCCTCGTACACGCGCCGCGTCATCTCGTACGCCAGGTCGAACAGCTTGCCCAGCGCATACTCCACCAACCCCGGCCGCACCAGCAGATCCTTGAACGCCAACTCCAGCCCCCGCAGCGCGCCGTACGTCAGAAACGGCTCCGAGCCGCCCCCACACACCGGGTACGCCTCGTGCCCACGCCGCTGCCGCGGCAGCACCGCGTAATCGAACCAGTCCGCCGACGGCCACGTGTACCCGCGCTCCACGTCCGCAATCGTCTGAAATTCCGCCCACGGATGTCCCACACACTCGCGATACACGCCGCCGGCGTGGGCCACCTCCGCGTAGCGGCAACCGAAGTAGTCGTATTCGCGCGCGACCGCCGGCCCGCAGTACGCCGGGCTCACCCCATACAGCTTGTCGATCTGCAGCCGCTCGTATAGCGCCCAAACATCCCCGCAACCCAGGTGCGCCTGCAACTTCGCGGTGGCTTCCGGCGTCCCCCAGTAGTCCATCGGAATGCGATCCGGCTTGCCGTGCGCCAGCACGGCCTGCCAGCGCTCACGCGGGGTCATGGGCATGCGTCGGTGCTCCGGTGTCGACCGGCTGCAGAACTTCGCGCAACCACGCCCGCAACCGCGCCTCGTCCTCAACTACCTCGGCGAATCGCGCCACCGACGCCCCGATCGCATCCCGCCCGATCTTCGCCGCCGCTGCCCCGCGCTCCGCTTCCGCCAGCGTCAGCCCGCCCCACACAATCGGCAGCCCGCAGAACGACCGCAGTCCCGTCGGCCGCCCCGGCAAACCCAGCACATAATCCACCCCGATCCGCAGACACCGCCGCGCCTCCCCCAGCGCCTCCGCGATGATCCGCGCCGCATCCGCTTCATCCCGCCCTGCGATCGGCAGATACCGCCGCCCGTGCCGTGCATCCTGCAGCGCGTCCTTGAGAATGTTGACGAGTTGCAGCCCCGTCCCCAGTTCCACCGCCTGCTCGCGCCGCTCGCGCCAGTGCGGCCGTTGCAGAAAGTGGCTCATCATCTCGCACAGCATCTCCCCCACGTCCCCCGCCACGTAGTAGCAGTACTCCCGCAGTTCCCTCAAATCGTGCACTGCCGGATACGCCTCCCCACGCTCGCGCGCCCGCGCCATCAGCCGCAACACGCCCGCCGCCATCGTCCGAGCACACGTGCGCACAGCCTCACGATATGCCGGCTCCAGCGCCGCGACCCGCCGCAACACCTCCGGCGCCGCCCGCATCAGCGCCTGCTCGGCCGGCAATTCCCCCAACGGCCGCGCCAGCTCCCGCGCCGCCGCCTCATCCCCCCCCAGCCCCGCCTCCAGTTGCGCGAACAGCTCCCCCCGCTCCGCCGCGGAAAGCCGCGGATCGTCCTCGATCGTGTCCACGATCCGCATCAGCAGGTAAGCGATCCCCACCGCCTCGTCCAGCGGCGCCGGCAACATGGGCACGACCAGCGCATACGTGCGCGATACGCCCAGCAGGTGCTCGCTGACAAACGGCTCCATCCGCGCTCGCTCTCAGGTCCGGGGCGTACGCTCCGACGGCGCGCGCTGCGTGCGGACATCCGTCCCGCGGTGTGCCAGCACTGCCCGCCGCACCGTCGCCGCGATGCCGATCGCGTCGATCCCCGCCTCCGCCAGTTGCGCGGTCCGCGCCGCCTGCTCGTAGAAGCGCTCGGCCATCCCCAGCCGGATCACCGCATCCGTCGGCAATCCCAGGCGATTCGCCGTCTCCAGCACGGCCGTGCCAAACCCGTTGATCACGGAATGCTCTTCAACCGTTACGACCGGCGTGCCGCGCGTAATCGCCGTCGTCACCATGTCCTCATCCAGCGGCTTGGCGAACCGCGCGTTCACCACCGACACAAAGATGTCCTCTTCCGCCAGCCGCGCCGCCGCATCCAGCGCCGGCGTCACCGAGCTCCCGTACGCCAGAATCGTCGCGTCCGGCCCCTCCCGCATCAGCCGCGCCTTGCCCAACAGGAACGGCGGCGCATCTCCGAAACCCTCCGGCACCATGTCGCGCGGATAGCGCACCGCCCACGGCCGATCCAGCTTCAGTCCCAGCCGCAGCACTGCCTCGAGCTCCGCCTCGTCCGCCGGCGCCATCAGCACCATGCCCTGCAGTCCGCGCAAATACGCCAGGTCGAGATACCCGTGGTGCACCGCCCCATCCCCGCCGACCGGCCCCGCCCGGTCAATGCAGAATCCCACCGGCAGCCCCTGCAGCGCCACTTCCTGAAAGACCTGGTCAAACGCCCGCTGCAGGAACGTCGAGTAGATGCACGCCAGCGGCCGCAAGCCCGCCTTCGCCATCCCCGCCGCCACGTCGACGGTGCAGCTCTCGGCAATCCCGCAATCCAGCACGCGATCCGGCAGCGCCTGCCGGACCTTCGCCAGTCCGGTCCCGTCCGGCATCGCCGCGGTCAGCGCATACACGCGCTCGTTCTCGCGCGCCAGCTTGATCACCGCATCCGCCAGCGCCGTCGTCCAGCTCTTGCGCTCGCCCTTGATGACCGTGACCTGGTCGCCTTCGATCTGCAGCCGCCCCGGGCTGTGGTACGCACAGGGGTCCTTCGTCGCCCACGAGCAGCCGCGCCCTTTCTCCGTATGCACGTGCAGCAGCACCGGCTGGTTCACGTCGCGCAGCAGATTCAGCAGGTCGATCAGGTGCCGCAGGTCGTGTCCGTCCACCGGCCCCACGTACAGGAAGCCCATCTGCTCGAAGATCTGGTGCGGCGAAACCGTCGCCTTCACGCCCTGCTTGAGATGCGCCAGCGCGTCGTGCAACCCCTTGCCCACACCAGGCAGCTTCGGCAGCAGGCTGTCCACCTGCCGCTTCACTTCCTCGTACAGGCTGCTCACGCGGAAGCGCGCCAGGTGCGTCGCCAGCCCACCCTGCGTCTTGGCAATGCCCATTGAATTGTCGTTCAAGATGACCAGGAATTGCCGCTTCAGCGTCCCCGCCTGGTTCAGTCCTTCAAACGCCACACCGTTCACAATGCTCGCGTCGCCTACCAGCGCCACGCACTTGCGGTCGCGCCCCAGCGCCGCGTCCCCGCGCGCCAGCCCGACCGCCGTCGCGATCGCCGTCCCCGCGTGCCCCACCTTGAACAGGTCGTATTCGCTCTCCGTGTGACTCGGAAACCCGCTGATCCCGTTCGCCTGCCGCAACGTATGGAACCGTGCCGCCCGCCCGGTCACCAGCTTGTGGACGTAGCACTGATGCCCCACGTCCCACAGCAGCCGGTCGCGACAGAAGTCGAATACCCGGTGCAGCGCCAGCGTCAGCTCGACCACCCCCAGGTTGCTCGCCAGATGCCCGCCGTTGTTACTCACGGTCTCGATGATGCGGGCCCGGATCTCGTCCGCCAACTGCTCCAGCTCCGCCAAGGGCAGCGCCTGCACGTCCGCGGGCGTGTTGATCTTCTCGAGAATGTTTGTCATCGTCACCGTGTCCACTCGTTGCCCGGATACCGGGTGCCTGCCGCGCCCACGCCGGCTATGCCGCCACCGGCGACGCTTGACCCCGCGTCCGGCCCGGCGCCCGTCGCAACGTCGCCTAATGATCCCTACGAATCACGTACCGCGCCAGTTCCCGCAGCCGGTCCGCCCGGCCACCGAACACCTCCAGAGCCGCTAGCGCCGCCCCCATCTCACGCACCGCCTGCCGCTCGCTCTCCGCCATCCCAAACACCGCCGGATAGGTCTGCTTCGCCACGGCCGCGTCCTTGCCAACCGTCTTACCAAGCTGCTCGGCCGTACTCGTCTCGTCCAGCATATCGTCCGCAATCTGAAATGCGACACCGAGGTGCTGCCCGTACCGCGCGAGCTGCTCGGCCACTTCATCCGAGACGCGTGCACACGCCGCCCCCAATCGGCAGCACGTTTCGATCAGCGCCGCCGTCTTGTGGCGGTGAATGTAGTGCACCAGCTCGGCGCTCGCCGGCTTGCCTTCACCTTCCACGTCGGCACCCTGACCTTCGATCATATGCTCCGTGCCACGCGCCAGAATCTGCACCAGCGTTGCCACCGCCGCACCCGCCAGCGGGCAAGTCGCCACCAGGGTGAATGCGTGCGCCGCCAGCCAGTCCGCCGCTAGAATCGCCCCCGCATCACCATAAACCTTGTGGCACGTTGGCTTTCCGCGCCGCAAATCGTCGTTGTCCATCGCCGGCAAATCGTCATGCACCAGCGAGAACGTATGAATGAACTCCATCGCCAGCGCCGCCGGCACCGCCGTCTCCGGCCGCCCACCACACACCCGGCAGGCCTCCAGCACCAGGATCGGCCGAATCCGTTTTCCGCCCGCGCTCATCGCATACTGTACGGCGTCCGGCAGCCGGCTGTGCGGCAGCATCTGGGTTTCCAGCGCCCGCAAATGCTCGCTGAGATAGTGCTCGACTTCCAGTCGGCTGTGCTCGAGCCAGGCCAGGAACTCGGCCGAGCCGGCCGGCGTGCCCGCCGGGGGGATATACGCGGACGCTGGCCGCGCGTCCGGGCAGGTTGTCTGGACGTTTTGCATCCCGACAGGATAGAGTCTCAAGCTCCGGGTTGCCAGTATTTTTCCAGGTGTCCCGATGCTCAACGCCCGGCAAGCGCGAGACTTGCGCCAGCGCACTCGTTCCCAGCGCCGGTTATTGACAGGCCAACTGACATTCTGTTTGACAGTGCAATTGACAGCGCCATCGACAGCCTGATTGACAGCCTGTCGGACTGTTGCTGGCCGACCGCATCGTCAGACGGGCGAACGGCCGGGTCAACACAGGGATGCCCGGCCGGGTCGACAGCCTGACGGCCAATACGCAGGAGGCGAGGTGCCCGACAACAGCAGCGAACCCTTGACCCCCGACGTGGTCCTCCACGCCTACTGCCTCGGCGCGTTTCCGATGGCCGACCGCCGCGGCCGCATCGCTTGGTACAGCCCCGACCCGCGCTGCATCTTTCCCCTCGATGAGTTCCACGTTCCCCGCACCGTCCGCCAGCTCATCCGTCGCCAGGCCTTTGAGGTCCGCGTCAACGCCGCCTTCCCCGCGGTAATCGCCGCCTGCTGCGACCGCCCCGAGGGCACCTGGATCTCCCCTGAGGTCATCGCGGTCTACACCGCCCTGCACCGCGCCGGCTTCGCCCACAGCGTCGAGTGCTGGCAAGGCGACGTCCTCGCCGGCGGCCTCTACGGCGTCTCCATCGGCGGCGCCTTCTTCGGCGAGTCGATGTTCACCCGCATCGAGAACGCCTCCAAGGTCGCCCTCGTCGCCCTCGTCGAACGCCTCCGCGCGCGCGGCTTTACCCTCCTCGACACGCAGTGGAGCACCCCTCATCTGGCCCGCTTCGGCGCCCGCGAAATCCCCCGCCGCGAGTACCTCCGCCGCCTCCGCGCCGCACTCCCGCTCCCCGTCTGCTTCGCCGACTAACGCCGCCCCCCCGTCATTCCGAAGGAGTGTAACGACTGAGGAATCTGCCTGCATTCACGCCCCGCTCCCGACGCCCCGCCCCGCCTCTGGCCCGGCCTCCTCTCTTGTGATTTGCTCTTCGAAATCCGCCAATCTCCGTCCCCCCGTTCTCACGTCTTCGTTTTCTCACGTTCGCACGTCGGCACACCCCCTTGGCACCTTCCCACCTCCCCACCTTGTCACTCCTGCGCTACGGGCACACCGTGTTCATCACCGCCACGAACGGGTCAATATCCCGCCAGTTCACGTGCCCATCCCCGTCCACATCGCAGTTGGCGAACAGGCAGGCCGGCGCCCCGCCAAACAGCGCCTGCCACGCCGACTCGTTGTCGTTCATCGCCGCCACGAAATAGTCGATGTCCCGCCAGGTGATCGACTCGTCGCAGTTCGCATCCCCGCGGCACACGACCGGCGGGGGCGCCCACGCCGCCAGCGCCCGCGGTGTAATCCCCCCCGTCGACACCATCGGCCCGTGCTGCGTAAACGACCCGTTCGCGTTGACCGTCAGCGAGTACACCCCCGTTGCTCCATCCGACGTGTCCGTGATGAACAGCAGGTCGCCGAGCGTCTGCAGCCCACCCAGCGCGCCCTGAATCCCCACCGAGAACCCATAGCCCGTCGACACCGGCGCGCCCGCCCCGTCAAAGCTCGCCGTCCGCGCCGCTGCCGTCCACGCATCCGACCACACCAGGTACTCGCCCGCGCGCCCCACCTTCACATGCGACGGCGAATAGCCATCGACGCTGAACGGCGACCCGGGCAGCGGCGCCAGCGCCCCGCTTTCGTCCACGTCAAACCCCTGCAGCACCTCCGTGATGCCCCCCGCCACGTACATCCGCTTCCCGTCCGGCGTCAGCGCCATCTCCAGCGCATACGCCGACGGATTCGTCGCCTGATTATCCACCAGCGTCAGCGTCCCGTTCGTCTCCACCCGCAGCGCCCGAATCGCGTCGTACGTCGAATCGCTCGCGTACACCACCGGCAGCGTCGGGTGCTTCACCAGGTAGTAGTTGCTGCCGCCCGTCGGCTCCGTGTCCACCTCCGTCAAGGTCGCCGGCGGCCCCGGCAAGAAGCGATAGATGACCACCAGGTCCGGGCTCGGATCCGTCCGCGTCACCGCCAGGTACTCGTCCGTCACCCAACACACGTCCATCGGCGTCCCCGGCACCATGAACGTCCCGATCTTCGTGAGCGCCGCATCCGCCGCCACAGAGAACACGTTCACCTGTTCGGTCGGATCCGGCCCCGTCGCGTGCCCCGTGGCCACATACCGCCCGCTCGGCGACAGCGACAGCGAGTACGCGTTGCAGCCCGGGCACGAAACCGTCATGTTCGGCCGCGACCCCGTCACGATCCGGTTCACCAGGGTCAGCGTCCCGTCCGCATTCACTTGCAGCGCCGCCACACTCCCCTCCAGGTTCCCGTTGTGGGCCACGAAAACCGCCGGCACCGCCGACTGCCCCAGCGCCAACTCCGCCATGAACCCGCTCACCACCAGGACCAGCACCCGAACCCGTCCCCGCCGCGCGCGGCCAGCGCGCGCACTGTGGCAGCGGCGTGCCGCCCGCGCACTGTGGCACCGGTTTCCAACCGGTGAATGCACGTCTGTCCCACGAACCCACTCCCCGCGCCCGGCCGCCGGCAATGTGGCCAACATATTGGCTCCTCTCCGCGGCGGGAATGAACTGCGCGCCCGCCGGCCCTGACCCACCCCCGCCCAACGCGCGCATTATAGGCCGCGGCCCATCGGGCTGAGAAGCAAAAACTCGCGCCCCCCGTCGTCGTCCCGCGCCCGCCCCATTCGCCGTCGCGCCCGCGCACAACTCCCCTCCCTCTTAGGGAGGGGGCA
>CAZGAQ010000039.1:0-51056 GCA_964523405.1 uncultured Planctomycetales bacterium
CGGGCGGGGCCGGGGGCGCCGGCCGGCCGCCGGGGGCGCCGACCGGGCCCTCCGCGGGCCCCGCACACGGCGCGCCCGCGACACGTCCCGCCTTGCCACCGCTCCAGGAAGCGGAGGCGTTGGCCCTCAAACCCGGCGATGCGGTGTACGTGCAGCGGTTTCAGCGTCAGGGTCGCGTGGTCCGCGTGAACGCGGGTAGGAAGATGGTCGTCGTCGATGCCGGCCTGCTGGAGGTCGAGGTGCCTTTCGACGGCTTGGCCCGCCCGCCGGTAAGCGTCGAACGTCCGCGCCCGCCGCGCAAGCCGGCCCCCGCACCGGCCCCGGCCGTTGGGGCGCCGGTTGCGGAAGCGGGCGGGGTTGCCCCCCCGGACAAGGGTGGCACGGCCGAGGCGACGAAACACGCGGATGTGCCCCCGCCCGTGCCGGCAGACGCCGGCGGCGCGACTGCGGCCGGCCCCGAACCCGTCGCGTGAGGCGGAACCGGCGGGGCGGACGGTCGCGTCAGGCGTCCGGCACGTCGGGCGCGGTGGGGGAGAGCAGCCCGTGCTTCTGCAGGCGGTAGCGCAGGCGATCGCGCGTCAGGTTGAGCAGGCGCGCGGCCTGCGTCTGGTTGTTGCTGGTGCGTTCGAGCGCCTGGATGAGCAGGTGCCGCTCCAGGCGGCGCAGTTTGCTGAAGTCAAAGCCCTCCGGCGGCAGCGCCATGCTCTCGATGTCCCAAACCCACGGATGGGGTTCCTCCCGGCCGAGCACGACGTCTTCCGGCATGATGGTGTCGCCGCGGCACAGCAGCACGGCCCGCTCGATAACGTTGCGCAGCTCCCGTACGTTGCCGGGCCAGGAGTAGCCGCGCAGCCGCTCGAGGGCTTCGTCGGACACCTTCACGATGGGCTTCTTGAATTCCGCGGAGAACTTGGCGACGAAGTGCTGCGTGAGTAGCCGCAGGTCGTCGCCGCGCGCCCGCAGGGGGGGCAACTGAATCGTGACGACGTTGAGGCGATACATCAGATCGCGGCGGAAAAGGCCCTGTTCGATGGCGCTCTCCAGGTCGCGGTTCGTGGCGGCCATGACGCGCACGTCGACGGAAATCTCCTTCGTGCCGCCGACGCGCCGGAAGCGGCGCTCTTCGAGGAAGCGCAGCAGCTTGGCCTGCAGCGCGGGCGGCATGTCCCCGACTTCATCGAGGAAGACGGTACCGCCGTCCGCCAGCTCCAGCAGGCCCTTCTTCTGGGCTTTCGCGTCGGTGAACGCGCCGCGCTCGTGCCCGAACAACTCGCTCTCCAGTAGCGTTTCGGACAGCGCCGTGCACGTGATGTTGACGAACGTGCTGGCGGCCCGGTCGGACGCGTGGTGAATCACGCGGGCGAGCAGGTCCTTGCCCGTGCCGGTCTCGCCGCGAATGAACACGGTCGACACGCCGGTCCGGGCCACCTGCTTGACCATGTCGAACAGGCGCAGCATCGAGGGATGCGTGCCGATGATCGATTCGATCCCGAATTCCTGCTGCATCTGCCGGCGCAGCTCACGCACCTCGCGACGCAGTTGCGTCGTCTCCAGCGCCTTTTCGATCGTCAGCATGAGCTGGCTGATCTGGAACGGCTTGGTGATGTAGTTGAAGGCCCCCAGCTTAATCGCTTCGACGGCTGTCTCGATCGTGCTGTAGGCGGTCATCATGATGACGACCGCGTCCTGGTCCGTCTGCCGCAGACCGCGCAATACGTCGATGCCCGTGATGTCCGGCAGACGGTAGTCAAGCAACACGAGGTCGAAGACCTGCTCGGCCAGCGTTTCGAGCGCCGCCTGCCCCGTGGCGACCTCGACGACCTGCCAGTCGCGCTCCTCGAATTTCTGGCGCAGCGACCAGCGGATCTGGCCTTCGTCTTCCACGATCAACACGCGAATCTTCATCGCTGGATTCCGCAGCCGGGGCGGCGCGCGACCCGCCTGCATCCCTCGCGCGCAGCCCGCAGTGGGTTCGCCAATGGCGCTAGTCGCGGCGGCGTACGCTTTCTTCCCGGGGGTTCGGCTGACAATCAGATTGTAACACGCCCGGCGGGCCGGACCAAGCCCGCCGGGCACGTGACTCATGCGGCGCGGGGCCGCCCCAAGGGACCGCCCCGCGCACCGGCGCCCGCCGTCAGCCTACGGGCAGGTGCACTCGTACGGCGCATAGTCCGGGTACCACATCGAATCCCGGACAAAGCGGTCAATCTGCTCCTCGGGGATCATCCGGCCGATGTTCAGCCGCTTGGCCTCGCGGATCACGTTTCCCGCAATGCGGGCACTGATCTCGCGGAGCATGCTCTGGTCGGGATACAGCGCCCCGGATTCCAGCCGGTCCGGTGTGATGCACGCGGCCAGCGTCTGCGCCGCGATCATGAAGAAGGATTCCGGTACCTCGCTCGCCTCGGCCAGAATGGCCCCCAGACCCACGCCCGGGAAGATGAACACGTTGTTGCCCTGGCCGATCACGTGCTTCTTGCCGTTGTGGACCACTGGCTCGAACGGGCTGCCTGTGGCCACCAGCGCCCGGCCGTCGGTCCAGCGCAGGGCCTCCTCCGGCGTGCATTCGGCCTTGGAGGTCGGGTTGCTGAACGCATAGATAATCGGCCGCTCGACGTGCTTCGCCATCTCGCGCACGATCTCCTCGGTGAACGTCCCGGCGCGGGCCGTCGTCCCGAGCAGAATGGTGGGCTTCACGCGCTTCATGACCTCCAAAAGATCGAAGGGCCCTTCGCCCTTGAAGCCGTAGGCATCCATTTCGGCGCGCGTCATCGCGAACGGCCGCTTGTGCGGGTCCTTGATGACCTGGCCCTCGTGTACCAGCCCGGCCGAATCGAGGAACACCTGGTTGCGGTGAATCTGCGCGGCGTCCGTGGTTTCCAGCCCCATGCCGCCTGCGACCAGCCGCCCGATGCCCACGCCCGCCGCGCCGGCGCCCGCATACATGATGCGCTGCTCGGACAGCTTCCCCCCGGTGATCCGCAGCCCCCCGTACAGACCCGCCAGCGCCACGGCCGCCGTGCCCTGAATGTCGTCATTGAAGCAGGGAATGCGGCGCTTGTAGCGATCCAGGACCATGAACGCGATGTTCTTATGGAAATCCTCCCACTGTACGAGGCAGCGCGGGAACACTTCCTTGACGCCGTTCACAAAGGCCTCGACGACCTCGTCGTAAGCCTCGCCCCGCAGGCGGCGATGCCGCCAGCCCATGTACAGCGGATCATTGAGCAGGTCCATGTTGTCGGTGCCCACGTCCAGGCTGATCGGCAGCGTTTGCGACGGATGAATACCCGCGCCGGCGCAATACAGCGCAATCTTGCCCACCGGAATGCCCATGCCGCCGGCGCCCTGGTCGCCCAGACCGAGGATGCGCTCGTTGTCCGTCACAACAATCAGCCGAATGTCGAAGGCGCCGACGTTCCGCAGAATCTCCGGCACGCGGTGCATGTCTTCCGGTGTGATCCACAAGCCGCGCGTGCGTCGCAAAATGTGGCTGAACTTCTGGCACGCCTGCCCGACGGTCGGCGTGTACACGATCGGCAACATCTCCGCGGTGTTCTCGACCAGCACGCGATAGAACAGCGTCTCGTTGAGATCCTGCAGCGCCGCCAGCCCAATGTACTTCTCCAGCGGCGTGGCCTTCTCGCGCAGATGCTCCAGCTCCAGCGCCACCTGTTCCTGGATCGTCATGTGCTTGCTCGGCAACAGACCGTGCAGCTTGTACTGGTGCCGCTCGGCGGCGGTGAAGGCGCGGCCCTTGTTCAGCAGGGGATTGCGCAGCAAGTCTCGACCGCAAAGCGATATCTTCCAGGGGACGTCTTTCCAGTTGAAGAGGGGTTTGGGTGTCTCGCTCATGCCGATGGCTCCTGAAGGGCGCGCCGTGCGGCGCAGATCGATTGTTCGTGGCGCCACGATACCCGGAAACGCGCGGGTGGGCAAAGGCGAGTGGAGTAATCCCGGCGCCGTCCCGCCAGCAGTGGCAGCGGGCGGCGCTGGCCGGCTGTTATTGTTTCACGGACGATGCGCCGCGACGGCTAGTTCAGGGCGGCCAGGGCGGCCCGTATCTGCCGCAGATTCTGCCGGACGACCTCCGAGTCCTTCGCGTGCGGCGTGCGCCGCAGATACACGAGCAGATGCGTGTACGCCGTACGCCAGTCGCCGCGCTGGCAGCACACCGCCGCCAGGTCCTGTAGGTGCCGCCCGTTCTCCGGCTCCGCCGCCGCCATCCGCTCCAGCGTGCTCGCCAGCCGCGGCAGGTCGTTGGCCGCCAGGTACGCATTGCGCAAGTTGCGCAACAGGCGGGCGAGAATCCCGCGACTGCTCACCGGCCGCAGGAAACGCCGGCTGAACGGAATCTCATCGCCGAAACGCTGCCGCATCAGCCGCCGGCAGTCCGCGACGGACAGCGTGCGGCCGTCGTTGAAGGGGTCGACGAAGATGCAGCGCTCCGGGTCATCGAAGCGGACGATGAAGTGTCCCGGCAAAGCCACGCCGGACACCGGCCATTTCAGGCGGCGCGCCACCTCGACCCACACCGTGGAAAGCGTGATCGGGATGCCGACGCCAGACTCGAGCACGCGATGGAGATAGCAGTTCTCCGGCGCGTAGTAGTCCCGCCGATTGCCGGTCAGGTGGCGCTGCTCGACGAGCACGGCGTGCATCGCCGCATAGCGCAGATTGGCTGCCAGGCCCGGGCGCCGGTCCGCCACTTCGTCGGCGCAGCGATCGAGCACGCGGAGATAGTGCGTGACGTCCAGCCCCGGATACCGATCGCGGGCCAGATGCAAGGCCGCGCAGTCCAGCCGAATATGCTCGCTCTCCAACTCCATCAGGAGGTCGAAAGGGTGCTTGCTCATTTCCCTCACCGCGAACGCATCCTAGCACGCTTCCCGCGTCTTCCCTCACCGCCTGATGATAACCACCTGCTTGCGCGGCGCGCAGCGCATTTCTTGCGGATCTGCGGCTGCGCCGCGCGCCCCTGTGCCCCATAAACGGCGCGCATACCGGACGTGCCGCGCGGGGTGCGCCGCGCGCATGGCCCCCGCGAAGCACGTTCCTCCTGACCGGTACGCAACCGGCATCGGGCGTCCGGCCAGCACCAGGCGTTCGCGCCCCAAATGAAATCACCTGATCGTTCGCTGGACCTCGCGCTGGCGCGCACGCCGCTGGTCAGCGCAGCGCAATTCGCTGCTCGGCAGGGGATTGGGAGTCGCGACCGCAACGGCGGACCGGCGCGCGCCGGCCGGATAACCTGGCGCGCTACCGAGCGCGCCCGGGTCCCCCCAGACGCGGCCCCGGCGGGTTGAGAATCTTCCAGATCGCGTAGGACGCGGCCACCTGCAGGCGTGCGTCACTGCCGGCTGCCAGTTCACGCAGGGCCGGAATCGCGCGCGCATCGCCGATTTCCGCCAGGGCGTGCACGGCCATCGAACGCACCGGGTAAGTGCGATCTGGATTATCGGTAGTTGGATTCTTGTTCGGGTCGGAGTAGTTGAGCATCTGCATGGCCAGCTCGAAACCCGCGGTGTCGCCCAATTTCCCCAGGCCGCGCGCCGCAATCAGCCGGGCCTCGACGTATTCCTCGGCCGGCGTCAGGCGATAGCGCAGTGCGTCGCGCCCGTCGGGATGGCCCAGGTCCGCCAGCAGCAGCAGCGCGTCGGCCCGCGCCGCCGCGTCGCCCTGCGAATACCGCACCAGCTCCAGGACGGCATCGTCCTGCCCGAGCGCGGCCAACGCCGCGTTGATGGCCAGCTTGACCGGCTTCGACTTGTCGTTTGCGGGCAGGTGCGACGCGGAACGCAGCCACGGCACGGCGCGCTTGTCCCCCAAGCGCCCCAGCAGTCCCGCCGCCTCGGCGCGCAAGTTCTCGGCCGCCCCGGTCATGAGCGTGTTGACCAGGATACGCACGTAGCCATCCTTGCCGCAGCGCGCCGCCGCGAACGCGGCCGCGAGCTGAACGTGGGCATGCCCGTCCTGCACACCGGCGCGCAGTCGCTCCAGGGATTCCCGATCGCGCAGCTCGCCGAGGGCGGCAAAGCCGGCATAGCGCACCAGCGGGGACGCGGACTGCGTTGCCTGCCGGAACACGGGCAGCCCTTCACGCGGCGCCACCTGCACGAGCGCCTCGATCGCGTTGCACGATACGTCGTCCAAGTCACTGCGCGCCGCCGTCAGCAGCAGCTCCAGGACCCGATTCTGCAACTCCATCCGCTCCTGCGGGGCAATCTGCACGGTCGCCCGTTGCGCACCGGCGCAACCTGTCACGGCCGGCAGCACCGCCAACGCGAGCACGCTTACCCCCGCGATCTTGGGCAGGACGCAGCGCACCTACGCTCCTCCTTTGCGCGCCAGCAGCGCCGCCAGGCGGTGTTTGATGGCCAGCACCCAGCGGTCGAAGATCGCGCTGAGCAGCACGAGCGCAGTCAGCGCGGCGCAGGCGCCGGCGAACCAGTCGCCCGTGCGGCCATACAGACTGGCACGCGGGTCGAGATAGATCGGTTCGCAATCGTAGCCGACGACGCCGGGTCCCAGCTCGCGCCCCCGCGCGTCGGTCACGCGCGAGTAGATGCGGCCGTTGCCGTCGATAAAGCCGCTGACCCCGGTGTTCACCGCGCGCGCGATGCTGATGCGGTTCTCCACGGCACGGAACACGCAGATCGCCAGGTGCTGCGGCAGCTCGTTGCTGTGAATGAACCAGCCGTCATTGCTGATGTTCACGAGAAAATCCGCCCGCCGCGTCGGGCCATCCCAGACAAAGCCGCGCACGACGTACGGGGTCGTGTCCTCGTAGCAGATCGGCGTGCCGAAGCGGTAGGTCCGTTCGCCCACGGGCAGCTCGAAGATCGTGTAGTCTTTGCCGGCACTCAGCGAATACTCGATCTTGCCGCCGTAGCTGAAGGGGCTGAGCGCGTTCAGGGGCCGGTACAGCCAGTAGTGCAGGTCGAGCCCCAGCCACTTCTGCTGCCGGAACGGGACGAACTCGCCAAACGGCACGAGATGGCGCTTGTCGTAACGCTGCTCACGCTGGCGCCCGTCGGCGTCGTAAATCAGCGCGGAATTGTAGCGGCGCGACTTGGGGTACGTCGCTTCGGGAAACCAGTCAATGGACACCGAGCCCACGACAGTCGTCACGGGCGGGCCGCTCTCCGCGGCCAGCCGCGGCAGCGTCGTGGGCAGCCTGGTATCCGGTTTGGCCGCGACCTCGGCGCGCAGCTGCAGCTCGAGCCGCGCGATGATCGCGTTGACCTGCGCGTAATGGCCCTGGGCAAAGGCCGACAGGGCATCGTGGCACAGCTTGCCGTAGGCCCACGTGTACGCGTGGGCATCGTCGATCGCGGCACGCTCACGGGCGATGAAGCTCAGATTCTGATACGCCCCCCAGGCCGTCTCGGGGAAGACCACCAGGTCGGTCCCCGCGCGGGCGGCCTCGGCGGCCCGGGCCAGGTACGTCGACAGGATCAGGTATTCGTGGTCGCCGTAGGGCGGCGTCGAACGCAGCGGAAAGTCCTCCTGGACGACCGCCACACGCGGGCCGCGCAGCGCGGGCGTCTGGTCGAAATCGACCTGCTTCATGCGTTGCACGCCGTAAGCGAGCGTGGCCACGAGCAGGACCACCGTCACCACGCACCCGGCGACCAGTTGCTTCATCCCCGTCTTCGGCCCGGGTGCCGGCCAGCGCCGCAGCACCAGCTCCACCAGCACGCCGCTGACCATCAGCGTGACGAACGAGACCCCGTACGCCCCGACCAGGTCGCTGATCTGAATGTACGGCAGCACTTTGTAGAATGCGTGGGACACGAACAGCCAGGGGAATCCCGTCATCACCGTCGCGCGGGCGTACTCGCACGCCACCCACGCGATCGGCAGGCTCCAGATCGGCGAGATGCCGTGCCGCCGCGCCGTGCGAATGGCCCACGCCGCCAGGATCCAGTAGATGGCGAGGTACAATCCGAGGGCGGAATACCCCAGGCCCGTGACGGGCATCAGCCACCGCAGGCTCCACAAGAAGAACCCCCACCCGACGGCGAAACTCAGCCAGTGTACCGGGTACGCGTAGTGCGCCCGGCACGTCGCGACCGTCCATGGCACCAGCGCCACAAACGCCAGCGGCCACAGGCCATACGGCTGAAACACCCACGCCAGCGCAATCGCGCTGAGGGCGTACAAGCCCAGAATGCGGCCGGCGTCGCGCAGCACACCGCCGGCGGGCGGCGGCGTCCCCGCGCCGACGGCGGATGCGGTACCTGCTCCGTCCGTTGCCGACGCGGCCTTCGCTGGGGAATCCGGGGTTGCTTTCATCCAGACCCGCTTATTGTCCAATACCCACGTGTCGAAGCGTCACGACGCACGCGCCGGCGGCGCGCCTGCGAGATTGTCCGGGCCCCGCCCGGCAGCGTCAACCAGCCCGCCTACCCTGCCCCGCGCCGCCGGCGCGGGGCACGGCCGCTTGCCAGCCGAGGTCCGATGGGCGGGCACGTTCAATAACCAGCGGAGATTCCGCGCGGTGGTATTCCCCCGGCCCGTTCTTTCGCCCAGGCGGCGGAACTCCGCGTCCCCGCGCCGCGGTTCTTCGTCTACGCGTCGAGGTTCTTCGTCCACGCGCCCGCGCGCCCGGGCCGGGCGGCGAACTGACCGCGCGACGGAAGTCTACGGTTACCAGTGCGAAGGGAAGAGGAGCTTCCACCACGAAGGACACGAAGTCCACGAAGGAAGAGACGACTTCAGGTCGCCCGCTCGCCGCGAGAACCAGTTGCTGGGCGTACTTGGCCGAAAGACACGGCCGCTCGGGAAGCGCGCGACGCCGAGTCGAGGTTCCGCGGCACTGAGCCGGTGGCGTGGCTGTAGTTGCCCGGCAGGCGGCAGCGCCACCCGCCCCTCAACCACAGACAGCCGCAACCTACCGCGCCTACTCCGTACTCGGAGCTCCAGACCCGGAACTCAGAACGCCGAACTCCCGCTCCCCGTCATTCCGAGCGCAGCGAGGAATCTTCCTTTGACCACCGCGAACGCCCGCCGAATCGCACCGCCCACGGAACCATCTTCCTCTTTCGTTCTTCGCTATTCGCCCTTCGCAATTCCCTGCTATCATGTCCCCATGCCGTCCGCGCC
Organism: uncultured Planctomycetales bacterium; assembly: GCA_964523405.1. Taxonomy (GTDB): domain Bacteria; phylum Planctomycetota; class Phycisphaerae; order UBA1845; family Fen-1342; genus CAZGAQ01. Next base: position 9,109 of record CAZGAQ010000039.1, read on the forward strand.
ACCCGGGACCTGTCCCATTTGCGACTACGACCTCCGCGGCCTGCCTCCGGCGCACCGCTGCCCGGAGTGCAACTTCGCGTACGACGAGTTCACCCGCATTTGGCGCTGGCGCAACCCCACTTGGGCGCGTCTGAAACTCGCCCTGCTTGCCGCCATCCTTGGTGGATCCGTCACAGTCATGTTTGTGTTCCGAACCGGCTGGCTGGGGACATTCAACGTTTGTTGTTACGGCGCCGTGTTGGCCGTGTATATCGTCGACGCCCTCCGCCTGCACCCCCGCCGCGCCTTCCTCGCCATCACGCCCGCAGGCGTCCTGATCCGCGGCACGTCCACCTCCACGACACGCGTCGAGCACCAACCCTGGAAGGACGTCGGCCCCTTCCACATTGAGGAGCGCTGCCTCGACGTCGGCCTGACAGATGACCTGGAATCGGACGCGGGTTCGTTCCTGAACTCGTACGCCCTCAAACGCTTCCTCACGACCCCCGCCGACGCGGAGGAGTTCGCCGCCGCGCTCGCGGCCGCCCGCGCCCGCTACACCCCGGAATCCAGTCCGCTCACCGCCCAGGAGACGTCGCCCTGACAAGGGAGGGCCCGTTGCCCATCAACCGAACGCCCTCGTTGCCCCGGCCACCCCGCAACCACCGCCCGCCGCAACCTGCCGCCTTCGCCCCCCATCCACCGCCCCCCACACCCGTTCGACGTCCGCCCGCCGGCCGATGGCCGCTGCTTGACAACTCCTGCTTCCTTCGTGCCCTTCGTGTCCTCCGTGGTGACAACTCCTGTTCTCTTCGCGGTAAGGCAAAGGGGTCAGGGCGCGCGGCACGGTCCACCCGCCGCGCGCGCCCGTGCTGTGCGAGCCGTGCGGGAGCAACGTCGCTCTAGTGGCCGCCTGAACCGTTTTCGCTTATCGTCCCACTGGTCCGAGCGCCGCCGGCGCCGGAGTAGTTCTTGCGTCAGAGGAGCGCATCATGCAGATCGGCCATACGACCCTGACCAGCCTTGCCAAGCTGCGCGACTTCAAGTCGAAGCGTCTCAGCAGCTTTGACCGTACGGGCGGCAACAAGGATGCCATCACCATCGCCCCGGGCAAGAAGCTCGTCCTCGGCGAGATCGACGGCCCCGGTTGCATCAAGCACATCTGGTCGACCAACAGCCACGCCCACGATCGCGACGCGATGCGCAGCCTCATGCTCCGCGTCTGGTGGGACGGCGAGGCCACGCCCAGCATCGAAGTCCCCGTCGCCGACTTCTTCGGCGGCGGCTTCGGCAACTGCGTGAATTTCTGGTCGCTGCCCCTGCAGATGAACCCCGACAAGGGCCGCGGCATGAACTGCTGGTTTCCGATGCCCTTCGCCCGCCACGCCCGCTTCGAAGTCCACAACGAGTGGCACGAGCCGATCGATTTCTTCTACTACGTCGATCACGAGCTGTACCCAACCTGGGAAAAGGACCTGGCGTATTTCCACGCCCAGTGGCGCCGCGAGAACCCCACCCAGGGCTGGGGGCGCAAGGATCTCAAGGGCCCCAAGTACGTCGAGAATCTGCGCTGGTACTGGAAGACGCCCAACACGACCGGCGCTGAGAACTACGTCATCCTCGACGCCAAGGGCCAGGGCCAGTACGTCGGCTGCCATCTCGACGTCGACTGCTACCACCGCGAGAAGAACGACTGGTACGGCGAAGGCGACGACATGATCTTCATCGACGGCGAGCCCTGGCCGCCGAGCCTGCACGGCACCGGCACCGAGGACTACTTCAGCACGGCCTACTGCCCGCGCACGCCGTACAGCTCACCGTACTGCGGCATCACGCAGTACAACGGCGGCGAGTGGGGCCGCGAGGATCAGAACTGGCCGTTCCGCGGCAAGAACTCGCTGTACCGCTTCCACATCGAGGACCCGATCCGCTTCCGTAAGTCGATTCGCGTGACGATCGAGCACGGCCACAACAACAAGCTGACCAACGACTACAGCAGCACGGCGTACTGGTACCAGATCGAGCCGCACGCGAAGTTCCCCAAGCTGCTGCCCGTCGCCAAACGTCTGGCCCGTCCGGATTGGCCGGCCTTTGAGCCGGAGCCCGGCGCCCCGGCCGGTCCGCCCGCATCGGCCACCCGGAAGCGCCGCGGCCAGAAGAAGTAGCGCCGGCGTCGGTCGCGAGAGCAAGTAGGAGGGCGCGTCCGTGGCGGATGAGCGTAACACCGGCGGCGGGCCGGTCGTGACCCAGGCCGCGCAGGACTCCGGTGCGAAAGCCCCGCCACGCCCGCGCCGCCGTGGCCGCCGGCTGCTGGCGATCGTGCTCGTCACGCTCGGCCTCGCGTACGTCGGCATCTGCATCGGCGTCTATCTTGGCCAGACGCAGTTGCTGTATTTCCCGTCGCGCGCGTACGGTCTGCGGCCGAAGGACGCGCAGCTACCCTATGAGGAGCTGACGCTGCCGACGCCAGCCGGCACGACCATCGCGGCCTGGTACATAGCGCTGCCCCAGGGTACGCCGAACGGCAGCGTCATCTTCTGCCAGGGCAACGCCGGCAACATGTCGGAGCAAGTCGGCTCCGCCAAGTCGCTCTGTCGCCTCGGCTACAACGTGCTGCTCTTCGACTACGAGGGCTACGGCGGCAGCACGGGCGAGCCGAACGAAGCGGGGACCTATCGGGCGGCCGAGGCGGCGTGGAGCTACTTGACGCAGACACGCGGCCAGCGTCCGGAGCAGATCGTCATCTTCGGGCGCTCGCTTGGTGGCGGCGTGGCCATCGAGTTGGCGCACCGGCACACGCCGGGGGCGCTCGTCGTCGAATGTACCTTCACGAGCATCGTTGACATGGGCGCCCACCAGTACCCGTATCTCCCGGTCGGGCTCATCTGCAAGAACCGCTACGAGTCGGTGAAGAAGGTGGGGCAGATCCGGTGCCCGAAGCTCTTCCTGCACGGCCGCGGTGATGAGCTCATCCCTCCGGAGATGGGGCGCCGGCTCTTTGCGGCCGCCGCGGAGCCGAAGGAGTTCATCGAGACGCCGGGCGGTCACAACGACGCCGGCTTCGAGCATGACCACGGGATAACGCAGCGCGTCGGGGCGTGGCTCGACGCCGCGTTGCAGCAGTAGCGCTAGTGCAGTGCCTCACAAAAAGTCGCGCATATCCAGGGTGGCGTGGGCGTCTCGCCCGCCGCGTGGCGGCCAAGATGGCCGCCCGACCCGCACAGATAATTCCGAGGCAGTATACTAGAAACGAGCGCGGGCACCGGCGCCGCGCCGATGCCCGCACACCTCACATCCTCAGAGTAGTCCGCTACAGCTTCTCGGTGATGCTCTTACCCTGCATGAACAGCAGCAGGTAATCGCGTCCGCCGGCCTTGCTGTCCGTGCCGGACATGTTGAACCCGCCGAAAGGCTGCACGTCCACGAACGCGCCCGTGCACTTGCGGTTGAGATACAGGTTCCCCGCGTGGAACTCGTGCCGCCCGCGTTCGAGCCGCATGCGATCGCGCGAGTACAGCGCTCCGGTCAGCCCGAAGAGCGTGCCGTTGGCGATGTCGAGGGCATCGTCGAAATTGCGCGCTTTGATGATGCCGAGCGCCGGCCCGAAGATCTCCTCCTGCGCGATGCGGGCGTTGCGCTCGACGTCCGCGATGATCGTCGGCGGCAGGAAGTACCCGCCGCTCGGCACGCGCATGCCGCCAACTTCGCCGGCGCCGCTCTTGACCGCGCCGCCCAGCAGCAGCCGGCCTTCCTTCTTGCCGACTTCAACGTATTCGCTGATCGACTTGTAGGCGGCCGCGTCAATCACGGCACCCATGAAGTTGTTCTCGGGCGCCGTCGTGTCGCCAACGACCAGTTTGCGGCTGCGCTCCACCACGCGCTCGACGACCTTGTCGTAGATGTCCTGCACGAGGATCGCCCGCGAACAGGCCGAGCACTTCTGCCCCTGGAAGCCGAACGCAGACGCCACGATGCCCTCCGCGGCGGCCTCGAGGTCGGCCGTCTCGTCGACCACGATCGCGTCCTTGCCGCCCATCTCCAGCACGGAGCGCTTGAGCCACTTCTGGCCCTTGGCGATCTTGCCGCATTTCTCGAAGATGCGCAGGCCGACGTTCATCGAGCCGGTGAACCCGACGAAACGCGTCAGCGGGTGCTCGACGAGGTAGTCACCGATCTCGCCGCCCGACCCGGGGCAGTAGTTCAGCACGCCGTGCGGCAGCCCGGCTTCTTCCAGGATCTCCGCCATCTTCGCGGCGATGACGGGTGCGGTGCTCGCGGGCTTCAGCACGACGGTATTACCCGTGACGATCGCGGCCGTGGTCATGCCCGTGCAGATGGCCAAGGGGAAGTTCCAGGGCGGGACAATGATCCCCACGCCCAGGGGGATGTAGCGCACCTCGCTATCCTCGCCCGGCAGCGGTGTCACCGGCTGCGCCCCGCCGAGGCGGATCATCTCGCGCCCGTAGAACTCGAGGAAATCGATCGCCTCGGCCGTATCGGCGTAGGCCTCGAGCCAGCTCTTACTGACCTCGAAGCACATCCAGGCGGACAGTTCGTAGATGCGGCGGCGCATGATGGCCGCGGCCTTGAACAGGATGCGCGCCCGCGTCTCCGGGTCCACAAAGCGCCACGTCTGGAAGGTCCGTGCCGCGGTTTGAATGGCCTGTTCGGCCTGCTCGCGGCTGGCCTTGCTGACGTGTCCGACAACCGTATCGCTGCTGGCCGGCATGTTCGAGACGATCTTCTGGTCCGTCTCGATCCGCTGCTCGCCGATGCGCAGCGGGTAGGTGCGTCCGAGCTGCTCGCGCACCCCCTGGAGTGCGGCGAGCATCTGCTGACGCGGCTGAGCGTCGGCGAAGTTGACGTACGGCTCAGGGCGATAGGGGATCAACATACCGGTCTCCGTTGCAGGGTGAAGTGAAAGCAGAAGTGCAGGTGCTGCTGTGGCCTTGTGGGGCCCTTGGCTCGCGCCTGGACGGATCCATGCCTGTGTTTGTATCCGCGAATCGTGGGCAGTTCAAGCGGGCGCCGCGTTAGCGAAGCGGTTCAAATCCGGAGCGCAGCGGGCCAGTTTCACTTTTGTAGTCAACCTGGCCCCGGGCGGCCCTTTGCGGCGCGCCCTTCCAGCACCACGCCCCGCGCCCTTAAGATGGCGACTCAATTCTCAACTAGCGAGGTGCGGCATGGGCCCGATCGCAATGACGATCCTGCTACTGGTCACCTTGTCCCTGTTCGCGTATTCCGCGTCGCGCCGCTGGCGCCTGCTGCGCGCGGCCGCCCGCCCGGAAAACCGGCTGGATCAGATTTCACGGCGGGTCGGTGCCGTGCTGACCTACGTCTTCGGGCAGCAGCGCATGCCGCGTTATCCCCTGGCGGGCTGGGCCCATATCCTCGTCTTCTTCGGCTTCATGGTGCTGCTGCTCAACTCGATCATGCTCTGGGTGCGGGGATACGTGACTGAGGGGCCAGTCGCGAACCTGTGGGTGTTTGGTGCAGACCAGCCGCTCGGCGCGGTGTATGCGCTGATCCGTGACATCTTTACGGCACTCGTCATCCTCGGCGTGCTGGCGTTCGTCTACAACCGCGTGGTGGCGCGCCTGCCGCGGCTCACGCTGAACCTGGAAGGCCTGCTGATCCTCGGCATCATCTTCACGATGATGGTGGCGGATCTGGTTTACGAGGGCGTGGAGATCAATGCTCCCCCCAATGACGGCAAGTGGTGCGCGGCGATGCCTTTTGCGTCGTTGACGGCGGTCCTGCTCCGCGCTCTCCCCGGCTCGACCCAGCATGTGCTTTGGCAGGTGGGGTTCTGGGTGCACTCGGCGCTGGTGCTGATCTTCCTGAACTTACTGCCGTACGGGAAGCATTTTCACGTACTCACGGTGGTGCCGAACGTCTTCGCGCGCCGGCTCACGCCGCGCGGGCGCTTGCGGCCCGTGGAGGACATCGAGGGCAAGCTGGAACGCGAAGAGACGCTGGGCGTGAAACGCATCCAGGACTTCAGTTGGAAGGACGTGCTCGACTTCTACACCTGCACCGAATGCGGACGCTGCAGCGACCAGTGCCCGGCGGCGAACACGGGCAAGCTGCTGTCGCCGAAGCACCTGATGATCGGCTTGCGGGACCACCTCTACACGCGAGCGCCGGAACTGCTCGCGCCGGCGGATCAGGTGCCGGCAGAGGCAGGCGGAAATGGCGCGGTAGGGGCTCCGGGGCGGCCCCACGGCACGCGCAGTCACTCGTCGGCGGCCGGCGGGGCGCCCGTCGGCGAGGCGCGCGGCACGGCGCAGTTCGTGCCGGCCTGGATCAACCCGAGCGTACTGTGGGCGTGCACGACCTGCGCGGCGTGCGAGGAGGAGTGCCCGGTCTTCATCACGTACATCGACAAGATCGTCGACCTGCGGCGCAACCTCGTCCTGGAACGCAGCGAGTTTCCCGAGCAACTGCAGACGGCGTTTCGCGGGCTGGAGACCGTCGGGAATCCGTACAGCTATCCGGCCGAGCAGCGGGCGGACTGGGCGAGCGGACTGAACGTGCCGCTGATGGCGGAGAAGTCCGACGTGGAGTACTTGTACTGGGTGGGTTGCGCGGCGTCGTTCGACGATCGCTCGCGGAAGATCGCACAGGCATTTGCGCGACTCCTGCAGGCCGCGGGCGTGAGCTTCGCCATTCTCGGGCCGGAGGAGCAGTGCAACGGCGATCCGGCGCGGCGGGCGGGCAACGAGTACCTGTTCCAGATCCTGGCGAAGGCGAACATTGAGACGCTGCAGCGGTACAACGTGCGAAAGATCGTCACGACATGCCCGCACTGCTACAACACTCTGAAAAACGAGTACCCTGACTTCGGCGGGCGGTTTGAGGTGACTCACCACAGCGAGCTGCTGGCGGAGTTGGTGCGCAACGGGCGGCTGCGGCCGAAGCGGCCGGTGAACCGGGACATTGCATTCCATGATGCGTGCTACCTGGGGCGGCACAACGGCGTGTACGACGCGCCGCGTGCCGTGCTGGCCGCGATTCCGGGTGTGCGGCTGCACGAGGCCAAGGCGAGCCGGGATCGCGGCATGTGCTGCGGGGCGGGTGGGGCGCAAATGTGGAAGGAAGAGGAGGAGGGGACGGCGCGGGTGAATCACGCCCGGCTGGAGCAGCTCAAGGTTGCGCTGCCGCTGGCGCGCGGCGGAGCCGCAGGCAGCGCTCCGCCAAGCGCTTCGGCAACCAACCGCGGTTCCGACTGTGCCATCGCATCCGCCTGTCCGTTCTGCAAGACGATGCTGACCGATGGCCTTGCCGACCAGGGCGACGATTCGATCGGACAACTGGATATCGCGGAAGTGCTCTGGCAGTCGCTGGAAGCGTGACACGCCGTCGGCCGCGGTCTGCCGCGTCGTGTGCCGCTTACCGTGTGCGCTGCCACAGCCCCTTAAGCGTCTGAATCTGCCCCGCGTGATAGACGTCATGCAGCGCCACGCCGCGCAGTAACATCGCTGTGCTCACTTTGGACCCTGGTGGCGTAGCGGCCCAGCGCGCGGGGGCCAGCGTCCGGATCGCGTCGCGCAGGGCGGCGTGCTGCGCATCCAGGAGCGCGACGCATGCCCGCCACGCCGCCTCAGTCAGCGGGGCCTCGCGCCGGAACCAGTTGCTGCCCTTCAGCGGAAACGACCCGCGCTTCTCGCCCGTCAGGCGCCGCCGTGCCGCGTACTTCCAGTAGGCGCAGTGCACCGTGATGTCCGCGATGCTGTGTATTCCCCCGCGCGGCCGCCACCCCGCCTGCGCCGCGGTCACGCGCCGCAGGCTGCCGCGCAGATTCGTCCCATGCCAGGACTTGCGGTCGTAGCCCTCATCCAGGAGCGCCAGCACATGCTCCCGCGTGCCGCCGCGCGACGTCGCGTCCGCCTTCATGACGATCCTCAGCTTGCGGCCGCCACCCCGGCCCGGACCTGCTGACGGGCCGCGGAGTTACTTCAGCTCCGGCACGTACGCGCGCTGCGCCTCGTACAACTGGGCGAACATCTGCCGCACTTCCGCCGGCGAACACACCGCCGCCGTCAGCGGGTCGAGCATCAACGCGTGCTCGGCCGCGGCGCGGCTGCCCTCCAGGATGGCCGTCACCGCCAGGTCAAACATTCGCATGTTCGCGTCACATAGCGCCGCGAGCTGCGCGGGCAGGCGGCCGAAACGCGTGGGGTGGATGCCGTTGCGGTCGACGACGCTGGCGACCTCGACGACACCGTCCGCGGGCAGGTTGTTGACTAGGCCGTCATTGGGCACGTTGCCATGGATGATGTACGGCCGGTTCGTGCAGCGGGCTTCCATAATGTACGAGGCGTACTCCAGACTGCGTTCGGTCTGGAGCTCCTCCTGCCCGGCGAGCACGCGCCGCCGCCAGTCGTCGCACTCCTGCCGCCAGGTCGGCCAGCAGTCGGCATAGAAGCTCTCCTGCCCCAGGTAGCGCTCGCGGCAGTAGCGCTGGAGGAGCGCCGGCCGCTTGCGGTAATACGGCAGGTACTCGGAGAAGTGCCCGCTGGACTCGGTGACGAAAGCTCCGAAGTGCTCCATCATGTCAAAGCGCACCGGGTCCTTTTCCCACAGCGCGCGCGTGGCCGCGACCTTCTGCCGCAGCGCGGGGTACAAGTCGCGGCCGCCATGCCGCAGTTTCGTGAACCACGACAGGTGGTTGATCCCTGCGCATTCCCACTCCAGCTCCTCGTACGGCACGCCGGCGTACTCGGCGAGCTGGCGACTGGTGCCTTGTACGGAGTGGCACAGTCCGACCACCCGCATCCGCGACGCCCGCGCGGCCGCGAGGCACAGGATGCTCATCGGATTCGTATAGTTGAGGACCCACGCGTCGGGGCAGAGGGTCTCGCAGTCGCGGAGGACGTCGAGCCACACGGGCACGGTGCGCAGGGCTTTCATGAGGCCGCCGGGGCCGATCGTGTCGCCGATGCACTGCGAAACGCCGTATTTCAGCGGGATATCGTTGTCGCTGCGCACGGTGGCCGTGCCGCTGACCTCAATGCAGTTGACGACAAAGTCTGCGCCGGGGAGGGCCTGGCGGCGATCGGTCGTGGCGACCACGTTCCAGCGGCCCTCACCGACCTTCTCCGCGACCCTGCGGACCACCGCGGCGGAGAGCTCGAGTCGCTCGGCATCGGTGTCGACCAGGCGGAACTGGCCGCGCCCGAGGGCGGGCACCTGCATGACGTCCGTGGCCAGCGGGCGGGTAAAACCGCTGCCGGCGCCGAGGAAACAGATGTTCGGCATGTTGACTCCTGGGTACTCCTGCCGGCGGGCAGTGTACCCGGCGCGGCCACCAACACAAAGCAAGATCGGCGGCCCTTGCACAATCGCAGCCGCGGCCCCACAGTGTCCGGCTCGGACAGCGGACACAGGACCCCGGTCACGGAGCCACGCGCATGAGTACCCTGCCTTTCGGATTCAGCCTCGGGAATCTGGCCCTGTTGAATGACGCGGAGACACGCTCGATCTGCGCGGAGAACCCGACCGGTACACGCGGCGGCGGGGCGCAGGCCGACCCGGGCGGGCAGGGGCCGGCGTCCAATCTGGGCAAGGGCTGGAAGGTCCGGCCGTGCATCGAGTTGCTGCCAAACACACCGGTGCCGATTGCGGAGATTGCGGGGCCGGGCGTGATCCAGCACATCTGGATCACGGTCGCGCCGAAGCTGTTCCGCGACGCGGTGCTCCGCATCTACTGGGACGACGAACCGCATCCGTCGGTCGAGGTGCCGCTGGGCGACTTCTTCGCCTGCGGGCATGCGCTGCGGACGAAGGTGAACTCGCTACCAGTGGCCGTGAACCCGGCCGGAGGGCTCAACTGCTACTGGCCGATGCCGTTCCGCCGCGCGGCGAAGATCACCATCGAAAGCCAGCATCGCGAGCGGGTCGAAGGGTTCTTCTACCAGGTGACGTACGCGCTGGGGCCCGTGCCGGACCAGGCCGCGTACTTCCATGCCCAGTGGCGGCGGTCGCTGACGGCGCGGGAGTACCCGCAGCACACGCTGCTGGACGACGTGCAGGGCCAGGGGCACTACGTGGGGACCTATCTGGCGTGGACGCAGCTCTCGAACGGCTGGTGGGGCGAGGGCGAACTGAAGTTCTACTTGGATGACGATGAGGAGTATCCGACGATCTGCGGAACCGGGACCGAGGATTACTTCGGTGGCGCGTGGGGGTTCTATGGGCCCGGCGATCGCGAGGAGGCCTACTCGACGCCCTTCCTGGGCCTGCCCCTCGTGCGGCACGAGCCCAATGAGGTGCCGAAGTTCGGCCTGTATCGCTGGCACATTATGGACCCGATCCGCTTCCGGCGCAACCTGCGGGTGACGGTGCAGGCGCTGGGTTGGTGGCCGAACGGCAAGTTCCAGCCGTTGACGGACGACGTCGCGTCGACGGCGTACTGGTACCAGACGGAGCCGCATTCACCGTTCCCGGCCCTGCCGGGGGTCGAGGAGCGCTGGCCGCGGTAGGGGGGGTGAGCGAGCCGGGTCGGGGCGCCGCGGCGTGGGACTTCGCCCCGCGTGCGCCAGGGGGGCGCGATCTAGAGCGCGGCCAGGCGCATCTGCAGGTCGCGGTCGTGGAGTTCCTGGAGGAACTCGTCGAAGTCCCCGCCGAGGACGCGCGGCAAGTCATAGATGTCCTTGTTGATGCGGTGGTCGGTGCAGCGGTTTTGGGGGAAGTTGTAGGTGCGGATGCGGTCGCTGCGGTCGCCCGAGCCGACCATGCTCTTGCGCTCGGAGGCGAGCTTCTGCGCCTGCTCGGTCTGGAACTTGTCGTAGAGCCGCGAGAGCAGTACGCGCCGGGCTTTGGCCCGGTTCTTGTGCTGGCTCTTCTCGTCGCGCATCGAAACGGTGATGCCGGTGGGGATGTGTTCCAGCTTGATGGCGCTGGAGACCTTGTTGACGTTCTGGCCTCCCGGCCCGCCGGCGCGGCTGACGTGCTCCAGCACGTCCTTTTCCCAGTCGATCTCGATATTGATCTCTTCCGGCTCGGGCAGCACAGCCACGGTTGCGGCCGACGTGTGGATGCGTCCTTGTGCCTCGGTCTTGGGCACGCGCTGCACACGGTGTCCCCCGGCTTCGAAGCGGTAGTGCAGGTAGACTTCTTCGCCGGTGATGTTGAGGATGGCTTCCTTGATGCCGCCGAGGTCGGAGTCGGAGAGGGACATGACCTCGACCTTGAAGCCCTTCCGCGCGGCGTAGTTCGTGTACATCGTCAGGAGTTCGCCGGCGAACAGCGCGGCCTCGTCCCCGCCCGTGCCGGCGCGGATTTCGACGATGATCGAACGGATGGACGATTCGTCGCCCGTGACCAGCCGCTCCTGCAGAGCTTTGATTAGCCGCTCACGCCGCTCCTGCAACGCCGGCAACTCCGCCTCGGCGAGTTGCTTGAGTTCCGGGTCGGCGTCGTCGGTGATGATCTGGAGCGACTCGTTGAGCTGGTCGGTGACCTGGCGGTAGTCGCGATACGGCTTGGCGACCTTCTCCAGTTCGCCGTGCTCCCGCGCGAGGCGCGAGATCATGGGGCCGTTGGAGGCCACCTCCGGCTTGTTCATCTCGGTGGTGATCTGATCCGCGCGTGCAATCATCTCCTGCACGCGGGCCATCCATGACGGGTCGGGAACGGACATGCCTGGGTCTGCCGAATGCGCGGGTGGGGGTCAGGAAGCACGGCCCGCACATCCTGCGCGGGCCGTGAACGCAATCGGAATAACCCCGCTAGTGCTCGGCGGCCGCCGGCTGCGCGGCGCCCTTCTTGCCGAAGTACTGCCCGCCGAACTTCTTCTGGAAGCGCTCGACGCGCCCGGCGGCGTCGACGAACTTCTGCTTGCCGGTATAGAAGGGGTGGCAGGCGCTGCAGATGTCGACACGAATCTGCTTGGCGGTGGAGCGCGTCTTGAACACGTTGCCACACGCGCATTTCACTTCGACATCGTGGTAGTCCGGGTGAATCTTCTCTTTCATGGCACCGTCTTCCTTCACGTAACCCCAGTGGGGCACAACGCTAAGTCTGCGAGCCCCGCATTATTGCGCAATTCCGCGAGAATCGCAACCGCGAATCCGGCTCGCACCCCGACCCGGGCCAGCGTCGCCCACCGCCGCCGCGGCCAGAAGCGGGCCAATCGCCGCCCAGATGCCTCGGTCGCCTGTTCTGTAACAGCCTGTGAATGCGTCAGTTAGGGTGCCTATGGCGGCAGGCTGCGCTGTAGCTCCGCCAGCCGCGCCGTATCCGCCCAGTCCACCCGCACCTGGCGCTCCTCTTCCCCGGCATGCTCCATCGTCACCCGGCACGCATGCGCGGGGACAGCCTCGGGTGTCCGGTCCGCCCACTCGATGGCTACCACGCTGCCGGCCTCGGTGCTCATCTCCTCCAGTCCCAACGCCAGCAGCTCCGCCGTCCCGCCCAAACGATACGCGTCGATGTGGTAGAGCTTCAGCCGCCCGAAGTATTCGCGCACCAGAACAAATGTCGGGCTCACCACGGGCTCGTCTGGCGCCACCCCGAGCCCCACCGCTAGACCCTTGACCAGGTGCGTCTTGCCGGCCCCGAGCTGGCCCGTGAGCGCCACGAAGTCCCCCGCGCGCAGCAGCGCCCCCAGTGCCTGCCCGAAGGCGAAAGTCGCGGCCGTGCCGCGCGAAGTCCATGTCCAGCCGGTCTCCGCGGCGGTCATCGGAAGTGCTCCCAGCCCGCTTGCGGAATCGGGCGACGTCCGGTTGGCCCCACGAGGAACAACCCGGGCTCGGCCACCGCCTGGCCGAGGGGCAGCAAGCCGAGCGCTTGGCAGTTGGTCGTCGGGGCCTCGGGCGGCAGGACCACCAGCAGCTCGAAGTCCTCGCCGTCGTGCAGAGCGTGTTCCAGCCCCGGACGGCCGTCCTGGGCGCCGAGCCGCGCCGCATCCGGGTGGATGACCGCGACCGCCGCAGTTTCCTCGATTACGGCCCCACACCCCGAGGCCTCCAGCAGACGCCCCAAGTCCAGCGCCAGCCCGTCGCTAATGTCAATCATGGCGTGCGGGCGCAGTCGGCGAGCGATTTCCTGAGCCAGCGCGATCCGGGGTTCGAACGTCATGTGCCGGCCGAGAATGGAGCCGCCGAGCTGCCCGGTCACCCAGAGCGTGTCGCCTGGGCGTGCGCCGTTCCGGCATACGGGCGGAGAGTCGGGCAGGGCGCGGGCGGCGATCGTGATGCTGATCACGGTCGGCGCGTCCCAGCTATTCGTGTCGCCCCCGACAATCGGACAGCCATACCGAAGCCCAAAATCGTGCGCGCCGCGGAACAGATCCAGCGCGTCGGCCTGTGAGAGGTGATTGCAGAGGACGACGGAGCAGAGGGCGGAAACGGGCTGCACGGCCATGGCGGCGCAGTCGCTGAGGTTGGCGGCCATCGCCTTGCGCCCGATCGCATGCCATGAGTGCCGGCCGGACTCGAAGTCGACGCCGTCCATGAGCGTGTCTACGGTCCACAACAGGTTCTCGCCGGCCGCGATGGCGGCCATATCATCGCCAAAAGGGACCCGCGCACCCTGGGCAGGGCCCAGGATGTGAGCGATGCGGCGGATCAAGGCGCGCTCGCCGCGGGGTTCCGGCTGCTCGGTGTCCATAACTGGTTCTCGCGTAACGCGCTTCGTCGCCGCCATTGTAGCGTGCGCGGCGCGGGTTGGATTAGACGGGCCGGCCGGGGTTCGCTAGAATATGGACCGGTGCGAGCCAGATAACGCGGTATCGGTTGAGGGTGACAGCCCATGCGACGAATGAGTGCAATCCTGGCGGGCATGGTAGCCGCGGCGCTAGTATGTGTTGCGGCGGACAAGGCGGCGACCTTCGTGGAGGGGCCGTACCGCATCTTCTTGATGAGCGGAAAGATGGTGGAGGGGCAGGTCAAGGAACTGCCCGACGGCTCCTACGAAGTGAAGGACAAACGCGGCATCACGATTACCGTGAAGAAGGCCGACGTCCGCAAGATCGAGCCGCTGGGGGACAAGCCGGAAGCCTCCAAGAGCGGCGACAAGCCGTCACCCGGGGAGGTCAAGAACGAGAAGAAGCTGTTGGGGACCGTCTTCCGGCGTGTGATCTCCGACCAGGAGGTCGCCGAGGTGCTCGACGGCGTCAAGGCGGATATCGACGAAGACGCCTTGGGCGTCTCGGAGAGCGATCTGGCCGCACCGCTCCCCATGAACGAGGAGGCGGTGAAGGAAATGGTCCGGCAGGCTGGCGGTCCGGACAAGGCCAAGGTCATGGAGATGCCCCACTTCGTCCTGGTCTACACCTCGACGAAGGAATCGGCCGGCAAGCTGGGCTCACGTCTGGAGTCGGTGTGGCGCTGGAACATGCGCTACCTGCAGCACCTGAAGATTCCGGCGCTGCGGCCGCAATACAAACTGGAGGTCTTCTTCTTCGGCAAGCACCAGGAATTCTATGCCTACTCACTGAACCAGTCCGCGCAGCTCCCCGTGGGCGTCCTGGGCTACTACGCGCACGATATCAATCGGTCGCACTTCTTCGACCTGTGGGATTGGCCGGTCTTTCAGCCGTTCAAAAAAGAGCTGGAGGAAGGGCACAGTCTGCCGCCGGAACGGAAGCGCTATCTGCGGAACATGATCAACGCCTGGGTCGAGCACAACAACCTCGAAGTCACGCAGCACGAGGCGGGGCACCACATTCACTTCAACACGGGCCTGTTCAAGAAGCGCAACACCCAGGAGGGCGGCTCGGCGCCAACGTGGTTGGTCGAAGGCACGACCATGCTGTTCGAGGTGCCGCCGGCCGCGACGGGGCAGGGCGGCTCTGGCCTGGGTGAGCTGAACGACGCCCGGCTGGACGAGCTGCGCCATTTCCCCCGCTGGAGCGCGAATGAGTGGCAGGACTTCGTCTTGCACAACGAGATCTGGTACGCCGGCGGCGGGACCAGCTACTGTAAGGGCTGGGCCATGGTGTACTACCTGTGGATGAAGCACCGGGACAAGCTCGGGGACTACTACCGGAAGATTCTGGCCCGCGAGGACCGCGAGGTGGACGTGGTCGCTGCGCAGAAGGACTTCGAAGACTGCTTCGGACGCATCGACGAGAACTGGATCAAGGAATTCTATAAGTACTTCGACAGCCTCCAGGTGCGCAAGTCGCGCATCCCGCCCGAACTCCGCTAGCGCCGCCGCCATGTGGCGTTGGCGCGCGGGTGCGCGGCTGCTGGTGAGTCTCGCCCTGCTTGCGACGGGCGCGGCGGGGGGGTGGGCTACGCCGACCGCCCGGACCAATGCGCGCGGCGATTCCGGTCCGGCCACCTGCCCGACCGGCCCGCCCGCGAGCCGGCCGGCAACGTGCCCGGCTCCCTGGAACGCCGCGCTGCCGGCGGATGAGCCGGCCGTCGCGGAGCTGTGCCGCCCCCGGAAAACGACGCAGCGCCTCGACACCGCGCATTACGTCCTCGTCCATGACCTGCCCGCGCCGGCCGCCGATCTGCTGGCCCGGCGCCTCGAGGCGCTCTACACCACGTTCGCACGCTTCGTCGCGGACACCGACATTCCCGCCCGCCCGCCGCCGCACAAGCTCAACGTCTGTGCCTTCGCCACCTGGGCCGGCCTGCGCGCGGACCTGCGCCTGCTTGATCCGCACGCCGCGCCTTCGATCTTGGGGTATTACGAACGTGGGCGCAACGCCCTGTGCATCTGCGACATCACGACCTGCCCCGGCGTAGCCGATGCGCAGGCCGCGGTGGCCGCGGCGCAGCCGCAAGAGCGGCCGCGCCTGGAGCGGCGGCTGGCGCGCCGGCTGGAGTGGCTCCAGTTGGGCGTGTGGCAGCACGAGGGCGCGCATCAACTGCTGGAGAACACGGGGGCGCTGCCCAGCGAACGCGTGCCCGTGTGGCTGTGCGAAGGCGTGGCGATGCTGTTTGAGGTCCCGCTAAACGCCGAGGGGACGCTTGCCGACGTGAATGCCTACCGCCTGTTCGAGTATCGCCAGCAGCGCACGACTGCGGCGGCGAGCGCCCCCGCGGACGGGGACGGCGCCGGCCTGCCGGCTTGGCTGCAGATCGGCTCCGCGCACCCGGCGGCCGCGGATTATCCCGCCTACTGGGCGCTGACGGCCTACCTGCGCGCGGCGTATCCGACTCAGTTCGCGGCGCTGCTGCGCCAGGTGGCCACCGGCGCGCTGCCGCCGGACGCGGCCGGACAGCGGGCCTTGCTGGACCAGCTCTTCGGGCCCCTCGACGCTACGTGGCTGCGCCGCTGGGACGAGCGCGTGCGGAGCTGGCCGCTGCGCGGTAGCGAGTTCGACGAGTAGAGCTGGCCGACCCCGGGGTCTGTTCGCTGCCCGGCTCCCCCGGCATAATGCCCCCCATGGCTCGCGCCTATCGGGACAATCCCGCGCGCTACCGTTCATCCGCACGCCTGCCGTGGGGGCGCTACCTCGTGCAGGCCCGTCGCCCGTGGCACAGTCTGCTGCTGTTGGCGCCGCTGATGATGCTGTACGAAATCGGCGCGGCGCTCGCGCGGCGGGGGGGCGCGGGCTGGTCACTGCTGGCGCCGGGCACCATCGCGGGCCTGCTGGCCTGGTTCGGCTTGGCCGGGGCATGGGTGCCGCCGGTCACGTTCATCGTCGTCATGCTGGCCTGGCACCGGCTGCGCGGGGACCTGTGGTACATCCGGCCGCTGGTGCTGCCGTTCATGGTGCTGGAGGGGGTGCTCTGGGCGCTACCGCTGCTGGTGATCAGCACCCTGTTCCCGCCGGGGGCGCGGTTTTGGGGGACGACGGTCGGGCAGCAGATCCTGATTTCGCTCGGCGCGGGCGTCTACGAGGAGCTTGTATTTCGCTTGCTGCTCATCAGTGCGCTGTGCTGGCTGCTGGAGCGCGGACTGGACTTGCGCGGCGAGTGGAATCGTTGGACGGCCGCGGGGCTGGCGGCCATTGTGTTCGCGCTGTGTCACTTCGCGCCGCTGGGGCGCGATGCGTTTGCGTGGGCGCCGTTCTGGTTCCGCCTGGCGGCGGGGGCGTATCTGTCGGTGGTGTACCTGCGGCGCGGGCTGGGGGTGGCGGGGGTAACGCACGTCGCGTACAACGTGCTGCTGATCCTCGTGCGCGGGGCGGGGGATTGAGCAGGCGTGCGGGGGTGTGTCGAAAACCCTTGAGGGAGGCGGCGAACATGCGGTACGTGATGCGACAGAAGTTCTGGTCGTGGGGCGATGACTTCACGATCCGCGATGAGGACGGGCGGGACGTGTTCTTCGTGGACGGCCGGGCGTTTTCCTTCGGCGACAAGCTGTCCTTTCAGGACATGCAGGGGCACGAGCTGGCGTTCATCGCGCAGAAGCTCTTGGCTTGGGGGCCGACATACGAGATATTCAGCGACGGACGGCTGGCGGCCGTAGTGAAGAAGGAGCTGTTCACGCTGCTGCGTTGCCGGTTCACCGTGGACGTGCCGGGGCCGGACGATCTGGAGGCGGAGGGGGATTTTCTCGACCACGAGTACAGCTTCACGCGTGGCGGCGCTGTCGTTGCGGACGTGTCGAAGCGCTGGTTCACGCTGGCCGACACGTACGGCATCGACGTCGCGCCGGGCGAGTCGGACGTGCTGATTCTGGCCGCGGCGGTGGTGATCGACCTGGCGTGTCACGGGGACAACAAGAGGCGGTGAAGACGGGGAGGGTGGCCGCACGCGTTCAGTGATACACGACCAGCAGGTACGCCGTGTCGTCGTTCGGATCATAGCGAACGTAGACGGCCGGCTCAGTGCCCTCGCGTTCCCAGGTGCGAACGCCGGGGCGTTTGGCGGGTTGCCACCAGCCGGTGGGCAGGAAGCCGCCGGCGGCCCACTGGGTCTGATCCCTTTTTTGTTCCAGAAGGGCCATCTCGCGCACGAGTGCGGCCTCGGCGGCGTCGCGCGGGGACTCGGGGGCGTTCGGCTCGGCGGCGGGAAGGGCGCCGAGGACCGCGATGCCGCGCAGCAGAGTGGGCTCTTCGACGTGAAAGCGTACGCCGAAGCTCGGGTCCCGGCCCATGCTGGCCCAACGCCGCACGTTGCGCACCTCGGAAGGTTCAAGCCCCAAGTGCTCGTGCAGTAGGGCCAAGCCGGATGGCGGCCGGAGCACGAACGCCACCACAACTGCGCTGACGACGAATCCAGCGGTGCTTAGCAGCCACCGCCGCCGGCGGCTCTCGATCTGTCCCGCGCGCCTGGCATGCCGCCAAATGGCGTCCGCGGCCGCGGCGGGGATGATGCCCAAGATCGCCCCGATGAACATCCCCATGCAGGCGCCGCCTGAGGCCAACCCGGCCAAGACAGCGCCAATGAAGATGGCGTAGCCCATTGCACCCGCTCGTCTGTGGTCGGTCAATTCGGTGCCGTCCGGCCGGACCACGCGACCCGCCCGATCTCGGCTCTACAACTCCCGGAACCGCGCCGTGAAGTGCCGCAGGCTCGGCGGCTGGGAGACGATCTCCAATGGGCGCAGGCTCGCCCGGTTGGCGAACAGCTCGACGGTGGCCTCGATCACGTAGTCAATGTGGCTCTGGGTGTACACGCGACGCGGGATCGCGAGGCGGACCAGCTCCATCGCGGGCGTCATGCTCTGGCCGAACATGACGCTGCCGATTTCGACGCCGCGGATGCCGGCCTGGCGGTAGAGACCGCAGACCAGGGCCTGGCCGGGGAACTGCGCGGGTGGGATGTGCCGGGCGAAGTGCTTGGCGTCGATGTAGATCGCATGTCCGCCGGGGGGTTCGACGATCTGGATGCCGGCGGCCAGCAGCTTCTCGCCGAGATAGGCCGTGCTGCGGATGCGGTACTGCAGGTAGTCTTCTTCGACGACTTCCTCGAAGCCTTGCGCCATCGCTTCCAAGTCACGGCCGGCGAGCCCGCCGTAGGTGATGAAACCCTCGGTGAGGATGAGGAGTTCGTCGGCGCGGCGGACGAGTTCGGCGTCGCGCAGCAGCAGCAGGCCGCCGATGTTGACCATGCCGTCCTTCTTGGCGCTGATCGTGGCGCCGTCGGCGAGGCTAAACATCTCCTTGACGATGTCGCGGACGCTGCGATCCTGCTGCCCGGGCTCGCGCTGCTTGATGAACCACGCGTTCTCGGCGAAGCGGCAGGCGTCCAGGAAGAAAGGCAGGTGGTACTGGTCGCAGATGCGCCGGATGCCGCGGATGTTCTCGAGGCTGACGGGCTGGCCGCCGCCGCTGTTGTTCGTGACGGTGACCATGACGACCGGGATGAGGTCGCACAGCGGCTGGCCGGGCTTGAGCTTCGCCTGCGTTTCCTTGAGGAGCCCGTCGAGCTTGGCGAGGTCCATGTTGCCCTTGAAGGGGTAGCGCGAGGTGGGCTGTTTGCCCTCGGCGATGACCAGGTCCAGCGCCTGAGCGCCGGTGTGCTCGACATTCGCCCGGGTCGTGTCGAAGTGGCTGTTGTTGGGGACGATCTTGCCCGGGCCGCCGAGCAGCTCGAACAGGATGCGCTCACTGGCGCGGCCCTGGTGGGTCGGCAGGACGTGCTCGAAGCCGGTGACCTTGCGGATCGTGTCGCGCAGCACAAACCAGCTTTTGGCGCCGGCATAGGACTCGTCGCCGCGCATCACGCCCGCCCACTGCAGGCTGCTCATCGCGCCCGTGCCGCTGTCGGTGAGCAGGTCGATCAGGACGTCCTCCGCGCGGATCAGAAACAAGTTGTACCCGGCCTCGCGCAGGATACGCTCCCGTTCCTCGCGCGTGGTCATGCGGATGGGTTCGACAACCTTGATGCGGAAAGGTTCGATGATCGTCTTCATAGCACTGCGTTCCTCGGTCGGTACGCCCCGTAATGCGCGTCGCGCGTGCCTGCACCCCCTATTATGGCTTCCACGCCTGCAGCGCCGCAAGCAGCGCGCTGGGGTCTGCGATCGCACGCGTCTGCTCTTCCAGCGGTGCGGCCAGCGCCGCATCGTACGCGCGGCGATCGCGCTCGGCGGCTAGCGCTGCCGGCACCAGCAACGTGGCCAGCGCGAGCCAGGTCAGGCCGGTTACGAACGCCAGGCTCGGCCGCCAGCGCGCGCCGGGGCGCACGGTGCGCGCCAGCAGCGCCGCCCCGACCACCGCCAGCGTTCCCGCCACGACCGGCGCTACGAGCGGCAGCCGTGTGCGCAGGTGCGCGGTCGACCCCCGCAGCAACTCGTCATGCACGAGGCCCGGCGCCACACGACAGGTGATCCAGCCCGCGATCAGGAAGCCGACCGCGGGTGCGACCGCCAGCACGATCTTGCCCCAGCCGGGCTTGACCAAGTTCGTGGTGGTGAGACTGAGCACGTAGGCGGCGATGGCGAGGACGGCCACGCCGGCGCTGCCGGCCGCCAGCCACCAGGCCAGCACGAAATGCTCCTGCAACTGGGCGCTCGCCGGCGCGGCGACCGGTTCATCGTTAAGGCGCAGCGGCATGGGCGGCAGCGGCAAGGTGACGGCGCGCGTGCGAAACGCCTCGCGCCAGGCACGGCACAGCTGCGCGATTTCCGTCGTCGCCGGGTCGCCCGGGGGGTTGGGCGCCGCGACGGTGTTCGCCGGCGCGACCAGCATGCCCGCCAGCAAATCCGCCGCCAGCAGCCGCAGCCCGGTCGGCCCCGGGGCCACCACCCAGTCACGCAGCAGCCGCCGCGCCAGGTGCTCGCAAGTGTCTGCCGCCGCCTCGTTCCCCGCGGCGCGCGTCTGTGCCGCCAAGTGCTGCAAATGCGGAATGAGGTACTGCAGGAACGGACCGTGTTCGTACGCCACGAGATTCAGCGCATCCTGCCGGGCTGTCCCCGGGCTCAGGCCCAGACGCGCCAACACGTTGCCGAGCGCATCCACCGCCTCCGGCAGAAAGTGGTCGAAGCTCTGATGCTCGAGACCAGCCAAATACGGCTCGAGGTTGGGCCACCGCTGCTCGACCGGTGTTCCGTCCGCTTCCATGCGGCGGAGTACCAGGGCCCCCAGCAGGAGTCGGCCGACCTGCGTTTGGCGCAGCGTGACCGCATCCGCGTAACTGGCCTGTAGTACGGCCGCGATCTCGTTGGGCTCGTGCAGGGTACGGACAAAGTTGCTGCTCATCGCGGACAGGACGAGACCCTCCCGTGCGGGGCCGGCGAGCGTCGGCCGGGCCGTGCGCAACGCCTGCTCGCGGGCCTCCCAACCGATCCGTAACATCTGCTGCTCTGGCAACGCCCCCCAGACTTTCCACAGGAGCGTGCCACCGATGGCACTGCAGACTGCGGCTGCGACCAGGAGCAGGGGCAGCAGCGCAGACCCGCGCGTGCGCCGCTGGGCAGCGGCCGCAGGGGCGGTGCGGGAACGCTTCAGATGCTTGGCTTTCCCGGGCATGCGGTCAGGCTACGCGAGGTGTGGCGGGGGGGCAAGGCAGCCGAACGGACCGTTGTTGGCGGCGCCGGGCCGTCTTATACTGCCCCGCGGTGCGGCAGCCGGGTGAACCCTTTCCGGCTGACGGCGCGTGGCTGCCGGTGCGAGCGCGGCGCACGCTGGCGAAACGGGCAGACGGCACACACTTACCGCAGGCTTGGGAGCTGGCTATGTCGGTGACGTTGGCGTGCATTGGTGGACGATCCGCCTATGACTTGTTGCACCAGGGAGCCCTTGTGGCGGAGCGGCTGGGACCGCGCCCGACGCCGTTCGGGGATTCCCAGCCCATCTACCGCTGTGCCTCGCGCTACAGTGAGTTCTACTTCCTGTCGCGCCACGGCGAGATGAGCTACGAGATCTCCCCTTCCTTTGTGAACTACCGCGCGAACATCTACGCGCTCAAGGATCTCGACGTCCGCTCGATCCTCTCGTGGAGCGAAACACGCGGCATCAGTCACAACTTCAAGATCGGCCACTACGTGGTGATCGACGACCTCGTGGACGAGACCGTCTCCCGCCCGCAGACGTTCTTTGAGAACCAGGGCCTTGGACATGTGCGGCAGTGGCCGGTGTTCTGCCCGAGCTTGCAGGGGGCGCTGATTCGCAGCCTGAAGGAAGAGGGCTGTGACTACGCGACGCGCGGGGTGTACGTGTGTGTCGAAGGGCCACGGCACGAAACGCCCGCCGAGACGCGCAAGTACGCCTCGTACGGTGGCGAGCTGCTCGGGCAGGCGCTGGTGCCGGAGGTCTTCCTGGCGCGCGAGCTGCAGATGTGCTACGCCAGCCTGTGCTACGTCGCGCGCTACGCGGAGGATGGCACAGACTACCGCCCCTTCGAGGACGGCCAGGCCTTGCCCGAGCGCGTCGAGCGGGATCGCGCGACGGCCGCTGTCGAACGCATCCCGCGCCTGCTCGAGCGCTTCACGCGCGTGCTGCCGGAAACGCCCGCGCTCTGCGCGTGCGAATCCTCCATGAGCCCGTATACCAGCAACGGCGACCTCGAGCTGGATTGGCGGACCTGGTTCAAGAAGCTGCGGACCACGGCCTCGCCGGAGCGGCGTGAGCGGTGATCCTGCAGGCCGCCTGGGTCGTGCCGGTCGGTGCACCGCCCATCCGCGGCGGCTGGGTGCGGATCACCGGCGACCGGATCGCGGCGGTGGGGGCGGCGCCGGACCTCGCTCGTGAGGCGGCAGCGCATCCGGATAGCGAAGTGGTCGATCTGGGGGACGTGATTCTCACGCCGGGGTTGGTGAATCCGCACACCCATCTGGAACTCACCTGCTACGCGCGTCAGATCGCGCCGGGCTCGTTCTGGAGCTGGCTGCCGCAACTGGTGCAGCTGCGGGCGCAGCCGGGGCAGCGCGAGCGCGAGCAGCAGGGAGTGGAAGCGGGAGCGTGGGAGTCGCTGCGGGCGGGGGTGACGTGCGTCGGCGACATCTCGCGCTGCAATCTGCATTGGCCGGTGCTCAAGCGGTTGCCGCTGCGCAAGGTGTGCTTCGTCGAATTGCTGACCCTGGCGGATCAGCCGCCGCGCAATGTGACCGAGTTGGCGACCGCGGTCGCCGAAGTGCAGGAAGACGACTTGCTGACCGTCGGCATCTCGCCGCATACGCCGTTTACCGTACCGGGGGACCAGGTACGCGCGGCGCTGACGTTGGCGGACGATCTGCGGCGCCCGTGGTGTACCCACTGGGCGGAGACGCGTGAGGAGTGCGCATTCCTGCTCGGACAGCGCACGTTGCACCCGTTCCTCGATACGCTCCTTACGCAGTGCGGGCTGCGCTCGCCGGGATTGCCCCCGATCGAACACCTGGAACGATGCTGCCGCCGGGCCGCGCCCGCGGAGGGCGGCGGGACGGACGCGGAGGACGGCCCACCCGTCCGACCGGGGGCCCTGGCTCATTACAACTACCCCGCGGCCGGCGACGCCGAGCGGCTCGCGGCGGCGGGGCACGTTGTGATGTATTGCCCGCGGGCGCACCGCTTCTTCCAGCATACGCCGCATCCATACCGGGCGCTGCAGCGGGCGAGCGTGACGGTTGCGCTGGGGACGGATAGTGCGGCCAGCAATCAGAGCCTCGCGCTGCTGGCCGAATGCCGATTCGTGGCGCGGGAAACCGCCGATCCGCCGTCGCCGGACGCGCTGTTGCGGATGGTTACGCTCGATGCGGCCAAAGCGCTGCGGCTGGACGAGCAGATTGGGTCTCTCACGGTGGGGAAGTTCGCCGATCTGGCGGCGTTTCCGTGCGATGCGGTGACCGACGATCCGGCGGCGATGCTGGTGACGCAGGCGCCGGCCGCGGGCGGCGTGTGGGTGGCGGGGCGGCGGGTGTTCTGAGTGCAGCAACCGGCGTGTGACATGATCGAGGTGTTCGTGTTCCGCCGCACACCTGCGGGGGCGGAATTCCTGCTGCTGCAGCGCTGCCTGACCGACTACCTCGGGGGCACGTGGCATCCGGTGAGCGGGCGGGTGGAGGACGGCGAGGCGGCGACGCCGGCCGCGCTACGCGAACTGGCCGAGGAGACCGGGCTGCAGCCGCGCCGGCTGTGGCAGGCGGTGCGCACGAACACGTTCTTCGTAACCGAGTTTGCCCGGGACTTCGTGTGCGTGACGTTCGCCGCGGAAGTAGACGCGGACGGCGACGTCGTGCTGTCTGAGGAGCACACTGGGGCACGTTGGGAGCCGGAGGATTGCATCGAGGCGGCGCTGCACTGGGCGGGGCAGCGCGAACGGCTGCGCGACATTCTGCGCGAGATCGTCGCCGAGACGCCGGGCGAGCGATTCGTGGCTGTGCCGTTGACGTAGGGTCGACGTTACGGGCGCGGGGGCCACGATACACGCCAGAGGCCCAGGGTACCCCGTCGTTGTGCGGACAATCGGGCCCGGAGGCCCGTGCTACCCGGTTAGGGGGCTTGGCGGCCGACGATGTCCATGAAGCGCGGCCAGACCATCATCACGCCGGCGGCGACGCGCGGAAGGAAGCTCGTCCACACCTCGGCGCGGGGCTTGCGCAGGCAGGCGATAACGGCGTTGGCGACCTGTTCGGGCCGCTGGATGAGCCAGGCCGGCACGTGGTCAAACGCGTGTTGACGGTCGACGGTCTCGCCGACGTGTTCAGCCGCCCGCACGAAGAACTCCGTTCGCGTCGTGATGGGGTGCACCGACGACACGGCGATGCGGTGCGCGGCCAGCTCCATGCGCATGGCGCGGCAGACGTGGTTCTGCGCGGCCTTGGTCGCGCTGTACGCGGCGAAGTTACGCATGGTGAACTTTGCCAGGGCGCTCGAGCACATCAGCAGGTGTCCGGGGCGGGCTTGGGCGATGAGCCTCCGGGCCGCTTCGCAAACCAGCTCGGTGGCCGCGAAGAAATTCACTTCAAACATCGCCCGCAACTCAGCCACGCCCGTCTCGTGCATCGGTCGCTTGAAGCCGTATCCGGCATTCGCAAAGACCACATCGAAGTGCCCGAAGCGCTGCGTCGCTGTATCCAGCAGGCGGGCGGTGAAGCCCGGCTCGCCCACGTCGCCGGTGACGGTTTCCGCCACCCGGCCAGCGGAGCGGACCAGGGCGGCCACCGCCTCCAGGCGATCGGCATCGCGGCCGGAGAGGACGAAATCAAGACCCGCGCGGGCGCCGGCGGCGGCGGTTGCCGCGCCGATGCCCGAACTGGCACCGGTAAGGACCATGACTTTGCCATGCAAATCGCGGTTCATCCGGGCAGTGTAACGGCTGCGGGCGGCGGCGGGGCAGCGCTCGCGGTGACCATTTCCGACAGCGCGGGATCGCACCTGGTCTCGGCGGCAGCTTGTCAGGCGGCAGGGGGGTGCTACACTGCCGCGCTTTGGGAATTCAATTGCGGCGCCGTGCGCCGCGATGAGAGGAGCAGCCCATGGCGATCGACCTGCGCGGACGGAACTTGCTTTCAATGAAGGACCTCAACGGCGCGGAAATCACCGCGCTGCTCGATTTGGCCGCGGATCTGAAGGCGCACCGCGCCAAGTGGCACAAGGCGGCGCCGCTGGCCGGTCAGACGCTGGCGATGCTGTTCCAGAAGCCTTCCCTGCGCACGCGCGTGTCGTTCGAGACCGGCATGACGCGGCTAGGCGGCCACGCGATCTACCTCTCGCCCATCGACTTCAAGATCGGCGAGCGCGAGACGACCGAGGACATCGCCATCGTCCTCTCCCGCTTCGCCGACGTCATCATGGCCCGCGTCTTCGGCCACAGCATCGTCGAGGAGCTCGGCCGCTACGCGACCTGCCCGGTCATCAACGGCCTCAGCGACTTCGAGCACCCGTGCCAAACGCTGGCGGACCTGCTCACCATCCGCGAGCGCAAGGGCAAGCTCAAGGGCCTCACGCTGAATTACATCGGGGACGGCAACAACGTCGCGCATTCGCTGATGTACGGCTGCGCCGCGGTCGGCATGAATATCACGGTGACGACGCCGATTGAGTATCAGCCGTCGACGGGCGTGCTGGCGGAAGCGCAGGCGATCGGCCGGCAGACCGGCGCGACGGTGCGCGTGGTACACGACCTGGCCGAGGGCGCGCAGAATGTCGACGCGGTGTACACCGACGTGTGGGCCTCGATGGGCCAGGAGTCGGAGGCCGAGCTGCGCAAGCAGAAGTTCGCCGGGTACCAGATCAACAACAAGCTGATGAGCCATGCCAAGAAGGATGCCCTGATTCTGCACTGCCTGCCGGCGCACTACGGCGACGAAATCGACTACGGCACGAGCCGCACGCCGAACTCGGCTATCTTCGACGAGGCCGAGAATCGCATGCACGCGCAGAACGCGCTGCTGCTGATGCTGACGGGTACGGCCAAGGGCGGCAAGGCGGGCACGGCGGCGCAGAAGCCGGCCGCGAAGGTGGCGCCGAAGGCTGGTGCGAAGAAGGCCAAGGCGGCCCCGAAGGCAGCAAAGAAGCCCGCCAAGAAGGGCGGCACGAAGCGCTAGAGCCGATTCACAAATCGTGTGTTGCCCGGTAGCGTCAGGCCTCCGCCTGCCCCGAACAGGTGTGAGGGGTGCCTGACGGCTGGTACAGCAGCGTGGGCAACGCATCAAGCGCGAGACCGCGCTAACCGCCGGGTAACCCGGGTGGATGTGCGGGAGAGCACGGCCGCTGAACAGGCGGCGTGCTCTCCGCCTGTCTTGGGGGGTGGGGTGGAAGTATCATGCGGAAGTATCATGTGGCGTGCCCACTCCCGGTTGTGGCCTCTGGTGAACCTATCGGGGTAGCGATGCACGCCAGCGACAAGGGGATACGCATGTTGAGCGTCGGGGAATGGTCTTGGCACGGGAAGCTTGTGGCATGGTTTGTTGCCACGAGCGCGGCGGCGCTTGCGTCGCTCGGCTGTGCCGGACGGCACGCGGCGATGGCGCGGGAGCAGTGCGTGCCCGACATGACGCGGCCGGACGTGCCTTACGTTTGGCTGCACCGGGACTCCGGCTATGACGCCGAGGGCTCCGGTCCGGTGGTCGGCATCTGGCCGGACGGGCGGATCGTCCGCGCGGTGTGCGAAGACCGGATTGGGGAAGCGTACGTCGAGGGGAAGCTGACGCCGGCCCAGCTTGACGGTGTGCAGTCGTGCGTGGCTGAACGGCGCGGTTTGCTGAGATTGGCTCAGAGACCGCTCGTGGTGGATGTCCCCTCGGAATGTCTGGGGATTCGTCTGCGGGACCGGCGCGTCCATTACGATGAGAACCTCGGCGATCTGATGCAGGTGCACCATGATCCCGACGTCGCGGCGTTGCGGAAGCACCTGATGTCATTGGAGATCACGGACGCGCGTCCGGCTGCGACGCCTTGGGTGGTGCCCGGACGCGATTGGCTGCGATAGCGCTGCGCCGTACGCGGCCGTGTTGGTGCGCGGGCAAATTTGACGCGACGCATGCGGCGGGCGAGAGCGGTGCGGGTTCGATTCGTCCGCCCTGGCCGGGGCGGGAAGAAGACAGGGGGGGCGGGCTGACCAGGGGCTGAAGCCCCTGGCTACTACCGTCGGCCCCTTCGGGGCCAAAAGCCAGAGCGCGGTCGATGCCAGAGATCACCGTGCCCTCCGGCCTGGACGTTGCGGTGTCATTCGTGCGAGGCGCGAAGACGCGGCCGCTCGGAAACGGCCTCGCGGAATGGACGATCGTCGCGAGCGTGGTGCGGTTGCGCGCCAGTGCAGATGGGTTGGCAAGCGACCGTGCCACGCCGGAGCGTTGGGCGCGGAGGACTAGCGTTGTTGCTGCAAGGCAGAGCCCTGCAGTACGCCAGGCAGGGCCGACTGACGCTACTCAGCCGCGCACCGTTTGTGAAGCCGCGCTAGTCGCTCCCCTTCGGCTTCGGGGCGGCCTTCAGCGTGACCTTGATCGTCTGCTCCTTGCCGTCGCGGACGATGACGACGTCAATCGACTCGCCGCCCTTGAAGGCGCCGAGTGCCTGCATGTATGTGTACACGTCGGTGACCTTCTGGTCGCCGATGCGGATGATGCGGTCGCCGTCCTTCAGGCCCGCCGCTTTGGCCGGGCCGTTGTCCATCACGGTGTCGATGACCATGCCGGCTTCGTCACGGGTGCCGGAGTAATCCGGCACGATGCCGAGCCGCACCTTCGGCATGCTCGGCTGCTCGACCTCACCCTTCTTGCCGTCGCCGCCGTGGGCGCCGGCCGCCTTCTCCTTGTCCTTCTCGTGCTCGACACCCGGCTTCATCTCCTCGTCCTCGGGCTCGGGCGCGGCGTCGACGCGGCGATAGGTCGGTCCGACTTCCATGTTCGCCAGGTCGCGGATGACCTCGCTGAACATGCCCAGCACGCGCGCCGCGCCCTCCGCGTCAATGAGCTGCCAGTCATCCTCCGGACGGTGGTACTCCTTGTGCACACCGGTGAAGGCGAACAGCACCGGAATGTGGGCGTAGTAAAAGCCGGCATGATCGCTGTTGCCCGCGACGCCGGGCGCTGCGCGGTACTTGAGACCCGCATGATCCGCCGCCCGCTGCACGACATCGGCGAACTCCGGCGCGCTGGGCACACCGAAGACGGTGAATTTGTCGAGCTTCAAGCGGCCGACCATGTCGAAGTTCACCATCGCGCGGACGCTGGAGTGGTTGACCGGCGCCTTGTCGGCCGGCGGCTTCTTGGCCGTTGCGTCGGCGTCCGTGCTGTGCGCGACCGGTCTGACAACGGCGGCTTCACCGGCTTGGGCCCCGTCCCGGGTGGACCGCTCGCCCGCTCGGGCCACCTCGCCATTGTCCTCCAGGTGCAAGCTCTCGATGTAGTGCTTGCTGCCCAGGAGGCCCATCTCCTCTCCGCTGAACGCGATGAAGACCACGTTGCGCCGCAGGTGATCCTCCTTGCCGAGCACGCGGGCGAGCTCAATCACCGCGGCCGTGCCCGAGGCGTTGTCGTCGGCGCCGTTGTGAATGACGGGCGCGTTGTCATCACGCTGGAACTGCCGCGCGACTTTGCCGAGGTGGTCATAGTGCCCGCCTACGACAATCGTCTCTTCTGTGTCGCCGGTGCCCGGCAGCAGACCGATCACGTTGCGGGTCGGGATCAGGTTCGGGCGCACGCCCGTCTTCAAGTGCACCGTGAGCTTCATGTCGGCAGATCGTCCCGGCTGCTCCGGACGCAGCTTCTCGTGCAACTCCTCCATCGTCGGCAGCCCGGCCTGTTTGAGCAGGGCGGCCGCGACGGGACGCGTGATCTGGACCAGCGGCACGTCGAAGCTGCGATACGACAGGTCCTCGTCGAACTTGTAGAGCGTGTCGTCCATCCCGGTGCGCGGTGGGTTCACGAAGAGGATCGCTTTCGCGCCGTGCCGGGCCGCAGTCTGGGCCTTCACGTTGAACATCGCGTAACGCGATGGGTCCTGCCCGCCGAAGTCCGCGTTCGGGTCGCCAGCCTGCGGCTCCGACCGGAAGATCAACAGAACCTTGCCGGTCGCGTCGAAGTCCTTGTAGTCGCTGTAGTCGTGCAATAGCGCGTCGATTCCATAGCCCGCAAACGCCAACGGGGCAGTGATGTCGGCCTCATCCGCGAAGGGCAGCGAAATCCAGTCCTGGCGGAACTGCCACTTCGCGTCCAGGCCGTCCACGCTCAGTTCAGCCTCGGCGTCGACGAGCTTCTTGCCGCGGCGCACCTCGAACTGCTGGAAGTAGGTCCCGCCGTCGCCGCCCGCCTTGAGACCGGCCGCTTTGAACTGGTTCGCGATGTACTCGGCCGCCTGCTCGATCCCCGGCGTACCCGGCTGCCGGCCTTCAAGCTGGTCGTCGGCCAGGAATCTTACGTGTGCCAGGTACGCCTCGGCCGTGAAGTTCGGATCGGTCGGTTGGCTCGCGGCCGGTTCGGCCGGCAGCCACGCGACACACAGGAGCAGTACGGCCGAGAGCACGCACCACGGAGCGAGCACGCGTTTGGTCATGTGAATCTCCAGCGAAGCGGTCCCCGCGGCCCCCGCAGGCGGGCACGCTTGACCGAGAGGGAATTCATCCGGCTCGACGGCAAAGTGTACACGATCAGATGATAGGCGGGAAAGCGGCGTCCGGCGTGTTCAGGAATGGGGACGAGCGGCGGTCTCCGTGCCGCAACGCCTCTGGCTCCGGCCCAGCGTCACCCTCTGCCCGTGTCGCCAACGCCGCGCCGCCCCCGTCTCACTCCACCGCCCGCGTCACCTTTTCCAACAACTCCGCACACGACACGAGATCGATGCGGTTGTGTTCGAGCACCGGCGCCAGGGGTCGGGCATTGCCGGTCCGGTAGAAGTGGTGAAACAGATCCGGCACCTGGCTGCTCGGTACATCTCCCACACGCGTGCGCTGCAGGATGTGTTGCTCCAGCGTACCCAATCGACAATTCGGCAGTCGGCCGCGCCACATGCGCCGGGCCACATGCAGCAAGTCCAGGTGCTGCGCCGGCGGCCGCAGGCGCACGCGGTGTAGCGTCGCCCGATCGCGTAGAAACGGCTCGTCGAAGCTCTTGCCGTTAAACGTGATCCAGGTGTCGCGTATGGCCGCCAGCCCCGCCAGGGCGTGCAGGATGCTCTCTTCCTCGGGGTAGTCGCGCGCCAGAAACTGCGTCACTCGCAGCGGGCGCTCGCCGAGCCGCACCAGGCCGATCAAAAAGACGCCCGTGCCCGAAAACCCGCCGGTCTCGATATCCAGCAGCATGCTGCGGGCCGGGTCCAGCGCCAGCGTGTCACAATTGTGGCTGTGGCACACGCTCGTCTCGAACGCGTCGCCCGGCAGCGTGCAGTTGCACACGCGCTCGAACGGCGTCTCGACCTGCCAGCACCGCCAGCCGCCGTCTGCCAACTCGCTTCCCCCCAGGATCGCCTCCAACGTCACAGGTTCCACGGGCGCCGCGCGCGGCCCGACGGCGGACGCGGTCCGGCGTGCGATCTTCAGCTCGTCCAGTTGGCGGCGGAGGTTGTCCATCGGTACTCAACAGCACTCGCTTGGTTGTGGCGTGATTATACCCTGCAGGCGGTGGTGGCGTGACACCGGCGCTGCACGGCAGGGGGGCTCCATCGCACCCCGGGGCATGCGGTGGGGGACCTCGACGCCCGCCTGAATCCAGCGTCGGGGCACCGGCGTGTCGCTGCCGCTGCCGCCGCACGCTACGTGTCTTCCAGATGCGCTCCGACTGCATTGCCCGCGGCGACGAACAGGAATCAGCGCCGCCGCAAACGAGCAACTAGCCGCCGTCGCGCGCCAAGTGCCCTGTCGCACTAACGCTCGCGGCCGGCCATGCTGTGCGCCGTGCGCGCATGCGACCAAAAACCGCCCCGGATGTACGCGTTCCTGTGCGCGTGTTGCAGCTCGCCCTTTCCTGTGAATAACCCGTCAATTGCAGATTCTGCGCAGATTTGTTGCGCGCTCGCACCGCTTGGTAGCGTCGGCCCCATAACGGCTTACTTCCTCTGAGACGTGCGCAAGTGCCTCCGCACAGCCTGTCGGAAACACCTCGGTTTGACCCGCGCCAAATCGTGTTGTATTCTTCTTTCGCGACGTTGAGGTCGCAGATGTTCGGCACCTCAGTACGATGCCCGGACAACTCCGGTAGAGCGAGGCCAAAGTCCCAAGATTGTCGAAGGGTCGGCAGCAATGCACGACGCGGCATGAGGTGAACTCATAGCCCGGGCGCTGGCTTCCTCGAATGTGCGGGATCGTGCCGGTGCGAAAACCCTGAAAGGGTTGTTCCGCCCTTCCCGGCCGCTTGCGGTCGGCGGGCGGGGCCAGGCGAGAGCCGAGTGAGACTCCGGGGCGCCGGCGGTCGTGGCCCTTGCGGCTGCGTACGCGAAGCGCGTGGGAGGATGGCGAGCGAAAGCTCGCGCAGGCTGTCGACCGGAATGCCCTAAGAGGGAGAAGCCCAAGGGAGCAACCAGCGTTGCGGCGAGTTAATCCCCGTCGCACGCCAGGGACTCTCGAAAGGGTCAAAACCCAGAAGCCGCGGCCCGTTGGGCCGGCCCATCGCTTCGGCGGCGGGATTACCGACGGTGCGGAACGGCAAGTGGGCGCACCCCCGCGGAAACGCGGCGGGTACCTTTCGCGAGGTGAAGGCTCCGCAGGGCGAATCCCAGGAGCGCCGCCGGTGTGAAATAAAACCGGCCCGGGCCTGGAGGGCGTAAACTGTCGCGAGGGTAACCAAACCCTGAGGGCGGAACGTAGCGGGCGGTGGCAGCGCCCGCGGCAAGTGGACCTCCTGGCCTTGTATGTGCTGTAGGGAGCGAAAGCCCATGAGAGGAGTCGGCCGGCCGCGGCTGGCGGACTAGGAACCGTTGGGCAAGACTCTGGAGGAACGCGAAACTCGCCGAGAGGGCGCATTGGTCGCTTAACTGAGATCAATGCAGCCGGTCGCAGGAAGACCGCACAGCCGAGGAAATGGCCAACGGCAAAGCGGGAGCGTCCAAGCCAATGCGGGCGCTACTTCGATCGGTGCGGAACTCTGAACGAGCAGCGAATTCCGAGAGGACGTCCTGAGGCGGTGACGCCCCCGGGACGAGCAACGGAACCGAATACTCTGCAGGGCACGACGCACATCGTCAGACCTCACGTCGCCTTTTTTCTGCGCCCGCGAAATGGCGTCAGGCCCGCGTGTGTGCCACTGCTCTGCGAGCAGGGGTGAACCGTCGAAATCGCCACGGTCCCCGCGGCCGTGGCCCAACGGCCCGGCAACCAGTGGCCGGACCGTCGCGGCGAGTGGAGTCATACCAACATCGCGGTATGCCTTGGGCTGTCTGTGGGCAGCCCTTCTTTGTTGGCCGACGCTTCCCGGCGCTGGCGTCGGGCCTCTGTACCTGCCGTGCTGCAAGGCTCTGCCTTGCAGCGTCCGGCCAACGTGTAGGGCAGGTTGCGCGACGGCCGCAACGCCCCCGATTCACCGTCACGCCTGCCGCTCCGGGGCCCCGCAACCTGCCTCCCCCCGCGCTCACCGCCCCGCGGTCTCCGTCCCGCACTCCGGACACCGTCCGCTCACGTTGCCCGTCAGGTCATACCCGCAGTGCCTGCAATGCCCGGACACTTGGAGCTTTGGCCACGCCCAGATGATCGCGGTCAGCGCAGAGACGCCGACGAAAACAGGCCAGAGGGGGAACCACAGTGCACTTCGGTATTCGCGTGCCGAGTACGACGGCCGCTCAAGACCGAAACGCCACGTCCCGTGCGCTGTGTGCCAGCCGGGGCTGCCGACCACATGCTCCTCGATGGAAATGGGGTGGAAGGTCTCGCAGGCCACGCCCCCGTCCCTGAGAGCCCACACGTGCGCTATCCGCATCGGCATCGACGCACGATCCACCGACCAGGCATACCACACGGTCCACCGCGCCGCCCCCAGCCAGGCCGCGCCGACGATCAGGACAGCGCAGACACTGCCCCAGCGCAGCCTACGCCGCGCGCCACTACGTGCCGGCAGCTCCGCTTCGCGCAGCCCCGGCGTCCCGGAGTCGCTTTCCGCCCCGCGCTCGCTTCTGCCCCCACCGATCTTGTGCCCGCAGGTCAGGCAGATACCCGGCTCGTACCGCCGCCACCGCCGCACCAACAGCGCCGCCAGCACAGCGAACGCTGCCGCGAAGACGCCCAGCACCCACACCGGCCCGCTGATGTAGCGCCCGATGAGCGTGCCCGCCGGCTGGCCCGGTCCTGAACCTGGGTTGCCTGACCAACCGATTCCGCACCCGAATTCATCGACCCAGACACCAACGCTGAGGTCCGCCCCCATTGTCACCCAAGTCGGCGGCCGCACGTCGACAGCGAACCACGGACCATACTCGCCGGGATCACGCCGGTAGGCACAGCCGCCGATCCAGAGCGCAATAAGCGCCGCGCACAACGCGACGCTGACTGCCGCAACGACGAGCCCCAATCGTCCCCCGCGCCAGCGCGCCCGCGCGGTCCACGACAACCCTGGCACTATTCCCATTTTCGCCCGCATCGCTGCACTACCCTGGCGTATCTTTCGCTGCGCCTGGCGCTGTACTCCCCCCACGACGCGCCTCTTCCACCGTCATCCGCAACCCATCCTCCAGTTTCACCGTCGGCCGCCAGCCCGTCGCCGCCGTCAGCCGGCCGATGTCCGCCTCCAGGTGCATTACCTGGTCCGGCCGAAACGGCACCTCTCCGAACCCCAGCGGCAGCGCGGGGTCCACGAGGTCGCGAATCCGCTCCACCACCGCGCGCAGCGGCACTGCCTGCCCCGACCCCAGGTTGTACACGCCCGCCGCCGCCTGGGTTTCAACCACCCGCGTAATCGCCTCGGCCGCATCCGTCACGTACAAGTAATCCCAAAGCTGTGTACCCGCCGTCAGCGCGGGCCGCTCGCGTCGCAACAAAGCGCGAATCAGCGACGGGATCATCCACGCAGAGTTGTCACGCGGCCCGTACGTCGAGAACACACGCAGCCACGCGAACCGCAACCCCGCCTCCGCCGCCAATTGCGCCGCCTCCTGCCCCGCCCGCAGCTTCGCCCGCCCGTACGCCGTCGTCGGCCGCGGCGGCGCATCCTCGCGCAGCCGGCAATTCTGCGGCCCGTACTCGGCCTGTGAACCCAGCCCCACGAATGTCCCCGCGCCGACGCGTGCCGCCAGCCGCACTAGCTCCAACGTCGGCGGCACATTCGCTTCCTGCTGCTCCTCCGCGTTCCGCTCCGCCCCCGCCACGCCTTGCCACGCCGTGTGTACGACCGCGTCCGGCCGAAACGCCCCGACCGCCGCCGTCACGGCCGCGAGATCGTGCAAGTCCCCGTTGATCCGCACCAGTTGCGGCAGCACGGCGCGCAGCCGCCACGCATCTGTCGACGGCCGCAAGAGCGCCGCCACCGCATGCCCGCCGCCGAGCAGCCGCTCCGCGACATGCGACCCGATGAATCCGCTCGCGCCAGTCAGCAGGATTCTCACGCCGGCCCTCTCATCGCAACAGGTCCAGCAGCGACACGAAGCGCGTGCCACGCTCTTCCACCGCCCGCAGTTCCGCCCGAATCTCCGCCAGGTACCCGTACGAGAACACGATCACTTCGTCGACGGGGTCCTGCGCGAGTCGCTCCGGCGGCACGACGGGCACGTGCGTCGCCGGGGTGTACCGCCCGTGGAAGCCGGTGTTGCGATCGCACAGGTACGCGATCTCCCGCGCGCCGAGCCCCGCCATCGCGAGCGTCATGACGCCGCGTCCGCCCGCGCCGTAACCCGCCACGCGTCGTCCGCGCGCGATCTGCGCACGCACATGGCCCCGCATGCGTTCGTACGCCGCATCCACTTCCTGCCCGAAATGCTCGTACGTACCCCACGCGTCCAGCGCAGCCCCGCTCGCGACCAGATGCTCAGCACCCCCGCGCGCCGTGTCATCCCCCTTCACGCGCGCAGCCACCAGCAGCGAATTCCCGCGTCGCTGTACCGCCGGCACCAGTTCCGTCGTCACGACCTCGAACCCTGCCGACGCCAGCAGCCGCGCCGCCGATCCCGCATGGAGGTAGATCGTGTGCTCGTGCTCGAACAGGCAGGTCTCACGCCGCGCCAGAATCTGCTCGAGGTCGTGTACCTCCAGCAGCAGCACGCCGCGCTGCGGGTCCAGCACCTGGCGTACCGCCTGCAGAAACTCCCGCGGCTGCGGCAGATGATCGAATGTGTACGTCAGCAGTACCGCATCCGCCGGGCGCAACGCCGCCGGAATCTGGGCGATCGTCCCCGCCTCGAATAGGCATTGCAGCACGTCCACGCCGGCCGCCCGCGACACGCGCGTCAGTTCCGCGGAGGGCTCAAAGCCCAGCACCCGTGCCCCGCGCTTCTGGAAGCACTGCAGTTGGTACCCGTCGCCCGATCCGATCTCCAGCACGGCCGCGCCGCGGGGCAGTTCGAAACGCTCCAGCGTCGCCCGCGCCAGCTCGTCCATGAACCGCTGTGCGAACGGCGACGCCGACACCGTGTACTGATAGTCGCGGTAGTACTCCCCTACGGCCACGTCGTGCAGCGTCTGGCTCGTGCCGCACGCCGGGCAGAAGTGGATGTCCAGGTTGGCCGTGAACTCGCGGCCGAGCGTGGCCGCATCAACGAACTGGTCGGTCAGCGGCATGTTCGCGAAGTGCAGGAACCGCCGCGCCCCCGCGGCTCCGCAGATGCGACACGTGGTGCGGTGCTGAACGCTCGGGGCAGCCATCGGCCTTCCTATCCGGCAGCGCAACCCACGATACCGCCGCCGCAGTCCGCCAGTATACCGCCGCGACGCGTTCCACCACCGCGAGGCGTTCCGCCGCCGCGACGCGTTCCGCCACCTCACCGCCGTGCCCGCCGGGTCTCGCTCTTCCCCCTCCCTCCCAGGGCAGGGGGACGGTAAGGACACACGAGCGGCACTCGCCGTCGCCCCGTTCCCCATCCTCCCGCGCGGCCGCTCCTGCGCGCCTATCATCAGTTCCAAACGGCCGGCCTCGTTCCGCCGCCGCGTCACGGAAGCCCTGCGATGCCCGACGAATTGCTCACCACCCGCCCGACCGTCGCCGCCCCAACACCCGCCATCGCGCCGACACCCCTCGTCATCCCCGCCGGGCCCCCGGTGCCCGCCGCGCGCCCGGCCGGGCGCCACTACAAATACTACGACCTCGTCATGGCCGCCTTCGTGATCGTCCTCCTCTGCTCCAACCTCATCGGCCCCGGCAAGGTCTGCCGCTTCGAGCTCGGCACCTGGTTCGGCCTCCCGCGCGGCGTCTCGTTTGGTGCCGGCAACCTCTTCTTCCCCATCAGCTACATCTTCGGCGACGTCCTCACCGAGGTGTACGGCTACGCCCGCGCCCGCAAGGTCATCTGGGCCGGCTTCGGCGGCCTCTTCTTCGCCGCCATCATGGGCCTCTTCGTCGTCCACTTCCCCGGCGACCCCGCCGTCCCCTACAACGCGCAAATCCAGCCCGCGCTCGAGCTCATCTTCGGCAACACCTGGCGCATCGTCGCCGCCTCCATGCTCGCCTACTGGGCTGGCGACTTCACCAACTCCTACGTCCTCGCCAAGATGAAAGTCCTCACCCGCGGGCGCTTCCTCTGGACGCGCACGATCGGCTCCACCGTCGTCGGCCAGGCCGTCGATAGCGCCATCTTCTACCCCCTCGCCTTCGCCGGCCTGTGGGGCACCGCCACCATCGTCGCTGTCGTCGTCTTCAACTGGATCTTCAAAGTCCTCATCGAAGCCGCCCTCACGCCCATCACCTACCTCGTCGTCAACGGCCTCAAGCGCGCCGAACGCGAAGACTTCTACGACCGCAATACCAACTTCACGCCGTTTTCCCTCGCCGACTGACGCCCCGCCGCACGCCCCCGCCGCCCCGCTGCACACCATCCGCCGCGTCCGCCGCCCGCCGCGTCCGCCACCCCGCGTTCGCTCCCCTCCCTCTTAGGGAGGGGGCAGGGGGAGGGCCGAAGCCTGCGGCCGCAGCACGCCCCCGCCGCCCGGTTCCTTTTCGCCTTGGCACGTCTTCACGCCACCCCTTCCCCCGTCCACCCCCGCCGCGATATCATACGCGTATGGATCGGTAGCTTCGGGGAAAGTGCCCGCCCCGCGGGGGGCCCCAACGACTCGGACGATCCCGCGCTTAGCTCCGCGCCTGCCGCGACCACGGAGGACCGCCATGCTGACCTCGCGCGTGCGCTCGATGTACTCGGGTCTTGTGCTGCTCACCGCCCTCTTCGCGGCCACCCTCCTCGCCGACGCCCCCCGCGCCTCCGCCCAATCCGTCATCTACGTCAACGCCGCCGCCACCGGCGCGAATAACGGCACGAGCTGGGCCGACGCTTATCAGACCGTCCAGCCCGCCCTCACCGCCGCGCCAGCCGGCACCCAGATCTGGGTCGCCGCCGGCCGCTACGTCGAACGCATCACCCTCAAGGAAGGCGTCGCCCTCTACGGCGGCTTTGTCGGCACCGAGGACCCCAACACCTTCGACCTCGCCACCCGCAACTTCGCCGCCCACGAGACCATCCTCGACGGCAACCAGTCCGGCTCCGTCGTCACCGCCCCCTCCAGCGCCACCGCCGCCTGCCGTATCGACGGGTTCACCATCACGAACGGCAAGGCCACCAACGGCGGCGGGGTCTATCTATCCACGTCCTCCCCGACTATCGCAAATAACAGGATCTTCGCCAACACCGCCAACTCCAATGGCGGCGGCTTGTACGTCTCCTCGTCGTCCCCAACGCTGGTCGCCAACTCTATTAGCAGCAACCGCGCCGTCTACGGCATCGGCGGCGGACTCTACGAATCCGCTTCCTCAGCAACGATCACAGGCAACTCGATCACCGACAACACGGCCTCGGTGGGCGGCGGGCTGCACCTCACTTCGTCGGCGTCCTCGGTCACCAACAACACCGTGGCTGACAACATCGCGACGTCCAGCGGCGGCGGCCTGTTCCTGACTGCTTGTACCACGACGAAGATCGCCAACAACGTCATCGCCACCAACTGCGCCTCCCTCGGCGGCGGTGTGTACCTGTCCTCGTCCACGGCGCTGATCGCCAACAATACGATCTTGCACAACTTGGCGACGTTCCGCGGTGGTGGGTTGTGCGCCTTGCTCTCCAGCCCGACCATCGCCAACAACATCGTCGCCTTCAATTCGTCGGGAATCTACGGACAGCAGGCCCTTCCCACGCTGCGGAACAACTGCGTCTACGGCAACGCGACCTACAACTACTACGGTCTCACCGATCCCACCGGCTCCAACGGGAACATCTCCGCCGACCCCGCCCTCGTCGGGAGTGACTTCGGCGGCTGGCACTTGGACCCGAATTCGCCTTGCATCGGCACCGGCAGCAACGCCGACGCCATGGGCACGACGGATCTCGACTCCCAACCCCGCGTTCAGCCGACCGGCGGCATCGTTGACATCGGCGCCGACGAATTCGACGGCAGCGCACCGGTCTGGAGCTACGCCATCGTCCGCGTCAGTCCCGCCGGCGATGACGCCCGCGACGGCTCCTCCTGGCCGCTCGCCAAACGCACCGTCCAGGCCGCCATCGATCAAGCTGCCGCAACCGGCGGCGAGGTCTGGGTTCAGACCGGAACTTACACCGAGCGAATCACGCTGGCACGCTTCGTCCATCTCTACGGCGGCTTCACCGCCACCGAATCCGCCCGAGACCAACGCGACTGGCGCACCAACCTGACCACTCTCGACGGACAGCAGCAGGGTTCCGTGATTACCGCAAATCACCGAGGCAGCGCCGTCAGCTCGGTCGACGGCTTCACCGTCACCGGCGGGAGCGCCGCCGTCGGCGGCGGCCTGTACCTGATCAACTACGCCTCTCCCACGATCATCAACTGCTGCATTAGCGGCAACAGCGCCACGACGGGCGGCGCGTTCTATCTCTCCAACAACTGCGCACCCGCTATCCTCCAGAACACGATCACGGACAATAGCGCCACATCCGGAGGCGCCGGCCTGTACCTCTATGCCTCGGCTCCGATCATCAGGAACAACACGATCAGCCGCAACGAGGCCGCCTGTATCGGCGGAGGCCTGGCGCTGCGCGCCTCCTCCACCCCCGCGATCACCAACAACTTCATTACCGACAATCGCGCGGGCACCGGCGCCGGGCTGTACGTGGAGAGCTCCAACCCGTCAATCGCCACCAACCTCATCGCCCGTAACTACGCCGGCGCGGGCGGCGGCCTCTACCTGTATGCCTGCTCACCGACGATTCTGTGCAACACCATTACCGGCAACGGAGCTTCTTGCGCCGGTGCGCTCTACCTGTACGACCGTGCCTCCCCGTACATGGCAAGCAACATTGTGGCTTTTAATTCCTCGGGCCTCTGTGGCCCCGATGCCACCCCGAGTCTGCGGAACAACTGCGTCTTCGGAAACGCCGCCTACAACTTCTCCGGCATCGCTGACCCCACCGGAACCAGCGGCAATATCTCTACCGACCCGCTCCTCGCCGGCCCTGCCTACGGCGGTTGGCACCTGCTCCCGAACTCGCCCTGCATTAACGCCGGCAGCGGCGCCGGTAGCACGCTGGATCTCGACGGGCAGCCCCGCATCCAACCGTCCGGTGGCGTGGTCGACATCGGCGCCGATGAGTCCGACGGTTCAACCCCGCCCACCGGCCCCTTCATCATCGTGCGCGTCAGCCCACAGGGCGATGACAATCAGGACGGCTCTTCGTGGTCCCAAGCCAAGCGTTCCGTCCAGGCCGCCATCACCGCTGCCGCCGCCCTGGGAGGGGATGTCTGGGTTCAGACCGGCACCTACTACGAATGCGTCACCCTCCCTCGTTTCGTGCACGTGTTTGGCGGCTTCGCCGGCACGGAGACCGCTCGGGACCAGCGCGACTGGCAAGCTCACCCGACGACCCTCGACGCGCAACAACAGGGTTCGGTCGTCGCCGCCACGCACCGCGGCCACGCACTGAGCGCATTGGACGGATTCACGGTCACGCATGGCAGCGCCGCCGACGGTGGCGGCATCTACCTGGCTTATTGTTCACCCACTCTGGCGAACAACATGATCACAGCCAATCGCGCCCTCACGGGCAACGGCGGTGGATTGTGCCTGACCGTCGCCTCTCCCGCCATCACGAACACCGCGTTCGTGGGAAACACGGCCTCTGCTGGACACGGCGGCGGGCTGTACCTCCTGGCCGCCAGTCCGACGTGCACGGACATCCTGGTCCGGGAGAACAGCGCCCCGGCCGGCAACGGCGGCGGGCTCTGCCTGATCGACTCGGTCCCGACGATTCAGCACGCCTCCATCACCGCCAACGCGGCTGGCGCGGGGGGCGGGCTGTCCCTTTCCGCCGGCTCCGCGGCCACGATCACGAGCAGCACGATCGCGAACAACACCGCCTCGACCGGCGGCGGCGGGCTGCATATTGACGATTCGTCCCCGACCATCGCCGACAACATGATCTTTTCGAATACCGCCGCTTCCCAAGGCGGCGGGCTGTACATCACAGACTGTTCCCTCGCCAACATCACCAACAGCGTCATCGCGGGCAACAGCGCCGGCTCGGCCGGTGGTGCCCTGTACGTCACCGTATGTTCTGGTCCGAACCTCATCAATGACACCATCGCCGGCAACCGCGCCGCCACCGGCGGCGCTCTGTATTGGCGCGGCTGCTCTCCCGCCACCATCTCGAACACGGTTTTCGCGTTCAACTCCACGGGCCTGTACGGCGCCGGTACCGCGCCGCCCACATTCCGCGCCAACTGCGTCTTCGGCAACACGGCCTACAACTTCTCCGGCCTCACCGACCCCACCGGCACCAGCGGCAACATCTCCGCTGACCCGCTCTTCATCCAGAACCCCGACCCGAACACCCCCGGCTCCATCGGTGACCTCCACCTGCAGCCCGCCTCACCGTGCATCAACACGGGCAACAATGCCGACGTCTGGGGCACCACGGATCTCAACGGCTTCACGCGGATCGTCGGCGGCATCGTCGACATGGGCGCCTACGAGTACCACCTCCTCGGCGACCTCAACGGCGACGGCTTCGTCGACGCCGCCGACCTTGCCCTCTTCACAAATTGCCTCACCGGCCCCAACCTTGCCTACCCGCAGGGTTGTGGCCCCAGCGACCTCGATACCGACACCGACGTCGACCTTGCCGACTTCGCCCGCCTCCAGGCCCTCGCGAACTAGCCGGCCTCGGAAGGCTCGTCGCGTGTCACGCGCGCTACTCCGCCGGCAGCGCTCCGCGCACCCGCCATCCCGCGCCTTCGCCTGTCATTCCGAGGGCGCCCAGCGACCGAGGAATCCGCCTCCGTCCATGGCATCCCTTCGGCCAAGCGCCCAAGACCGACGGCTGACGGCTCTCCTTTCGTTATTCGCCATTCTCCGCCACCCCCCGTCAACCGCCCGCCCCGCGCGCCCCGTCCCGCTTAATGTGTGCCATCCTTGCTCTATGAACGCGCGCCGCCCGAGAACGTCTCCCGCTCCCGCCGCCCGCCCGCCCCCGTCATTCCGAACGAGCGCAGGGACTGAGTCTTCCTCCAGTCACGACGCACCCCAGCCCGATGGCAGTGCCTGTGCCCGCCTGCTCTTCTTTCGTTATTCGCTCTTCGCCATTCTCCTGCTTGCCCCAACTCGCTCCTCGCTAATCGCCACTCTGCCTCTGCCGATCCCCGTTCCCTGTTCCCCGTTCCCTCTCT
>CAZGAQ010000040.1:0-38389 GCA_964523405.1 uncultured Planctomycetales bacterium
GGCCGGCGCAGGCGTAGCGGGCGGGGCGGTCGGACCGGGCTGCGCGGCGGGTGGAGCGGGCTGCGCGGCCGGCGGGGTGGCCGGAGCGGGTTGAGCCGCGGGTGGGGTGGTTGGGGCCGGAGTCGGCTGGGCGGCCGGTTGGGGTCCGGCCGGGCTGGGGCGTTGGCGCCCGGCGCGGCTGCCGGACGGGCGGGAGGTAGCGTTCTCACCGCCGGGGGGCGTACCCGGCGTCGATGCCGGGGGCTTGCCACCGTTGGGGCGCAAGGGCTTGCGGCCCTCGGATTGGGCCAGGCTCACCGCCACGAGGGTCAGCGTCAGCAGGACGGGGATCCAGCCGCGTTGCAGAGTCCGGAACGTCATGGCATACCTCACAGCGCTCGCCTCCGCGAGCGGTTCTGCACCTACATTACCATACGCGAATCACCGGGTCCGGGACAGGTCGCCGGGCAACCGTGCCGGCGGAGCCGCGCCCCCCGGCTGATCTCGCTAGCGGGGTGCCGGACCCGTCATGAGCGCATAGAAGTCATCGGGCACCGGGGTCGGGCGGCCGTCGCGACCCACGGCGACGAGCGTCGATTTCGCCTCGGCGATCAGCGTGTCGCCGCGGTGCACGCGGTAGGCGTGCTTGACCAGCAGCGGGGAGATGTCCTCCGTGGTGGTCGTCAGCGACAGCACATCATCATACCGGGCCGGAGCCCGGTAGCGGCACTCCAGGCGGCCGACAACGTAGAAGAGGCCGCGTTCCTCCATGTCTCGGTAGCGTACGCCGTTTTGGCGCAACAGCTCGGTGCGGCCCTGCTCGAAGTAGACGAAGTACTGGGCATGATGGAGATAGCCCATGGCGTCGGTTTCGGCGTAGCGAACGCGGATTTCGATCGTGCACGAAGGGACCGGCTCACCCATGACCGCGGCACTCCTGTCCTTCTACCCCCGGGCCCGCGCCACGGTTGCGGAGACACGGACCCGGGACGGATCATACTGGAAAATGGGGTGGTCGCGCGCAGACCGACAGCCGGAAGCGGCGGGTTACCGCTACCGGCTGTCTCGGGAGGTCACGTCTCTTCGGGAGTCGCCACCCCGCCGGCAGATCGGCGGGGCCACCAGGCACGGCCTACGCAAACGGCTGTGGCTGGAAGTCGTGAATGGCCTTCACCGTAGGCGAGGTGTCGCCTTCAGCGTCGGCCTGCAGGGACT
Organism: uncultured Planctomycetales bacterium; assembly: GCA_964523405.1. GTDB lineage: Bacteria > Planctomycetota > Phycisphaerae > UBA1845 > Fen-1342 > CAZGAQ01. The sequence continues at coordinate 1,195 of CAZGAQ010000040.1, forward strand.
GGATGAACGCTTGAATGAAGGTGCTGGCTAGCCCCGTGGCGGCACTGCCCACTCCGTTGAGCACGGTGTCCCGGACGGTGGCATCACAGCCATCCAGGACCAGCAGCCCACCCCCGGCTGCCATCGTCACCATCCAGACCCGACCACGAGTGAGCAGGGCTCGCATGTACGTCTCCTTGTCATGACCGGCGGCCTGGGAAGCGCCGCAGGCTCGAATACCAGCGGAAGACTCCCAACGTCCTGCTTATCGGCGGATGCCGGCGCCGGGTTCAACCACTGCCGATCCGGCCACGCCGACCACCGCACCGGTGGCCGCCGGGACCGCGCGCGGCCGCGGCAGCCGGCGGGCTCGGCAGAATCTGCGCTAGAGACCTTCCGGGACGGGCTGCGGGGGCACCTCCGGCTGCGGTTCCACCGGATCTTCGGGCTGCGGCACCGGCTCAGGCTGCGGCACAGGTTGCGGCACGGGTTGCGGCGCAGGCTGCGGCTCCGGCTGGGGCTGTGGTTGGGGAGGTTGCGGCTGGGGTTGCGGTTGCGGCTGAGGTTGCGGAATCTGTGGCTGATTGCCGGAGCGCGGCGGCCGGACGGGTGTCGGCGTAGCGGACGGTCTGCCAGCCGGCGCGGCCGTGGCAGCCCCGGGCTTGGCGGAGGTCGCCGGCGCGCCGGACTTGGACGGGGCGCGCGTGCCGCTTTGGACGGCCGCTTGGCGCTGAGCGCGCGTCGGCAGTTTTTCCAGTTTGGGCTTGAGTTGCTTCTCGAAGATCTGCCCGATCGGCTCCATTAGCTTTGTCTTGCGATCCTGGGCTTCCTTGATTTCTTTGGGTTTGTTGGCAGCGGTGGCTTCCTGAATCTTCTTGTCGACCTCTTCGAGCGACGCTTTGCGCTTGGCCATGTGGCTGCGGGCCTGTTCCTGGCAGTCCTTCAGGATGGTTTGCGCGCGTTGCGTCTGGTCGTCGTCGAGCTTGTAGCGCTGGATGAACTCGCGCACGTAGGCTTCCCACTGGCTTTCGAACTCGGGGCCAACATAAGTCGGGGCGGCGCCGCCGCGGCGGTATCCCGCGCCGGCGCTGGTGCTGCCCTGACTGGTGGGCGCGGGTGCGGCCGGGCTGACCGTCGCCGGCTTGACCGGGGTGGTGGGCGGGCGCACCGCCGTCGCGGGATTGGGCGTCGGTGTACCGCCCCCCTTCGGCGACTGCTGCTGCGCTTCGCGGATCTTGCGGAGGCGCGCTTCGGCTTCCGTGGCGCCCGTGTCCGCGGTTGGATTCGCGGGCGGCGGCGCCGCGGTGGTGGGTCTGGCGCTATTGCCTCGCGCAGCCGGGGTAGCGGCGGCGGGCGGCGGGGTCGTGGGCGGAGTCGACACCGGCGGCGCGACGACCGGCGGAGGCGCGCTCACAGGCGGCGGCTCGACGCTGACCGGAGGCTTGGGGGTGGGTCGCGCCTCGGGGGACTTGGGGCCGCGACGAAACTCCTCGACGGTCATCTGACCGGAAACCATGCGGTTGAGCTGGTCCTGCGTCATGGCGAAGCTGTCGTTCATGAGCTGCAGGTCGCCGTCGTGGATTTTCTTCTGCTCATCGGTGAGGATCTGGCGCCACTCGTTGTTGCCGTCGATGATGATGCGTTTGGCGTCCTCGAACATGGGCATGGCCTGACGGCCCCACTCCATCATCTCCTGTGGGCTGATCTCGGCGCCGCCGCGCACCTCGAACATGCGATCGACGAGGGCGAAGAGGCGTTCGCGGTTGTTGGCGAGGAAGGCCTGCGACTTCTGCCGGAGGAGTTCCTGCGTGTAGGCGTCCTGATCGTCATTGAGGTTGTACTTGCGCGCGAGCAGGCGGGCGTAGTTGTCGACCAGGGCGTCGATGTTGAGCATGCTTGACCAGCTCTGCCGCGGCGGCGCCTCCTGAGCCCAGGTCAGAGCGGCTCCGCCGATGGACACGATGAGTGTGGCGAGTGCGATCCGACAGCGCGCTGGCATGGACAACTCCCTTTGGGGCCGGGCGCTGCGGCGCAGCACCACACAGCCCCCATCGGTATTATAATGGACCGTGTCGCAACGGTTGCACAGCACGGGACTTGCTAGACAGCGGAGGTATCGCCCTGGAACCGCTCCCGAACCCCAGCGCCTGCATCTTCGACCTGGATGGCACACTCGTCGACTCGCTCCAGGACATCGCGGGATCGATCAATGATTGCCTGGCGCTGTTGGGGCTGCCGACCCGGCCGCTGGAACAATACCGGTACCTGGTGGGGGAGGGCATCCCGCGGCTGTGCCAGCGAGCGATCGGCGAAACCGCGCCACACCTGGTTTCCCGCCTCGCTGAACTGGGCCGGGCGGTGTATCGCACACGGATACTGGATTGCACTCGGCCGTATCCCGGGTTGCCCGAGCTGGTAGGCAGGTTGCAGGCCCGCGGCATCCCGCTGGCGGTGCTGTCGAACAAGCCGCACGAGCTGACGCTGCGGATTGTGCGTGCGTTCTGGGGGGACGACGCGTTCGTCTGCGTGCAGGGATACACGATCGAATCGGAGCGTAAACCTTCTCCCGAGCATGCCTTGCGCATCGCGGCGCGGATGGGGGTGGCCCCTGCAGACATGTGGATCATCGGGGATACTTCCACGGACGTGGCGACCGCCCGGGCAGCCGGCGCGGTGCCTATCGGGGTCACCTGGGGATTCCGGCCGCGCGCGGAGCTGGAGGCGGCGGGGGCCAGGTTGATCGTCGATCGGCCGGAAGAACTCGGCTAGGCGGGGCCGTTGAAAAAGGGGACAGGCACCGCGGGAACGCCAACTGGCGCTACCGCGAGCACGGTCCGGCGCGGAGCCCGTCCCCTTTTTCAACAGCCCCTAGGCACCCGCTACTTTCCTCTTCCACAGCACTGTTTGTACTTGCGGCCGGAGCCGCAGGGGCACGGGTCGTTGCGGCCGACGCGGGGGGTCTCGCGGCGGATGGTCTTGGCGGCACCACCTTCGCCCTGCTGGCGCATGGCGGCGGCCTGGTCCTCGCTGGCGGCGGAGAAGCCGGCGTTGGTGGCGTCGGCCTTGCTGGCGGTGGCGCCGGCATAGGCCCCCCCGCCGCCGCCCGGAGTGTGTGCCGGGACTCCCGCCCCCCCATCGCCGCTGTAGTCTGCGCCGCCGTAGCCGGCGATGCGGACCTTGAAGATCAGGTCGGTGACGCGCTCGCGGATGGATTCGAGCATCTCGTTGAACATCCGCGTGCCTTCGCGCTTGTAGGCGATCTTGGGGTCCTGTTCGGCGTAGCCGCGCAGGCCGATGGAGTGTCGCAGGAGATCCATCGCGTACATGTGGTCTTTCCACAGCGCGTCGAGCGTGACGAGCATGACGTAGCGTTCGAGCTGGGTCAGTTCGTAGCGCAGCATCTCGTAGCCGCAGCGCTGCAGTTGGGTGCGGACGTCGCCGTCCGGATCGAGCGGGTGGCTGTCGAGGACGGCGCCGAAGCGCTCGCGGGCCCAGGTCACCAGCGCCGCGCCGGAGTGCTGAGCGAGGGCGGTGTCGATCTCCGCGTCGAAGCGATTGTTGTTGAGATAGTCCGCATTCAGTCCCCGCAGGGTGGCGAAGATCTGCTCGGCGGTCTGGCCGTTGAAGTGCTCATACGTCCAGTTCTGGCGGAACTTCCGGTTCACCCAGTTCGCGAGGATCTTGGCGACCTCGATGGCGCTGTTGCCGCCGCGTTGCAGGGCGTAGTCCACCACGGCGCCGGCGGGGTACTCGATCTCGCGCTGGCGGTACGCGGCCCGCATGTGCGCGCGGAATTTCTGCTCGGCGTCTTCGCGATTGGCGCTGGCGATGTCGTCGAGCGGCACTTCGACCTCGAACTTGTCCTTGGCCCAGCGCACGAGGCGCGACTTGCCGAACAAGGGGTCGACGTACTGTTCGAGCGGGGCGAGGTCCGCCTCCTGGATCTTGGCGATGGCGGCCTCGGCGATCTGGTCGGTGAGCTCGCCGGGGTCGGCCTTACGAATCTGGTTCTGCGTCAGGCTGAGGCCATACTGTGCGGCCCAGTTCGCGAGCCCACGGACGTCCCATTCCTCCGGATCGACGTCGGGGTCGACGTACTCGCCGAAGGTGCGTTGCACGTTTTGCCGGGCCTCGTTGGCCGCGAAATCCCGCACCTGCTCGCCCAGCGCCTTGAAGTCGGAGGTGTCGAGCTTTTCCGCGTCGAGCAGCACGCCGAGGCGCTGGCCGACCCATTCGACGACGCACTGGGCCGGGAAAGTCCGGTCGTAGAAGCGGTCGATGGCATCGGCGACGGTCTCGTCGATCATCTCCCAGATCAGTTCGGAGAGTTCGCGGCCTTCGACGACCTGCTGGCGCTTCGCGTAGAACGTCTTGCGCTGGTGGTCCATCACCTCGTCGTATTCGAGCAGGTTCTTGCGGATGCCGAAGTTCCGCTCTTCGACTTTCTTCTGGGCGCGCTCGATGCCCTTGTTGACGCGCTTGTCCTCAATCGCCATGCCTTCTTCGAAGCCGAGCATGTTGAGCATGCGCAGGACCCACTCGCCCATGAACAAGCGGAGCAGCTCGTCGTCGAAGGACAGGAAGAAGCGCGAGCTGCCGGGATCGCCCTGGCGGCCGCACCGGCCGCGCAGCTGGTTGTCGATGCGGCGGCTTTCGTGGCGTTCGGTGCCGACGACGTGCAAGCCGCCCATGCCGGCGACGCCGGGGCCAAGGACGATGTCGGTGCCGCGGCCGGCCATGTTGGTGGCGATGGTGACGTTGCCGACCGTTTGTTTTTTCTTGCCGCGGGTCTGCTCGTGCTGCTGGCCGGCCTTGGCGACGATTTCGGCTTCGCGGGCGTGGTTCTTGGCGTTGAGGACCTCGTGTTCGACGCCGTAGCGCTGCGCCAGGGCGGCGCTGAGCTTTTCCGAGTTCTCGACGCTGGTCGTGCCGACCAGCACGGGCCGCCCGCCGACGTAGTCGCCCATGAGTTGGCGATAGCCTTCGGCCAGCGCGGCCTCTTCCCCGGCGCCGTCCTTGAAGCGTTGCAGCGTGTCGGCGATGACCTGCAGTTGGGCATCAATCTGCGCCACGGACACGCCGGCGAGCGGGGAGGCGGCGTCCGCCGGATCCCCCGCGTTCTGGCCGTTCTTGAGCACGGCTTCGCGTGCGGCGCGGAGCGTGCGGTCGGCGGCGCGGAGCATGTCGGCGAGCGACCAGGGATCGCCGGGGAAGCCGTCCTGGCTGTAGGCTCTGATTTCCTCGACGATCGCGTCGTACTTGGTCTGGACGGTGCGGTAGATCTTGTCGTTGTAGTCGATGCGGCGCACCGGCTTGTTGGTGGGGATGGCGATGACTTCGAGCTGGTAGATCTTCATGAACTCTTCGGACTCGGTCATCGCGGTGCCGGTCATGCCGGCGAGCTGCTTGTAGAGTTTGAAGAGGTTCTGCAGCGTGATGGTGGCCAGGGTTTGCGTCTCCTGCTTGATGGTGACGCGTTCCTTGGCTTCGACCGACTGGTGCAGGCCGTCGGACCACTGTCGGCCGACCATGAGGCGACCGGTGAACTCGTCGACGATGACGATCTGGTCGTCCTTGACGACGTATTCCTTGTCGCGGCGGTAGACCTTGTGGGCGCGCAAGGCGTTGTCGATAAAGTGCGGCCAGTTCATGTTCTTGCTGTCGTAGAAGGTGCCGATGCCGAGCTCGGCCTGGGCCGCTTTGGCGCCGTGCTCGGTCATGTGGGCGGACTTGCGGTCCTCTTCGACGACGAAGTACTGCTTATGACCGATGGCGTCGGCCTCGTCGCTCGACAGCCAGTAGGGGTCGACGCGGAATTTCTTGATGCCGTCGCGGAACTTGGCGTCCTCGCCGTCCAGGCCGTAGTTGCGGGGGTTGGCTTCGAGGTCGTCGAGGCGCGCCTTGGTCTCGCGGTTGGACTGCTCCTGCTTGCGGATCAGGGATTGGGCGATCTGGTCGGCGACGCGGTAGTTGCTGACATCGTCGTGGGCGGGGCCGGAGATGATCAGCGGCGTGCGCGCCTCGTCGATGAGAATCGAGTCGACCTCGTCGACGACGACGAAGTCCTGTGGGCCCTGCACCTGGTCCGCCACGCTGTGCTTCATGTTGTCGCGCAGGTAGTCGAAGCCGAACTCGCTGTTGGTACCGTAGGTAATGTCGCAGGCGTAGCCGACGCGGCGGATCTCGGCGCCCTCGCCCCAGGTTTCCATGTCGGCGCTGATGTGGCCGACCGTCACGCCGAGCAAGGCGAAGATCGGCCGGCAGAAGTCGGCGTCGCGCTGCACGAGGTAGTCGTTGACGGTGACCATGTGGACGCGCAGGCCCTGGAGCACCTTCAGGTAGTTGGCCATGTAGCAGACGATGGTCTTGCCTTCGCCCGTCCGCATTTCGGCCACGTTGCAGTCTTCGAGCACCTTGCCGCCGATGAGCTGGCATTCGAATTGGCGGTGGTTGCGGGCACGGCGCGAAGCTTCGCGGACGCAGGCGTAGGCCGCGGCGCGGATGTCGTCGAGCGACGCACCGTCGGCCAGGCGCTGCTTGAACTCGGCCGTCTTGGCCTTGAGACCCTCCTCGTTCAGGGCGCGGATCTGCTCTTCGAGCGGGTTGACCTGGCTCTGGACGAACTTGCGCAGGCCCAACACAACGCGGTCGTTCCGTGACGGCAGGAACTTGAACGTCAGCCAGCCGCCGAAGCCGCCCCAGGCCACGAGCACCATGCAGAACGCCACGGCCAGCCATTCGCGCCGCAAGGACGCCAGGCCGGTGCCCTCCGGCCCCAGCAGCATGAGCGCGGCGACGGCGAGGAGCAGGAGCGTGAGGGCCGCCAGCAGGATCAGCCGCAGGCCGCCGCGTCGCGCGCGGTACCAGAAGACGGCCGACGCGCTGGTGGCGTCGCGCAGGATGTCCGTATCACCGACAATCAGCAGCCAGTTCATCGACCGCCTCCGCTGTGGCGGGTGTCCGCACCTAACAAACAAGGTAACAGGGTAACGCGGCGACACACGAACGTCACCGCAAGCCGCCGCGGGAGCGCGAAGGCCGGAGCCCGGAAGGCGGCGCCATTACGCTGTTACCTAGTCACCGGGGACGGCGCGCGGGGGGCGCGCGGTCCTACTTGGCCCGCTCGAGATATTCGCCGGTTCGGGTATCGACGCGGATGACCACGCCGTTTTCCACGAACGGGGGCACGCGCACGCGCAAGCCGGTCTCCAGCAGCGCGTCCTTGCTCTGGTTCGTTGCGGTGGCGCCTTTGACCATCGGCGGCGTATCGGTCACGGTCAGCTCGACGGTATTCGGGAGTTCCACCGCCACAATTTTGCCGTCGATGAACGAGACGGTGATTTGCTCGTTGCCGCGCAGGTAGAGGTTGGCGTCGCCCATCACGTCGCCGGGGATGGTGATCTGGTCGTAGGTCTGCTCGTCCATGACGACGAAATTGGTGCCGTCCTTGTAGAGGTACTGGTAGGGCTTGGTGTCGACGAAGGCCGTCTCCACCTTGTCATCCACGCTGAAGCGTGCGTCGATCACGCGGCCGTCCTTGAGGGACTTGAGCTTGATCTGCAGGTAGCTGCGCCAGTTCCCCTTCGACACGCGGGTGATGTCGAAGACGGAATACAGCGACGTTTCGTAGGTGATAACCTGACCCTTCTTCAGTTCGCTCGCCTTGATCGCCATGGGGATGGGCTCCTTCGCCGCACGCACAGCCGCGCCGCCACACTTCGAGGCCCAGAGGCTCGCGGCGGCCCGCGCACCAGGGCTTCCGATTTTGAACATTGCAGTATAGCTGGGAGGCGGGCCGCTGGCGATGCCCCCAAAGCGGTTCCGGGGCCATTCGGACCGCACGGGGAAGGAACCGGGTCCTGCCTGAGCGCAGTTACCGGGCCCAAAAAAGCGTCAGCTGGCGGGGATGCGTGCAGGGCGCAGCGGTCGGCCGTACGCCCGGCGCGACAATTCGGAGGTCCGGCGCCTGTCTCTCCCCTCGGCGAGCACAGGAGCGTCGGCGCCGCACCCGATCGTTCCGTTTCGCACGGCCCTGGTGTTATGTCTCACAAGAAGTTGCACACAAGCCGGGTGGAGTGGGCGTCCCGCCCGCCCCACGGCGGCCAAGATGGCCACCCCACCCACGCGCCAGTAATTCTGAGGCACTACACTAGCGCGCCGGCTCCTCGAAGTAGAACCGCGTCACCACCGGCAGGTGGTCGCTAATCTGCTCCTTCAGCTCCAGCATGACCTGTTGCACCTGCCGGTCCGTCAGCTCACCCGCCCGCGCCAGAGTCTCCTGAATCGGACGCCAGCGCACGACTTCGGCGGCCGTCCCCTTCACTTCCTCGAGCGAAGACAAGCTCATGGCCGTCAGGTCGATGCGCGAGACGTACTTGGTCGTGCGGTTCTGCAGCCACAGGTAGGAGAACTTGCTGGGGTCGTTGATGCTGCGGAAGGCGAGGCGCGCCTCCGAGCCGTGGTCCAGTTTGTGGAAGGGCTCCCAGCATTTGTCGGCAGGCGGGGCGTTCCAGTCGCCCATGATCATCGCATCCGAGTCGACCTTCGGAGAGTCTTTGGTCAGCCAGTTGGCCAGTACCCTCGCGGAGGCGAGACGCTGCGGGGCCCCGTCCTCCATCGCCTTGAGATGCACGCCCAGGGCCTGAAAGTCGAAGCGGCGGTGGGCGCTGCCGCCGTGGCCGGTGGCGGGCGCCTCGGCGGCCGAGCGGGCCTCGAAGTATGCGTATAGCGGTGTGCGGCCGCCGAAGGCGTCCTTGCCGTCCTCGGTCAGGTGTGTGCCGCGCGGGAACAGCTCGCGGGCGTCGGTCTTCGCACGCAGCCAGTCGCGATCCCACATCATCGCGACGCGCTGCTCCCCGCCGGCTTCCGTGTAATACACGACGTAGTCGCCGGCGCCGCGCCGCGTGAGTTCCGCGGCCACATCGTCCAGTGCGCCCGGGTAGCGCTTGTCCCAGGACGGACCGGCCACTTCCTGGAAGATGAACAGGTCACCGTTCAGGGCTTCGAGCACGTCCAGGACGACGTCCAGGCGCTGCTCGTCCTTCGCCACTGACTTGCGCGCCCCGAACCACTCCAGATTCCACTGGATGACGTCAAGGAACAGGTCCGTGCCATGGTATTGCTTGGGCACCAGGTCGGAGAGCGCGGCGGACAGGTTGTCATTCTCAGCGGTAACGACGTTGTGCAGGGTGCTGCGGTGGGTGCGCGTTCGTACGCGTCGCTTCGTCATGATACGTCCTCCCAGGGACTGTGAAGGAGTGAATCGGACACCCGAACGCGCGCAGTCTACCGCTCGCGCGGCGCCGTGGGCAATGCGACTTCGAGCGGGAAATAGCGGTGGAAATGCGCGCTAGTGTGCACACGCGTGAGGCGTGTCAACCGGATGCGCTCCCGGGGCTGCAGAGCATGGAATGCAGGACGATAAGCAGCGTGATCGCTTCAGGAACATCCCTGTGCGCTGTGTGAGCGACATCGCGCGGTGCTGCAGTCGTGTTGGCAGGGCTCAACCGCAGTTCAGCAGTTCGTCGACCGTGACCGCACTCAGGTTGGGCGCCAGGCGCTTCGCGTTCGGCAGCTTATCCGGCGTGCCGATGCCGAAGACGGCCATGCCGGCGCGCACGGCCGCTTCCACACCGGCCACCGCGTCCTCGATGACGAGGCAGTCGGCCGGCGGCAGGCCCAGGCGCTGGGCGGACAGGAGGAAGACCTGCGGATCGGGCTTGGAGTGCTGGATGTCGTTGCCGTCGACAATCGCGTCGAACCAGGGCTCCAGGCGGAGCCGGGCGGCGATGAGACGGGTGTTCTTGCTGGCGGAGCCGATGGCGGTCTTCAGCCCGCGGCGGCGGAGTTCGGTCAGCGTGGACGCAACACCGGGCAGCAGGTCGGCGGGCGTGAGCTTCTGGCACAGGCCTTGGTAGATGTCGTTCTTGCGGGCGGCGAGGGCGACCTTCTCGCCAGGCGTATAAGGGCGCGCCGCGCGCTCCAGCACGATCTCGAGGCTGGTCATGCGGCTGACGCCGCGGAGGCGGTCGTTGATCTTGTGATCGAAGTAGATGCCCTCGGCGTCGGCCACGACCTTCCAGGACTGGTAGTGCAGCTCGTCGGTGGTCACGAGGACGCCGTCGAGATCGAAGATCACGCCACGAATCATGCGGTCCTCCGGTTGCCAAGTCGGGCGGATAGCGTAGCGGCCCGGCGTCCGGCGTGCTACGGGGAAATGTGGACCCGCGGGACCATCAGGCGGGGATCGTTTCGGGTGCGCCGGCAGCCTCGCCGTAGAAGCTGGCCGTGGCCGAGGCGCAGCGCGTGCCATCCTGCCAAACCTCGCTGCGCAGCAGATACAGGGGTGGGCGGCTGTCCCCCAGCGCGGCGCGCACCGTGGCGCTCTTGCCGAGCTTCACGGGCTGGTGGAAGCGGATTTCGAGCTTGGCGGTGTAGCCGCGGATGCGCCGCGCGAACAGACAGTGCGTCATCGCGGCGTCGAGGAGGGTGGCGATGATGCCGCCGTGCAGACGGTCGGGATAGCCCTGGAAGTACGGCTCGCAAGGAAAGGTCGCGGCTACGGCCCCGTCCGGCTCGGCCTGAAACGCCAGCGCCAGCCCGCCAGCCGCGCGCGCTCGACAGGCGATGCACGCGGGATGGCAGGCGGCGCGGAATGGTTCAGAGCTGTTCGTCGGGACCTCCGTCCCGCGTTCCCGGAGCTCAGGCACTCTGTGGCTCGGTGCCCTTCTCGAAGCTTTGCAGCGCGAGGTAGCTGGGGCCGAAGCGCTGAATGTTGTCGAGCTGCTTGTCGAAGGCGTCGAAGTGGCCTTCTTCGTCGGCGACCAAGGCCTCGAAGATCTGCTTGGACACCGCGTCGGCGTTCGCGCTGCATTCCAACGCGGACTGGTTGTAGTCGCGCGCGGACTTCTGTTCCATGCCGGCCGCCCGCGTGAGGATTTCGCGCGGATCGGTGACGGCCTCGACCGGACCGGCCACGGCCATCTTCACATCGCCCTTGAGGAACAGGATGCGCTCGGCCAGCTTCTCCACGTGGCCCATCTCGATGATGGCGGTGCGCTTGAGCAGGCCCGCCAGGGGCGCGAAGCCCTGATCGTCGAGGTGGAAGTGCCAGTACATGTACTGATGCACAGCCTGGAGTTCGTCCGCCACCGCCTTGTTGAGGAGTGCGATGCTCTTCTGCGCGTCCATGTCGTTCTCCCGGACTGACGCTCGCGCCTCACGTCGGCCGCGAGTCGTCAGACTGCGCGTGTTAACCGTGACAGCCGCAGTTCGGCCGGCTGACTCTGGGCAACCGACCTTGCGCGTACAACCCCGCCGCCGCGTCGACTTCCGCGACGTCGCAAACATACGCGTCAATGCCGTTAGCCACAAGGTCGGCCACCAGGCGCGGCCCCAGGCCGCGCGTCACGAGCACGCAGCAGTCCGCGATCGCGTTGAGCAGCGCACCGTGCGTATGGTGACTGGCCCCGGGGGCGTGCACGGCCTCATGCGCACACGCACCCTGGGCATGTGCGGTGAATGTGTTGGGGCGGAACTCGACGCGCTGCGCCTGCTGCCCTTCGACCTCATAGATCACGAAACCCTGGCAACGACCGGTATGCGCCGCGATCTGTTCACCGTTGTCCGAAGCGACTGCGATCTTCATTCGGCCTTCTCCTGTTTGGCGCTTGGAGCAGCGGTCTGCGCGGTGCGCTGGGCCCACCCGCGCCGACGGCGATTGCAGCGCCCGCGCTCGGCGCCGCCCTGCCCGATTCCTGCAGGACCGCGATCCTCAACCGCCCGATGGAAGTCTTGAGACTGACACTGCGGGCAAGCCGCCGGCCGCCCGGTGCCGTGTGAGACCTGGAACTGGGCACCGCACGCGCGGCACTCAAACGTGCGCAAATTGGCGGACATAACCGGACCTCCTTGAAAGACCAGCATCTTCGACTGCACCAGGGCACGCGCGACCTTGTGCCGGGCACGCTCGATCAGCCGGCCAAAGGTGGGGCGCGACACGCCCATCTGGGCGGCGGCGGCATCGAAATAAAGCCCTTCGACGTCGGCCAACCGGAGGGCCTCAAGCTCATCCAGGCCCAGCTCAATCGTCTCCAATTGCTGTCCGGGAACCCCGGCCGGTTTGAAGGCACACGGGCGGGCCTGCTCAGCAATCCGACGACATTTGGGCGGTCGCGACATTGAGTCTCACTTTGTTTATTATGAGCATATGTTCACAACCAGGAATGTCAACCGGATGGCAGGAAAAAGGTGTTCCTCCGCGGGCGGGGTGGGAAGTGCGGTCCGGTTAGCCGCGGACGCGTTGCAGTTCGTCGGCAAGGGAATTGGCGTGGTTGGCCCACTTCTCCGCTTCCAGCGGAGTGATCTGGCCCTGGTGCACAAGGAGCGCGAGCGAGCGCTCCAGGGTCATCATGCGCTCCTCGGGCAGGTCTTTCGTGCGGCTCTGCAGCAGGGAGTAGATTTGCTCTACCTTGCCCTGGCGGATCAGGTTGGCCATGCCGTAGATGTTGTTCAGGATCTCCATCGCGACCACGCGGCCCTGGTTGTCGGCCCGGGGGATGAGCTTCTGGCAAATGATGTGGCTCAGGCCCAGCGAGAGCTGACTGGCGATTTCGTCCTGCTGGTTCGGCGGGAACATGTCGAGCAGGCGGGTGACGGTGCCGCGGACGTCACGCGTGTGCAGGGTCGAGAAGACGAGGTGGCCGGTTTCGGCGGCGGTGAGGGTCCAGCGGGTCGATTCCCGGTCGCGCATCTCGCCGACGAAGATGACGTCGGGGTCCTCGCGCAGGCAATCGCGCAGCCCGCGCTCGAAGCTGGGCACGTCGCGGCCGACCTCGCGTTGGGAGATCATGGCGGCCTTGCTGGGCAGGCGGTACTCGATCGGGTCTTCGAGCGTGATGATGCGGCAAGGGCGGGTCTCGGCGATGCGGTTGATGAGGGCGGCGATGGTTGTGGACTTGCCGGCCCCGGTGATCCCGGTGAGCAGGACGAGGCCGTGCTGGCGGGTGACGATGTCGTGCCAGACGGCGTTGGGGAAGCCGATGTCCTCGACGCGCGGCGGGTTATCGTCGAGAGCGCGGATGGCGATGGCCAGCCCGTCGTTGTCATGGAAGGTGTTGAGGCGGAACTGCATGGTCGGGGTGATGTGGGAGCTGTCGACGGAGCCCTGAGTGCGCAGGGTCTCCCAGTCACCGTCGCCGAGAATGCAGCGGGCGAGGGCGGCGATGGTGGCTTGGTCGAGGGGGGCGCCCTTGAGCCGCTGGAGGTTGCCGTCGACGCGGTAGATGGGCGGGCAGCCGACCTTCAAGTGGAGGTCGGAGACCCGCAGAGAGCCGTGGCGGGCGAAGTAGTCCAGCAACTCGCGCAGGCTGAGCTTGCGGTCGGGGGCGACGGCGTAGAGCGGGGCATCGAGATCGGGACGGGGCTCGGCGGGGTTAGGTGTGGCGGTCATGGGCACTCCAGGGACGGTGCGGCCGATGGCGGCGACGGGCGCGGCCAAGCTCCGCCGGGTTCTCCAAAGCTCCTTACGGGACGCGGCGGGCGGGCGGGATGGGATTTTACTATTGAACCCGCCCCGCGATTCGCTATTCTACCGCAGTTTTTGTCCGGACGAGCGGCCTTGGGGGTTGGCGGCGGAGCATGCCCAGAGACGAGTCTATCCACCGGGTCCTGATCATCGGCAGCGGCCCGATTGTGATCGGGCAGGCCTGCGAATTCGACTATTCGGGCACGCAGGCCTGCCGCGCGCTGCGTGAGGAAGGCGTGGGCGTGGTGCTGCTGAACAGCAACCCGGCCACGATCATGACGGACCCGGAGGTGGCGGATCGAACCTATTTGGAACCGATCACGCCGCAGGTCGTCGAAAAGATCTTGCAGGTCGAGGCGCTGCGCGGCGCCCGCATTGACGCCATCCTCCCCACGCTGGGTGGGCAAACTGGTTTGAACTGCGCGACGGCCGCCGTCGACGCCGGCATCCTGGAGCGCTGCCAGGTGCGGCTGATCGGAGCAGACCGCGAGACCATTCGGCGCGCCGAGGACCGGCAGGTTTTCAAGGACACCGTCTTGTCGATCGGAGCCGACGTCCCGCGCTCGGGCGTCGCGCATTCCCTGATCGAGGCACAGCAAGTCCTGGAACTGGTGCAGCTCCCGGCCGTCATTCGTCCGGCCTACACGCTGGGCGGCTCGGGCGGCGGCATGGCGCATACGGCGGCCGAGTTCGAGACGCTGGTGCGGGACGGGCTGATGCAGTCGCCCATCGGGCAGGTGCTGATCGAGGAGGACCTGACCGGCTGGAAGGAATTTGAGCTTGAGATGATGCGCGACAAGCGCGACAACGTGGTCGTGGTGTGCTCGATCGAGAACCTCGACCCGATGGGCGTGCACACCGGCGATTCGATCACCGTCGCGCCGGCGCTCACGCTGACTGACAAGGAATACCAGCGCATGCGCGACACCGCGATCGCGATTATGCGCGCGGTGGGCGTCGAAACCGGCGGATCCAACATCCAGTTCGCGGTGAATCCGGCCGACGGGCGCATGACCGTCATCGAGATGAATCCGCGCGTGTCGCGGTCGTCCGCGCTGGCGTCCAAGGCCACCGGTTTCCCGATCGCGAAGATCGCGACGAAGCTGGCGATCGGCTACACGCTGGACGAGCTGCGCAACGACATCACGCGCGAGACACCGGCCTGCTTCGAGCCGACCATCGACTACGTGGTTGTGAAGATGCCGCGCTTCGCCTTCGAGAAGTTCCCCGACGCGGACGAGACGCTGACGACCGCGATGAAGTCGGTCGGCGAGGCGATGGCCATCGGGCGGACGTTCAAGGAAGCCTTCCAGAAGTGCATCCGCTCGATGGAAGTCAAGCGGCCGGGCTACGGGCTGCACCCCAACGACAAGTGGCTGGAGGCGCAGCAGCCGGACAGCTGCGGGCACGAGGACGTCTGGATGGACGCCTTCGGGGAGTCGGCGGAGGAGTACGCGACGGTGGGCGGGTCGTCGCTGAGTGAGCCGCCGCCAGACTGGCAGGAGCAGCGCAGCACGGAGTGGCCGATCGCGGACGAGGTGCTGACGGAGAAGATTTCGACGCCGTGTCAGGGGCGCCTGTACTACATCCGCTACGCGATGAAGCTGGGCTGGCCCGTCGAGCGCATTCACGCGCTCTCGAAGATCGACCCGTGGTTTCTCGACCAGCTGCAGGAGCTCGTGCAGTTCGAGGATCAGCTCCAGGCTTTGCACGTCGGCAACGGCGCCGCACTGCGCATCACGCCGCCGCTGATCGAGCTCTTTCAGCAAGCGCGACACTACGGCTACAGCGACGTGCAGCTCCGGAGCATCTGGCGGATCGACGCCGCCACCCTCGACCAGATCAAGAAGCAACTCGACCGGCCCAAGTACAAGCTAGTCGATACCTGTGCGGCCGAGTTCGAGGCCTACACCCCCTACTACTACTCCACGCACGAGCGCGCCATGGCGCGCGTCTTCCGCAGCCCGGAGGCGGTCGCGGAGGTGCGCCGCCACCAGGAGTCGCGCGGGCGTGTGCCGCTGGGCGAGGCCGTGCGAAAGCTGGGCGTGGAGAACCCCTACCGGTTCCGCGTGCTGGACGGCGAGCACGTGCTGGTGGAATGCCACGAGGACGAGCTGCGCGTCAGCGAAAAGCCTAAGGTCGTGATCCTCGGCGGCGGTCCGAACCGCATCGGGCAGGGCATCGAGTTCGACTACTGCTGCGTGCACGCGGCCATGGCTGTGCGGGCGCTGGGCTGTGAAGCGGTGATGATTAACAGCAATCCGGAGACGGTCTCGACGGACTACGACATCTCCGACCTGCTGTTCTTCGAGCCCCTCACACACGAGGACGTGCTGAATGTCTGCCAGCGACTCAACGGCCGGCCGTTCCGCCGGGCGGCGGGCCAGGTCGCGGAGCCCAACGGGTACGTGCGCGGCGTGATCGTGCAGTACGGCGGGCAGACGCCACTGAACCTGGCGCAGGGGCTGATGGAGGCGGGTGTGCCGATCCTGGGCACGTCGCCGGCGAGCATTCACCTCGCGGAAGACCGCGAGCGCTTCAACCGGATCATCGTCGAACTGGGCCTGCGGCAGCCCGCCAGCGGGATCGCGTATTCGCCGGTCCAGGCCGCCGAGATCGCGGAGCAACTGGGCTACCCGGTGCTGGTGCGGCCGTCGTACGTGCTGGGCGGGCGCGGCATGCAGGTGTGCAACAACGTGTCCGACCTGCGGCGGTACATGGCGGGGGCGCTGGCCGCGACGGACCGTGAGATTCACATCAACGAACAGAACCCGATTCTGATCGACAAGTTCCTGCTGGACGCGATCGAGGTCGACGTGGACGCGATCGCGGACTACGGCTTTCCGGGGCGGGATGATGCGGACGGGCGCTGCGACATCTGCGGCATCATGGAGCACATCGAGGAGGCGGGCATTCACAGCGGCGACAGTTGCTGCGTGCTGCCTCCCTACTCGCTGTCGCCGTGGCTGGTGGACGAGATCAAGTACCAGGTGAAGCAGCTCGCGCGCAAGTTGCGGGTCTGCGGGCTGATGAACGTGCAATTCGCGATCCAGGGGAACCTGGTATTCGTCATCGAGGTCAACCCGCGGGCTTCGCGCACCGTGCCGTTCGTCAGCAAGACGACGGGCGTGCCGTGGGCAAAGGTCGCCACGCGGGTCATGCTCGGCCGCGCGCTGAGCGACGCCTTGAACGACCTGGGCGCCGGCGGCGTGCGGCCGCCCGCACACGTCGCGGTCAAGGCGCCGGTCTTCCCGTTCAAGAAGTTCCGCGGAGTCGACTGCGTGCTGGGGCCGGAGATGCGCAGCACGGGCGAGGTGATGGGGATCGACCCGGCCTACCCGCTGGCATTCGCCAAGGCGTTGCTCGAGGCGGGCATGCATCTGCCGCTGTCGGGGTCGGTGCTGGTGAGCGTGTGCGATGCGGACAAGCCGCGCGTGGTGCCGATCGCCCGCGAGCTGCACGAGCTGGGCTTCGAAATCTACTCGACGCTCAAGACGCACGAGCTGCTGGCGACGCAGGGCATTCCTTCGCGGCTGGTCTCCAAGCAGCGCGGCCAGGACGCCCCCTTCCTGCTGGACCTGATCGAGAAGCGGCAGCTCGATCTGCTGATCAACACGCCGATTCATACCGGGCCGGCGTCCGACGAGGGTCGCTGGCGGGCGGCGTCGATCCAGCTCGGCATTCCGTTGATCACGACGCTGTCGGGCGCGCGGGCGGCGGTCGGCGCGATTCGGGCGCTGCGCGCGAACGGTCTGCGCGTGCGGGCGCTGCAGGATTACCTGGCCGACGCGGGGGCGCGGCCGGCGACGTCATACGTTCAGCCCATGACGGAAGTCCTGGCGCAGCACCTGCAGCAGCAGCGTGCGCTGGAGGGTCTGGCCCGATGAATATCTGCAAGCTGGCACTCGAAGACGGGACGGTCTTCACGGGCGAGGCGTTCGGCGCCACCGGCACCCAGGTCGGCGAGGTCGTGTTCAACACGGCCCTGACCGGCTACCAGGAGGTGTTCACGGATCCGTCGTACTGCGGGCAGATCGTCACGATGACCTTCCCGTTGATCGGCAACTATGGCGTGAACCCGGATGATTTCGAGGCCGGCGCGCCGCACCTGTCCGGCTTCGTCGTGAAGGAGCTGCCGCGCCGCCCGAGCAACTACCGCTCGACGGCCGCCCTGGGGGCGTTCCTGCGCGATCTGGGCGTCATCGGGATCGCCGGGGTGGACACGCGCGCGCTGACACGGCGGCTGCGCGTTCATGGGGCGCTGCGGGGCGTGCTCTCCACCGAGATTCTCCATGATGTGAAGCTCGTGGACCTGGCGGCGACGGCCCCTGCGATGGCGGGCGCGAACCTCGTGGAGCGCGTCGCGCCACACGACGTGTGTGCGTGGCAGGAACCGCTGTGGGCGTTTCCGCAGCCGGGCGATGCCCCCGTGCGGCACGGGCATCGCGAGCCCGCGCATCAAGCGCCCGCCCCGGGCGCCCTGCGCGTGGTCGTACTGGACTGCGGCATCAAGCGGAACATCCTGCGGCACCTCGTCTCGTGCGGCGGCGATGTCACGGTGGCGCCGGCGGATGCCGACGCCGGCGCCGTCCGGGAGCTGCGCCCCCAGGCCCTCGTCGTGAGCAACGGCCCCGGCGATCCGGCGGCGGTCACCAAGACGATCGCGACGTTGCAGGAGTTCGTGGGCAAGGTGCCGGTGCTGGGAATCTGCCTGGGACACCAGATGCTCGGCCTGGCGCTGGGGGCGGAGACGTACAAACTGCGGTTCGGCCACCATGGCGCGAACGTGCCGGTGCTGAACGTGCCCGCGAACCGCGTCGAGATCACGAGCCAGAATCACGGCTTCGCGGTGGGGCGGAAGTCGCTGGAGCAGGTCGGCGGCGTGGTGACGCACGTGAATCTGAACGATCAGAGCCTGGAGGGCTTCGCCCACCCGGACCGGCAGGTGCTGGCCCTGCAGTTCCACCCCGAAGCGAGCCCGGGCCCGCACGATTCCGAGCACGTGTTCCGCCGCTTCCTGGCGGCCGTCCGCGCGGGCAAGCCGATCGGCCCGCAGACGTTCGCGGAAGACGCGTAGGGCAAGACGCCAGTGCCCCGCTCGCACTGAGCAGGGGCATTCCCATTCCGCGCTCGATCCGCAGTCCCCCGTCGACGGCTACGCCGTCGCGCGCTGGGCGCGTCGCGTCGGCGCCAGCACACCGACTTCACGCAGGTCGGAGCCGCATTCCGGACACGTCAGGCTACTGATGCCCCGCACCACGTACCCGCACTGCCCGCACACCGGCACGTCCGGACGCGCCCGGACCTTGTTCGTCGCAGGGCGATAGATGAGCATCAGATTGCGGCCGTAAATGCCGAGCTGCAGGACATTCGCCGTCGCGATGACGAGGTCTTTGCGCCAGGTGGCGTAGATGAGGATCATGATTGCGCCGGCGATGCTGAGCCACCAGAAGGCGATGGGGATGTGGCTCTGCCCGCGCTTCTCGGACTCGTACCACTGGACCGCAAAGCGGAGGAAGAAGACGAACTGGGCGGCAAAGCCGAAGAGGACGAGCGGGGTGGCCAGTTGCTCCAGCACCCAGTTGATGAACTGCATGACCACGGTGGACTCCCGGTACCGGGGCCGCCCCCCTACTTGTTGCAGTAGTCGATGATGCGGGCGATTTCGCTGCGCAGGTCGCGGCGATGCACGATGCGGTCAATGAAGCCGTGCTCCAGCATGAACTCCGCCCGCTGGAAGCCCTCGGGCAGCGTCGCCTTGATCGTGTTCGCAATCACGCGCGGCCCGGCGAAACCGATCAGCGCGCCCGGCTCCGCCAGCGTTACGTCCCCCAGGAACGCGAAGCTCGCAGCCACGCCGGCGGTCGTCGGGTCCGTCATCAGCACGATGTACAGCCCGCCGGACTCGTCGAGCTTGGCGATGGCGGCCGAGGTCTTGGCCATCTGGGCCAGCGAGACCATGCCCTCCATCATGCGGGCCCCCCCGCTGCACGTGATCATCAGGAGCGGCAGCCCCTCGGCGGCGGCGCGCTCGGCCGCGGCGGAGACCTTCTCGCCAACGACGGCCCCCATCGAGCCCATGATGAAGTCGGGGTTCATGACGCCCATGATGAGCGGGCGGCCCTTGATGAAGCCCTTGCCGACGACGATGGCTTCGGTCTCGCCCGACTGCGCCTTCACCTTGGCGAGGCGCTCCTTGTAGCTCATGCGATCGGTGAACTGGAGCGGATCGGTCGATTCCAGGTTCGGCAGGAACTCCTCGAACGTGCCGGGATCGTTGATTTGGGCGATCCGCTCGCGGGCATTCAGACGGTAGTGGTGGTCGCAATCCGGGCAGACATTCAGGTGCTCTTCCAGGATGCCCTTGTACTGCATCCGCCCGCAATTCACGCACCGGATCCACAGCCCCTCCGGCACTTCCATATTCCGCCGCGCAGCGGGCTGTTGACTCGGGGTCTCACTCATCGGCTCTCCCGTACCGAGCGGTGGGCTCATTCGACGTCCTTCTCACTCCCCGCGTCTACGTCCATGATAATCGGTCCGGTGACGCCCCGCATCACCTCCAGCAGATCGCCCGACGCCTCGCCCGCCAATCCGCCGTGCGCCAGGACCAGCGCCAGAGGCCGCAAGACGATTCCTACGGCGGCCGCACCGTTGCGGCTCACCATCTTGTGGATCGCGTCGGTCAGGCGCTCGGCAGCAGCGCTCAGCGCCTCGCCGCCCGGCGGCTGCACGTTCAGCGGCGCTTCGCACAGCTCGTGGTGCGCACTGGGATAGCGCGACTTGAGCTGCTCTTCGGTGAGCCCCGCCCACAACCCGACATCCACGCCCTTGAGCTCGTCCAGCGTCTTGGCCGGGATGCCCAGCCGTCGCACCAGGACGGCCGCGGTTTGTGCGGCCAATTCGTCATCCGGGGCGTGCAGGATGCGCTTGAGGCCGAGGTCTTTGAGCTGATCGCACCACGCGGCACAGGCGCGCTCGCCGGCTTCGGTCAGCGGGAGCTCGACGCGCCCCAGCAGCCGGCCCTCGTCATGCCATTCTGTGGCACCACAGGGTATGAGCACGACCTTCATAATGCGCCGCGCTCCACAACACCGCCCGTGCGGGTGGCCGCAGCCCGCAGTTTCCGCAGCGCCTCGGCCTTGTCCGGCGCGCCGAAGATCGCCTTGCCCGCTACGAGCGTGTTGGCGCCGGCTGCCACCGCGTGCGGCGCGGTCTCGACATTGATGCCGCCGTCGACTTGCAGGAACTGCTCAGGCCGCATGCGCTTGGCCAGCACCTCCAGCTTCGACAGGCATTCGGTCATGAACTTCTGGCCGCCGAAGCCCGGGTGCACGGTCATCACGAGCACGAGGTCCACGTCGCTGACATACTGCAGCACGCTCTCGACCGGCGTCGGCGGGTTGAGCGAAAGCCCGACGCGCACGCCCAGGCCGCGAATCTTGCGGATCAGGGCGGTCGGCTGCGGCACGGCCTCGATATGGAACGTCAGCAGGCTCGCGCCGGCGTCGACAAAGGCGGCCGCGTATTTCTCCGGATCGGAGATCATCAGGTGGACGTCAAGCGGCAGGCGCGTGTGTCGGCGCACGCCGGCCACCACGGGCACACCCAGCGAGATGTTCGGCACGAAGTGCCCGTCCATCACGTCCAGGTGCAGCATGTCCGCGCCGGCCTGCTCGACGGCGGCGATCTCCTCGGCCAATCGGCCAAAGTCGGCGTCGAGGAGCGACGGGGTCATGCGTATGGTCTGGATGCTGGTCATGCTTGTGATTTTAGTACAACGCTCCCAACCGTGCCTGTCCTCGCGCGTCGCGGACGATGCCACTCAGGAACGCGTAGCGCCGGTCCTGCCAGACGGGCTTGATCATCGCGGCACGACCTTTCGTGCTGAACACAATGTGTAACAGCAGTCTGGTGTACGTGCCGGGCATCGCGGGTTTACCGCCACAACCGTCCGCCCCTGCGGGGCGGGAGGTTACTTTCTCCATCAACCAGGGGCTAAAGCCCCTGGCTACGACCGCCTGCCCCTTCGGGGCGAAGACCGCGGTCGCCAAGCCATTCCGGGCGAAGACTGCGGCCGCGGCCCGTGCGCGGCGAGTGCCGCGTCCCTACGCCTCGTCCAGCACCTCGATCGGGCCGAAGCTCTTGCCTTCGAGGAACTCCAGCGACGCGCCGCCGCCGGTGCTCACGTGGCTGACCTTCTCGGCCAGGCCGGCCTGCTCGATGGCGGCCGCACTGTCCCCGCCGCCGATGATCGTGACGGCGCCCTTGCCGGTAGCGTCGGCGATCAGATGCGCGACGGTGAAGGTGCCCTTCTCAAACGGCTTCGTCTCGAACGCGCCGACGGGGCCGTTCCAGACGATCGTGCCGGCCCCGCCGATGAACTTCTTGAACATCTCCAGCGACTTGGGACCGATGTCGAGGCCCATCAGGTCGGCCGGGATGCTGCCTTCGATCACCTTCGCCGCGACGCCTTCCTTCAGCTCGGCCGCGCAGACCGAGTCGACGGGCAGGTGCAGCTTGCCGCCGGCTTTGGCGAGCAGGTCCTTGGCGAGGTCGATCTTGTCGGCTTCGCACAGGCTCTTGCCGATCTGCTTGCCCTGCGCGGCCCAGAACGTATAGGTCATGGCGCCGCCGATAAGGATCTGGTCGACCTTCGCGAGCAGGCTGGTGATGACGCCGATCTTGTCGCTGACCTTGGCGCCGCCGAGGATCGCGACGAACGGGCGCTTCGGGGTCTGGAGCGCTTCGCCGAGGTACTTCAGTTCCTTCTCGACGAGGAAGCCCAGGGCGCGCGTGCCGGCCGGCAGCGCTTTGGGCACGTCGTACATGCTGACGTGCTTGCGGTGGCAGGTGCCGAAGGCGTCGTTGACGTAGAGCTCGCCGAGCCTGGACAGCCCGTTCACGAGGTCCATGCGCTTGGCGTCCTGCTCGGGGGTGAGCTTCTTGTCGGGGTTCTTCTTGGCCTTGTCGATGATGTCCTCGCCCTTGTGGAAGCGCACGTTCTCGAGCAGGAGGACTTCGCCGTCCTTCAGCTTGGCAACCGCGGCTTCGACGTCGGGGCCGATGACCTTGCCGGCGAACTGAACGGGCTTGCCGAGCAGTTGGCTCATCTTGTCCGCCACGGGCTTAAGGGAGAACTTGGCGTCCTCGGCGGGGTCACCGGTGGGCCGGCCGAGGTGGCTGGCGACGATCGCCCGTCCGCCGCTATCGAGCACGAACTTCAGTGTCGGCAAGAACATACGGATGCGGCGGTCGTCGGTGACGTGCTGCTGCTTGTCGAGGGGGACATTCAGGTCGGCACGGATGAAGACACGGCGACCTTTGACGCTCAGGTTGCGGACGGACTTCTTCGCCATGGCAAAGTTCCTCATTGAGATGCGGCCCATCCACAGGGACGGGCCGCGCCGCAGTCTGGGTATCTTACGATCCGGGGGGCCTAACGCAAACCGTCCTTGGCGGCCATGAGCTTGATCAGGTCCACCACGCGGGTCGAGTAGCCGAACTCGTTGTCGTACCAGCTCACGAGCTTGAAGAAGCGGCTGTTGAGCTCGATCGAGGCCTTCGAGTCGTAAATGCTTGACAGCGTGCAACCTATGAAGTCGGAGCTGCACACTTCCTCGTCGGTGTAGCCCATGATGCCCTTCATCTTGCCGGCGGCGGCGGCCTTGACGGCCTCGTTGATGGCGGCCAGGGAGGTTTCCTTGGTCGTGCGCACGGTCAGGTCGACGGCCGAGACGTCCAGGGTCGGGACGCGGAAGGCCATGCCGGTGAGCTTGCCCTTCAGCTCGGGGATGCACAGGGTGACGGCCTTCGCGGCGCCGGTGCTGGAGGGGATGATGTTGTAGCTGGCCGCCCGCCCGCCGCGCCAGTCCTTCTTGGACGGGCCGTCGACGGTCTTCTGGGTGGCGGTGATGCTGTGGACGGTCGTCATGAGGCCTTCGTCGATGCCGAAGTTGTCGTTGACGATCTTGGCCAGCGGCGCCAGGCAATTGGTGGTGCAGCTCGCGTTGGAGACGATCGTGTCGTTGGCGGGGTTGTACTTCTCGTCGTTGACGCCGAGGACGAACGTCGGGATGTCCTTGTCCTTGGCGGGAGCGGAGATCACGACGCGCTTCGCACCGGCGGTCAGGTGCTTGCCAGCGTCGGCGCGGGTGGTGAACAGGCCGGTCGATTCGATGACGTAATCAACCTTCAGGGCCTTCCACGGCAGGACGGCGGGGTCCTTCTCGGCGAGGCACTTGATTTCCTTGCCGTCGACCTTGATCGAGTTCTCGGTGTGGCCGACTTCGCCGGCATAGCGCCCGTGCACCGTATCGTACTTGAAGAGGTACGCCAGGTTGTCGGACGGGACGAGGTCGTTGACGGCCACGAACTCGATGTCCTTGTGCTTGAGCCCTGCCCGTACGACAAGGCGGCCGATGCGACCGAAGCCGTTGATGCCGATCCGAATCGCCATTGCGCTTACTCCTTGGCTGTGGCACGGGCCAT
Organism: uncultured Planctomycetales bacterium; assembly: GCA_964523405.1. GTDB lineage: Bacteria > Planctomycetota > Phycisphaerae > UBA1845 > Fen-1342 > CAZGAQ01. The sequence continues at coordinate 25,190 of CAZGAQ010000040.1, forward strand.
ACGCCCGCGACCGTCTGTTGCCTGCTGCGGCACCGGCCGATGCCCGCCGCACAGAGCCCCGTAGTTTCCAGGTGCGTGCCAGACCTGTCAAGACGAAGTGCCGGCCGCGCCCGGTCGGCGCGGGGTTTTCGCGCGTGCAGCGTGTGAACGTTGTGAATTATTCATGATGAACGCTGCGATTTCGCGATCCGTAGGGGTGCAGGAGCGGGGAATCTCGCGCAGGAAGTGCCGGGCGCGGGGCGCGGCATGCGGCATCCGGCGTCAATCCGCGTCGCGCCGCGCGCTTTCCGGCGTGAACGCGGGCACGCACACGGAAAGGTACTCGGCGCCGTCCGGGCTCGGCGTGCTGTAGCGCACCCACTCCCCCGCCGCGGCGTGCACGGCTTGTCCGGCCTGCACGTCGAGCGTGCCGCCCCGGTACTCCACGCGGACCATGCCGCTGAGCACCAGTGTGTACTCGTCAAACGTCGGCGTTTGCCCGGGCTCGCGCCAGCCGGCCGGACTGCGCATGTGCGCGAGGCTCACACCGGGTGTGCGCGTACTGACCTGACCGACGTACTCGTTGATCAGCTTGGGCGGCGTGCCGGCCGCCGTGACGCGTGTCGGTGTGGCGATCAGCTTGGGCATGACAGCTCCCGCGCAGGGCCCGGCTCTCTGCGTGCGGTCGTATTCTGCAGGCGGGTGACAGGACGTGCAATGGGGCGGGTGCCGGCGGGCGCTTTCGGCCGGGGCCGTGAAAGCGTGGCGGGCGTGCCCTACACTATGCGGGCGCCAGGGGGACCTGCGCGGCTTTGGGAGCGTGCGATGGCCTGGGTCTACTTGCTGTGTGCGGGCCTGTTCGAGGTGGCTTGGGCGGTGGGGCTGAAATCCACACGGGGATTCACGCAGTTTTGGCCGACCGTCGGGGTGGTGGCGGCGATGGGCGCGAGTCTGTACCTGCTGGGGTTGGCCGTGCGGCACCTGCCCATCGGGACCGCCTACGCGGTGTGGACGGGGATCGGGGCGCTGGGCACGGCGGTGTGCGGGATGGTGCTACTCGGCGAAGCGCGCGACTGGCCGCGGCTGGCCTGTCTGGGGCTCATCCTCGTGGGGATCGTCGGGCTGCGGGCGGTCACCGGGCGCGCGTGAAATCCGCCGCATCAGGCGCGGGCATCGGCGCGCCGGCGCGGCGTCTTTTCGTTGCCATCGATCGCATCGACGATGGCGTGATCATCCGGGAAGCGCTCGCGGAGGAACGGCAACACCAGGCCGAGTTCCTGCTTTTCGAAGGGATGCATATCCGGCGTGACCTGGTCCGCGCTGGCCAGCCAATCCGCCCAGCGCGGCAGCGGAATGCGCACGTCACTGCCGATCGCATACAGGCGCAGCGAGACCTGCTCGATGCCGCGCGCGGGATTCACGGAGATGTACACGCGTTCGTCTTTGTGCACGGCCCACCAGAAGGGATTCTTGTGGTTGGCCTCCACCCAGGCGTCGACGTAGTGGCGGGCAAAGCGCGGGCGCTCGGGCCAGCGGGCGTAGCATTCCCAATGAAGCGGGGCGTTACAGAAATGTGTCAGCGGATCGCCCGTCGGCAGAAAAGCGCCCGTGGCACGAAAGAGCTGTCGCGGCGATGAAATCTCCGCGTTACACAATGCGCACTTCAGTTCCGGTAGGCGAGCCGTCATGCGCTCTCCAGCCTCTCTAGCGCAGCAGACCGCGCGAGGGTCGACGTGTTCAAGGGCAGTATAATCGCGGGGCCGGCGTGAGACGCAAGGGGCCGCGTGACGGAATGCGCTGCGCGCGGCAGGTGAGCCCGCTGCGAACGCCGAATCAACGACTCTTGGCAAATAAAAAAGAGGGCACCGAGGGCCTGAGGCGTCCCGGTGCTCTCCGGAGGGGAAAGAAGCATACGTAGTGTAGGAGACCCCTCCAGAAAGTCAATAGCGTTTTATCGGCCGCACGGTTTTTTTCGGACGCAAATTGTAAACCGGACCTTCTTAATCGGCCTAGCGAGCATAAGGGCAATACCGTAACCGCTTTACGGATCATGCCGCGTCATCACGGACGCATCTTTATGTCTACCGACGATAGCGGAATTTTACGCAATCACTGCGCGTCGCGTGCCGCCGCGCGCGACGGCGAGTCCGGCCCGTCGGCATCGACCGGGCCTCCCGAGCGAGTGATGCGACGTACGGTCAGCGCTCCGGTGGGACATGCGCCCGCTACGCGGCGCGCAGTTTTTTTCACTGCCTCCGCAAGAACACCGTTCAGAGGCACGTCGACGCGCACGTCGAAGCCGCGGCCGATCATCGTCAGCCCGAGCGGCTCGCCGGCCTGCTGGGTGAGCTGCACGCAGATCCCGCACAGGATGCACTTGGCGGGCTCGTAGGTGATTTCGGGATGATCGTATGTGCGCGGCGCGATCGCGCGCTGCTGGCCGCGAAAACGCGCGGGGTCGGCACCGTAGGCCTGGGCGTACTTGCGCAGCCGACAGTAGGGGTGCTTCTCGCACGCGCAGGTCAGCGGCGGCTGCGTGCAATCCTGCCATTCATCGACGGGCGTGGGATCGTCCGCGCTGAGGCGCCGCGCGCCGGCGTGGTCGCTGAGCAGCAGCTCCAAGGCCGTGCGTCGCAGCGCGCGGACCTCCGGGGTCTCACTCTCGACAACCAGACCGTCTTCCGCCGGCGTCGCGCAGGACGGCACGATGCTCCCCGTGGCGGTGACCTTCATCACGCACGCCATGCACGACGTGTTCGGCGTGCAGGCCGGATGGTAGCACAAGGCCGGCACGTCGATACCGAGCTTGCGGGCCGCGGCCAGCAGATTGCTGCCCGGCACGACCTCAACCTCGCGACCATCAATCACAACACGCGGCATCATTCCACCACGATGGCCTGTTCGGGGCAGCGCGCGCGGCACACGTCGCAGCGCGTGCACTTGTCCACGTCAATCGCGTGGCGCCGATAGGGACGCAGCTCAATCGCCGCGGCCGGGCAATGCTGCGCACACAACGTGCAGCCGGTGCAGGTTTCCGTCACGCGGTAGCGAATCAATGCCGGGCACTTGCCGGCCGGGCAACGTCCTGCCAGATGCGCCTCGTATTCGTGGCGGAAATAGCGCAGCGTCGTCAGCACAGGATTGGGCGCCGTCTTGCCCAGGCCGCACAGGCTCAACTGCTGCGTGGCGGCGGCGAGTTGTTCGAGCGCGCCCAGATCATCCGCGCGGCCCTGTCCGGCGCACAGGCGCTCCAGGATTTCGAGCATGCGGTGCGTGCCGACGCGGCACGGCACGCACTTACCGCACGACTGCCCCTGCGTGAAGCTGAGGAAATAGCGGGCGATGTCGACCATGCAGTCCGTGTCGTCAAGCACCACGAGCCCACCCGAGCCCATCATCGCCCCCACCGCCTGCAGCGCCTCGAAGTCCACGGGCGTGTCGGCCAATGCGGCCGGAATGCACCCGCCGGACGGACCGCCGATCTGCACGGCCTTGAACTGCCGCACGCGGCGCGGCGTGGTCGCCGTGCCGTCCGCGCAGTTCGGCGAAGGCTCCGGCTGCCTGATGCCCCCGCCAATGTCGTTGACGATCGTGCCGATCGTGATGCCCATGGGCACTTCGATCAAGCCGCCGCGCGCGATCTTTCCAGCCAGCGCAAAGACCTTGGTGCCCTTGCTGGTCGCCGTGCCGAGCTGCGCAAAGCGCGGGGCCCCGTTCCGTACGATCCACGGCACGAGCGACAAAGTCTCGACGTTGTTCACGAGCGTCGGACGATCCCACAGTCCCTGCTCGGCCGGATACGGCGGGCGCAAGCGCGGCAGCCCGCGCTCGCCCTGCAGCGAGGCGATCAGCGCGGTCTCTTCGCCGCACACGAAGGCACCGGCGCCCTGCACGACGCGCACGGGGATCGGCAAGAGCCCGCGCTCGGTGCAGCGCCGTACGGCCGCGGTGATGCGCTCGACGGCCAGCGGGTATTCCGCGCGGATGTACAGCAGGCCTTCGGTTGCACCGACCGCGAGGGCGGCGATCGCCAGTCCTTCAATCACGCGGTATGGATATGACTCCATCAACATGCGGTCCATGAACGCGCCGGGGTCGCCCTCGTCGCCGTTGCAGATCACGTACTTCGGCCCGGAGCCATCCGCCTGCTGCACCTTGGTCCACTTCAGCCAGGTCGGGAAGCCCGCCCCACCACGGCCGCGCAAGCCGCTCGCCTTGATTTCGTCGATGAGCTGAGCGGGGGTGCGCTCCTGCTGCGCGCGGGTCAGCGCGGTGAAGCCCGCGTGCGCGACGTACTCGTCCAAGTCGAGCGGGTCGAGGGCGCCACACAGCTCCGTCGCGATGTGGACTTGGCGATCCAGGAACGCGGCCACGGGCGGATCACGCAGCTCGATTGTGCGCGCTGGCGGTGGCAGGGCCCTGCTCTGGTTGAGCGCGGTGGCGACATCGCCGAGCGCGGCCCGCACCCGTTGCCCCAAGGGGGCCCGAAAGTGCTTCCGGACAATCTGCCGCGCTTGCTGCGGCCGCACACGCGTGTAGATCGTGTTGCCGGTCGTCGCGCCGGCGTGCCCGTTCAGCTCGGCGACGCCCCCACCGTTGCCGCCCGTCGCGGCCACAATCTCGACGAACGGCGTCTGGTGGCACATGCCGACACAACCCACCCGCTTCACCGCCACCCCGACGCGCGCGGCGGCCAGAGCGTCGTGCAAGGCCGCATAGACCGCCCCGCTGCCGTTCGCGACGCAGCACGAGCCGAGGCCGATGCGAATCTCGCGGATGCCGTGCGCGGCACGACCGCCCGATGCGGTGGTTGGCAGCCGTGGACGAGCACGGGGTACCGACGCTGCAGGCGGGCGTTGCACGAGCTCTACAGCGGTATCCGCGGGCACGTGTCCGTGCGTCACCCCGTCCACCTGCACGACCGGCGCCAGCGTGCAACAGCCCAGGCACGGCACTTGCTGGAGCGTGAAGCGGCCCTGCGCGTCGGTGTCGCCGCCGGCGGGAATGTGCAGGCGTCGCCGGAGTTCGTTGGTGATCAGCGGTGCCCCGGCCACGTGGCAGGCCGTGCCATGACAGACGGTGACCAGGTGCTCACCGACGGGCCGGTCACGGAACTGCGTGTAGAACGACGCGACGCCGGCGAGCTGCGCGAGCGTGATGTCCGTCAGATCGCAGACGCGCCGCAACGCCGCGGCCGGCAAGTAGCGATAGTGCCGCTGCAACTCGTGCAGGATGGGGATGGCGGCGTCCGCGGCGCGGCCGGTGCGCGCCACGATGGCGTCGACGGGGGCGAGATCGACCGCGGCTTCCGCCTGATCGGCCGCAGGGGGACGACACGTACACACGTGCCCTTCACCGGCGGACTCGGGTGAGCGCGCGTCCGGCTCAGCCGCAACGATTGCTCGCCGATGCAGCTCGACAACCCGCCGCGGCGGCGCGAGTTCGCGCTGGCGCAGGGCGGCATGCAGCTTGAGGCTGACCAGGCCGACCGCGGTGGCGACCACGAGTGTCCAACCAAGCCGCGCGTCGCTCTGGCGCCGCGCCAGCGTAGCCGCGGTAACGCGATCGTAGCGCGCCTGCAGCGTGAGCGCGGCGCCGGCATCTTCCTGCACTTGCTTGCGCAGCACCGCCACAGCGCTGCGGTCTGCCACGTCGGCCTGGTGCGCAGCCAAGGATGTCTGCACCAGCCGAAACGCCGTCACCCCCGCGACTGCAACCGCCGCGAGCGTCACGCCGAGCAACAGCCATCGGGCGAGCGTTCGCATCATGCCGGCCCCATCCCGCCGCCAGATTGACCGGCCTGGGTCTCCAGCGCGCGTGCGAGCCCCGGACCCGGGGTGACCGGCATCGGCTCCTCAGCCGGCAGCTCACCGCGCCGCACCCGCTCGCGCGGGCAGTGCGCGTAGCACCGCGCGCAGGCGAGACACGTCGACCGCACCGCCCGCAGATTTTCGATGGCCCCGTACGGACAGGCCTCGGCACACAGGCCGCAATCCAGCTCCTTGTCCGGCGTGATCGACACGCTGCGCCACGACAGCCGCGCCAGCAGCGACAGCAGGGCACCATACGGGCAGAACCAGCGGCAGTACGGGCGGCCGACGAAAAGGCCCAGCACGAGGATGCCCGCCCCAATGAGCATCATGTAGAGCGGACCGTTGAAACGATAGAAGCCGACGAAGGGATCGTACTTGCAGATCAGGAACTCGCGCTGCGCCGGCGGCAAAGCGACCGCGTAGAGCACGATCGCCAGGAAGATCCACTTCAGCCAGCCAAGCCAGTAATCCAGCCGGCGCGGGACCTGTACCGTCCAGAGCGCGACCAGCTCCTGAATTGCCCCGAGCGGACACACACCGCCGCAATAGATCCGGCCGAACAGCACGGCCACCACCAGCGGCAGAAAGAAGATCGCAAGCGTGATGTACGAGACGACGTAGCGCGGCTCGATGAGCGCGAGTGTCACGTTCTGAATCGCGCCGATCGGGCACACGCAGCCCTGACGATAGAAGCCGAAGTACGCGATGCTGCCCGCGGCCAGCAGCCAGATGCCGCGGCGGCTGCGGCGCGCCACCGTGAGCCAGGTCCCCATCGCCAGCGCCCCCACCAAGACGCCGACGTCCGTGTACTCGCGCCAGGCCGCGCGCGGCGGCACGAACTGCACGACGGGAACCGTGTAGCCTTCACCGATGTCCTGCGGCTGCGGCGCGGCCGAGACAGGGCGTTCGTACTGGATATGCTCCTGCGCGTGACTAATCACCGCGGCGCTGGCCAAACACAGACCCAGACCTGCCACCAGCAACCACCCGCGCCGGGCGCGGGGGCGGCGGTCACGGCCGGGCAGCAGGTCATGTCTCGTGGGTGTCGGCGGCGCCAACGTCACGCCCCCACCGGCCGGCGCTCATAGGCCAGCTTCGGACACGCCTGGGCGATCGAGCAGCGGTTGCAGTCCAGGCACAAGTCGTAGCGCACCTCGAGGCGAATCGAGCTCAGGCCCGCGGGCTCCTTGCAGCCGAGCACGCAGCGCCCGCAGCCGTTGCACTTGTGCTCGTCGATCACATATTCGTAGTAGGTGTTGGCCGGGTCGTCCGGGTCGATGAGCCCGATCGGCGTGCGACTGATCGCGTCGCGCGGACAGAGCTTCTGGCTCGGCAGACCGTCAGGCCCCAGCGCGCTCTTGATGTCGAAATACGCCGGACACACATAGCACCGCCCGCAACGGGCGTGGTCGTTCACGGCCCGCACCGCCGACAGCGGCAGCACGCAGCGCAGAGCGCAGACCTCGCAGGCGTCGGGCTGGTGTAAGCCCAGGCGGCTGTTGATGCACAATTGCGGGTCAATTTGCCACGCCCCCTCGGCACCGGCCCGCCGCGCCAGCAGCGCGGCCACTCCGCCCAGTCCCACCAGCGCGGCACCGCGGGCCGCATGCCCCAGTAGTTCGCGGCGGGTCGGTTGCTCACTCATCTTCACGGTTCTCCAGCCGCGCAGCTCGCTCGCTCATAGATCCCAACTTGCAGACGCACGGAATCCGCGATGTAGATCCGCCCCTGCCGATCCACCGCGATATCCATGTTCTTGCTGTCGGGGTCGAAATCCTCGGCGCCCAGCGCGGCCAGCAGCTCACCGGCCGCATTATACACTTTCGCCCCTGGGGGCGCTTTCACCGTGACAACGATGTCGCCGCCGGGCAGCAGCGCCAGGTTCGTCGGATTACAGCAGCCGTTGAAGCCAACCGGATCGGTACCGTCGAAGCGCCCGAACTGCCCGAGCTTCTCGCCCGTGCGGCTGAAGCGCTGCACGCGGTGCTGACCGGGATTGGCCGCGACGAGCACGCCGTTGGGATCGGCGGCGAAGTCGAGGTAGCCATTCGGGAGCATGAACCCCCGAATTCGCGCGTCGCGTCCGATGTCGCCAAGATGCTTGCCCGCGGCGTTGAACCGCCGGAGGCAGCGGCCGCGGACATCGCCGCAGACCACCTCGTCGCCGACGAACCCAATCGAAGTAACGAGGCTGAGGTGTTCGGCGTCGGTCCAGGTCGTGCGTAGCTGACCGTCGGCGGTGAAGATCTGCACTGCGCCTTCCTCGCCGATATACAGCGCGCCGTCCGACGCGACCGCCACGCAGTAGGCCGGCTTGTCGGTGTCGATCGCCCGCACGAATTCGCCCGCGAGCGACAGCACGAGCACGCGGCGATCACCAGCCGCATAGAGTCGATCGTGGGCGTCGATCCACAGGCCACGCAGCTCGTCGTGCAGGAGTTTGTCGCCCTTGAGCGACAGGACCTGCTTGCGCACGAGCTTCACGGGCGGGGTGCCGCGCGTGGCCGGTGCGCTTGCCGGCGCTGCACCCGGCGCAGGGGTCTGGTCCGCAACCAGCGCCACGGTCCGGAACGTCGGCGCGGCGGGCGTCTGCCGCCGAGCGGCAATCCCGGAATCCCGCCGGCGGTCCATGATTGGAGCCTGTGCGCCCGCCGCCACCTTCCGCACGTCGATGCAGATCATCTTGGCCATGTCGCGCAAGACGAGCTTGCCGTCGGAGAGCGCCATCGGCGCCCACACGTCGTGTCCGCTGAGCACCGGGGCGCTGGCCAGTTCCTTGTATTCCTTGGTATTGGCGTCGAGCAGGCGCAGCAGGCCCGTATCGCCTTCCAGGATGAAGAACATACCGTCGGCGAGCAGGAAGCTCCCCAAGCCGAAGAACGCCTTACCTTCGCTGCTCCAAACCGGCTTGCAGGTCTGGTCGAGGCATTCAAACAGCCCGCGCTTCTTCTTGCCCACCGCATACAGGTGGTCCTGCCAGTAGATCGGCGCGTGGACTTCGGCGTTCCATTCCTCCGTGGTGATGTCAAAGACGGGCTCGGCCTTGAACTTGCCGCCGGCCGCGGGTTGCACGCGGACCATGACCGTGCCGGCGTCGTACCCGCTGGTCATCAGGACGCGGTCGTCGCCGATCGGCAGCGGCGACGGGGCGACGGCGACGTTGAACTTGCGTTCGTGGAACCACAGAAGCTGCCCATCATCCGCTTTCACGCCCAGGGGGCCGGCGAGCGTACACCACAGGTACTGCTTCACGCCGCCGAGCGTGGCCGGCATCACGGACGCATGCGACAGGAGCCACTTGCTCTCGTTGGGCGTGCGCCAGAGCTCTTTGCCGCTGTTGCGGTCGAACGCAACCATGAGCGCTTCCGCGCCGCCGACGCCAATGACCACGCGGTCGCCGTCCAGGAGCGGACACTGGCCGTTGTACCAGGCGGGAATCTGCGCTGCGTAGTCCTTGACGAGGCTCTTCTGCCACAGCTCCTTGCCCGTCGCCGCCTCCAGGCAGTGCAGCACGCACTTGGGATCGAGCGCGAAAACATGCACACCGTCGACCGCGGGAACCGCGCGCGTGATGCCGTGATTGGCGCGGATGCCGGCCGGCGCCTTGCTCTCCGTGAAGCGCCACAGCTCCTTGCCGCTCGCCAGCTCGAGGCAGCGGACGTAGTACTCCTTCTTCTCCTTGCTGTAGTCCTCGAAATAGACCTTGCCCGCGACGATCGCGGCGCCGCCGTAGCCCTCGCACACATCGGTCGTCCACAGGGGCTTCGGGCCGCCGGGCGGAAACTCCCGCGCCAGGCCGGTCTCCCGCGAGATGTTGTCGCGCTGGGGACCGCGGAATTGCGGCCAGTCGTCGGCGCGCCCCGCCGGCGCCCCAAGGAGGCTGACGGCAAGCACCAGCGCAGCCCAGCTGGCAGGCACGGCCCGGTTTCGCGCGATGGGGGAGCGCAGGCAAACGGCCATACGGAGTGCTCCTGGGAACAGACTGACCGCCACGCGGCGCCAGACGGGGAATTCTACCGTGGCGGTGCGGGCTGTGGGGGGAAAAAGCACTACGACGCCGGGCCGCACGGCCCCCCGGCCGTGCGGATCCTGGTCGGTGTGCGTGGGGGGCGCCTAGCGCAGCGCCATCAGCAACTGGTCGAGCATGTCGTTGGACGTGCTGATGACGCGGCTGGCAGCCTGGAAGGCCGTGCTGGAAGTGATCAGGCCGATGAACTCGCTGGAGAGATCGACGTTGGACATCTCGAGCGCGCCAGCCTGGATGGTGCCGGCACCGAGTGTCCCAGGGGTCTTAATCTCGGCGGGTCCGCTGTCGGCCCCAACCGAGAAGAGATTGTGGGACTCGGCGACCAGGCCCGCATCGTTGGCGAACGTCGCCAGCGCCACCTGTCCGAGCGTGTGTGACAGGCCGTTACTGAACACCCCGGTAATCGTGCCGTCCTTGCCAACACCCCAGTCAACGAGGGAGCCGGCCGGATAGCCATCCTGCTCGGCCATGACCACGGCGGACGCGCTGGTCGCCAGGCCGTTGAGTCCGGTCAGGTCCATCGTGAAGGTGATGGGCGTAGCGGCCCCGGTGCCCGAGCGGTCGATGGTGAACTGGTTGCCCGTGGCACTGGTCATATTGCCTTCCGGGTCGAACGACACCAGGCCGGTGCCCAGGAGCTGGGTGGGCTGGCCGGACTCCGCGGACTCGAGGTAATAGCGCCACACCGGGCCGGTGTCGGGCGTGCCTTCGAGCGTGAAGGTCGCGATGACCGGGACGGCGTTGCCGAGCGAGTCATAGACGCGGAAGGAAGTGGTCAGACCGGAGCCGATCGCGGTGGCGGTTTGCGTGAACTGGAAGGGCACCCCTGTGCCCGCGTTGCTGCTGCGCAGGTCGGCGCTGTCGATGGAGATGGCCAGCGGCGCGCCGGCGTTGCTGCGCACGATGAGCCGCCCGTTCTCGATGGTCACGCCCGGTGTCCCGGGCACACCCGCCGTCGTCTGGATGCCGAGCGTGCCCTGTAGCCAGCTCGCAAAATCGCCGAGCGTGGTGCCGTCCTGACCGATCACAAACTGCCGGGCCGTCAACTCGCGGTCCCCCTTGGTCACACCCGTAACCGTGATCGTGTCGCCGGCGTTGAACAACGGGACGGTCGAGTTGGTCGCCGTCCGCAAGTCCGCCAGGCTGGTCGCAGCACTGGCCGCGGCGCCGCCGCCATCGACCAGGCTCTGCGAGCGCGTCTCGCTGCCCCCCGTGGCGCGGAGGGCGGCCGCACTGAGGTCGCCGTCCATGACCACATTCTGGGTCGCGCGCGCGACGCTCTGCGTGCCCAACGGCACCAGCAGGTCCTGCAGCGTGCCGGACACAATGGCGCCCGTCGCATCGGCCGCAAAGCCGCGCACGCGGTTGCCGTTGACGTCCACCAGCTCGTTGCGCGAATTCAGGGAGAAGGCACCGTCACGGGTGTAGTATTCGCGGCCGCTGGGGTCGCGCACGACGAAGTAGCCGTTGCCGTCGACAGCCAGATCGCCGTTGAGGCCGGTGGTTTCGACGGAGCCCGGGGCGATGGTGCGCTGGGTGGTGGCCACGAGGGCACCGAGGCCGACCTGCAGCGGATTCGTGCCGCCACTGGTCTCACTGGGCGCCGTGCCGAGGGACATGGTGCGGGAGAACTGCGTCTGAAAGAGGGTGCGCGAGCCCTTGAAGGCGTGCGTATTCACGTTGGCGATGTTGTTACCGATGGTCTCGACGCGGGTCTGGTTGACGTTGAGCCCGGAGAGCCCGGTGTACATCGCGGTGGTCAATCCCATGGGAAATCCTTCCGGAACAGGAGGAGTCGGCGGCCGGTCAGCGGTCCGTGGAGGACGGGGCGTAGGCTACAGATGGATGCCCGCGTCCAGGGAGAGCCACGGGAGCGGTCCGCTGGCGGTGCCCGCGTCCTGCGTGGTGGCGCTCTGCTGCGTCTTGGCGGCATTCTGCGATTTGGCGGTGGCGGTCGTGCCGGTCGCGGACGGGTCGGTCGCAGGGGCGTTTTCCGCGGTCGTAACGCGGGTGACGTCGGTGGCCAGGACCGTCTGTCCGGTGTCCAACTCGAGCACGGCGCCTTCGCTGCCGAAGCGCACGCCGGTGACGATGCCCGCCAGCTCACTGGCGGTACCGTCGGCGGCCTTGACGGTGGCGGTGATGTACTTGCCGAGCAGTTCGCTGGTCCCGGTGGTGTGCTGCTGCTGACTGAGCTGTGTCAGCGCATCGGTCATGTTCTTGGACAGCTCGATGCTGCGGATTTGCGAGACCTGGCCGATCATGTCGGCGGTCTTGGAGGGTTCGAGCGGGTCCTGCTGCTTGAGCTCGGTGATGAGCAGCTTGAAGAAGTCCTCGCTCTTCATGGCGCCGACCCCGCGGTCGGTCGTGGTGCTGGTCGAGCCGGTAATGGAGCTGGTCTGCATGGCTAACGCCTTGCCCTGGGCCGGCGCAGGCCGGCCGCGTCACGCAAGCGGCGCTCCGCGCCGGCTTACGCCCACACGTTCACCAGCGACTCCGCCGCCGGTCCCGAGATGGTCGCTTCCGCACTGGCGCTCGCACTCCCGCGAAGCGCCGGCCCTTCCCGATCCGCCGGCTCGCGTCCCGCGGACTGCGGATCACGCTGCCTCATCGTCCCTTGCTGGGGGGACGAGCCCGCGCCCTGCTGCTGGGCGGCATTCGTGTCCAGACCCGTCGGCACCGCCTCGGGCCCGCGGACCTCGACCTGTTCCAGCCGGATGCCGGCCGTCTCGAGGTTCCGCCGCAGCGCATCCAGTTGGTCCCGGAGCAAGTCGCGTGCCGCGGGGTTGTCGGCATCGATCCGCAGCGCGAGCGCATCCTGCCGCAAGTCCATGTGCAGCCGCACCGTACCGAGTTCCGGCGGGTCCAGCCGCAGCGTCGCCGTCGCGCGGTCCTTCTCGATCCGCGACTGCAATAGGCGCACGATCCGCTCCACGTTCGCGTCGCCCTTGCGCTCCAGTTCCGCCTCGGCCGACTCCGCCGACGGGGCCGCGGCCGGCGTAGCCGCGGGCTTACGTCCGGCCGCCAGGGACTTTTCGACCGCGGCGGTCGCGGCCGCAGGTGACGTCTCCGCCGCGCTGTCCCCAGCGCTCGCGGCGGGGCCGGTGGCGGCCACAGCCGTGCGCGCGACGCCTGCCGCGGCGGACACCTTGGCGACGGCGGCGTGAGCGGCGTCCCGGGCGGCGGCCGTGGTGCTGGTCGTGGTGTTGCCGGCACTGGCGGGCAGCGCGACGTGCGTGCGTGTCGTGCTCGGCGAAGTCGGCGCCGGGGTGGTTGGACGCGCGTCCGGCGGCGCGGCGGCGGGCTTACCGGCGCTGTCGAGCGTCGGCGCGGTGGCCGGCTTGGTCGCGTTGGCCGCGCCGGCACTCGTCGCAGCGGGCT
>CAZGAQ010000040.1:38399-49458 GCA_964523405.1 uncultured Planctomycetales bacterium
AGGCGCCGGTTTCTCGGTGGCCGCGGGACTCGTCTCCTTGCCCTGCGTACGAGCCTGGCTCAGCGCCTCGCGAAAGCCGCCGCGTTCCTGGGTGGCGCGGTCGCGGACTTGCGTTTCCATCTGCTCGCGCCGCGCGGCCTGGCTGCCGGGCAACATCCCGCGTTCGGCCTGGATGGTCGTTTCGGTGGGGCGTGGCGCGTTGGCCGCGGCGGTGACGAGTTGCTGGAAATCCGCGTCCCTTTTGCGCAGCTTCTCTTCACGGGCGGCCACGGCGCGGGCGCGGGGTGTGTTGCTGCCGGCGCCCCCCTGCAGGAGCTGCAGGACGTCGGGCAGCAGCAGGGCGCGCGCCGTCTCCGGCGTGGACGCGCCGGCGACGGGGTACGAAAGAGCCTGCATCGCAGCACCTACGGTGCGGCGGCGCCGGTCGTCTTCCCTGACGAAAGGGCGGGGCCTTCTTGTCCCTGAAAACGGATCTGCTCCAGCAGATCGGACAATAGCTGCGATTCCTCCGCGGTCTGGAACTGCTCCAGAATCTTCGCGCTCTGGCGCTTGTCCAACGCCATGAACAACCGAACCGCATCGGCCTTCTGCTTGTTCCACAGCCGGACGATGTGATCCTTGGCCTGCGTGGGCTTGAGCCCCTTCACCAGCTCGAGCTCCTTGCGGAAGCCCTCATCCTCGGTCACCCCCTGCTTGACTTTCTGGCGGGCCACCTTGAGCTGTTTGTCGTACTCGGCCTTGTCGGCCGCCAGTTTCTCCTGCCCCTGCAGCACCTGCTGCAGCACCTGGTCGAGCAACCGGCGTTGCGACTCCAGGTCCGCCTGGGCCCGCTCCAAGCGCAGGCTCTCCAGGTCCTCGCGTCGCCGCCGGGCCCGCGCCTCGTCCGCAGACGAGCCGCGCTGCGCCTCGACGGGACGCGTCGTCGGCGCGTTCGGATCGCTGGCGTTGGGGTCTGCCGGCGGGTCGAATTCGCCCCGCAGCACACCGGCAATCAGGTTCATCCGGGTCGGGTTGAGGTGGCCGCTGCCGACGAGGTAGCCGCCAAAGCCACCCGCGGCCAGCAGCGTTGCCAGCGCGATCAACGAAAGCCCGTTGAGCAGCTTGCCCATGACCGTTCCTTACGACGCTACGACGTCGCTGCCGGACGGACGTGCAACTGCTGTGCCAGTTCGTCCGCGGCCGCCTGATCCTGCCTGTCGCGCTCGTCCACGTACTCGTTCCAGCGTCGCTGGCGCAGCTTTTCGATGATGCGCATCTGCGTGCGGGCCTCACGGAGCCGGTTCTGCAAGACCTTCAATTCCTCCTGCAGACCCAGCTTCTGCGCCTGCCGCAACCCGATGGTTTTGCGCAGATGCGCAATCCACGCGCGGCCGCGCTGCAGCTCCAGCGGGTCGAGCCGCCCGGTCTGCTGGGCCGCCAGCAGGTACTCCTGCTGCCGCAGGATTTCGGCCGCCGTCTGCTCGTTGAGGCGATCCAGCCGGGCGATCTCGGCACTCTTGGCCGCCACGCGCCGCCGGGCCTCGCGCTCGTGCAGCGCACGCACGTCGAGCAGCGTCTGCAGCCGGAATTGGAAGCGTTTGGCCATACGTGGTCACTCACCCGCGCTGCGGCTGGGGCGCCGCCGCGCTGCCGCCGCGCCGGTTCAGCACTGCCGCGCGCGTCTTCTCGATCAACTCGCCGAGTTGCACCGTCATCTGCGTCGTCTCGTCCAGCGCGCAGGACGCCGCGCGGTCCTGCTGCAAAAAGCCGGTCACGGTCTCGCGCGTCTGCACGGCCGTGTCATAGTCCACGTTCGCCCCGGGCACGTAAGCCCCGATGCTCACGAGGTCCTCGATGTCGTTCCACGTCGCCAGCACGCGGCGAATCTGCAGCGCCGCCTGCCGATGGGCGGGCGCGGTCACGTCCGGGGCCACACGGCTGATGCTGTTGAGCACGTCGACCGCGGGATAGTGCCCGCGATTGGCGAGGGCGCGCGCGAGCCAGATGTGGCCGTCGAGAATGCCGCGCACCGCATCGGCCAGCGGCTCGTCCAGGTCGTCGCCTTCCACCAGCACCGTGTAGATGCCGGTGATGCTGCCGGCGGCGGTGCGCCCCGCCCGCTCCAGCAGGCGCGGCAGCAGGGCGTAGACGCTCGGCGGGTAGCCCTTCGCGGTGGGCGGCTCCCCCGCCGCCAGCCCGATCTGCCGCTGGGCCATCGCCATACGCGTGAGCGAGTCCATCATGATCAGCACGTCGAGGCCCTGGTCGCGGAAGTACTCCGCGATGGCGGTCGCGTGAAAGCAACTGCGCACGCGCAGCGCCGGGGCCTCGTCCGACGTGCAGACCACGACGACGCTGCGGGCCAATCCCGCGGGCCCGAGCTGTCCTTGGATGAAGTCGCCGACCTCGCGCCCGCGCTCCCCGACCAGCACGACCACGTTCACGTCGGCTTGCGTGTGCCGACAGATCATGCCCATCAGCACGCTCTTGCCGACGCCCGTACCCGCGAACACCCCCAGCCGCTGGCCGCGTCCCGCCGTCAGCAAACCGTCAATCGCCCGAATCCCCAGTCCCAGCGGTTCATCGATCGGCCGGCGTTCCAGAGCCGGCGGCGCCGCGCGGTGCAACGGGTAACGCACGTGCAGCCGCGGCGCGGGCTTCCCGTCCAGCGGCCGGCCTTGCGCGTCGATCACGCGTCCGAGCAGGTCGTGACCAACCGGCACGCGCGGCGGGCCGGAACGGCACACCACCTCGTCATCGGGGGCGATGCCGGTGGCATCGCCAAACACCGACAGCACGGCCTCGCCGGCATGCAGCGCGACCACTTCCGACTCGATCGGCCCCGCACGGCGCGTGTAGATCGTGCAGCGGGCCCCGATCGGCACCGGCAGCCCCGCAGCACTGACCGTCAGGCCGCGCACCGCACACACCCGTCCGCGCAAATCCTCGGTGAGCAGACCGTCAATCTCCCCCACCAGCGTCCGAAACAGCTGCCCCGGCGCGGCCGCGGCCCGCGGCATCGCCCCCGCGGCGGCGGGCGCGCCCGCGGTTGACGTCTGGGGGGACGTAGCGCTCATGGAGGTCCCCCTTCCAGGTCCGCGGCGGGCGTGGGCCCGCGCTGGCCCGCCTGCGGGTCGCCGCACAAGGCCTCGGCCACACGATCGAGCTGGCCGTCGATGGCCGCGTTCAGCGTACCGTGGCGCGTGTGCAGCACGCAGCCGCCCCGCGCCACCGCGGGATCGGCGATGATCTGCACGTGTCGGAGTTGTCCGGCCTGGCGCAGCAGCTCCCCGGCGACGTCCGCGAGCAGGTCGTGCTCGTCCGGATGCACGTGCAGCGCGAGGTCCTGATCGTGCTGGACCATTTCCAGCAGGGCGCGCGCGTTGGCCCGCGCCGGCTCGGCGGAGCGGGCGACTTCCAGCTTGCAGACGCGCCGCGCCACAGCGAGCGCGAGCTCCAGCAGACCGGCCTCCGCCGCCGCCAGCAGCCCGCGCTTGCGCGTCTCGAAGTCCGCCAGGCCCGCCGCCAGACTAGCCGCGAGCTGCGCGACATGCGCCTGGGCTGCTTCCACGGCGGCCTGCCGGGCGGCCTGCTGCGCCTCGCGCTGAATCTGTTCCTGCCCGCGGCGCCGGCCTTCGGCCAGTCCCCGCTCGAAGCCCTCTTCCTGCCGGGCAGCCGCGAGGGCCTGGGCCTTGCCCTCGGCATCCCCGATGATCCGCCGGGCCTGTTGCTCCGCCGCCGTCAGCAACGTCCGGGCCTGCTTTTCCAGGTCGTGAAACGTGAACCGGCCCGAGGTCGGGCCATCCTCGCGACGAATCACGCTGCTCATGAACCGGCCCCCGCGGCGCGCGCGGACCCGGCCCGCCGCGGGGCGCGGCCGACGGGGGGAGTTCGCGGGGTAAGCCGTTGTGTCGCCATGCTGCGTCGCGTCTGGTGAGGTCCTGGAGGCGTCCGCTTACTGCACAATTTCGCCGCCGCCGCCCCGCCCGGCGATGATGACTTCGCCGGCGTCCTCGAGCCGGCGGACGACGTCGACGATCTTCTGCTGGGCGCTTTCGACGTCGCTGACACGCACCGGTCCCATGAACTCCATTTCCTCCTTGATGAGCTGGGCGGCGCGCTCGGACATGTTGCTGAAGATCTTGTTCTTGAGCTCGTCGCTGGCGGACTTGAGCGCCAGGGCCAGCTCGTTGTTCTCGACTTCCTTGAGCATCGCCTGGATGCCCTTGTCGTTGACGCGGATGATGTCCTCGAACACGAACATCAGGCGGCGGATTTCCTCGACGAGCTGCGGGTCGCTCTCTTCGAGGCCCTCGAGAATCGCCTTCTCGGTGGCGCGCCCGGCCATGTTGAGAATCTCGGCCACGGCCTGCACGCCGCCGACGCGCTCGAAGCGTTCGGAGACCAGGCCGGCGAGGCGCTTCTCCAGGCCGCGCTCAACCTCCTTGATCACGTCCGGGCTGGTCTGGTCCATGTTCGCGACGCGTGAGACGACCTCGACCTGCCGCTCCGTGCCGAGGGCGGAGAGAATGTCGGTGGCCATGCCGGGCGGCAGGTGCGACAGCACGAGGGCGATCGTCTGCGGGTGCTCCTCCTGCAAGAACGTGACGAGGTTTTCCTTCTCGGTTTTCTGCAGGAAGCTGAAGGGCTGTTCGTGCACCTGGTGCTCGATGATCGAGATGACGCGCCGCGCCTCTTCGGCCGGCAGCGTCTTCTGCAGCAGGGCGCGGGCCCAGGACACGCCACCGGCATCCATGTACTGCCGCGCCATGACCAGGCTGTAGAACTCGCGGATCACCGCCTCGCGCACTTCGGCGGACACGCCCTCCAGGGCCGCGATCTCGCGCGAGATTTCTTCCACGCGCTCGCGATCCAGCCCGCGCAGGATCAACGAGGCCGTGTCCTGCTTCAGCGCGATGAGCAGGACGGCCGCCTTGCGGACGCCGTTGAGCTCGTCGATGCTCTTGATTTCACCGCGAAACGTGGCCGCTGCCATGACTCACGCGTCTCCGTCGTGGTATTGCTCGTTCTTCTGGATCCACTGCTCCAGCAGCGTCGACACCGTGTCGGAGTCGGAATTGACCATCTCGGCGACCTGCTCCAGCATCTTGCGCGTCTGCACCGTTGCCGGATCGACCTCCTGGGCCACCAGCATGCCTTCGGTCGCGGCCGCCTGGCCCACTTCGCTCAGCCCGGTCACCTCGCCCGACGTGGTCCCGCCGACGAGCGCGGCCCCGGAAACGGGACGCGCACTCGCGCCCGGCCGGCGCTTCTCCACCGCGATTTGCGTGGTCACGTCGGCCAGGTCTTCGGCCGCCGCCTTCGCCGCCTCGATGGCCTCCTTGGGCAGGCCCAGCTCGAGCCCGAACGACTCGCTGGTGTCGCTCTTCTTGGCCAACCGCAGCATCATCCCCAGCGCGACGAGGGCCAGCAGGCCCAGACCGGACTGCGGCCCGTACTTGCGGGCCAGGTCCCAGGTCTGGTCCAGTGTGCCGGTCGGGCCGGCCTGCACGGGCCCGGCACTGGTGTCGTAGTAGCGCGCGATGGCCACGTTCTCTTCCGACTGCGGCTTTACCAGCCGCTGAATCTGGTTGGCCAGCCGGGCGCGCTCCGCCTCAAAGATCGTGTTCAGATCCGCCTCGGTCGGCGCCTTCGCGTCCGGGTTGGTCCGCCGGAAGATGTTCTCCAGGTAGCTCGAGGAAAGGCTGATCGCCGCCGATACCTGCCGCACGTCGCCGGCCGGCGTCGCCTCGACCTTCGTCTCCAGGCCGGGACGGAATTCCTCCTTCTTGGTCGTCTGCTTGCGGGTCTCGTCCGCGCCGCCGGCGCCGGCCGCGATGGCCACGTTGGGTTGCACGCCCGGCGCCTCGCTGCGCTTCGCGCGGATGCTGGTATCCTCGGTCGATTCTTCACTCACCGTCCCGCCTTCGATGGGTCGGGCGGTATGCGTATTGCTCGTGGTGGTGACCAGCTCGACGACCACGCTGACCAGGGCCTTGGGATCGGGCACCTGCTGGCGGATCTTGTCCGTGTACTCCTGCTCCAGCTTGCGGCGCTCGCGGTGCAGCGTGTTGGTCGGGTCCTGCTCGCCTTCCCAGTCCAGGGCTGCGCCGCCGCCGGCGTCGAGTACCTGCACGTTGCGCGGACTGAGCCCCGCCACCGCCCCCGAGACCAGCCGCGCCGCAGCCAGGGCCAGCGCCTTGGGCACGGGCTCGCCGTTCTTCATCCCCAGGGTGACGCTCGCCGAACTCGGCGGCTGGGTGCGCGCGTAGGTGCGCTGCTGCGCGTTGAGGTTCAGAAAGACGCTCGCGGTCTTCACGCCCTGGAACTGCCTCAGAACCCGCTCGACCTCATTCTGCAGCGCATACGTCCAGCGCCGGTTGTTCTCCTCCTGCGAGATCCACGGGTCCGACTCCTTCACCAGCGCCGCGAAGCCCGCGCTGGTGTTGGCCGGCAGCTTTTCGGAAAGCTGCAACTGCGCCAGCAGCGCCGTGCGGTTGGCATTCGGCGAGATGAACACGCGACTGCCGCGGATTTCGTATTTCTCGCCCAGGGAATCGAGCCCCGCCCGCACCATCGTCAGCTCTTCGGCCTGCAGGTCCTGCCCGGGCAGCAGCGGCACGAGCTCGGGGCTCGCGGCCCAGTGCGCCAGCCAGACGAGCGAAACCGCGACGAGGGCACCCCCGAGCAGCAGGGCCACACGCTGCGACATGTTGATGTCGCGCAGGCGGACCAGAATCTGCGCGATGATCTGCTGGAGCCTGGCCATCCGTGGCCTCGCGCGAAGTCCGCCCACCGGGCGGGCCCGCGCGGTCCAACCGCCGCGGCACCGCCCCACCGGGACGACGACTCCGTACTACTGGGTTACACGCGCAATTGCCGCAGCTCGCTGTAAGCATCCACCAGCTTGTTGCGGATCTCCATCAACAAGCTGAAGGCGACTTCGGCCTTGCGCGCGGTCGTCAGCACCTCTGTGATGTTGTCTGTGCGCCCCGTCACCAGGTTCTGCACGCCCTGGTCGGCTTCCGCCTGCATGCGGCTGACCTGCTCGAGCTGCTCGCGCAGCTGGGCGGCGAAGTCCGTCTTGCCGGTGGCGGTCCCGGCCGCGTTCGGCGTGACCGGCGTTTGCACGCGGCCGACCGCCGGAGTCAGGTTGGCAGAGATCGGGTCCATCGCGGTCGCTCTCCCGCCTCACTCGTTACGCAATCAGACGCAACGCCTGCTGCACCATGCCGCGGGTCACAGTCAACATGGCCGCATTCGCCTCGTAGGCGCGGCTGGCGGCCAACGCATCCACATACTCCATCGTGATGCTGACGTTGGGGAGTTGAACGACGCCATCGGGACCGGCGTCGGGATTGCCGGGGTCAAAGCGGCTCCGGAAGGGGGTCGGGTCCGCCTGCACGCTGTCCACGTGCACGCCCGGCCCACCCGCCCCGTCGCCGGTCATGAACGTGGCAAAGCGTCGCCGGTAAGGAATGCGCGTCCCGTCCTCCTGACGCGTCGTGTCGGCATTGGCGATGTTGCCGGCAATCGTGTCCAGGCGGACACGCTGCGCCGTCAGGGCGGAACTGCTGATGTCCAAAGTACGGATCATGCGGCCCTCCAGGTCACCGGGCTCCGGTACGGCCCCACCCCCGGACAGGGGCTCCGTCCCAGGCAGCGCCCGGCGCTGGGCTCGATGGCGCTCGACGACCCGACCACCGGGTCGCCCCCTACGCTATTCAATTCCTATGCCAGGCGCCCGCGAATCGCCCGCAGCAGGCCGTCAAACCGGTTCCGCAGCAGATTCATCGCCAGCTCGTACGACAGCGAATTCTCGTTGGTTTCCGCGATCAACTGCTCCATGCGCACGTTCGTGCCATCATGAAAAAGCGCGTTGGCGGCCGGTTCGACCGCCGGCTGGCTCACCACCTGGCCGGCCGAATTCGTCGTGAATTGCGCGTTGCCGCGCAATTCCAGCCCGTCACTCCCGCGGTCCGCAGCGCGCGTCAGGGCCTGCTGCAGGGACGCCTGGAACGCGCCGCGGTCCAGGCGCTTGGTCTGGTAGTCCGGGGTGTCGACGTTCGCCAGATTGTCGGCCAGCACGCGCTGGCGCTGCTCGGCGAACTGCGTGGCCAGCTCCAGCGCCCGCCCCGAGCGGGAAGATGTCAGGCGATCAATCCACATACCGTTACTCGCGTGCGCCATCCGGCTCGAGTCAACGAGGCAAGTTCGGCGCCAGAACCGCCGACGCCCACCGCCCGGCCGCGCAGCAACCGAGGAATCCGGTGGCACCCGGCGCCCGCCCGGCCGCTGGCCGTGGCGCGGACCCGCGCCTCCGGATTCCTCCGTTGTCAACCGGGCGGCGCAGCGCTCCTAGACCAGCACCGTGCGGCGGCGACGCTCTTCCTGGAACGAGCCTTCCTCGCGCCACTTCTTGAGCTTCAGACCCAGCGTCCGCAGGCCGATGCCCAGCGCGCGGGCGGTTTTCTCGCGATGTCCGCCAAAGCGCTCCAGCGTGCGCAAGATCAGCGTGCGCTCGGCGTCCTCGAGGATTTGTCCGTCGCGGTACGAGAGCCCCTCGGCGCTGGCGGTCGCGGTCTTGATCGGCCCGGTCAGCAGCGGCGTCAGCGCTGGCGGCGCGACCTCGCGTCCGGCCTCCATCACGCTGACGCGCTCGCAGAGGTTCTCCAGCTCGCGGACGTTGCCCGGCCAGGGGTATTCCTGCAGCAGCCGCAGCGCCTCTTCGGTGAACTTCGGACGCGGCCGGCCCTCGCGGGTGGCGATGCGCCCGACGAAGTAGTCCATCAGCAGCGCGATGTCCTCGCGGCGCTCGCGCAGCGGCGGCACCTCGATGGGCAGCACGCTCAAGCGGTAGTACAGGTCCTCGCGGAAGCGGGCCTTGGCGGCCCACTCGCGCAGGTTGCGGTTGGTCGTAGCGATGACGCGTACGTCCACGCGGCGGGTCACCGAGCTGCCGACGCGCTCGAACTCGCGCTCCTGCAGCACGCGCAGCAGCTTGGCCTGCAGCGGCGGGGCAATTTCCGAGACTTCGTCGAGCAGCAGCGTGCCGCCATCGGCGAGCTCGAAGCGGCCCTTGCGCATGCGGTCCGCGCCGGTGAACGCGCCCTTCTCGTGCCCAAACAGCTCGCTTTCCAGCAGCGTGGGCGAGAGCGCGGCGCAGTTCACACACAGCATGGGCTGACTGGCGCGCGCCGAGGCGGCGTGGATCGCGCGGGCGATCAACTCCTTGCCGGTGCCGCTTTCGCCGGTGATGAGCACGGTCGCCGTGCTTTGCGCGACGCGCTGCACTTTCTCCAGCACCGGTTGCATCGCCGGGGACTGGCCGATCAGCTCGCGCTGCCGGCGCAGGTCCTCGATCTCGCGGCGCATGATCTCGTTGTCGCGGACCAGCGCGCGGTCGCGCAGGGCGCGCTCGATCACGATCTCGATTTCTTCCGCGTTGAACGGCTTCTGGATGTAGTCGAACGCGCCGAGCTTCATCGCCTCGACGGCCGTCGCCACCGACGCATGTGCGGTCATCAGCACGACGGGCACATCGATGCCCAGCCGCCGCAGCTCGCGCAGCACGCCCACGCCATCCAGACCCGGCATGCGCAGGTCCGTCAGCACCGCGTCGAACGATTGCTGCTTGATCATGGTCAAGGCCTCTTGCGCGTTGTCGTACGCAAAGACCTTGTGATCATGGGCGGCCAGGGTCGCTTGCAGCGATTCCCGCATCATCGCCTGGTCGTCAATCACGCAGATACAGGCCATGGCTTCTCCTTGGTCTACGCAGCGCTGAAACGGCGCGCATCGGTTTCTGAGTCTGAAGGCTCCGCGGCTTCGGCCCGCGGCAGGGTAATGCTGAATTCCGCCCCGCCCTCCGCGCGATTCTGGGCGGCCAGCCGGCCCCCATACGCCTCGATCAGGCGGTGTGCGATGGTCAGACCCAGCCCCGTCCCGTGGGGCTTGGTCGTGAAGAACGGGTCAAAGATACGGTCGCGAATCTCGTCCGGCAGGCCCGGACCCTGGTCCCGCACGACCAGCGTCAACTCGCCGGGTGCTGTCGCGTCCACCGCCACCGTCACCGTGGACCCCTCCGGCGCGGCCGCGGCCGCGGTGACGATGAGGTTGTGGAGCACCCCCTGCAGGCCGGTGTAGTCCGCCGGCACAAACTGGGCCGCCGCCGCGCCCTGCACGTCCAGTTGCACGTGCCGGGCCAGCAGCACCTTCTGCGACGCATCGTGCGCGCGCTGGATTACCTCGAACAGCGTGCAGACGCCCAGCCGCCGATCACGCGGCGCCAGCGCGAGCGTGTCCTGCACGACCGCGTCGATCGCATGAATCCCCGCATCGATCTTCTCCAGGAGCTGAGCCGCACCCGGTAACTGGTGCTGATCGCATTCCCGCCGCAGGAGCCCGCTGTAGAGCTGGATCGCCCCCAGCGGATTGCGCACCTCGTGCGCCACGCCCGCCGCCAGCTCGCCCAGGGCGGCCAGACGCCGCCGCAATTCGAGCTCCCGATCTTTGGAGGCCAGTTCCTCGCGCAGGCGCACCACTTCGCCCTGCAGCGCCTCGTGCGTGCGCTGGAGTCGGCCGGCGACGGCCAGGTACTCCCGCAGCACGTGCCCGAGGTCTTCCTCGCCGGGCGTGGTCGCCAGGATGTCCGGTCCATCAGGAACCATCACGCACTCCCGCAGGCGACTGTCCCGCTCAACCCAGCAGGTCGGCGGGGGCGGCCCCAGGCGATGTGGCCTGCCGGGCATAGGCGGCGTTCGCCACCTGACCGCCCGACATCCCTTCGAGCTCATTGCTGACCACCTGCTTGCGCGCCGACAGCAGCGCGCCGTCCTCCTGGTCCGTCCGCAGGATCACGCGCAGCAGGCCGTTAATCTCGTGCAGGATGGCCGAGGCTTGCGTGCGCTGGTCCCCGGGCAGCGCCGCGTACATGGCATCCCAGTTGCGTCGGAAGGGCCCCAGCTCATCGTTCAGCTTCGCGAGCGACGTCACCAGGTCCTGCCGGTCGCGCAGAATGCCCAGCAGCATCTCGGGTCGATCGCCCGAGATGATGTTCCGCTGCTTGTGGCTCAGTTCG
>CAZGAQ010000041.1:0-45889 GCA_964523405.1 uncultured Planctomycetales bacterium
TCGTCATCCGCAGCCACCCGCTGCCAGGCGCGCTTGGCTTCCTTGGCCCCGCCCTTCGCAAAGCCAAGTTGCCAGGCGATCTCGCCCCACAGGGTGCGTACCACCGTGCCGTCGGATTTCGTAACGGGATTTCCCGGCGAGATTTTGTTGCCCACCAGGATCACGCGGTTGACCTTCGGCAAGTCCTCCACACCCGCAGCCTTGAGGATGCTGTCCACTCCGAGCAATTCGCCGTGCGGCGTGCCGGAGAACATGTGGTACAGCGCCAGCATCGAGTGCGTCTTGCCGCCGCCGAAGTTGGTCTGAAGCTGCACCACCGGATCGCCGCCCGTGCCCGACAACCGCTGCGCTGCCCCGGCCAGCAGGCCCGTCAGGCTCTCGGTCAGGTACGTCCGCCGGAAGAACTCCACCGGCTTGCGGTACTCGTCCGACCCTTCGCCAATGTGGACCTGCCACAGGTCGGCGGCGAACTCCGCCTGCTGATACTTGCCGCTGGCCACGTCCTTATGCGGATGCACCACCTCGCGCCACGCCTTCAGGCCCGCCTGGGCCTGGGTCTCGATGGTCGTCCCGGCGGCCTTGCGCTTCTCCGTGCGAACCTGCTCGTCGAAGCGCACCCGCAGCAGTTCCATCTTCATCTTTTCGACATCGCTTCCCTCCGGAGCCGACACGGCCGTCAGGAGGCGCGAAGCGCTGTCGAGGGCGCGGTAGGCATCGTCTGTGCTGAACGGCCGCTGGTGCGCCCAGCGGTTGCGCACGTCGCGCAGCTCGCTCACCAGCGTGCGCTCCGCCTGGCCAAGCGTCTTGCGAAACACGGCGTTCCACTGGCTCCACATGGTCGCCAGGATCGCCGCCGCGTCCCACTGCGGCTTGTCGGGCGTACCCTCCAGCTTCAGCCGGTTGTCCGACAGCAGCCGGTTGGTCTCCGCGAACCAGTCGGGCACGTTCGTCGCTTTCAGTTCGCGCTCGATGAACGGCGAAAGCCCCGCCGTCAGAAGCTCCAGCATCTTGCCGATTCGTTCGTGATTCGTGATAGCCATCGGTTACTCCTGCTCGAACATCTGACGTTGTGTTTCGCGCGGCTTGCCGCCTTCCCTCGCCAACCGGCTGATCTCCGGCCAGCTCTGCACCAGGGCGTTGTACGCCAGGGCCTCGGCTGCCCGCTTGCGGCGCTCGCAGACGCTGTAAAGGCGGTAGGCCAGTTCCCGCGCCGCATCCGCAGCGCCGCCTAGCTTGGCGACCAGGCCCGCCGCCGCCGTCTCGCCGCCGCTGTTCATCACCCGGATCAGGTGGTGAACCATCTCCCACACGGTCAGCCGTGCATCGGTGGTCGGGTCCCAATCAGGCGGCAGCTCGTCCACCCGAAGCAGCCGGGCCTTGCCCGCGCCGGTCTTGACGATGCCCGCCGTGGCCAGCGCGTTGAGGGCTGTGTTCTTGGCCTTGCTGAGCGTCTCGGCATCGCCGAAGGGGCCGTCGTTGAAGGCGAACTGCTCGAACCACGCGACCGCCCAGGCCGTCTCGGGATCGAAGTCGCCTTCCTGCTCGGCCAGCGTCTCGTCCAGCGTCTGGTTGATCAGTTGCAGCGCCGTCCGCACCGTCATCGGCTTGCCATCGGTCTCCAGAATCCGGCTGTAGCGGGAGAAGACCGCCATGCCCGGCCCAATGCTCGCCTGCGCCAGGTCCACCGGCGCGATGTTGCCCCGCTGAAGATGACGCAGCGCGGGCGGAAGCTCCTTGCGCAATGCAGCCAGAAAGTCCTTGCGCGTCGTCATCGGCGCTTCAGCGGGCCTGGGGCGACAGACCAGAACGATGCTGGAAGCCAGTATGTTCGCGTTAATACCGATGATTTTGTTGGCCAGTTCTGTTCGCATCGGCCATGTGCCGCTAATCGAGAAACCGGCTCGGATAACTGCCTCAAGGAAAGTTTCCCATCCGGTTGACGCTGCCCCGTCAACATCCCTCTCGGCTTGCTTGAAGGCGTAGTAGATGGTTACAGGAAATTGAGTGTGGGCACTCTCAGCTAGGAGATGAACAGCCCTGGTCATACCTTCCAAAAAGAACTGCTCTGCCGCGCCCTTGCCCCCATGGCGGTATGGTGAAGCTATGAGCTCCTCTGCTTTCGGGACGAGAAGCGTACCGAAAAGGTCTGGATACACCGGCTGGAGCGAAGGCCGCATCCAGATATAGAAGAAGTCCGACAAATCACCGTATGTGATATTGTCATAATAGGGCGGATCTGTTGACACCAGCTTGCCTGCACTGATGGTCTGCCTGCCTGCGTCCAACTGCTGAGAATAGCCATTTCCTCGTGCAGGCAGTTCAATGACCACGCGCCAGCATTGATCGATCGCGTTGATATAGCTTCCGGCACTTTCGCCGATCGCGTTAGACTCGGCGAAATCCCAAGCCATCGGGATGGCCTGCCGCCCAAATACCCCTCGAATGCTATCTCTTGAAGAGTCCCAGCCACACAGAGACGAGTTTCTGTCAGTCATCTTGTCCACGGCGAAGCCAAGATATACGCTGACGGCTTCAGCATAAGCCTCAGCACCACAACCATCATCGCGCAAATGGCGAGCGTCATCCTTTTCCAACCCCGCTGTTGTGGCATCCTTTGTGATTCTTTCCCTCGCCGCAGCCACAAGATCGGAATAGGTTGTCAATGCAACGAGTTGGCGAGGAGTAAACAAATGCGAATACTTCGACATGCCATAATTGATAACCCAGAAGTTTCGGACATCATCGGGGAGGTTCTGCTCTGGCATCCATGATGGCCGTGCTTGATCTGCAATCGCCTCGTGCTCCTGAGTCGGAGGCAGATAGACGCGACCTGAAGCGCCTTCAGCGACGATGGCCATCAGTCGAGCGCCAAGCCGTCCGGCCATGCCCTCAGACTTGATGTGCTCCGGTGACAGAGGTGATTGCGAAAGGAGGCACCGAAAGTTAGCCCCACGACTGAGTTTGGTTCCGGTATCGACGGTCGCCTTGTCGCGGGGCTTTCCGGTGCGGACCTCGAAGCGGTACGTCTTACCGTCAACGATGGGCTCGACGTAAGCCTGTTTCCCTGCGCGTGTGGACAGCCAGAACGACGAAACCAGCGGTACGTGGCAGCCGCGATAGGCGGGGTTGGAGCTTTCCACCGTCCGCGCCCAGAGCCAGGCGATGACCGTCAGTTCCTGGCCGACGTAGGGCGCAAGGTCGGGCCTTCCTTTGGCCATCGCGGCCGTGACCTTGACCTTGGGGTAGAGATGGCCGATGCGCTTCTCGGCCTCATCCCGCATCCACTGGCCGTAGTAACGGACATCCTCCGCCATGCCTGCCGCGCCGCGCCAGCCATCCGGTCCAAGTTGGCTCTCGCGGGATTTCGGATTGACCGGCGGTCTACCGGCGAAGCGCGGCGGAATCTCGATCATCGCCTTGTTGATCATCACGGCGACGGGATTGAGATCGCTGGCGTGCGAGACCAGGCCCAGCCGCTGCGCCTCCAGCGGCAACGCGCCGCCGCCTGCGAACGGGTCATGAAACGGCGGGGCATGCTCGGCCAGGAACGTGTTCACCGCCTCGGGCTTGGCCCGCATGATGACGATTTCC
This sequence comes from uncultured Planctomycetales bacterium, assembly GCA_964523405.1. Classification (GTDB taxonomy): domain Bacteria; phylum Planctomycetota; class Phycisphaerae; order UBA1845; family Fen-1342; genus CAZGAQ01. The sequence goes on from CAZGAQ010000041.1 coordinate 3,592, forward strand.
CAGGCCGTGGCGGTGCGGCCGTCGGATGGCAGCGGACCTTTGGGATGCGCCGTGCCCTTGCCGGGGCCGAAGATGATGGTCGCCTTCTGAAGTTCGCCTTGCTCGATCTTGGCGCTGGCGACGCAGCGGGCAATCTCGGCGCGGGCGGCGTTGATCACGCGGTCGTTGTTGGTGTTCTCCCACTTGACCAGTTCTTCGATGAGGTTGAAAAGCTCGGCCCGCTTGACGCCTGCACGCTCCTCATCCACCGAGCCGTCGGGCTTGCGGTAGGCGGGATCGGAGTCGGGATCGTCCACCATCTGGGCGAAGATGACCGCCCGCGCCGCCGCCAGCGGCCGCCGCGCCCACCACAGGTGCAGCGTGGACGGATGCCCATGCCGGATAGACTTCTCCCTCGCGGCCTCCTTGTTGATGGCCTCCAGGGGCAGAGCGACTTCGATCAGTTTTCTTCGCGGCGTAGTCATGAGCAGGCCTTGAGTAGTTCCGGGTGCGACGTGACGACCTCGATTCCCCCGGTGGTGAAATCGCCGTCGTTGGTGACGAGCTTCCATCCGTGATGACGACAGGTCGCCGCCAACATGCCGTCGTTGCAGTCGTTCGTGCCTGCCTCGAAGTCGGCCAGGATTTGAGTGACATCGGCAGCCGCGAAGGGGTGATCGTGTCGAGTGCAGAACTTGAGGATTTGCCGCGCGAACACCGCAGCCCCTTGTCCGACATTCTGGAACCCGGGCGACTTTCGGAACACCTTGAAATCCGGCCTGCCTCGGCCGAGGGCCTTCCACTCGATCCGGCAATACACGTTCAGGTACTCGCTGAGGACCATTGCGTCCAAGACCAGCCGGGCCTGCGCCGTGAGTATGTTCTTGAACGCCGCAGAGTACGCCTTGGCGTGTGCCGAAGGCCTCCCCGATGGTGCGGGAAACAGGTACAGCCAGACGTTGGTGTCCAGCAGGAGCGGCTCTTCCTTCTGGAAGGCGTAGGTGGCCAGATCGTGCGCCTTATTCTTCATCGCCCACCTCCTCCTTCCACGCCTGATCGAACTCCTTGGGAGCCTTGAAGTAGGCCTTGGCGTTGTCCACCACGCGCTTGAGGACCGCCGTGTCTTCCGCGTCCATGTCCTGGACGGTGACCATCTCCCGGATGCGGTCTTCGGGGAACTCGCCGTAGAGCTGGCCAATGGCGGCATTCAGGAAGGCGGAGATCAGCGTCTCGACGCGCTCGAAAGACAGGATCACCGGCTGCTCATCACGGAGCAGGGCCGCGATCTTGTCGTGGACGCGCTGGCCGTCTTCAGCCGACACGCACAATGGGCCGCCAACGATGTCGAATATCCGGACTATTACTGGCTTTTTCATGCCGTCACCTCGTTTCATTCAAAAGATGTCCTCTCGCGTTACTTCCGACGCGAGGCAGTAGGCTGACGTATCGGCCGTGTTGACCTCAAGGGTCACCGCCGTGCCGGGGAAGTCGTTCTCCAGCTTGCCAAATGACTCCTGGCCAGCGTTGAACTCGTAGAAGCCAAAACGCGAGACGATGTGGATACGCCCCTTGTTCAAGCGTGCAAACTCGTGCAGGAGCTTGAGGCCCAGTCCGCCGGGCTGCCCGCCGGTCTTGGTCGTGTTGCGTTCCTGAAGCGCCCAGCGGATCGCGGGGACCGAGCCGATCTTGTCGTTGCCGAAGTGCCTGCGGACCCTGTCCCGAATGCCGATCCCGGCGTCCGCGATGGTCAGGTCGAGTTTCTGCTTCTGCGGGAACCATTGCCCGCAGACGAAGATGCCCAACTCGGACTCGGAATGGATGACCGCGTTCTGGAACACCTCGAAGAGCTTCTGCTTGAAGACCTTTCCCAGGCCCTCCGACATGCGCGGCATGCCTTTGCCCTTGAGGTGTTGCTGGAGGTAATCCTCAAACAAGCCCTCGTCGTTTCTCTGCAGCCGCCGAAATGGAATGGTCGTGCGATTGTTGTCCGGGAGCGGCTCGAAGCGATACTGCGTGAGGAAGCCGTTCTTTCGCAGGATGCGTTCGACCATCTCCGGGACTTCAACAATCTCGACCGTGTTGAAACGATCCGCCACGGTCGCAAGCACCACGCCCAGCGGCGCAGCCATGTTCGCGTCGAGGAAGCTCACGCGAGAGAAGTTCAACTCCAACCGGTCGAACATCAGGTCGGACGTGGCCTTGGCTAGTTCGGCAAGACGGTCGTAGCCGTCCTGATCGCTGCGGATCGTTGGGAGGTAGTGGATCATTGCGGCACCTCCGACCGTGCAAGCAGATCGGCGAAGGCGTAGTTCACGCTGGTCACGCCGAAGTCCGGCTCGCGCTGGAAGGGGCGACGCACGTAGTGGACGCGATGCGTGTCGCCGTCGAACTCGACGATGGCCAGGATGAAGTCATCGGGCTTGTTCAGCGAGTAGAGAATCTCGTTCTTGGTGACCGTGATGGTCGCTGCGCCGGACACGCGTCCCTTGACCTCGATGAAGCGCAGTCTGCCGGTGCCGGGGACACGGCTCTCGATGTCGTAACCGAGCTTCTCGGTTTCCCGGTCGGTGGGCACGAACCCCAAGTCGCGCTCGACCTGCATGATGATGGAGCGGGCCTTGGCGGCGGAGATCTGGGTATCCACAGCGCTCTGCGGCCCGACCGCCGGGGCAGTTCCCTTCATCGCGGCGATGAGGCCCGCAGGGATCACCAGCAAACCGCCCATGACCACCGGCGGCAGCGGCGCGATCTGCTTTTCGAGCTTGAGTTCCTCCAGCCGCTTCTGCAGCCGGGCCTGCAACGCGTCGGCTCGCTTACGGGCTTCATCGGAGTTCAGTCGAGCGTTTGGCTTGCCTGCCTGCTCCTGGAGCTTGAGCTGCTCGGCACGATGGTCCCAGTAGCTGATCTCCTTGGTGAGCCGATCCTGGACGGCGGCCTCCGTCTTGGTGATCAGATCGAGTCGCCGAGACCGAACCTCGGCCAGATGCTCCGGGACGACCTGAGCCACGGCATACCCTTGGGCCTTCTGCTCCAAAGCCCGGCTGATCCACGCGCACTCGGGTCGGGCGAGGATGGCTTCCACGCCCGGTTCATCTTCGGCGAGCGGACGGAAGTCCAGATACGGCGCGTACTGCATGTGCCGCGTGTTGCCTTCGGCGTCCAGATCGACGTAGAGCGTGCGCTTGGAGACGATGTGTCGGTCGCCGGATCGCGTGACGCTGGCGTCCTGGATGGCATGCTCCAGGTAGAAGAGCACCCTTGGCGAGGTTCCGAGGTCACGCTCGTCCACGAGCACCGCGCCTCTGCGCAGCAGGTCACGATGGCGCTCCAACGTCAGATCGATGGTGGAGTCCAGCAGCGGATGGCCTGGGCACAGGAACGCCGCCAACGGCTGGCCTTGCGGCGCGACGAGGTTCTTCTCAAACGCGATCCGCTCGTACCGAGGCAGCACCGGCTCGCCAACACCAATCAAGCGATCACGGTTTCGCACGGGCGCGGGGACGTGGGTGACCTCGTAGCGACGCGGTTCACGCTGCTTGACCGAACCGCCCAGCCGCTTGAAGGCCTCAAGGAAGAACGACTCGATGTAGTGGGGCTGTAGCCGTCGTGCTTCGGCTCGTTCCATTTCCTCGCGCACGCGGAACACGCGCGAGGCGTCCATCGTGTCGTGCGCTATCGCCCGCTCCTCGATCAAGTCCTGTAACTGCGTGGGATCGAACGCATTGGACACGACCTGCGTGAGGCGGGCGCGAACATCGGGGCGTTCGCCGTAGCGGATGGCCTCGATCAACAGGTCGCGCAGGGGCTTGCCCTCGAACTGGAGCTTGCCCAGCACGTCGAATACCTGACCACCAAGCGCCTGCCGGGCCTGCTCCAACTTCTCCAGCAGTGTGCGATACACATCACCTTCGCGGGTTTCCTCAGCCACGAGGTTCCAGAGATGGCAGACCTCGGTCTGCCCGATGCGGTGGATGCGGCCGAACCGCTGCTCGATGCGGTTCGGGTTCCACGGCAGGTCGTAGTTCACCATCAGGTGGGCACGCTGGAGGTTGATGCCTTCGCCAGCGGCGTCGGTCGCCAGAAGCACCTGCACTTCGGGATCGTGCTTGAATGCTTCCTGGGCCTTCATCCGGTCTTCGCGGCCCATCGCGCCGTGGATCATCACCACGGCCTCTTTGCGGCCGAGAAGCGTCGAGACGCGATCTTCCAGGTAGCTCAGCGTATCGCGGTGCTCAGTGAACAGCACCAACTTCTGGTGCGGCGAAGGCGTGGGCGGCGGGATTGCGCCCGATGCCGATGCATCAGCGAGCACGCCACTGGCAGCCCCCGTTGTGAACACGGCGCTTAGCAGTCTTGCGAGTTCGTTCCACTTCCGGTCTTCACCCGTGCGACGAAGGCTCAACGCCATGCCTTCCAGACGCTTAAGAGTGCCGATCTCGGCCTTCAACTCAACGATGCTGCGTGCGGCCGTCGCCTGGTCGAGAATCTCCTCTTCAGTGTTCTCGACCTCGTTGTCGGGCGCGTCCTCCAGGTCCTCCACATCCTCCGCATCCAGTTCTGGACCGGTTGCGGCAACGGGTGCGACCACGCCGCCGCGATGCAGTATCTCCAACTCGCGGAGTTTGCTTTCCAGCCGCTCGCGGCGGCGTCGCAGCGACTGATAGATGGCTTCTGGCGAAGATGCCAAACGGCGCTGCAGGATGGTGAGCGCAAAGCCCACCGTTCCGGCTCGCTTGTCGTTCTGGAGCGCTTCGGCGCGATTGAACTCCTCGCGCACGTAGTCGGTGACTTCCTTATAGAGCTTGGCCTCCGCGTCCGCGAGCTTGTAGGGCACTGTGTACGCGATGCGTTCCGGGAACAGCGGCGTCGCGTCGAACTTCAGCAGGCCTTCCTTGACCATCCGTCGCATCAGGTCAGATACGTCGGAAACATGCACGCCATCACGGAATCGCCCCTCAAAGCGGTCGCCGTCGAGCAGGGCCATGAAGAGCTGAAAGTCTTCTTCCTTGCCGTTGTGCGGTGTTGCCGTCATCAGCAGGAAGTGGCGCGTGAGCGTCGAGAGCAACTGGCCGAGCTTGTACCGCTTGGTGTACTTCACCTCGCGGCCGAAGATGCTCGCGGACATCTTGTGCGCCTCGTCGCAGACCACCAGATCCCAGCGGCAGTCGGGCGCTTTGAGTTTCTCTTGAACGTCCTCGTTGCGGGACAGCTTGTCCAAGCGGGCGATGACCAGGTTGGTCTCCAGGAACCAGTTGCCGGTGCGGGCGGCCTCCAGTTTGTCGTTCGTGAGAATCTCGAAGGGCAGATGGAACCGCCGGTAAAGTTCGTCCTGCCACTGCTCAGCCAAGCTGCCCGGACACACGACCAGGCAGCGATGGAGGTCGCCACGGGCAATCAGTTCCTTCATCAGCAGGCCAGCCATGATCGTCTTGCCTGCGCCCGGGTCGTCGGCCAGCAGGAACCGCAACGGCTGACGGGGCAGCATCACCTCATAGACGGCTGTGATCTGGTGCGGCAGCGGCTCCAACACCGACGTATGCACGGCCAGGACGGGATCGAAAAGGTGGGCCAGCCGGATGCGGTTCGCTTCCGAGACGAGCCGGAACAGCCCGCCATCACCGTCGAAGCTCCACGGCCGCCCTTGCTCGACAACCTCCAGCCTGGCCTCATCGTGCCGGTACAGAAGCTCGTTGGCCACTCTGCCGGACGGCGACTTGTAGGTCAGTTCCAAGGCCTCGGAACCGAACCATTGAACGCTGACAACCGTGGCGAGAGCATCCGGCAGGATGCCACGCACGGCAGCGTTCGGTGTCAGTTCTTCGAGCTTGCTCATTGTTCACTCTTCGCGTTTGGTGTCCGGCGACTCTTCGTCTGAAAGCTGCTCGGCCGCCTTGCCCGCCCGAATCCACTCGTCGATCTCGGAGACCTTGAACTTCCAGAGCTTCCCGAGCTTGTGGGCAGGCATCTGCTTCCGCTCGATCCACTTGTAGATCGTGTCTCGGTTGACGCCCAGGTGGACGGCAATCTCCTCGACCGACAGCCATCGTTCTTGTTCTTGCATGGTCTCCAGCTCCGGCAGATTCGCCGCTGTTCAACCCATTCGAGTCAGGGCGTAAATATAGCAGGCCCGGTCCAGGTACACAAGCGTAAAGCCGACAGAGTCCAACAGGACCTGCTTGGGCAGGTGGATGGTCACCGGTCTGGACGGCCCTCGCCAACTCGCGCCGTGGGGCGGCGGGCCGTGCTCATGCTGAGAGTCGTTCGGCTAGGGTTGCCCCTGGGGAGTTCACGCCCGTCGCGAACCGCGGCGGGCTTTTTTGTTGCGCCGCGCCGGAGGGGCGCAAGTTCGCGTTGTAACAGAGCTTGTGGCAAGCACTTACGCGAGGGTCGGGTTGCCCCTCGCCGGCGCCTTGTTAACCGATCCGAGAGTGTCCGTGGTCGGTTGCGGCCCCACTCTCAGACTCTCCGGTCGCTCTCTGTAGTCAGGTTAACCTGACCGTTCGAAGCGGGGTGGCGGACGGCGGGAGTTCGCAACTCGGCGCGCAACTACCGCAAAGAGCAGTCGATGACGTACGCCCGCACATCTGTCGCCCCGCTCGACGCCGAAGCCTGGGAGTCGAGTTCGTTGCGAGCGTCCGCCAGCGTTGCCCACGGCGTACTGGCCATGCGGCTGTCGCTCCCGTCCCATTGGCTGCAGCGAAACCAGCCAACCAGATAGAGGCCGTGTTGACACTGGTTTTCGCGGAGGTATCGGTCGACCAATTGCGACTGCATTGCGCCGCGCACCTCACGATGCCAGCAGCCCTTAACTTCGATGATTACCGTCAGGACGCTGGCCGCGTCTGAGCCTTCGCCCCGCGAAATCGCATTCACGTGAACGTCCGTTCTTTGACCCGGTTCACCATCTACTCCAGTCCGTCGCCTGATCTCCACCTCTCGGTTTACGACTATGCCGCGGCGGCACAGGTCGACCTCCAGGTGTCGCTTGACGTTGTCGGAGAAGTGGTTTTCGTCCTTGGGGCGCCATCTGCCGTCCGACGGCCCGTTCCATAGATTCGTCACGGACGGCGTGGTCCCGTGCAACTCTTCAGCATAGCGGTCGAGCGATTCAACGATGAGATCAAGTAGTTGCGAAGGCGACACGATGACCCGACAGGCGGCATCGCGCGATAGACCGAGCAACTCGCGCGGACTTGGCGGTGCCCACGATTCCCGTCGCCGCGCTCGCTGTGCCTCCAGGTAGACGTTGCCCAACCAAGGGCACTCCGGATGTCGATCCCGTAGGTCGCCGATAACCGCGCATGCCGCAGCCGTTCCGCAGTCCCGCAGGTGGTTCAGCAGAGCATCGCGCCATCGGCGGACGCTGTCGTCCGGACCTACACAGTACACCCCTTCATAGTGCGGGTCGTTGGCAGGTGGGTAGTGAGTCAAGAGCCAATCTGCGAGCTGCGTGAGTTGCCCCTCAGTCAGTCTACTTGCGACGTCGATACTCCGCCAGTCAAAGTCATGCGCAATTCGTTGGAAGGCCTGCCGCCCAAGTTCAGTGTACCGCGAAATCACCGGCCAGATGACATCCCATGCAGCGTCGTCTGTCCATGCCAGAAGTGCAATCGCGGCTTCACACGAAAGGCGTGGCCACCGATCCGTGGAGAATCGCGGTGGCTCCACAAGCGACTCGGCGAAGTCCCGCGCGTCCCTGATTCCGTGCCGCAACAGCCAGGCGAGCAAAGCGCCGAACTCCTCGGGTGTGCTGCCTTCGCGTCTCAGGAAGGCCAGTACGCGACTCGCGAAATGGCCATCCAGACAGTCTTCGAGCATCGCGATCACGTCGGAGACTCGGTGTGCCTGCCTGGACCGCTCGATGATCCTCATGGCCGAATCGCGCATTGGTTCCGCGGCATGTGGGTAGGCTCTTCGTCGGGCACGTACAGCAGTGAGCGAATCTGAGCTGCGGGCATACGAGATCGGTGCAGGTACCTTGCAGCCAAGTACTCTCCGTAGGTCTTGTGGGCGAACCCGAGGCGATGCGGTCCGCGGGACGTAAAGAGACCTGTTTCGGCGAGCACCCACCGAACAATCTCGGGGGTCACGGTAGTCTGTGCGCCGTCGACCTCCTCCTGTCCGCCGACAATCGCGGATTCCGCCACACCATCCGGTGCGGCGTCGGACTCAGCCCCGGTGAAGAGTGCCGCGTGGCGCGTCAGCAACGTCATAGCGGCTATGCGCGATGCGACCTGCAGTATCTGCTGTGGTCCGAAAGGCGCAGGCCGGCTCCTGTCCTTTCGCTCCTGATTTGGCGCGCACAAGACGGCCAGGCCTTGCTCGTACAACTCAACCAGGCGCGCTGGGAGCTCGCTTCGCTTGCGGAAGACGTTCAGCAGGAATCGCAGTGTAGTCGGACTGGCTGCTAGCGGTCCGGCCCCGCGGCTCTCAACTTGGGCGAGAAACTCCGTCGCGTCCAGCCGCTCAATGCCCGCAGCCAGCTCGATGTCAGTTCGGCGCAGCGGCAGCAGCTCATAGAGCCCCACACGATCCTTGCCGAAGGTGCGCTCGAGGATGGCCGTCAGGGTTTCAGGCCATGCGGCAGTGCGGGAGGCAATTCTCACGTTGAGTCGTTCAAGAGGAACGTCGCGGAAGCCCCGCTCGAGCGCGGCCGCGATCCGAGGCATTTCCAGAAGTGCCTCGTCGAGGCTATCGAGCATGATCGTGAGTGTGCCGTCCCCGCGTCGCCAATCATGGAATGCTGCGCATTCGAAGAGGTCGTGCCGGAGGCTCGTTTCGTCCCCGTACGCCCCGAGGTCGATCGTCAGGGTGCAGGATGTCGCAGGAGCCAGCGAGGCTGCGCGTAACGTCTCTAGTTCGGACGATTTCCCGATTCCTGCCTCGCCCAGTAGTACGAGGCAGGGTTGGCCGAAGGGGACCTGACCGAACGGGCGCGCCAGCGGGCGCGGGAGCTGGCTCGCGATGCGGACTTGCGGCGGTCGGCGCCACCGGGGCTGAGGGTGCCGGCCGCACCAACGGACCTGAAGTCGGCCAGCGGGCGGATTTTGGTGTCGCGGGACGACCGGCTGCCGATGCCTGGCGTCACGCTCACCCGCGTCTTCAAGGGCCACGAGTACCGCGTCCTGGTGCTCTCCAACGGATTCGAGTACGACGGCCGGGCATACCGGTCGCTCAGCGCCGTCGCCTACGCGATCAGTGGCTCGCACTGGAACGGCTACCGGTTCTTCAACATCCAGACGCCCGAGCGGGTCGGCCGCGGGGGCCGCGACGCGGTGCCCGAGCGCCCGCGCCGGAAGGGCAGTGGCGCTACTCATGGGCACGTGGGGCGGGAGGAAGATGCCGCGTGAGCCGCAATCGCATCCGCAACAACGGGCATACCGGCCACGGCGGTCCCGGCCACGCCGGCCGCACCCGCCGTGATGGCAACAGCGCCGGTGGCGGCCAAGCCCGGTCGGTGCCGGTCGTGCGTTGCGCGATCTACACCCGCAAGAGCACCGAGGAGGGACTCGAGCAAAACTTCAACACACTCGACGCCCAACGCGAGAGCGCGGAGGCGTACATCGCCAGCCAACGGACCGAGGGTTGGGTGTGCCTCCCGCAGCACTACGATGACGGCGGGTACTCCGGCGGCAGCATGGAGCGGCCGGCGGTCCAGCAACTCCTCGCGGACATCGAGGCGGGCAAGATCGACTGCGTGGTGGTCTACAAGGTTGACCGCCTGAGTCGGTCGCTGCTCGATTTCGCGCGAATGATGGAGACGTTCGAGCGACACAAGGTCTCGTTCGTCTCGGTCACGCAGCAATTCAACACCACGCACTCGATGGGTCGGCTGACGCTCAACATCCTGCTGTCGTTTGCCCAGTTCGAACGCGAGATCATCAGTGAACGCACGCGGGACAAGATCGCCGCGGCTCGGCGGAAGGGGAAATGGTCGGGCGGCCCGCCGGTGCTTGGGTACGACATCCTGCGTGAACTCACCGGCTCGCGATTGATCGTTAACGAGGAAGAGGCCGAACGCGTTCGCTTCATCTTCCGGCTGTACCTGGAGTGTGCGTCGGTGTCCGCGACGGTCCGGCGGATGGACGAACTGGGCTGGCTCAACAAGGTGTGGACGACAAAGAAGGGCGAGCCGCGCGGCGGCAAGCCGTTCTACAAGTCGACGCTCTTCGGGTTGCTCACGAACGTGGTCTATCTCGGTCAGGTGCGGCACCACGACCAAGTCTTCCCCGGCCAGCACCAGGCGATTGTGGACGAGGAGTTGTTCAACCGCGTCGGGGCCCTTCTGCGGATGAACTGCAACAGCGGGGGCAAGTTCGTCCGCAACAAGTGCGGCGCTCTGTTGAAAGGCCTGGTGCGGTGCAAGGCGTGTGGAAGTGCGATGAGCCACAGCTTCGCGACCCGCGGCGAGAGACGCTACCGCTACTACGTGTGCATCAATGCCCAGAAACGCGGCTGGGACAAGTGCCCGGGGCCGTCGTTGCCGGCGGGTGAACTGGAGAAGTTCGTCGTCGACCAGATTCGCGCGATCGGACGGGATGACGGAGTGATCGCGGACGCCGTGCATGAAGCGCAGCGCCAGGTCCAGCAGGAACTCGCCGAGCTGCAGTCCAGACGTCTAGGCGCCCGGCGTCGCGTGACGCGTCTGGCCGGCGTGGCTCAACGCCTCACTGCGCTGGCCCAGCTCCTGGATGAACCGGCGGACCTGCTGATCGCGCTGGCGGGGCGCGTGCCCGATGATCTGCGCGACCTCCTCCGCAGGCGGCCGGTGGAACTCGCGGCACTGCTGCGGGCTACCCAGGGGCTGACGCAGGCGCAGGTGGCGGTGCTGCTGGAGCAGGCGCGGGTGCTGCAGGCGGGGAGGGAGACCTGAGTCATGACAACCCAGACCGCGGGAAACGACGGCGTCCAGACGGCGCGGAATTGCGCGGCAGGGGCGCTCCCGGTTGCGAACGCGAACACCCTGCCCGACGCGCTGCTACTCCAGATCTGCCGCGTTCAGGAGAATGACCCGCAGATCACCCGCGAGTGGATCATCCAGTTGCGGATCGTACCGCACTTGGTGGGGTCGCCACGTCCGGCCAACGCAGCGCAACTCGAGGCCGCGGTCACGTTCCTGGCGTCCATCCTGGGGGCGTTGCGGCAGTTCAACCCGAAGCACCTGCCGTTTGGGTACTCCGGGCCGCAGGCTTGGTCGCGTGGCTGGGTGGAACTCGAGGCCCTCGAACGGGTCGGCAAGCAGATTGTGGGCTTGCGCTGGCCGCAGGCGTCGGCGGAGACGGTAGCGGCGGCCGTCCAACACGCGGTGTCCGAGAGCATTCGTCTGGGGTTCATGGAGCAACGCGAGTACGACGCTTGGCGACCGGGCATGGCGAGTGGGTCGGGCTGGCGCGCCGCTGTGGCGACGACGCCCTACGGCGTGTTGCGGGCGTGCCGTGCGACCGAGTTCGGCGGCGATGAGGCCGGGACGGAGGCGGAGGCCCCCCAAACCCAGACGCCGCCAGCGGAAACGGCCGCCGGGGCCGCCGTAACGGCCAACAGGCCGCCCGAGGCTGTGGCCCTGGAGCTGGGGTGTCCAGGCGCGCCCAGTCGGGTTCGGGGCCAGCTCAAGAAGCCACTGACGGACGCCCAGCGCGCTGTCGTGGCCGCGCTCATCAAGGCAGGGCAGGACGGACTGAGCAAAGACGCGCTGGAGGCCATCCGCCCCAGCGCACGCCGCATCCTCAAAGCGCTGCAAAGCGATCCCGACTGGGCGGCAGTCCTCATCATGCCCGGACAGACGAACGGCCGTTACCGCATCCGAGCGTAGGTCCACCTATGCCCACCTTTGAGCACCGTGTCCGTACACCTCTGAGCACGAAGATACACCGGCCGTCGTGCGAGAATCCTGCGAGCATCGCAATGGGGCGGTGCTTCACAAGAGGAGACTCGCCGTGCCGGTCACGATTCCAACCACCCTACGACTCAAGCAACTCTCGTCCGTGCGGCAACGCCTGATTCGCTTGATACAAAGCGTGCACTTCGGGCGGGTCGCGCTCCACATCACAGGAGGCGAACCCGACCCACGCCAGAACTGGCGCGTGCGTCGCACGGTGAAGCTGTCCGGTGGAGAGGGGGCGCCGCGGCCGACGGCGAACACCGCGGACTTCGTGCTCTGCAAGGAGCAGACGACCCTGCTGACGGCACTCACGCAGGCCCCGGATGGTGCCCGCGTGAAGATCGAAGTCCGGCACGGCCTGCCGTCCCTTGTCGAGATTGATCACCAGGACCCGGGCGCGTAGACCCGGCTCCCTGACAACCAGCACACAGCGCAACAGACCGGCCGCAAAGCGGAGGCGTTGCGGGTGTCGCGGAAATCCGCGAACTCGCAGCGCCTTCTTTGTGGCCATGTTCTGCGGCGGATTCCACCGACACCCGCGCGACCTCCTCGGCCAAGAGGAGAGCAACGATGTCGACGATGACTGCCCCGATCATTTCACCTTCCACTCGCACCGCAAACCTGATCGATGACTACGCCCTGGCGCGAGTCGACTACCGCGTCCGCCGACTCACGACGGCCTTCCGCCTCGACGACGACACGGCCGAAGACCTGCGGCAGAACATGATGGTCCAACTGCTGCGCGCGGCGCGGCGCTACAACCCGACCCGCACGCGGCCACACACGTTTGTCACACGTGTACTCGACCGTTACTACCTGCACGCCGCCCGGGCCCTGTCCAACTGCCAGAAACACGGGTCCAAGCGACCCACACCGATGTCCGCGCTCGAGGACTTCAACCCGACGGTCAACGACCCAAGGCAGGGGGAACGCGCCGAGTGCGAACGCAGCGACCTGGCGTTCGACTTGGTCGCGGTCGTGGCCACATTGCCGGAAGCACTGCAACGCATTTGCGACGAACTGCGCTTCCGCAAACCGTCCGAGGTGGCCGAGCGGCTGGGGGTGCACCGTTCCACGATCTACCGCGCGATCGGGCAGATTCGCCGCCATTTCACCGCCGCCGGCCTGGGGACGCACTGCGAGCGCCGGCGACAGGGCCCGGCCGCACGCAGATGTAGGGGAGCGAACGGGACTGCCAAACATGGGAGCGGAAATGAACCCGGTACCACCAATTGACTTGAACGTGCTCACCGTCGAACCCGAGGCGGAGTATCACCGCCAGACTGGGAAGTACGTGACGAGTCATTTGCTCGCGGACTTCCGGCGGTGTCCGCTCCTGTATGCCCGCCGTCGGCAGGGACGCGTCGAGCCCCATGACACACCGGCGTACCTGGTTGGACGTGCAGCGCACTGCCGATTGCTCGAGGGACGCGCCGCCTACGGCGAACGTTACGCGCTCGGTGGGCCGATCAACCCACGCACCGGCAAGTCGTTCGGCGTCCAGACCAAGGCCTTCGCCGAGTGGGCGGCTGTTCAGGGGCGGCCCGTGCTGACCGAGGAGCAAGTCGAGCTCATCGAGAACCTCGCGACGGGTCTGGCCACAAACACACAGGCCGTCGACCTCATCGTGGATGGCCAGGCCGAAGGGGTCGTGCGATCCAAGTACTGCGAAATGCCGTGCCAGGTGCGTCTGGACTGGGTGAATCCCGAGCGCGGCTTGGTCGACCTGAAGACCTGCGATGACCTGACCTGGTTCGAAGCAGACGCGAAACGCTACGGCTACGTGCACCAGCTCGCGTTCTACCGCGCCGTGCTGGCACAAGTCCTCGGGCAACTACTCGTGCCCGTGCATGTGATCGCGGTCGAGAAGAAGGAACCGTGCCGCTGCGGAATCTGGCGTGTCGCTGATAGCGCGCTGGCCGAGGCGCAGCGTGAGAACGAGGCGGCCCTCCGCCGTCTCGCCGTGTGTCAACGGACGGGCACGTGGCCCACGTTGTACGAGGAAATCCGCGTGCTGAGCGCGGTCTGACGACGCTGCGGGGCCCGGGTGGGATGGCGTGCCGCGGGCACAGATGCCAGTCCTAAAGGTGCGGCCGGACTCCCTGTGCCCACCCGGGCCCCCGCCTCGTCGTGCAGGCACCGAACCCCCCAATCCAGGAGCGAACCGTGACCCTATTGGCCAGAATCCATCGCGGCGCCCGGCCGGCGCCACCCCGCATCTTGATCTACGGCACCGAAGGCATCGGCAACGCGAGCGGCGGGAGGCTGAGCAGAAGCTGCAGGAAGCCGAGCGGAGGCTCCTGCAACGAGAAGCGGACGCCGAACAGGCCCGCAAACGGCGGCAGGAGCAGGAAGCCGCGCGCCGCAGGCGCGAGGCGGAAGATGCGGCCGAGCGGGAAGAGGCCTTGCGTGCGATGGCTGAACAGAGCCGGCTCACGGAAGAGCAGAAGCGGGCCGAAGTGGAGCGCGAGGCCGACCGGACGGCGAAGATACCGCAGTACGACGGCCTGCGGATCGTGGGTGGGGTCGTACAGATCGCGGCCTACATTGTCCTAGGCCTCGCTGCATTGCTCCTGATATTCGCTTTCGTCAGCGTATTCCAGTCAAGCCGGTCCCCAGGGCCCGGCTCGCTGGGACCGGTCGCGTTCCTTTCACCGGCGATCGGACTCGTGATCTGCGGGATCGTCCTGCTTGCCCTGGCACAGTCGATTCTCGCGTTCCGTGACATCGCGATGAATAGCTGGAAGCAACTTACGCTGCTGCAGAAGATTGAGCGGCACCATCACGAGGCCGCCAGCGCCGGCGAACCCGCGGCCGCGGAAGTGTGACCCGTGTTGGCCGTTGACTGAGGCCTTCGTCTTGGCGTGTGATGCCAGGTCCGGGCCGTCTCGCGGAGGCGGCGATGGCGAGACATGCGGTTAAGCCGCAACGGGCTATCGGGCGGCAACTTGCGATAGCATCTGCGCTTGAAACTCGTTCGTATCGGGGAGTTTTCCCCTTTCGCCATTTGCCCCGCGTTTCCCGCGTGTTATTCGATTCCCGCGCTACACTTGCGCACGCGCCGCCAGTGCAATTCCGTGCACCCCGGGGAACGCTTGCGCACCCGTTTGGGGCGCGGTTTTGGTCACGTATTTGGTCACCGATTCCGCGTTCATGCGTAGTCGGAGCGGCGACTGCAGGCTGGTCCGTCTGCTCTCTGTCGCTGGCGCCCGCGTTTCCGCCCAGGCCGCGTGGTTGCATCGGCGCGCGGACGAACGCGAAGAAGGCGCGCGACGGACGACACCGGGCCCGCCCGTGTATCGCGCAGTTGGGCCCGCGACCCGACCGACGCGCAGCGGGTCGCGACGGTCACGCACCTCCACGCCCGGGCGCCCTGGCGCTACCGTGGCGCGTCCGGCCGCTCTGGCCATCAGCCCCATCGTCAGAACGCTGACGCTGAACGTCGGCGGTGGCGCTGTTCTCGGCTGAGCGGCCTCGTCGTCACCAGAGCGCGCTGTTCGTCAGTTACCGACGCAGCTCGCGTTGGCGGAGTCACGCCGCGCACTCCCGGTTTCCCGCGCAAAGGGTGTTTGCTCTGGTTGTGGCGGTGTTGCCACCGCAATGGCCGCAATCAGTGTTCTTTACGACGCTTTTGAAGATTGCGTCAAATCCGCTCGGGGCGCGGCTATTCTTCAGGAACGGGTCGTGTTCGTGGCCGCAGGCTCTTCTTGAGGAGGATCTCCCATGCAGACTATTCAGGCTGGCCATCTCGCGTTTCTGACAATGATGTTGTTGCCCAGCGCGTCCGCACTTTCCGCAGTCACCTATCAGGTTACGGGGGGCATTCAGTCGGCGGTCAGCGCCCCGGCCCAATCCGGAGTCGCCGTTAGCGCGCAAGTCGCCGGGACCGTCGCGTTCAATCTCACGGGTACGGGGCCGACGCTGGAGATCATTCCGGCGGCCGTCAATCTGACCACGATCTCGGGGACCAAGACGGTCACCTTCGCGGGTGTACCCACCGTCACGAACCTCGCCGGAGAAATCGTGTCGCTCGGCGGGCAGACGCTGGTGTTCGGCACGGACCCGCACTCGAACGGGTTGGGCTATGCGTTCTACTACGGGACCGGCCTCGCGCTGTCGGCGAGCTATGCGCAGGGTGCCGGCGGCTATTACTCCACGATGTATAGCGACTTCCCCAGCCCGGCCGTCTTCTTCCGAGGCTTCAACCTGCAGTCGGGCGGAGAACCAGGGCTGGCGGCCGGTACGGCCACGTTCCGGGTGAACTTCGAATGGCTGGCCGAGGGCGACCCGCTGCTGCGCGGCGATGGCAGCGCGTATCTGAATTTCACGCCTGTTCCGGAGCCAGCCGCGGTGCCGACCCTGCTTGCGTTGTGCGCCTTGTGTCCACGAAACCGAACGCGGAAACCTGCGACGGCGGCGCGCACGGAAGCAGCCCGCAGCGCTTCCTCTCAGCAGCCCATTGAAGAACGCCTAGTCTCAACTTGATCTCGCTGCGAGATGTCGGGTTATGCGCATGCAACGTCGGTCACCGCGTGGCCAGCGCTACCCCTGTCAACGGACTGTCGCGGCTACTCGGGGGCGTGGCAGGAGCGCGCTAGGGTTCCCCGGGGTCGTGAATTGGGTCCAATAGCGTGACTTTGGCGCCTCGCGCCGTCCTCGCGCCATCTTGCGCTGCCGCGCGCCCTGTGCCGGGATTCGGGGGCAGTGCGGATTCGCCGATTCGCCGAGTCGGTGCCCGCCGCGCCGGCCGACGGCGCGCCCGAGCGGCTGCGGCGAAGCGCTGAACCGCGGCGCAAGACCAGTCGGCGTTTCGCGACTCGGCCGCCCCTGCGCGGGGTCTGCCGACTGGGTGACGCTCGCCGCTGAGCGCCTTCCCGCCTTCCGCGTCGCGCGCCCGCTCGCGTTGCTGGCTCGAACGCCGTCATCCGCGCAGCCTACGCGTAAGAATCGCGTTTTTTTTCACCCCTTCCAGTGGCAATTCTCCAAACGGGGGGCCTAAAACCCAATGAGGGCCCGGAGCGCCCGCAGTTTCTTCTTTGGCGAGTTTCCTCCGGGATCTCGTAGATTCCGTGCGCGCACGCCGGCACCGTTGGGATGTGGCGGGTGTGCGCTGGTGACACGATTTTCGGACTGCTGCCGGCGCGCGGTCGTCGGCGGTGCGGTCGTGGTTGGGAACGAAGCGGCAGCTTCAATAGCACAAACGGAGCCTCACATGCTGAATCACAAGGGATCAAGCGCCACGCTCGTCGTCGTCGCGATCCTCGCCTTGGCCACCACGGTGGCCAGCGCCGATACCGTCACCATCGCGACGTTCGCCGATCCGGCCGCCAGCAGCGCCACACCCCTGTTCTTCCTGGATGGGACCACTTTCACGGGCGGCTGGACCGCGCTGGGCCTCACCCTCGAGACCCCGGTCACGCACCAGACGTGGCCCAATGCCAAATTTACGATGACCGCCCTGTCCGCCACGGGCGGCCCAAACCTCTATGCCGTGACCGGTGGCGAGATCAACTTCACCGATAGCAGCAATAACCCTCTGTTGAAGATCACGTTCGACGGCGGCCAGATCTTCCGGCCGTACGTGTTCGGTGCCAGCGACGTGGCCCTCGACAACGTCGTCTTCAGCGGGCCGATCATCGGCGCCCCTGTCCACGACGAGCAGTTCGCGTTCTCTTTCACCAACGAGGTGCGGACCGCGACCGGGTATACCTGGACGGCCAGCTTCACGTCCTCGGCCATTCCCGAGCCCGCCACGCTCAGCGGGCTTTTGCTGGCCGGTCTGACCGCGCTGCGCCGCCGTTCGTAGCGGAGCGTTCTGCGCGCGTCTCGGCAGACAGCAATCGGCATGACATTCCCACGCGTCGGGTCGCTCGGCCCGACGCGTTTCTTTTGCGCGCCGGCCGGCCCTTCATGACGCCTGAATCGGCGGTGCGGGTGGCGCCGCAACTCAGCGTGAGCCAGCGAGCGGAATCCGCCGGCGACTACCTCGGCCGGCGCGTGGATGAGCGGGTGTACACGTGACAGGCCCGCCTGGCGTCATGATGGGCCGGCGGCAGTACGTGTGGAGCGGCTGGCTGTAGCTGATGGAGCTGGACGGTCTGGGTGCCGACGTGGCCGGCGCCGCGTCCTCCGCGACCACCCGAGCACGAAAGAGGCGGCGCCGGCCGCGGGAGGGACCGGCGCCGCAGGGGTGGGTAGGGTCCGTTACTCAGTCGTGGTGATCGCCTGGCTGGTCGTGGTGTCTGTATTTGACGTGCTCTCGGTGCTCGTCGTGCTGTCCGTACTCGTCGTGCCGGTGGTGAAGAGCGACTCCACCTGGGTTTCCAGGAGCGCGGCGAAGTCCGACGACCCGAACGCCTCGGCCAGCGCGTCGAAGAGCACTTGGGCCGCGGCCTCCAGAAAGCGGTCCGCGAACGACCGGTTCGTGCTGCTAGTGGTGGACGACGTGCCGTACAGCTCCTCGGCCGAGGGCAGGCGGGCGATGGCCCCGCCGGTCGTCGTCGAGCTGCTGGAGCTGGTTGAGTCGTCCGAGCTGGTGGTTGCGGTCGTGTCATCTGCGCTCGACACCGTCTCGGCCCAGGCCGGGCTGGCGCTTGCTGCGGCCAGCAGGAGCAGGGTGCCGGCGACGAGTGCTCCGGGCCCCGGGAGTGTGCGGACAAATCGTCGGGGTGTGTTGGCGAAACAGCGCTGCGCGAGCATGGGCATCCTCCATACAGCGTACGGGCTGCCGGCGGCATCCGCCGCCGAGACTCGCGCGCTGCGACTGGCGGTCCGGCGAGCGGCGGCCGGGCTGAGTTCGGCCGCCATCCACGCCGCCTGTGGTTGTAGCCCTGCGCGCATGAAGGCAGCGTGAAGCCGCGCCGGATGGCGCGCTAGCTCGAGGTCGCGTTGGCCAGCAGGGTATCGAGCAGGTCGGGGAGATACGTCTCCACCGTATCGGCCACGGCCGACATGCAGGAGCTGACGGAAAGCAGCAGACCACCGGACAGCGCGAGCACGGTCCACTTCCACGATTTCATGCGACATCTCCCGGGGCTACAGGATTCGCCGCGGGCGCCACGCGGCGCGCCGTCGGTACCTCTGTATACGGGGTCCACGGTGGTCCGGGTACGTATCTCGCGGGGAACCAGACGCTTAGGCACAACTTCCGGACCCGCAAGCATCTACGTCGTGCCGGCGCTGGTCGATAGCAAGGTCAGCGTCAAGTCGCGAGACTGTTGGATGCAGTGTGCGGCTCGCCGATAACGAAAGGACCGCGTATGTCAACGATTGGAGGCCTCAACTCGAGTGCGGAGCTGGCGCAATTGCTCAATCGCGTCGGTCGGTCGAGTACCGCCGGCAGCGCGGGCGGGACGGAAAGGGGGGGACGTGGCGGCTTCGATGCCAAGTTCAAGGAAGCGGCCCTGGCGTCGGGGCTCAAAGCCGAAGATGTAGACGCCCTACAGGCCGATATTCAGGCAGCGGTTGCGCAGGTGAAGGAAAGCAGCAACGGCACGACCGATGACCGGGACGCCACGAAGTCGGCCATCGACAGCGTGCTTCAGAAGTACGGCGTGGATATGGAGAAGTTCCAGAGCGCGATGAAACCGCCGTCGGGTGGGCCGGGCGGCGCGGGCGGACCGCCACCCGGTGGGGGTCCGCAAGGTGGCGGCAAGGCTGAGTTTCAGGCGCAGTTCATGCAGGCAGCCGAAGCTGCGGGGCTCGACTCGTCGTCCGCCGACGAACTGCAGGAGGAGATCGACGCGACGATCAGCAACCTGCTGAGCAGTTCCTCGGATAGCAGCGACACGCGGACGTCAATCCAGAGCGCCATCGACAGCCTGCTCGAGAAGTATGGCGTCGACCTGGATAAGTTCACGAGCGCGATGCAGCAGTACACGGGCCAGGCGCAGACTTCGTTCCCGCTCGTGGACGAGCAGGCCTAGCGGTACGCAGCTTCCACGCGTGGAGCGGGGCCCCGGCGTGCGGCCCAGGCCCTGCGACGCGGGCTGTCCGCAGGCCCCGGCTTCGCGCGGGACGCGCAGCGCAGGTGTGCCCTGGCGCTCACGTCCTCTTCCCGTCGCTCCGGCGGCGGGCGTCACCCGGTGACGCCCGCCACATTTCTTATTGGCGCGGCACCGGCCGTCGCGCGGCCGGCGTGGGCGAATCCGGTGGACGGCCGCGGCGCGGCTGGCGGTCTACCAGGGCGTGACGTCCAGCGTCTCGCTGCGTGCGTTCCGCGCACCGGCGCGCCGGTATGCCCCCGGGGCCGCGCCGACCCAGTGCGCGAATGCCTTGCTGAATGCCGATGTCGACTCGTAGCCGACCTGGGCAGCCACCTCCTTGAGCTCCGCCCGCGTGGTCCGCAGCAACCGACACGCCTTGTGGATTCGCCATTGTGTCAGGTATTCCAGCGGCGGCTGCCCGACCACTTCCAGAAAGCGTGCGGCGAAGGTGGAGCGCGACATGGCCACGCGTTCGGCCAGGGCGGCCACCGTCCAGGGTGCATCCGGTTGTGCGTGCATCAGGCTCAAGGCGCGGCCGATATCAGGATCGACCAGGGCGCGCAGCCAGTTGGTGGCGTTGACCGGGAGTTGCGTGCAGCAGTCCTGCAGAGCCTTCAGGTACAGCACGCGCACCAGACGGCCCGCGATATCCTGACCATCCGTGCCTGAGCCGCTGGTCTCCATCTCCAGCAGACGCACGATGTGAACCACGAACGGCGCTGGGCGCTGGCGGATACCCGGCACGCGCAGCACAGCCGGCAGGGCGGCGTGCAGCGGGCTGCGCTGCAGACCATCGAGGAAGGAGCAGCCGCACACGAGGCGCGTCTCCGTGCCCTGACCACCATGTCGCAGGGGTTCGCGCTGCGTGAAGTGCTGGGGCGTGAGTAGGCTTTGGATCGGCGTGAGCGGGCTTGTGCCGCTGTCGCGCAGGCAATGCTCGGCGCCCTGCGCGACGATGACGAGGTCGCCGGCGGTGGCGGTGATGGCCGGACCGTGCCGCGGCGCCTCTACCCGCGCCTGGCCGCTCAGGACGACGTAGAACCAGCCCAGCTCCGTGGCCACGTGCACGCCCCACGGAGCGGTCAGGGCAAAGCGCCCCGGGAGCCAGCAGCGCAACGGCAGAGTTTCCAGCACGTCGCTGATGGGGCTGGGTGTCACGGGCTCCGCGGTTGAATGATGGGGTGGCGCGCCGTGCGTGTCCGCGATCTCGGGTGGCCACTCGTTCACGCCGGTAATCCTTACAGGCCGTCGCCGGCGGCCGGTGTCGGGTGCCCGCCGAGGTAACCGTTTTGAGGCGGCCCCTGGGCCGGGATGGGGAAGTTGGCGCGCTGGCTTGCGGCGCGCGCACCCATCACGTCTGCGGCTACCCGCTTATAGCGAAGCGAAGGTGAAACCAGCATGAAACGCGGATGAAATCCGCTGGACGCAGGCCGAGCGACGCGGCGGCGGTGTTACCGCCGGCGGCGCAAAATCAGCGCCCCGCTACCCAGCAGCAGCGTCAGCGCCGCGGGTTCCGGAACGATGCCGGGGCTGCCGATTTCGGCGCGGCTGGACGCATAGGAGCCGTAGGCGTCACCCACGGTGGCCAGCACCCACGAAGTCTGCGCGACGGTAAAACCGTAGTCCGAACTGGGAATGTTGCAGCTCACGGCGTTTGTGCGCGGCGTACCCGCGTAGTTCTGGTCGCCGTAGGTCAGGCGATCCACGAGGGCGTTGGCAGCATCGAACAGATTGATCTCGTCGTTGCGACCGAGGTTGGCCGTGTTGCCGCCGACGATGCTGACACCGGTCAAGTTCCACGCCGTGGCGAAACTGGCGGCCGCGTCGTCTGTCAGGATGACGGACTGGCCGGGGGCGACGACGCCAAAAGCGGAAAGGGAGATCGTGCCTGGGTTGCGACTGTCGTCGTCATAGCTCCAGCCGGTCATATCAACGGGGTCGGGCCCGGTGTTCGTGAATTCGACGTACTCGCCGATACTCCCCGTGCCTGCACCGTTGTACATCCACTCCGAGATGACCATGCTGGCGGAAGCGACCTGCACCAACGCCACCAAGAACGCGATTGCTACGCAGCGCTTCATCGTCCTTCTCCTTCTCCACGCCCCGAGTGCCCATGCAGCGCACGCGACAGTCCTACCCACACAATCCGGCGGGCCTGGAGCCCGCCGGGGGCAGCCGTCGCTATATAGTGTAACACGTGCTATTGTTGGGGGGCGAAGATGAAGCGGACATGAATTGACGGTAAGGGGCGAGGAGACCGTGGGCGAAGAGGAAATCTGACCTTCTTTGGGCATGCATCAGGTCCGACGGCCTGCACCGCCACGGGCAACGATCAGCGTGGGCGGCGGGCGGCGCCATGCGGCGGTAAGGCCGGTCGAGGTAGCGATTTATGGGCCCTGCCGAGCGTGATTCGGCACCCTGAGCTGTTGACTGTGCCGGTGAATACCTGAGCCTCGTCACGCCTCTTCGAGGCCCGAGTCCGCGGCATGCCGCTGAGGCAACGGTTAGCGCCTAGGCCTGCCCAGGCGACATAGGTTTCAGGAGGATGGGCGGCCTGGCGCCAGCCAAGGAAGCCAGGGGCGGGAAGCGCCTGGCGCGCCGAGTTCGCGGAGCGCCGGTGGTCGCCACGAAGACGCGGTTACGGCGACCGACGCCTGCATCGCGCGACCGCAGAGTGCGGGCACTCGCAACTTGCGGTACGGTGGCACGACGGCGCCGCACCGGCCGCGCAAAGAAAACCTGTGCCCCGGTCACAGGACTCCCTGCACACGACCAGGATGAAGTCGCGCGCGGCTAGCTGTACTGCGCCGAATCGACGATAGCGCCGGCCAGACCGACCGAGGCGTCGATGATGTCACCGGTACCAGCAAAGGCGCGCTCCGTGAGCGGCACGCCGATGAGGAACGCGAACAGACCGGCAACGTACAGACGGATCTTGTGAAGCTTCATACACGCTCCCTCACGCGGGCCGTGGTGACGACCTACAACCGCCGGTCGCCTCGCGGCACGCTGGTGGTGCCCATTCTATCCGCTGCCGGGAGTTTGTCACGCCGCGTGCCCACGCAGTCCCCCCGTCCCGAGAGTCACTAGAGCCAGTCTGCGATCGGCCGGATGTGCTCGGCAAACGCCCGGACGGGCATGCTGACGGTGCCCCAGCGGGGGCTGCGGACGCGGGCATTGTCGCGGTATTCGTCGACGGGCAGGGCGGCGAAGACGTACCGCGCCGCGTGGAACTCGTGGACGATCTCCGCGGGGGGCGTGCCGTTCGTCTCCAGACGGTAGGCGAACACGAGCAGCGCGCGGAAGCCGAGGCCGAAGACCTCCTGCCACTGCCGCAGGCCGTCGAGATCCGCTTGCGTGACCCAGTTCTCCCACGCCGGGCGGCCATTGCCGCGGCGCGTGGCCCAGCGGCGACCTTTGATGTCGACGAGCCAGTTCGTGGCGCCCTGCGAATACACGATGAAGTCGAAGCTCTTGAGTTTGGCGTCGCGGAAGGCGGCGCGCTTGGCTTCGTCAACGGCCACATACGGGATTTGCCGACTTCTCAGGAAATGCTCAAAGGCCGCCTCGTAGTCGATGTGTGCTTTCACGGCACCCTCGCCGCGCCCCTGGGGCGCCGCCTGGCGCGGGCATTATGCCGCGCGGCGTGTCGGAATGCCAAGGCGAGTTCAGAGTGCGAAGTCAGCAGTCAGAAGTCGGCAGGCGGAAGTCAGCAGCCGAAGACCGGCAGCGCGAGCTGGGATGACGCGTCGGTTGGACGATTGGGGGCGGCGAGCGAGCGCGGGAAACGGGGAACAGGGAGCGGAGGACGCGGGGGCCGGCGCAGTTCCAAAAGTCAAAGTGAATTTGAATAGCCAGATGGGCGGAATGCGGCACAATGCGTGGGTTCACTCGACCGGCTGTGTAACGGGTGACGCCGCGGTTCAGGAGCTCCGACTGCTACGTGGCCGGGCGCCGGGGGGGCGCCCGGCCTGCTCTCTTGCTGCCAACTCTTTTTCCCCTGCGGCAACTCCGCAAGACCGATCAAGGCACGCGCCGGGGGTTTCGCTACACTTGGGGCATGACCCACGAAGAACCAGCCCGGGAATCCACCCGCCGCGTGTATCAAGAACGAATCGGCCGGGCGCTGGCGTATGTTCACGAGCACCTGGACGAACCGCTCGCGCTAGAGGACCTGGCACGGGCGGCCCATTTCTCGCCGTTCCACTTTCACCGCATCTTCCGCGGGCTCTTGGGCGAGGCGGCGGGAGACCTGGTGCGGCGGCTGCGGCTGGAGCGGGCGGCGATGGCGCTGCGGCATAGCAGCCGGAGCGTGCAGGACATCGCCCTCGCGGCGGGCTACGGCACGCACGAGGCGTTTACCCGAGCATTTCGCGCGGCGTACAACCAGGCGCCGACGGAGTTCCGGGCGGGGGTGCCGGTGACGGTGTACCTGGCGTCGCCGTCGAATGTGCATTACGTGTCGTCGGAGGCGTACGAATTGGCGTTTGTGGGGGAAGGAGCGGATGCGATGGACGTGCGTGTGGAAGACGTGCCGGCGGAGCGAGTGGCGTGCTTGTGGGGCAAGGGGCCGTATGGCGAGATCATGCCGATGCTGTGGCAGCGGTTCTGCCAGTTGGCGGGGCCGCGCGGGCTCTTGGGGCCCGGCGGGCGGTTCCTGTCGATCTTCTGCGACGATCCGGAGTTGACGGACCCGCGTGAGTGCCGGTCGGCGGCGTGCGTGACGGTGGACGGGCGGTTCAAGCCGGAAGGGGAGCTGGAGGAGGACCAGGTCGGCGGCGGACTGTACGCGATCTACACGTACAAGGGGCCGTTCGCGGGGATCGGCGCGGCGTGGATGCAGTTCTGCGGGCAGTGGATTCCGCAAAACGGGTATGAGGTGCGGCCGGCGCGGTGTTACGAGGTGTATCTGAAGGACCCGAACCAGGTGCCGCCGGAGGAGATGGTGACGGAGTTGTACGAGCCAGTGCAGCGGGTGGGGTAGAGGTGGGTTGACGCTGGGCTAGAGCCGGCGGGCGCGTGATGTGATAGAAAGCGTCGCGGCGCCGGCCCTAGCCCAGCCTACTTGGTGGCGGGGACCGGCTTGGTGGGGGCGGCGGGGGTGGCGCTCGCTGGCGCGGCGGCGCGGGGGCGGAGCTGCTGGCGCAGGACGGTGAGGAGCGTGGCGGGTTCGAGGTAGCGCTTGGCGAGGCGCCAGTGAACAGTGTGAGCGTCGGGCATGCGCGGTGACCCGGGGCCGGTCGCGAAGAGGGGCTCGACTTTCCTAACGTCGTCGATGGCGAAGACGACGTCGGGATCGACGAGGACCATGGAGCGGATTCCCCAAGGTTGCGCGAGGACGCGGATTTCGGCGAGGGCGAGCAGGGTTTCGACTTGCTCGGGCGGCGCGCCGAAGGCGTCGCGGATGTCGCCGCGAAGGACTTCCAGCTCGTCGAGCGCGCGGCAATTGGTGAGGCGCTTGTAGACCTCCATGCGCTGACGGTCGGCGCGGATGTAGTTGCGCGGGATCGTCGCCGAGATGCCGAGGTCGAGGTTCACCGCGCGGAACTCGGGCGCGGGCTCGTTTTTCATGCGGCGCACGGCCTGCTCGAGGAGCTGGCAGTACATCTCGTAGCCGACGGCTTCGATGTGGCCGGATTGCTCGGGGCCGAGGATGTTGCCGGCGCCGCGGATTTCGAGGTCGCGCATGGCGATCTGGAAACCGGCGCCGAGGTCGCTGTAGTGCTCGAGGGCCTTGAGGCGGCGAGCGGCGTTCTCCTTGACGGGGTGCTTCGGCGAGAGCAGGGCGTAGCAGTAGGCGCGGTGTTTGGAGCGTCCGACGCGGCCGCGGAGCTGGTGCAGGTCGGCGAGGCCGAAGCGTTCGGCGCGGTTCACGAAGATCGTGTTGGCGGTGGGGATGTCGAGGCCGGACTCGATGATGTTCGTGGAGACGAGGATGTCGGCCTCTTTGTGGAGGAATTTGAGCATCACGTCTTCGAGTTCGGGGCCGGACATCTGACCGTGGCCGACGACGCAACGGGCCTCGGGGATGAGGGTGCGGAGGCGGTTGGCGACTTGGTGGATGTCGCGGACGAAGTTGTGGACGAAGTAGACCTGACCGTCGCGGTTGAGCTCGCGGAGGATGGCTTCGCGGATGAGGCGGTCGTCCCAGAGACGGACCTGGGTGACGATGGCGCGGCGGTCGATGGGGGCAGTTTGCAGGGACGAGATGTCGCGGATGCCGAGCATGGCCATGTGGAGGGTGCGCGGGATCGGCGTGGCCGTCAGCGTCAGCAGATCGACGGTGGCGCGGAGTTGCTTGAGGCGTTCCTTGGCTTCGACGCCGAACCGCTGCTCCTCGTCGATGATGACGAGGCCGAGGTCGGAGAAGTGCACGTCGCCGGAGAGGAGGCGGTGGGTGCCGATGAGGATGTCGATCTCGCCGCGGCGCGTGCGGTCGAGGATGTGCGATTGCTCGCGCTTGCTGCGGAAGCGTGAGAGGACTTCGATGCGGAAGGGGTAGTCCGCCATGCGCTCATTGAAGGTCTGGTGGTGCTGCTCGGCGAGGACGGTGGTGGGCACGAGGACGGCGACCTGCTTGCCGTACTCGGCGGCTTTGAAGGCGGCGCGGACGGCGAGTTCGGTCTTGCCGTACCCGACGTCGCCGCAGAGCAGGCGGTCCATGGGGCGCGGGCGGCCCATGTCGCGTTTGATCTCGTCGAGCGAGCGGAGCTGGTCTTCGGTCTCTTGATAGAGGAAGGAGCCTTCGAATTCGCGCTGCCACTCGGTGTCGTGCGGGTAGGCGGTGCCTTCTTCGGCGGCGCGGCGGGCCTGCACGGCGAGGAGCTCGGCAGCGAGGTCCGTGACGGCCTCGGTGACGCGTTCCTTGGCGCGTTTCCAGGCCTGACCGCCGACCTTGCTGAGCTTGGGCTTGCCGCGGAC
This sequence comes from uncultured Planctomycetales bacterium, assembly GCA_964523405.1. GTDB lineage: Bacteria > Planctomycetota > Phycisphaerae > UBA1845 > Fen-1342 > CAZGAQ01. Next base: position 30,355 of record CAZGAQ010000041.1, read on the forward strand.
CGTGCCGATGTACTTCTGCACGATCTGGATCTGGCTGATCGGCACGTGCACGACGGCGCTGTCGGCGAACTCGATGGCGAGGTATTCGTCGGAGCGGCCTTCCCGCTCGAGGGTCTTGAGGCCGAGGAAGCGCCCGATGCCGTGGAGGGCGTGGACGACGTAGTCGCCGGTGTCGAGGTCGAAGAAGCTGTCGATGGGGCGCGCGGGGGCGACGCGACGGAGGGTACGGCGCTGGCGGTAGCGATGGAACAGCTCGTGATGCGGGACGAAGGCGGTGTGGCGCCACTGGAAGCCGCGGTGCAGGACGCCGAGGGCGGTGCGGAGAGTAGGGATTGAGGGATTGCGGGATTGAGGGATTGCGGTTGGCGCGCGGGGATTCCGTGCCTCTCTTGATCCCTCGATCCCTTGTTCCCTTGATCCTTCTTCGAGCAGCTCCTGGAGGCGCTGCTCTTCGGGGCGGTTATCGCAGAGGACGACGACGGGCGTTTTGACGGACAGCTCGACGAGGGTCTTGAGGGCGTCGGGGGACTTCGGGTCGAACTGCGGGAGGCTGGAGACCTCGAAGTGCACCTTCTGCGGCAGGATGCCGGTGAAGCGGTGCAGGTGGAGCTGGGCGAAGTCGTTGGCGCGGCGGAAGAGGGCGTCGGCGGGGATGATGCCGGTGCGCTCGCCGAGGCGCAGGAGGTAGGTGCGGCCGAGCTCCTGGATTTCGCCGGGCTCACTGAAGGCGAGCAGCGTGTCGGGTGGCAGGAGGGCGAGGAAGCTGGTGGTGCGATCGTCGCCGCGGCTGACGGCCTGGTGGGTGCTCATCGACAGGGCGGGGATACGGATGCCGCCAAGCGTGTCGGAGGAGCGCTGGGTGCCGGTGTCGAAGCGGCGGATGGACTCGACCTCGTCGCCGAAGAACTCGACGCGGATGGGGTCGGTGTGGGCGCTGGAGAAGACGTCGATGATGCCGCCGCGGCGGGCGAAGTCGCCGGGGACGTCGACGGCGTCGCACCGTTGGAAGCCGTGCTCGGCGAGCCAGTTGGCGAACTGGTCGGGGTCGAGCGTCTGGCCGACTTCGGCGGAGAAGGAGCTGTCCTGGATGGCCCGCGCGGAAGGGACGGGCTGCATCAGGGCCATGATCGAGGCGACGATCAGCGGACGCGGGCGTGCGACGGAGGCGGCGCCGGCGGCGGAGAGGAGGCCGACACAGAGGCGCAGGCGTTCGCTGGCGAGCTCGTCGGGGCCGGTGGGTTCGCCGGCTAGGGTGTCGAGTTGGGGCAGCAGGTCGGGGGCGGTGCCGGTGGCGGTCTCGATGTCGTCGCGGACGTCGTCGGCTTCGTCGGCGTGGGCGGTGACGAGGAGGAGCGGGCGGTCCAGTTGCTCGGCGGCGAGGGCGGCCAAAATGGGCGCAGAGCTACCCCACAAGCCTTCGGCCGCAACGGCGGGGTTGCCGCGTGCGAGCAGCCGAACCAGCTCAGCGAGGAGCGGATCGTCGCGGATGGTATCAAACACATCCACAGTGGACATTCTATCGGGCGTTTGGCGGAGGGCGAAGCAGGTCCGACGGTGGCGTGCCTGGGGCGGGACATCGCGCGGGGGTCGCGGGGAAGGCGGGCGCGGGTATAATTCCCCATCACACGCACAGGAAGCTCGCTGGACCGGCCTTGAGTCTGAAGCCTTCCCGCTGAGTCTCACTGAGGAACTTGCGCATGCACCGCTGCTTACCGCTCTGGCTGTGCCATTGTCTTTCGCTGGCCGGGATGGTTTCCGGCGTGCTGCCCGCGCGGACGGCCCGGGCTGACGAGGGCATGTGGTTGCTGACGCAGCCACCGCTGCAGACGCTACGGGAAAAGTACGGCTTCGAGCCGACGTCCGCGTGGCTGGAGCACATGCAGAAGTCGGCGGTGCGCATCGGCGCGTCCGGTACCTTCGTCTCGTCGCACGGGCTGGTGATGACCAACCATCATGTTGCCTCGCGCGCGCTGCGGAGATTGAGCACGCCCGAACGGGATTTGCTCGTGACCGGGTTCTATGCCCCGACGCGGAGCGATGAGCTGAAGTGCCCGGGCATGGAAGTGGAGGTGCTTTGGTCGATCGAAGACGTCACCGACCGCGTGAACGCCGCTGCCGCGGGGCTGAATCCGGCCGACGCGCTCACGGCGCGCAGGAAAATGATGACGGTCATCGAGCAGGAGTCGCGGGACACGACCGGACTCGACAGTGAGGTGGTGACGCTGTACGAGGGCGCGCGCTACCGCTTGTATCGCTACCAGCGCTACACCGATGTCCGGCTGGTGATGGCGCCGGAGCAGGCGAGCGCGTATTTTGGCGGCGACGTGGACAACTTCGAGTACCCGCGCTTTGCGCTGGACATGTGCTTTTTTCGCGTGTACGAGCACGACCAACCGCTGCAGGGCGCGCATTTCCTGGCCTGGAGCCGCAACGGGGCCGCCGAGGGGGAACTGATTTTCGTGTTCGGTCACCCGGGGCGCACGCAGCGCCTGTACACGCTTGAGCACCTGAAGTTCCTGCGGGACGTGCAACTGCCCAGCGAGCTGGCCACGGCGTGGCGGCGCGAAGTGCAGCTCACGACTTTCGGGCAGCGCGACCTAGAGCAGGCGCGCGTGAGCGCCGGCGAGCTGCTGGGCGTCCAGAACTGGCGCAAGTCGCTGACCGGGCTGTATGGCGGTCTCGGCGACCCGCATCTGCTGGACGTCAAGCGGTCCGCCGAGCTGAAGCTGCGGGAGGCCTTGCAGGCGGATTCCGAGAAGCACACCGCGTGGGGCGGGGCCTGGGAGTCCATCACGCGCGCGACGACCGCGTATCGGCGGATTTATCCGCGCTACCGCCTGCTCAATGACGGGAGCGGGTTCAATTCGGAGCTGTTCCGCTACGCGCTGACGCTCGTCCGGCTGGCGGACGAGCTGCCCAAGCCGACTGCGGACCGCCTGCGCGAGTACCGTGAATCGGAGTTGGAATCCGTCTATCTGGAGTTGTACGCCCCGGCCCCCATTTCGGAAGCGTTCGAGATCGAGCGTCTGACCAGCGCCTTGGGCCGAATGCTGGAGACGCTCGGTGGCGAGGACCCGTTGGTGCCGCGGGTGCTGGCCGGCCAGTCGCCGGCGGCGCGGGCGGAGCAACTGGTGCGCGGCTGCACGCTCCAGGACCCGGCCGTACGGCGCCGGCTGGCCGAGGGTGGCAAGAGCGCCCTGGATGCGCAGCGTGATCCCCTACTGGACCTCGTGCGGCTGCTGGACCCGGAGATGCGGGCGGTGCGGCAGCGGTACGAAGACGAAGTGGAAAGCGTCTTCAGCGACAGCTACGCGAAGATCGCAGCCGCCCAGTTCGCGCGCGCCGGCGACGACATTTACCCCGATGCCACGCATACGCTGCGCATGGCGTTCGGCGTGCTCAAGGGGTATCGCGAGAATGGCGGCGGCGTACCCGCGTTCACGACGCTCGGCGGCCTGTACGAGCGGGCGGAGCGGCGGCGCGGCCAGCCCGGCTTCGCCTTGCCACCACGTTGGCTCGAGCGCCGCGACCGGCTCGACCCCGCTACGCCGCTGAATTTCGTGTGCACGGCCGACATCATCGGCGGCAACTCGGGTAGTCCGGTCGTCAACCGCGCCGGAGAGGTGGTCGGCCTGATCTTCGATGGCAACCTGGCGAGTCTGACGTGGGATATCCTGTATGACGAGACGCGCGGACGGGCTGTCGCGCTGGACGTGCGGGCCATTCTGGCGGCCCTGCGTCACGTCTACGATGCCGGCGCGCTGGCGGACGAGTTAGAAGGACGGGAGTAGCCGCCGGTGCCATGCCGGGTAAGGGACGCGGCGGGCATTGCCCGGCCGGCCGGCGCACGCCAGAATAGAGCTTGGCCGAGTGGTCGGAGGCCTGGCGATGGGCGGTTGTCCAGAGTTGATTGCCCCTGTGCTACGTGAAGACGGCCGACGAGGCTGGTCGTGTCGTACCCCCGGACGCCACCGCCCGTGGCGCTGCAGCGGGCGGCTGGCCGTGGCGCTCGGCTGCGTGCTGGCGCAGGCGGCCGCGGCGGAGCCGCTGCCGACGTCGCAGCCGCTACGGAAGGGGGTGCTGCTGCTGCACTCGTACCACGAGGGCCTGACGTGGACCGACGGGGTCGACCAGGGAATCCGGACCACGCTCGCCGCGCGCCCGGACATCGAAATCTACACCGAGTACCTGGATTCCAAGCGGATCACGCGTGAGGGGCTCCCCGCAGCCACGGCGGACTACCTGGCGCAAAAGTATGCCGAGACACCGCTGGCCGTGATTATCGTCAGCGACAACTCTGCCCTGGCGTTTCTAGCGCGGTATCAGAAGGCGGTTTTTGGCAGCACGCCCGTTGTATTCTGCGGCATCGACGATTTCACGCCGGATTTGCTGGCGGGCCTGGCGGGCCCGGTTACCGGGGTCGTGCAGGCGCTCGACCCGCGCCAGACGGTCGAGCTGATTCGGACCCTGCAGCCTGACCTGCAGCGCCTGGTCGTTGTGTCGGGCACGGACGTGACCGCCCTGGCGATGCGGCGGCAGGCGCAGGCGGCGCTGGCGAACGAGGCCCGCGGACTGGACGTCGTGTGGCTCGACGGGCCCAGCGCGCGGGCGCTACAGGAACGGCTCAGCGGCCTCTCGCGTGCCGATGCGGTTCTGCTGTGCAACTTCAATCGTGACGCCGAGGGGGCGTATCTCTCGCACGAGGACAGCGCGCGACTGATCTGCGCCGCGTCAGGTGCCCCCGTGTATGCCATGCAGGACCTGTATCTCGGGACCGGCGTCGTCGGGGGCTCCGTCATCACGGCGCGGGATCAAGGCGCGATGGCCGCCCGGTTGGGGCTTGAAATTCTTGCTGGCCGGGACGTCCCGCCCATCTCACTCGAGTGTCCGCACGCCATTCTCTGCGACTTCGCCGTCCTCCAGAAGTTCGGTCTCGACCTGTCGCGACTGCCGCCGACCGCGACACTAATCAATCATCCCCTGACGTTCTACGAGCGGTACCGGCGCCTGATCTGGACTGCGGCCGGGGCGTTTGCCCTGCTCCTGCTGGCGCTCGCGGGGGTGAGCTTCGGGCTGGTGCGGTCGCGCAGCGCGGCGCGCCAACTGCGGCGCAGCGAGGAGAAGCTGCGCACCACGCTCAACTCGATCGGCGACGCTGTCATCGCGACGGACGTGATCGGCCGAATCATCCACATGAACCCGGTGGCCGAGCGCCTCACGGGTTGGACTGCGGCGGAGGCGGTGCACCAGCCGCTGGCGAGCGTGCTGCGGATCGTCAATGCCGTGACGCGGCAACCGGTGGACGCGCCGGTGGAGGAAGTCCTGCGCCGGGGCCAGATCGTGGGACTCGCCAATCACACCACGCTTCTGGCGCGGGATGGCGCGGAATATCAGATCGCCGATTCGGCCGCCCCCATCCGCGCCGAAGGCGCGCAGATTACTGGCGTGGTGCTGGTTTTCCGGGATGTGACCGAAGACTACCGCATGCGGCGGCGCCTCGCCGAGAGTGAGGCGCAGATGAAGCTCGCGCTCCAAGGCGCGGATCTGTGCACATGGGACTGGAACGTGCCAGCGCGCCAGGTGGCATTTAATGAGCGCTGGGCGGAGATGCTGGGGTACCCGTCGGCCGAACGCGCGGCGCCGTTCGACATCTGGATGGAACTGGTGCACCCCGACGACCGCCCCAGTGTGCAGCAGACCCTGGAGGCGCACCTGCAGGGGCAGACCGCCGCCTATGAGACGGAGCACCGCCTGCGCCACAAGACCGGTGCGTGGGTGTGGGTGCTGGGCAAGGGGCGCGTGATCGAGCGCAACGCGGACGGGGCTGCGCTGCGCATGTGCGGTACCTACCTGGACATCACCCAGCGCCGCCGAGCCGAAGCGGAGCATGCGAAGCTTGAAGCCCAGTTGCGGCAGGCGCAGAAGATGGAATCGATCGGGCTCCTGGCTGGCGGGATCGCCCACGACTTCAACAATATCCTGACCGCCATCTCGGGCAGCGCGGAAGCGGCGACCCAGGAATTGCAGACGCGTTTCCCGGCGGCGGCGGGGCCCCTGGAGTGGCTGCAGCAAGTCGAGCGCAGCGTGCAGCGGGCCGCCGCCCTGACCCGGCAATTGCTGGCCTTCGGGCGCCGGCAGCTGGTCCGTCCACAGGTGCTCGATTTGAACACGACCCTCCGCGAGCTCGAGAAGATGCTGCGCCGCCTGCTCACCGAAAACCTGTCGCTCCAGCTCCGCTGTGCGCCGGAGCTCCCGGCCGTCCAAGCGGACCCGGGACAGCTCGAGCAGGTCATCGTCAATCTGGTCGTCAACGCGCGTGACGCGATGTCGGCGGGCGGGCAGCTCACGCTGGAGACGCGCCCGGTGCCGCCTGCAGAAGCGCAGGCGGTTCTGCCCCCCGACGCCCGGCCCGGTGCCTATGTGATGCTTGCCGTCAGTGACACCGGTTGCGGGATGGATGCCGCGACGCGGGAGCACATCTTCGAGCCATTCTTTACGACCAAGCCTCTGGGGCAAGGCACGGGCCTGGGGCTTTCCACGGTCTACGGCATCGTCAAACAGGCCGGCGGACATGTCGCGGTGTACAGCGAGCCGGGGCAGGGCACGACGTTCAAGGTGTATCTGCCAGCGCGGCCGGAGGATAGCCGGCGGCCGCAGCCGGCTGAGGTATCGCCGACGGCGCTCGGGGGCAGCGATACGATCGTCGTCTGCGAAGACGATGTGGCGGTGCGCAAGGTCACCGCGCAGATGCTCCAGGATGCCGGCTACACGGTGCTTGTTGCCGAAGACGCGGCCGATGCTCTGCGGCGCGCGGCCGCTCACCCAGGGCCGATCGATTTGCTGGTGACGGATGTGATCATGCCGGGGATGAACGGGCGGCAACTCGCGGAGGCGCTCAGCGCACTCCGCCCGGCGCTGCGCACGCTGTTCGTTTCCGGTTATACGTCGAGCGTCATCGCACATTGCGGAGTGCTGGAGCGGGACGTGGAGTTCCTGGAGAAGCCCTTCAGCCGACAGCAGCTCCTGCAACGCGTGCGCGACGTTTTGAGCCAGCCGCACGCGGATGTGCCGCCCGCGCAGGCGCGGGTTCAGGCAGGCGGCGGGTAGCGGGCAGCGGGCGCCTGGGAACGACTGTCGGCGGCGCGCCGGATCCACGTCTGCCACGTGCGGGGGTAGCGCCGTGCGCAGCTCGGGATGCACCCGGCGCGGGTCCTCCGCGCGGCCATGGGCCGGACGACCCGGTCGCGCTACCATCAGGGGTTGGCGAGCCGAGCAGCACATGCGGGTCATCCGCCCGACAGCAGGAGCAGCAGCATGAGAACGGTCATCGTGGGGAGCATCATCGCGGTGGGGGCGTTGATGGCGAGCGGGGGGCACGCCCAGGACGCCACGCAACCCCCCAAGGCGACATCGCAGCCGGCCTCGGCGCCGACCGCTTCGCAGCCCGCGCGCCTGCTGGCCAGCGAGGCGGTGAGTCCACTGGACTTTACGATGACGGACATTGACGGTCAGGACGTGCCATTGGCGAAATACAAGGGCCGTGTGGTCCTCATCGTCAACGTTGCATCCAAGTGCGGGAACACGCCGCAGTACGCGCAGCTCGAAGCGCTGTATCAGAAGTACCAGGATCGGGGGTTGCGTATTTTGGCTTTCCCCGCCAACAACTTCCGCGAGCAAGAGCCGGGCACCAACCGGGAGATCAAGGAGTTCTGCAGCACGAAGTACCGAGTGACCTTCGATCTCTTCGCCAAGCTCTCTGTAAAGGGTGCCGACCAGGCCGAGTTGTACAAGTACCTCACGTCGCCCGAACGCAATCCCGGGTTCGGGGGCGAGATCGCGTGGAACTTCGCCAAGTTCCTGGTAGGGCGGGACGGGCGTGTTTGCGGGCGGTTTGACCCAAAGACCAAGCCGGACGACCCGAGCGTGGTGGCGGCGATTGAGAAGGCGCTGGCGGCGAAGCCCTGAGACCTGCGCCGTGGATGTGCGGGATGGGGACTGCCGTGCGCAAGACAGCGGCCCGAGAGAGACTCTCTCGGGCCGCGAACTTGTGTCAGGACTTGCTGCGTATCGTCGCTACGGCAGCGGAGCCGGGGCGTTGCGCGCGAGCACCTCGGCCGCGGTCAGCATGTCGCGGACGAAATGCGGGTTGTGCACGCCGTAGCTGCCATCACCCAGGGCGTAGTGGTACAGGAAGCGGGCCTGCTGAATGGCCGTGGGAATCTTGGACTGGCTACCCGGGACGCCGCTGGCGCCCGGACCGCCGTTGGAGTAGTACTCCCAGCCGTAGTTGTTGGCGGCTCCCCAAGCATCGAGCGCGGCCTTGGTGCGATCGAGTCGGGCCTGGACCTCGGCCTTCATGCCGTTGAACAGCGTCTCGGCGGCGCTGGCCGAGGGGTGGCAACTTGACCCGGCGCACCCGCCGAAGGCGACCTCAAACTTGTGCCCGGAGACGGCGGGGGCGATGCCCTCGACGGCGGCGGCGCGATAGACGTGGCAGGTGCTGCACTGTTCCTGGGCGGACAAGTGGATGGACACGCTGCCGATGACGAGCGGCGTGGGGTTGGTCGTGGAGAGCGGCATCTCGCCGAGGTAAACGTTGACCTGAGCGCTGGGGTGCGGCTCGCGCGTCTGACTGCTGGTCTGGTCCCAGGTGCGGTCACGGCCGTGGTGGCACTGGCCGCAGAGATTGAAGCGCGTGGCATCCTGCACCGCCACGACCGTGTTGGTCGGCGTGGCACTCTTGACCTGCGGATAGCGGAGCTGGAAGTCGCGCCCGGTGTCCGGGGCAGCGGCGTTGCCGGTGCGTTTGTGCGGGTCGTGGCAGATGGCGCACTCGACGCGGGCCATGTCCGCTTCCGGCTTGTCCTTCAGGAAGGCGTCGGTGATCGCCACCGGGGCGCCGGGGCGGCCGCCGGCGGTGGAGGTCAGATTGCCGCCGAGGATGGTCATGTAGAAGTAGTCACCGGAGTGGCACTTGCCGCAGGAGGACAGACGGCCGGCGGTACCGGCAGCAAAGCCGGTGGCGAGCTCTTCCTGCAGGCGGGCGTGAGGCGACTCGGTCCAGTCGTCGTAAGTTGGATGGTGTTCGCCGGTGTGGCACTTGCCGCAGACGGCGGACTTGATGTCGATCTTGGGGAAGTACGTCGGATCGCGCGGATCGTTGTTCAAGTGGTCGCCGCCGGCCCCGTGGCAGGACTCGCAGCCGACGCCCGCCAGGGCATTGGTCTTCGCACGGCTGATGAACCCGCCGGTCTCGCCATAGCCGACGGTGTGGCACGGCAGGCAGGCCGCGTTCTTACCCTGGCCGATGGCCTCGAGCGATTCGAGGGCGGTGGCGTGCTTGGTTGCCGCCCACTCGGTGTGCGTGCTGCGGTGGCAGCCGCTGCAGGTTTTGGCGCCCAGGTAATTGCCGGTCAGGCCCGAGTCGCCCGGCGTCTCCACCGGCGTGGTGTTGGGCTCGGTCGTGTTGGGTTCAGTGGTGTTGGGCTCGGTCGTGTTGGGTTCGGACGTGGTCGGGCAACCGCCGATTGCCAGACTGAAGCAGACCACCACCGCGAGCCCTAGCGCGATGCGAAGGCCTCCCACTGCCATCTTTCTGCTCGTCATAGTTGGCTCCTGAGTACGACCATGAAACAGAAAATGCCGATGCGGCGCGAACGACGGACGACTTGCCGCCTAGAGTTCGCCAAACGTGACACACACTTGCCGATACGTTTATCGGAGTTTCAGAATAGCTACATGTAACGCGACCGTCAACCGACTTTTCGGCTTTCCAGAGGGATAGAACCGGTGCGGTTTGGGTGTCGTGCAGCCCCGGAATTGGTCCTATTTTCGTGGTTTTGAGGGGGCTTCAGGCCTGATCCTGGGCGACGTCTGCGGGAGGTGGCGGCTCGTGTTTCGGCAGTTGCGGCTCTGAAACGGTTTCGATGAGTCGCTCGACCACACCGACGGCGTCCAGGCCCTGCGCCTGCGCGGCGAAATTGCAGGCCAGACGATGTCGCAGAACTGGCACCGCCGCCCGACGGACATCAGACAAGCTGACGCTTGTCCGGCCGTCGAGCGCGGCGAAGGCCTTGCCCGCCCACAAGAGGAACTGTCCGGCGCGCGGACCGGCCCCCCAGTCGACGTATTTCTTGATGAACTCCGGGGCGCTGGGGTCGCCGGGGCGTGAGGCCCGGGTCAGCCGCGCGGCATAGTCGACCACGTAATCGGTGACCGGAATGGCAGCGACAAGCTTCTGCATGTTCAGGATCTGTCGGTCGCTGAGCACGGTGCGCAGCGCCGGCGCCTCGCTCTGCGTCGTGCGGGCGAGAATCTGCAGTTCCTCGGGCAGTGCCGGATAGTCCACCCAGATGTTGAACATGAAGCGATCGAGCTGCGCTTCGGGCAGCGGGTACGTCCCTTCCTGCTCGATCGGGTTCTGCGTCGCAATGACGAAGAAGGGGTTGGGCAGGGCATACGTCGTCGCGCCGGATGACACCTCATGCTCCTGCATGGCCTGCAGCAAGGCGGCCTGAGTCTTGGGCGGGGCGCGGTTGATCTCGTCGGCCAGGACCATGTTGGCGAACACCGGGCCGGGCACGAACCGGAATTCCCGCCGTCCGTCCGGCAGTTCGTCGATCACCTGGGTGCCGGTGATATCCGACGGCATGAGGTCGGGTGTGAACTGGATGCGCTTGAAATCGAGTGAGGTGATGCGCGCGAGCGATGACACGAGCAGGGTCTTGGCCAAGCCGGGCACCCCCACCAGCAGGCAGTGTCCGCGCGTCAGGATCGCGGCGAACATCTGCTCAATCACGCTCCGCTGTCCGACAATGATGCGGCCCAGCTCTTCGTAGACGAGCCGTTTCGAGCGTTGAAACTGCTCCAGCAAAGTGGCGAACGCTTCCTTGGCCATGGGTGCCGCAGCATAGCGGAGAAGGCTGCGGCGCGTAAAGCCGGCGCCGCGCGGCGGACCTCGGGCGGCGCCGGCTATTTCAGCAGACCCAGCACCAGTTCCACGCTGATCGCGCTGAGCGCATCGACCGTCGCGGCGGCGCCCGCGGCCTGGAGACGCGCGGCGGGATGTGTGCCGACCAGACCGATGGCCGGCATGCCGGCGGCGCGCGCGGCCTCAATCCCGACGGGCGCGTCCTCGACGACCACACAGGCGGCGGGGGGTAGTTGCAGTCGTTCGGCGGCGAGCAGGAAGCAGTCGGGGGCCGGTTTCCCCTGCCCGATCTCGAAGCCGTTCACCTCCGCCTCGAAGTAATTTGCGATCAGCCCATCCGAGAGGACCAGCTCCAGGTTCTCCGGCGGACCGGAGGTGGCCACGCCGATCCGGATCTTCGCCTTATGCAGGCGTTCCAGGAGTCGTCGGCAGCCGGGCATAAGCGGGATCCGCGCGCTGATCAGCTCGCGGTAGACGAGCTCCTTTTCCTGGTCAATCGTGCGGATTTCGCGGTCATCGAGGCGGTCCCCCCAGATGATCCGGATGATGTCACGGCTGGGTCGGCCAAACGTATCGCGGAATTGCTCCGGGGACACGTCGATGCCGTACTTGCGGGCCACCTGTTGCCAACTCTGCTGATGCGGCAGGCCGGAATCCACGAGAACCCCGTCCATGTCGAAGATCACGCCATTTGCCATGCTGGTACTCGACCTCAGCATCCGGGCTGGGCGACGCGCTGCGGCGGTCGGACGGTCCGGCCACCGGCGGCAGGATAGCGGATCGGCGCGGCGGGGGCGAGCACTGCGTCGGGCGGATCGGGCCGGACGGCGGCCCAGGGCCGCGCGACCGGCCCGGACTGCTGCGCAAGACCGGCCCCCCGGCGCTTGCCCCGGGGTGGGGCAGCGACGCGGGGGGCCGAGCGCGTGTCCAGACCGGTCCGTTACGGGCAGGTCGTGTTCATCAGGGCGATGAACGGGTCGATGTCGCGCCAGTTCACATGGCCGTCCAGGCTCGTGTCGCCGGCGAGCATGGCGCACTGCGGTCCGGGGGGTGGGAACAGCGCCATCCAGGCGCTGAGGTTGTCATTCTGGGCGGCGATCAGGTAGTCGATGTCGCGCCAGTTGATCACCCCGTCGCAGTTCATGTCGCCACGGCAGTAAGGCAGCGTTGGCACGCCGGGCCAGAACCCGCCGTGCAGCTGCAAGCTGCCCCCGGACAACACGCCGGCATCCGGTTGGCCAATCGTGCCGCTCAGTTCAAAGTCGCCGCCGGTGCTGCGTAGCGCGCCGCCGCCATCGACCGTCCACCACGCGACGCTGTATTGCGCGCGCGCCGTCGGGATCACCAGGGGCAGCATCAGCAGCAGAGTCCATTGCCAAGTTCCACGTCTCACGTCTTTGCTCCTCTTGCGCCGAGCCCGCCGCGGTTGCCCGTCGCGTGCTCAGCAGGAATTCGCCGTGTCCGGCCCGAGTTCTCGCGCCGCCCCAGTCCTCTAGCGGTCCTGACTCGGACGATCCTGCGCCGCGGGCGTGGTCTTCTCCGGAGCCACGCTGTATTCCTTCCCCAGGCCGAAGAGCTCCGGATGGATGTACTTGCCGCGCTCGGCACCCACCTTCTGCTCTTCGGTCGGAATCCGGTGCACCTCGGCCCATGCGTCGTGCCGCACGCCGGTGACCTGCCAGGAGACCTTCGTATTCGGCCGGCTCGTGCGGAGCACAAACGCGTTGTCGCGCACTTCCTGGACCACCTTGGCCTGCACGAATTCGTCGCTGTCGTCGAGCACCGTCAACTGGTAGCGGAAATCGCGGTTGAGGGCCTCAAACCAGTCCGGCAGCGTGACCCGCGCGTAGCCCTGAGCATCGGTCGTCGTGTTGCCGTTGTAGATGTTCATCATATCCGGCGACTCGACGAACGAGTGCGACAGGTACTTGTTGGCCGGATCGAGCGGGTGGTCAATCTTGAACGAGCCGCCCGACTTGGAGAGAGTGCCGGCGACGTGCACGCGGCCGTTGAAGTAGCCGGCGTAGCCGCTGCTGTTGGAGCCGCCGTTGCTGCCGTACATGGCGTAGCCGGTCCAGGTGGAGCCGTAGACGCCGGTGCCGCTGGTGGAATAACCGGCCATGCCGGCGCCGCCGGCGCCGCTGCTGTGACCTTCGACGCCCGTACCGGTGGCGGAGTTGTTGACGCCGTAGACGCCGGCGCCGTCACTCGTACCGGCCGTGCCGTACACGCCGGCCGAGGTACCAGAGCCCCAGACGCCGTAGCTGGAAGCGGCGTTGGTGCTGCCTTCGATCGCGTTGCCGTCGCCGCCGACGACGTCGAGTTTGGCGCCGGGGCTGGTGGTACCGATGCCCACATCACCCGCATCGGTGACGGTCAGACGTGTGCCGCCGTTGTAGACCTGCCACTTGCCGTCGCTGCCATCCCAAGAGGTCCAAGCCGAGGACACGCCGTTGGAATAGCCGTAGAATGGGGTGCCGCCGGCGCCGTCGGTGCGAATGTACATGCCGCCGTAGCCGCTGTTGACCGGGGCCTGAATGCCGAAGTACTCGGCGCCAGTCACCTTGGTGCTGCGGTTAATGCCGACGAAAGTGTCGGCGGTGTTGTAGGTGGCGCTACCGTTGGACGCCCAGAGGTTGGCCCCCGCGCCGCCAGCCGCAAACAGGGCGTACGGCGCGGCGGTCAGGTGTTGCCGCGGCGTGAGCGCGATGTAGGCGCCGGCGCCGGCCGGTTGGCGCACCGAGATGACCAGCCAGCGTTCATTGCCGTCGAAGGCGCCGTTGCCGAAGTCCAGCTCGACCTGGAACACGCCGGCGACGACGGTCACCGAGGGCGGGTTACCGCCCACGCCATCGAACGTCAGCGTCGGGCCGACCTGAGCGCCGGCCGCGGAGGCGTTCCACAGCGTGAAGATCATGTCGGCCGTGCCGCTGACCGGCAGCCCGCCGAGCTTCAGCGTGCCCTGATAGGTGAACTTTGTTGTTAGCGGGGTGCCCAACGCTGCCCCGCACATCCAGCCCGCCACTACGATCGAACCCAGCGCAGTCAAAGACTTTCGTTGCATACCGCCTCCCAGGCATCAGCACGGCCCCCGTAAGCCCGAACACTCACCTCGGCACCACTGCCGCGGCATATCAGACAATAATAGTACGCATTGTCCTGTCAAAAGCAAATCGGGGAGGTTTGGAATCCGGTTTTGCGGCCGAATTCGGGCGCGTGACCGCGACGCGGCCGGAAGTCGTCAGAACGGTTCAGGCGCGCGTGGAAATGATCCAAGGACCGATAAATATGAGCAATGTGGTCGAATTGTCGCGATCGCGCGCGACAAGGGCCCATCGGCTTGATGCCCCTCTGCGTCCACGAAGAAGAAATACTCCCAGTTGCGCCGCCGGCTCGGGCGCGACGTAATCATGCTCAGGTTCACGCCTTCGGCACGAAAGCCGTCCAGGACGTCGACCAGCGCCCCGGCCTGGTGCGTCACCGCGAACATCAGGGCCGTCTTGTCGTCGCCGGTGGGACCGGCCGGCTGGCGTCCGAGGACAAAGAACCGGGTTACGTTGCTGGCGCTGTCCTCGATGTGCTCGCGTTGGATCGGCAAACCGTAGAGCTCTGCGGCCAAGGCACTGCCGATGGCGCCGGCGCCCACTTCAGCGGCGGCCAGTTCGGCGGCTCTGCTCGAGCTCGCGACGGGTACAGCCTGGGAGAGCAGCCCCGTCTCCAGCAGCCACTGCTTACATTGCTCGAAGACCTCGGGCTTGGAGTAGAGGCGCGTGATCTGCTCCAGCGGGCAGCGCGCCAGCAGGTGGTGGTGGATGCGCCGCAGAATCTCCGCGCAGATGTGTACAGGGCGGTCATAGAACGCATCCAGCGTGTCGACGATTCCACCGCCGTAAGAGTTCTCGACGGGCACGACCCCGAAATCCACATGCTCGCGCTGGACTTCGTCGAAGATCGCGGGGATATCACCGACCGGTTCGTACTCCACCGAGGCGCCGAACTTGCCGCTGGCCGCCAGGTGCGAGAAGCTCCCGCGGGGGCCGAGATACGCGATCCGCAGCGGGCGCTCCAGGAGAAACGAGCCGCTCATTAGTTCGCGATAGATGGCGGCCAGGACGCGATCGGGGAACGGTCCGGGGTTGCGCGCGCGCAAACGCTGGAGGATTTCTGCCTCGCGGTCAGCCGCGTAGATGGGCGTGCCGGCCGCCGCCTTGAGCTTGCCGATCTCGGCGGCGACGCGGCCGCGTTCGCTGAGCAGGGCGAGAATCTGCGTGTCGAGCTGGTCGATGCGCTGGCGGCAGTCGGCGAGGCGGGGGTCGGGGCTGGCGCCCTGCGGTGGCGGGGGCGTGCCGGCCGGCGAGTCGACAGCAGGGGGCTGGTCTTCGGGAACGCCCATCGGACACCTCATATCCGTCCGCGACCATCGGTGGTCGCACCGGTGCGTAGTTCCGGGCGAGGCCGCGGGTGTGCCGGTTGGTGCCGGAACGGATGGCGAGTATAGTAGTGGGGTCCGGTGGAATGGTGAAAAGGGAAAATGGGCGGCTAGCTCAGTTGGCTAGAGCGTCTCGTTTACACCGAGAAGGTCAGGGGTTCGAGTCCCTTGCCGCC
>CAZGAQ010000042.1:0-20786 GCA_964523405.1 uncultured Planctomycetales bacterium
AGTACCGCGGGCAGTTCGAGGAGCGCATCAAGGCGGTGATGAACGAGGTGCGCCGGGCGCGCAACGTGATTCTGTTCATCGACGAATTGCACACGCTGGTCGGGGCCGGCGGGGCCGAAGGCGCGATCGACGCGTCGAACGTGCTCAAGCCCGCCCTGTCGCGCGGCGAGATTCAGTGCATCGGGGCGACGACGTTCGACGAGTACCGCAAGTACATCGAAAAGGACGCGGCGCTCGCTCGCCGCTTCCAGTCGATCCACGTCGACGAGCCGTCGATGGAGCACACGCTGGACATTCTGCGCGGGCTGCGCGACCGCTACGAAGCGCACCACCGCGTGCAGATCACCGATATGGCGATCCGGGCCGCGGCGGAGCTGTCGCACCGCTACATCACCGGACGCGTGCTGCCCGACAAGGCCATCGACGTCATCGATGAGGCCGGCGCCCGCGTGCGCATCAAGAGCATGACGCTGCCGCCGGATTTGGCGGACCTGGAGCGGGAAATCGAGCGGCTGAGCGTCGAAAAGGACGAGGCCGTCAAGAACGCGGACTACGAGCGGGCGGCGGAGCTGCGCGACAAGTGCGAGACGCTCCGCATGAAGAAGGAAAGCATCCAGCGCGACTGGAAAGACGTCGCCAAGGAGACCGAAGGCGTCGTCGATGAGATCGTGATCGGCGAAGTCGTCAGCCGCATGACGGGCATCCCCCTGACGCGGCTGGAGAAGGAAGAGGCCGATCGGCTGCTGGAGCTCGAGAACGAGCTGCACAAGAAGGTCATCAGCCAGCACGAGGCCATCAGCGCGATCGCGCGTTCGGTCCGCCGCAGCCGCAGCGGGCTGAAGGACCCGAACCGGCCGATGGGCTCGTTCATCTTCCTGGGACCCTCGGGCGTGGGCAAGACGCTGCTGGCGAAGACGCTGGCGGAGTTCATGTTCGGCGACGAAGACGCGTTGATTGTGATGGACATGTCGGAGTACATGGAGAAGCACAATGTCAGCCGGCTGATCGGCGCGCCCCCCGGCTACGTGGGGTACGAAGAAGGCGGCCAGCTCACGGAGCGCGTGCGGCGGCGGCCGTACTCGGTGGTGCTGCTCGACGAAATCGAGAAGGCGCACCCCGACGTGTTCAACATGCTGCTGCAGATCATGGAAGAAGGCCGGCTGACCGACTCGTTCGGACGGCACGTGGACTTCCGCAACACCGTACTGATCATGACCAGCAACATCGGCGCGGACCGCATCATGAGCCAGGATCCGTTCGGGTTCATGAAACGGGACGAGAACATCAATTACGAGAAGATGAAGGAAATGCTGGTCAACGAACTGGAGCGGCACTTCCGCCCCGAGTTCATCAACCGGCTCGACGAAGTCGTGGTCTTCCACAAGCTCACGCACGACGACCTCATCCACATCGTCGACCTGGAGCTGGGCAAGGTCATGCACCGCGTGAAGGAGAAGGGCCTGAAGCTCGAACTGCTGCCGGCGGCCAAGGAATACCTGGTCGAGCAGGGCACGGACGAGAAGTTCGGCGCCCGGCCTTTGCGGCGGACCATCTCGATGAAGATCGAGGACCCGCTCAGCGAGGACATCCTGCGTGGCAAGTACACGGGCAAGAACATCATCCGCATCGGCGTCGAGGGCGAAGGCGACGCACGCAAGTTCGTCTTCGAGGGCGTGGTCGCACCGCCGAAGGATACGAAGACCGAGGCCGTAGCCGGCGCGGAGGCGACGTAGCGAAAGAGCCTTCAGCCGTCAGCCCTCAGCCTTCAGCCAGAGAGGCAGGCAGCGGACTGCCCCCGTGCGAGCAACTGAGATGCGAACAACCCCGCCCGACTCGGGCGGGGTTTTCTTTTGCGGGCGCAGCGCGGCGCGGGTATGCGTCGGCGTCGACTCCGGCCGAAGACTGATGGTTGACGGCCGATGGGCGCGACTATAATCGCCCCCATGCACGAACCGTGGTTCTACGCCCCGCAGTTGCAGGCAGGCCGCATCGAGCTGGCTGCGGGCGAGGCGCGGCACGCGCTGCAGAGCCTGCGGCTGCGCGCGGGGGCGACAATCACACTCTTTGACGGCTGCGGCGGCATCGCGCGGGCCGTGCTGGCAGAGGCTGCACCGGCGCGCGGCAAGCGCCCCCCCCTACTTGTCGCGCTGGTGGACCGTGTGGAGCTGGACCCGCCCTCCGCGCGCAGCCTGAGTCTGATTGTGGCCGCGTGCAAGGGCGAGCGGCTCGACACCCTGGTGGAGAAGTGCACGGAGCTCGGTGTGGCGCGGCTCGTGTTGGCGGAGTTCGAGCGTTCCGTCGTCCACCTCACGGCGAGTCATGCGGAGAAGCTGCGCCGTGGGGCCGTCGCCGCGTGCAAGCAGTGCCGACGGGCGCGGCTGCCGGAGATCGCGACGGGCGTACCGCTGGCGCGGGCGCTCGCGGGGGCAAACGGCGATCTGCTCGTCGCGGACCTTGGCGCAGGTACGATGAGCTTGGGCGCGTGGCTCGCGCAGCGCCCGGAGTGCACCGCGGCTACCGTCGTCGTCGGTCCCGAAGGCGGACTCACGGAAGCGGAAGTCACGATGGCGGCGCAGCGTGGGGTGCAGCGCGTTTCACTGGGACGGTACGTGCTGCGAGTCGAGACGGCGGCCATCGCGGCAGCCGCGACCTGGGCAGCCAGCGATCGCGCGTGACACCGGGCACTGCGCCGGCTCGCAAAGACACTGCACGCGACCTTTAACCAAACCAATCCATGCGATCACCTGTTGGCGCGGCGCAAGAAAAATGGGCGAGCAGTGCTCGCCCATCAAGCCCGGTCCAACCACTCCCGCGGCTGGTCTCCCTCCGGCTTCTCCCTTCGTGTCATTCAGTACCAAAAGAATTCCACATGAATTGACGCAGGTCAAGTACTGGGACTAATTTTGTCTTACTTTTTTCGGAAAACGCGCTCAGGCGGTCGCATCGCGAATGCGCAGCAGCGTGGTGAGGAGGGATTCAAGCTGGTCCAGCGGCCAGACGGTGGCCGCGTCGCTCTTGGCGTGGGCCGGCTGGTCGTGCACCTCCATGAACAGGGCGTCCACGCCGGCCGCCACGGCCGCGCGGGCAAGCAGCGGAATGAACTCGCGCCGGCCGCCGGTGACGGTGCCCCCCCCGCCGGGGTACTGGACGGAGTGCGTGGCGTCGAAGACGACGGGGGCGAAGGTGCGCATGACCTCGAGGCCGGTCATGTCGTTGACGAGGCGCTCGTAGCCAAAGAACGTGCCGCGGTCGGTGACCAGGACATTGGTGTTGCCGGTCTCGCGGACCTTCTCCACCGCGAGCTGCATCTTCTCCGGGGCGAGGAATTGGCCCTTCTTGATGTTGACGCAGCGCCCCGCGCGGCCACAGGCGAGCAGGAGATCGGTCTGCCGGCAGAGGAAAGCCGGCACTTGCAGGCAATCGAGAACCTCGCCGGCGGGCTCGGCCTGGGCGGCCTCGTGGATGTCGGACAGGACGGGCACGCCCAACTCGCTCTTGACGCGCCGGAGCATGGCCAGGCCCGCGTCGAGTCCGGGGCCGCGAAAGGAGTGGCCGCTGGAGCGATTGGCCTTGTCAAAGCTGGCCTTGAAGACGTAGGGCAGGTCGAGACGGCGTGCGAGGCCGGCGATCTGGGTGGCCAGGCGCAGCGCGTGGTCCTGGGATTCGAGGACGCAGGGCCCGGCGATGAGGACGAGCGGATGGCCGGGACCGAGGGTATACCAACCGAGTTGGGCTTTGGGGGTCGTCGCCATGCGAGCATCATACCTTCGGGCGGCGAACGGGGAAGGCGGGCGTCAGTGCGGTAACAACAAGTCGCGGCGCAGCTGGCCGACGACGGCGAACGGGCCCTGCACGACCAGCTCGTCGCCCACGCCCAACTGCGTGTCCGGCGGCGGGACCACGCGGGCCGCGCCACCGCCGGAGCGGAACTGCACGACGGCGAGGCCGTGTGCGTTCATGACGTCGGCGATCGTGCGGCCGATGAGCGGACTGGCGGAGGTGAGGGTCCAGCGTTGCATGACGAGCAGGGTCTCGTCGAGCACGGTGCTGTTGATGATGGCGCCGTCCAGGGCAGCGGTGACGAAGGCGGGCGCGGAGATGGCGGACTGCGACATGGCGACCTGGAAATCGAACGCGGCGCGGAACTTGTCAGCCATGTTCTGATCGAACATGCGGATGACGACGCGCACGCCGGGGTGAATGCGGCGGGCATCGAGGGCGATTTCGAGATTGGCGAGGTCGTCGTTGGTCGCGAGGATGACGCTGCGGGCGGCGCGGACGTTGGCGTCTTCGAGGAGGGCTTCGCGGCGGGCGTCGCCGATGAAGAGGGGTGAGCCGTCGCGGCGGATGTCCTCGAGGAACTGGTTGCCCGGATTGCGTTCGATCGCGATGACGGGTTCGCCGAGCTCGCGCAGCAGGCGGAAGGTGCGGATGCCGAGCTTGCCCAAGCCGACGAGGATGATGTGGTCGCGCAGGGATGCAGCCATGATTTTGCACCAGGTTCGTTCATTGCGGCGGCGATCGCGCACCATCAGGGCGAGATCCACCAGCCCCTCAAGGACCACGAGCAGCCCGACCAGCGGGACGACGAAGAACATGATCTGCAGGAGCGGTGAGGTGGGGTAGTCTTCCGGCGGTTGCCCGAAGATGAGCGACCAGGTGTAATAAACGGCCCGGCCGAGGGAGTGTTCCTTCTCCGGCTCGGCCAGACGGAAGACGAATCCGCCACCCACCAGGACGATGCCAATCAGGATCAGGTTCCAACGGCACTGTCGCGCGACGACGCGGAGAAAGCACCACTCGCGCCATAGACGCGTGCGCCAGCCTTCGCGCCGGCGGCGCAGGCCGCGCAACTTGGACCAATCCACTTCCGGCATGTGCGCTCCCGTGTATCGAGCTTGTACGGGGAACGGACGCGCGGGGCAAGCGGTCGGCGGCGTTACGGTGTAGGAACGTCCAGCCCCAGCTCCTGGGCGCGGCGGTAGGCGCGTTCCAGACGCTCCGCGTTCAGGGGATCGAGGCTGGCGGCCGCCTGGCGGGCGCGCTCGATCTGGGCGAGGGAGAGTTGGGCCTGCAGCGCGGGCCAGTGGCGGGCAACCACGCGGCCGAGTTCATCGTCGGCGAGGGCGGCATCCAGGTGCGGGCTGCGGAGCAGCGTGGCGAGGTCGCGGCTTTCGACCGCGGCGTGTACGGACGCGTCGCTGCGGACGGCGTCGACGTGGCGGCGCACGGCCGGCTCGGCCAGCAAGTCCCGCATGGCGCCGCTGTCGACGAGCTGCCAGAAGGACGCGGTGTCACCGGCCACTTCCGCGACGGCGGCCGTAGTCTGCAGCATGGGCACGTCGGCCAGCAGGTTGTGCTCCTGCAGCCAGTGGCTGGCGGGATCGCTGCGCAACCAGGTTCCGCCCTCATCCAGGTACGTGAAGCCGCGGGCCAGCAGCGGCGCCCGGGGGGCCAGGTTTTCGGCGTACAGCGCGATCGCCGGCCCAAACAGGGCGCTGGTCCAGCACAGGGCGGCAGCCAAGAGCGCGCCTTCGCAGACGCCGAGCAGAGCGCCACCGGCGCGGTTGAGCACGTATAGATAGCGGCGTTCGCGTGTGAAGCGGGTGGCGAGCCGGCCGACAAGACTGGTCACCAGCAGCCCGACGGCGACGATACCGGCACCAGCGAGCCAGCGGGCCAGCGGCGGGGCCATGCTCACCTGCTGTCGAAGCAGGTCCCCCAAAGCGGGCGCCCACAAAGCCGCCAGCGCCAGCGAGAGGGGCAGGCCGGCCAAGTTCACGAGCTGACGCAGGACGCCAGCCCGATCGCCGGACAGCGCGAACACGGCCGCCCCCACCGCGCCCACGCGCAGCACAGGACCGCCGTACACAAATGCCACCGCCAGCAGGCCACAGAGGCAGAGCCGAAACGTCCAGAGGAACCCGGCCGTACCCGCGAGCGGATCGGGCGGGGGCGGCGCGGGAGTCTCGTCTCCGGCGGTGCGGCTGGGCGCGGGCATGTTTGTCCCTGTCGGCCCCGACCGCGACTGCGGGACCTATTCCTTTGTCGGCCACCCGCGCGGGTCGCGGGGGCAGCCTGGCGCGGTCGCGAGCGCGCCTACTTGCCGGGCGGGAAGGCGGTCTCCAAGGCCAGGAGCGCGTAGGCCGTGGTGAGCGCCGGGAGACCC
Organism: uncultured Planctomycetales bacterium; assembly: GCA_964523405.1. Taxonomy (GTDB): domain Bacteria; phylum Planctomycetota; class Phycisphaerae; order UBA1845; family Fen-1342; genus CAZGAQ01. The sequence continues at coordinate 6,170 of CAZGAQ010000042.1, forward strand.
TCCATCCAGCGGTCGGCCTCGTTGGTCCAGCTACCGTCCGCGCGTTGGCGGCGCTGCAACTGCTGCAGCAGTTCGATGCGCCAGTGGTGCTGCGTGTCGGACATGTCCGTCACGAGCGCGGCACCGGATGCATCCAGCGCCCGGGCGAGCACGTGGTAATAGTAATAGAGGCCTTCCTCGGACTGCTTGGCGGGCATATTGGGGTTGTAGTCCAGCGTCCAGTGCCGGCGCATCCAGTCGATCGCGGCCGTGACGCGCGGATCGTCCTTCTTGAGCCCCGCATAGAGCAGGCTCTTGAAGCCCGCGTAGGTCATGGAGCCGTAGCAGCGCAGTTCGGTGCGGCCGCCGAATTCCTCCGTGCCGGCTTTGCTCTCGCCGCCGTTGACCGGGGTGTAGATAAAACCGCCCTGGGCGGAGCCCTTGGCGAAAGCCTGGTCGTTGTACTCGCCCAGCATCTGGCAGCGCTGGATGAAGACGAGCGCCTTCTTGTAGGTTGGATCGTCCGAGGGCAGACCGCTGTCGCGCAGGGCTTCGAGCATCATCTGGGTGTTCGACAGATCGGGGCGTTTATTCGTCCCGTAGCCGGCCCCGCCGTAATAGGCGTCGTCGGTGCTCTTGCCTTCGCCCTCGTCCCACTGGAGGTCCTTGAGGAACTTCTGCAGGGCGGCGATCGGCTTGGCGTAGGCGGGGTCCGACAGGGTCGCGAGCAGCGAGAGCGCGACGCTACTCTCGTAGTTCTTCAGCAGGCCCTCGGCGCCGTAGATGCCGCCGTCCTCGTGCTGCGCCTTGAGCACCCACGCCACGCCGCGCTGGACGGCCTCGTGCCGCGGACCGATGCTGGGCTCCTGGATCAGGGCTTTGAGCACCAGGCACGTAATGCCGGGACCGGTCTGTGCTTCCCAGGCACCCTCGGCATCCTGGGCGGCCAGCAGGAACTTGGTCCCTTTCTCGATCGTCCGCTGGGCGACGCGGCGCGCCATCCGCTCTTGCGCCTGGCGGCTGGCTTGCTCGAGCGTCATCGTGCCCGTCGCGGGCGCAGACGTGGCCGGGGGCGCAGCCGCCGGCGCCGACGCGGGTTGGGCCCACGCCGTGGCCGCAGAGAGCACCACGGCACCGATGGTCATGCGCCGCATCCAGGTACCACTCCAATCGTCGCCAGCCTTGCCCTGCCAGAACATCGTCCGTCTCCGACACGTACGAGACCATCCCGCGCACCGCCACGCGGCACGCGAGTATCATACGCGGCGGCCACGTCCTGCGTAATTGCCGCACCGCCGCAGTCGGCGACGCGCGCGGGAGCGCTTTGACAACCTTGCGAGGAGGAATAGAATCGAGCCCGAGTCGGTTGGTCACAAGCAAGCCGTTGAAACGGTGATTTCGCCCCAGACTCTCAGCAAGCGGAGCTACGCATGGCCGGTGCCAACACGCTGACATTCACTGAAGACAATTTCGACGCGGAAGTGCTGCAGTCTCCGTCCCCTGTGCTCGTCGACTTTTGGGCGCCGTGGTGCGGGCCGTGCCAGATGGTGGGTCCGGTCATCGACGAACTCGCCACGGAGTACGCGGGCAAGGCGAAGATCGGCAAGGTCGACGTGGATCAAGCCAGCGGGTTGGCAGCGCGCTTCGGCGTGCAGAGCATCCCAACGGTAATCGTTTTTCAGGGCGGGCAGATCGCGCAGCAGATGATTGGGGCGAAGCACAAGCGCGACTACAAGGCCGCGCTGGATACGCTGCTCTCGCGGTAGTGTTGATGCACAACTGAAACACAGGGGGCAACGGGTCGTCGGGCGCGCGGAAGAAGATCGCGTGCGGCGATCCGTTGTGCTGCGCGGACTGCGGGTCGACTATTGCTCGTGCCAGAAGCGCGCCCGGTTATCGGTCTCTGGGAGCGATACCGGTGGCGTTCGAGAGGCCGCCAACCAGGAGGTCTCATATCACAACCCCTTTTTTGTAAAGCGCTTGCAGGCCGTGCGCAGCTTCGCGGGGGCGTGCAGATTCTATTGACATGCCTGTATCGCCTGACTAACCTACATTAAGAGGAGTAGTTAGGAGGAGAAGGGCGCCCCCCTTCCCCAGAGGCAGATCGACAGGCTTCCGTGCGCACGGGTTGTGCGCGCGCGACGCAGAAACAAGCTCACATCCGGTGATCGACGTGCATGTCAGACACGCCTCGCCTCGCCGGTTGGGCAAGTAATCGTGAGGAGGTTGCAGGGAGTTCCTGCAGCGTGCGGATTACAGGTCCCTCTTTACATGAGGAGAAGGGCATGAGGAAGACGATCGTTGTGTTGGCTCTGGTTGCGATGGCGGGAGCCGCCTTCGCAGCGCAACTCGATGTGGCGGACGCGCGTCCGCTGGGCATGGCACCGGCCATCGGTGCCGCACGCGATGCGACCGTGGTCTACTCCGACGTGACGACAGTCACCGCGGCGTACTCGCGCGCCAATCCGCCGGCCGAAGAAATCGGCGATGAACTGCTGATGACCAGCGGCGGCATTCTGGACACCCTGAAGTTCTCGGTCTACAACGGCACGGCCGCCGGCACCACGCCTGGTGACATCACGACCGCGGACCTGGCGCTGAAGTTCTACAACTTCGACGCGGGCACCAGCACGTTCGTGCTGGCCGGTACGCTGAATTACACGGGTGCCACGCTGAACCTGGCCCCCACGTACTACACGATCGTGTCCCTGACCGGTCTGGCTACGAACAACATCGTCCTGACCGACGATGTGCTCGCCACGCTGACGATCAGCAACATCACCGGTGGTGCCACAAGGGCGGGGCAGGTTCTGGCCAACCCGCCGACCATCGGCAGCAGCACCAATGATTTCTTCCGTGGCGGCTCGTGGTACTGGTTCGGCTCGACCGGGCCGATCGCGAACTTCGCCTGGGAAATCGGTGTGGTTCCGGAGCCCGCCAGCCTGCTGCTGATCGCAGTGGGTGCGCTGGCCCTGCGTCGTCGCTAGACAAGCTGCGGGACGCTACCCCCCTCTCAAACGTTCAACCCCGGCAGGACGCTTCCAACCTGCCGGGGTTTTCCTTTTGCGCACCCGTGCGGCGCGTCCTGCCAGTCGCGGGACGGGACAAGAAGCATGCCACGTGAAGACGGAGCCCTGCGCGGGAAACGGGGGTCTCCACCCTCCCCCAACCCCTCCCTGAGAGGGCGGAGAGTGAACGCTGCTACAGCGTAACGTCGCGGCCGTCGCAGGCCTTGGCGACCAGCGGCAACTGCGTGCCGTGGTAGCCGGCGACATCGAGGGGGAAGAGCGGCTCGCCGTACGGCGCTGTGACCCGGCCGCCGGACGAGGTCACGAGGATCCAGCCGGCCGCGATGTCCCACAGGCGCGGGTTGTCGGCCAGCATGCCGTCGAGCTCGCCGGTGGCGACCATGGCCATGTGCAGCGCGGTCGAACCCAGGCCGCGGCACACGTAGCGGTCCAGCCAGGCGTGCACGAGGGGCGCGAGGGCCCCGGAGGGCGTCGAGGGGATAGCCACGACGGGCTTGGGGTGCAGGGAGCGCGGCCGGCCGAGGCGATCGGACACATCCTGCGTGACGCCGTTGATGCGGAGCGGCTCGCCGAGGGCGCCGGAATAGAGGACGTCGCGCAGGGGGTCGTAGATTGCACCGGCGACGGGCTGACCGCCGTACATTGCGGCCACGCACGTGGTGAACATGGGGATGTGGCGCAGGAAGTTGCGAGTGCCGTCGATGGGATCGATCACCCAGCAGACGCGGTCGCCGGATGGCGCCGGCAGGCCGGGGAAGGCGTCCAGGCGCTCCTCGGCGATGAAGGCATCCTGGGGGCGGCGTGCCCGGAGGCATGCGATGATCGTGGCCTGCGCGGTCTCATCGGCCACGCTGACCTCGCTGCGATCGGCCTTGAGGCGGACTTCGACCTCAGCACGGAAGAAGCGGCGGGCCACGTCCCCGCCCGCGCGCGCGGCCTCTTCGGCCAGACTGCGCAGCAGCGCGCGCCCGCCCGCGTCACGTGGCTCCAGGTCAACAACGGGCATCAGGGTTTCTTCTTGTCGTCTTTGCGTTTGGATTCTTCGGCCCGGGAGAGCTCATCGGCTTTGCGCTGCAGCACCTCGGCCTGGGAGGCCATGTTCTGCAGGAGCCGGGCGATCAGGCCAGGACCCTTCCTGGGACGCGGCGCGACCGGGCCGGCCAGATCGCGTTTCCGCTTCTCCTCGTTGATCTGCTTGCGGATGATGAGGGACTCGATGATGCCGTAGACGTTGGTGGCCATCCAGTACAGGTTCAGCCCCGAGGGCATCGAGTAGAACATGAGGGGAAACATGACAGCCATCATGTAAGACATGATCTGCTGCTGGCGGAGCTGCTCCTCGGGAGTCATCCCGGCCCGGCCGGTGGCGGTGGCGGGCTTCCGGGCCGCGTCAAGCTTGGCCTGCACGTGCTGCGGCTTGGGCATGTACTTCTGCTGGAGCCACATGCTCACGCCCATGAGGATGGGCAGGATGTTGATGGAGGCGTAGTTGCGGAAGAGCGCGCCGACGAGCGGCAGATCGCCGAGGATCGGTACGGACCTGGGACTGTCGAACTGAATGAAGGCATCCGGGGCGGACAGGTCGGTGATCCACCAGCCGTCAAAGGGCGCGTGGCGGAGATTCACGTCGATATTCAAGGCGGTCCAGAGGGCGACGAGGATCGGCATCTGGATGAACATGGGGATGAAGGAGACGAAGTTGGCGGCCGGGTTGACGTTCTCCTCGGCGAACAGCTTCATCGTTTCCTGGTTGAGGCGCACCTTGTCGTTGGCGAAGCGCTCCTTGATCTCGTTGATCTTGGGCTGGATTTTGGCCATGGCCTCCTGCATGCGGAACATGGATTTCTGCTGCCAGACGGAGAGGGGGTGCAGCAGAGTCCGCACGATGACCACGAGGATCATGATGGCGACGCCGTAGTTGCGGACGAAGAAGAAGATCTTCTCGAGCAGCCAGACCATGAGGTCCTGGAGCCACTGGAACGTGCAGGCACAGCGCCGGTCGGCAGACTGCGCCAGGTTGAAATACAGGGCCGTGGAGTCCGCGTAGCGCGGGTCGATCTTCTGCAGGTACGTGGCGTCCTTCGGCCCGGCGTACACTTCGAAGGGGTAGCGCGCCTGCCCATCCGGCGGCAAGACCACCGCCTTGGTGACGAGCCGCGCCACCAGATCGCCCTTGTGCTCACCGGCCGTCGTCGAGACGACGCCGGTGATCGCGGCGATATAGTTCTCCAGGGAGCCGCTCACGGGCACGGGGTGGGTGAACACGCCAAAGTACTTGTTGGCGGCGGCCGTCCAGACGACCGGGCCCTTGTCGGGCACGAGCAGCGCGGGGGCTTCGGCACCCGATTGCGCCGGTTTGAGCAGCGCATCGTGGCTGAGCCCCTTGAGCTCCGTGCTGCCGTTGCGCCGCTGAGCGACGAGTACCTGCCGCAGGTCGTACTGCATGCCCTCGGCCGGCACGCCGGTGGGGCCGTCCTGGTCGACCCAAACGGTCAGGGGCGTGCCGCTGGCGTTCTCGACGCTCAGCTCCAGGTCCAAGACGGGCTGCTTGTCGCGGAGGCGATAGGTCTTGCGGAAGCGCAGTACGTCGCGACCATTCTCATCCCGCAGGGCGGTCGTGAAGGTTGCCGCTTCGGCGTCGTGCGCGCCGATCTGCCAGAGCAAATCGCCCAGGAGCCAATTGCGGTTGTACTCCTTGATCCAGACGCGGTACGTATCGAAGGAATAGTAATCCGCGCCGCCTTCCGTGATCGGCGACAAGAGCGGATACGGATTGTCGTCGTGGACCCCCTGCCGGTGCACGAACCGGCCCTTGGCGTTCTTCGCGAACAGGTAGAGGGACGAGAGCGCGGCTCCCTGGGGCGTCAGTTCCACTTTGAGCGCATCACCATCCCGCCCGCCGAGCGTCAGGCCGCCGAGTTCGTCGCCGGCCGCCAGCGTGAAGGCGGCGGCCGGGCCGGAGGCGGTGGTCGTGGCCGGGACGGAGAGCGCCGCGGGGCCGGAAGCGGTCGGGCCGCTGCTGGTCGGCGGGGCCGGGGCAGCCACGGGGGTCGTAGCCGCCGGCGCCGGCGCATGCGGGCGCGGCGGGTAGATGCGGTTGATGATGAACTGGTAGGCGAGGAACAGGCCCAGCGCCACCAGCATGGCCGTCAGTACGCGGCGAAAATCGTTGTCCATAGGTCCTGCTTAGCGGGCCAGTGATTTCTGGGACTTTGGCACGGGGGCGCCGCGCCAAGTCGAGCCATTGTAGGGAATGACGGCGGAATCGCAACCGACAGAGGTTGCATGCCGGGGCAAGTTCGCCAAAATGGGCGTTTTCCGTCGAACCCTTCTGGGAGCGAATTCGCATGCACTGGCGCAAGTATTTCATTCCCACCAGCAAAGAAGCCCCCAAGGACGCCACCGCCGCTTCACACGTGCTGATGGTGCGGGCCGGGCTGGTTCGCCAGTTGGCCGCGGGGGTTTATGACTATCTGCCGCTGGGGCTGCGGGCCCTGCGCAAGGCGGAGCAGATCGTCCGCGCGGAGATGGACCGAGCGGGCGCGGTTGAGCTGCGCATGCCGTGCCTGACGCCGACGACGCTGTGGGAAGAGACGGGGCGCATGGAGACCATGAAGGACATTCTCCTGCGGCTCGACCCGCGCGTGGGAGACTGGGCCAGCAGCCTGGTGCTGGGGCCGACGCACGAGGAGATCATCACGGAGATCGCCCGCGCGTATCTGAAGAGCTACAAGCAGCTCCCGACGAACCTCTATCAGATCCAACTCAAGTTCCGCGGCGAGGCCCGGCCGAAGTCGGGCGTCTTGCGGACGCGCGAGTTTCTGATGAAGGACGCATATTCGTTCCACGACAGCAAGGAGTCGTTGGACAGCGAATACGACAACATGTACGCGACGTACTGCCGCATCTTCGGGCGCGCGGGGCTGCCGTATACCGCGGTGCAGGCGGACACGGGCGCGATGGGCGGCGACGTGTCGCACGAGTTCATGGTGCTGACTGACGCCGGCGAGGACCTGGTGGCGATCACGGCGAGCGGGGACTATGCGGCCAACCTAGAGCGGGCGACCGCGGCGGCGCCCACGGCGTCGGCGGGCACGCCGCAGGCAGTCAGTGAAGTACACACGCCGGGTGCGGGCCGCATTGATGACGTGTGCGCGATGCTCAAGACCCAGCCGCGGCAGATGATCAAGACGCTGATCTACGTGCAGCCGGCCCCCGTGGGCAAGGACGGCAAGCCGGCGGGCAAGGTGCGGCGAATCGTGGCGCTGGTGCGCGGCGATCACGAGATCAACGAGGTCAAGCTCAACAAGGTCGCGGGCGGCGCGGTCGAGCTGGCGGCGCCGGAGGTCATCGAAGAGGTGACCGGCGCGAAGGTCGGTTTCGCCGGGCCACAGGGCCTGATCGACCGCATCGACAAGCTGATCATCGACCGCGACGTGACGGTCCTGCATAACGCGGCGACGGGCGCGAACAAGACGGACTACCACGTGCTGAACGTGGAGCCGGGCCGCGACTTCCCCCTGGCGGGCGAGAAGGTCGTCGTCGCGGACGTCCGTACGGTGGTCGAGGGCGACGCCTCCCCCACCGGCAGCGGTCCGCTGACCATCCGCAAGGCGATCGAGATCGGCCACGTGTTCAAGCTGGGGACGAAATACAGCCACTCGATGGGCGCGACGTATCTCGACGCCAACGGCAAGGCGCAGCCGCTGATCATGGGCTGCTACGGCATCGGCGTGAACCGCATGCTCGCCGCGGCGATCGAGGCGAGCCACGACGACGACGGCATCATCTGGCCGATGTCGATCGCGCCGTTCGAGGTGCTGGTGATCGGGCTCGATCCGAAGGACGACGAGGCGATGCGCGTGGCGACGCGGATTCACGACGAGCTGGCCGCAGCCGGCGTAGAGGTGCTGCTAGACGATCGCGACGAACGGGCGGGCTTCAAGTTCAAGGACGCAGACCTGATCGGCATTCCGCTGCGGATCGTGGTCGGCAAGAAGAGCCTCGCGGCGGGCGGGGTCGAGGTCACCGAGCGCCGCAAACCGGCGGAGAAGACGCTCATGCCGGCCGACCAGGCGGTGGCGCACGCGGTGCAGTACGTGCGGGCGGAGCTGGAGCGGCTGGCGCAGGCGTAGGCGCCCACCGCGCTCGCGTGCTTACACGCCGGCCGCAACCGCAGCGAGCGCACGGCGCTGCGCACCGAGTTGTCCCGCGGCCAGCCGGGCGCGAAAGCGGACATGCCGGCGACGGGTCCATTCTACCAGCGGGCGCCAGACGGTCGCCGTCAGGTTGTGCCGAATCAGGAAGCGCCACAGCCGGTTCGACTTCTTGTACAGGTAGCTCATCGCCAGGTACGGCGCCACCGCGCGCCAGTCGGCGGGGCGGCGCCGCCAGATCGACGCGTGCGAGAACATGCGCCGATAGCTCCAGGCGTAGCCGGTCTCGAGTTCTTCCGGCGTCATGTGTTGGGGACGGAACACCGCGTGGGCCGTGTCGTAAAGGTCCCAGTTGCGGTGCAGCAGGCGGCCTTGCGCCTCCAGGGCACGAAAGAGGGGCGTGCCGGGGTAGGGCGTCAGCAGGTGGAAGGTCGCGCATTCCAGCCGTTGGGCCTCGATCCAGGCGATGGTGCGGGCGAAGACGTCGGGGCCGTCGTGGTCGAAGCCGAACACGAAGCTACCGTTGACCTGAATGCCGTTGTCGTGGAAGGCGCGCACGCGGCGCGCGTAGTCGGCCGGGGGCGGCGTGCGCTTGCCCGTGCTGATGAGGCTCGCGGCGTTGAGCGACTCGAACCCGACGAATACCCCGGTGCAACCGGCCAGCGCCATCTCGCGAACCAAGTGCGCATCATCCGAGACGTCCACACTGACGGCGGCGCTCCAGATCTTCTGGAGCGGGCGCAGGCCACGGCACAAAGCGCGCAGGTATTCCGGGTCGGAACCGAGGTTGTTGTCGGTGAAGACACCGTAGGGCTGACCGTCCGCGGCGAATTCGGCGACGACTTGGGCGATGTCCCGCTGCTGATACGGCATGCGCAGACCGCGCGTTGCCAGGTAGCAGAACCCGCAGCGATTGTGGCAGCCGCGCGTCGCATTCAGGCTGGTCGTCGTCAGGAAAGCGCGGCGGGGCAGCAGGTCGCGGCGCGGGGCGGGCTCAGCAGCGAAAGGCCGGGCATAATCCCCGTGGTAGACGCGCCGCAGCCGGCCGCAGCGCACGTCCGCCAGGACTTCCGCCCACACGGGTACACCCGCGCCGATGACAAGCGCATCCGCGTGCGGGGCGGCCTCATCCGGACAGGACGAGACATGCAGTCCCCCCAGGATGACGGTGGCTCCCCGCGCGCGATACCAGTCGGCCAGCTCGTATGCCCGGCGCGCGAACGTCAGGTGCACGGTGATCCCGACGACACGCGGCCAGGGCCGCGCCTGCGGCGGGCCCTGAAGCAGATTCTCATCCCAGTAGGCAACCGTCCACTCCGGCGGCGTGGCGGCCGCGAGCGCGCTCAGCGCCAACGTCGGCGTAAGGACGTGCTTGCCGAAACTGCCATGGGGGTCCTTCGCGTAGAAGGGGTTAAGGAACAGGACGTGCGCGGCGGCCGGCGGTCCGGGCGCCAACTGCGGGTCCAGCGCTGGCGCCACAGTCATCTCGGCGGGCATCCAGATGCCACCCATCCACGCCTCCAGGTCGCGCGCGACGCGCTCGTTACCGCTAGATACGAGACCACGGTTCCAGTGGTTCTTACGACAACCGGCGGCGTCTCGTCCCGGCGCCGCACAGGTTTCGACAAGTAGCCGACCGCATGAGCGGATGGCCCCCGGCTCCAGTTGCGACGAACACCACGATACAATCGGAACGGAGGTGCGTCATGCACGTGATCATCGACCTGTGCGTTATCCCCATGGGGGTGGGGCTGTCGGTTTCGAAGTACGTCGCGGCGTGCGAGCGAGTGTTGGCCGAGGCTGGGCTCAAGACGCATCTGCACGCGTACGGGACGAACGTCGAGGGCGAGTGGGACGCAGTCTTCGCGGCGGTGAAGCGCTGCCACGAGGTGGTGCACGAGCTGGGGGCGCCGCGGATCGCGACGACCCTGCGGGTGGGGACGCGCACGGACCGCCCGCAGTCCATGGAGGACAAGGTCCGCAGCGTGCAGGAGAAGCTGGGCGGGCGCCCTTGAGCGGGGCCGGCTGGCGCGGTGCCGGCGCAAATCTTGCCGGGCTCAGGTGACTGCCGGAATGTGCCGACGTATTGATAAAGGGCGTATCTTGGAGTGCACATCGGCGGGCCCATGAAGGAGAGTGTGCCGCAATCCGTGTTAGCGCTCCCCCCCGGGCGGCTGGTCGTCGTGCCGACCGAAGAAGGGGCAACTCTGTACTTGCGCGAAGACAACTTCGGGATGCGCAAGTACCCGCAACGCTGCCCGTTCGAGATGCGGCTGGCCAGCTGGGACATGGACGGGGCGCTCGCGATTGTGCTCATGGCGCGGCTCGCCGCCAGCGACGCCACCACGTTTGAGTGCTGGATTGACGCGGCACACCCGGCCGGCGTTCGCACCCTGCAGTGCCTGGCGTCCCAGCCCTATGCCGACCTGCACATCGTGACGACCGGAATCACTCGTTCGCTGCGGGCGAACAACGACGCTCAGATGTACCCGAGCATTCTCCTGAACATGATTCGGTCCCGCCCCGCGTGGACGCCGGAGGGCTTCGCCGGCGTCATCCGACGGCTGACAACGCTCTATCCGACCGCCAAGTCACTTTGGTGGGCGGCCGAACAGAGCAACGAGAACTAGCCCCCACCGTCTCGTTCGCCAGCCAGGAATGGCCGCCCCGCCGCGGTCCGCGCCCGGCGCGTGATCAGCCCGCCCCCCCACCTCCCCACCGCGCACGCCGACCTCGCCCAGGAAATAACCCGCTCCCGCGGCCGAATACCGCCGAGACCCGGGCTGGCCGGACGGGCCGGACGGGTTAGGCGTGGTAAAATCGCGGCCTGCAGGGCCGGAGGCCGGCCCGAGAGGATTGACCATGTTTGCCCGCTGGCAATTCGTCCGCCTGAATGCCGCCGAGAAGGCCCTCCGCCAGGGCCGGATCGACGACGCCCTCGCTGCCGTCCAGGAACCGGAACTTCGTGCCAGCCCCCGCGGGCAGCGGCTGGTCGACGAACTCGTCAAACCGCTGCTGTCGCGCGCGCGGCTCCACCGGCAGGCGGGACGCTACCCGGACGCCCTGGCGGATCTGGACCGACTGGTCGCGATTGGGCGGCCGGACCCGGAGGCCCAGGACCTCCGGCGGCGGATTCTGGCTGAGATGAACCAGGGGGCGCAGCGGACGGCCGAGGAGCGGCAGGCGTATCAGCAGGCGTCCGACCAGCTTCAGGCGGGGAGGTTGGATACGGTCCGGCTGAACCTCGACCGGATCGACGACACGCGGAAGCGGGAACAGCTGGCGGAAGAGCTGGATCACCGCGTGCAGCGCGGGGGCCAATTGCTGGAGCAGGCGGCCGAGGCCCTGGAGCGGGACGACGTGCTGGCGGCAGCGCGCTTTTGGATGGAGGCGTGCCGGCGGGGGCGGACCGCGGAGACGGATCGGCTGGCACCGCGTCTGGCGGCAGCGTGCCGACAGGCCGTCGAGCGTTGGCACGGGCAAGGCCGGTTCGAGGGGCTGCTGGCGGCGCGCGACGCGATCAACGCCCTGCTGGCACACGATCCGACGCTGGCGGATTGCGAGCGCGTGGTCGATCTGTGCACGCGGGCGGCGAATCAACTGGCACTGGCAGAGTACGCCGCACTGCGGCAGTCGCTGTTGCGGCTGAAGGCGGTGCGGGGAGATGTGGCGTGGATCACGGCGTGCCTGGCGGCGCTGACGAAGATCGCCGAGGGGCAGGAGGCGCTGATGGCCTCGCCGCTCGGGCTGTACGCGAATCTGGACAGCACACGCGCGGCCGCGGCGGAGCCGGGACATGCGGCAGTGGCTCCCCCCCTGGCTGCCCGTGGCGGAGCTCGGCCGGGCCGCGCGGTGCTGACCGGGTTGGATGCCGGCGATGCAGGAACGGCTGCCCGGCTGGAGCGGCCCCTGCTGCTGCTGGTGGATGGCGGCAGCGGCAGTGCCGTGCTCGTCAGCCGGGACCTGGTGCGGCTGGGGCGCGCGGGGACGAAGAGTGAGATTGACGTGCCGCTGGAGGCGGAGGTGGATTCGCACCACGCGGACATCATCCGGCGCGGCGAAGACTACTTCTTGACCGCGTACGCACCGACCGAGGTGAACCAGCGGCGGGTTACGCAGACGCTGCTGCGCGACGGGGATCGCATCGTGCTGGGCGGCGCGGCGAAGATGACGTTCCACAAACCCAGCGCGAAGAGCGAGTCGGCGGTGCTGCGGTTGTCGCACCGGTGCCGCCTGGCGCAGGACGTGAGCGACGTGGTCCTGTTCCGCGACACGTGCCTGGTCGGCGCGGGCGAGACCTGTCACGTGCGCACGCGGGACGACAACGGGCAGGTCGTGCTGTTCGGACGCGGCGGCGGGCTGTTTGCCCGGCCGATGGACAAGGGTCTGGGCGGGCCGACGCGGCGGGCGCAGGCCGTGGCTGCGGGCGGGACGCTGGAATTTGACGGGTTGCGCGTCACGGTGAAGCCGTATACGATCGGGCCGGGCGCCGCCTGAGCGGCGCGGGCACGGCGGTCCAGGAGCCGCCGGCGGAGGAAGAATCGTGGCCTACACGTTCAAACATGGCGATCGGCCGCTGGACGGCATCACGGTCCAGCGTGCGGTCGGACGTGGCGGGTTCGGCGAGGTGTACTACGCCGTCGCGGACTCGGGCAAGCAGATTGCGCTCAAGTACCTCCGCGAGAATCCCGAGGTCGAGCTGCGGGGCATCGCGCACGTGATGAACCTCAAGAGCCCGCACCTCATCACCATCTACGATGTGAAGCAGAACACCGCCGGCGAGCCGTTTGTGATCATGGAGTACGTCAGCGGGCCGTCCCTGCGGGAGATGCTGCCGGCAGAGCCGGGCGGCATGCCGGTGCAGAAGGTCGCGTTTCTGCTGGCGGGGATCTGCAAGGGACTGAGCTACCTGCACGAGCGCGGCATCGTGCATCGCGACCTGAAGCCGGCGAACATCTTCTACGATGACGGATACGTGAAGATCGGCGACTACGGTCTGAGCAAGCACATCTCCGTATCGCGGCACAGCGGGCAGACGGTCAGCGTCGGCACGGTGCACTACATGGCGCCGGAGATCGGCTCGGGGAACTACACGAAGGCGATCGACATCTACGCGCTCGGCGTGATCCTGTACGAGATGCTGACGGGGCGGCTGCCGTTCAGCGGGTCGAGCATGGGCGAAGTGCTCATGCGGCACCTGCGGGACAACCCCGATTTGACCGGCGTGCCCGCGCCATTCGCACAGGTGATCGCAAAGGCGCTGGCGAAGAACCCCGAAGAGCGCTACCAGGACGCCGACGAGCTGCTGGCCGCGGTCATGCAATCGGGCGAACTGAGCAACGACGTGGCCTCGTTCGACGCGAGCGCGCTGACCCAGGTGCCGCGTTCACCGGAAGCCCGGGATGACCGGACGGTCACAGCCTCGCCGCGCCCCACGCCACCACCGCTGGATGCGCGCGACGCGCCCGGGAATTGGCAGGACCGGCTCAATGGAGCATTGGAGGAACTGCCGGAACGCCTGCAGCACAAGGTCGACCGGCTGACGCGCAAGATCGAAGAGAAGGCGCACCGCCTGGAGCGCAAGCTCGGTCCGGGACGCGTGGCGGCACGGCCGTCGTTCGCCCGGGCGCCGGCCGCGGCGGGTGCGGGGCGCGATCGTCTGCGTGACCGCCTGGGGCGTGGCATCCTGATCGTCGCGGTCGCCGCCCTCATCGCGCTGCTATTGAGCTTTGTGCATCGGGACAGCGAGTATTTCGCGGAGCGTGCGTTTGCCGTGGGGCTGTATATTCTCGGCGGCGTGGCCGGGGTCACGATCGTGCAACGCCGGCTGCTCCGCACCGGTACCCGGGAACATACGCTGTTTGACCGGCTGGCCTGCGCCGCCATTGGCGGGCTGTTCATGCTGCCGGCGTGCCTGTTTGCCTACAACAATGTGGGCTACAAGCCGGCGCACTACATCAGCGACACGGCGGGCGTGCAGCAACTCGCGGACGAGGCGAGTGAGGTCTACGACTGGTCGGAGCAGCAGAACGAGGAGAACGACAATCTCACCGTCGAGGGGCCGGGTGTGAGGGTCCGCACGGGGCGCATCCCGCCCCCGGCAGTTCCGCGGGCCCCCAAGACGCCGTGGCCGCACGGTGGGCATTTCGCGCCACCCAAGTACGACAAGTCCATGGCCCTGCTAATCTTCTCCCCGCTGGCGGCCATGGCATTATGCGATTGGCGCAAGCGCATTGCGGAGGCCCAGCGTGGCACGGTCAGCCTGGGGGCGGCCTTCTGGCCGGCGATTGTGGGCCTGATTGCGGCCGGGATTGCCAACGCAAATACCTACGAGATCACCGGAGCCGGCGTGTGCGCGGTGCTCAGCCTGCTCGTGCAGGGAGCGGCGAGCATGCGGGCCCAGGCCCAGTTTGCCCAGGCACGGGCGGCCGCCGTGGCCGGCGTGAATCCGCC
>CAZGAQ010000042.1:20796-44852 GCA_964523405.1 uncultured Planctomycetales bacterium
GAATCCGCCGCCGCCCCCGCCGCTGCCGGCTGCGCCTCCGCCACCGGCCGGCGCGGACGCCGCTGCCAGCGCACCGACACCGGCCGGAGGAGCCGCGGCGCCGACTCCGGCCGTGGCGCGGCGCGTGGAGCCCCTGGAGCCCTTGGGTGCACCGGAAGTGGTCGAAGCCGCGCACCCGTCGTTTGTCGGCCGGGCCACGCGCTCGGGCGTCTGCCTGATTGGCAAGCTGCTCTTGCTGGCGGGCGTGTTCCTTGTTGTCGCGCAGGCAGTACCTCAGGCCGCAGAGCTGCACCTGGCCAGTCGTGAGCGGTTTGTGCCGCTGAACATCACGCGGAGTGTGCCGGCGCGGGCCGGCTCCGCCGCACTGGTGATGGGTGCGATCGTCCTGGTCCTGGCGCGGCGGCGCCAGGGTGGGCGGGTCCTGGTGCGTACCCTCGCCGGTTGCGCCCTGATCGGTCTGGGCGCCGCGGCGGCCATGAGTAAGGCCGGTCCGGCGTTGAGCCAACTGGTGAATGATCCCGGCGTGGACACGCTCCTGCGAGAGGCCGTGTGGCGCCCGCTGCTGTTCACCGTGGCGCCGCCCCTGGTGCTCGGGCTGGTGCTGGTGTTCTGGCCGCAGCGCGACCCGCGCCGTCCGATCGTCGTGTAGCTGGCGCCGTTCGCGTGGCGCGGCCATCTGTCGCTTTCCGTCATGTTCCCCCAGCCCGCCTTGGCCGGTCCACCGTCGGCGTGGTATCCTGCCGCTTTCGGGTACGGAGACCGGATTCCGGCGGGACACGGGTCATGGCGGACGAAGCAGCCGACAGCTACCTGATCGAGGCCGTGCAACGCGGCGATGAGCGCGCCTGGTGTGAGGTCATTGAGCGCTACCAAGGCCGGCTGTTGAGCTTCGCGCGGCGGATGCTGGCCGAGCGCAGCGACGCCGAGGACCTCGTGCAGGAGACGTTCCTGGGCCTGCTGCGCAGCCTGGAGAACTACGATCGCCAGCGTTCGCTCGAAACGTACCTCTTCGCGATTCTCCGCAACAAGCTCAGCGACCATCTGCGCCGCCGGCAACCCGGGCGTCGGCAGAGCCTGGACCAGCTTGAAACCGATGACGCTCCGGAGGCATGGATCGATGCCGAGACGCCCAGCCGCTACATCGCCAACCGCGAGAGCCTGGACGCGCAGCGCGGCGCCCTGGTCGCCTGTCTGCGGCAGTGGGTCGACCAGTGCACCGAGCAGGGCCGCTTCCAGGACCTGATCGTCATCGAGATGCTGGTCGTGCTGGGGCTGCGCAACAAGGAAGTGGCGGCCGACCTGGGGCTGACCGAGCCCGGCGTGGCGGGCATCAAGTTCCGCGTGCTGGAGCAGTGGCGCAAGCTGACGCAGGCCGCGGACGCGCCTGAGTGGCAAGAGGACGACTTGGCCGCCGACAGCACGGTGGCGCGCATCTGGCAGGAAGAAGGCGTGTCGTGTCTGAAGCGTTCGACGCTGGGGCGGTACCTCTTGGGGGCGCTCGACGACGATTGGGAGCACTACATCGACTTCCACGTGCAGCATGCCGACTGTGATCGGTGCCAGGCCAATCTGGAAGACCTGCGCAGCGAGGACGAGCGCGACGCGGAGGCCCGGGCGCAGTTGCGCGAGCGATGTTTCGCGAGCAGTGTGGGGTTTCTGTCGAAGCGCAGCGACTAGCGCGCGCGGGGGCCGGCGCGCGGCCGAACCGTGTTGTCGCGGGGTTGTACGGCGGCGGGGATGCTGCGCTGTGCGCCCAGCGGACGCGGGACGAGCGCAGCGGAGCGCGGAGCTCAGCCCGGCGGCGCTCCCGTGGTGTTCGCCCCAGGACGCGAGTCCGCACCGGGACGTGAGGCCGTGCCCGGACGAGATTCCGCCCCCGATTTGGCAGCCTCTTTCAACGCCTGCGCCCGGGCGGCAGTCTGTTCGATGTCCTGTTCAATCGCAGCCGGCCACTTGCACGGCGGGTAATCCCGCAGCGCCTTCAGCATGACCAGCGCCTGATCCACCTTCTCGCCCATCAGCCGCGGCTCAATCTCCTGGCGCGCGGCCTGCCACAGGGCCGGGCAATCCGCGCTGCCCGCCAGCGCCTCGGCCGTCGTCTGCGTGTACCGCCCACTGACGAGCGCGTAGCGCAGCATCTCCACCGCAATGCGTTGCGCGGCCTCGGAGTCGGTCCCCTGCAGCTCCGCGCGCGCCTTGGCGTACTCCGCCAGGGCCTCGTCCGCCTGTTCCAGCAGCGCGTACTGCGCAGCGATCCGTGCCCGCACCGCACCCGTCCGCGCCCGATCCGGCGGCTTGGCCTGCTCGGTCGTGCGGAGCAAGCTCTGCAGCAATTCCAGGCGCCGTTGACGCTGCTGCGGTCCCTCCCCGGGCAGCCGCGCGATCCACTCCTCGATCTGTGCCCCCGGCCGTTTGGACAGCAGCTTGAGCGCCCCGCGCCAGGCCAGTTGCCGGAGGGTCTCGTCGGGCTCGGGCGGAGAGGTCAGGCGCCCCCACAGGGCCTGCAAGTGCTTGTCGGCCGTGCCGATGCTGGCGAGCGTCTCGATCACGGTCTTGCGCACCCCCACGTCGGGATCATTGACCGCGGCGGCCAAGGCGTCAGCGAGCTTGGGGTCGTTCAGGGCTGCAACCCCGCGGGCCGCCGCCTGGCGCACCGCCACGGCCTCGGCCGGATCCAGCGCCGTGACGAAAGCCGGCGCGAAGCTGGCGTCCGCGATGTTGCCCATCGCCCACAGGGCGCGCTCCCGGAGCACAACCTGCCCCGGTTTGGTGGCGTCGAAGATCTTGCGCACGGCGCCGACCACCGCGCGGCGATGCTCGTCACGTAAGGCGTCTCGGTCGGCCAGCCGCCCCAGGGCGGCCACGACTTCCGTCGCCATTTCGTCGTCGGCCTCATTGAGGACGGCCAGCAGGGCCTCCGTGGCCGTTCCATCGCCGACGTAGCCCAGGCTGTTGATCAAGGCCAGCCGGACGGTGCGATTGCGCGCGGCCGCCAGCATATTGACGAACGTCTCCCCATCCTCGGGACGCCGCAGGGCGGCGATGGTTCGCACGGCGGCCGCCTGCTCGCGCGGCTGCGTGCTCTGGAGCATGTCGCGAATCCGGGCCAGCAGTTCGGGCGGGAGCGACTCGGCCGCCTTGCCCTCGGAGAGGTGCATCTGGGCGAGACGCAGACCGAGCAGTCGCACGGTGACGGAGCTGTCGGCGAGGTACGCGGCCAGGAGGGTAATCCGCTCGCTGTCGGGCGACTTCTGAAACGTTCCCTCGAGCGCTTTGACCAGGCGGCCCTCGAGTGCGTCCAGGCGCTCGCGCGACTCACGATCTTTCTGGACCAGGCGGCGGATCTGCAGCGCCTGCCACTCCTCCAGGGGCAGCGTGCGGCTCTCCTCCCACCAGCGGCGCGCGGCCGTGGCATCGTCGCCGAAGTCGATGGCCGCGGCCTGCTGCAGCGCGGTGAGGGCGGCGGCCGCGACGGTGGCATCGGGATCGGCGAGCAGCTCGGCCAAGCTGTCGAGCGCGTCGCGTTCGGTCATGAGGCCGAGAGTGGCGATGGCGCCGAGGCGGGCACGGGCCGGCACCTCCGGATCGCCCGCCTGTTTGCGCAGGCGGGCTACGACGCGGGCCCCATCGTAGGCCGCCAAGGCGCGGGCGGCGGAGGCCCGCACTTCGGGTTCGGCGTCACCGAGCATTCCCATGAGCGGCTCGATGTAGGTGGAGTCGAGGAATTGCGGCAACTCGGAGAGGGCGCTGGCGACGGCCACCTTGGCGGCAGCGTTCGGCGCGCCCAGGATCACGACGAGGCGTGGCGGCGTCTCCGGCCAATTCTGCAGGAGCAGCTCGCGGGCGACCTTGCGACGCACTTCGGGCGGATTGGAGCCCTCGATCAGGGTGACCAGGTCGCCGAGACGCTCGGCGGTAGGCGGGGCGGCGCGGGAGGTGGGCTGGCTGGGGGGCTCCTGGCGCGCGGCGAGTGCTGCGGTGGCCAGCAGCCCCAGTACTCCCACGATGATGGACTTCCGCATTGCGCTCACCTTTGGCGTCATGCTGTGTTCGCGCAAGTTCAGACCCGGTCGGTCCGTGACCGTTAGCGGTCGGAACCCATAAAATGTCGGTACAGCGCAGCCCGTAATGGTCCCCGACCGCGTTGGGCAATTATAGGGGGAAGCCGCGAGCGCCGACCAGTGCACGTTGGGGGTTTGCGGCCAGAATCAGCAGAATTGGCGCGAAGGCGGTCCCGTGCCCCGTCCAAGCGACGGCGCGATCACACCGATAGGAGCAGTGGACGGCCCCAGGAGCCGTGGCAGAAGCATTGCAGACCGGCCGGCGCGGGCGTATCCTTACGCGTGGTGCCCATAGCGTGGTCGGGCCGCAGTCACGCTGCCGGCATGGGCCGCTTAAGGACGGAACCATGAGACGTACCGTTGGTGCCGTACTCGTGTGCTGGGCTGGTTTCGGTGTTCTGACCGCCGAGGCCGGGCTGTTCGAAGGCATCTACCGCGGGCTGGGATACGCCGCGACGCCGCTGGGCGGTCCCATTCAGACGACGGGCGATGGGACGCGCGTGAACGGATCGCGCTCGGGCCGACTGCGGATTGTGCCGAGCAGCCTCGGGCAGGGATATCAGCTCGAGTTTGACCGCACTTTCGGCAACGACTCCCAGGGGCGCGCGGAGGTCTTGCGGCTGGGCGGTCTGGCGGAGCTCTCGCTGAGCGGCGGAGTGCAGGCGACCGCGGGGTTCAGCGGACGACGCGACAGCCAGTTCAAGAACGGCCAGGCCAGCCTGACGGCGAATAATCTCAACTACAGCTTCCGCTCGACGCTGGGCGCGCAGGATGTCGTGTACAGCGGCACGCTGAACGTCAGCAACGCGCTGGAAATCAACACGCTGGGCTTCTACAACGCTTCCGTCACGATCAGCAATGCGAACTCACAACTGGTCATCGACGGCGTCGCGGTCAAGCAGACGCAGCCGACGAACTTCAACGTCGGCCCCATCAATATCAAGGGTAATCTCTACGCCGACGGTGGGCTCGCGGCCCTGACCAGCCTGGGCTTCGACACGACGGAGCTCGAGGCTTGGTTCCCCCAGTCCCCGATCGACCGCATTGACGACGCGATCCGCCAGCAGCTCCAGGCCGCCGCCGGCGCGACGGCTGTGGCCGGCGAGACGGTAGTGGCCAGTGAGACGGCCCCCCTGCTGGTGCAGTCCATCCTGCAGCAGGACGAACAGGCCGCCAAGCAACTCCTGGACGAGCTGGTGGCCAATGCGGGCGAGCCGTCCGGCGAAGCCGTCATTTCCGCCGTTCCGGAGCCGGGCACGTTGCTGCTGATGGTGGCCGGGGCGATCGGGATGTGGGGACGGCGCCGGCGTTAGGCCGCGGCGCGGCGTGACGGAATCGCGTGACCCGGACGACGGGCTAGGAAAGGTGGGGGTCAGCTTCCCTGATTGTGGGCGTCGCGCGCGCCGCGCGTGATCGTCTCGATGATGAACAGGGGACGGCCCTTGCCCTGCTCGTAGAGCCGCCCCAGGTACTCCCCCATCACGCCCAGCATGAAGAGCTGTACGCTGCTGAGCAGCGCCATGCCGCCCAGGATGCTCGCCCAGCCGCTCTGCGTGGCACGCCCGAGCAGCCAGCCCAGCAAGGCATACAGCAACACCACGAGCCCGGCCAGGGCCGTGATGAACGCCAGGATGTTGGCCAGTTTCAGGGGCCAGGTCGAGAAGGAAATGATGGCATCCAGTGCCAGGCGAAACATCTTGCGGAACGGGTACTTGGTCTCGCCGGCGTAGCGCGGATCGCGATCGAACAGCAGCGGCTCCTGGCGGAAGCCGATCCAGCTCACCATCCCGCGGATATACCGGTGCCGCTCGGGCATCGCCTGTAACACGTCCAGGGCTCGGCGGCTCATCAGACGGAAGTCGCCCGTTTCGGCCGGAATGCGGGTGTCGCTGAGCCGATTGAGGACCTTGTAGAAGGCCGCGGCGGTCCAGAGCTTGAACCAGCTCTCGCCGGCCCGCTGACGGCGTTGCCCGTAAACCACGTCGACTCCGGTGTCGAGCCTGGCCAGCATGGCGGGGAGCAACTCCGGCGGGTCCTGCAGGTCGGCATCGATGATCAGCACGCGCTCGCCCCGACAGACGCTCAAGCCCGCGGTCAGCGCGAGCTGGTGCCCGTGATTGCGGGACAGCCGCACTCCCACCACGTGGGGATCGCGGGCCGCCAACTCGTTCACGACGGTCCAGGTGCGATCCCGCGAGCCGTCGTCGACGAGCACGATCTCGTGGCTATCGGTCAGGTTCTGGCAAACAGCCGCCACGCGGCGGTGAAACTCCGGAAGCACTTCCTGCTCGTTGTAGCACGGGGCGACAACTGAGAGTGCCGGCGCTCCGCCCGGGCCAGGATGGAGGTGCGAACGATCCACAACATCGGCCATGCCATGTCTCCGCCAGCGCCGGGTCTGCGGGGACGCGGACCGTCGGGCGCTTCCGTCCCGGCGAGGCTAGCACGGCGGGTCCGAAAATGGAAGCCGCCCCAAGTCCGCCCGGCTCGACCGGACCGGAGGACGCGGCTTGGCGGGCTCGAATCGGGCCACGCGCCAGACGACGGGCGGGTATAATCACGAGCGTGGTTCCGGTGCGGCGGCGTTCGTCCGCGTCAGAACCGTTTCAGGGACCCGGCACCATGCCGACGTACGAATATGAAGCCACGGCGCCCGACCAGGCCTGCGACCGCTGCCGGACGCGCTTCGAGGTGCGCCAGTCGATCCAGGACGAGCCGCTGACCGCCTGCCCCGCTTGCGGGCGGCCGATCACACGCGTCATCTCGCGGTGCGGGATCAGCACGCAGATGTCCGGGCGCGCGATGCTCAGCGACAAGAACCTGAAGGCCAAGGGCTTCACCAAGCTCGTGAACGAGGGCGGCGGCAAATTCCGCCGGGTAACGTGACGCCCCGGGCCCCCACCGCGACGCTCCCCCGCGGGCGCCGCCCGCGCGCCGTAGCCGTTGGTGCTTCTGTACCCGTGCGAGGTTGGTATGCCTGAGTTGTCCGCCGCCCCCCGCAGCGTCCCCCCCCCCATCCACGGCGTGGCGCAGGCCACCGCGTTTCGTGTCCTGCGCTTCGAGCACGTCGAGCCGGACCGGACGCAGATCCATCGGCTGGTGCATCTCCAACCCGGACGTCCCGCGCATCAGCGCTGGTTTGAGCTGGTCGAGCAATTGGTCGGCGAGTCGCGCCGTCTGGTGCGGGCGCGCGGCCTGTTCCGCATCGACCCGGTGACCGCGCTCGAGGGCCGACGGATCACGCTCGCGTCTGGTGCCGTGTTTGACGGTGCCGTCGGAGCGTTCCTCAAGCACGCCCAGTACATGGCCACGTTCGTCGTCACGATCGGTTCGGCCCTGGAGCGACTGAGTCGCGCGTGGCTCAAAGCGGGCAAGGTCATGCACGGTACGATCGCCGACGCGATCGCCTCGCAGTCGGTGGAGGCGGCCGGGGATTTGCTGGCGGCCGAGGTGCGGGCGTGGGCCCGGGAACGGGGACTGGACACGACGCCGCCGTACAGCCCGGGGTACTGTGGCATGACCGTGCGGCAACAGGTGCCGCTCTTTGCCAGCGTGCCCGCCCACCAGATCAACGTCCGCGTCACGCCGAGTTGTCTGATGCTGCCGGTGAAATCGATCTCCGGCCTAATTGGCCTGGGGCCAGCAGAGCTGGTCAGTCCCGGGGGGTACCCCTGTGAGGCTTGCACGCATCCCGACTGCATGCAGCGCCGCGCGCCCGTAAATCACGCCCGGCTGCAAGAGCTGCTGGCCCGCGATCCGGCCGCGAACTACCACGGCTCGGCCTGAGCGGCCGCGGTCTGCCGGATCACCCGCGGCGCAGCGCTTCCGGCCGCACGTAGGCCCGCAGGTCATCGCCGGCTTCTTCGTCGAGCACGGCATAGTAGCGTGAGCCGCACGAGGCGCAGATCCAGGTCGTGCCGGCTTCGCCGGGCCGGGGGCGACGGAGCGGTAGCGGGCTACTGCATTCCCCGCATGTGCTGATGCCGCCGCGCAGCAGGGTCGCCAGATCCGCGGGGCGCCAGGGCTTCTGGAGGAAGAGCGGCACGCCGGCTGCGGCGAACTCGACACGCCGATCGGCCCCGCTGTTGCCCACGATGGTCGCATCCTGGCGAATCGCGCGCAGGTTCGCAACCAGGCCATCCACGCGTGCGGCACCGGTCGGGTGGTCCAGGATCACGAGCTGGACGTCCGCGCAGGACCGGAAGAGTCGCAGGGCCACGTCGTAGTCCGGCGCTTCGAGCACACCGCACCCGGCCAGGCGCAGTTGCCCAACGATCGCCGCGCGATACTCGGCGTCGTCGTCCACGACGAGCACTTGTCCGTCTACTCCGTCCATATCACCGCTCTCGGTTCGGGTTGACTCCGCCGCAGTTGGGTCGGCCGCGGCGCACCGCATTCACGATCCGTTTTTCAGGCCACAAGCGATCACGCTCCCGGTCGCTCTGTCCACCCCCGGCGGGTACTCGCCACCCATGGGGGAACCTCCCGGCCGGGATGCCGCGCACCGTTCGAGACGACGCGCGGCACCCGGTCCGGCCCGAATCTCGGCCAGGCAGCCAGGGGCTACCAATCCAATTCCGTGTCGACCATGCCTCCCCAGTATGCCCGGGTTCGACGTGGCGCGTGCGGCCGCAGCCGCTGCTTCAGACCTGGTGCCGACTTGGTGACCTGTCGTACCAAGGTCCAGCAGGCCCGACTTTGTCCATATCGGCGTATGAGCGTCCAGCTTGACCGGAATCCACGGCGAATGCCTTACGTTGCGCGTCCTGTAGGCTACAGCGGAGCCCTTCGGTATCGCCGGTGGCACGGAGCGCGGAGTGTTTATAAGACCGACGGAAATGTAACTTGTTCCGCGCCACGCGCCGCGCGACGTGCGCCGCCGTTCACCGGTCGGGTAGTTTCCCGCCGCGCACAGCCCGAGAACCCGGGCTTGCCGCCGGCCGACGGGTGGCCTATTGTCGCCGCAGGAGGTCGGTATGGACAACGAGGGTCTGCTGCGCGAATGGCTGCGTAACGAGCGACGGCTGGGGATTCCGGTAGCACCCGTTGCGCCGCGCCGGCCGGCGAGCCCGCGCGGACCGGTCGCCGCCAGCGAGACACAGGGCCCCAGTGTCGCCCCCACCCCGGCGGCGCGCCCGGCGCGTGCAAACGCACCGGTTGCGGAACCTCGGGGCCTGGCGGTGTCCGGCCCCCGCCGCACGGCGGCAGCGGCCCCGGCGCTGATTCCAGCCGCCGCCAGCTTCATTCCGGACGACCCTAATCTGCCCCCCCTGAACACGCAGGACCTGTCGCCGGCCGCCGCTGCCGAAGCGCTGGCACAACTGGAGCGGGACTTCGTGCGCGCCTGCCGCAAGTGCCGCCTGTGCGAGCAGCGCACGCAGACCGTCTTCGGCGTCGGCAGCCCCCGGCCACAACTGGCATTCGTCGGCGAGGGTCCCGGGGCGGATGAAGATGCCCAGGGCATTCCGTTCGTCGGTCGCGCGGGACAACTACTGACGCGCATGATCGCCGCCATGACGCTCACGCGTGACCAGGTCTACATCGGCAACGTGGTGAAGTGCCGGCCACCGGGCAACCGCACGCCAGCCGACGACGAAATGGCGACGTGTGCGCCGTTCCTCTTCCGACAACTCGCGATTCTGCGGCCCAAGGTCATCGTGACGTTGGGGCGTCCGGCCGCGCAGACACTCCTGGCCACCAAGACACCTATCACGAAGCTCCGGGGCACGTTCCAGGACTTCCCGCCCCCCGAGCTTGCGCACTACAACCTACCGGCGACAAAGTTGATGCCGACGTTCCATCCAGCGTATCTGCTGCGCAATCCGGAAGCGAAGGGCGACGTGTGGGAAGACCTGAAACAGGTCATGCGGTTTCTTGGCCTGAAACTTCCTGAAAAGAACTGAACGATTCCTCCGCGGTGATCCTCCCAGCGCAGTGCGCCGACAGCGCGGATGCAAGCACGGGCCATCGCGTAGGTTCTTATTTTGCAGCAGGTTACAGCCTCGCCCTGATACACACCCGGGTCACTGGGGGGCCGCGTGTTGGTGCGCAGTCCTCGCTGGGAATCCGCGCATGATCGTGTACGTGCCGCGTGGGGAGCGTGAATGCAGGTGTTGTTCGACGCCTCAAACCTGACGGCGAACGACGTTCGCTGTATTGGCGGGGAGGCCGTCCACGGTCGCCGTGGGACGGAGGCCAACTGGTCCGGGGTTTGCGGCGGCGGCCGGCAGGGTGTCGGCGCCGCCGTTTTTTTGTCCCCCGCACGGCGGCGGCGCGTGGTCCGCTACTCCCCCTCGTACAGCGTGCGGTCGCGCAACTCGGTCGCGCGCTCGACCACGTCGCTCACGGCCGGCTGCTCCGCCTTGACGAGCTCGAAGGCGGGCAGCACATGGTCGTCGCGGATCGTGCCGGGCAGCAGCGCCTCCGTGACGAGGTCGAACGGCGGCCACTGGTACCAGGGGGCGTCCACGCGATAGTGGGTTTTCAGGGTCTCGTAGCCCGGCTTGCGCAGGATGATGTCGTAGTCGCCGTACCACAGGAAGGACATCTTCACGGGGCTGACCCCGACCTCTTCGTCATTCACGGTGACGAGGGCCCCGCTCGGGCGCGTCTCGATTCGCATGCGGCGCTCGACGCAGCCGCTCGTCGCCAGCACCAGGGCCAGTCCGAGAATCGCCGTCCGCGTCGCTGCCGTGTTCATGTCACTCGCTCGCTCCAGGCTTCGGCGCGTCCGCCGATCGCGGACGGCGCGCGGGTGCATTCTAGTGTGCGGCTGCGCGGCCGTCACGGGGCGGGGCCGCGTGTCGGCGGTTTATGTGCCCCAGCGGCGCCCGCCCGCAGGATCGGGTCAACATTATCCGTGGGGCGGCGGGCGCCCGCGAGGCGTCCGATCCGCGGCCGGCGGGTCGGTACAGGTCACGCCGGCGGGGCGCGCCGCAGGCCAGTGACCGCCGTGGCCGGCGGGCAGCCAGTCGGAGAGCGCACTTTCCGGGACGCGACGGAGAGGTTCCGATAGCCGCCGCAGCCCGGCCAGCGACGGCAGCGGCGGAACCGCGCCCCTGCGTCCGAGTTGCACACGTCCCCTTTTCCGCACCCGGCGGTCGCGGTCAAGTCGCGCTACCCGCCAGACGAAGACTCTCAGCGGCGCAGAGCCACGTGAGGTTCGCATGATCGCTGATACGCTTGTACGCCGCCGGACCCAGCTCGACCTGCTGGGGGCGCTGTGTGCCACGCGCGCCCGAGCTCAGCTCGTACCTCCGGGGGGCACACCGGAGCGCCCCCTGGCCAACTCACGTTTCCTGGAATTGACCGGTAATGCGCTCGTGCTCGAGCACCCGGTGGCCGGCGGGCCCGCGGACTGGGCCTCGGGAACGTCGATGGACGTGTATTTCTCGCACGAGGGGACCTTGCGCACCTTTCGCACACGCAGCCTCGGACCGGCGACAACCGCCGGACAGCGGGTCCTGCGGCTGGCGATGCCCCTGTACCTCGAAGTCCTCGAACGGCGCGACACATTCCGCGCTTCGCTGACCGGCGTAGGGCCCATCCACGCAACGTTCACCAGCCTGGATGACGATCGGCAGAGCTTTCTTGCGGAACTGACGAACTTCTCGACCGGGGGGCTGGGGGCCGTGCTGGCCGCCCCCTCCGCACCCGCGGTGCGCCGCGGGGGCGTGTACTGGGCGGCCTGCGAGCTGCCCGGCGAGGCGCAGCGCCTGGAATTCGTCGTGCGTGTGGTGCATGCCCAGCCCGACGCGGCGCGCGCTAACGTAGTCCTGGGGGCCGTGTTCTGTGCGGGCGACGACCCGACCCGCCTCCACGAGCAAGTGCAGACCCTCGCGCGCTTTGTCCGCCGGCAGGAGAACACGCGGCCCGCGCGCATCGCATCGCCGCAAGAAGGAGGCGCATCGGCATGTTGGTGACCCTGGACCTGACCGTGCGACAGGCTTCGCGCATGTTGGCCGAGGCCGTGAAGTCGCGGGCTAAGCTGGAAATCGATCCGCGCCCGGAATTCCGCGAGACGCCGCTGTGGGGCACGCTCGAAGGCCGCAACCAGGACCTGCTGCAGGTGAACCTGGTCGACACGGTGCACCCCCAGACGGTCGCCGAACTGCTCGGCGTGATGTGCGACGTGCGCACGATTCTGTCCGGGCAGCTCTACCTGTTCTCGACGGTCATTCTGGAGGCGACGGACAATTCGGCCCCCCGGCGACTCGGGCTGGCCCTGCCGGATGCGATCCAGGTCGCGAACCGGCGCCGCTACGCGCGGCGGAGCCCCATTGAGCCGGTGCCCGTGCGCCTGCTGCAAGGCGCCGGCACGCAGCCCCTGGTGGGCACGATGACCAACATCAGCCGCAGCGGGTTAGGCTGCCGGTTGCCGCGCCAGCAGGCGGAGGACCAACTGCTGATCGGCGACGAAGTGCAGCTCGAGTTCGCCCTGCCGTGGCTCAACCAGGTCTACACGCTGCCCAGCGAAGTGTGCACCAAATCGAGCAGCCTGGATCCCGACCACCTGACCGTCGGTTTCGAGTTCGTCGCCCGCGACGCCGCCTGCCGCGCCACGCTGGAACTGCTGCGGGCGGCCATCGACAACGAAACCCGCCGGCTGACCGAAGAAGAGGAGGGCACGCTGTGAGACCTCGCCCGATCACCGGCTTGCGCGACACGCGCGAGATCTTCGACCGCGCCGTCCAGGAGCGCGCCCTGGCCATCCTCACCCTGCAGGACGGCAACGACTGGGCCTCCTTCAAGGCCCGCTTCCTGGAACGCGACGGCAACGGCCGATTCTTCGTGCTCGACTACGAACCGGTCAATGGCGAGACGCTGCCGCCCATCGCTCCGGGGCAGTACGTGGGCGTGAGCTTCCGGCAGAAGAGCCGCAAAATCCTCTTCGCCACCGTCGTGGAGGCGAAGGGCCACTTCGTGATGGACAACCAGACGTCGATCGCGGCGGTGCGCTACCGCTGGCCCGACACGCTGACGGAGCTGCAACGCCGGGCGTATTACCGCACGCCGGTCCCCGCGCAGATGACGCTGCTGGTCAGCCTCTGGCCGGGCGGCGTGACGGCACGGGCCCAGGCCCAGGGCAGTACGCTGCAGATTGCGACGGGCGACCTCGCGGACATGTCGTGCGGCGGCGCCCTGGTCCACCTGCATCAGCCGGTGCCGCCCGCGTGGAGCGGCGAGGACCTGCTGGGGGCGGAAATCCAGATGCCCGACGGGCGGAATCCGCTACTGGTGGATGTGCGCTATCGCGGCGCCCGCACCGAGGAGTCGGGCGCGACCGGCGTGGCCATTCAGTTCCTGGGACTGGAACTGACGGTCGAAGGCCGACTCGTGCTCCAGCGTTTGGCCAACTGCGTGCAGCGGCTGTACCGGCTGGGCACAGCCTCCGGACAGCGCGACTGGAATCGCAAACCGAGCGTCTAGAACGTGCACTGCGGACCTCGTCCGCGTGACCGCGACTCGACAGACGAAAAGCACACGGCACAGCGCCCAACACGCTGTGCCGCGTTCGTTTCGGCCAATGCGCGGGCGGAACCCGGCAGTGGCAATGCCCGGGCTCAGCACGTGACGTCAATGGCCGCTGGGCTGCGACGCCGGTCCGTCGGGGCCCGGTGGCAACTCGTTCGGGTCGTAGGCGTCATAGTGCAGCCAGGAATCAATCTGCTTTGGGTCCGGCGCACTGCTGCGGTAGGCCGCCCAGATCGTCGCTGACAGCATGGCGGCCGCATCGTTGAGCCGTTCCGTCATCAGGGCCTCGCCCTCCGGGCCGTCCAGCAGGCCATCGCGCTCGAGCTTGTACAGTGGCTCGAGCTGCGCGTGGGCGCGCTGCATACCGGCCAGGAAATCGCCCCACGGGTCGTCCGCGTTCAGCAGGGCGGTGACCTTCAACCGCCCGCGCTGGGCGGCGTAGCCCCAGCCGTGCCGCACAGCCCAGCCCTCGTCGATGTAGCTGTGGAACTTTTCGCGCCATTTGTAGCCGGCGGGGTTTTCACCAACCCACCCGTCATAGTGCTTTGTGGTGTGCAGCGGTTGAGCGGCGTCGGCCACAAAATGGCTCAAGGTCCCGAGTTCGTACACCACGATCGCGCGGGCCTGTTCGAGCTGCTCGCGTCGGGCCGGGTCATTAACCTGCTCAAGAATCCGCACCTGCCGGAAGGCGGCCTGGAGCTTCGCGTAGTGCTCGGCGATGGCGTAGGGCAGAAAGCCTGGCCACTCGTGCGAGCGGGCGGAATCCTTGCTGGCGTCATAAGGGGCGATCCGATCTGGATGCAGCGCCTTGGCGGCGGCCATTCGCCGCAGGTATTCCCCGCGAAACTTGGGCAGCGCATCAAGCGTGAGGTCGAACTGCGCGAGATCGTCGATGTCGAGGTAGTGCTCCGCGTCGTTCTCGTGCTTCAGCACGAGGCTACTGGAGCCGCGCCAGCGGTCGGGCTGGTTCGACTGGAAGGCCGCGCGCTGCCGAACCGCGTCCGGCCGCAACCAGGCGGGTGCGTCTTCGGGCAGGGCATCGAGCGACAGCCAAGTGATGGCGCGGTGCACCTGGGCACCCCACGCCCAGGCCGCGGGGACACAGGCAAAAATCAGGAAAAAAACACACAGGCCCTTACGCATGGAAAGCTCCTCGCTCCAATAAGTTCCGGCCGCTCGCCGGGGCGGCGACGTAGTTTATCAGCCGATCCGCGAGGTCGACAGAAAGGAGCGGTTTGGTCCCGCCACCGGCGCGCGTTGACGGTTGACTTTGGAACTCCTGGGCGCCTAGGATACGCCGATCGGGAGCGCTTCCGAATCGAAGTGCTTTCCGATCGTCCGGCTGACCCCGGAGGAGGGCCGGACTATCCGAACTGCACTGATCGCAGCCGTTTGCGCGGGCAATCGTCCGCAATGAGGAAGAGGCAAGCGGCTCCGGGAGCGGTTACGGATAAAGCTCGCCGCGACCTCCGGAGAGCGCAGGAGGATGGAGTAATGAAGCAGTCCCTCACCACTATCGTTGTGGCCCTGGCCACTCTTTGCCCTTTGGCCAGCGCGGCCTACACGAACGTCAATGCTCCCTGGATTCCCGAGCAATCGCACGAAGCGATTCTGGAAGCCCTGTATGGCGTGGACTTCACCATGCAGGGGCCGGACTTTGTCAGTCCGACGATTCAGATCATCCGCGTGTCCGATACGGGCGGCCTGAGCCCCCTGTCCCTCAACACGCCCAGCCTCGCGGAGCAGGATGACGCGCGCTGCGTCGAGTCCGGGCCCATCCAGGCGACGGCGCGGGCCCGTTACGCCGGCGACTACCAGTATTTTGGCTATGTGCCGGGCGAGTACAGCGGCACGGCGCCGAGCAACGCCGACTTCGTCCCGATCATGAGTGTCAGCGGCAGCGGCTACGCCGTGCACGGCTCGTGGACCGGCGAGATCGACGGGATTTTCCGCTGGGCACGGCGGACGACTCCCGGCGGACTGAATCTCTTCACGTCTGATGGCCGCGACAACATCGGCGCGGATCAGCAGGGCCATGATCAGTTGGTGACGTACTTGGTGCAGGGCGCCCCGAATACGACCGGCACCACGTGGCTGCTGTTCTGGGAAGATCGCATCACCGGGCAGGATCGTGCGGACTACGACTTTAACGACGCCGTCATCGAAGTGAACGTGGTCCCCGAGCCGTCCGCCCTGGGCTTGGTGGCGAGCCTGCTGTTCGCCCTCGTCCGGCGCGGTCGGTAAGCGGTCCCGGATACTCGGACTCGTTCCCCACGCGACGACGCCCAGCCCGATACGCACGGGCTGGGCGTCTTTTTGCGCGCCGTCCGCGCCCCACCGCGGCGACACCGGCACGGTCGGCGGCATGGGAACGGAGCGCAGGCGCGGGCGGTGGTCCGGCCCGGAATGGGCTGGCCGTCAGCGGGTCAGGTATGGTACAATCACGTTGCAGTGAAACGGTTTAGTCTGCGCCAACCCAGAATGCTGGAAGGGAGAGTTGCCATGCCGTCGCCCGTCCAAGGCCGTGTGTGTTGCTGTCTGTCCCTCCTGCTCCTACTGCCGAGCGGCGCTTTCGCCGTCGAGACGGACCTCGATGTGACGCTCATTGAGCGGACGCCCAAGTACGACTATGACGCCACCAAGAACATGCCGGTCGCGGGCGATCCGGTCATGTTCTACGGGCACATCCGGCATTGGGGCGACGCGACTTCGCCGACGCTCGCCAGCGTGGACTACGTGTGGAAGATCGACGGCACCGTGGTCGGCGGCGGCGCGCTGGCGGATTTCGAGCCCCTGCGCCCCCCCTTCGCATTTGACTACAGCGGATATCCCAATCCGACCGACGACACGGCGCTGCGCAATCCCAACTACTGGCCCAAGAATCCGGCCGCGATGCCCAACGATCCGCCGCCGAACGGGTGGCGGATCGTGACGCTGCCGTGGACATGGCAGGCGGGACGGCACACCGTCGAGCTGATCGTCGATCCCAATAACGCGCTGGCTGAGAAGAGCAAGGTGAACAATCGGATCCGCGATTACACGGACGCGATCAGCCTGGGCGTCTGGGTCGAGGAGAGCACGTGGCGCTACTTCCACCAGTACCAGCAGGAACTCGGCATCGGCTCGAACTCGTGGGAGGACTGGATCCAGCGCATCATGGCCAAGCAGAACGAGCTGTATGCGGCGGCCATCTACCCGGGCATCACACCCCACGGCGTCAGCACGCGGGTGCGCGTGGACCGCATCAACGTCGTGCCCGACAACCAGTTGCCGCTGAACGGCGGCATTCCGACAAACAACCCGGACACGTCGGACCACACCGTCGACCTGATGTGGGGCTTCGAGGCGTACGATCCCGGCACCAGCTCGTACTACAGCAATCACACGACGCTGGACTACACGAACCCGTTCTGGATCGAGACGGGCGTCGTGCACGAGCTGGGCCACGCCCGCTACCTCGTGGACAGCTACGGCTTCAACGTGCACGACAACGATCCGAGCAATCGGACGGTGCAGATCTACGAGAACGGGCAGTGGATCGTCGGCACGTATCTGCCGTGGGTGTCGACGGGCGACATGGTGTATCAGAACAAGTATGGCGGCGTGATGACCGGGCCCTACGGGTTTGTCTGGGGACCGTATGAGGCCGCGATGCTCGAGCGCATCGCGCACGCGCGCGCCCGCTGCGGCAACATGAACTCACCGTGCAATATCGGCGAGTACCTGCAGGAACTGCCGCAGAACAACTACTTCCAGTTCACGGACGACAACAACTGGCCCCGCAAGAGCGTCAACGTGCGGGTCTATCGCGCGACGTATCGCTCCGGCGTGTGGTACGGCAAGACCTACGACGGGACGTACGACGCGGAGTTCAACAGCGATCCGGACAACGGGTACGTGAATCTCGGCCGCAACCCCTTCACCGGCGGGCCCGCAATTCAGCATACGTACGGCCTGGCCAACAGCGTCATGATCATCCGCATCCAGCAGGACACGCAGGTGTGGTACCGCTTCGTCGAGTGTACGGATTTCAACCTCGAGTATTACAAGGGACACGTCTCGGCCGCCTACTACACGATCCAACTCCCGGGGCCGAACAACGACAGTGATGGCGACGGCCTGCCGGACGATTGGGAACTGTTGTACTTCACGGACCTCTCCCACACGGCGCTCGAGGACGCGGACGGCGACGGGCTGAGCAATCTGGAGGAGCTGCAGAACAGGACCAATCCGACGCTGGCCGACACCGATGACGACGACCTCAGCGACACGCTGGAAGTGCGGGTCTATCACACCGATCCGCTCAATCCCGACACTGACGGCGACGGGCTGAGCGACGGCGTAGAAGTCACCCTGGGGAGCGATCCGAAGAATCCGGACACGGACGACGACGGCTGGCTCGACGGCGTGGACAACTGCCCGCTGGTCGCGAATGCCGACCAGGCCGACTGGGATCAGGACGGCGTGGGCGACGCGTGCGCGCCGGGCCCGCGCATCGTCGGCGTGCTGCCGGCCAGCCAGACGACGGTGCGCGTGCTGTTCACGACGTGCATCGCCCCGGGTGCCGCGGAAACGCTGGCCCACTACACGCTCACGCTGGCCGGTCAGCCGGTGGCGCTGGCAGCGGCGGTGCGCGGCCCCGACAACCTGGTGACGTTGCGCACGGTCGGCCCGCTGGCGGCGGACGTCGATTACACGCTGACGTTCAACGGCCTGACGGACTGCGACACGCCGGCCCACCTGATCCTCCCGAATTCCAGCGCGACCTTCCGCTACTCGTCGGCGGCGCGCGTCAGCACCGGTCAGGCGCTGCTGTACACGTTCGACGAGGGCAGCGGCACAACGGTCCACGACGTGTCGCACGTCGGCAGCGCGGTCGACCTCACGATCGAGCAGCCGCAGAACACAACCTGGACACTCGGTGGGTTGACCATCCATCCGGGCAATTTCACGCGTATCGCCTCGGCGGCCGCACCCAGCAAGCTGATCACGGCGTGCATCGCCAGCGACGCGGTAACGCTGGAAGCGTGGGTCATTCCAGCCGCGGCATCGCAGTACGGTCCGGCGCGGATCATGACCCTGTCCAACAGCACGTCGACGCGCAATTTCATGCTCGGGCAGGGCGAGGACACCGGCAATCCGGCGGACCGCTACGGCGTGCGCCTGCGAACGACGACGTCCGACACGAACGGCCGGCCGGCGCTCAGTAGCCCGCTCGGCAGCGCGACCGCGAGCCTGCAACACGTGGTGTTCACACGCAACGCAGCCGGCGCGGCGCAGCTCTACATAGACGGGAGCCCGGTCGCGAGCGCGACGCTGGCCGGCACGTTTGACACCTGGAACACGGTCTACCGCTTTGCCCTGGGCAACGAGCTCAACACCGCCCCCACGAACGTGTGGCTGGGCGAGTATCGCCTGGCCGCGGTGTACAGCCGCGCCTTGTCCGCGAGCGAAGTGGCGCAGAACTACGCGGCCGGTCCGGACCCGGTGCTGGCACCGGTCGTGTGTGCGGGTGACGCGAATTGCGACGGCGCCATCAACTGGCGCGACATCGACTACTTCATTGCGGGCATGAACGACAACCAGTCGGCCTGGCAGGCGCTCTTTCCGGCCGGGGCAACGTGCCCGTTTGCCAACCTCGATGGCAGCCTCGATGGACACGTGAACTGGCGGGACATCGACCCCCTCGTCACGAAGATGAATACGGCCTGCCCGTAGGCCGCTCGCCGCCGCGAATTCCGCGTGCTCGCTCCCCGCGCCGCGCGCCGCCCCCCGGTGCGCGGCGCTCTGCCTGGCGCGACCCCGCCCGATGGCGGGCCCCTTCACCCGCGCGGCCGCGGCCCACGTCCGCTACAATGCAACGCTTCTGACAACGAGGAAGTCCGATGTCCGCAGCCACGCAGTCCGACCCCGTCGCCGGCCGCTTCGGGCCGTTTGGCGGGCAGTATGTGCCCGAGGTGCTCATGGGGGCCGTCCACCAACTGGAGCGGGAATATGCCCGCGCCCAGGCGGACCCGGCTTTCTGGAGCGAGCTCAACGAGCTGCTCCGCGACTATGCGGGTCGGCCGAGTCCACTGTATTTCGCGCGGCGCCTGACCGAACAACTCGGCGGGGCGCGGATCTATCTCAAGCGCGAGGACCTCAATCACACCGGCGCGCACAAAATCAACAACACGCTCGGCCAGGGACTGCTGACGCGCCGCATGGGCAAGCGTCGCGTGATTGCGGAGACCGGCGCAGGCCAGCACGGGGTTGCGACCGCCACGGCCTGTGCCATGCTGGGCCTGGAATGCCGCGTGTACATGGGCGCCGAGGACGTACGGCGGCAGGCCCTCAATGTCTACCGCATGCGGCTGCTCGGCAGCGAGTGCATTCCAGTCGAGAGTGGGCAGCGCACGCTCAAGGACGCGATCAATGAGGCGATGCGCGACTGGATGGCCACCGTCGCGCACACGCACTACATCATCGGCAGCGTGATGGGCCCCCACCCCTTCCCGACCATCGTCCGCGATTTCCAGGCGGTCATCGGCCGCGAAACGAAGGAGCAGATGATCGCCGCGACGGGCCGCCTGCCGGACGTCGTATTGGCCTGCGTGGGCGGCGGGAGCAACGCGGCCGGCATGTTTTACCCGTTCATCGCGGACCGGGGCGTGCGACTGGTGGGGGTGGAAGCGGCGGGCGAGGGGCTGAGCGGAAAGCGACATGCCGCGACGCTGGCGAAAGGCCGCCCGGGCGTGCTGCACGGTATGCTGACGATCGTGCTGCAGGACGACGATGGGCAGACGCTCGACGTGCACTCGGTCTCGGCCGGGCTGGACTATCCGGGCGTTGGCCCGGAACACGCGTACTGGCACCAGACGCGGCGGGTGGAATACACGGCGGCGACGGACACTGAGGCGTTGGACGCCTTCGAACTGCTGTCGCGCTGCGAGGGGATCATCCCGGCCTTGGAGTCTGCGCACGCGGTAGCCCAGGCGGTGAAGCTGGCCCCGACGATGGGCCGCGACCAGCTGATGGTCATCAACATCAGCGGGCGTGGCGACAAGGACTGCGTCGAGGTAGCGCGCCTGCGCGGGCAGCACATCGCTTAGCCGCCCAGGGCGGGCGTGGCGTCGCCCCCCGGCAACCGGTGCGGGCCGCGCGGGCGCGCCGCGTGACAGCTTCCGCCCGGGATGCTATGCTATCGGCACAACTAAACCGATTCATCTTCGAGAGTAATATCCATGACGCCCCGCGCCCGCATCCTCGCCGCCTTGCAGCACCAACAACCCGACCGCGTCCCCATGTGGGAAACGACGATCTGGCCCGAGACCTTCACGCGCTGGCACGCCGAGGGCCTGCCCGCCGACATCACCCCCGACCAGCCCCGCAAAGTCGAAGCCCATTTCGGCCTCGACCCCGTCGCGTGCATCAACGACCTGTTTGATCCATCGTTCGGCCTGCCCATCCGCGTGGTCGAGGAAACCGCCGAGCACCGCGTGTATGTGGACAACTACGGCAAGATGATCAAGGAGTGGCGCGACCGCAGCGCGGTGCCGCAAGTGCTCGAGCCGGCGGTCCGCGGCCGCGCCGACTGGGAGCGCGTCAAGCCGCTGCTCGCCGCGACACCGGCCAAGTTCAACAATGCCGCGGCCGATGCGCACTACCAGGCGGCCCGCGCGGCCGGGCTGTTCACGGCGATCACACCGGTTGATCCCGTGTGGTTCGTGCTCTACCAGACGATGGGGTTCGAGGTCGCCCTGCACGCGATGGCCAAGGACCCGGCGCTGGTCGAGGAAATGGCCACGACGTACACGGATTACCTGTTGGCGCTGCTCGGCCAGGCACACGAGCGCGGCTATCGCTTCGATGCCATCTGGTTCTGGAGCGACCTGTGCTACAAGAACGGCCTATTGTTCTCGCCGCGCTCCGCACAGCGCTTCGCCGTGCCGTTCTGGAAGCGGATCGGCGCGTTTGCCCGCGCCCACGACATGAAGTTCATCTGGCACTGCGACGGCAACGTCGCGCAGCTCATTCCGCTGCTGCTGGAGGCCGGCCTCGACGCGATTCACCCACTGGAGGCGCGGGCGGGCAACGACGTGCGCGAGTACAAACAGCGTTGGGGCGACCGCCTCACACTCATCGGCAACATCAACGCCGACGTCCTGGCAACGAATGACCGCGCGCAGATCGAGGCGGAGATCGCCGCGAAGGTCCCGGTCGCCGCGCGCGGCGGCGGGTACATCTACCACAGCGACCACTCCATACCGCCGACGATCAGCCTGGAGTCGTTCCGCTTTGCGCTCGACTGCGCGCGACGCTACGGCACGCCGTAGCGCGGATTCACAAATGGTGCGTCGTCTGGTGGCGACAGGCCTCCGTGCCTGACGTGGCATGCCGTTGCGCGAGCAACGCACCAAGAGCGAAACCGCTCTGGGCGCCGCTCACTCAGCCGCCACCAGCACCGCCCGCAGCGCCGCCTCCAACTCCGGATACTCGAACCGGAAACCGCTTGCCGTGAGCCGCCCCGGCACTGCCCGCGTGCTCGCCAACAGCAGCTCGCGCCCCATCTCCCCAAACATCAGCTTCACCGCGACCGCCGGCACACGCAGCAGCGCCGGCCGCCCCAGTAGCGCTGCGAGCACATGCGAAAACCGCTCGTTCGTCACCGCCTCCGGTGCCACCGCGTTCACCGGCCCATGCACCGTCTCATCGACCAGCACATGCGTGATCACGCGCACCAGGTCGGCCAGCGCGATCCAGCTCATATACTGCCGCCCGTCCCCGACCGGCCCACCTGCGCCCTTGCGGAACACCGGCAACATCCGCGCCAGCGCCCCACCGTCCCGCGCGAGCACCATCCCGATGCGCAGGTTCACCACGCGAATCCCCGCCGTGCGCGCCGGCTCCGTCGCCGCCTCCCACGCCTGGCACACGTCCGCCAGAAACCCGCGCCCCGCCGCACTGGCTTCCGTCAGCACCTCCTCCCCGCGATCTCCGTAGAACCCGACCGCCGACGCACAAACCAGCACACGCGGCCGCGGCTGCAGCTTCGCCACCGTCTCCGCCACGAGCCGCGTCCCGTCCACGCGGCTCGCTCGAATCGCCGCCTTGCGTGCTGCCGTCCAGCGCCCCGCGCCCACGTTTTCCCCCGCCAAGTGCACGACCGCGTCAACACCGCCCAGCGCACGCGCATCGAGCACGCCCCGCGCCGGGTCCCATTGCACCTCCCCGCTCCCCGCCTGCGGCGCGCGTCGCACCAGCGCCCGCACCTGCACTTCCTCGCTCGCCAGCCACCGCACCAGCGCCGCCCCGATCAGCCCGCTTGCGCCGCTGATCGCGACGCAACGCGGCAGCGTTCCCCCTCCGCGCGCTGATTGACTTGGCAAATCCGCCATCTTCGGCTCCCGCAACGCACCCATTGTCCCCAAGTCGTTGGCGTACGCCACCCCATTCCGGCGGCCGCTCGCCGCAAACCCGATTGGGAACCGCCCCACCGGCGGGTATGCTATGTTGCCGCCGGGCAGGACCCCGGCACCGGGGGTCAACGTGACCCCTGCAGAATCCCCCTGGAGATCCCGCTTGAACGCGGCGCAATACGAGCTCTTCGACCATACGGCCGATATCGGCGTGCGCGTCAGCGCCCCGACGCTCGCGCAGCTGATTCCCCCCGCCGTCGACGGCCTCTACGCGGTCATCGGCGAGCTTGTTCTCGGCTCCGACGCGACGCCGTACGCGCGCGAGCTCCGCGGCGACGAAGCCAGCCTGCTCGTCCACGACTTTCTCGCCACGCTGCTGGTCGACTTCGAACGCCGCCAACAGCGACTGACCAACGTGCACGTCACCGCGTTCACCGCGACGCATCTGTCCGTCACGGGGACCATGCGGCCGGTAGACATGGAACGGAGCCTCTTCGATCGCGAGGTCAAGGCGATCACGTACCATGAGCTCGCCATCCGCTCCACGGCGGACGGCTGCGAGCTGACGTATATTGTGGACATCTGACGAGGTGCTTTGTGCCTGATTCCTATACCGGCCCCTTGGAGCAACTCGACGACTTTCGGTGGCGCATCCCGCGCGACTACAAGCCGCAGATGCGGGTCGACGGCATCATCTACGCCGACGACGCCCTGATGGACACGATTCGCCAGGACAAGTCGCCCGAACAGGTCGCCAACGTCGCCTGCCTGCCCGGCATCGTCGGCGCCTCCTACGCCATGCCCGACATCCACTGGGGCTACGGCTTCTGCATCGGCGGTGTGGCCTCAACCGACCCGCTGGAAGGCGGCGTCGTCAGTCCCGGCGGCGTCGGGTACGACATCAACTGCGGCGTCCGCCTCGTGCGCACCAACCTCGCCCAGCCCGACGTGCAGCCGCACATCAAGACGCTCGTCGACACGCTCTTCAACACCGTTCCCGCGGGCGTCGGCCGCGGCGGACGCGTGAAGTTCGACCGCCGCGACTTGCGCCGCCTGATGGCGCAGGGCTCGAAGTTCGTCGTCGACGCCGGCTTCGGCTGGGACGACGACCTCGCCCACACCG
>CAZGAQ010000043.1:0-25513 GCA_964523405.1 uncultured Planctomycetales bacterium
AACATTCGGAAGATCACGCAGACGATGCAGCTCATCGCCACGGCGCGCTATCAGAAGTGCCTGCAGCGGGCCGTGGCGTCGCAGCCGTATACGCAGAAGATCACCGAAATGATCCAGACGCTCGGCGGGCAGGGGGCGGCCGATCATCCGCTGCTGCAGCCGAATGCGGCCCCGCCGGCGAGCGTGCTGCTGGTGATCACGTCGAATCGCGGCTTGTGCGGGGCGTACAACGCGTCTG
Organism: uncultured Planctomycetales bacterium; assembly: GCA_964523405.1. Taxonomy (GTDB): domain Bacteria; phylum Planctomycetota; class Phycisphaerae; order UBA1845; family Fen-1342; genus CAZGAQ01. Next base: position 239 of record CAZGAQ010000043.1, read on the forward strand.
TGCTGCGCAAGCTGGCGGACGCGCGGCAGAGCCTGCAGAAGGATGGGATCGCGGCGCAGATGGAGGTCGTCGGCAAGAAAGGCATCAACTACCTGAAGTTCCTGGGCGTGGACGTGGCCGAACGCATCACCGACGTCGAGGACAAGATCGCCTTCAGCCGGGTGGCCGCGATGGCGGAGCGCTACATGGCGCTCTACGCGCGGCAGGAGATCCGGCGGGTCGACGTGGTCTACATGCAGTTCCACTCGGTGGGCGTGCAGCGGGCGACCGTGGCCCAACTGCTGCCGATCGAACCGCCCAGGGCGGGCGAGACGCCGCACGGGGCGGGAGCGCGGACGGCGGCCGCAACGGGGTTAGTCTCCGGTGCGTCCGGCACGCGGGTGGAGTTTGAGTTTTCGCCACCGCCGGCCGAGCTCTTGACGCGGCTGATTCCCGAAGCGGTGAAGATCCGCCTGTACCAGTGCTTCAACGACGCCATCGTGTCGGAACAGGTGGCGCGGATGGTGGCGATGAAGGTCGCCACAGACGCCGGTGGCGACATGATCAAGTTCCTGACGCGGCAATACAACCGGGCGCGGCAGACGCAGATTACGACGGAATTGGCGGATATCGTCGGCGGGGCGAATGCGGTGCAGTGACGTCCTGTAAGGAATGACGAATTTCGAATAGCGAATAGCGAAAAAGCTGGCGTGGTCTAGCAATGCTGCGATGGAGTCCGTTGTGCAACACTTGGCGTACAAGCCGCGCGAGATTGAAGAGCGCACGTACGCCTTTGCGTGCCGCGTTCTCCGGCTCATCCGGGCAATGCCGAGAGACCTGGGCAGTCAAGTCATCGCGCGTCAGCTCGCCCGCAGCGGGACGAGTGTGGGCGCAAACGTGGAAGAGGCGCAGGGGGCGCACTCGCGTCGGGACTTCGCGCGCCGGATGAATATCGCACGCACAGAAGCACGCGAATCGCTCTATTGGCTCAGGCTGGTGGCCGATTGTGAGATCCTGCCTCGCAAGCGACTTGAGGCACTGCTCACAGAGGCCGACGAGATCGTCCGTGCATTGGTGTCCATTGTGAAGAAAACGCGCCGAGCGAGCGCCGAGTAGCCCTTTCGTTATTCGCTATTCGAAATTCGCAATTGGCGGATCGGCCGGAGAACGTGAATGTCTACGCAGAGCGGCGAGAACAACGGCAAGATCGTCCAGGTCATCGGCTCGACTCTCGATGCGGAGTTCGACGCCGAGCGGCTGCCCAAGATCTACAACGCCCTGAAGGTCCAGGTCCGCCGGCCGGTCGGCGACCGCACCGAGGAGGAAACCCTCTGGTGCGAAGTCGCCCAGCACCTCGGCGGCTCCAAGATCCGCGCCGTAGCGCTCGGCTCGACCGACGGCCTGAAGCGCGGCATGTCCGTGCTCGACACCGGCGCACCGATCAGCGTGCCCGTCGGGCCCGCCACGCTCGGCCGCGTGTTCAACCTCGTCGGCGAGCCCGTCGACGGACGCGGCCCGGTCCAGGCGGATAAGCGCATGCCGATCCACCGCGAACCGCCGGAGTTCGCCGACCTGACGCCGAAGACCGAGCAGTTCGAAACCGGCATCAAGGTCATCGACCTCCTCGTCCCGTTCGTCCGCGGCGGCAAGATCGGCCTGTTCGGCGGTGCCGGCTTGGGCAAGACGGTCGTCATCCAGGAGCTGATCGCCCGCATCGCCACGCAGCACGGCGGCTTCTCCGTATTTGCGGGCGTCGGCGAACGCACCCGCGAAGGCAACGACCTGTGGCTCGAAATGCAGGAGGCCAAGATCGGCACGACCGGCAAGTCGGTCATCGATCAGACGGCCATGGTGTTCGGCCAGATGAACGAGCCGCCGGGCTCGCGCCTGCGGGCGGCGCTGTCCGCGCTGACCATGGCCGAGTACTTCCGCGACGAGTCCGGCGCCGACACGCTGCTGTTTGTGGACAACATTTTCCGCTTCTCGCAGGCGGGCTCCGAAGTGTCGGCCTTGCTCGGCCGCATGCCGTCGGCCGTCGGGTATCAGCCGACGCTGGGCACGGAGATGGGCGAGTTGCAGGAGCGCATCACGTCGACGCGGCAGGGGGCCGTCACGTCCGTGCAGGCGATTTACGTGCCGGCCGACGACCTGACCGACCCCGCGCCGGCCACGACGTTCACCCACCTTGACGCGTTCATCGTGCTCGAGCGCTCGATCTCGGAGAAGGGTATCTATCCGGCCATCGACCCTCTGGGTTCGAGCAGCCGCGCGCTCGATCCGGGCGTCGTCGGTGAAGAGCACTACGCCATCGCCCGCCGCGTGCAGGAAATCCTGCAGCGCTACCGCAGCTTGCAGGACATCATCGCGATTCTCGGCGTGGAAGAACTGAGCGAAGAGGACAAGCTGATCGTGTCGCGCGCTCGCAAGATCGAGCGCTTCTTCAGCCAGCCGTTCTTCGTGGCCGAGACGTTCACGGGCTTCCCCGGCAACTACACGAAGAAGGAAGACACCCTGCGGAGCTTCAAGGAGCTGTGCGACGGCAAGTGGGACCACCTGCCCGAGCAGGCGTTCATGTACGTCGGCGGCATCGAGATGGCCGCCGAGAAGGCCGAGAAGCTCAAGGCCCAGGGTTAGCGGACAAGCGGCCCGCCGCAGATCTGGATCCTCACGTCGGCCCGGCCGCGTGCCGAGCCGCTCTAGCGAGATTGGGCCACGCGGGGAGAGCTGGCGCGGCATGAGTGCGTTCCCCGTCGTCCGGATTCGGGGGCAATTCGGGCGCAGCGGCGAAAGCCGGTTGCCTGAGGAAGGTCACTGCGCGCGATGCCACGGAGACGACCAGGTCTCGTCGTCTTCACCGTCGACCGCAGGCGGCCGACGCTGCATTCCCAAGGGGTGGTTACGGGCGCGGGCTGATGCTGAGCTTACGCATCTTGCGCCAGAGCGTGATGCGGCTGATATTCAGCTCTTGGGCGGCGAGAGTGCGGTTCCAATTGTGGCGGCGAAGCACGTCCTCGATGGCGCGGCGTTCGCTGGCTTCGAGGATCGGCAGCTTCAGGTGCGGAGGTTGCGAAGGAGCGGCTTCCGAATACTGCAAGGCGTGAAAGGCCTCGACGCCGCCGGCGATTTGCCCGTCGAGATCGCGCAGGATCGTGAAGACAATCCGCACGGACATTTGCTCGTTGCGACGATTGAGCACGTAGATTTCGCGCGGCGCCGGGGCAGCGGTGCCATTCCGGAGGGTGATGGTCATGGGACAGTCGGTTGCAGTCCGACAGCCCGGGCTGCGGCAGACTTCGTAGCAGTGTTGGCCCACCACCTCGGTGCGGCGAAAGCCGGTCAGTCGCTCGGCCGCGCGGTTGAAGCTGGTGATGACGAAGTTGCGGTCCATGGTGAGGACCGCCTCGGGCACGGCATCCAGCACAGTCTCGAAGTGTTCTGGACCCAAACTCGGATTGACACACATCTCGCTAGCCACGAGACCAGTATACCACAAAGGCCAAATCAAGTACAAAGGGCGCGAGAAGGTTCCCGCGCACCGGCGGAACGCTGTGAAAATTCGTACACGGCGCACTTCGGGTCGCGGCGGCCGGTATTATTGTTGGCTAGGCACCCTGCGTGCGAAGCTGTTGACGGCGGCGTGATCAACTCGCTGTGGTCGCGGTAGGATCAGGGTACCGGCGAATGGGAATGACTATGGCCAAGAGAAAGCCGCCAAAACCGTTTCAGTCTGCCTCGGCTGCGACAAATCCGCCGTCGTCGGCCCCGCCCAAGGGGGCCTTGGTGCTGGGGAGCCTGTTTCTGGCGGTCGGCTGCGGGGCCGCCCTGCTGCTGGTGGTTGAGCACATTGCGGGGCTGGCGCTGCCGGGCTGCGGAGCCGGGGCGGCCTGTGACCAGATCACCAAGAGCGCATGGGGGAGGATCCCGCTCCCCGGGGCGGACGGTGGCTGGCCGGTGTCGTTCTTTGGGGCGGCGTACTTCGTAGCGCTGCTGGCCGCGTGGATTGCGGCGCGCGGTGCGTTGCCGCGGGCCGTGCAGTACATCGCGCGGCTGGGGCTGCTGGGTTCCGTGGGGTTCTGCGCGATCATTGTCGTCAAATGGCTCCTGTGTCCATACTGCCTAGCGACGCACGCTGGGAACTTCGCGTTCGGGATCACGATGGAACTCGCCCAGCGACGTGCGGACCGCGGACGGCGGTGGTTGGGGGCACCGGCCTGGCTCTTTGCGGCGGTCTTCGCGCTGGCGAATTTCGGGCTCGGCGTATGGGACGCGCAGGCGCGGGCGGTGGCCGCGGCGAAGGCCGAGCGGGCGCGGATTGAGGCGCAGCAGGAGATCATCAAGAAGTCGGGCGGCACGGGCACGCCTTCGCAGCCGGTACCGGCGTCCACAAGCGCGCCGGTGGCGAAATCGACTACAAACCAGGTACAGCCGACGACGCGCGAAACTCCGGGCGCGGCAGCAGCGGCGCCCGCCCCGGCGGGGCCGACCGCGTCACAGCCGGCGGAGGGTGCCGGTTTCACCGGACGCTATCGCCGCGGGCCCGCCGAAGCGGCCATCCGCATCATGCTGTTCACCGACTTCCAGTGCCCCGACTGCCGGATGATCGAGCAGCAGATCGACCAGATTATGCGCGACCCGCAGCGATTTCCGAGCGTGTCGGTGTCGATGAAGCACTTTCCGTTCAGCCCGCTGTGCAACCCGGCTGCCAAGATGAACCTGCACCCCAATGCGTGCTGGGCCGCGCGGGCGGCCGAGGCTGCCGGCATCCTCTGGGGCGCCGACGGGTTCTGGAAGATGCACGACTGGCTGTTCGCGCGCAAGGGCGTGTTCGAGAAGGAGGCGGAGGTCGTCGAGGCGATTCGGAGTTTCGGCTACGAACCGGGCGATTTCTTCAAGGTCATGTCCGGTCCGGAGACGGCACGGCGGGTTCAGGCGGACTGCGCGGAAGCCAACGCGCTGGGCCTGTTCTTCACGCCGATGATCTTCATCAATGGCGTCGAGCTGAAAGGCTGGAGCGCGCCAAACGCGCTGCTGCGCACGGTGGAAGCCGTCGCGGCGACGAACCCACCGCCGCGTAGCGCGCTGTACGACCAACCGCCCGGCGCGCTGGAGAAGTACGTGGCCGACTGGCGCGACGAGGCCGTGCGGCAACTGCCACTGGACGAGCCGGCCTGGACGCTGGGCCCGGCGGACGCCGCCGTGCAGGTTGTGTTGTGGGGGGACTACACGGAGGCCGGGACCATCCAGACGGACCGGATCATTCGCACATTCCAGCAAGGGCGCGCGGACGTGAAGTACACGTTCCGCCACTGTCCGTTCAACAGCGACTGCAATCCGATGCTGCCGTTCCGCCGCCACCCGCTGGCGTGCTGGGCAGCGCAGACCGCCGAGGCGGCCGGGCGGGTGGCGGGCAACGATGGGTACTGGCGGATGCACCTGTGGCTGATGGAGCATTGCGACGGAGCGCTGCAGGCCGTGGCGGCGCAGTGGAAGGTGCCGCCGCAGGCGCTGCGTGACGCCTTGTTCACGATGTCGGCGGACGAACGGGCGAAGAATGCGGCGAAGCTGGGCGTGGACGCGGAGGCGGTGCTGACGGCGCTGCTGCAGAGGGCGGAAGCGGATCTGCGGGCGGACGCCGCGCAGCTCGGTGTGGAGTACGATGCGCTGCAGGCGGCGCGGGAGCGGCCGGACGTACGGGCGGCCATCAGCGCGGACATCGAGGCGGGCAAGAAGTTGCCGGTACTGCGGTACGGCATGCCGCCGGGGCTGCACGGGATTCCGACGATCTTCATCAACAGCAAGCTCGTGCCGCGCTGGCAGATGGATACGCAGCCCGTGCTCGACGTCATTCTGAAAGCCGCGGCAGAGGATGCGGGCAAAGCGGCGCACGCGGCGCCGGGTGGTCAAGGGGTGTAGACGATGGATCAGATGCAGACAAGCGGCGCGACGCGGCATGGACTGCGCTGGGCGCTGCTCGCGCTGGCGAGTGCGTGGGTGCTGGCGGCCGGGGCGCAGGCGGCCTTGCCGGTGTACCCCACGCGTTACTACGTGCTGAACACGGACTTGGATCCGAACGGCGTGCAGGAAGTGACCATGCGGATCACCCTGATGGCCGAGGAGTACCAGCGGCGCACGCAGGGTTTCGCCGGGCAAGTGCGCGACCGCCTGCCATTCTACGTGTTCACCAAGCGCGCGGACTACATCGCGGCCGGCGGCATGCCGGGCTCGGCGGGCGTATTCACGGGCCATGCTTTGGCGGCCGTCCTGACGGAGGCGAAGCCCGAATTCACCTGGCACACGATCCAGCATGAGGGCTTCCACCAGTTTGTGCACGCGACGATGGGCGACCAGATCCCCGTGTGGGCCAACGAGGGCATGGCCGAATATTTCGGTGAGGGCCGGTTTACCGGAGATCGGTTCATCGTGGGCTTGATCCCCCCCGAGCGGCTGGCGCGCATTCAGAAGGGCATCAAGGAGGCGAAGTTCAGGTCGCTCAAGGGGATGATGACGACCAGCCACGACCTGTGGAACTCGAAGCTGGCGGCGGAGAATTATGACCAGGCGTGGTCGATGGTCCAGTTCCTGGCGCACGGCGACCACGGCCGCTATGAGCAGCCCTTTAACGCGTTTCTCAAGGACGTCAGCCGCCAGATGGACTGGGAGCGGGCATGGCAGAAGAACTTCGGCAACGACGTCGTGGCATTCGAGCAGCGGTGGAAGGAATACTGGCTGGGGCTGCCGGACGACCCGACCGCGGAACTGCGCGCCGAGGCCGTGCTGTCCACCGTGACGAGCTTCTACGCCCGGGCGGCCAGCCAGCGGCAGAAGTTCGCCACGTGGGAGGAGTTTGTGGCGGCCGCCGCAGGGGGCCAGCTGCGGGCGCACGCGAAGGACTACCTGCCACCGACGCTCCTGGGGGCCGCGCTGCAGGAGACGGCCAAGCTCGGCGCCTGGTCGCTGGCGGACGTGAAGAGCGGCTGGGCCTGGCCGGTCTGCACGACCAAGAGCGGACGGGTCCTGGAAGGTCATTTCAAGATCGCCGACGGGCGCGTGAAGTCGGTCAGTGTCGAGGACGGGAAGCCGGCCAAGAAGAAGCCTTAACAGCCTGTTAAAGAACGCCCTCCGGACGCACGGCTTCGCCGCGGATGCCGGGTCCGGCTACCGTCAACGTCGGCTCGAGCGGCTGCGCGAGTGGTGTGTTGCCTCGTCGCGTCAGGCCAGAGGACGACACCGCATTTCCCGTGCGCTGCGAGACGCGCGGTTGCGGTGGCGCGGCGGGGCCTATAGATTCCGGTTGTGCCGCGTGATCCGGAACCGCAGGTTGACCCGTCCGCTGCAGCGGAAGAGACGCCGCTGACGCCGGCGATGCGCCAGTATCGCGAGCAGAAGGCGCAAGCGGGGGACGCCCTGCTGCTGTTTCGGATGGGGGATTTCTACGAAATGTTCTACGACGATGCCGAACTGGGGGCGCGGGTGCTCGGCATCACGCTGACCAGCCGCGACGGCGGGCGCACGCCCCTGGCGGGCATTCCGCACCACGCCCTGGAGGGTTACCTGGCGCGGTTGGTGGCGGCCGGCTACAAGGTTGCGATCAGCGAGCAAATCGAGGACCCGCGACAGGCCAAAGGCGTCGTGCAGCGGGCGATCGTGCGCATCGTCACGCCCGGTACCCTGACCGACGAGGCCCTGCTGGAGCGCACGCGCAGCAACGTGCTGGCCGCGATCTGCGTACCCGCCGACGGCAGCGTGGAGACGACTGGCCTGGCGGCGCTGGAACTCGCCAGCGGCGAATTCGTCGTGCAGACGGGGCCCTTGGGACGCCTGTTGGACGAGTTGGGGCGGCTGCAGCCGGCGGAAATCCTGCTGGCCGACGAGGGGCCGGCGCAGCGCACGGAACTGGCGGGCCTGCTGGCCGAACGTACGAACGTTCCGCAGACGTATCGCAATCCGGCCGACTTCACCGCGGCCCGCGCGGACCAGCTGCTGCGCGAGCACTTCGAGACGGCCGGTCTGGAGGGCTTCGGCTTCGAGCGCATCGATGCGTCGCTGCAGGCGGCCGGGGCGCTGCTGGCTTACGTCCGCGAGACGCAGAAGGCGGCGGCGCGGCACTTGCGTCCGCCGCGGCGGCAGACGACGGCCGACTACATGACGCTGGACGCGGTGACGCTGCGCTCGCTGGAGATCGAGCGGACGCTGCGGACGGGGGCCCGCGAGGGGACGCTGCTGGCGGCGGTGGATCGCACGCAGAATCCGATGGGGGCGCGCCTGCTGCGAAACTGGCTGTGTTACCCGCTGCGCGGACCGGACGAGATCCGCCGCCGGCAGAATCTGGTGGCGCTGTTTTGCGACCAAGCCGGACCGCGCCAGCAGGTGCAGCAGGCGCTGCACGACATGGGCGACCTCGAGCGCATGATTGGGCGATTGGGCGTGCAGCGCTGCTCGCCGCGCGATCTGCGCGCCCTGGGCGACGGACTCTACGCCCTGCGCGGCCTGCGGGCGCTGCTGGCGGAGCTGCGGCAGCCGGAGTGCGACGAGCTGGCCGCGCGGTTGGCAGGGCTCGATGAACTGGCCGATCGCCTGTGTGCAGCGCTGGTCGCAGCTCCGCCGCTGACTGTGCGGGAGGGCGGGATTTTCGCGGACGGCCACCACGCCGAGCTGGATCGGCTACGGGCAATTGGGCGCGACGGCCAGCAGTGGCTGGCGGAGTTTCAGGCCCGCGAGGCGCAGCGGACGGGGATTTCGTCGCTGCGCGTGGCGTACAACAAGGTCTTCGGCTTCTACATCGAGATTACCAACACGCATCGGCAGCGCGTGCCGGCGGACTACGTTCGCAAGCAGACGATGAAGAACGCCGAGCGCTATATCACCGAGGACCTCAAACGCTACGAAGCCGAGGCGCTGTCGGCCGAGTCGAAAGCACACGAGTTGGAGCACGAGTTGTTTGTCGCCCTGCGCGAGAGCTTGTTGCCGCATATCCCAGCTCTGCAGCGGGCGGTTGCGGCGCTCGCGCAGCTCGACGTGCTGGCTGGTTGGGCGCTGTTGGCGACCCAGCGGCACTATTGCCGGCCGGAGATCGTCGACGAACCGACGCTCGTCATCGACCAGGGGCGACACCCGGTGCTCGAGCAGATGCTGGATACGAGCTTCGTACCGAACGACACGCAGCTTGTCGCCGGGGGGGAGTCGCTGGCGCTGATCACAGGTCCGAACATGGCCGGCAAGAGCACCTACATCCGACAGGTGGCGCTGCTCGCGCTGCTCGCGCACTGTGGCTGCTGGGTGCCGGCGCGGGCGCTACGGCTGGGGCTGGTGGACCGTATCTTCACGCGTGTGGGAGCGGCGGACGAACTGGCTCGCGGACAATCCACGTTCATGGTGGAGATGTTGGAGACCGCCAACATCCTGCACAACGCCAGCGCGCGGAGCCTAGTCATCCTCGATGAGATTGGCCGCGGCACGAGCACCTTCGACGGCGTGGCCCTCGCCTGGGCGATCACCGAGCACCTGGCCACCCGCGTCGGCGCCCGCACGCTCTTCGCCACGCATTACCACGAATTGACCGAACTCGCGGAACTGCTCGAACCGGTCTTCAACCTCAACGTCGCCGTGCGCGAGTACGAGGACCAGGTCGTCTTCCTGCACCGCATCGTGCCCGGCGCGGCCGGCCGCAGCTATGGTCTGCACGTGGGCAAATTGGCGGGCATTCCGCGCGAGGTGCTGGAGCGGGCGAACGCCGTGCTCAACGAACTGGAGAAGACGTTTGCGCGCGAATCGCAGCGGCCGGTGCTGGCCGCGGTGCAGCGTCGGCGGCTGCGGCAGTTGCGGCTGTTCGAGGAGCCCGAAGAGGCCGTGGTGCGCGAGCTGCGGGCGCTGGACCTGGAGCAATGTGACGGGGCGACCGCGCTCGCGCGGTTGGGCGCGTGGCGCAAGTTGCTGGCGCAGGGCTAGCCCGGGTGTGTTCACCGCGCAGCGCTGTGCCGCGCGGCGTGGAGGGTCAGGCACGTGGAGCGCAAGGCGGTCGTCAGCGGGCTGACCTCGGCGAGCCTGTGGCTGCCGTTGGCGCTGCTGGCGGTGGCGTATTGTGGGTGGATGCTGCTGCAGGACCAGCGCTGCATCGCGCTGTCCGAGCGCGATCGCGGCAGCTACGGGGCGCTGCCGCGGTGGCAGACTGGCTTCGAGGCGCTCAGCGCGACGTGCGGGGCGGGTCTGCTGACCTATAGCCTCAGGGACGATTACACGCCCACGGGGCGGTGGGTGTTGGCCGGACTCGGTGTTGCCGGAGCGCTGCTCTATCTCGCGGCCGGGCGGCAGGTGCTCGGGCGATTGTGGGCGGCCGATGCGGGCGACGAGGGCCATCCGGCAAGCCCGACGAAGGGGGCGTGGCGCAGGGCTGCGCCGTCAGCCGCCGACGCGGAGCGCACTGGTGCCGTGGCGGCAGCACCGCCGGCGTTGTCAGAGCCCGGGAATGTGCAGTGGCCGTCCGTGCCGTTGATTCTCGGCGCGTTTCTCGCCCTGCTGGTGGTCTTGCATCCCTTGCCATGGGTTGTCGCGGGGGGCAGCGGTGTGGACTACGCGACCGGCGCGTGGAATGCCGTGGCCGCACTCACGTCGCTGGGCTGGTTGGCGCCGGGGGCGGACTCCCGCAGCGATTGGATCTACGCGCTCCTCGGTCTGGTCGGCGCGTTGGGCTGGACGGTTTGGCTCGCGCCGCTGCGGCTGATGTGGCCCCAGCAGGCGTCTTCGCCGCAATCGTCGTGGTCGCGTGGTGCCTGTCTCGGGCGGCTACCGCGCGGCTGGGGCGGGCGCAGCGCCCTCGCGCTGGGTGCATATTTCGCGTTGCTGCTCGGAGCCGCCGCGCTGATTACCGCCCTGGAAGTCCCGCGCGGCCAGCCGCATCCCGGCGGTGCCACGCCGACGAGTACCGGCGCGGCCAAGACCGAACGCCTAGCGCAACGACCGCCGCAAGAACGCTTTGTCCGGAGCCTCGTGCTCGTCACGTGCACGGCGACCGCCGGCCAGGCGACCGAACCGATTGCCGATCGCGGTGTGAGCGACGGCACGAAGCTCGTGCTCAGCGCGCTGCAGTTGATTGGCGGTGCGGGCGGTTCGCCGGGCGGTGGCGTGAAATGGCTCGTGCTGTTGTGGGCGCTAGCGGGGCTGACCGCGGTGATCGGGCTGGGCGGCGGGTGGGCACAGCGCGACCGCGCGCGGCGCTTCTGGCTGGCGGGGGTGGCGTGCACAGGCGCAGTTCTTGCGCTGGCGGTCGTGGTGGCGCTGGGGCTCCTGGTGATTGAGGCCAACGTCGCCTCCAGTTACCAGGCGCCGCCGACGTTCGCCGACGCCCTGCTCGAGGCCAGCTCCGCCACGGCGGGGGGCGGTCTGTCGATGGGCCTGACCACGACAATCACCAGTTTCAATCTCTCCAGAGGCATTCGCCAGAATGTCGATTTGTACCAGTACGGCATGTGCTGGTTGCTCGCCGCGATGCTGCTCGGACGCGTGCTGCCGATCTGGATCCTGGGACGCGTAGCGGCTGTGCGTTGGCACGACCGGCCGGCACGTCCGCCACAGGCGTAGCCGGACGGCCAAGTCGCGTCCGCCCCCCGTGGCGGACGATGGATTCCGAGGCGTTTTTGGCGTTCCACGTCGGCCACGGGGGGCCGACGCTACTCTGGCGGCGGGCCGCTGGCCGCACGGCGTGGAAGTGGAGAGTGCGTGACCGTTGTCGGCATCATCCCTGCCCGAGCTGGCTCGAAGCGTCTGCCCGGCAAGAACCTCCTCCCGCTCGCGGGCCGCCCGCTGATCGCACACACCTGCGCGGCGGCGCAAGCCAGCGGTGTGCTGACCGCGATCTACGTGAACACGGAAGACCCGGGCATCGCTGCCGCGGCGCAGGTGTGCGGCGTGGCGTGCCCGGTGCTCCGGCCTGCGGAACTGGCGAGCGACACGGCGCCGACGCGCGCGGCGCTGGTGTTCATGCTGGACTGGCTGGCGGCGCGCGGGGAGACGTACGACGCGCTGCTGATTTTGCAGCCGACGTCGCCGCTGCGAACCGCGGAGGACATTCGCGCGGCGTGGCGGCTGTTCTGCGGGCACGCGCCGTGTGCGGTCGTGTCGGTCTCGCCGGTGACGCCGCGCTCGTGGCTGGGCACGGTGGGGCTCGACCGCGGGTTCGACCGCTGGAGCGGCGACGAGACGATTCACCGACTGAACGGGGCTATCTACATCTATCCCATGGCGGACTATCGCGCCGACCGGACGCCGGACAGGACGGTGGCCTACGTGATGCCGCCGACGCGCGGCGTGGACATTGATCGGCCGGAGGATCTCGCTCTGGCGGAAGTGCTGCTGCAGCGCGGCCTGACGAGCGCGGCGCCCGGGAACTGAGCGAATGAACGTGCAGCGCGACGACACGACGAGGCCGAACGTGCGGGTGGTGACGCTCGGGCCGCGGCGTGTCGGCCCGGGCGAGCCAGTGCTGATCATCGCCGAGGCTGGCGTGAACCACGACGGCTCCGTGGACCGCGCGCTGGAGCTGGTGGATATCGCCGCCAGCGCGGGTGCGGACGTCGTGAAGTTCCAGATATTCCGGGCCGACGAACTGGTGACGCTGGGGGCAGCCGCTGCGGAGTATCAGCGGGCGCGTGGGGCGCAGTCGCAGCATGAGCTGTTGCGGCGGCTGGAATTGACGGATGAGGAATTCGCGCGCGTGGCGGCGCACTGCCAGGCGCGCGGAATTGAGTTTCTGGCGACCCCGTTCGGGGTACGTGATGTGTACCGGCTTGCGGCGCTGGGCGTGCGCGGGATCAAGATCGCCTCGACGGACCTCAACAATGTGCCCCTCCTGCGACGCGCGGTGGAGACGGGGCTGCCGCTCATCGTCTCGACGGGGGCGGCATTGGCGGACGAGATGACGGCGGCGGTTGCACGGCTGCGCGCCTGGGGTGCGGGTGACCGACTCGTCCTGCTGCACTGCGTCAGTGGGTACCCCGCGCCGCTGCCGGCTGCCAATCTCCGCGCGATCGCCGCACTGCGGGAGGTCACGGGTGTGCCGTGCGGATTCTCCGACCACACACCGTCGACGGACATCGCGGGGTGGGCGGTGGCGGCCGGCGCGTGCGTGCTGGAGAAGCACTTCACCAGCGACCCGCGGCGGCCCGGCCCGGATCATGCCATGTCGCTTGATCCCGCGCAGCTCTCCCGTTATGTGGCTGCGGCGCGGCAGGCGGAGGAGGCGCTCGGCTCCGGGTTGCTCGGCATGACCGCGGTCGAGGAGAACGTGCGGGCGGTGGCGCGGCGCAGCGTCGTGGCCGCCACGCGCATCGCAGCCGGCGCGACGCTGACGGCGGAGATGCTCGCCGTGAAGCGGCCGGGTGGCGGGATTACGCCGGAGCAGTACGATGCGCTCCTGGGCCGCCGTGCGGCGGTCGAGATCGCTCCGGACACACTGCTGACGTGGGACATGGTGCAGTGACCGCGCGCCGCTCGCAAGCCCGTCGTCGCATTGCCGTTGTCACCGGCACGCGCGCCGAATACGGCTCGCTCGCCACCGTCATGCGCGCGATCGCGGCCGATCCGCGGCTCGAATTGCAGCTCGTCGTCACGGGGATGCACCTGCTCAAGAAGTTCGGGCACACAATCGACGCGATCGTGCGCGACGGTTGGCGCATCGACGCCCGCGTGCCGATGCAGACCGGCAGCGACGCGGCCCTGGATCACGCTGAGGGCCTCGCACGCGGTGTGGCCGGGATCGCTCGCTATTTGCACCGCGCGCAGACTCACATTGTCCTCGTGCTCGGCGATCGCATCGAAGCGCTCGCGGGGGCGCTGGCGGCCGTCACGAGCGGCTGCGTGCTGGCGCACAGTCACGGCGGCGACGTGGCGCCGGGGGACCTCGACGAGTCATTGCGACACGCCATGACGAAGCTGGCGCACGTGCACCTGGCGGCGACGCGCGGGGCGGCGCGGCGCATCCTGCGCATGGGGGAGCAGCCGCAGCGCGTGCATGTGGTGGGCGGCGTGGGGCTCGATCAACTTCGCGAAGTGCTGCAACAGGAACGCGGCGGACACGGTCGTCCGCGTGCCACGGCGTGCGACAACCCGCCGCACGCGCTGGTGGTGTTTCACGCGTGCGGCCGGCCGGCGGCGGTCGAGCAGCGCGCGATGCAGACGATCCTGCGCGCGGTCCATGCGCTGCGGCTGCGGCATACGATCCTGTATCCCAACAGCGATCGCGGACACCCGGGCGTCATCCGCGCCATTGAGGCGCACGGTCGCAGATATGCCGGCGCGGTGACGATTCACCGTTCGCTCCCGCGCGTGGAGTATTTGCGGCTGCTCGTGCGGTCGGCCGTGCTCGTTGGGAACTCGTCCAGCGGAATCATCGAAGCCCCGTTCGCCGGCACGCCGACCGTGGACATCGGTCCGCGCCAGCTCGGCCGCGAACCCGGCGGCAAGTCCGTGCTGCACGTCGGCGAGACCGATGCGGAGATTCGCGCGGGGCTGCAGCGTGCCCTGCGCATGCGGCCGCGCGCGGGACAGCAGACGGTCTACGGTGACGGGCACGCTGGGGAGCGCGTCGCCCACATTCTCGCCGACCTGCGCATCGACGCTCGGCTGCTGCGCAAGACGATCACTTACTAACCGGCTGCTCTGCGGTCAGGTCGAAGCGGATGGCCGGCCCGAGGGGGTTTCGCCACACGTAGCATGCCGGGCCGTCACCTTCTGGCACGAACCCCGGGCGCTGCCAATCCGGGTCAAGACGGTACGCCCGCCACAGGTGCTCCGCATCGTAGAAGGCGTACAGCGGTACGGCAGTCGGCGGCACTGGCTTCGTGTCGGGCGGCAGTGCGTAGAACGGCGCGGTCGGGGCGAACGTCTGCACGTTCTTGCCCGGGGCCTGCCCGTCGATCTGCATGGCGACCACGCCCGGCGCCGCGCGCTCGCAGGCGAAGAACGCGATCGGGGGTGCTTTCAACGACAGATCGGCCGGCAGCTTGACACGCGTTCGATAGCGACTGGGGCCGTCGCTTCCGGTCACCTCATAGATGGGCACCGGGAGCACGAGCCGCGGATCGTCGAGGTCGAGCTTGTACATGATCTGGTTGTAGTCGTACCACGGTGTCGGCCACTCGTTGCCGGAGAACGTGGCCGTGTATGTGCCTTCGAAGTACAGGATCCGTCCGCCTTCCTGCTCGAATTCCGGATGCTGGCGCGGATTGTAGAAGCTGTACTTCTCGTGCGTGAGGATCTTGCGCGCGTAGACCCACGGCCCCAGCGGCGTATCCGCTTCCTGGTACCACAACTCGCCGAGCATCGACGTGCCGAAGAGCTCCGTCGAGATCAGCACCCAGCGGTGGCGATACGCGTTCCACGTGGCCGAGCCGCCGTGCAGGCACACGGGCTTGCCGGTGTCGGGGTCCTGCGGCGCGAGCAGGCCTTCCTCCGGCTTGAGGTGACCGGCCTTCACGAGGTCCGCCAGTTCCTTCACGTACAGGGCCGGCGTGTTGCGCTTCCACGTGTAGCGAATTGCCCCGTTGGGATCACGGTCGATCTGGCCCGCCTCCGGCCGCGTGCCTTCCTGCAGGCACGTGTAGGCCTCGCAGGCGCCGATGTCGAGGAAGTGCTCGCGATCGGCCTGCACACGCGACAGGGGCAGGCCGCGCGAGAAGTAGAAGTACTCCGTGCCGCCGGCGGTCACGCGGAGCGCGTGCCCGGCGGGGTAGTTGGGCGCGTTCGGGTCGAAGTCGCGGACCTTCTCGAACTCCAGCTTGCTGTCGTTAAACTCCACAAAGCCGCGCTCAAACGCCTCCATGGACGGGCGGACCTTGGCGTACGCCGCCAAAAGATGCTCGCGCCCGTCCGCGTCGCGCAGCGTTACCGGCGTGTCGAGCCACGTCGGACCGCCCTCGCAGACCTTGGCCATGCTCTTGGCAAACCCGCCTTCGCCGACGAAGTACGTGAGGTCGACACCGACGTTCGGGTCGAGTCCGCCTTCCGCGGGCAGGCGGCTCGTGGCCGCGGTCGCGTAGAAGTTGCCCAGGGGATACGCGGGGCGGTTGGTGTCGCCCCAGATCCAGAACAGCCGGCCCTGGCAGATCGCGTTCAACACGCTATCCGAGCCGAAGACCTGGCCGTTGAGGACTGGCTGTTGAATCGGGGCGGGCAAACCCAGCAGCACCGTATCGCGATAGATGCCGCCGCCGGTGATGCGGTACAGGCGCTCCGCGATGTTGAGCCGCTTGAGTTTGACGGTAGCCGTTTCGCCGACCTTGGGCGTGAGCCGCACGCCAGTGTAACCAAAGCCGTCCTTCGGGTACTCGTAGCCAGGGCTCTTCACGTGGAACCAGAGTTCCTGGCCCATGAGTCCCGGCTCGTAGAACGCGACATTCCCGCCGCTGTCGGTGTAGTACCGCACGTCATTCGTCGTCTTCAGCTCGACGAGCGGCACGCCCCGGCCGGTTTGTTGATCCACGACCTGGATGCGGAAATATGCGCTCGGCTGTGGCGCGTCAGCCGCCGGCAGGGTGGAGACACTGCACAGATGGAGCAGGAATCCGCACGCGAGCATGAATCGCATGGCACGGCCTTTCTGACGCGGCACGCCCGGAGCCGTGGCGTCCGCGGCATGTTATACACGACGCCGCTCCGCCGGGCGCGGCGGGAGCGGCGTCGTGTTCGTGTGGCACAGCAGTCTGAGCCGGCGGCTATTCTTCCAGTACCTTGGCCCGGAACAGGGCGCCGGCCACGATGCCGCCGAGGCTCGGCACGATCAGGAACAGCCAGAGTTGGGACAGGGCCTTGCCGCCGACGAACAGGGCGGGGCCCAGGCTGCGGGCCGGATTCACCGAGACGCCCGTGATGCGGATGCCCATGATGTGGATAACCGCGAGCGTCAGGCCGATGGCCAACCCAGCAACAGGCGTGGTCCCCTTTTTGCCGGTGGCGCCGAGGATGGCGATGAGGAACAGCAGCGTGGCGACGAATTCGAAGATCATCGCGGCTTTCTGGTCGTAATCGCCGCCGTAACCAGGGCCCCAGCCATTCTGCCCCAGCCCGTTCTTGGCCACTTCGTACCCGGCATGGCCACCCGCGATCGCCGCCAGCACGGCCGCCCCAGCCACGCCGCCCGCGCACTGCGCGATGATGTAACCGATGAGGTCGCCAAAGCCCATGCGCCCGGCGGTGAACACGCCAAGACTGACGGCCGGGTTGACATGGCAGCCCGAGATCGGGCCGATGCCGTAGGCCATGGCGACGATCGCCAGGCCAAACGCGAGCGCGATGCCCAGCAGGCCGACGTTGCCCTCGCCGCCACCCGCGATGACGGCCGTACCACAGCCGAAGAATACCAGCGCGAACGTCCCGACCAGCTCCGCGATGTACTTTCTCATGTTTCCATTTCCTTTCTGAGCGTCCGTTGGTGTGTCGACACCACCTGCCGCCGGAACGCCCCGATGTGTGCCGTCATATCCACTTTCCCGCGGTGTGCAAGCGCGAATCGGCTGCAAAGTCTGGCGCTCCACACTGCCCGCATCCGTCGCTCCGCACTTCGGCCGGTCCGGTGTGGCCGCCTAGCGCCGGTTGTACTCGTGCACCGCGGCGATCATGGCCACGTAGTTTTCCGCCGGCACGTAGTTCGGAATGCTGTTGCCCGAGCCGGCCGCGTAGCCGCCGCCCGGCGCGCAGCGTTGCAGGATGTCCAGCGTGCGGGCGCGGATGGCGGCGGCATCGCCCGTGGCGAGCAAGTGCACGTCCACGCCGCCGAGCACGGCCACGCGGTCGTGCCACGCGGCGTAGTATTGCTCAACGGGCTGAATCACGTCCTCAAAACTGTGCTTGCCGTCGATCCCCGTCGCGACAAGGTCCGGCATGAGGGCCGCCGTGTTGCCACACGAATGCAGCAGAAACGGGCGGCCGTGGGCGTGGGCAAGGTCCGCAAAGCGCCGGTACCACGGCACGATGTGCGCGGCCAGCCACGTCGGCGCGAGCAGTGTGCCGTGCTTATGGCCCAGATCGTCGCCGAGCCACAGGGCCGCCACGGCGTCATAGCGGCAGTAGCGGCAGAATACCCCCGCGATGAGCTGGCCGACACGCTCGATCACGGCGGCGACCAACTCCGGAGCGCGCCGTGTGGCCAGCAGGAAGTTCTGCATGCCCAGCAGGTCCATCGAGAATTCCAGCACACCGCCACAGAAGCCGACCAGCCGCATGCCGTCCGGCAATATCGCGCTGGCGGCTTCGACCGGCCCGAAGTCGGTCGTCTCGGGTGTCGGCCACGGGTAGCGTTCGAAGTCCGCCCGCGTGGCGATCGGGCCGTGGTGCTCGTCGGCCCACTCGCGCGTCGAGGAACTCAGCGTTGACGGATCCGTGCCTTGCAGGCGCCCGAGACCAAAGGGGATCAGCGCCGAAATCTTGGTTACGTCGTAACCGAGGCGCTGTTGCAGGCGGACCGCGCGGCAAGCCGCGTCGTAGCGGGAATCGGCGCCGGTCCGGGCGGCGTCGTCCCCCAGCAGCTTGTCCACCACTTCCGGGTGCACCGCGAGCTCGAGCAGCGGAACACGGTCCGGGCGCTCGCGGCGCAATGCGGCCAGGAAACGGCGGTAATCCGGCGCAGGGGGCGGCAGGCGTTCGACGTGCGGATGCATGACGGCGATTGTACCGGCAACGGGCGGGCAGGGGGGCCTGTACGGTGCGGCCGTTGCCGGTTGCCCAGCGGGCGTCGTCCACCTAGCATGACACGTTGGAGGTCCTGCCATGCACGCGCTTGAATTGCTCGCCGATGGTGCCCTGCCATGCACGCGCCGGCACGCGCTGAAGCTCTTTGCCGCCTCATTGGGTACTGCGCTGGTCGTGCCGCGCCCGGCCCGCGGCGGCGATTTGCCCTGGGGTGAAGAGCCGACCGCCACCCGTTTGAGCGAGCAATCGACGGGCCTGAAGCTCCGCGGCAAAGGCGCCGCGATGGGTATCGCCCAGGACCTGGCGCGGCAGTTCGAACCAACGGTGGCGCTTGAACCTGGCGGGCGGCGGCTGTGGACGAGCTGGACGCAGCTCCATGAGGGGCGCGAGTCGCTGCTGCTGCGCAGCCTCACACCGGCCGACGGCGCCTGGTCGGAGCCGCTGGTCCTTGCGTCCGGGGCCGACACGAACGTCTACGACTCGGAGCTGATCGCGGTGGGCACTCGTCTGCTCGTCGTTTGGGCACAGGTTGCCCCCGGCGGCTGGACCCTCGCCGCACGCGCCATCGACCCGGCCACCGGCGAGCTGGGGCCGGTGCACGTGCTCGCGGGCGGTGCCGATCGTGGCGAATTCCACGCCCACCCGGCCGCCGCCGTGATCGGCGACGAGGTCCTGGTGGTCTGGCAGGCCCGCGAGGAGCCGGGCAGGCCCTACTGCATCCTGGGACAGCGCCTGAATCGCGATGGTCGGCCGGCCGGTAACAAGGGACTCCGTCTCGTTGATGCAGAGAACGACTGCGCTTGGCCCGCGCTTGCGAGCCACGGACAGCAGGTGGCACTCGTTTGGGACCGCACCAAGCAGGACGGTACGAGTCGCATCCACTTGGCGCTGCTCGCGCCCAATGGCGAAATCGAAGCCGACCACACCGTGTCTGGGCACCCCTCCCGCAATCTCGCCCCCGCGTGTGCTTTCTCGCCCGACGGCCAGATGCTGTGGATCGCCTGGCACAGCGACCGCCACGGTGCGGATGGCTGGGACATGCCGCGCTGGTATCGCCTGACGGCGCTGCGGCTGGCGGATCATACGTGGCACACGCCGACCGGCGGCTGCGGGAAACCCGAGCAGGAAGAGCGCGACACCGTGCAAGGCTGCGAACTGGTGCGTCTGGCCGTGTCGCCGCGCGGAGTCGTGTGTGTCCTGGGCCGTGCGTCGCACAACTTCTACGTACAGTACTATTCGAGCGCGGGACGGTCGCCGCGCTATCGGCTGCCGGAGGACGGGTGGGGCGGGCGCGGGCGCCTGCTGCGCGGCGCGTTTGACGAGGCCGGCCTACTGTGGCTCGTGCGCCGCGACCTGGAGCGAAATGTGTTGCACTGCGCCGAAGGCCTGGCCGAGTTGGCCGGACCCCCGCCGCTGGCGCCGGACGAGGAACCGACGCGCAGCGCGCCGGTCGCGGCGCGTGACCGGATGACCGTCCCCGCCTGGCCGCCAGTGCCGCCAGCGGCCGCGGGGTTGCGACTCTACTTCGGTGACCTGCACGGACATTCGTGGCAGAGTGATGGCATGGGCGACCCGCGCGAGTCCTTCGTGCGGGCGCGCGACCTCTGCGGTGACGACTTTCACGCGCTGACCGACCACGATCACTTTGTCGGCAAGCGCCTGACCGATGCCCAGTGGGCCGAACAGAAGGAACTGGTCGAGCACTACCACGCCACCGGCCGTTTCGTCACCTTGTTCGCCCAGGAGTGGACCACGCCGCGCGTGGGGGCCGCCCCCCACGGTTGGGGCCACTTCAATCTGTATACGGCCGACGCCGCCATGCCGCTGTGCGATCACCTGGACCCGCGCTACCGCGACCTGACCGACCTGGTTCCGGTGCTGCGTGAGCATGCCGGCCTCGCGATTCCGCATCATATTGGCTGGACGGGCATCCGCTGGGACGCGCTGGACGCCGAGCTGGTTCCCGTGGTCGAGATCTGCTCGGTGCACGGTGCGTACGAGTACGACGGCAACGAGCCCATCCGCCACCGTGGCGGGCTCCCGGGGCACTTCCTGCGCGACGGCTGGGCGGCGGGGGCCCGGGTCGGCGTGGTGGGCGGCACGGATCAGCACGGACTGATCTGGCAGCACGGCGTGTGCTGGAAGCGCAACGCGTATCGCGCGGGACTGACGGGTGTGTGGGCGCCGGAGTTGACGCGCGGGGCGCTGCTCGATGCCCTGCGGGCGCGGCGAACGTTCGCGACCAGCGGGGTCAAGCTGCAGCTGTACTTCGCGGTCAACGAAGTACTGATGGGGGGGATCGCGGAGACGGCCGCCGCGCCGCGCGTGCAGGTTGATGTGGCCGTTCCGCCGGATGTGGGGCAGCTCGCGTGGCTGCAGATCGTCCGCGATGGCCAGGTCGTGCAGCGCTTCGGCGGCGAGGGACAGCGCAGCCGCTACACGTTTGTCGATGAGGGTGCCCCGCGCGGCGCGACGGCGTGCTACTACCTCCGCGTCGTGCTGCGCGATAGCAACATGGCGTGGTCCAGCCCAGTCTGGGTGTGCCGCGCGTAAACCCGCTGCGGCTCGTGGGAGCGGTATGATGTGCCGTTTTGTCGCCTATCTTGGTCCGCCGTTGCCCCTGGCTGACCTCATCACGCTGCCTGCCAACTCGCTGATCTACCAGAGCTACGCCAGTCACGAGCGCGAGGAACCGCTCAACGGTGACGGCTTCGGTGTGGCCTGGTATCCGCCCGGTGATGGTGCAGCACCGGCGTTGTTCCGCGCCATCACGCCCGCGTGGAGCAATCGCAACCTGCACGAACTGGCCCGCGTCACCCGCAGCGGCTGTATCTTCGCCCATGTCCGCGCTGCCACGCAGGTCTACGCCGTGTCTGAGGTGAATTGCCACCCGTTCACCCACGGCCGCTACACGTTCATGCACAACGGGGACGTGGGCGGTTTCGCGCAGCTCCGCCGGCGCCTGCTGAATCTGCTGTCGGACGAAGCCTTTGGACTGGTCGAAGGCTCCACAGACTCCGAGCACTTGTTCGCGCTCTTCCATGACCGCCTCGCGGAACTCACCGAGCCCGATCCGCCCCGCGCGCTGGCCCAGGCGCTGCGCGCGACCATCGCGCAGGTCACCGCGCTGAGCCAGGACGCAGGCCACGAGCCGTGTTATCTCAACCTGGCGGTGACCGACGGTCACTGTGCCGCGATCACGCGCTACACCACCGATTCCGCCGGTCGCGCGGAAAGCTTGCACATCACCCATGGCCGGCGCTACACGTGCCACGGCGGGGTGTGCCGGATGGTCGATCCGCCGGATGGCGTGGGTGCCGTGATCGTCAGTTCAGAGGCACTTAGCGAAGACAAGGGCTGGATCCCGGTGCCGGTGAATCACATGGTCGTCATCGGCCCACACCACGCCGTACAGATTGAAGCGCTCCCCTGAGAGAACTCAGCGGACGGCGCGGAATTCCCCTAACCCGCGTCGCGGGCCGCACTCGCAACGTTTCCGACAGCCAATTGACAAGCCAATTGACAGCTTTGCCGACAGGCCGTCTTTGACCCGCATCACACAGCCGCTATGTTCGCTTGGCTGGACGCGGACCGGTACGGTCGGGCCGGGTTCCGCTCTACAGGAGTGTCGCCATGGGCTTCGCCTCCGGGCCAGTTTCGTTTCAGCGCTTTACCATCTCCGGGCGCATGCCCAAGGAGTTCGACGACAAATTCATCGCGGCCGTCCAGGCGCGCGCCTTCGGGCATGCCCCGCCGCAACCCGACGACACGCAGGTGGGCTGGCTGGCACCGCGGCATCTGTTCGATACGGACATCACGGCCGAGTCGATTGCCTTCGGCCGCTTTGCGTGGCTGGCGCTGCGCGTGGACAAGCTCAAGGCGCCGGCCAGCGTCGTGAAGGCGTACATCCGGGTCGAGGAAGAGACGGCCCTGCAGGCCAAGGGACGCGACTTCCTCAGTCGCGGCGAGCGCAAGCTGGCGAAGGAAGCAGCGCTCGAGCGGGCGGCGCAGGAGGCCCGCGCGGGGGCGTTCCGCCGAATGGCCGCGTATCCCGTGCTCATCGATCTCGAACACAAAGCGGTCTACCTGGGCAACCTCAGCCAGGGTGTGGCGGACAAGCTCAGCAAGCAGTTCTCTGACACGTTCGGCGCCACGCTCGCTCCCGTCACGCCGGAGTCGCTGGCCGGCCCGATCGCGGAACGCCTCGGCGCGACGCGGGCCCTGGAGCAGCTCACGCCGTTCGTGCTCGTGAAGCCGCCGGAGGGCGTCAGCGAGGATGAGGCGGGGCCGGTTGCGGTCGACCTGAACTTCCTGGGCAAGGAGCTGCTGACCTGGCTGTGGTACCAGATCGACGCTGCGGAAAGCCAACTGCAGGTGCGGTCCAGCGACATTGCCGTGATGATCGAGAAAACCCTGCGGCTGAAGTGCGACTTCGGCCTGACGGGGACCGACGTGATCATGACTGACGGTCCGGCGGCGTCGCCGGAAGCGCGGGCGGCGCTCCAGGTGGGCAAGCAACCGACGAAGGTCGGGCTGTTGCTGGGGGCACCCAGCGGCGAGTTTCGCTTGACGTTGGACGGCCCGCGCTTCGGGGTGTCTGGCCTGGTGGTGCCGGAGCCGGACGAGCAAGATGTCCGTGCCCGTCTTGAACAGCGCTTCGAGCTGGTCGCGGACACGGCTAGTCTGCTGGATGGGCTGTTCGAGCTGTTCCTGATGCGGCGGCTGGCGAAGACCTGGAGCCGTGAACTGGGGCTGATGTCTGCCTGGGCGGCGGGTACGCGTGCACAGAAGCTCCGGGCCGCGTCGGCGTGAGGTCGACCGGCCAGCGGGTCTGCGGGTGAAACGGGTCCCCTTAAGGAAACTGGCCGGCGGCTGTGGCCGGCCAGTCTCGTGTTCCGAGCATGCGCGCCCCCCCGGACCCCACACGCACGCTACGGAGATATTCGTACACGTGTCCGCACACGCGTCTCCGTATCATGCCGGCTCCGACTGCGTGCCGCCGCGTACCTTTCAACCGCGCTGCGCCACCTGGAGCCGTATCGGCCAGACCCGCCGGCACCCTATCGTCGCGCCGACTTGCTCCCGGTTTCCCGGTGCGCTGTGCAGCGAAGACTGCTCCTCGCCGCCACACAATCACACCGCCGGTCGGGGGCAAGCCGCCGACGTCCTCCCTTCCACGGGCACTGGCCGCATCGTCCGTTTGAACGCGACCTAACAAATTGGCGACAGACCGGCTCCGTCTTCACGATCTTTCGCGAGGAAAAAAAGAAAACCATGGCGAATGTGGCGCGCGGGGTCTTCGGCCGCGGTCCTTGGGAACACACGGCGGAATGCGGCCGCGCGCTCTCCGCCGCGACGCAGGGGTATCCACAAGGCCAGTCAGATCGAGAGGTTGCGCGCCGTGGTGCGAATTCACTGGCCGCCCGCAGGGGATGGGGCGGTCGACTGCATCCCGGAGTCAAACTGGGCCAGCTTCGCGCGCCAATACGCGGCGCTGCTGTCGTGACCCCCACGTGGCTCGGCCACGTGCCGGTCCTCGTACATGGCGATGAGCGCGACGACGGCGGCGCGCCGCGGGGCAAAGTACCAGCCCGGGGAGTTGCGCGACGCCTCCACCGCCTCGAGTAGCGTGGCTTCCGCCTCGTCCCAGCACGCGCGCTGGTGCAGCGCGATGCCGAGTCCGGTCAGTGGTTCAATCGTCGCGCTCGGCGCAGCACGCCGCTGCGCGATCACAAGGGCCTCGCGGAACACCTGTTCGGCGGCCGCGTACTCCTGCTGCGCGAGCCACAGTTGCCCCTGGTGGGTCAGCGTGGCTGCCACGAGTTGCGGCTGTGGCTCGGACAACCGTCGCTGAACCGCGAGGGCGGACTCGTAGCACTCTCCGGCCGCGGCATAGTTGCCGCGCAGGCGGTAGCATTCACCGAGGTTGTTCAGGCTGACCGCCACGCGCCAGTGTTCTTCTCCCAGGCGGCGACGGCACGTCGCCAGTGCGGCCTGCAGCAGCGCCTCGGCATCATCGAAATCGTCACAAGCGGACAGCAACAGACCCAAGTTGGTCTGGCAAGCGGCGACGTCCAGATGGTCGGGTCCCAACAGGTCAAGCAGAATGGACAGCGCCTCGCGATACAGCGGCTCGGCCGCGGAATACTCCCCGCGCATGCGGGCCAATTCCGCCAGATTGTTGAGGTCCGCCGCTACGCTCGGATGCCGTGGTCCCAGCGCCCGGCGATCGATCTCCATGGCGCTGCGGAGCAGCGCTTCCGCCTCCCGATGATCCCCGCGTTTGCGCCGCACGGCGCTCAAGTGGCTCAGGACACCGGCCACCTCCGGATGCTCATTACCCAGGAGCTGGCTGTTCAGTTGCAGGGCTTCGCGCAGGTGCGGCTCGGCCTCGCGGTAGTCCTCGCGGAACCGCAGCACGGCCCCCAGGTTGGTCAGGATCGCCGCGCGCAGAGTGTTGCCGGCCGGGCCGCTTCGGAGCTCCAAATCCAGCGCCTCGCGCAGCGCTGCCTCAGCGCCCGTGTAGTCCCCCTGATTCCGCTGCAGGATGCCCAGGGACATCAGCACAAACGCCGTGTCCGTAGGGTGGTCCGCCTCGTGCAGGCGCGCGATGGCCAGGGC
>CAZGAQ010000043.1:25613-44019 GCA_964523405.1 uncultured Planctomycetales bacterium
CAAACGCCGTGTCCGTAGGGTGGTCCGCCTCGTGCAGGCGCGCGATGGCCAGGGCTTCCTGCAACAACTCCGCGCTTTCGGTGTAGTCCCCCGCACTCATCCGCATCGTCCCGAGAGTCTGGAGACTGGCGGCAATGTCCAGGTGCTGGGGGGCCAACGCGGCGCGCCGCAGCCGCACCGCCTCGCGTACCAACGGCTCCGCATGGGCTGCGTCGCCCTGCGCGTCGAGTGTCCGGCCCAGCAAGTCCAGACTCTCTGCGATCGCGGCCGGGGACGTTTCGGCCACGCCCTGGCGCAGCTCCAGCGCCGCCCGCGCGTGCTGCTCGGCGTCGTGGTAGAGGCCCAATTCGTAATACGTGCCGGCGATCGTCATGCGGACCGCAGCCTCAACCTGTGGCTCGTACCGGGCGGTGCCGGCCTCCAGCTCGTGGGCGGCGGTATCCATGACCTCGCGGACGGTGATGTTCGGATTGCCCTGTTCGCGCGCGCGGTTGGCCTTGGCCAGCATGTCGTTGATCAACCGGTTGGCCGACGCGGCGATGGCGGCCTGCTGACGCGCTGTCTCCGCCGCCGCGTCCGCGCGCTGTTCGCTGGCTTCGGCCGCCGCGCGCCGCTCCTCGGCCACCTGGCGGGCCTGGTCGGCATGCCCGCGCTCGACAACCGCGCTGCGCCAGAAGGTCAACGACGTGGCCAGGCCCGCGAGAATGACCACCGCGAAGCCGGCCGCGACGGCGGTCTGCCCGCGGTGGCGCCGCAGGTACTTGCGCAACACGTAGGCCGCGCTCTCGCGGCGGGCCTCGATGGGTTCGCCGGCCAGATAGTGCGCCAGATCGCGCCCCAGCGCGTCCGCGGACTGGTAGCGCCGCTCCGGGTCTTTGGCCAGACACCGCAGGACGATCGTCTCGACGTCGTCATCGACCCGGCCGGAGCACGGGCCATCCGCGACGCGCTGCGCGCGGAGGCGCGCCGGCTCGGCGTGCTGGATGCGCTCGAGCACCTCCGGCATCGTTCCCTGTGTGCTGTACGGGAAGCGCCCGGTGAGCATCTGGTAGAGAATCACACCGAGCGCGTACACGTCCGTGCGCAAGTCGATCCGCCGAGGATCACCGGCCGCCTGCTCGGGGCTGGCCCAGGGCAGCGAACCCAGAAACTGTCCGGCCTGGGTCATCGTGAAGGTGGTATCCGCAGCGCTGCTGCATTCCAGTTCGACTTTGGCCAGGCCGAAGTCCAGGATGCGCGGCTCGCCCTCCTCGTCCACGCGGATGTTGCTGGGCTTGAGATCGCGGTGGGTGATTCCGCGCAGATGCGCGGCATGCACGGCCGCACACAGCTTGATGCCCAGTCGCAGGGTCTGCTCCAACGTGTGGGGCCCATGTGCCATCCACGCGTCGAGCGCTTGTCCCCCCACGTAGTCCATCACGAAATAGTGATGCCCCGCGACCTGTCCGCTGTCGTGGATCGCGACGATGTTCGGGTGTCGGAGCTGCCCCAGCACCTGGATTTCCCGGTCGAAGCGCGCCTGTTCCGCCGGTGAGGCGAACGGCCCCTCCCGCATCACCTTGATGGCGACCTTGCGGTGCGTGGACTTCTGAACGGCGAGATACACGACGCCCTGGCCGCCACGCTGTAGGCGATCGAGGACTTGGTACCCGGCGAATGAGTCGGGCAGGCTGGCGCCCGACGACAAGGAAGGTGTCGGGGGGCCGGCTTCCCAGTCCGCCCCGGGGGCCGACGAGCCGGGTGTGGCACTCCCCGGGGACGCCGATAACGTGGGCGATGTCCCCCGTCGCTGCGCGCCGCGGAGCGCCTCGAATTCACGCCGCGCAGCAGCGATGAGCGCGGCATCCTCGGATCCCGCGCCCGCCTGGTCTGGCAGGTGTTCACGCTCCAAGCTCAACACCCCACCTCCGGGAACTGCGAGGGGCCTGTCACCCAGCGCAAGTACTCTCCTGTAAAGGCGCCGTTTGCAGTCCGTTCTCACTTTCCGCGACTGAAAAACCGCGATTCGGGACCCAACAGCTCGCGCAGGCGATCCAGCGCGCGCGCCCGTAACATGTACACGGCACCGGGCGTGCGTCCCAGCGCCGTCGCCACCTCCGCGACCGAACGCCCCTCCAGATCATGCGCCCGGACTACCTGGGCATACAACGGTGGCAGATGCGCCAGGGCCGCCTCAAGGACTTGCTGCGACTCCCGCGCCGCCGCGGTGTGGCTCGCGGTTTGCGAACCACTGCCCAGAGCGTCCAGCAATGTCGTCGCCGAGTCACCGCCCACGTGCTGCATCTGGTTGCGCGGGTCGGGACGCTTTTGCCGCTGCATTTCCCGAATCGCGTCCCGCAGATTGTTCTGGGCGAGGCGATCCAGCCAGGCGCGGAAGCCGTCGGCTGTGCGTGCTTCGAGTTGGTGAATGCGCAGAAAGGCTTCCAGGTACGTGACCTGCATTACATCCGCCGGGTCGAGCACGGCCTGCCAAACCGGATTAATCGCGAGGCGACGACGCACCTCCGGACCGTGCTCGTTCAAGAGCGCAGCCAGCGCGTCGGCACTGCCGTCCACCGCGGCATCCAGCAGTTCGCGCTCCGATTGCGACACCTGCGGCTCCCAGACTTCGCACGACAGCCACAAACTGGCATCTTACCCTGGGCGGGCGGTCGATGCGCCAGAATCTGCCCGCCGGGGACCGGTAGACCCGGATTATCGGGCCTCCGATTTTGGGGGCGGAGCGGTAGCCCGGCGGCGATCACTGAGGGGGCCGGGGCTTGGCGCGCCATGCTGGACCCCCAGGCGGCAGGGAGGCCCTCGGTGCTGGCGTCACGGCCTCTGGATGGGCGAATGCGTGCGACTCCGTCTGACGAATCGCCGCGCCAGATTGTCCGTCCGCTCGAGCCGTCCGCGGCGCGGAGCGGCATTCCTCTCCTCGAACAGCCGGGCGCCTAGCCGGCAGCGCCCCCCGGCGCGGCCCCGTCCGTTCGTGTCTTCACCATGTAGCGCAGGCCGTCCTTGATCTCCCGATCCACCCAGCCGCAGCGCCGGTAGAACCCATAGGCGCGCAGCTCCGGCTCGATCGACGTCGTCAGCCAGACCTCGGTCCAACCCTCCGCGAACAGCCAGTTCTCAACCTCGGTCAGTAACCGCGCCCCGATCCCGCGCCCCTCGAATTCGGGCAGTACTGCGATCACCCACATCTCGCCCGTCCGCCGATCCCCCATTGCGAAGCCAACAACGCGCCCGTCCGTCTCGCACAACCAGCCCCGGTGCGACGTCCCCAGCATCACCCGCACACTCTCCTCGGTAATACCGAGGCGGGCAAGCTCGCCGCGCGTGTACGTGTTCTCACGCGCCGCCGTTCGCACAACGAACAGCGCTGGCACGTCGGCTTCTGCAATCTCGCGGAAGATCATGCCGCATCCCCTGGAAGGTCGCGCCGCTGCCGCCACAATTCCTTCCTCCCGCTACAATACCCCCGTGATTGCAGACCTGCTACTGGCCATCGAGACCTCCAGTGCCCGCGGCAGCGTGGCCCTCGGCCGCGGTGCGCGCGTCCTCGGCGCCACCGTCCTGCCCACGGAACGCCGCCACACCAGCGAACTGCTGCCCGCCATCCGCGACCTGCTGCAGGCCGCCGGATACGCCCCGCATGACGTCGGCGTCGTCGCCTTCTCGCAAGGCCCCGGCAGCTTCACCGGCCTGCGCATCGCCGCCACCGTCGCCCGGATGTGGCAGTCCGCCGTCGGCAGCCGCGTCGTCGGCGTGCCGTCCCTCGAGGTCTGCGCCCGCAACGCTCTGACGCATCCGGACCACCCCGCACGCGTCGCCGTCCTCGTCGATGCCCGGCGCAACCAAGTTTTCGGCGGTCTGTTCGAACGCACCCCCGGCGGTTCCACCGGTGAGGACTCGCCGATCGCGCTGACCACGCTGCAACCGGCGGCGCTCCACGACGTGGCCGTCTGGCTCGCAACACTCCCGCGGCCCTGCGCCCTGCTCGGCGACGGCGTTGCGCGCCACGCCGAGACGATCGTGGCCGCCGGAGCCGACTTGCTGCCGCTGTCGCCCGAGTACGCCTGGCCCGATGCCCGCCAAGTGCTAGCCATCGGCGCGCACCTGGCGAACGACGGCCGCTTCCTCGCGCCGGGCGAGATCGTGCCGGCCTACCACCGCCCGCCGGAGTGTGAAGAGGTCTACGAGCAGCGCCGCGCCGAAGCGAAAGCTAAACGCGGGGAAGCCTGATCGCCTCCGCGGCAGGTTGCGACGCTTCACCTCCGCAAGCCTTGTTGCGCCATTGAGTTCACCGCAGATCGCGCAACCTGCCCTACCGCGAACCCGTTGCGTCGTGCGGCGAGGACGGGGGACCTCCCGTCCAGTCAGCGGCCGCGCCGCGCCCCCTTGCACATTGGCCGCGAAGCGGCGAACTTAGGCGACCTTGCCGAGCCGCGGTGTGCCGCGCTTCGGTCATCTTCGTCTCGTTGCGGAAAGGTCCACCATGCCCGCCCAGCTCATCGAGTGCGTGCCGAACTTCAGCGAAGGTCGCGATCCCGCCGTCATCAAGCAGATCACCGACGTGGTCGAGACGGTCGAAGGCGTCCTGCTGCTCGACGTCGATCCCGGCAAGGCCACCAACCGCACGGTCGTGACCTTCGTCGGCGCGCCGGAGCCGGTGCTGGAGGCGGCGGTGCGGCTGGCGCGGAAGTGCGCGGAACTGCTCGACATGCGGAATCACAAGGGCGAGCACCCGCGCTTCGGCGCCCTGGACGTCTGCCCGCTCGTGCCCGTCGCGAACATCACGATGGACGAGACCGTCACCTACGCCCGGCGGCTCGCGCAGCGCCTCGGCGAGGAAGTCGGGCTGACCGTGTTCTGCTACGAGAATGCGGCCACCTCGCCCGCGCGGCGCAATCTCGCGACGGTCCGCGCCGGCGAATACGAAGCTCTCAAAGACCGTCTGGGTAAGCCCGAATGGAAACCCGACTTCGGGCCCGCGACGTTCAACCCCAAGACCGGTGCGACGGCCGTCGGGGCGCGCGACTTCCTCGTCGCGTACAACGTGAACCTCAACACGACCTCGACGCGGCGGGCCAACGCGATCGCCTTTGACATTCGCGAGAAAGGCCGCGAAAAGCGCGAGGGCGACCCCCTGACCGGGCCCATCGTGAAGGACGCGCAGGGGCAGACGGTCTGGATCCCCGGCGCGCTCAAGGCCTGCAAGGCCATCGGCTGGTTCATCGCGGAGTACGGCGTCGCGCAGGTCTCGATCAACCTCACCAACATTGGCATCACGCCCGTCCACGTCGCGTTCGACGAAGCCTGCCGCGCGGCCCAGGAGCGCGGCGTGCGCGTCACGGGCTCCGAGCTGGTCGGCATGATCCCGCTGCGGGCGATGCTCGACGCCGGGCGGTACTTCCTCAAGAAGCAGCAACGCTCGACCGGCGTCTCCGATCCGGAGCTCATCAAGATCGCGGTGAAGTCGCTGGGCCTGTCCGACCTGTATCCGTTCAAGCCGGAAGAGAAGATCATCGAGTACGCACTCGCGGCCCGGCAGGGCCAGAAGCGCCGGCTGGTCGACCTGACGGTGCAGGCGTTCGCCGAGGAGACGGCCTCCGAGTCGCCGGCCCCGGGCGGCGGGTCCATCGCGGCCACCTTGGGCGCGTTCGCGGGCGCGCTGGCAACGATGGTCGCGAACCTCTCGTCGCACAAACGCGGCTGGGACGCGCGCTGGGAGGAGTTCTCCGATTGGGCGGACCAGGGCAAGGCGCTGTATGCCGAACTCTTGCGGCTGATCGACGAGGACACCGACGCGTTCAATCGGCTGATGGACGCGATGGGCCTGCCGAAGGGGACCGAGGCGGAGAAGGCGGCCCGCAAGGCGGCGATGCAGGCTGCGACGAAGGGCGCGATCGAAGTGCCGCTGCGCGTGATGCAGACGGCGCTGGACACGATGACCGTCATTCGCGCGATGGCGGAGCACGGGTTGCCGGCGTCGATCAGCGACGTGGGTGTGGCGGCGCTGTGTGCGCGGTCGGCGGTGATGGGGGCGTACCTCAACGTGCGGATCAACTGCGGCGGGCTGGCGGACAAGGTGTTCGTGGCCGACGTCCTCGCGCGCGGCGCGGAGATCGAGCGCCAAGCGCAGGACCGCGAGCGCGAAGTGCTGGAGATGGTGGGGAGCAAGATCAAGGCGTAGAACGGGTGACAGGGGGCAGGTGGCATGTGACAGGTTACACGGGACAGCGGCACCAGCCCTCAAGGGCTGGCCTATTAGCCCGGCTGCGCCGGGGAAGGCCGCTGAAGCGGCCAGCGGGCGGGCAATGCGCGTGTGACCGCGCACGGATTGCGGGCTAAGCTACAGGCGTGGGCTTGGCTGCGGGGCCTGAGTCCCTGGTGGCAGGTTGTGTTGGCACACAAACGGGGTGCGCGATGAGGCGCGGGCGTCCGGCTAAACGAAAGGGGGGCATGACGTTCGAGGAACTGCTCAACTGCGCGGTATCCGAGCCGGCGCGGTTTGGCGAGATCGTGGCCGCGGATCGTTCCGTGCTGGAAACCCGGGACAACTTGGGGGAGACGCTGCTGCACTGGCTGGCGATCGAGGGATTCACGGAGGCGGTACAGCGCCTGCTAGGCTTGGGGGCGGATGCGAACACGGCCGACAAGTTCGGCAACCCGGTTCTGCCGCATGCGGTGATTGTGAAGCAGACGGCGATTGTGCGGGCGCTGCTCGAAGCGGGGGCCAACCCGAACGGGGCGAGCCACGGTGACCCGGCGCTGCTCCTGGCCGTCGCAAAGAAGTGTCCCGAGTTGGTGGAGTTGCTGCTGACGCATGGGGCATCGACGCATCTTGATGAAGATGCCTCTCCGCGGCTGTGCGAGGCGGTGGACAAGTGCAAGGAACCGGCGCGCAGCGAGATCGAGAGCGCGCTGCGCCGGCACGGATGGACAGGCGCATGATGACCGACGGCGGCGCGGTGGTGGTCCGCCCGTACCGGCCGGGCGATCGTGCGGCGGTGCGGGAGATTTGCGTGGCGACGGCGTGGCACGGGGGGCCGGCGCCGGAGCGGATCGGCGACGAGTGGTTGTGGGCGGAGTTCTGGACGCGGTACTTCACCGACGTCGAGCCGGAACACACGTGGGTGGCGGAGACGCAGCCGGCCGGGGGCGTCGTGGGCTACCTCACCGGGACGGTGGATGCGGCGCGGGTGGAGGGGTACTTCTGGCGGCTGCTGCCGGGGATCGTCGGGCACGTGGTGCGGCGGCACTTGCTGTGGCGGCGGACGCCCCGGCGGGCGCTGGTGCGGATGGTGGGGGCGCTGCTGCGCAACGAACTGGCCGTGCCGAGGGAAGTGTTGCGGACGTGTCCGGCCACGTTCCACTTCAACCTGCGGCCGGCGGCGCGCGGGCAGGGCGTGGGGCAGCGGCTGTTCGCGGAGTTCGCGGCGGCGATGCGGCGGGCCGGTGCACCGGGGATCCACACGCAGTCGCTGAGTTCGAACGAGGGGGTGGCGCGGTTCAATCGGCGTGCGGGGTTCACGCTGGTGGCGACGCGACGCTTGCGCGAGTTCGGTGCGGACGGCACGACGCCGCAGGCGGTGTACACGTGGGCGCAGCGGCTGGAGGCGACGGCAGGGGGAGAATGGCGAATTTCGAAGAGCGAATAACGAAAGACGAGGCGTGAAGGTGGGCGATGCAGCGAACCGGGAGTGCGCCGCGTTCAGCGGAAGATTCCTCAGTCGCTACGCTCCTTCGGAATGACGGGATGCGGGGAACGGGAGCAGGGAACTGGATGCGGGGAACGGGGAGCAGCGAATCGGGGAGCAGTGTGGCGGAGAGCCGGCGGCGGGGTGTGGCGGACAGCCGGCGGCGGATGGCTAGAATGGGACATGATGACGATGCTGGCGAGTTACAAACCGGCGGCGGCGGCGCGGACGCACGTGCTGCTGGCCGCGGTGACGTGGACGGTGGTGGGGAGCGTGTTGGGTACGCTCGGCGTGGTGTGGGAGCTGGGGAGTCCGCTGCCGTATGGCGCGGTGCTGCTCGCTGTTGCGATCGCGGCGGGGCTGGGGAAGGCGTGGTTCGTCTTGCGGCCGGCGGCGGACCGGATCGTGGAGCGGATTTGGGCGCGTGGGGACGGGCGGTGTTTGGGCGGGTTCGTGTCGTGGCGCTCGTGGCTGTTCATCGTCGTGATGATGGCGGGCGGGCGGATCGCGCGCGGGAGCATGCCCGTGCATTCGCTGGCGCGGGGAATTCTGGGACTGGTGTATGCGGCGGTCGGGGCGGCGCTGTTGGTGGCGGCGATGCGACTCTGGGGGGCGTGGCGGCGGGGGCCGGGCGCGGCAAGTTGAGGGGGGGGGCACGTGGGTGCCGTCGGGCACGCCTCACGTTCGTTCGGGCAGGCGGAGGCGTGACGCTACCCCGCCGGCGGGGGCCGGTGCTATGGACAGGCGACTACGGTTCCCACTTGGGGAGGGGGGCGGTGCCCGTGTCGCCGTCGGCCATGAGGGAGCTGTAGGCTCCGACGTTGCCACTGCGGCAGTTGGGGCAGGGGCAGTTCGTAGAGGCCGGGATGACGAGCGGACCGCCCTGGGGTGGGCGGATGAGATCGGGGACGAACTTCTTCTTGCACTCGTAGCAGTAGTACCAGGGATAGACGGCCTGCTTTTTGCAGTGCGGGCAGGCGTACGGGGGGTACGTCTGGAGCGGTTCGCTGAAGTCGCCCTCCTTCTGGCAGGCGAGGCAGACGCCGGAGAAGGAGAAGGTCTTGGCGATGGCGGCGGACTGCGAGCTGCGAGTGAAGAGGAAGGCTGCGGCGGCGATGGCCACCACAGCGACGGCGCCCAGGGCCACGTTGCGTTTCATGCTTAGTATCTCTTGCTGGGGTCGTTGGGAAGTTCGCGCCAGATGCCCATGGCAGTGCGGTAGACCGCGCTCAACTGCTCGGGAAAGTTGAAGGGGTGGTAGTTGTTGTCGGGGTTTTCGGCGTTGGGAAGGATCTTCTTGACGCGGCCGGTGTCCACGGCGTACTTCCAGCCGGGGCGGCGTTTGTGATCCTGGTAGGGCGCCTGCGGGTCGGTGTCGTAGGCGGTGATGCGGTCGGGCTGGGCGCCATCGCCGTAGGCGCCTTCGCGCGAGCGGCAGGTGTACTCGCCGGGCATCCAGGTGAAGCTGGCGCCGGTGTCGACGGTACGCCACTTGATGTCGTCGCGGGACTTGGGGGGCTTGGGGGTGATGGGGGCCACGTGCGTGTCGTTGTAGAGGGCGACGGCGACGCGCTTGGTGCCATGGCGCCAGCCGACCATGCTGCCCATGCCGTTTTGCAGCGGGAAATTCACGGGGTCCTGGGGGGGGCCGACTTGGCCGGAGAGGATGCCGGCGGCGTTGAGGCAGCCGAACCACGTCCACCAGCCGTCGATGGCGTAGACCTGGCGGGCGGCCTCGCGGAAGCGATCTTCTTTGAAGTTGTAGTGCATGATAGCGCTGAGGGCATAGCTGGTGCGGGTCCCATACTTGGGGGATTCGCCGCGGCCCATTTCCCGGACGAAGTCATATTGCATGGCGGCGTTGGCACCGATTTTCTGGGCGAGCTCGTCGGGGCGCTGGTCGGTGGGGCAGAGGCCGGCCTTGGGGTCGGACAGGTAGCGCAGGTCGAAGAGCACGTCGATCCATGTGTACATGGGATAGGGCGTGCGCGTCTTGACGGCGCCGTCGTCCCAGGTGGGTCCGTACTCGTTGTTCTCAGCGTAGCAGGTCTGCACGGCGCGGCCGATCTGTTGTAGGCTGGCGGCGCACTTGGTTCGTTTGGCGTTCTCGCGGGCGCCGCTGAGTGAGGGCAGGAGGATGGAAAGGAGGAGGGCAATGATGGCGACGACGACGAGCAGCTCGATGAGGGTGAACCCCGTAGTGTAACCTGTTTTTTTACAGCGACTTAGCATGGACCACTCCACATGGTGGACAAGCCGTTCGGAACTGGGGCGGCTGAAAGACCGCCCGATATTAGCAGCGATATCTGCGAATAGACGCATTCTAGCGCCTGGGGTGTGCGATTCCAAGGCCGGGGGACGATGGCCGGGGCGGATGCGTGGGCTCTGCGGGGCGACGGGGTGGTTGGTCGCGTATCGCGGGGGTATCGGTTGAACTGGGGACAGAGGGAGACGGGGTGCCTGGAAAGGCGTATCTGCAGCGGCGTTGGCGTGAACCGGTTCATCGGATGCTCTTTGCCCGACGCGCTTTACGCGCTGCACGGACCGTGTAGTTGGTCTTGACTTGGGGGGTCCAGTGCTATAGTCTACGAGTAGCTTAGAACTAGTTTAAATGCAAGAGCGCGAGCCCTCATTTTTCTTGAGGGGAAAGATGCTGTCGCGACTCGTCATATCTGCTGCCTGTTTCGCGGCCCCGATGGGCCGCCGGTGCATAACATTTGGTGTTCTGTCGTCCGGGGCGGCCTGAGGCGTCCGCGGAGAGAGAACGAAGGTCGGCTCAGCAGCTACAGCTCACAAAGGAGGAATCACCCCATGAAGAAGTGTCTCGCTCTCATCGTCACCGTGGCGCTAAGCAGCGTCGCGCTGGCGCAACCGGCGATCGATGGTTCGGCGCACGATTCGTACTACGGACCCCTCCCCCTGGCCTATCAAGATACGACCACGGGCTTTGGCGATGCGAGTCTCGGGCGCCCGGACGTGTGCAACGGCTCGGAACTCGACACGGCCTACGGCACGATCTACAACGGCGTGCTGTACCTGGTGTTGGCGGGCAACCTCGAGACGAATGGCAACAAGCTCGAGATTTTCTTTGACACCCGTGCGGGTGGGCAGCATCGCCTGCTGGCGACGAATCCGGGCACGCCGAATGTCGGGCTGCTGCGCATGGGCGAGGATCCGAACGATCCGAACATGCCGGGCTTCACGTTCCAGACCGGGTTTGAGGCGGATTACTGGGTTGCGGTGAACTGCTCGGGCAACCCGGTGGGGCTGTTCGTGGACTATGCCGAGCTGTATGTGGATGCGGGGAATCCGGGCGTGCTGCACTACTGCGGCGCCGGCCAGGCCAAGTGCGCGACGGCGGGCGGGGCGTTGACGGGCGGAGACACGGGCGCGCCGGTGATTCTGGCGACGGTCGACAACAGCAACATCGCGGGCGTGGGTGGTGATGGCGGGAACAACGACGGCAGCGGCGTGAAGACCGGCATTGAGCTGGCGATTCCGCTGGCGGCGCTCGGCAATCCGACGGGTGACATCAAGATCACGGCCTTCATCAACGGTCAGCAGCATGACTGGGTTTCGAACCAGTTCCTGGGCGGTCTGTTCGGCTCGGCCAATCTGATCGAGCCGCGGCAGGTGAACCTGGAGGGAAGCTGGCAAGAGCCGTTCACGATCGCGAATCCGTCGCCGATCTACGGGGCTTGCTGCTACGGGCAGGCCTGCGCGATCACGACGCAGGCGAACTGCAGCGGCGCGTGGCAGGGCGCGTACACGACGTGCGACACGAATCCGTGCAGCGGGCCGGCGCTCGGGCAGTGCTGCCTGGCGAACAGCTACGGCGGGCTGTGCATGTACGTGAAGCAAGTGGATTGCCTCGAGTTCGGCGGGGTGTTCACGGCCGGGTTGGACTGCTCGAACTGTGCGTGCGTGCCGGCGGTGAACGGGGCGTGCTGTCTGGCGGACAACACCTGCGTGGCGAACCAGTCGCAGGCGGCCTGCACGGCGCTGGGCGGGCTGTACGTGGGTGACTACACGAGTTGCACGAGCAATCCGTGCACGCCGGGCGCGTGCTGCGAGGCGGATGTCTGCTCGATCAAGCAGAAGTTCGCGTGCCAGGCGATCCAGTTTGCGAAGTACCTGGGCGAAGGCACGACCTGCGACGGTAGCCCCTGCGCGGTGGCGACGATCCTGAATCCGCACGTGGCAGGCAGCATGCAGGGCTGGGATCCGAATGCCACGCCGATGACGGAGACGGCGCCGGGCAGCGGGGTCTGGACGCATCAGTTCACGGGGCTGGCGGCCAGCACGCGTTTCGAATTCAAGATCACGGACGGTTCGTGGGCGAACAACCTGCCGGGCGCGAATAGCTGGTGCTACAGCGACGCCACGGGACAGGTGACGATCACGTACGACGCCAACTTCCATTTTGATGGCTGGGCGCCGAACCGGGACCGGCTGGGCGTGGACACGACGAGTCCGACGACGCCGCCGTGGACGGCGGTAGGCAGTTTCCTGTCCGAGATTGGCGGCAGCGATTGGGACAATGCCAGCCCGCAGGGCGCGATGACGGCGCAGGGCGCCGGCGTCTACAAGCTGACGTTCACGAACGTGCCGGCCGGCAACTATGCCTGGAAGGCCGTGCGGACCGGATCGTGGGATTCGATCAGTTGGGACACGCGGAGCGTGGGTACGGCGGACATGGCGTTCACGATCGGCGCGGCGACGGATACGGTCACGCTGTGGGTGGACGAGCCACATGGCTGCGTGAAGGTGGACGTGGTGGCGGCCCCGCCGGTGACCGGCGCGTGCTGCGTGGCGGGCGTGTGCAGCGTGCTGACGCCGGCGGCCTGCGCGACGGCCAGCGGCGAGTACAAGGGTGACAACACGGCGTGCACGCCGAATCCGTGCGTGCAGCCGCTGTGCGCCGGAGACGGCAACTGCGACCGGCAGATCAACTGGCGCGACATTGACTTCCTGATTGCCGCGCAGAATGACAACGTGTCGTCGTGGACGGCGCTGTTTGCAGGCAGCCCGCCGTGCCAGTTCCTGAACCTGGATACGAGCGGCGACAGCCACGTGAACTGGCGGGATATCGATCCGTTCATCGCCCTGATGAACACGACGTGCCCGTAGTCTGATGGAGTGGAGAAGCGTGAGGCGCCGGACCGCGGTGGCCCGGCGCCCGCCTTGAGGAGTGTTGCAGAGGTCCAGTGAGGACCACCCCTAATCCCTGAGAGGACAAAGGAGGAGCAGGTATGAAGAAGTTGGCGATTCTGGTCGTGGCGCTGCTGACCGTCCCGGCATGGGCAGCGGTGTACACGGATGCGACCGGCGATCTTGGCAGCACGTTCACCGGTTTTCCGCATCTCGACATCAGTGCGGTCGAGGTGACCAATGACCTCAACGAGATCAGCTTCAAGTTCACCCTCGTCGGCGACATCGCGGCGACGAACTGGGGCAAGTACGTGGTGGTGATCGATTCGATCCCGGCCGCCGGTGACACCAGCAACCAGAACAACGGCTGGGGTCGCAACCATCAGCTCAACGCCGGCACGGACATCACGCTGGCCGGTTGGGTGGACTCGGGTGGCGGCTTTGAGGCTCGGCACTGGGACGGTGGCGGCTGGCCGCTCGACGGGGCCACCTACAATTCGACGCCGGGCATGGTTCTGAGCCTCCAGCAGTACAGCGTCAGCTACACCGTGCCGCTGGCGCTCGTTGGCCTGACCCCGGGCCAGACGATCCTGTTTGAAGGCTTCTCGACGGCCGGTGGCGATGATCCGGGCGTGGATGTCGTCAGCTCGCCGAACGTGACGGTCAACAACTGGGGCGACTTCTCGGTCTCGAACGGCGTGTCGTACACGCTCGTCCCCGAGCCGGTGAGCTTCGTGCTGCTGGCGCTGGGCGCGCTGCTGCGGCGCCGCTAGGCCCGAGTATCCGCGGCACCGCAAGGTGGCCGCGCAACTGAAGCGAGAACATGCGGGGCGTGGGTTACGGGACCCGCGCCCCGCCGTTTTTTGTCGATATCTCACGGGTGAGCAGGCCGACCGGGGTTGGTCGGCGGCTCTTAAACTAGTACAATAGGGAGGCCGGCAGCGCCGCCGGTCGACCGCATTCACTCCCTTCCGATCGGCAGAGGAAGAACGCATGAAACCCGCTTGGCTAACCCTGGCTCTCGTGCCCCTCGTCGCGCTGCTGGCGGGTGCCGGCCACGACAACAATGTCGAATGGAACGGCATCACGCACATTTACTGGCTGGATCGCGCGCCGCGGTGCCCGATCAACGGCGAGAGCTTCACGGTGCAGTTCCAGACGTACCACTATGACCTCACAAGTGCCCGGGTGAATGTCAACGCCGGCGCGGGCGCGTCCTGGATCAACGCCAACTTCGTGGCGCAGCGCGGCCCGTACGATGTGTGGAGTGCGACGATTCCGGCGACGTCCGCGGCCGCGACCGTCAGCTACTGGTTTGAGCTCACGGACGGCACGCGGACGAACTACCTGGGGCCGAGCGGCATGTCGGCGACAGCGCCGACGAGCGGCTGGACGCTGAGCTTCGCGGACCACGGGCACGCGCCGCTGGGCTGCACGCCGACGAGCGACGGTGGGGCGGTCTTCAAGGTCTGGGCGCCCGGGTCAGCGACGGCGGCGGTGGCGGGGACGTTCAACGGCTGGAGCAGCACGAGCCTGCCGATGACGAAGAACGGCGCGTACTTCACGCGGAAAGCGCCGGCTCCGGCGGGGAGCGACGGGCAGCAGTACAAGTACGTGTTTGCGGGGAACAACTGGAAGCCGGATGCGCGCGGGCGGGCGCTGAATCCGGGCGACAACAGCAACACGTACGTCGTGAATCCGGACGGGTACGCCTGGCGGGAGAGCGGCTTTGGCACGCCGCCGTTTGAAGACATGGTGATTTACGAGTTGCACGTGGGGACGTTTTCGGGCTGGAACGACGGGCTGAACCGGATGGGACGGTTCCGCGACATCGTGGACACGCACCTGGCGCACCTGCTGTACCTCGGTGTGAACGTGGTGGAGCTGATGCCGGTCACCGAGTTCGATTACTACGAGTCCTGGGGCTACAACCCGGTGGACAACTGGGCGCCGGAGAACGCGTACGGCAGTCCGACGGACCTGAAGTACACGGTCGACAAGCTGCACCAGAACGGCATCGCGGTGATTCTCGACGTCGTCTACAACCACTTCCCGTACAACGGGAACTACCTGTGGAACTACGACGGGGCGGCCACGTACTTCGACAATCCGGCCGTGCAGACGCCGTGGGGCTCGCAGGCGGCGCTGTGGAAGCAGGAAGTCCGCGAGTACTACGTGGATGCCAGTCTGATGTGGCTCGAGGAATACCGCGTGGATGGGTTCCGCATGGACGCGACGCGGTACATGCGGAACAACGACATGTTTCCGGGCGGTTACGCGGATGGCTGGGGGCTGATGCAGGACTTCACGAACCGGATTCGGGCCCGCAAGGTGCAGGCCATCACGATCGCGGAGGAACTGCCCAACACGAGCGCGATCGTGAACTCCACGGCGAGCGGCGGCGCGGGCTTCGACGCGCAGTGGCACGACCAGTTCAAGATCGACGTGCGGCAGGCGGTGCTGGATGCCGCCTACGGGAATCCACAGATGTGGAACGTGGCCGGCGCCATCAATGGTGGCGGCTACGACGTTGCCAAGCTGGTGCGCTACGTCGAGAGCCATGACGAGGCGGGTGGCGACGGCACCGGGCCCGGTGACGAACGGCTGGCGGTGTCGATCGACAGTGGCAACCACTACAGCAAATGGGCCCAGGGGCGCTCCAAGGTGGCGCAGGGGCTGGCGCTGCTCGCGGCGGGCATTCCGATGTTTTTGCAGGGTGGCGAGTGGCTGGAGGACATCAAGTTCGGCAGCTCGCAGTACGAGCGCATCGACTGGTCCAAGGCCGTCAGCCGGGCCCCGATCGTGCTGTTCTTCCGCGATCTGATTGGCGTGCGCCGGGCGAACTGCGGCCTGCGCGCGAACGCGGGCCAGATCGTGTTCCACATCAACGACGGGGACAACGTGATCGCGTTCCATCGCTGGGACGTGTACGGCAACGACCTGGTGGTGGTCGCCAGTCTGAACAACGCCGACCTGCACAACTACCAGATCGGTTTCCCGCAGTACGGCACGTGGCACGAGATCCTCAACAGTCAGGCCAGCGTGTATCTGGGCAACGGCGCGGGCAACGGCGGGTCCGTATTCACCGTGGGGCCGGCCTGGGACGGCCAGGACCAGTCGGCGTACCTGACGATTCCGGAGATGGGCTTGCTGGTCTTCCGTTACGAGGATCCGGCCGGGCGCGGCAGCGATCTGGACCACGATGGCGACGTGGACGTGGGCGATTACGCCAGTTTGCAGCAAGCGGGGCACCAGACCGGCTGCGGAATGGCGGCCGACCTGCGTGAGAACGGGCGGATTGATGACGAGGATCTGGCCGAGCTGGGGCAGAACATGACGGGGGCGCACTGAGCGCAACGAGGCGGGGGGCGGGACAAGAAAAAGGGGTGGCGGCTGTCGCTCACAGCCGTCCACCCAGGACGAGAACCATCGCCAACCGCGTCGCCCCGTCAGCGACTTCGGGTCGCTCTGCTGGGCGGGTGGGAAGGTTCTGCCTAAGTCTAAAATTCAAGCGCGCCCAGGGGCAAACGTGCGGAGGGGGAGATTGTGGGAAAGGCGTGCGGGAGGGACATGGAAGGCGGACGCGCTGGCAGGGCGGTGGGCGCGGCGGTTATTCGTCAGTGTGGCGGTAGGGGTTTCCACGGATGTCAATCATAAGATCGTTTGGCTAAACGTTTTGTGCTGTATATGCTTGTCCGTGTGACGGATTGTCGTCGCGTGTGCGTGTTGTGGTGGTTCGGGGTATGCAGCGGGGTTTTCTGGCGTAACAGCTTGTCCGGCAGAGAGTTGTGCCGCAGTCACGGATGTGCAGTTGGTGTGGAACGGAAAGTGCTTGTATTGTCACTGTCTTGGCGTGCGCGCTGCGTCAGGCGCATGTCACTGGGTATTGGCGCGCCGGCGTGCACCGATCTGGCCGGCGCAGAGATGTTTCGAATCTGTCCTTAGCACAGGAGAGCCGGAATGTCAGGACGACAACTAGGCGCGTGCGTACGAGCGGCGGTGCTGTTCGGGCTGCTGACGGCGCCGGTCTGGGCGGCAGAAGGGACAGCCCCACCGCCCGACAACAGTGTAGCGCGGCTGGAGGCGCTGCTGGAAGCGCAGCAGCAGCAGATCCAGGCGCTGCAGCAGCAAGTGCTGGCGGCGCAGACGCAGGACACCGACCAGGCGCGGATCGAGCAGATGAAGAAGCAGATTCGCGAGGTGCTCAGCGAGCAGGAGTTTCGGGAGAGCCTGATGCCGACGACGGCGCAGGCGGGCTACGACAAGGGCTTCTACATCCGCAGCACGGATGAGAAGTTCTCGATGAAGATCAACGGGCAGTTTCAGTTCCGCTGGACGTACTATGCGACGCGGGACGAGAACCGCTATCTGGTACCGGGGTTCCGGCGCCACGATCGCGCGGGATTTGACTACTCGCGGCTGCGGCTGCGGTTCAGCGGCAACGTGTATTCCAAGGACCTGACGTATTACTTGGAGTTTGATGCCAGCAGCGCGGCGAACAACTACAACGCCCGGGCGCTGTACGCGTGGGTGAACTACCGCATCATTGACGAGTTCCAGTTCAAGGCGGGGCAGTTCCGGGTGGCCAGCACGCGCACGGATTTCGGGTCGACTTCGACGATGCAGTTCCCCGAGTGGGGTCTGTACAACTCGATTTTCGGCATCACGAACGGGACGGGGGTGCGGCTGTGGGGCAAGCTGTTCGGGAAGCGGCTGGACTATTACCTGGACGTCGTGAACTCGCTGGGTTCGTCCACGACCGCCACGATCACAAACGACGAGAACTTGTACGCGCAGGGGCATGACAACAACCCCGCGATCATCTTCCGCACGGTGTGGCACGCCGTGCAAGGTCAGACCAAGCGGCCGCCGGATGATCCGATCAACCACTTTGACGCGCCGCAGGACTTTGAGTACCACACTTCGCCCGCGTTCGACCTGGGCTTCCACTACGCCTACAAGGAAGACATTCACGACGGCTCGCTGCGGATTCCGTTCCCGCGGAAGACGTTCTTCCGCGAGGGTGGCTACGGCCTGACGGACTCGCAGGGCCTGCAGATTCACCAGTTCGCGTTTGACGCGGCGATGAAGTGGGCCGGCTTCTCGCTGACCGGCGAGTACGGCCTGCGGCTGCTGGATGTGCGGAGCTCGGACCACGCGCCCTACACGCCGCTCTTCCTGCTGACGGGGGAGCAGTCGACGACGGCGCAGCACGGCGGGTACCTGCAGGCGGGTTACCTGCTGCCGATTCCCGGGCTGGAGAACAAGATCGAACTGGTCTCGCGCGTGGGCGGGATTTCGGCGCTGGCCAGCGGGCAGGAAGGCTCGTGGGAGTATGCCGGCGGCGTGAACTACTACATCGATGGCAACCGGGTCAAGCTGCAGGCGGACATGGTCAAGATCTACGAGCTGCCGACCAGCAGTGCGACCTACAGCTACGCGAACGTCAACGACAATCCGCTGATTTTCCGGGTGCAGCTGCAGGTGGCGTTCTAGAACGGACGATACGTCTAAAGCCAGACCATCTTCATGGAGATACTCATGAGCAAGCGACTTCTCACCGTCAAGCG
>CAZGAQ010000044.1:0-41661 GCA_964523405.1 uncultured Planctomycetales bacterium
AACTGGCGGGACATCGATCCGTTCATCGCCCTGATGAACACGACCTGCCC
This sequence comes from uncultured Planctomycetales bacterium, assembly GCA_964523405.1. Classification (GTDB taxonomy): domain Bacteria; phylum Planctomycetota; class Phycisphaerae; order UBA1845; family Fen-1342; genus CAZGAQ01. Next base: position 51 of record CAZGAQ010000044.1, read on the forward strand.
GTAGTGTGAGCGCGGGTCATCATGGAAAACCGCTTACCGAGGCCGTCTGCGGCGTGCGTCCGTGGACACCGGGCCCGGAGTGTGGTATAATACCTGCTATGTAAACCCATTTGTCTTCCGGGCCAGATGGGCTCCTGCGTAAGGGGATGCAGCGGTGACGCAACGCTGCGCGGGCGGCGGACCGCGAACCCAGGGATGTGAGTCAGTTCCAAATAGAAGGGGTGCACGATGTGTAGGCAAGCTGCGCTGACGGGAGCGGTAGCACTGTGCCTCTGGAGTTCTGCGCTGGCCCAAACGGAGGCCGGCAAGCCTCCGGAATCGGCGGCGGGGCAGGCAACGGCGGATGTGCTGGTCGTCAGCCCATCCGCGAAGACCGACGCGAGCCGCTCCGGGGATTTCGCGGCCGTGCCCAGTAAGCTCGCCGAATCGGCGAACGAAGGGCAAACCGAGCAAGATCGCGGCGCGACCTGTGCGACCGCGGCAACCGTGGTGTGCGGCACACCGCTCACGTTTGCGATCTCCGGCACGACGCCGGCCACGTCCACCAAACCCGACTGCTGGGGATCGGTGGGCTACGGCCCCCAGTGGTTCAAGTTTACGGCGAATGCGAGCTGCGCCATCGTGACCACCTGCGGCGATCCGGGCACCAATCGTCCGCTACAGCCGGACACGGAGATCGCGATCTTCAGCGGCACCTGTTCCGCTCTGACGCAGATCGCCTGCTCGGACGACGGGTGCGCATACGGCACGAATCCACAGTATTTGTCCTCGGCAGTTGCCTCCGACTTGAACGTCGGGCAGACCTACTTCATTCTCGTCGCCAAGTGGAACTCCAGCACGCTCAACAACGGGAACTACGTCCTGTCGGTCACGTGCAGCGCGACGCCCATCATCACGTGCCAATTCGCCGACCAACCGGAATGGGAACTCGACCCCTGCGGCCAGGATCCGGGCATGTTCCCCTGGTACTTCGGCACGTTCTCGGTCAATAACGGCTGCAATGTGAACCCCCCGGCTTTCGCGGAACTCCTGCAGTGCAACTCCACCGTCTGCGGCACGATGACGATGGCGCGGACACTCGAAGGTACGACGGTGCGCGATACGGACTGGTATCGGCTGCACCTGACGGCCCCCGGCCGGATTTACGTCAACGTCGAGGCCGAGTTCGCGCCGGTCGCGGCGATCATGGCGGCCGCCGACGTCAACCAGCCGATCCGTTGCGACAACTACGCGACGGTTGCGGCGCGCAACGCCACCGCTCCGGACTTCAGCGTCGAACTGACCTATCCCGACGCGAGTCTGCCGGTCGCCCCGGCCGGTGAGTACTGGGTCATGGTATCCGCGGACTGGAGCGAGCAGACGATCCCCTGCACGCGCGACTACCGCGCCTTCATCGGGCTCACGCCGTGCGCGCTGCAGAATGGCGCGTGCTGCCTGCCCGGCGGCACCGCCTGCCTGGATGCCCAAACCGCACCGAACGGCACGCGCGAATACTGCACCGCGCAGGGCGGCACCTGGTATGGTCCCGGGTCGACCTGCACCACGACCGTCTGTTTCGTCTGCCCGGAGGGCTTCACCGTCCTGCCGCCCGAAACGGACTTCAACTGCGCGACGGCCCCCTACGTGTACACGGACACGACCAATGCCGGCTGCGGTACGGCCGCCAAGTCGTTCACCGTCCTGCCCCTGCCGGATCCGAACCTGGGTGTCATCCAGGTCTGCGGCGTCGCGGGTACGCACTTCGACGCCGATCCCCCCGGTGCGAATCTGCGCGATAACGACTGGTATCAGGTGGGCACGAGCGAGGTGTGGCCGGTCAACACCACCAAGGAGGTCACCGCGAGCGTGGTCGCCGAGTTCCCGGTCGAAGTGCTGCTCGCGCAGCCGGGTTACGGCTATGGCGCAACCTCGCCGACCGGCCACGAGTGCGATGCGGCCGATCAGACCGGTGTCAAGGCCTGGCGAATCCTGTCCCGTGCGACCGGCGCCCCCGGCGAGTTCGTGCAGGTGTCGAACTGCGTCCTGGCCAGCCCCAGCGACAAGGGTCGCGCCTGGGTGATCGTGCGTCCGGCGCTGCTGGGCACGCCGCGCGAGATTCCCTGCGGGAGCCGGTACAGCCTGCGGGTCGAGTACATCTCCACCTGTCCGAACACCGGCGCCTGCTGCTATGCGGCCGGTTGCGCGCTGCGGACATTCGTCGCGTGCAACGCCTTGGGCGGAACCTTTTGGGGCGAAGGCAGCAGCTGCGAACAGGGTTGCTGCGCCTGCGAACCCACAAACACGCCCGAAAACGAGCCCGGTTGCGCTTTCCCGGATGGCGTGAACAGCTCGTGTTTCTACATCATCGGGGGCACGGTCCCCACGGCCGCCGTCGCCACGCCGATTACGCCCGGCACCCAGTACATCTGCGGGGCCGGCGGCTGGGTGGACGTCGGCAGTTACGGCTACATGCCGGAAATGGACTGCTACGGGTTTACGCTGCCCACCGTGGGCACCATCCGCGCGTGGCTCTACTCGGAGTTTGACTCCAACGTCTTCCTGCTCAAGAAGGGCACGGCACCGGATTATTGCGACGACGCGACGATCTGGTACTTCGGTCTCGGCGAGCCGCGTTGCCAGTGGAATCTGCTGGAACGCATCAACACCGTGCCGGGCGATTATCAGGTGTGCGTCCGCATCAGCCGTGACGACGAGCGCGCATTCATCTGCAACGATGGCGAACATCCCAAGTACTCGCTCTACGCGGAGACCCCCGGCCTGACGGGCGCGTGCTGCTACAGCTACGCCGGCGTCCAATACTGCGGCAACCTGTCGGCGGCCGAGTGCGCCGCCGAGGCCGGTTCGTATTACTACGGCGACAATACGACCTGCGATGACGCAAATGTGTGTGCCGGCGCGTGCTGCACGCCCGACGGGTGTGTGCTCGAGTTCGCCGCGTACTGCGACCATTTCATGGGCTACGACACGAACTGCGCGTACGACTGGTGCAGCTCCGGGGCCTGCTGCGTCCACGGAACCTGTACTTTCGTTGATCCGGCCGCCTGTGCGGCGGCGGGCGGTGTGTTCCAGGGCGCTGCCACCACCTGCTCGACCAACCTGTGTCGGTGCGCCGGAGACGCCAACTGCGACGGCACCATCACCTGGCGGGATATCGACTACTTCATCGCCGGCATCAACGACAACGAACCGTACTGGCGACAGCAGTTTCTGCCCGGTACGCCGACTTGCCCCTATGTTAATCTGGACTGCAGCGCCGACGGACACGTCAACTGGCGCGACATCGACCCGTTTATCGCCAGGATGAACACGATCTGCCCGTAATCGCGCCCCTCCCGACCACCCCGCGGGTGCTTCCGGTGAAAACTGGCCGGGCGCGCCGGCAACCGCTTTGCGCCCTTGCAGGCGTCCCGTAGAATCCCGGTAGCCGTTCGCCGGCGGGCCTGCCCCCGGCGCCCCGGCGACTGGAGGCCGCACAACGTGCACCGGTTTCTGTGCTACCTGAAAGGCGCGGGTAAATCACCACCCGATCTCCGTGGCGCGCACCTATTGGGCACCGACAATGTCCCCGTGCGCGGCGAGATCCGCTGGCAGGACGGGGAGATCCGCTGCACACCGCGCACCCAGGACCCGGTCGGCCTGTCGCTCCTGTGGCCGGTTGCCGGCTTTGGGACGATCCAGCTCCAGACGACACGCCTCCCGGCGCGCGACAAGCCCTATCACCTGCACGTGGAGTTGGCGCGACACCAGCTCATGCGCATTTCCGTCAAGCGCGAAGAGTGGGGCCTGTATGACTACAACGGCATGGAGGACATCGCCGGGCAGATCGACACCGCCCGGGATGCTTTCCTCGCATCCGTCGAGCAGAGCGAACAGCCGGACAAAGCCGCCCAACTTGCCGACCAGGCCCTCGCCGGCGGCCTGGTGGCCGGCGAGGAGATGTCGCGCTTCCATGCCAACATCTTCCTCGGCCGCCGTCGCCAGAGCGGCGGCTTCAACCGCCCCTTCCTCGGCATCTGCGCCCCGATCGTCTGCAAGAACCCGGCCTGGGCGCGTTCGATGGGTGACACTTTCCAGTTTGTGCGCCTGCCGTTTGTCTGGCGGGACATCCAGCCCACCGAACAGGTACAGCAATACGACGCGGTCGACGCCGCGATCAAGCTCTGCTCCGCCGCCGGCTTGAGCCTGCGCGGCGGACCGCTGCTGAATTTCGGCGTCCGCTCCGTCCCGGACTGGATGTATATCTGGGAAAACGACTTCGAGGCCATCTACGAAGCCGCGCGCGAGCACGTCGAGCGCACCGTACAGCGGTTCGGCAAGCAGATTCCCTCCTGGGTCGTCGCCACCGGCCTGCACGCCGACAACGTCTTCGGCTTCAGCTTCGAGCAGATCATGGAGCTGACGCGCATGGCGGCGGCTGTAACCAAACAGGTCGCCCCGCGCACCCAGGTGCTCATCGACATCTGTCAGCCCTGGGGCGAATACTACGCCCGCAATCAGCAGACCGTGCCGCCGCTCTTGTACGCCGACATGGTCGTGCAGAGCGGTATCAACTTCGATGCCTTCGGCCTGCAGTTCCTCTGCGGCATCGAGAGCGACGGCTACCACGTGCGCGATCTCTTCCAGGTCAGCGCGTTGATCGACAAGGTCGCCAATTTCGGCAAGCCGATCCACATCACGGCCTTGGGCGCCCCCTCCACGCTGGCCAAGAGCACCGGCGAGGCCACGCCCGGCGGGGAGTGGCGCGGCCCCTGGACCGACGAGATTCAGGCCGAGTGGTTGACCGCGGTCTGCGAGGTCGCCCTCTCCAAGCCGTACGTCGAGACGGTCTGTCTCCAACCGCTGGTCGACAGCGGCGATGATGTCATCCCGACCGGTGGGCTGCTCCGCGACGATCTCGTCCCCAAGCCCGCGTTGAAGCGCCTCGCGCAGATGCGCGAGCGCCTCATTTCCGGCAACGGCAAATGAACCCCGCCGCCCACCACCCCGCACCCGTCACCACGCGCCAGCTTGGGCACCGCGCCGCAAGCGGTGCCTACGCCCGCGCGGCCTTGGTCTGCGCCCTGCTCCTGTTCACCCTGCAACAGGTCATCGCCACACGCGCGCCGCAGTGGGCGAGCGCCGCCGCGCTGTCCCCCGCGCGCGCCCGCCTGCGCCTCGACCCCAATCGCGCCACCGCCGCCGAGCTGGCTCTGCTCCCGCGCATTGGCCCGCGGCTCGCCGACAACATCGTCCGCCACCGCGGACCGTGCCCGACGCGACCCGCCTTCTGCGACCTCGCCGACCTGGACGGCGTGCGCGGCATCGGTCCGGCCACCCTCGCCGCGATCAGCCCATTCCTGGAATTCCCGCATCCCCTGACCTGTGCCAGCGAGCCTGCCACGCCATGACGTACCCCCCGCAACCCGTCGTCTTTGAGCCCCTCTACCATGCCAAGCCCTGGGGCGGCCGCCGCCTAACGCAGCTACTCGGCAAAGCGCTTCCCGGAACCGCCGCCATCGGTGAAGCCTGGGAGCTGGTCAGCCTGCCCGGCTACGAGTCACGCGTGGCGCGCGGACCGTTGGCCGGCCTCGGCCTCGGTGAGCTCCTCCGCGACTGGGGCACGGCCCTGGTCGGCGCTGCCGCGCTGGTGGATGGCCGCTTCCCCCTACTGATCAAGTTCCTCGACGCCTGTGACAACCTCAGCGTACAGGTTCACCCCAAGCCCGCCCCGGATGACCCCACCGGCGCGCGCGGCGGCGTCAAGCACGAATGCTGGTACGTTCTGCACGCCGACCCCGGCGCCAAGCTCTACGTCGGCCTGCGCCCCGGCGTTGGTCCGGTGGATGTGGCGCGCGTCGCCAACACGCCCGCTATGGTCGACATTCTCCAGGAATGGGCTGGCCAGCCGGGCCAGTGCTACTACCTCCCCAGCGGTACCCTGCATGCGCTCGGCGCCGGCCTGGTCGTGGCCGAGGTCCAAACACCTTCCGATATAACCTACCGCGCCTATGACTGGAATCGCGTGGACGCGGCCGGCCGCCCGCGCGACCTGCACGTCACCGAGAGCCTCGCCAACATCCGCTACGACGTGACTTCGGAGATCGTCCGGCCGACCCCACGTCCCGTCAGCAACGCACTCGGGTCGGCCACGCGCGTCGTCGCCTGCGAGCGTTTCGTGCTGGATTTCGTACGCTGCGCGGCCATGGCTCCGGGCGCCGTGTCACCGGGACCCATGCGCATCTGGATCGTCCTGGAGGGCCACGGCCGCCTGGTGTACACCCGCGGCGTCGAGCAGTACCCCTGCGTGTTCGCGCGCGGCGACACCGTCCTCATTCCCGCGGATTGCTCACAGACAAGACTGGAGCTATCGGCCCCGGCGGCGTGGCTCGAAGTGACCATTCCATAGCGCTGTCCTCGCCGCACCGGTCCGCGCTGCCCGGACCGGTACCGAATTCCGCTCGCGCGGGCGTGTGCCGCGCGCCAGGCCGGCGAAGCGTCGCCTTCGCTTCGGTGCCACACGTCCCATAACTCCCGCGAGGCCGTCCTCCGTGATTGCCACCGAGCGCCCCCCATCGTTCTCGGCCGGACGGAGCCTATACTTAGTGTCCGAGGAACTTGCGTTCACCCGGAACTCAGGCCCGAAAATGGCCGCGTGAGGGAGCGATTCGATGACATTCATCCGACGCGCTGGGTCGGTGGGGCTCCTCTCTACTTTGTTCCTGTGCTGCGCCACATCTCCCGCCCGCGCGCAGTGTTCGCCGCAGTGGCTTCCGGGCCAGGGCATGGCCGGTGTGGATGGCGTCGTGTACGCCGCCACCACCTGGGACCCCGACGGCGCCGGCCCCCTGCCCCCGTGGCTGGTCGTGGCCGGACAGTTCTCAACCGCTGGCGACGTGCCCGCGCGCAACGTGGCAGCCTGGGACGGCGCGCAGTGGCATGCGTTCGGCACGGGTGTTAGCGGCGGCGCATACCCGATCGCCTACGCCTTGGCCGTGTGGAACGGCGACCTGATCGTTGGTGGCGCGTTCACTTCGGCCGGTGCGACCGCGGTCAATCGGGTTGCGCGGTGGGACGGCGCAAATTGGCAGCCCTTGACCACCGGTATTGGCGGCATCGGCAGCCCCTTTCCGGCGGTGTATGCACTCGCGACCCACAACGGGGACCTGTATGTCGCGGGACAGTTTACCCTGGCCGGCGGCACGAGCGCCAATCGCATCGCCCGCTGGGACGGCACGCAATGGTATGCCCTCACCTCCGGCCTGAATGACTACGCGCGTGTCCTGACCAGCTACAACGGCGACCTGCTCGTGGGCGGCAATTTCACGACGGCCGGCGACACCGGCGCGCCGCACATCGCCCGCTGGGACGGCGCCGCCTGGCACACGCTCGGCACCGGCACGGACAGCATCGTGCAGAGCCTTGCCGTCCACGGAACCGACCTCGTCGTGGGCGGCGAATTCGCGCTGGCCGGCGGTGTCCCCGCGGATTTCATCGCCCGCTGGAATGGCGCCACCTGGCAGCCTTGCGGCACACTGGCCGCGCCGCCTTACGCCCTGACTGTGCAAGATGGTACCCTGCTGGCTGGCGGGGCTCAGGCACTGTACTGGGACGGCGTGCGGTGGCAGGCGCTCGGCGCGGCGCCCACCGGGGCCAGCCCGTACATCTACGCACTGACGACCTACGGTGACGACGTCGTCGCCGCCGGCGACTTCGCCGGCGCGGACGGCGTGAACAGCCGCGGCGTCGTGCGTTGGGACGGCGCTGCGTGGCAAGCGCTCAATCCCGGCCTGGGCGGCACCTTCCCGTATCTGTACGCGCTGTCCGTCCATCGGGGCGACCTCATCGCAGCCGGCAACTTCACGAGCATCGGCGACGTCGCCGCCAATCGCATCGCCCGCTGGGACGGCGCGTCCTGGCATTCCCTCGGTGCCGGCCTGCGCGGCGGCACTTCCGCCCTCGTCCGGGCGCTGGCGACCTACAACGACGACCTGATCGCCGGCGGCGACTTCACCGCGAGCGGCAGCACGGCCGTGGACCGCGTGGCGCGCTGGGACGGCACGGCCTGGCAGCCGCTGCCCGGCGGCTTTGGCGGCAGCTTCCCCGCCGTGCACGCGCTGACGGTCTACGGCGGCGAACTGATCGTCGGCGGCGAGTTTGCCGCAGTCGATGGCGTCACCTCGCAAGGCCTCGCCCGTTGGAACGGCGCCACCTGGTCCCCGCTGGGAGACAGCCTGGCCGGCAAGTCCTCCGTGACGGTGCGCGCCCTGACTCGCTTTCAGGAGCGCTTGATCGTGGCGGGGAGCTTCAGCATGGCCGGCCCGCTGCTCACGTCCAACATCGCCGCCTGGGATGGCACAACCTGGTCCCCCGTCGGCGGCGGCCTGGATGGCGCCGTCTACGCCCTGGCGGTTTACGGGAACGACCTGATCGCCGCCGGTGACTTCACGACAGCGGGCGGTCTCCCGGCGCACTTCATTGCCCGGTGGGACGGAGCGCTGTGGCACGCCCTCGGCACGGGCCTGAATCAGTCCGGGCGCGCCCTCGCGGTCTATGACGGCCTCCTGATCGCGGGTGGCTGGTTCACGTCGGCGGGCGGCACGCCGGCCAACTACATCGCGGCGTGGAGCGGTACGACCTGGCAGACCCTCGACGGCGGTGTCAGCGGCGGCGAGTATCCCTACGTCAACGCCCTGATCTGCCACCACGGCAACCTCGTCGCCGGCGGCGAGTTCACGCTCGCCGGCAGCGGCGCCTCCGCCGCGTGGGCACGCTGGGGCGCGCCGGCTCCAACCGGTGACCTCAACTGCGACGGCCTGGTGGACGCCGCGGATCTCACGCTCTTCGCTGCTTGGATGACGCGCCCGGAATCGGCGTATGCACCGGGCCAGGCGCGCGCCGATCTCGACGGCGATGGCGACATCGACCTCGCCGACTACGCGCTGCTTCAGGCCATCTACAGCGTCAACACCGCGCGTCTGGTGGCTTGCCCCAGCGGTCCGTACGTGGCGGTGACCGGCGCGCGCTGCCCGGGTGACGGCGACGGCGCTGAGGATATCGACGTGGTCGACGTGGCCGGCCTGCAGATGTGCGTGAGCTAGCGCGGTTTCGCTAATCGCGCGCGGCCGCGCGGCGTCAGGCCAGCGCCTGCCCCGAGCGACGCGCGGCGCGCCTGACGGGTCATGCCCTTTCCCCAGTCCCACGCGTGAGGTGAAACCGCTTTGGTCGTGCCGCACTACCGGCGCCGCCGCATGGCTTGCTCCATGTCGCGCCGGTCGTCCCGTCTCCGCAGGTCTTCACGCTTATCGGAATGCGTCTTGCCGCGCGCCAGCGCGATGCTGACCTTGACGATGCCGCGCTCGTTGAAGTACAGCGCGAGGGGGATAATCGTGAGCCCCCGCTGCGTCACTTTGGCCTCCCATTTGCGGATCTGCCGCCGGTGCAAGAGCAGCTTGCGCTCGCGCGTCGGCTGATGTTGCGCGTAACCCGCCATGGGATATGGAGATATGTTGCAGCTCAGCAGATAAAGCTCCCCGTTCCGCAGATACGCGTACGCCTCGTCCAGCGACGCATGCCCGGCACGTAAGCTCTTGACTTCACTGCCAGTTAGCGCAATTCCCGCCTCCTCCGTCTCCAAAATCTCGAAGTGATGCCGGGCCTTCTTGTTCGCGATCCGAGGAGATGGGGATGGACCTTTCGCCATAGTGCAGCTAAATTCTAGTGTGGCCGGGTACATACGTGCAACTCCCGACCATGGCCCCTGTACAAGGTGTCGGACGTGGTTGAAGGTGAACCCGACGTCGCGAAGGTCGTAATGCCTCGCAACGAAGAACTGCGGCTGATCGGCCGCGCCAAGCGTGGCAACGCCGACGCGTTTCGCGCCCTCGTCGATGCGTACAAGGACCGCCTGTTCGCATTCATCTGGCGGATGGTCCGCAATCATCACGAGGCCGAAGACATCGCGCAATCGGCGTTCGTGAAGGCCTACGAAGCCCTCGACACGTATTCGGAACAATGGGCCTTCAGCACCTGGCTGTTCACCATCGCCTATCGCCTGTGCGTCAACCATCTGCGCAAGCGCAAGACGGTCTCGACCGAGGTGGATTTCTCCCGGGTCGCGGCCGGCACGGACGACGTCCGCGAATCCGTCGCCAACACCGAGGAGGCTCGCCGCCTCCGCGAGGTGATCTGGAGCGCTGTGGATCAGCTTTCGCCGCCGCAGAAGTCCGCGGTCCTGCTCTTCTACCGCGAAGGCAAGGGCTGCGATGAAATCGGACGTGTGCTGGAGATGCCGACCGTGACCGTGAAGAGCCACCTGCATCGGGCCCGGGCGCGCTTGCGTACCGTGCTCAACGCGGAGCTGGTCGAAGACTGGATGGCTCTCCAGTTCCTGAGTGATTCCCGCTATGCGTGAGTGAGTCATGAACTGCGCGGACTGCGAACAACTCTTTGACGCCTATCTCGACGGGCACCTAGCCGGGTCGCTCCGCCTCGAGTTCGACGCCCACCGCCTGCGCTGCCGCCACTGCCAGCAGACGCTCGCGATGCTCGAGGCGCTCGGCAACGTCATCGCCTCGGATCCGCAGATCCCCGAACTGCAGACGGATTTCACCGACCGCGTCATGCAGCGCGTCAGGCCCCACCGCGGCCTGCGTCCGTCGCTGCGCGTCGTCGTCGCGGCCGGCGCCGTCCTGCAGGCGGCCGCCGTCCTGGGTTTCGCCATTCTGCTAAACCGGCATCCGGCCACCGCACCGGCCCCGCTCCCCGCGCGCGGCGAAACCGTGCAGCCGAACCCTTACCCCCCGACCGCCGGCAATGACGCGCTGCGCAAGCTCATCCTCGATCGCATCGAGGAGCGTCTGTCTGACATGCACGCCGCGGGCGAGACTCTGACGAGCGATTTCGTGAACATGGCGCGGTATCTGAACATCACCGTTCCCGATGATGTCGCCCGCGACTCCGTGCAGATGGCGGGCACGAATCCCTGGCAGGGCATTTGGAATGCGCTCATGCCCTCCGGGGCGGAAGAAGAACCGCCCGCCCCGCCGGACGCCGACGTGCATTCGTTCTAGACCTTCGCCGACTCTGGCCAACGTGAAGCCACGACTCCGCATCATTAGCGCCCGGCGCTGTCGCTCCGCGGCGAGTTGGCTGATTATCGCCACCGCCTGCCTCACGCCCGCGCGCGCTGCGGATGAGTCGCTCGCCCGGCACGTCCCCGCCCAAATCGGCTTCTTCGCGGAATTGCGCCGCGGAGAAGACCTGCTGCTCCCCTTGATCGATCCCCAAGCATGGCTCACCGTCGCCGCCCTCGCCGGCCAGCCCGCCGGACCCGCGGATACCCAGCAATGGCAGCAGCGCGTCCACCAAACGCTGAACATGTCGCCGGAAGAGGTCATCCGTGTCCTGTTCGCCCAACGCGTCGCTTTCGCCGGCGAACGCCTGCAGCGCGCCGAAGACGCGGCCATCCTCTGCACGCCCGCCGTCGAGCCCCGTGCCCTCGTGCGCAATTGGCCTGTGCAGCCGCTGCCCACGGCCGGACGCACCTCCGTCTACCGCCTCCCCAACAACATCGGCCTTGCCGTCCACGACACGCTCCTCGTCTTCGGCGACGACACGAACCAGGGCATCTTCGCCGGCGTGCTCCGCGGCCTGGAAACCGGCAAGCTACCCAGTCTCGCGGATGACCCGGTCTACCAGCGCCTCCTCGCCCGCCTGCCGCAGAACCCCGATGGCCTGTTCTTCGCGCGCCTGCGCGAGGCGCCCCTCCCGTCGACGAGTGCCCCCGCCACAGCCAGCGCACCCGCCAGTGCCCCTGGCAGCGCCGTCCGCGGCACCGGCGCCACCGCTCGCCAAATCGACCTGCCGGGCCCACTACGCGGCTCCGCCAACGTCCTGCTCGCCCTGCATCGCGATGGGCGTCTGCTGCATTTCAGCGCCGTCGGCGACGCGCCCGCCGAGCCCCAGCCCCGCGACGGCAACCTCCACGATCTGCTGGCCGGCCTCCCGGCGCGCACCTTGCTGGCCTGGGCCGGCTATCTCGATTTTCCCTTGCTCACTCAGGCCGTGGAGACCCTGCCCGAGCGCAATCTCTTCCGCCTCGCGTTCCAGCTCCAGGAGCGGACCGGCTCCTTTCAGCGCCTGACCGACAGCCTCAACGCCTCGGTGTGCATCGCGGTCGGCGTCGTCCAGCCCGAGACGCGCCGCTTGACCGCGCCACCCGTACCCGCCGTGGCCGTCCTGCTGCCCGCCCGGGATCCGGTAACCGCCGGGATGGAATGGAGCGCTTTCTTCGACGCCACGCTGGCCGTCTACAAACTGCTCGCGCTCAAGGGCGGCACCCCGTCGCACCCCCTGCAACTCGACGAGCTGACGCTGGCCGGCCAGCCCGCCGAGCGCCTCGATCTCACGCCGCTCTTCACGGCCACGCCCGAACAGAACCCCTTCGGCGAGGTGCACCTCTGCTGGGCCATGGATGACGACGTGCTCATTCTGGCCTCCCACTGTGATTGGCTGCAGCAGATCCTGGCCGCGCGCAACGGCGCGGCGCCGACCCTGAGCGGCGTGCTGGAGCTGACGCGGCGCCCACCCACCGGACAACGCGACAACATCTTCGTCGCCCAGACCGGCCCGATCGCCGACCTCGGTGCGCTGTGGCTACACTACCTGGAGCAGACCAGCCCAGTGGTCCTCCATGAGGATTGGTGGCGCGCGTACCAACCCGGGGGCCGCACCGTGCGGCTCGGCATTCAGGCCACCGAGGATGCGCCCCGCCGCCGTCTCCGCGTGCAATCCGTCACGCCAGGCGCGCCCGCCGCCGGCGTCCTCCGCGTGGGCGACGAAATCGTGGGGGCGAATCACCGCCGCTTCGCGACGTCCCAACCCGTACAGGAGATGACCCGCGGCATCGTCGAGCGCCCGGAAGCGCGCTGGATCTACCTGCTCGTGGAACGCGATCACGTCGTCCGCGAAAAACGCGTGCCTCTGCCCTTCGTCGACCCTGTGCAGGTTTTGCGGCGCGTGATCTCCGTCGGCAAGATCCTCCAGCGCGTCGTCTACGCCGACGACGCCCCCGACCCCAGCGGGCCGCGCGGCTTCCTGACGCTTGAGCTCCGCGCGGACGCTCCGCCGCTGTTCCCATTCGAAATGCTTACCCCCGCCAGCGCCCCGGCTACGGCGCCGGCTCCGTCGACCGCGCCCACCACACCGTCCCCCACCACCGCGCCCGCACCGTCCCCCGCCACCACCCCGGCCGCCACAAGCCCCGCACCGGCAACGCAGCCCGCGTCAGCACCCACGCCCGCGCCGGCCGCGCCGCCGGAACCCGCTTCAGCACCCACGCCGGTCCCACAGCCCACTCCGGTCCCGACTCCGGCTGCACCGCCAACCGCCCCGGCCGCAACCGCCTCGGCCCCGACCACCCAGGCCACTCCGCCCCCGCCGGCGCCGCAACCCGCTTCGCCTCCGCCGCTACCGCCGCCAGCTTCGCAGCCCGCCCCGACGCCACAGCCGGCACCCCCGCCAGTTTCGCAACCGGCGCCCGCACAGCCTGTGCCGGCTCCAACCCCGCAACCGGCCCCCCAACCGCCGGCGCCAGCGCCGCCGTCGCAGCCGGCCCCCGCTCCGCAACCACCTGCACCGCAACCGGCACCGACGCCGCAGCCGTAACGGTCTTTACCGCCCCCAGCGCCCAGTGTCACCCTGTCTGGATGGCCCCGCATACGTGCGAGGCGGTTCCGAGGGCGGTGTCCGGGTCCGGAGCGACGCGCGACATCGCCCGCATATCGCCGCCTGCCTCGAGTGGCCCGGCACAGCCCAACTCGAAGCACCGCAACTGGGAGCCGGGCAGCCCAAGCGATCACCTGCCAGCCTGCCCTCCCACCCTCCTTCCCCCCGCGCACCGTGCCCGCGGGCCGCTATCCCTGTTTTCCGACTCGCCTTACGACGCCACGCCCCTTCACTAACGATGGCAGCGGCCTTCGCCTCCATCCGGCCGCAGCCCCGCGAGACCGCCGGAGTGCCTGGCGCCCTGCCGCAGTAAGTCCCGTTTCCCAGCGAGCCACGAAGCCCAGTTTTCTCTTGGCTCTGGCCCATCCAGGATGCTACTGTTGATCAGGTTCCTCTCGACGGAGTTCCTGCAATGAAACGCTGCGTTCGCTGCGTGCTGCCCGACACGGTGCCCGGTCTGGAATTCGGCGCTGACGGCGTTTGCAGTGCCTGCCTCAACTTCCGACCGCTGCAATATCTGGGCCGGGATGCTCTGGATAAGGTCATCGACTCGGTTCGCGGCAAGGGCACTGATTACGACTGCGTTGTGCCGGTGAGTGGCGGTCGTGACAGCACCTATGTGCTCTACATTGCCAAGGCGGTCTATGACCTGCGCGTGCTGGCGGTGAACTACGATCACGAGTTTCGGGACGAGGAGGTCCGCGCGAACATTGAGCGCGCGTGCGAACGTCTGAAAGTGGACGTGGAGTTCGTGCGCTCGGCAAACAACATCGCCACGCGCATGGTGCGCGCGGACTTGAAAGCGGCTTTGGGCATCGAGCGCTGGAGCTTCTGCCGCGCGTGTGCCTACGGTTACTTCAGCGCCCCGTTTCGTGCCGCGTTGAAGCACCGGGCCCCCTTGATCTTGTGGGGCCAGGCGCAGGCCGAATCGGTCAACGACACGTACGCCAAGGCCTGGGCCGCGCATCGCAAACGATCACGCCTGCTCAAGCTGTCCAAGCCACACTTCTACGCGGGAGAGTGGCTCGCGCTGCGCCAGCGGATGGAGTTCCCCGTCCCCGGCAACAGTGTGTTCCGCCGGCGGCTCCCGGTCTTGCGGGACGCCCGCATCCAGGAAATTCGCCTCTTTGATTATCTGCCCTGGGACCGCAAGGTGATCAAGGAGACGATCACGAACAAACTCGGCTGGCGCAAACCCGCGTCCGCCATCTCAACCTGGAAAGCGGACTGCTCCATTCATGCCCTGGCTGACTACCGCTGCATCCGCTCGTTTGGCTGCAGCTTCGATTGCATCATGGGATACACCGCCATGATCAATTCCGGGAACATGACGCGCCAGGAAGCCCTTGAGGTCGAAGAGCAGAAACTGCACAGGTACACCGAAGATTACATTCGGCACATGCTCATCCACACGGTGGGGCTGACGGCGAACGAAGCCAAGCGGGTCATGCAGATGGACCTGCCGGCTGAGGCCCCCGCTCTGCGCCCCGCTTCCGCGACCTGACCCGCTGGCCACGCTGCTCGCTCAGTCAACCAGATTCCCCCCTGCGCCGCCACTCCGCCGGGTACATCTGGTCCGGCGGCCGCAGCATGCGTCCAGGGTACTGCCCCCTATCGTGCCGAAATCGCCAGCACCAACTCGTCGCCGCCGTCCAGCTTCAGGCCCCCGACGAGCTGCGATTTCCCGGCGTCCAGCGTCAGGTTCACGTTCACTTTGCGCTCCGTGCCCGCGAAGACTTCGACCTGCATCTGCACCTTCTTGCCGTCGTTCTTCTGTGGTGTCACGCTGACGCGATAGCCCCCGACCACGGACTTCGCGAACGCCTTGCCCGATTCGACGTTGTCATTCGCCCGATCTTCCAGCTTGAAGCCGGTGAACTTGAACTGCTTCTTGAGCGCGTCGGCGATGCTGCTCAGCTCCGGCGAGATCTCCTTGTTCTTCGTCGTTGCCCGGATGGCGAGGACCTGCACATCCGTGGTCTTCTTTTCCGTCTTGCCGCTCTTATCCCCCTTGTCATCCTTACCGCGCCCCCGGTCCCCCTTCTCATCGCCCAGGACGACCGCACCTACCAGCCCCAGCACGCAAGCCAGCACCAAGCCGTGTCGCATTCGCGTCATGATCGCTCTCCGTCAGACCCACGGCGCCGCACGCTCGCCCGGGCTCCGCTAGCTTTCATTCTCCAGCACCCACAGAATCGCCGCGCCGGAGGCATCATCGCTCGTGATGATCATCGGCGTGCTGTCATCATAAACCTCGAAGTCGTTGATATCGACACTCGTCGCCAGCTGCACCGGCCAAGGCTCGACCGTCCTCCCCGGTCCCGCGGTCTTCCACAACACCGCCAGCAGCAGGCACGCCGCGACCGCCGCCACCGGCCGCCACAGACGCAACACAATCGGCGGCAGCGTCCGCACCTTCGGCGTAAGCTGCCGCGTGCCGCCCGCGCGCTCGATGGAACCCCACATCTGCTCCCACTGTCGGGCCGTCGGTCCCCCGCTTTCCGTTTCGGCAGCTCGAAGCACTTCGCCCAGGTGGCCGTCTGCCACGGGGAGCACATCCGCAACCCGCTCCGCCGCCTCGGGGCTCGCGTTGAGAATGGCCTCCAGCCGCGCGACCTGCTCGGGGCGCAGCGCGTCGAGCTCGCCGGCGGCGAGGGCTCGCAGTGCTTCGTCCAGGTTTTGCGGCTCTCGAGTCATTCCTCTCACCGCGCTTGCTACAACTTCAGGCTACGCCTTCACCTACTACGTGGACGCCCGACACGCCCGGTGCATTCACAGCGATTTCGCGTCCGGGGCCACTTCTTTTGTCTCTCTCGGAGCTAAGTCCGGTAACATCTCATGTAGCCGCCTCCGAGCGTGGAACAGCCGACTCATCACCGTCCCGATCGGAATGCCCAAAGCCTCGGCAATCTGTCCGTAAGTCATTTCACCTGTTGCATATAACGCAAAGGCGGCGCGCTGATCCATGGGCAGCCGATCGATGGCCCGCCGCAGCCGTTGTGCCAGTTCCAGCCGCTCCAATCCATGCATCGGCTGGTCTGCGGGGTCCTCGCTCGGTAATTCCTGGCCGCGCTCGTCGTCCTCCCCGTCCAGCCGCACAGCCAGTCGGACTCGCCGCGACCTCAGCAAATCCAGGGCCCGATTGGACACAATCCGCAGCAGCCACGTCCGAAAGCCGGCCTCGCGCTGAAACTCGCTCAGCCGCTCGAACGCCCGGATGAAGCTGTCCTGGACAACGTCGAGCGCATCCTCGTCACGCCGCGTAATCCGGACCGCCACCCTGTATGCGATTTCCCGGTAGCGCTCGAAAAGCGCACGACGTGCTTCGCGGTCGCCAGCGGCGGCGCCGTCCACGAGCTGCAACTCCGCAGGGTCGACGTTTGCACGCTCCATGCTATTCACGAATTCCGTCTTCTTTTCTGTCGCGCAGCCGCCGGCGTCCCGTCGGCCCGCGCTCCTTGCCGCCGGACGCACATCGTACCTCACACGCCCGCTGCCGCCCACCGCCGGCCACCGTGTCAGGTTCTGTCGAATCCGCGACACCGCGCCAGCCCTTTGAATACCCCGCCGCTTGCCCGCGTCGAATCTCCCGAATGCAGAACGGCACACGGGCTGACGAGGCCCCTGGTTAGGAGAACCACCATGAAACGCCTCCTCGCAATCTCGACCGCGTTCCTCCTGATGATTTCCCCGGCCTTGGCCGGCGAAGCGACGGCCGTCTCCGTCGCCACCAACGGCGGTCACGCCTCGGCCACGGCCACGGCCAGCGGCAACAGCAGCTCAACCGCTATCGCCGGCGCTACCAACGGCGGCACCGCCGTCGCCACCAGCGACGCCCGTGGCGCCGGCCTTGGATCGGCGGTGAGCCGCGCTGTCGCGACGGCCGACCACGGACTGGCAGTGAGCAACTCCGTGGCCGACGCCCGCGGTGTGCGCCGCGGTCGGGCAACGGCGGACAGCGAAAGCATCGCCGGCGCCATCGACGGCGTCGCCATCAGCAACAGCCGTGCAACCGCGGACGGCGTGCACGGCGGAGTAGCCCGCAGTCGCGCCACCTCCACCGCACTGAGCCGATATGGCACCGCAGTCAGCGACAGCGATGCAACCAGTCAGGGCATCCGCGGCGGCCGGGCGGTGAGCAACAGCGATTCTCTGGCCGACACCTACGGCGGTAGCGCGCGCACCCAGACGCGCGTCATCAGTGCCGCCCGCTACTTCGCCCACGCCGAGGCCAACGGCTACGGCGTCAGCCGCAGCGGGCCGCTGCACTCGGCCGACAGCCGCGTGCAGGCGGAGAGCCGCGCGGTCCGCTACGGCCACAGCGACAGCAATGCCGTGGACATCACGATTCGCCCGTAACGCCCGGGTTGGAGGGCAGCCCGGGGGCAACGTGCCCCCGGGGCCCTCCGCAATTCGGCTGACAACGAGTGCCGCATCAGGGCCCCACAGCACTCCACAGACCGGCGCGCGACTCGGCCCCACGAGACGCGCGCCGGTCTGACGTTGCGCCGCGGGCTCCGTCCGCAGAGCGCTGCCTCGCGCGAGCGGGCCGGCCATCCGAAGCGCTCGTGTAATCCTGTCAAGATCGCGTCGCCCCGCGCGTCGGCCACTCTGCCCGCTGAATAGTCCTCCCGCGCCGCCCGTCCGGACTGCTGACGACCGGGACACCCAAAGGAGAACAACCATGAGAACGATGCTGATCCACGCGCGAATGTTCAGGACCGCAATCGGAATGACCCTGCTGGCCGGCGGCATCAGCGCCTGGGCCAGTGAGGCCGCGACCTCCGCCAGTGCCGCCGCCCAGGCCAATCGCCCCAGCGGCACGGCCGGCGCGACCGCCCGCTATGTCGGCGACGTGGGCTTCACCCGTACCGACACCCGCACCGGCCCGGTCAATGCCGCGCGTGCGGTCGCCGTGGGCGTCGATGAGCGCGGTCTGACGCTGTCGGTCAGCACCGCCATCGCCCCACGCTTCGGCCCGGCCCTCGCCACCAACTTCAACGTAACCATCAACGACCATGGCCAGGCCGCGGTGAGCGTCGGCACGGCTGTGGCTCGCGGTGGCGCGGAGCGTTCCGTGTCGACGTCCGGCAGCGCGGTGTCGCGACTGGCCAGCCCGGCGGCCACCTCGGTCGCCAGCGGCAAAACCAGCGCCGGCGGCGTGGTGCATGTTGCGACCGACAGCGCCAGCAGCCCGCGCCCCCACGCTGGGGTGAGCGAGCGCGGCTCCGACCGCCCCCGCGAGCGCATCGCCGCGCGCCGCGTGATTCGGATCTCCTAACCGCGGCGTGTCGCCCCTCCCCCTTCCAGAGGGAGGGCAGGGCGCGGGCTGGGCCCCCAGCCACAACCAGCGCCTTGTCCCCTCCCTCTGGGGCCGGGAGCGCGGCCACGCCGCCCCCGCACGCGTGCCCGTGTGAAGCCCGAGGTCGCGGGCACTGCCAAGGCCCCACTCCCGGATGGCCGGGGGTGGGGCTCGCCGTTTGGGGGCCCCACCCGTCACGCTCCCGCAGATGCTCAGATAATAACGCTCCCGAGCGCGCACCAGATGACGAACGCCACGGCGTACGCCCCGAGAGTGCCTAGCGCTTGGCGAACCGCCACCAAGTCTGCTACCATAACCGTGCATGCACATCGTGCGTACAGCATCCTGGCTCGCGCTGGCCATCCTTCTGGCCTGCCCAGTCGTGTGCTTGAACCACCTTGACGACCACGGGGCCGAAGGCCACGACAGCCCGTCGCCCAACTGCATTGGCCACCACTGCCTGTGCTCCGGAGCGACCGTGCCGTCCACGCACCACAACGACGCCGTCACCCCAGATCTCCCCGCGATGGTCGATCCGTCCAGCGCGGCTGAAATCAACGGCGCCCTGACGCTGGGCTTGGTCCACAGCGCCGCTTCCGCCGCATCGCCACCCGTTCTGACGGCGCCCCTGCCCCTGTTGATCTGATTCCCCGGCGCGCGACTCCATCTACAACTGGAATCGTGTCACCCGCCGTGCCGCCGTGCGCGGTCCGGCCAGCCACTGAGGGAATCTCAATCACCATGCGTACCACTACCAGACGCTGCGCCGCCCTGGGCCTGCTCGCTGTTACCGCGCTAGGCCTTGGTGCGTGTGCGACCGTGAACCCCGGCGGCGACTACGATCGTGCGGCCGCGCATATCGAAGCCGCCACCGCCCAACCATTTTCCTACCGCCCCGAGCGCCCGCCTGCGCACGCCGCGGCCCGCACCGCACAAGTTCAGGCGCTGCTCCGCACGGGTCTGACGGCCGATACCGCCGTGCAGGTGTGCCTCCTCAACAATCGCCGCATTCAGGCCGACCTATACGAAATCGGGCTGGCCCGCGCCGACCTCGTGCAGGCCGGGCTCCTCGCCAACCCGACGCTCTCGCTGGGTCTGCGTTTTCCCGACGCCGGCGGCCTCGCCAACTTCGAGGCCGCGCTCGTGCAAAACATCGCCGACCTGTGGCAGATCCCGGCCCGTCAGCGCGCCGCACAGCGTACCCTCGACGAGTCGATCCTCCGCATCGCGCGCCAGGCCAGCCTCGTCGCCTTCGAGGCGAAAACCGCCTACTACCGGGCGCGCCACGGCGATCGCAAACGCGAGCTGGCCACAGAGAGTGTCCAGGTCGCCCAGCAGGTCCTCGAACTTGCCCTCGCCCGCCAACAGGCCGGCGCCAGCAGCGCGGTCGACGTCAACCTCGCCCGCTCGGAGGTTCTCGACGCCCAGCTCGCCTTGCGTGCGGCTGACATCGAGGCGGTCGAGGCGCGGGCGGACCTGGCCCGGCAACTCGGCCTCGCCCTGCCGCCGACCGATCTGAAGCTAACCGAGGAACTGCCGCAGCCCCCCGCGTGGAGCCTGAGCGACGAGATCCTGCTCGCGCTGGCGGCCACCCATCGCCTGGATCTCCAAGCTGCCGATGTCGCCACGACGGGCGCGGCCGCACGCGTACGCGCGGAGGAGCTGAAGCTCTTCCCCTCGCTCGAACTAGGCGTCGGCTTCGAACGCTCGGAGCGGCAAGCCCCGGAAGGCCGGAACATCCTGGCCGACAGCGTGCGTTCGTCGATCGTCGAGCAGGAGCCGCGTTTCGAGTTGGGCGACCTCGGGAAGGCCTCGACCGACACGTTGCTCGGCCCGACGCTCGGCCTGGAGCTGCCGCTCTTCAATCAGAATCAGGCCGGCGTCGCCCGCGCCCGCTACGCCTACGCCCAGACCCTGCGGCTGCAGGAAGACCTGCAGTTGCAGGTCGACCACGAAGTCCGCCTAGCCAGCGCGCGGGCCCGCAGCGCCTGGGACACCGCGCGTTTCTACCGCGAAGAGGTCCTACCCGTGCGCGAGGCCAGCCTGGAGCTCGCACGGACGGCCTACCAGGCGGGCCGCACCACCCTGCTCAACGTCCTGGAAACCGAACGGGCGCTGCTCAGCGCGCGGACCGGCTACGCCGACGCCCTGCAGACGTCCGTCACGACCCTCGTGGAGCTGGAGCGCGTCAGCGGCCAGCCCCTGGTGAAACTCCTTGGCATGCGGAGCGGCGTCGCGCCGCAACCGGACGAAGACGCGCCCCACGGCGCCCCGGCGTCCAGCCCAACCCCGAAGGCAGGTGAGTAAACATGAACGCAAGCTCTACCGGCGCCGTCGTCTGCGCCGCCCTGGCAGGTCTGTTGCTCGGCTCGGTCGGCGTGTACCTCGGTGTCCAGCGCGGCTGGCTCGCGCCTGCCGCGCGCCCCGATGCCCACGCCGCCGAAGAAACCGGTCACAATCACGCCGGCGAGGCCGGCGCGCCCGCGGACGAAGCGGATGCGCATGCCGGCGCAGGCGCAGCGCACGAGGAGCATCGCGTCGTCATCGCACCCCCCGCTCGCGCCGCAGCCGGCATTGAGCTCGCCGTCGCCGCCGGCGGCGACCTGGACCAGACCGTGGCGCTGCCCGGCGAAATTGTGCTCAACGCCGACCGCGTCGCGCACATCGTGCCGCGTGTCTCGGGCATCGTCCGGCGCGTCGACAAGGTCGCCGGCGACCGCGTCCAGCCCGGCGAGGTCATGCTGCAACTGGAGAGCCGCGAACTGGCCGAAACCAAGGCGGCTTACCTGGCCGCCCAGCAGCGGCTGGCCCTCGCCCAGGCCAACCTCGCGAGCGCCGAGCAGCTGCACACCCAGAAGATCATGCCCGACCTGGAGTTTCTGGCCATCCAGAAGGCCGCGGCCGAAAGCAAGATCGACGCCGACACCGCCGAAAACCGCCTGCACGCCCTTGGCATCACCGACGCCCAGCTCGCCCAGTTGCCGCCGGACCCGGATGACCTCGCCGTCTTCGAAGTCCGCGCCCCGTTCGCCGGCACCGTCATCGCCAAGCACTGCTCGCTCGGCGAGGTGCTGAGCGCGGACGCCGACGCCTTCGTGCTCGCCGATTTGTCCACCGTCTGGGCCAACATCACCGTCTACGCCCAGGACATCGCTCGCGTGCAGATCGGACAACCGGCCTTGATCCGGGCCGACGGCATCACCGCGGAAGCGTCCGCGCCGGTCACGTACATCACCCCGCTCCTCAACGAGAACACCCGCGCCGCCTGTGCCCGCGTGGAGCTCACCAACGACGACGGCCGCTGGCGACCGGGCACCTTCGTCACCGCGATCGTCCGCGTCTCCCGCGTGTCCGTGGACATCCTCGTGCCGCTCGACGCCCTGCAGCGACTCGAGGACCAGACCGTCGTCTTCGTCGAGGAAGGTGACGCGCTCGAGGCCCGGCCCGTGAAGCTCGGGCGCACCAGCCCGACCGCGGCCGAAGTCCTCGGCGGCCTGGACCGCGGCCAGCGTTACGTCGTCCGCGGCGCCTATGTCGTCAAGGCCGACTTGCTCAAGTCCATGGTCAGCCACGAGCATTAGCGCGCCGCGTCTGGGACCGGCCGCCGGCCATCCCCACCGCGCATCCTGCGTCGCGGTGCCGGCCGGCCGCCACAAGCGAGCCAACATCGCGCCGGCCGCTGCCGGTGGAGCTATGCCATGTTGCAGAGAATCATCCGTTTTTCCATCCAGCAACGCTTGTTGGTTGTGCTGGCCACGGTCGGCCTGGCCGGCCTCGGCCTCTGGAACTTCTCCCGCGTCAACATCGACGCGGTCCCCGACGTCACCAACAAGCAGGTGCAGATCAACACGGCTGTCACCGCCCTGTCGCCGATCGAGATCGAGAAGCAGATCACCTTCCCGATCGAATGGGCGATGCAGGGCATCCCCGGCGTGGACGAAATCCGCTCGATCTCCTTCTACGGCGTGTCGCAGGTCACCGTCATTTTTAAGGACGAGGTCGACCTGTATCGCGCCCGGCAGCTCGTCTCCGAGCGGCTCGCGGAAGCCAAGGAGAGCCTGCCCGCCGGCGTCGGCACGCCCTTCCTCGGACCGATCTGGACCGGCTTGGGCGAAATCTACTTCTGGAGCATCGATGCCGTCGGCCCCAAGCCCGACGGCACTCCTTATACGCCGATGGACCTGCGCACCATTCAGGAATGGGTCGTCAAACCGCAGTTGCGGACCATCCCGGGCCTGACCGAGGTCAATAGCATCGGCGGCTACGAGAAGCAGTATCACGTCACGCCGGACCCGGTGAAGCTGATGGCCTACGATCTCACGTTCCGCGACGTGCTCGACGCCCTCGCCAACAACAACACCAACGTCGGCGGCGGCTACATCGAGCATGCCGGCGAGCAGTACATCATCCGCTCCACCGGCCTGATCCAGAACGAGACCGACATCGCCAATGTCAAGCTCGGCACCCACTACGGCACGCCGATCTACGTGAAGGACGTGGCCCAGGTCGGCCTGGGCCAGGAGCTCCGCACCGGCGCCGGCACGTCCGGCGGGGCCGAGGCTGTCCTCGGCACCGCGATCCTGCTCTACGGCGAGAACAGCCGCGCGGTGTCCCACCGCGTGGCCCAGAAGATCGCCGAAGTCAACAAGTCCATGCCACCCAACGTGAAGATCAACACGCTCTACGATCGCACATACCTGGTCGACGCCACGATCGCCACCGTCCGCAAGAACCTCTTCGAAGGTGCCGTGCTCGTCGTCGCCGTGCTGCTGCTCGTCCTCGGCAACGTCCGCGCCGCGCTCATCGTCACCCTGGCCATCCCGCTCTCCATGCTCTTCGCGGTGACGGGCATGGTGCAAAGCAAGATCAGCGGCAACCTCATGAGCCTGGGCGCCATCGACTTCGGCATCATCGTCGACGGCGCGGTCGTCATGGTCGAAAACTTCATGCGCCGCCTCGGCCGCCGCCAGCACGAACTCGGCCGGCCGGCTACCCGGGCCGAGCGCTTCCAGCTCGTCGAGGAGGCCGCCCGCGAGGTCGCGCGCCCCACCGTCTTCGGCATCGCGATCATCATGATCGTCTATTTGCCGATCCTCACGCTCTCCGGCGTCGAGGGCAAGATGTTCACCCCCATGGCCCTCGTCGTGCTCCTCGCCCTCACCGGTGCCCTCCTCCTCACCTTCACGGCCGTCCCCGCCCTCGCCGCGCTCATGCTCGGCGGACGAGTCGTGGAACGTGACGTCTGGGTCATCCGCGCCGTCAAGGCCGTCTACCGCCCCGTCCTCATGCTCGCCCTGCGCGCCCGTGCGGCCGTCGCCCTGGGGGCCCTGGTCATCGTGGCCGGCACGTTGCTGCTGGCCAGCCGCATGGGCAGCGAGTTCATCCCGCGTCTGACCGAAGGCGCCATCGCCGTCCAGCCCGCCCGCATGCCCAGCATCTCCCTCACCGCCAGCGTCGCGATGCAGAAGCAGGTCGAGCAACTCCTGCTCCGCGAATTCCCCAACGAGATCGCCACCATCTTCGCCCGCACCGGCACCTCCGAGGTCGTCACCGATGTCTGCGGCCAGGAGGTTTCGGACACGTACATCATGCTCAAACCGCGCGAACAGTGGCGCCGCGCGCAGACCCAGGCGGAGCTCGTCGCGGCCATGTCCGAGGTCGTGCGGAAAATCCCCGGCCAGAACTACGAGTTCAGCCAACCCATCGAGCTGCGCATGAACGAACTCGTCTCCGGCGTGCGCAGCGACCTCGCTGTCAAGGTCTACGGCGACGAGCTCGAGCCGCTCCTGCAGTACGCCAACCGCGTGGCCGCCCAGCTCCGCGCCGTCCCCGGCGCCGACGACATCAAGGTCGAGCAGATCGCCGGCATGCCCATGGTGACCATCGAAATTGACCGCGCGAAGGTCGCCCGCTACGGCCTCAACGTCAAGGACGTCCAGGACGTCGTCGAAATCGCCCTCGGCGGCGTCAGTGCCGGCCAGGTCATGCAGGGCGATCGGCGCTTTGAATTGATCGTGCGCATGCCCGACGAGCAGCGCGGCGACCTCCAGGCCATCGGCGCGCTCCCCATCCCGTTGCCCCGCGCCGACGCCGCTGCCACCCCAACCGCCGTTCATGGCGGCCACGGCAAGCCCGCTGCCACCGACGCGGAGCAGCTGGCCCCCGGTTATGTACCCCTCTCCAGCGTCGCCTCCGTCAGCATCGCCGAAGGCGCCCGCAAGATCGGCCGCGAAAACGGCAAACGCCGCCTCGTCGTGCAGTGCAATGTGCGCGGCCGCGATCTCGGCTCGTTCGTCGCCGAGGCCCAGCAGCGCGTTGAGCAGGAGCTCGGTCGCCCGCCCGAGGGCTACTGGCTCGGCTGGGGCGGCCAGTTTGAGAACCTCATCGCCGCTCGTGAGCGGCTCACCATCGTCGTCCCCCTGGCCCTCGCGCTGATCTTCATCCTGCTGTTCGCGACGTTCAACTCGCTACCGCAGGCGCTGCTCGTGTTCACCGGCGTACCGCTGGCCCTCACCGGCGGCGTGCTCGCCCTCTGGCTGCGCGACATCCCGTTCTCCATCTCCGCCGGCGTCGGCTTCATCGCCCTCTCCGGTGTGGCCGTGCTCAACGGCCTCGTAATGGTCAGCTTCATCCGCCAACTGCGGCAGGCGGGACACACCGTGCACGATGCCGTCGTCGAAGGCAGTCTCACGCGCCTGCGGCCCGTCCTCATGACCGCCCTCGTGGCCTCGCTCGGCTTCGTCCCGATGGCCATGGCCACCGGCACCGGTGCCGAAGTCCAGCGTCCGCTGGCCACCGTCGTGATCGGCGGCATTCTCAGCAGCACCCTGCTCACCTTGCTCGTCCTGCCCGCCATCTACGCCTGGTTTGACCGCGGTCGGACGGAGGAGGACGCGCGTCCCACGTGACGCGCGCGCCGACCCCCGGGCCGGCGCAAGAAAAGGTGCACGGGTCCGCCCACGGCACCCGTGCACCACTCCACTGGTTCCCCCGCTTTGGCTCTACTTCTTCCGCGCGCCAGCCTCCACTGGCTCGCCGTTCAGGTCGCTGATTCGCGTGGCCGCCCGGCTGTAGCGCGCCTTGAATTCCTCCGGCGCCATGCGCGCCGCCCCCGCCAGCTTGCTCAGCATCAGCGGGTTCTCCAGGTCCGCCTTTTCCAGGCGAATCTGGTACGCACGCCCGACGGTGTACTCGTCCGAGTTGATGTCCACCAGTCGCACTGCCGTCCGGTTCGTCTCCGGCTGGATGATGTCCTTGAACTGCACGGCCTCCAGGTTGCCGTTCACCAGCGCCACCATCACGCCCGTCTGCCGCTGCTTATCCATGAACAACCGGATGCTATGGAAACCCAGCGCCCGGCAGTAGGCCATGTCGTGCGGCGTCGGGTCGGCCGAGCGCAGCTCGTAACCGATGTTGTGCGTCACCAGCGGCAGGTCCAGCCCGCGCGCCTTGAACCGCGCCTGCAGTTCCTTCTTGATGAGCTCCAGGAGCGGCACTTCTGCCAGCCGGATATGACCGGCCGCATCCACCGGCACTTCACGCCCCAGGAGCCGCTCCAACTCCTCGCGATCGCCCAGCCGGTACGCCACACCCTCGGCCACCACCGCCACACCGTCGCAGCGCCCCAAGACGTGGCGCTTCAGAATCGAGCCTTCCAGCACATCCACGATCGTCGCCACGGTCGTCTTGTCGCCGAATTCCTCGGGAATCAGCGTGACCGTCGCACCCGCCGCCTGCCCAATGGACATAGCCAGCCAGCCGGCGCTGCGCCCCATGGCGCTCACCAGGTACCACCGGCCGGTGGTTTGCGAATCGGTCATCAGGTTCTTCAGGAGCTGGGCCCCGATCATGCGGGCCGTCGAGAAACCGAACGTCGGCTGGTTCTGCGGCAGCGGCAGGTCGTTGTCGATCGTCTTGGGCACGTGCACCACCTGCAGGCTGCCGCCGGCCGCCTCGGACAGGAACCGGGCAGACAGGGCCGTGTCGTCGCCGCCGATGGTCAACAGGCAGTTGATGCCCAACTCGCGCAGCCGCCCAAGCGCCAGGGAAACCTTGCCCGGGTGCGCTTCGGCACGCTTGGCCGTCTTCAGTTTCTCCGCGTCAATCAGGTTGGTCCGGGCCGTCCGCAGAATCGAGCCGCCGTCAAAGTGAATGCGGGCGACGCGCGCAATCTCCAGCCGGATGGTGTGCGTCGGCGGGTCGAATTCATCGGACACCAGCCAGCGGAAGCCGTCGTAGAACCCGACGACCTCAAACCCGCAATTGATCGCCTGGATCGCCGCCGCTCCGATGACCGCATTGATGCCCGGAGCCGGGCCACCGCCAACCACAATACCCAGTCTACGCGTCGCCATACACACCATCCTACGAACCTGCCCGCAGCCCGCGCCCTGCGGCCTTGGTACACAGTCCTTCTTTTTATCGGCTATGGGCAGTACACAGAACCAAGGCGGGTGAGGTTTTTTGCCCTACGCCAAACCCCTGGACCGGGCGCCAAGGAGTGTGCGGCCGGCCGATGTGCCCCGGCACGGTCATGAACCGCTTTCCGGGCACGAAACGTGTAGTATACGCAGCGCAACCGACAAAGCAACCCAAAGATGCTGGAAACGCTGCCACCACCCCGCCCGCGCTTCCAGCGGCCAAGCGTCCCCGGGCCCCCTCCCGGTCCGGCGCGGCTTCCCCCGTCGCCCGCTGCTGCCCCCTGGCGGAACTCCGCCGCTCCGAAACGGCGCCCGGTCAGCGCGCGCCCAGGCCCCGAAACCCCGTTTCCGGCCCTTGTGGCCGATGAAGCTTGCCCCTATACTACTTGGCTCGGACATAAAAAGCAGGAACCCGATTCATGGCTAAAGCAACGACCAAGCACAAGACGCACAAGGGCATGCGGAAGCGCGTCAAGGTATCCGCCGGCGGCAAGGTCACTTACAAGAAGTCCTTCGCCGGACACCTGATGAGCGGCAAGTCGGGCCGGCGCAAGCAGCGCTTGCGGCGCGCCGCCCTCGTCAAGGGCGGGTTCGTGGACAACGTGCTCCGCGCCCTGGGCGAAGCCTAGGCCGCGTGCCGTAAGGAGAGATTCCGATGCCTCGCGTCCGACCTGGCGCTGCGACTCGGCAGCGGCACAAGCGCATCCTCAAGAAGGCCAAGGGCTACCGCGCGTCGCGCAGCACCCTCTTCCGCCCGGCCAAGCAGACCGTCATCAAGGCCGGCCAGTACGCGTTTCGCGATCGCCGCGTCCGCAAGCGGGAATTCCGGGCGCTCTGGATCATCCGCGTCAGCGCTGCCGCCGATGCGCGTGGCCTGTCCTACAGCAAGTTCATGAGCGGCCTCAAGAAGGCCGGCGTCTTCCTCAACCGCAAGATGCTGAGCGAGATCGCCATCGCCGATCCCGCCGCTTTCGACAAGCTCGTGGAACTGGCCAAGAGCCACGTGACGTCCGCCGCCTAAGCCTCCTCACGAGCCTCGTGAAGAACGTTGCCCGTGTGCCATCCCAGCGATGGCACGCGGGCAATTCGCCATGGGCACCGCAGCCTGTCAGGTAGCGCCGGCCCGCTGCGGCCGACCTGGGGTCAAATCCCCGCTCCCCTCGGCATCCCCGCGCCGGCCGACCGCATTCTGTCCAATGCGGCGGCAGCGTTCGGTCGGCCGGTCAGCCCACCGAACGCTGTCGTTGCGATCCTGCCAATGCGCAATCTGCCGTAGACGTAGGGCAGATTGCGTTGAGGTTGCACCACCCGCGTTGGACGGTGCATACCGTGCCACCGCGTGCCGCAATCTGCCGCCCGAAATCAGTGCATGCCACTCCCGCCGGAGAGCACCTTCACCAGCTCTCCCACCACCGCCTTCGCATCGCCGAAGAGCATGTACGTGTGGTCCGCGTAGTACAGCTCGTTTTCGATGCCGGCAAAGCCCGGGTTCATGCTGCGCTTGATCGCGAAACACGTCCGGGCCTTGTCCGCGTCGATGATCGGCATGCCGAAGATCGGGCTGGTCTTGTCGTGCCGCGCCGCCGGGTTCACGACGTCGTTCGCCCCGATCACCAGGACCACGTCTGCCTGCGGCAGATCGGCGTTGATCTCATCCATCTCCACGAGGTCCGTGTACGGAATCTCCGCCTCCGCCAGCAGCACGTTCATGTGCCCCGGCATGCGGCCCGCCACGGGGTGAATCGCGAACTTCACCTGAACGCCGCGCTTCTTGAGCTGATCGTACAACTCGCGGACCTTATGCTGGGCCTGCGCCACCGCCATCCCGTAGCCCGGCACGACGACGACCAGGCTCGCCTGCTCCATAATCTGCGCCGCGCCCTCCGCCGTCTCGCTCTTGACCGCCTTCTTCTCACCCGCGGCGGCCGCCTTCTGCACCTGCCCGAAGGCCCCAAACAGCACGTTCGCAAACGAGCGGTTCATCGCCTTGCACATGATGATCGACAGGATCAGACCGCTCGAGCCGTCGAGCGCCCCGGCCGTGATGAGCAGCTTGTTGTCCAGCACGAAGCCCATCGCGACGGCCGACAAACCCGCATAGCTGTTCAGGATCGAAATGACGGTCGGCATGTCGGCCCCGCCGATCGGGATGATGAGCAGCACGCCGAACGCCAGCGCCAGCAGAATGATGGCAATGAACGCCACCGGGGCCCAGCCGGCCGCCGGATACAGAATCAGCAGCACGCCCAGCAGCACAGCCAGCAGCAGCAGGCCAATGTTGCTGATGTTCTGGTGCTTGTACGTCACCGGACGCTGCGGAATCAGCTTGATCTCCTGCAGCTTGCCGGCCGCCATGAGACTGCCGGTCAGCGTCAGGAATCCGAGGATGATCTCCGCCACGATGGCGGTCATCCGAAACGGCGTCAGCATCTCGTGCTCGTACAGGAACCAGTGGAAGTACTCCGCCGTTCCGACCAGCCCCGCCGCCATGCCGCCGAACGCGTGCGACAACGCGGTTCGCTGCGGGACCGCCGTGAGTGGCACGAGCGACAGCCAGATACCGGGGACGATCGCGATGCCGATGGGGATGATGACCCACAGATGCCGCGTGACCGCCGGACCCGACCACGTCGCCAGCACCGCGACCAGCATCGCCGCCACGCCGGCCACAACACCCCGCCGCGCCGTCTTCGGGTCGCTCAGCCAGTGCAGCGAGAAGATGAACAGCGCGGTGGCCAGTAGGTAGGCAATCTGGATGAAGGCATCCGTCATGACTTACCTCCTTCCCGCGTCTTGAACATCTTGAGCATGCGGTCGGTGATCAGGAATCCGCTGATGATGTTCGTCATCGAGGCGAACAGCGCCACGGCACCCAGCACGCGGATGAACGTCGGGTACTCCTTGCCCCCGCCCGCCACGATGATCGCCCCCACCACCGCAATCGCCGAGATCGCGTTCGTCAGCGACATCAGCGGGGTATGCAGCAACCGCGACACCCGGCGAATCACTCCGATGCCGATGAACGTCGCAAGCATGAACACGAACAGCATCGTCATGAAGTCGAGCTGCTTCCCGCCGTGACCGCCCGCGTCTTCCCGCGCTTCGGCCCCGGCGGCTGGCGGCTGCGCTTTCGTCGCGGCTGGCACGCTCGCCGGCCGCGTGGCGGGCCCCACCGGCCTCGTCCCCGGCGCCACCACCGGCTTCGTCGGCACCACGTTCGGTGTCGCCGGTGTCGCGTGTGGTCCGGTCGTCGGCGGCAGCGCCGCCGGTCGCGTTCCGGGCGGCACGACCGTGGGCGGGACCGCCGGGGCCGGCTTCGCGCCGGCCGGTGGTGCAGCCGTCGGCGTCACCGGGGTGGCCCCCGGCGCCGGCGGACCGGCGACTTCCCCCGCTGGCCGCGTCGCCGGCGCGACCGGCGGCTTGGGCGTCGGAGACTTGGGCTGCGCCGCGGGCGGAGCGCCCGGCGCGGGTTGCGTCGCTTGTGCCAGTGCGTTTGCGGCTGGTGCCGCCACGAGGGCGAGCAGGATCAGCCAGACCGTGCCTCTCACGAGCATCGGGCCACTACTCCTTTCGTGTGCGTACACCGAGCAGGGGCTGCGTTAGCCGGCCTTGGCCAACGCGTCGGCCGTCGGCTGGTGCTTCACCGCACCCGCGTGGGTGATGACCGCCTTGCCGAGAATGTCGTCGTCGAAATTCAGGTCGAAGCGCTGCTCATCCTTCTTCCAGAACGCCAGGACGAAGTTCGTCAGGTTCCGCGAATAGAGCGTACTCGCGTGCGTCGGCATGGTGGCCGGCAGATTCAGCGGCGCGAGAATCTTCACGCCATGCTCCTCCACCGTCTCCCCCGGCCGCGACAGCTCGCAGTTCCCGCCGCCTTCAGCCGCCAGGTCCACGATCACCGTGCCCGGCTTCATCCGCCGCACCATCTCGGCCGTGATCAGCCGCGGCGCGAACACCCCGCCAATCAGGGCCGTCGTGATCACCACGTCGACCTGCGTGCACTGCTCCGCCAGCAGCTCGCGCTGCCGCGCCTGGTCCTCCGCGGACAACTCCTTCGCATAGCCGCCACCCGCAGCCGCACTCTGCTTCAGCTCGATGCCGACGTACTTGCCGCCGACGCTCTCGATCTGCTCCTTCACTTCGGGACGCACGTCGGTCGCGCTGATGTTCGCCCCGAGGCGCTTGGCGGTCGCGATCGCCTGCAGCCCGGCCACGCCTGCGCCGATGACGAACACCTTCGCCGCGAACACCGTCCCCGCCGCCGTCATGAACATGGGAAAGTACTTCGACAACTCGACCGCCGCCAGCAGCACCCCCTTGTAGCCGACGATGTTCGCCATCGACGACAACGTGTCCATCGTCTGCGCCCGCGTAATGCGCGGAATCGCGTCCGTCGAAAACGCGGTAATCTGGCGCGCCAGCAGCGCCCGCACCGCGTCGAGATTTCGCGTCGGCAGCAGGGCAGCCAGCAACATCGCCCCGCTGCGCATCAGCTCCGCCTCATGCTGGCCCCCCTCCCCTCCCGGTCCCGGCGGCTGCACCTTCAGCACCAGGTCGGCGACCCCCAGCACGCTCGCCGCGTCTGGCGCTACCGTCGCCCCAACCGCCGTGTACGCCTCGTCGGGGAAAAACGCGGCCGCTCCGGCATCATGCTGGACGACCACTTCTATGCCCGCTGGGATCAACTTCTTGCAGGACTCGGGAACAAGCGCGACTCGCCGCTCTCCGGGGCGAGTCTCCTTCGGTACGCCAATTCTCATGCTGTCCTCACTCAAGTGCGCGGCGGGGATGGTGCGGCCGCCGCGCGGGCCCAGAAGTAGGACCCGATCTTATGCGCGCCCTGCAGCCGTGGCAAATCCCCCGCCCCCTTTCAACAGGACTGAAACCACACCGCCCGGTGAACGCCGCGGCTGCCGCTACGCGCGATACAGCCCGCGCGCTTCGATGTACGCCCGCACCGCCTCCGGCACCAGGTACCGGATGCTGGCTCCCGCCCGCAGCCGGGCACGGATGTCCGTCCCCGAGATGTCGATGTGCGGCCCCGCGATGATCTGCGCATGTAACCGCGCGATCTGGGCCGGCGCGAACACCCGCTCCAGCGCCCCCGCCTCCGGCCGCGTGTACCCCGGGCGCGCCGCCGTCACGATCGTACAGGCTTCCACCAGTTCCGCAGCGCGATACCACGTGCCGAGTTCATTGAGGCTGTCCATTCCGACCAGCCAGCACAGTCGCACCGCGGCGCCGAGCCGCTGCCGAAAATGCGCGATCGTGTTGAACGTGTAGTTCGGCCCGTCCAGCGTGGTCTCGTAGTCGCTCACTTCAAACTGCGGGTCGTCACCGACCGCCAAGCGGCACATCGCCAGCCGGTCCGCCGCCGGCGCCAGCCGCCGATCCCGCTTGTGCGGCGGGGTGGCGCTGGGAATCATGACCACACGGTCCACACCCATCTGCTCGGCCGCATGCCGCGCGATGATCAGGTGACCGTGATGCACCGGATCGAACGAACCGCCGAAGAGTAGCACACTGTCCACGATCGCCATCCGCTGGGTCGAGCCTGCGCGCGCACCACCGACACCCCTGCCGTCCGGCGTGCGAGCTGTACACCATTGTGCCAGAAATCGGGGCGGAAGGTAGGACGGGGCGGGCAGATCGCGCGGATCGCAGGCCTGCGCGGTTTCGCTGCGGGTGCGGTGCTCCGCCGCGGGCATTCTTCGTCAGGCCCCCCGCGCTTCGCTGCGAGACAGCGCACCGGGGGTACCACCGCGCTAGCTGAAGCGCGGTCCTTGCCCCAGCTTGGCCTCCAGCGCGCGGACGGCCGCGGGCAATTCCTCCAAGCGGGGGTGAATATCCACCGCCTGGCGGTAGTAGTGCAGCGCACCGCTGAGATTCCCCTGTTCGACGCAGGCGTGCCCCAGGGCCGCCGCCGCCGAGAAATGCTGCGGATTCAGGTGCAGCGCCCGCCGGTACGCCACGCTCGCTTCGCCGTGCCGCTCCACCAGTGCCAGCGCCACCCCCTTCTGAAACCACGGCTCGGCGAAAAACGGCTCCCGCGCGTTGAGCGCGGTCAGCAGCCGCAGCGCCGCCTCAAAGTCACCCTGGTTCAAGTGGCCGATCGCCAGGGCCAGCATCCGGTTGCCGGTCTCGGAGCCCCCCTGCATCCAAATGCTCCACAGGCCGTTTTCCGCCAGCTCCACCACCGCGGGATCGTCATGATGCAGGCATGTCGCCAACAGGGCCCCTTCCCGCACCGATCCGTACGCCCCCAGGTAGACCACGGCCGCCCGGACCGCCTCCAGCTCGGCGCCGTTGAGCAAGTCGACCAACTGCTCGGTGTCGGGACGCTCGTGAATCAGGCGCTCCAGCGTCGCCCGGTCAACACCCCCGCGCGGCGCGACCGTGTGCAGCACCTGATCTACGGTCGCATCCACGCTCACCAGCGAACTCCGTCCCCGCGACAGAGGCCTTAGGGAAGACGCTCCCAGGCGTACACAGCACGGCCGACGCGCGCCGCACGCCCGGGCGCTTCACTTCACGACATGACGAGCCCGTGGGGAAGCCGTCACTCTAAATCGTAGGCCGCTAAA
The DNA here is from genome assembly GCA_964523405.1 of uncultured Planctomycetales bacterium. Classification (GTDB taxonomy): domain Bacteria; phylum Planctomycetota; class Phycisphaerae; order UBA1845; family Fen-1342; genus CAZGAQ01. The sequence goes on from CAZGAQ010000044.1 coordinate 34,061, forward strand.
TAACTTCGGTCAAATTCGCCCGCGCGGCGCGGAGAAACGGCCGCCAATTCTCCGACAACGTCCGAGAATGCGGCCGTGATCCGGCACGGAGCACAACTTGTCCCGCGGCGAAGGCCCGCGGCTCAGGCCAGCACGGCCTGATTGAGCGCCACCTTCAGTTTGTCCAAGGCCTTGTTCTGGATCTGGCGCACCCGTTCCTTGGTCACGCCAATCAGCTCGCCGACCTGTTCCAGGGTCTTGCCCTTGGCAGTCTCGCGGTCGGGTTGATCCAGAGCGAAACGCGCCTGAATCACCTGCCGCTCCACGTCACTGAGCCGGCCGAGGTTGTCATCCAGGATGGCCCGCAATTCGTCCACGCACTCGCCGACCACGTCCATGCGGCGACGTTCGAGCTGATTGCCCTTTTCGAGCACGGGGTCGAACTCGGTTGGGAAATGCCCGCGGTAGCGTGACGTGCGTGTCGCCACCCGCGAGAAGCTTTTGAGGATGGCGCGACACGCATACGTGCTGAACTTGTAGCCGCGCGCGCAGTCGAACTTGTTCGCCGCCCGCAGCAGCGCCAGGCTGCCTTCGCTGATCAGGTCGGACGGGTCCACCCCCCGCAGCCGCGTCCGCTTCGCCATCGCCAGCACCAGGGGCAGGTTGTCCCGCACGAGCTGGCCGCGAATTTCCTGCACCGCCCGCTCCCACCGCAGCAGCTCGTGCACGGCGGCCAGGTTGAGGCGCTTGCCGTCATGCTGCTCGAGGAGCTGCCAGACGCGCCGGCGGCAGTAATTCAGACGGAGGAAGGCCAGCCGCTCCGGGTCCGACTCCGTGATGCTGCCGCCCGCACCGTCCAGGGCGTACACACCGCTGTCATCCTTCGCCGCACTCAGCGCTCCGACGGTGCCGTCGGCGAAGAGCTGGCGACCCAGGTCGCCGTTCTCCAGCAGCGGATGCGTGACATACTCCGCCGGCTGCGCCAGGAGGAGCTTCAGCATCTTCACCTCCGCCGGCGGCAGGGTCTTGAGCACCTCCGCGGCGGGCAACTTGGCCTGGGGATCGAACCGGAAGACGTTGGGAACGGTGGTCTGCGGCTCACTTGGAAGCATCGTCTTTCCCATCTCCATGACCAGACACACCTCCAGGCTTTCCGCGCAGGCAGCGCCCGGGTGCATGTCGAACGACCCTGAGTACAGGCGCGCAAGGTCGCTCTGAACTAGTCAGACGAGGCCGTCCTTCCGGCAGGGGGAGCCGCGAACACGCCGGATACGGCAATCTTGGGGAGCCACGTGTAGTATACGCTACGTGGAGGCGAGGAGCAAGCTGCGACGCGCAAAGTTTTCGCACGCCGGCGCTTGATACTTTAGGCCCCCTGCTGCCCCCCGCGTCAACTCTTACCGGCAAATTGCCGATAACCCGTCACCCTCCTGCGCGTTTTTTTCTGTCCACGCCCTGGAAAAGCGGCCACCGCCGCATCTCGCGCCGCCCGGCGGGACCGCGCCCTGCCTGCGGCGGGTCCGGACCGCCCGCTGGCCAATCCGGACCCGCTCCCCCTGGTCTGCCCCGCGCGGGGAGAACCTACGGCTTGACCGGCGGCGTCGCGGGAGTCGGCGCGATCACGCGAATCGGGAGGGTCAGTTTCTGATAATTCGGCTCGGCGCTGTCGGTCGTCACCTCGACCGTCAGCGGCACGTCGGCCGGCAGCTTCTCCCCGGGCGGAAGCGTAATGACGATCTCCTGCACCACCTGATCGGATGGATTGGTCGTCGGTGTCGGCGGCGCGCCCAGCGTCACCTGGATCGCCTCATGCGACGCCTTCGCGCTCAGCACCTTCACCGGATGGCGACTCGCCGATAACGCGCGCACCACCTGTCGCACTTCCGTCGGCGCGTTCTTCGGCGCCAGCAGCCGGCTCGGCTCGAGTGCGATCGGCGGCTGCACCGCGCCGAAAATCAGAATCTCAAACTCGGGCAGCCGCGCCACGCCGGTCTCAATGACCACCCGGCCGCGGGCATCCCCCACCGCCAGCGGCGGCTTGGTGCGCGCCGTCAGCTCATAGCGCATCCCGGGCTCGACTTCCTTCAACTCGATCGCGTACGCGCCCCCGTCCACGCCCTCCTTCAGCTTGAACGTGACCTTCTCGTTGTACCGGTTGAGGATCGTGAGACCCCGCACATCGGCGGAATCCGTGTACAGCTTGCCGAACGACAGGGTATTGGACTTCTTTTCGGTCCCCGTGATCACCAGTTCATACAGGGGCTTCACGCTGCCCACGACCGGAATGATCACGTCGGGCCGCACCGGGTCGTTCGTGGTCACGGTCACCGTCTGGTGGGCCGCCCCGGGGCGATGCGCCGTGTCGTACGTGATTGTGAGCGTATCGGACTCCCCCGGCGCCAGCGGGGACTTCGGCCGGGTCGGCGTCGTGCAACCGCAGGACGTTTTCACGTCCACCGTCAGCGGCGCCTGCCCCGTGTTCTTGATCGTGAATTCGCCCTTGGCGGGGTCCCCCTGCCAGAGTTCGCCAAAGCGCATTTCCGTCGGCGTCACCTCGAGGTGTGGCACCGGCTGACTCGTGGGGACGGGCACCGGCTCCTGGCCGCCAACCACGCCGCCCGTCAACAGCCCCGTTACGATCAGGCTCAGCACTCGGACTGCCATATTCGCCATCCTCCAGACATCAGGCTGCTTGCGGCTGTCACTGCTCCGCGGGGCGGAGTTCCACCGATCCGCTTCCGCCTCCCCCGCTTACGGCCGTTGTGCCGGTGCGGGCGCGCTGGCCGGCGCCTCGCCGGAGAAACGCCCGTGCATGCGGAGTTCGAAGCTCGGTTTGTCGGCCGTGATCAGGATGTCCACCTTCGGGCACTCCGGATCGTTCGTCGTAAAGACCACCAGGGCCCCGGTCGTCGGCAAGGTCCGCGCCGCCGGACAGGTGATCGTGGCCCGCACCTCCGCCGTGATCGGTGGCTTCAGTTGCGTCATCCAGGGCTGCGGCGGCTGCGTGTTCTCAATGTTGACCTTCACGTCCTTGTTGTCGCACTGCCAGCCGGTGATCTTGAAGTTCGCCGGACCGTCCTTGCCGTAATACTGGAAGCTCACGACGCGTTGCTGCACCTCGTCGTTCGGCTGCAGCAGAATCGTCGACGGGCTCGGTTCCACCATCTCCAGGATCTGGATGCGGGCGTTCACCGTGTAGTTCGGCTCCCGCTCCAGGCCCGTCTTCAACTCGATGTCGCCCCGGATCAGCGCGCCCGGCTTGAGTTCCCGGTTCGTCTTGGCCACCAGCTTGTACACGCGCCCCGCGCTGATCTCGCGAATCTCGAGGTCCGCTTCGTGCAGTCCGTTCTTGGCCAGCTCCAGCTTCATCGGCTCGGGCATCGTGTTCTCGAGCACCACCTCGCCCGTGTGCCCGGGCGCGGCGCCCAGCCCCTTCACCACCAGCCCCCCCAGCGGCTTGCGCGTGATCGCCCGCTTGATGAAGCCCTTGATCGGGAAGTGCGCCTCCCCGCGCCGCGGGTTCGGATCCACGTTGCCGATCACCGCCCCCGTCCGCGGGTCGTTCGTCTCCACGATCACCTTCGACTCAACCGCATCCTGCTTGCCATGCGTGTCGTATTGCACTTTCACCGTGGTCGACCCTCCGGGCGGCACCCGGCTAGCCGCCGGCTGCGCAGCCGTGCAGCCGCACGTGGTGCGCACTTTCGCGAGGATCAGCTCGGCATCCCCTTCATTCTTGATCGTCAGCGTCAACGTCGGCGTCTCGGTATGCCACACCTCGCCGAAATCCCAGGACGGTTGCGAGAAGAGCAGCTTGGGAGCCGGCTCCGCCTGCGCCCCCGCGGCCAGCACCAGTACGCTCGCCAAGACCGCGCCTGTCCAGTACGACTTCATAATGTCGGATCCTCCTGCAAAAAAGCGCGCCGCCTGCGGGGCGCTGCTTCGCCAGCGCACACTCGCCCCGAATTGTTCATTATACCCCGTGCCCGCCAACCGATGAAAGGCACGCCCGGACTTGCCGCCCCGCTGTGCCTATCGGACAATCGGCGCGGGCGCTACCCCGGCGGAGACACCACCGTGACGACAAGTTCCGACATTCTCCAGGCCATCGGTGCTACGTCGCTCGTACCGCTGCGGCGGGTTGTTCCGCCGGGCTGTGCCCGCGTGCTGGTCAAGCTCGAGTGGGAGAACCCGACCGGCAGTATGAAGGACCGCGCGGCGCAGGCGATGATCGCGCAGGCCGAGCGGGACGGACGCCTCAGACCCGGAGACACCGTCGTCGAATACACCGGCGGCAGCACCGGCGCGTCGCTGGCCCTGGTCTGCGCGGCGCGCGGCTATCCCCTGCAGATCGTGACCTCCGACGCTTTCAGCCAGGAGAAACGCGACCACATGGCCGCCCTCGGCGCGCAGCTCACGCTCGTGCCCAGCCCCGACGGCCGCACGACCAGGCAACTCATCCTCGACATGATCGACGCCGCCCGGACGCTGAGCCAGGCCCCGCACACGTACTGGACGGATCAGCTCAACAACCGCGACAGCATGGCCGGGTACTACCCGCTGGCCGAGGAGATCTGGGCCCAGACCCAGGGCCGCGTCAGTGCCTTCGTCCACTGCGTCGGCACGGCGGCCTCCTCGCGCGGCGTCGCCACGGTGCTGAAGCGCCACAACCCGCAGGTTCGGATCGTCGCGGTCGAACCGGCCGAATCCGCCGTGCTGCAGGGCGGAACGCCCGGGCCACACAAGATTGAAGGCGTGGGCATTGGGTATACGCCCCCACTCTGGATCCCCGAACTCGTCGATGAAGTGGTTTCGGTGGCCACCGCTGACGCTCAGGACATGGCCCGCCGACTGGCACGCGAGGAGGGGCTGTTCGCGGGCACTTCGTCCGGAGCCAACGTGCTCGCCGCGCTTCGCGTGGCGCAGCGGTTGGGCCCCACCGCCCAGGTCGTCACGCTCATGGTGGATTCGGGGCTGAAGTACGTGAGTACCGACGTCTACCGCAGGACCGCGCCGACTGCAGCCTGACGCGCCGCCGGAGTCGCGCCGCCCCCCGCGGCCGACATTGGACCCAACATGACTGAATGCCCGCGGACAAGATAGGGGCGCATCCTCCAACCCCTATCCTCCCAACGTCGGATTGTTCTTCAGCGCCTTGATCAGGTTGATCGCCGCCGGCCCGGCCAGCACCACGCCCATCGCCGGGAAAATGAACAGCACCAGCGGAATCATCAGCTTCACGGCCGTCTTCTGCGCCCGCTCCTCCGCCGCCTGCCGCCGCTTGGTCCGCAGCGACTCGGCCTGGTTCCGCAGCGCCTTAGCGATGCTCGTCCCGAATTTCTCCGCCTGCGTGACCACCGACACCAGGCTCCGTAGTTCTTCCACGCCGCTGCGCCGCGCCATGTTGTCCAGCGCTTCCGACCGCGGCAGGCCCATTTGCGCTTCCATCGTCGAGATGCGCAGCTCTTCCGACAACTCGGGGTGCACGGCCGCCATCTCCTCGCCGACGCGCTTCAGGGCCGCGTCCAGCGCCAACCCCGACTCGACCGATACGACCAACAGGTCCAGGGTGTCCGGCAGACCGTACTGGATCTTCTGCTTGCGCCCGCTCGTCGCCAACGACAGCCACAAGTTCGGCAGCATCATCCCCGCCCCGGCGCAGAACGCGACCAGGCCCGTCAGCATGGGCAGTTCCATTCCGCCCGCCAGACCGCCGCCCACCGCCAGCGCCAGCCCGATCAGCGCCAGGATCGACTTGCTCGCCAGAAACAGCGTCTGGGCATGCGCCTGTCGATAGCCCGCATTCGCCAGCTTGAGGCGCAGGTTCGTCTGCTCCTCGTCCGACGTCGGCATCACGATCTTCGATAAGACCGGCGCCGCCCGCTTCACCAGGCCCGCCGTCGCCGAGGCCCGCGCCTGGCGGCGGATTTCCTCGTCTTCATCCAGTCCGCGCCGCCCCGACAGGCGTCGCTTCACCGCGTCCCGGTCTTCCGCCCGGCGCGGCAGCAGGCTGTAAACCACCAGCCCGATCGCGATGACCAGCAGCGCGCCGAGAATGAGAATGTTCGATTCCATAGGGCACCTGGAGGCCCGGCCGCATTGCGCCGCGGCCGCGCCTTACACCTTGATGTTCACGATCTTCTTGATCATCGCCCAGCCCATGAGCTGCATCACGATCCCGGTGGTCAGCATCATCTTGCCCAACGGGTCCGTGAACAGCAGGCGGGCGTAGTCACCGTTCACCTTCAACATCACCAAAAAGACGATCACCGGCAATGCCAGCAGCACGTAGCCCGACAGCCGGCCTTCCGCCGTCAGCGCCTGCACCGTGCCGAACAGCGCGATCCGCTCGCGAATCACCTTGCCGATCTTGTCCAGCACCTCGGCCAGATCGCCGCCCACCTGCCGCTGAATCAGCACGGCCGTCACGAAGAAGCGCACGTCCAGCACGTCCACGCGGTCCGCCAGGTTCCGCAGCGCGTCCTCGATCTTCATGCCCAGGTTCTGCTCGTGGAACACCCGCCCGAACTCCGTGCCCGCCGGCTCCGGCATCTCCTTGGCGACGAGCTGCATGCCGCTCGCCAGCGAGTGCCCGGCCCGCAGCGCCTGACTGAGCAGCTCGAACACATCCGGCAACTGCGTCACCAGCTTCTTCATCCGCCCCTTGCGCCGCTTGAACAGGTACAGGACCGGCAGGACAAACACCCCCGCCCCGGCTGCAATGGCCGGCAACGGCGGCACTTGGACGACCAACAGGATCGCCAGCAGCCCGCTCGCGATCGCCGTCAGGTTCACCAGCGTCTGCGCCGCCGACCACGGCACATTCGCCTGCTCCAGCGTGCGCTGGAAGCGGGCCGTGAAGCTCAGCCGCGCGAAGGCCTTGGCCAGCACGCCCGTCGCTTCAGTCGTGTGCTTGCGGAAGTCGTCAAACGAGAACGCTTCCTCCTGATCGCGCCGTTGCCCGGCGCCCTTCAGGCGGTCAATCACTTTCTTCCGCGCGCTGCGCCGCAGATCGAACACGGCGTTGTACACGCCGTAGGCCAGCAGCACCGAGCCCGCCAGCGGCAAGCCCACCAGCATCAACGTCCGCACGATCGGCGGCGCGCCCGCTGCGAGGAGCGTTTCTGTCATCATGCCCATCACTCCTCGTCCGCCACCAGGTCACGGGCCACGAACCAGTTATGGTCGATGATCGCGCCGGACGCCTTCAGCCGGTCCATGAACCCCGGCCGCACGCCCGTGGACACGATGCGCCCAAAGGCCTTCCCCCGCGCATTCACGCCGTCCTGCTCGTACTTGAAAATGTCCTGCATGGTGACCACGTCGCCTTCCATGCCCTGCACCTCGGTCACCGAGATGATCTTGCGCGGCCCGCCCGTGAGCCGCGCCGCCTGCACGATCACGTTGACGGCCGAGGCGAACTGCTGGCGAATCGCCCGCGTCGGCAGCTCGAAACCAGCCATCATCACCATCGTCTCGACACGCTGCACCGCGTCGCGCGTGTTGTTCGCGTGAATCGTGGTCATCGAGCCGTCGTGACCGGTGTTCATGGCCTGCAACATGTCCAGCGTCTCGCCGCCGCGGCACTCGCCGACCACAATCCGGTCCGGCCGCATACGCAG
>CAZGAQ010000045.1:0-40499 GCA_964523405.1 uncultured Planctomycetales bacterium
TTCCCCCTCCTCGTCCGCCCCCCTACCTCCGCCGCCGCTTGCGCTTCTTGTCATCCTTCCGCGGATTGTACTTCGTCGACCCCTTCGCCAGCTTCGGCATCGGCCCGCCCGTCATCGCCCCCATCTGCCCGAGCTGCTGCATCATCCGCATCCGTCCCCCGATCCCCTGCCCCGCCATCATCTTCATCATGGGCCGCATCATCAAGAATTGCTTCACCAGCCCGCTGACGTCCTGCGGCTCCACGCCCGCCCCGCGCGCGATGCGGCGACGCCGCGACGCTTCGATGATGTCCGGGTTCTTGCGCTCCTTCGGCGTCATCGCGTGCACGATGCCCTTCAGCCGCACGATCTCCTCTTCCGGCAGCTCGATGTTCCCCATCGCCGAACCCAGCCCGGGGATCATCTTCATGATCGACTTGAGCGAGCCCATCTTGCGCACGCCGTCGAGCTGCGTGATGAAGTCGTCCAGGTCGAGCTGGCCCTTGGCCATCTTCTCCTGGGTCCTGGCCACCTGCTCCGCGTCGAACGCCTGCTGCGCCTTCTCGACCAGCGACACCACGTCGCCCATGCCCAGGATGCGCTGCGCGATGCGCTCCGGGTGGAACTCCTCGATCGCGTCCAGCTTCTCGCCCACGCCGATGAACTTGATCGGCTTACCCGTCACCGACTTCACGGACAGCGCCGCCCCGCCGCGCGTGTCCGAGTCGAACTTCGTCAGGATCGCCCCGTCCAGCTCCAGCCGCTGATCGAACGCCTTCGCCGTGTTCACCGCGTCCTGGCCGGTCATCGCGTCGATGACCAGGTAGATCTGGTGCGGGCTCGTCGCCTCCGCGATCTGGGCGACTTCCGCCATCATCTCTTCATCGATCGCCAGCCGGCCTGCGGTGTCCAGGATCACCACGTCGCGGTCGAGCTTGCGGCACTCGCGGATCGCGTTGCGGCACACCTTCACCGGGTTCTGGTGGTCGCGTTCCGTGTACACCGGCACCTGGAGCTGCTGCCCCAGCACTTCGAGCTGGTCGATGGCCGCCGGACGCTTCAGGTCGGCCGCGACCAGCAGGGGCTTCTTGCCCTTCTGCATGCAGTACCGCGACAGCTTGGCGCACGTGGTCGTCTTGCCCGAGCCCTGCAGCCCCGCCATCAGGATCACCGTCGGCGGCTGCGACACGAACGGAATCCGCGTCTCGATCGGCCCCATCAGCCGTACGAGCTCGTCATGGACCACCTTGACCATGACCTGCTCGGGGCGCAGCGTATTGATGACTTCCTGCCCCAGCGCCTTCTGCACGCACTCGTCGCAGAACTTCCGCGCCACCTCCACGTTCACGTCGGCTTCGAGCAGCGCCGTCCGCACCTGCTCCATCGCCTCGCGCACGTTCGCTTCGGTGACCTTGCCCCGGCCGCGCAGGCCGGACAGCACGCTGCCCAGTTTTTCGCTTAGTGCTTCAAACATAGCTCGCCAGTGTAGTCGCCGCCGCAATGCCCGAAAAGCCGCCCCGCCCGCCGTCGGCCGACCGCCCCTCGGCCATCCTCACGCCGTGCCCCGGCCGCTGCGCCAGCGGACGCCGCGCTGTGCCACGGCCGCGTCGGCAGTGCCTTGCGCCCCGTGCCCCCGACCGTCTGCACACCGGCGTTGTCCGTACGCCCCCCCGCCCGTTCCTCGCCGCGCGCCTTCCCGGCCGCCCGACTATGCCGGCGTCTCCGCGCCCGGCTCCGTCGGCGCCGCCTCGGCCGCTCCCGTTTCGCCCGCGACGAACCCCGTATCCGCGGCATTCGCCGTGCCGTCGCTCGTCTCCGTCGGAATCGCGCCAATCTCGGCGCTTACCGGCCCGGAAGCCACATCCGCACCCGCTGCCGGCGCGCTCGCCGCCCCCTCCGCCGCGGCTGCCGCCAGCCCCGCCGCCCGTGCCGCCGCCTTGGCCTTCGCCTCGGCCTCACGCTGCTCTTCCTGCTTGATCGCCTCTTCGCCGGCTTCCTCGACAACGCGCGCCGCCAGTTCCGGCTCCAGCCCCAGTTCCTTCACCAGCGGATCCGGCCCGATTTCGTCAATGTCGGCCACCGACACGCACCCGAACGCGATGATCTTGTCCACCAGCACGTCATCTGCCCCCGGCACACGCTTGATCGTCGCTTCCAGCGCCTCCAGGTGCTTGTTGTATTCGTTCGGCGTGAGGATATCGATGTCCCAGCCCGTCAGCCGCGCCGCCAGCCGCACGTTCTGCCCGCGCTTGCCGATCGCCAGCGAAAGCTGGTCCTCCCCCACCACCACCGTCGCCTTGCCCAGCTCGAAGCACAGTGCGATTTCCTGCACCTCGGCCGGCTTCAACGCGTTCTGAATCAGAATCTGGCTCGACTCGTTCCAGCGCACGATGTCGATCTTCTCGCCGCCCAGCTCGTCGACGATGTTCTTGATGCGGCTGCCGCGCACACCCACGCACGCCCCCACCGCGTCCACCTTGCTGTCGATGCTGCTCACCGCCACTTTCGTGCGATAGCCCGCCTCGCGCGCCAGTGCCTTGATCTCGATCACGTGCTCGGAGACTTCCGGTACTTCCAGCTCGAACAGCCGCTCGATGAACTCCGGATGCGAACGCGACAGAATGATCTTTACCTGGTTGGGCTGATCACGCACTTCGAGAATCAGCGCCCGAATCCGCTCGCCCGTCGCGTGCGTCTCGCCCGGAATCTGTTCGCTGCGCGGCAGAAAGCCCTCGGTCCGCCCAATGTTGACGAGCAGATTGCCGCCTTCGGCCCGGATCACCGTCCCCGTCACTATCGTCCCGCGCCGTGCCGTGAAGTCGTCGTAGATGCTCGTCCGCTCCCGGTCGCGCGTCTTCTGAATGATCGCCTGCTTGGCCGCCTGCGCCGCGATCCGCCCCAGCACCCGCACATCCACCGGCTTGCCGTCGACCGTCGCCTTGATCTCCCCGCTGATCGGGTCGAGCTTGACCTCGGCCTCCGCCGAGTCCTCGTAGTGCTTGCGCACCGCCCCGCTCATCGCCACCTCAATGTCGGCGATCAGCGAGTCCCGCTCAATGTTCTTGTCGCGACAGATACTGTCGATGATGCGCATTAGCTCTTGATTCATGACTCTCGTCCCTGCACTGCCGCCGCGCCGGCGGCAACGCATCTATCGGCACATCCGCGGACCCGCCGGCCCGCGCCGCCGCTCGCCCACCCGGGCGGCCGCGACCAACAAAAATGGGCCGCGCCTGCGACCCACATCCACGCCCATCGCTGGGCGCACAACCAAGCTGTCCGGTCGCTACGCCGGCCGACGGCCCCGTCGACCGATCTCACGGCCCCGAACGAGCACGCCCCGAGCGTGCTGTATCGAGTTACTGCCCGAGTGTAACGCCCCCGCTACGTTCTGGCTAGGGTCCCCAACCCCGCCCCCACAACTTTGCGCCTTTTCCAACCAGAACCGGGATCGCTTACGGAGAATTCTCAATAAACTCCATTACCACCCCGCTTCACCCCGCCTCCGCACCCTGCCCAATTCGCACCGCCCGCCCCCGCACTTCCATCCACACCGGCCGGTTCAGCAGCACAGGTACCATCGGCCATACGTGCCCGAACGACCGCGTCGTCACCACCGGTATCTCGCGGCTTGGCAGGTGATACCGCAGCAACTCCAGCACCGCGGGCTGCGTGTCCGCGTGCATCATCCGGAAGTCCCCGACCACCAACCCCGCCATCCGCGCAAACCACCCCGCGAGCTTCAGCGTCGCCAGATATCGATCGATGCGATACGGGTTCTCCTTGATGTCCTCCAGAATCAGCCATTTCCCGTCCGGTCGATATCGCCGTCCCAAAGGACTCCCGATCGCGGCCGCAATCACCGCCAGGCACCCGCCGGTCAGCCGCACACGCCCCGGCGCCGGCTTGCGCCCCGCTACCAGTTGCCCTTCGATCGGGCCAAATCGCAGATGCTCACACGTCGCTGGCCCTCCGCCGTTCAGCACGTCCGGCAACAAGTGCCAGAACTCCGCCAGCGCCGCCCGCGCCGCCTCACCGACCGCGAGATTCCAGCCCATCCAGTTCGGACACAGCCAATACAGCCCGCGCCCGCCGCGATAGCTCGCCACCACGTTCACGAGATTCGTCAACTCGCTGAAGCCCAGCGCCCACAGTGGCCGCTCCCGCCGCGCCAGCGGCGCGAAATCCAGGTGCGGCAGAATGCGTGCCAGATATCCCCCCCCGTTGGCCGCCACGATCGCCTGTGTCCGCGCGTCCGCCAGCGCCGCATTCAGGTCGCGAATGCGCAGCGCATCATCGTCACGCCCCCCGTGCCACTCATCCTCCACCGCGCGCAGAATCCGCAGATCGCACGTCAGCCGCACCCCCCGCGGCAGGTGCCGCCGCGCGAACGCAACATACTCCTCCGCATGCTCGAAGCCGAAGCGCTTCAGATCGGGGCCGAGCGGATTCGCGTGCGAAATCAGGTGGATGCGGTCGGGCGTCATCGGGGCCTACAACTCTCCCTCACGGGCTACGGCTTCGCCGGCACTCTCTTCACCAGTTCCGTGACCGCATCCTCCAGCGCCTGCCCACGCACGTCGCGGTACCGAATCGTCCCCTCATGATCCAGCACGTAGATCGTCGGCCACGTGTGCACGTTCCACGCCTTTGCCAGCGCCCCCTCGCCCACTGGCCCGTCATAGATGTTCGCCCACGTAATCTGCCGTTCGGTGAGCGCTTTCGCCAGCGCCCCGCGGCTCTTGTCGCTGTTGACCCCCAGCAACGCGACCGGCGCTTTGCCCATCTTGCGCACCAGCTCCAGCTCCTCAACCACCAGCGCCTGGCACGGCTCCGACCAGAGCCCCCAGAACGCCAACACCACCACGCGCCCGCGCAACTGCGACAGCCGCACCTCCGCCCCGTTCGCGTCCTTCCCGGCCAACTCCGGCGCCTTCATCCCCACGAGCAGATGCTCCTGCTCGTACAGGCAACTCGCCGCCCGCGGGGCCACACCCGCCGCCCCAAAATCACGCCCGATCCGGCGCAGCAACTGCACTGCGTCGGCCCGATCCGTCCCCGACACCTGCAGCGCCTGCCGCGCCCCCGGCTGTGTCTGCGCCACCGTTGGCCCGCCCCCGCCCAGCAACAGCAGCGCCTTGAGCAACAGCGCCTGGGCCCGCGCGTCCTGGCTACGGTTTCGCTCCACCACCCGGTCGTACAGCCGTACCAGCCGCTCGCGCCCCAGCACCCCCGCTGTCCCCTCGGTCCCCGCCAGCACCGGCCCGATGTCGCCCTGGGCCGCGTGGTCGCGGATCAACCGCTCGAGCGCCCATTGCCCCACGTCCTGGGCGTCCTTGTCCGTCGCCACACCTACGTTCCGGACCAGCCAGTCCAGCGCCGGCAGTGCTTCCTCGTCCCCGGCGTATTTCTCCGCCAGACCCTTGAATTTCGGCCGGTACAGACCGGCCGGGTGTTTCAAATCCGCTCGGTCCGCCGCCGGTTTGGCCTGGTACTCCCCCAGCGCCTGCTCGTAATCCAGCCGCAACCGCGCCGTGGAGGCCTTCCCGCTGCCCGCTTGGGCGCACGCTCGGGGGGCCACGCTCACACAGACCGCGACCGCACACGTAACTGCCAGAATCCCACGCATCACCGCACTCCTGAACTGCAACCCTCCACTATGCCGATTCTGGCCCCACTGCCACCCCCGCGTCAATATCTGTCTGCCCCGCGCTCGCCACTGCAACCCTGCCGCTCACCAGCGCCTGTCGAATTTCCCCGTGCCCGCCCTTCCCCCGTTGTCACCACGCCCCAACCGTGGCAAAATCCTCGCTCGGCGTGGTCTGAACGAGGATTCCGTTGGAGAAGGAGCTCAGCATGTCCCGCATCGCGTGGGCCGTCGTGGCCGCGGTCACCTTTGTGTCTTTTGCCGGCTGCACCAAGCCCCAGGAGATGCGCCCCTACCAGGAACCGAATGAGGACGTGAACCGCAAGCTCCGCCCCGGCGAACTCGCCCTCCGCAAGATCGACCCCAGCAAATACCCCGACTTCGGCCAGGGCTTTTACAACCGTGAAGGCCTGCGCGAGGCAATCCTCCACAGCCTCGATTACCTCTCCAAGCCGTCCAGCCAGAAATACTTCCCCTACGGCGACATCGCCACCCACGATCGCGCCGTCGCCTCCCTGCAGCGCTTTCTCGAAATCCTCGACACCGCCCAATCCCCGCAAGCCCTCAATCAGGCGATCCGCACCGAATTCGACGTCTACGAATCCAAGGGCTACGACTACAAGGGCTCCGTCCTGTTCACCGGCTACTACACGCCCATTTTCGACGGCCGCACGGAGCCCGACGCCCAGTACCGCTACCCGCTCTACAAGGCCCCGCCGGACCTCGCCAAGGACGAGGAGGGCCAGTGCCTCGGCCGCCTCATGCCCGACGGCTCTGTTCAGCAACCCTACCCCACGCGGCGCCAGATCGAGGAAGGGCACCTCCTTGACAGTCTCGAACTCGCCTGGGTGAAGAACGCCTTCGAGGCCTACGTCATCACCGTCCAGGGCTCGGCCAAGCTGCGCCTCGCGGATGGTTCCCTCTACGAGATCGGCTACGCCGGCAACAACGGCTACGACTACACGCCGATCGCCGAAGCCATGATCCGCGACCGCGTCATCCGCGCCGAGGACCTCTCCCTTCAGACGCTGCTGAAGTACTTCCAACAGCACCCCAACATGGTCTACCACTACGCCTGGCGCAACAACCGCTACGTCTTCTTCAAGGAAGCCCCTGGCGGACCCTTCGGCAGCCTGGGCGTTCCGGTCACCCCCTTCCGCAGCCTCGCTACCGACAAAACCATCTTCCCGCGCGCCTGCCTCGCCTTCGTCAAAACGAACATGCCGCGGTACAACGGAGCCGCCATCGTCCAGGCCCCCTACTCCGCTTTCTCCCTCGACCAGGACACCGGTGGCGCCATCCGCGCGGCCGGGCGCTGCGACGTCTTCATGGGCATCGGCCAGGGCGCCGAGGCCCTCGCCGGCCGCACCTACGCCAAGGGCCGCCTCTACTACATCTTCCTCAAGTAGCGCCCTCTCCGCGGACTGGCCGGATTTTGTGGCCCAGCCGTTCGTTGAAGAAGTAGCGTCGGCCCCCTGTGGCCGACGTTGGGCCCGGTGAAAGCCGGTATCGGGCGCGTCGCTCTTCCGAGCGCGAGAGTCCTTCAACAGGCTGCCAGGCCTCCGCGCCTGCCGTCCTGCGAGGCTCTGCCTTGCAGCCGTTGCCTCAGGCCCCCACGCCCGACGAATGCGTGGCGCGGCCGCTTATCGCCCCCGGGTGCGCTCGGTGCGGGATCAACCTGCTTGGGCCCCGCGCCATCCGTGCGGCGCCTGCTCCGAGCGGCTGTGTCTTCGCGCCCCGATTCTCGGGCTGATCGTTGACCCCTGCCCGCCCCGTCTTCACGTTCGCACGTTTTCGCCTTTGCACGTCTTCCCGTTGCCCTGTCCCCTGTCACCTGCACCTTGTCCCTGCCCCCCCGTTTGCACGTCCTCACGCCCCCCGGCGCCCGTTTTCACATTTTCACCTTTGCACGTATGCACGCCTCCCCGTCCCCTGCCATTCTCGGCCTTCCGGCTGCCACGCCGGCGTGGTATGATACCCCCATGGCTCGGTAGCTGCGGGGAAAACGCTCGCCCCTCCGGGGACCCCAACGACTCGAATCGCCCGGCACCCCCAGAGTCTGCCGCAACCACGGAGAACCGCCGTGATGACTTCTCGCATGCACTCGATGTTCTCGGGCCTGCGCTTGTCCACCACCGTGCTTACCGCGCTCCTCGCGGCCACCCTCTTCGCCGCCACCCTGCTGGCCGGCGCCCCCAGCGCTTCCGCCCAAACGGTCATCTTCGTCAACGCCGCCGCGACCGGCGCGAATAACGGCTCCTCCTGGGCTGACGCTTATCAGACCGTCCAGCCCGCCCTCACCGCCACCCAGCCCGGCAACCAGGTCTGGGTCGCCGCCGGCCGCTACGTCGAACGCATCACCCTCAAGGAAGGCGTCGCCCTCTACGGCGGTTTCGCCGGCATCGAAGACCCCGCCACCTTCGACCTCGCCACCCGCAACCTCGCCGCCCACGAGACGATCCTCGACGGCAACCAGGCCGGCTCCGTCGTCACCGCCCCCGCCGGCGCCACCGCCGCCTGCCGCATTGACGGCTTCACGATTACCAACGGCAAGGCCGACAACGGCGGCGGCCTGTACATCGCCTCCGCCTCCCCCACGATCGCCAACAACACGATCATCGGCAATGGCGCCGTGCCATGCGGCGGCGGCCTCTACCTGTTCGACTCCGCCGCCGCGATCATCGGCAACACGATCAGGAACAACAGCGCCTCAGCGGGAGGTGGCCTCTACGCGGTGTTCTCGTCGCCGAACCTCACACGCAACCTAATCCTCGCCAATACTGCTATATCCCGGGGCGGCGGCCTGTTCCTCTGGGACTCCCCCGCCACCATCACACGCAACACCATCGCCGGAAACCGCGTCGTCTCCTCCGGCAGCGACAACATCGCCGACGGCGGTGGGCTGTTCCTGGAATCGGCCTCCCCAGTGGTTGCCAACAACGCGATTACCGGCAACAGCGCCGCCGAATGCGGCGGCGGAATCTACTGCTCCGACTCCACCGCGTCCTTCCTGAACAACACGATCACCGGCAATGACGCCTACACCTCGGGCGGGGGAATCTCCATTGGCGGCGCATCTCCGATCATCGTCAACACGATCGTGGCGTTCAACTCCTCCGGCATCTCGGGTACGGGCAGCTCCTCGACCTTCCGCAACAATTGCGTCTACGGCAATCGGCTCGGCAACTTCTTCGGCTTCACGGACCCCACCGGTACCGCCGGCAACATCTCCGTCGACCCGCGCCTCGCCGGCTCGTCCTACGGCGACTGGCACCTGCTACCGGACTCCCCCTGCATCGGCGCCGGCGACAATGCCTCCGCCTCCGGCCCCACGGACCTCGACGGCCAGCCGCGCATCCAGCCGGCCGGCGGCACGGTCGACATCGGCGCCGCCGAGTCGGACGGCTCCGTTCCGCCCTCCGGCCCGCCCACCATCGTCCGTGTCAGCCCCACCGGCGATGACGCCCACGATGGTTCCTCCTGGCCACTCGCCAAACGTACCGTCCAGGCCGCACTCAACCAGGCGGCCGCCACGGGCGGCGACGTCTGGGCCCAGGCCGGCACGTACCAAGAGTGCATCGCGCTGCCCGCCCGCGTCCACCTCTACGGCGGTTTTGCCGGTACAGAAGGCGCGCGCGACCAGCGCAACTGGCGAGTCAATGTCACCGTCCTCGACGCCGCGGAGCAAGGCACCGTGGTCACGGCCGGGGCCGGCTACGCCGTGAGCTCCGTGGACGGCTTCACGATCACCCGCGGGCGCGCCATGCAGGGCGGCGGCATCAACCTCTTCGCCTGTTCGCCGACCATCGCGAACAACTCCGTCGCCGGCAACGTCGCGACCCAAAACGGCGGCGGCCTCTACTTGAGCTCGAGCTGCGCCACGATCTCGAACAACCACATCGCGACCAACACCGCCTCCTACCAGGGCGGCGGTCTGTGGATGTACCAGTCCTCACCGGTCGTCGCCAGCAACGCCATTACGAACAACACTCTTGCGCAAAGTGCATCTATCGCCAGAGGCACGGGCGTGTACGTCGACACGTCCACCCCGCGAATCCTCAATTGCACGCTCGCCTACAATAGCGGTTCCCGCTACGATGAGGGCGCGCTGGCGGTTGCGTACAACTCTGGCATGACCGTCGCGAACACGATCGTCGCGTACAACTCCTCGGGCATCCGCGGTGATGCGTCCACTCAGACTCTCCGCAACAACTGCGTCTACGGCAACAGTCAGGGCAACTACTACGGCCTGTCCGATCCGACCGGCACCAACGGAAACATCTCCGTCGACCCCCTGCTCGCCAACCGGGAGTACGCCGGCTGGCGCCTCTTGCCGACCTCCCCCTGCATCGGCGCCTGCGACAACGCCTACGCCTCCGGCCCGTCCGACGTCGACGGCGGGCCTCGCATCCGGCCGACTGGCGGCACCGTCGATATCGGCGCCGCCGAATCGGACGGCAACGCCCCAGCCCCCGCGCCCTTTGTCACCATACGCGTCAGCCCCCAGGGCGACGACGCTTACGACGGCTCCTCCTGGTCGCGCGCGAAGCGTACCGTCCAGGCCGGTATCCAGGCCGCCGCAATGATCGGCGGCGACGTCTGGGTGCAAGCCGGCACTTACGAGGAGCGCATCACCCTGCCGCCCTTCGCCCACGTCTACGGCGGCTTCGCCGGTACCGAGACCGCCCGCGACCAGCGCGACTGGCAATCCAACCCCACGATCCTCGACGGCCGGCAGCAAGGCTCCGTTGTCACCTGCACCGCGGGGCGTGAGCGGAGCACCTTGGACGGCTTTACCATTACCGGCGGCAACGCCACCAACGGCGGCGGCGTGTACCTGTATTTCTGCACCCCCACGATTGCCCACAACACGATCCGCGCCAACACCGCCGCGGCCCTCGGCGGTGGCCTGTATTCGTACGGCTCCCCACCGGTCATCGTGAACAACGCCTTCCTCGACAACAGCGCCGGCACAACGGGCGGCGGGCTCTGGGTCTACGGCGTCCCCGCCACCATCGCGAATAACCTGATCGCTGGCAACAGCGCCCCGTCTCAGGGCGGTGGGTTCCACCTGTATGCCTCCGCCTCGACGGTCGCCGGCAACCTGATCACGGGCAACACCGGTGACGGGCTCTACGTGATCGGCTCCTCGGCGACCATCGTCAACAACACGATCACCGGCAACAGCGGGATGGGCCTGTACACGAGCGGCTTCTCGCCGACCATCACCAACACCATCGTTGCCTTCAACGCCTCCGGCGTATCCAGAGCCGGCTCCGCCACCTTCACGCTCCGTGCCAACTGCGTCTTCGGCAACACCACGTACGACTACTCCGGCGTCACCGACCCCACGGGCACCGCCGGCAACATCTCCGCCGACCCGCTCTTCGTCCAGAACCCCGACCCGAACACCCCCGGTTCCATCGGTGACCTCCACCTGCAGCCCGGCTCACCGTGCATCAACACGGGCAACAATGCCGACGTCTGGGGCACCACCGACCTCGACGGCTTCGCCCGCCTCGTTGGCCCCGCCGTCGACATGGGCGCCTACGAGTTCGGCGCGGCCTTCTACGGCGACCTCGACCACGACGGCGACATCGACGCCGCCGACCTCGCCCTCTGCGCGAACTGCCTCACCGGCCCCGGCCCTGACATCGCGCTGCCGCCGGACTGCAACCTCAGCGACCTCGACGCCGACACCGACGTCGACCTGACCGACTTCGCCCGCCTCCAGACTCTGGCCAATTGATACAGCCAGATCACCTGGGCACGCCTCGCCGCAGCGGCCGCCAGGCGGACACCGGCGGCCGTCCCCGGCGGCGGCCGCGCTCGGCGTGGGCGGCAGGCCCATGCTGCTGGCAGGCCGCGCGCAGCCCCGCAAACGCACCACCGCCACCCAGCCACCTCCGGAAAGCCCCAGCCTGACGACTAATGATACCGGCTTATCAGACGTTCCGACTCACTCCAACGGTGCGCTTACCGGACCATGACGCCCGCGCACGGATTTACTTGACGCGTCCTAAAAGCGCGTAGAGAATACACGTAGTCATAGCCCATACTCCTGTGGGTTGAATTAGGAGACGCCGACAGCACAACAAACTCGCTACCAACTGCGATCGGTCGAGCGATTATTTGCCCAGTTCTTCTTATCCATCTGGCTCATACCGGCCGAGCGAAGTTGTGGGGTGATTGTCTGTACCCCCAACACGCTTTTTGGGCTTAGCCCACGACGGTGCACAGATGGAAACCTACACGCTGCCCACCATCGCTTTCCTTGCGGATCAACTGCGACGCGGCCCGCGCCGGCTGCGCTTGCGCCAACTGCTCAACATTGAGTTCCTCCTCTCCGTCATCGAGTACGGAAAGCAATACCCCTACGACTTCATCTGTCACGCTCTGACCGGCTATCGCCCCGCCACCACCACTGACGGCGACCGCCTCCTGGACGGCGAACCCCTCATCGCCGACCTGGTCGAGCTGGCAGAGGACTTAAGCGGCGACGCCGACCTGACCCCGGAGGGCTGGGCCGGCGTCGCCTACTCGGTCAACGACCTCGCCCGTCGCTTCGACGTCAGCACCAAGACCATCTTCCGCTGGCGTCGTCGTGGCCTGGCGGGTTGGCGCTTCCGCTGTGCCGACCGCCGGCAACGGCTGTTCTTCCCCGAACACGCCGTCCGCCGCTTTGTCGGCAACCACGTCGACCTCGTGGCGCGCGGCAGCACGTTTTCCCAGCTCTCCCCGCAAGAGCGCGAGCGCATTGTCGCCCGCGCCCAGGCGCTGACCGCCGACGGCCCCCGCACGGTCAACGCCGTCGCCCGCACGATCGCCACCGAGGTGGGCCGGGCCATCGAGACCGTCCGCCTGATTCTCAAGCACCACGACGAAGCCCACCCGAGCGCCGGCATCTTCAACCGCTCCCCCTTGCACGTCCAGGGCCACGACCAGCACCTGGCCATCTGGGAAGCCTATGTCGACGGCGCCCGCGTCGAGGCCCTGGCCGAGCGCTTCGGCCGCTCGGTCGCCTGGGTCTACCGCGTCGTCACCGAGATGCGCGCCCGCGAGCTGCGCAATCGCAAGATCGAGTACGTCTGCAGTGACGAGTTCACGCAGCCAGACGCCGACACGCTCATCCTGCACACGCCTCCCACGGCCCCGCTGCGCCAGCCGCTGACCAAGGTCGCACGCCGCGTGCCGGCCGGTCTCCCCCCGTACCTGGCCCAGCTTTTCGAAATTCCGCTGCTCACGCGTGCGGGCGAAGCACACTTCTTCCGCCGCATGAACTACTTGAAGTACAAGGCCGACGAACTGCGGGCGGCCATCGACCCCGAGGCGGCCCACGCCGACCAGCTCGACCAGATCGACGAACTCCTCGCCGCCGCCGCCGCCGTGAAGAACCAGCTTGTCCAGGCCAATCTGCGGCTCGTCGTCGGCATTGCGAAGCGGCACGTGACGCGCGGCAACGAGCTGTTCGAGCTGATCAGCGACGGCAATATCTCGCTGATGCGCGCCGTCGACAAGTTCGACTACATGCGCGGCTTCAAGTTCAGCACGTACGCGACGTGGGCGGTCATGAAGAACTTCGCCCGCTCCGTCCCCGAGCAACACCACCACCGCGAACGCTACCAGACCGGGTGGGACGAACTGCTGTCGACCGCGGCCGCCGCGCCGCTCGAAGAAGGCGAAACCAGCCGCCTGGCCCTGGTCCGCGGCACGCTCGACCGCATGCTCGGCACGCTCGATGTCCGCGAACGCGCGATTCTCCGCCAGCGCTACGGCCTCGACGAGCGCGGCGAGCCGCAGACGCTGGAGCAAATCGGTCAGCGCTTCGGCGTGTCCAAGGAACGTATTCGACAGCTCGAAGCCCGGGCGATTTCAAAACTGCGCGTTGACTTCCAGGTTGACGTGGAGCGGCTGCTCGGTTCCTAGCCGCCCGGGGCATGCGCTTGGGGTGAGTGGCGGGTGCAGTACGGCCCGCCACTTTTCTTTCCCCGCACCACCCCCTCAATCCTCTACTCCCGCAATCCTGAATCCTCTCACTTGAGCAGCATCAACACGCACGCCGCCGCCAGCGCCACCGTCCCCAGCATCACGCCCGCCACCGCCTGCCGCCGACGCCGGCGCACCCGCCATGCCCGCCAGTTCGTCCACACCGCCGCCAGCCACGCCGCCCCGTCCGTCGGCTCCCCGGCACAGTGCACCGCCACCCCGTGCGCCAGCCATGCCCCCACGTCGGCCGTCTCATCCCACGCGTGCATCAGCTCCGCCCCAATGCTCGGAAATACCACCGTCCGCACGACCCCCGCCTGCACGGCCGCATCGACCTCATCCACGTCACGCGGCAGATACCAGTCCGCCTCACTCAGCCCGCAGCGCGCCAGGTACGCCGAAACCGTCCCCGCTTCCGCTCCCTGCGGGTCACACACCACCGCGACCGTCCGCGTCCGCGCGCCGCACTTCATGGTTCACCGCCGTACACGCGCCACAGCGTCACCGTCAGGGCCAGCAGCGCCAGGACCCCCTGTACCCCCGCATACGGAAAGATGCTCGCCCCCACCAGCCACGCCGGACCAACATACCGGACCACCGGCCGCGTGACCATCAGCATCAGCACGCCGCCGGCATGCACCCCCATCGGCAGCCAGATCGCCCCCGTGCGATAGAACGCCACGCACAGCAGCACTCCCAGCATCACGTGCCCGGGGAACGTCCAGTAGCGCTTCACGCCCCGCACGTAGTGCCCGCCCGCAAACGCCAGCACACCCAGCGTCAGCGCCGCTCCGGCCGGCAGCGTCTCCAGCAGCTCGGCCAGCAGCATCGCCCGAAACAGCAGTTCCTCCACCAGGGCGATCAGCACAGCCGTGAACACCGCGCCCAGCCACCGGGTCGCGAGCTTGCCCGCCGGATGCCGGATGGCGAACCGGACATTGTCCGTCACCGTCCATGCCAGATACAGCACCGCCAGGCACAGCACGCCCGCACACGCGCCGTAGAGCATCTCGAGCGGCCGTCCGCCCCCCGGCAAAAAACGCCCGTAATACGCCAGCGGGCTCGCCCCACGCCACAGCGCGTAACCCCACAGCACCGCGACGAACGTCAGCTTCGTCACCACGCGGTTGATCCGCTTGAAGCGTGCCGGCAGACGCGTCGAGCTGATCCGCGCCTGCAGCGGCCGTCCGGCACGCCACAGTAGCAGGCTCTGCGTGAGCCACATGACCACGGGGATGCTCAGCAGCAGCACCGCGGCCCGCATCACGAGGCTCCCGCCACGCGCGGCAGGGCGAGCGCGTCCGCCCCCGCCGTGCCGAGCGGCGTGGAGTAGTCCGGATCGCCGCGCAGCACGCGCGTCCAGCGCTTGTCGCCCCACGAGTACCACATCGCCGGCTGCGCCCGGACGAACCGTTCGAACTCCGCCGCGAACCAGCGCAGGTAATGCTCAACCTGCTCGTGCCGGTGGGTATGCGCCGCCGGCGGCGGCGCGGCCTCCAACACCAGCCGATGCCGCGGACCGTCGGCTTCCGCGCTCATGAAGTACACCGGCACGCCCGTGCGCACCGCCGCCACCGCCGCCCCGCCCGGCAGGTAAATCTCACGCCCCAGAAACCGCACCGCGATACCGTCGTCGCGCGCCCGCGGCAGATCCGGCGTCACGAACAGCACCGCCCCGGCCCGCAGCGCCGCCGTGATGGCCGCCAACCGCTGCTGGGGCCGCCCCGCCACGCGCGGTTCCGCCAGCCCGCGCAACGCCGCGACCTGACACCACCGCTCCTTCGCCGCCGCGCGCCGCCTCCGCCGCGAGTGGCGCAGCAGCACCGTAAGTGGCACCACGTGGTTCAAACGCGGCATATGCAGCAGATACCCCGCACAATGCGGCCCCAGAATCACCGCTCCCTGCCCCCCGGCCGCATGCGCGCGCAATACGGTCAGCGAAGGATCGACCTCCACCCGGTCCCGTACGTAGCGCGCGAATTGCTCCGTCGCCTCCGCCCCCGTCCACCGTCCCGCGCAGCGAAACGCGTGCAGCGCCCCCGCCAAGTGCGCCGCAATCTGTGCGAAATACGCCCGGTGTACATCCGGCGCATACAACCCCGCCGCACGCATGTTCCCGGCTACCATGCTGCCCAGCACCGGGCACCGCGGCCCCAGCGCCGCCGCGAGTGCCTGCAGCCGCGCAATATCCACGGGGCGCAGCCGCGGCGCCAGCGCGAGCGCCGCATCCGTCCCCCGCGCTGTCATCCATTGCCGCAATGCCCGCAGCACAAACCTGCTCCTGCCGGCCGTCGGCCGGTGGACGCATGTTCCCGCGCCGGCCTCCGTTCCGCCAGTCGCCCTGCGCCGCCCGGTGGTTGGCGACTCTTACCACGGCGGCTAGAATGCTCGCTCGTAGCCGGTCACGTCGGCCCACTGGCGTCGCCCCCGGGGGGCCGCACGGTGGTCCAGCGGGTCGCCCTACGAACGTGCACGAGAGCCCGAAACCCCGATGAGGACAACTGACTATGAAGATGACCACAAGATGGATGGCGCTAAGCATGCTGCTGAGCGCGGCCACGCTGGCCTGTGGAGCCGACCTCGATTCCATCCAGAAGCAGCTCCAGGCTGCCTGGAGCAAACACAAAACCATGAGCGCCAAGCTCACGATCTCCGGCCACATGGAGATGGCCGGTATGTCCATGGACACGAAAGGCGACGGGACCATCGAGCTGCTGCGCGACGGGGACACCGCCCGCTCACGCACGGAACTCAAGATCGCGATGATCCAGAAGCAGGGCGACCAGGAGAACAAGATGGAGCAGACCGTCCTGAGCATTACGGACGGCGAGTTCGCCCACACGCTGACGGACATGGGCGGCCAGAAACGCGCTATGAAGGGGCCCGTCACCGCGCAGATGACCGGTGAGCCCAAGGCCATGTTCGCGGAACTGCAGAAAGACCTCACGCTCAAGGTGCTGCCGGAAGAAAAGCTCGACGGCAAGAAGGTCTACATGATCGAGGCGGCGTTCAAGGAGAAGCCGCCGATGGGGCCGACCAAGCTGGTCATGACGTTCGACCAGGAAATGGGCGTCCTGGTCAAGTTCGCGCAGCTGACCGACGACGACAAGCCGATGCAGACGATGACCTTCAGCGACTTCAAGTTCGACGAGAAGATCGACCCCGACCGCTTCAAGTTCAAGCTCCCGGAAGGCGTCCAGGAAACCGATATGTCTGCCCTGGGCAAACCTGCCAAGGACGACCAGCCGGCCACCAAGAAGTCTGACACCCCGGAAAAGAAGGCGGACGAGCCCAAGCAGCCGGACAAGCCCGAAAAGCCCTAAGCCCCACCCGCGCGTGGGCTGCCCCAGACCAGCGTGCCCCGCAGACTCGTGCGAGCCTGCGGGGCACTCGTTTTCCACTGGCCGCGCCGGCTCCCGGCGCCTGCGTCGCGTGCCGTCCTACGCGCCCGCCACGTCGGTGCCGCTCAGCTTCTCCACGGCCGTATAGGCCGCTTCAATCCGCGCCTTCACGAGGTCCACTTTCTCCGAGACCGGGCAGCAGCCCTTCTTTTCGGCCTGCGCCACCGTGCCCGCGGCCTTGTCACCGTGGCAGCTCTTGGCGTCACCGTCCGCCTTCGCGGTGGCCTTCGCGCCGCAACCCTGCGCCTCGGCACCCGCACAGGCCTTCTTCTCGCCCGCGCTGCACGACTTGCCTTCCGCCTTCCCGTCCGTCGCCATCGCGAGCTTCACCTGGTCGGCCGCGGTCTTGGCGGCCTTGGCCGCCTCTTCCGCCTTCGCCTTGTCCGTGAACGTGAACGACGCCACGCGATACTTCACCGCCTGCTTGTGATCCGCCGCGAGCTTCGCCGCCGCGTCCGGACAGGCAACGCACTGGTCGCCCACCGCGTAGCGCACCGTCGTCACCGTCTCCAGGTACGCGGTCAGGGCGGCCTCATACGCCGTCAGGGCTTCCGTCCGGCCGGCGTAGGTCTTGTCCCCCAGCACATACTGGATCTTCGCGTCGGCGTTCTTGTCCGCCAGCTTCTGCGCCTGCTCCGGGCAGCAGGTCTTTTCGTCGCCGACGATGTACGTCATCTTCGGCATGCCCGCGGCCGCAAGCTTCTCGCCCGCGCAGCCGCCTTTCGCACTGCCATCCTTGGCACTGCCCTTGCACTTGTCGCCACACGCGGTCGCCTTCGCACCACACCCGGCCGCAGCCTTCTCGTCGCCACACCCGCCCGCCAGCGCCGCCCCGCTACAGCTCAACGCAAACAGAACCACAACCGTCCCGAGCAATGCCTTCATGCGAATACTCCTCTGGGTTTCACAGGTCCGCACAGAATGCGCCGAACCAACCTCGGCCCGGCCTCGCACTCCGGCCCAAACACCTTCTGGAACCGCATCGCGGCTCCCCCCATTCCCGATGCACCGCGCAAATCGTATCATTTCTGTGCTCTTTGTCAACGCAATTATATCGCGGCCTCGCCACCGCCGCGGAACGTGGCTGCAACTTGTTGTCAGGCAATATCTTCCGCTGGATACCAGCGCGGTTCGCTCCCCGCCGCGACCGCCGTCACTTCTCCCCAAACACCCGCACCTCGCTCACGTGCACCCCGCCCCCATCCACTGCCTCAATGCGAATCACTTTGGTCTCCCGCGGCGTCGCGGCGTAGGTCACCCACTTCTCGCTCGGCCTGGCGTTGTTCACGTCCTTGTCATTCGCCATGGACAGCGCGAACGACTCGGGCCCCTGCTCGGCGAAGGGCGTGGCCTTCGCATCGGCCGCCGCGCCGCGCGTCGTGATTTCGAAACGCTGGTAGAACGCGCCGTGCCCGCTGTCCTGCACGATACGAATCACACCGACGCGCGCCGCCTGCGGCAGCTCGATCTCCACCCAGTCGCCCTGCTTCGCCTGGCCACCTTCCCAATTCGTCGCCACGTCGCCGTCCACGAGCTTCGCACACGTGTCCGCCCCACCCGAGGCCCGCACCAGCGCACCCTGCGCCAGGTTCGTGGCGAGGTCCATCTTCGCCGACGGCGCAATCCGGCACGCCAGCGGCAGCGTGGCCGCGTCCTTGTGCCCCAGCCAGTACAGCGTGTTGAAGTCGATGACCCGCACGAACTGGTAGTCGCGCTGCCCGTTCGCGTTCACCTGCAAGAGCAGCGTGATGTTCTCACCCACCACATCCGGCCGCCCGAACGGGTTTTTCTGGCGAAGCGTGTGGCCCGTGATCGTCGTGTAGTCGGCCGGCTCCAACGAATCCTGGTCCGGCAGCCGCAGCACACCCTGATCGTCCGCGCCGAGGTCCTCCGCCACACGGCTCTCCGCGTCGATGGAGTTGCCGTGCGTCTGCCAGATCGTGACCTTGGCGCCCGGCAGCGGCTTCCCGTCGAGCGACGTGAGCTTCACGGAGCACGCCTTCGGCAGATCATACTGCCATTCGCCGTAGAAGCCGTTGCGGAACGCGAGGTTCGTGTTCACGCCACCCACGGTGTTCAGCTCGTACAGCCCCGTGCCTTCCCAGTAGCGCGTGTTGGGGCGCGTGTCGCTGCCACCCATCAGACCGGCATACGCGTACCAGCTCCCGCGCGTGATGTACTTGCCGCTCTCGTCCTGCACCTTGCACTTGCCGTTGGGCTGGTCAGGCTCGGACGCCTCGATGTTCGACCAGTACACGTCGTACGCCCCGATCGTCTGGTGCGACGCCTCGTGCAGCAGCGAGCCTTCCAGCACGACGCGCCGCGTCCGCAGGAAGCGTTTGTCGTTCTCGTCCGCTTCCTTCACCCACTTTTCGTATTCCGCACGTGCAGCCGCTTCGTCCTTCTTACCGTCGCGCATACGCTCCTTGATCCCCTCCGCGACGGCCTTCGGCTCCATGCGCGATCCACCGGCATCCCACTCCGTGCCCCACTCACCATCGAAGTGCGGGTCCCACTTGTCGTACGGCCGATGGATGCCGCCCGCCAGCACGCCGTTCTCGACAATGCCAAAATCGTCCAGCGCAGTCCGTTCCAGGCAGCCATCTGGGGCCACGCCGTCGAAGCGCGACTTGTCGAAGTACGTCTCGTTCCAGATCGTGAAGTGCCACTGCAAGTAGTCCTCAAACGAGTACGAGCCCAGTGCCGTCGGGAAATCCTTCACGTACTCGTACGCGCCCTGCTCAACCCAGTACTTGAGCACCTTCGCGCCCAGGTACTTCGCCACCAGGTTGTTGTTCTTCGTGATCTCGTCGACCTGGTCCTGCGGATCAACCTCGAACTCCAGCAGCCGGTTGCGGTGGTCGCGGTGATCCACCGCCCACTTCCATTCCCACGTGGCCGTCCACTCCGCCCACGGCGCCAGCTCGCCCTCGAATTTCCCTTCCGCCACGACCTTGTCGTTCAGCATCCAGCGATACGCCACCGGCCCCCGCACCGGCTGCGTGCCCGCGTTCTTCACGTGCGCCGTGTACGTCACCGTGTCCCCGTCCTTCGGCCACTTCTGCTCGTCGCCGTAGTCCGGCTTCTTCATGATGCCGACGTTGTCCCCCCGGAACATCTTCCGCTCGTACGTCGTTTCCCCGTTGTCGTGATAACGGGTATAGCGCGGCGTGCGCTCGATGTACGTCACGTCCAGGTCGGCCTGGTCGGGCTTCTTCAGCTCGGCCAGCTTCTTCATCGCGTACGTGATCCGCAGCGCCGGCTTGTGCGACAGCGCGGGATCCCCGTTCTCCAGCACGTCGGACGATACCAAGGCCAGCTTGCCCTTCAGCGGCGTACCGGCCTGCACCACGATCAGCCAGCCGTAGTTGCGGTAGTGCTTCCCGAGCCAGAACTGTACGTCCTGCACCAGTCCCGGGCCTGCCAGCACGAACGCCTTCTGATCCGCTTTCCAGCACTCGGCCAGCTTGCCCGTATAGCTCGGCTTCTCCGCGCAGTCCGCCCGCCCGCCGGGCTTCGTCCACGGCCGCACGTGGGCCGCGCCGCCCGTGTATCGGTTCACGAAAGTCGTTGCCCAGTTCTGCGGCGCCCCGTTCGCGTATCCGTCGCGCCAGGGCTTGCTTACACGGTACACCTCGATGGTCGCGTTCTGGTCGACATCGCCATCGGGGAAGAGCGTCAAAGCCACACTGTTAACCGCGCTACCGACGGGCACGGCCCGGTTAAGCTGCTTGAACGCCAGCAGCAGCGCATCGTCCGGCCCGGCCAGCACCATCGTCTCCGCCCCGCCGAAGCACTGATCCGGCTTGGCAGCGCAGAGGTACGTATCCTCCGCATCCATGTACGTGTACTTCTCGCCGTGCTTCAGGTCGTCGCTGAAGCCTGCATACGCGTCGATCGGCGTGTAGCGGCGCAGCACGAGTTCGTCGGCGTGAACCGGCAGGACCGTGGCGACCAGAGCCAGGCAACCGAAGATGGCGGCGGGCATGAGGCGGTGCATGTTTTTCTCCGCGGAAAGGCACTTCGGCCAGGACAGTCCGCCCCCGCCAGCCTATACTTATCGCCGAGAATGAAACGTTTCGCAACCCCCGTCCGGAGTACGCTGATGAACCGTTTCCTGATCGCGGCCGGGCTGGCCCTGGCCACCGCCCTCACCCGCGCCGACGCCCCCGCCTGGAAATCGCTGCCCGAAGTCAAGCCCATGGGCGAGCAAGCCCACACCGGCTCCTACATCGTCAAGGACCGCGAGAAGCTCAAGTGGGAACGCCCCAAGTTCGTCTACAACGAGAAGGCCGCCACGGGTCGCAAAGCCGCCAAGGTGATTGTGCTCATCTACAATCCGGTCCTGGAGGGCGAGGGCGGCAAGACGCTGATCGAGCACGTCAAGGGCGCCGACCCGCGCGAGTATTCCTACATCCTCGCCAACGTGATCCGCGAGGCGAGTTGGGGCTACATCAACTACGACATCGTCGACATCGTCGAAGTCGATGGCTACCCGATCAAGGTGGACGGCTTCCGCTACACCGACGAGAGCTTCCTCGAAGTCC
Source organism: uncultured Planctomycetales bacterium (assembly GCA_964523405.1). Taxonomy (GTDB): domain Bacteria; phylum Planctomycetota; class Phycisphaerae; order UBA1845; family Fen-1342; genus CAZGAQ01. Next base: position 21,561 of record CAZGAQ010000045.1, read on the forward strand.
GCAAGACCCAGAAGTGGCAGCCCGCGACCAGCTCGTACCGCGGCTTCTTTGAGGAGAACCACCTCCTCGAACGCTTCCAGAAGGAAGGCATCACCGAGTTGTGGGTCTGGGGCGCCAGCGGCATGCACTTCGATGAGTTCGCCTTCTACATTCCCAATCGCTACGCCCGCTTCGGCCCCACCGACAACCCGTGGTTCTACCGCCCTTACGACATCCCGCCGGAGATCGGCCATACGACCTGGGTCATGGGCTTCAACTACGAGGTCGGCCCTGACAACATGATCCACAGCTACACCCATCGCGTGGAGAGCATGGCCGCCCTGGCGATGGCTGACGGCGTCTGGGAGACCTTCGGCCAGCGCGATCCCTGGAACGTGTTCTCGTGGCTCGAGACCGACCACCCCGAGACACCGTCCATGGTCGGCAACTGCCACGTCCCGCCCAACGGCCAGAGCGGCTACGACTACAACAACAAGCGCCGCGTGCTGTCGTGGGCAGACAACTGGGCCCACTACCCCAACGTCACCGGCAAGCCGCGCCTGATCTCCAGCCAGGAATGGGGCAACAACCAGTTCGGCTTCCAGAAGTGGATTCTCGAACGCGTGCCAAAGTTCCCCGGCGCCACGAAGTACGGCTACAACAACTGGTGGGTCTACATCGCCAACACGGACGAGGACCTGCCCGACCTGAAGCTCCCCGACCCCGGCACGTTCGTCCTCCCCGACGATCTGCCCCCACCGGGCCCGAAGCCGGAACCGAAGAAGTAGACCCCTGACGCCGCGCCGAGCTACCGGCCGGCCGCAGACGAGATCAACGAAGAGCGTCCCTCGCCCGGTCCTCAGCGGCCGGGCGACGGCCTTGCGAGGCGACGCCGTGCGCCGCACTTTCCGAGTGCGATCCTGATTCCCCCGACTACTTCTTCCGCCAATCCCCTGTCGGGATGCTCGTATCCACCGTGATCCGCGGCTGGTGACGCTCTTCGGACCGGCCAAACAAGAACGTGAAGCTGGCCATCATCAGTCCGAAGCCCACAAACCACAGTACCGTGCTCACGACACGCCCTCGTCCGGCCACGGCGGGCCGCCACTAGCGCTCCCAGGTCACGCCTAGACGCACAATCCCGGGAACCTTCTCATCGGTATCGACGAGCAACTCGACGTACGCCGCCAGCTCGTTTGGATCCGGATAGACCGTCACTTTGTATACGTGCCGCCCACCCGCGCTCCCGCGCCCCTCGCCGCGCCCCCCGCCTCCTTCGCGCCCCTCCTCGCTGGCAACCTCATAGCCGGTGCCGGCCACCTTCGTGAACGTCAGCCCAACCGGCGAGGCAATGCGGAAGGTCACGCCTTCACCTTCCGCGCTCGCCGCCCAAGCCTCGTAGTGCCCGAGCATGTAGCCGTCGCGCACCTCGAAATGCCGCTGCGCTATCGGCATGATCTTCAGCTCCGGCCCGGACAGCACGACCACACCTACCTTGTCCGTCGCTTCCCGTCCCTGCCGGTCCGTCACCGTCAGCTCAAACTCGTACAGCGCGCTCGCCCACTCCATCTCCGCGCTGATGGGCAGCCCGGTCGCGCTGACCTTCGCCCGCCCGGGTCGCTTGATCTGCAAGTCCGCCGGACCGGCCACCTGCTTCCACCGGTACGTCAAGCCTTCGCCCGTGCTGGCGCTCCCGTCCAGGACGATCTCGTTCCAGCCGATCCACGTCACCCGATCGGTGCCGGCCTCGGCCACCGGCGCCGGCTTGTCCGCATCGGGGCTGTTCGGCTCCGCAGGGCCCGTCGCCGCCCCGGCCGCGCTCGTCGCGGCCGCGGCACTCGGCCTGGGGCCATGGTCGCGCTTGTGACGCGCGCTGTACGGTGGTGGGCTGTTGGGCTCCGTGGCCACCGGCGTTGGCGGCGGCGTCAAACCGTCGTCACCGGTGGTGGGCTGGCGCTCGCTGGTCGGATCGAAGTACGGCTCCGCAGGCGACGCGGGTTCCGGCACCGTCGTCGTCGCCGGCGCCGTCTCCACGGGCCGCGGGGTGATGTCAGGGTAATAGCGCGGTACCAGGACGCGGCGGGCGGAATCGCCCCCGTCCACGTCGCCGCCGCCGCGCGCGCTCGCAGTCTTCGGCAGGTAACCGCTGAGCACCATGAGGCTTACGCCCAGCGAGAAGCACATCACAAACAGGATCGTTCTCATGCGGCTCGTCTCGAACGGACCGAGGCGCGCCGATCGCGCAGCGCCTCTCTGTACTTCATCGAGAAGCTGCGCGCGCGAGCGTAGTACTACCCCGCGAAAATCCTACCCCCCGCCGACCGGCGCTGGATACGCCCCGTAATGCAGGCCGGTTGCGGCCTCCCCCCCCCGATGCGCAAAAAACGCCGCCCCCGCGCGGACTGCCCATCCGCAGCGACACACGCCAGCCGGCGCTTCGGCTGCGCTCCCGGGCCACCCGGCGGTCTGCTACTTCGCCGTCTCCGTCGCTCGCCCCCACAGGTGCCCACGCTCGATCTGTCCTGCCTTCGCCCGCTCCAGCACCTGCTGGTAGTTCGGGTACTTCCCGCGCGACGCAAACGCTTCAAACATCACGTACCGCCGGTCCGTCGTCACGCCAATCGCCTCGGCGTCGTTGTAGTCGCTGGCAATCAGTCCACCCGTCGGCGTACCGTAGTAGTCCATGATGTCATTCGCCTGCTGGCGAATCTCCTCATAGGTCCCGCGCGGTAGCGTGTTCTGCGTGTCGACGATCGCCTCAAAGCAGATCTTCCCGCGCAGCGCGTCGCCGAATTCGCGCAGCCCGACTGTGTTCGGCTGCTGATTGTTGATCACCTCTAGCCCGCACTCCACCAACTCCGGCACGATCGTGTTGATCTTGCCGCACGAGTGCATCCACGTGTGCAGCCCCAAAGCCTTGATCTCGCTGAACCAGCGGGCATAGCGCGGCTTGAAGAACTCTCGGAACATCTTCGGGCTGATGAACGCCCGATCCTGCACCCCCCAGTCGTCCGCCATCGCGGCCGCGTCCAGTCGCCCGCCGGCGATCTCGTGGCACTTGCGCAGCACGCACATGTGGTGCTCGAGCACGCGGTCGAGGATTTCGTGCACTTCCTCCTTGTGCCGCGTGAACGCCACCATCGCCTTGTCCATGCCCAGCAGCATGTGCAGGCGCTCCCAAATCCCCTGCCCAAAGCAGAACATCACGAACTTGTCGCCCGCCTCGGCCATCTGTCCGGCAAATCCGGCGTACCGCCGCGGATCAAGGGGGTCGGGCCAGCGATAGCTCTTGAGTTTCCCGATCTCGTTCAGCGGATGCTCCACGACCTGCCCGCTGTTCGACACGGCCGTCTTGCCCCACACGCAGCCCCACTCATCCGGACAACGCTCGCCACCGAAGGTCCATGCCCAACCCGACGGATCGACGGTCCACACGTCGTAGCAGTCGTTCACGCCCACAATGTCGAACTTCAGCGGCAGCCGCGGGGGGTTCTGAAACGTGATCGCTCGTTTAACGATTTCGCGCGGGGTCATGGTCGTCCTCTTGAGGCCCGATTCGTTTCGCTTCGGGCAACAGTGTACGGGCCCACGTCTCGGCTCGCAGCCGGATTCCTGGGCACCCAGCGCAGGCACTCGACGGCACCGCAACGGCACGCCGCCCGTGCCCGCGCCCGCACCTTAAGCGTTTCATTATCGCGAAATTCCCACCCTTCGGCAAGACATCCCCAGTACCCCCCCCACTAGCGGCCGCCGCCCCACCCTTCAGGCACATACCCTAGATCCACGAACCCCGCTTCCCTTCTTCTGGCTGACGGTTGACGGCCTTACCCGCCTCCTCGGCCGGGTATGGCCACGCGACGTACCCCTGACACGCACGCCCTAAAACTGGAAGTAAATGAACGCGTGCCCCGGCCCACGCAGGTACACGCAACACCACACCACCAGCGCCACCGTCGCCGGCGCCAGCACCCGCCGCAGCGGCCACCGCAGCCACGCCGGCGGCGTCCACGTCCACGTGCCCGTCGGGAAGAACCAGGCGTGTCGCAACACGACCAACGCCACCAGCACCAGCGCCCGCCAGTGGAACTGCGCCTTCACCGGCGCCAGATCCAGCACGCTCGGACTGAACATCGCCCCCACGATCGCCAACGCCTGGCTCAGCGATTCCGCCCGGAAGAACACCCACGCCACCAGCACCCCCACCAGCGTCACTGCCCACGAAAGCACCCGTCCGCCCGGGACCTTGGACAACCGCTGCGGCAGCCGCGTCACGCGCTCCAGCGACAGAAACGCCGCATGCAGCACGCCCCAACCGACAAACGTCCACGACGCCCCGTGCCACAGCCCCGAAGCCAGCATCGTAAACCACATGTTCAGTTGCGCTCGTCCCGGCCCCTGCCGCGAGCCGCCGAGCGGGATGTACACGTAGTCGCGGAACCACGTGGACAGCGAAATGTGCCAGCGCGCCCAGAACTCGCGGAAGCTCGTGGCCACGTACGGATGATCGAAGTTCACCATGAACTCGTAGCCCATCCACTTCGCCAATCCGCGCGCGATATCGCTGTACCCGCTGAAATCGCAGTAAATCTGGCACGCGAACATCGCGGTCACGACCCACCAGTACGCCCCGCTCGCGGTTGGCGTGCCGTCCCCAAACGCCACATCCACCAGCGGCGCCAGACCGTCCGCGATGACCACCTTCTTGAAGTAACCCCCCACCACGAGTTGCAGCCCCGCCCAACGCTGCTCCTCCGTCGTCCGCCGCACCTCCAGCAGTTGCGGTAGCAGGTCCGCGGCCCGGATGATCGGCCCCGCCACGAGTTGCGGAAACAGCGACAGGAACGCGAAGAAGTGCAGCACATTCCGCGTCGGGCGCAGCTCGCCCCGGTACACATCGATCGTGTAGCTCATGGACTGAAACGTGTAGAAACTGATGCCCACCGGCAGCGTCAGGTGCAGCAGCGGCAACTGCACGCCGCACCCCAGCCAGTGCAGTAGGCCGTTCGCGTTCGTCAGCCCGAAATCGAGATACTTGAACAGCGCCAGCGTCCCGATGTTCCCCCCCATCGACGCCAGCAGCAGCGCCTTGCGCCACCGCGGCCACGCGGCCATCCCCAGCCCCGCCCCGTAGTCGATCAGCCCCGTGCCGACGAGCAGGAACAGGTAACGCCAGTCCCACCAGCCGTAGAAGAACAGCGACGCCGCCGTCAGGTACGCCCAGCGCGTGTTGCGCCCCCGTCGCAGCAGCGGCCACAGCCCCAGGAACAGGGCGAAGAAGACGAGAAACTCGAGCGAGTTGAACAGCACAAACCGCCTCGGGTACGCCGTCTACCGCCGCCCGGGCGCAGAAGGTGCGCCCGGCGCGCCGGCACCGACCGATAGCCCATCGGATGAGGCCCCCCCCAGGTTGAATGTGCCCCCCACCTTGCCTGCCGTCCCGACGTGGCGCGCGCCACGCCCCGCGCTGTCCCCCCCCACGCCGGCCGCAGCGCCCCGAGTCGTACGTCCCGTAACGCCGCACCTCGGCCCGCAGCCAGCGGTACGTCGCCAGCGTCACACCCGGCGGGATCGAGTGGTCCGAGTGGTACATATACCCGTGATACTTCATCGCCGCGCTCATCTTCGAGTGCAGCTCTGCCCGGATCTTCTCGCGGTCGTTGGTCGCCAGGACGGTCACATCGATATTGCCGCAGAACCCCAGCTTGTCCCCGTACTGCGGCGCCAGCTCGCGCACGTCCATCCCCGCCCGGCTCTCCATCGGGTTGATCATGTCCACGCCGGCTTCGATGAAGTGCGGGATCAGTTTGCGGATGTCGCCGTCCGAGTGCAGGATCACCGGCATCCCCCGCTTGTGGAACTCGTCGAAGAACCGCTTGTGGCAGGGGTACACGAACTCGCGGTAGTGCTTCGGACTCATGAACGGGCCATTCTTGTACGCGATGTCGCCGTAGATGAACGCCCCGTCACAGACCATCCCCTCCGCCTCGCACAGCTTGAACATATCGATCTCGAACTGGGTGTACGTCGCGAAGACGTCGCGAATCCAGTCCGGCTGCTTGAGCATCGCCTTGCACATCCCCTCGTGCCCGAGCGAGTCCTTCACCGACTCGATGATCTCCACCCCCGCGAAGGCGATGAACTGCCCACGCTCCTTCGCCCGCTTGTACCGTGGCCAGAACTCCTCCCACCGGATCCGGTCGCGGCTCGCCGTCAGCAGCGGCTTGACCTGCGCCCACTTCTGGGGCGAGTCGATGCCGAAGCGCACGTGCTCCGGCGTCCCCATCTTGTGTTTCCACCAGCGCAGCTCCGCGTCATTCCCGTCCCGCAGCAGCACCCATTCGTCATTCTGGTCCAGCACCACCGGCTCGACCATGCGCAGCCGCTGGTCCGGCCACGCCACCTGCATCAGGTCAAAATCGAAGTACTCCCACAGCGTGCGCTTGTGGTGCGCACCGATCTTCGCGTCGTGAATGCCGCACCAGATGTTCGGGTCGCCGATCCCTTTGACGAATTCCTCTTCGGTCTCCGCCCAGAACCAGTCGTACATCGCCACGCGGTCGGCTGGCTGTCGCGCCAGGCACCGTGCCACGCGCTCTTTCGACGACATCACCATCGCTGCACTCCCTCATCCCCCCGGGCGCCCGTCAGCGCAGGACGGTCTCGTGTGGCACCGGCATCTTGCCGGTGCACTCGTCGCGTCAGGCCTCCGTGCCTGACGGACCTCATGCGCTCTTGCCCGGGACCGCCTTACCGCGCGAAACAGAGCTTCTTCGCCAGCTCCGCACCCGTCGCCGCGTCACGTCCGTACCCGGTCGCGCCGATCTTGTCTGCATATTCCTGCGTCACCGGTGCCCCGCCGACCAGAATGTGCGGCGCCGGCTGCACAGCCGCTTTGATCTTCTTCACCGACTCCTCCATCATCGGCATCGTCGTCGTCAGCAGCGCGCTCATCGCCACCACGTGTACCCGGCGTTGCGTGCACGCCTCGATGAACTTCTCCGGCGGCACGTCCACGCCCAGGTCGATGACCTCGAACCCGGCCCCTTCCAGCATCGTCGCCACCAGGTTCTTGCCGATGTCGTGCAGGTCGCCCCGCACCGTCCCAATGATCGCCGTCGCCTCGGGCTTCACGCCCGCCTTCGCCAGGTGCGGCTTGAGTACGGTCGTGCCCGCCTTCATCGCCTCGGCCGCAATCAGCACTTCCGGAACGAAGTATTCGCCTTCGCGGAAACGCCGCCCCACCTCCCCCATCCCCTTCAGGAGTCCGTCCTGCAGCACTTCCTTGGCCGCCGCGCCGGCCGCAACCGCCTGCTCGCAGAGCTTCGGCGCCGCAACCTCGTCCCCGTCAATCACTGCCTGTGCGATCTGCTCGAGTAGCGACATTTCTGACTCCCTGAAGGGCGCCTGGTCCGCCTGACCGGCGCGGCCTCGGCACTATAGCAACCGCCAACCGCGGGCACCAGCCGGCGCCCGCACGCGCGTCCGGGCTCACCGGCCGCCCTATTCCACGTTCATGAACGCTTCCACCTTCCGGCGGATCGTCTCGTGTGCCCCGTCCACGCTCAATACATCACATTCCGACCCCAAAATGAACGGATGACCGGTCGCCCGCATCTTCGCCAGCAGCTCCCGCGCCTTTTCCTGCACTGCCGTCAGCGGACACGTCTCGTCCGAGTAGAACGACTTCGTCGGTAGGTTGCCGTACAGGACAATGTCCTTCGGCACCAGCACCGCGTCCTCCCACAGCTTCCGCGAACTCCCCAGGCTCAGGATCACCGGCCGCAAGGTCACAAACGCCCGCACGAAATCCGGCGTCAGCTCGCCGCAACAATGGAAGATCAACTCGCACCCCGCCCGCTCCAGCCGCTCCTTCACCCGCCGGTTCGGCCCCAATACGAACCGCTCCAGCAGGTTCACCCCCGCCGCGATTTGCCGCGGCGACAGGTATGCCGTGCTTGCGGCCGGTTCACATACGAACACCGCCCGCGCCCCGGCCGCCAGTTGCTTGTCGATCGACCACGCAATCACGCGCTGCCCGAGTTCGAACACCTTTTCCAGCAGCGCCACTTGGCGGTTGTCCGCCGCCGTCCGCCCCCGCCCGGCCGTGAAAATGGCCGTGATCGCGTCCGCCAGCACCTTCACCAGCAGCGAGAGCGGGCCAATCACCATCCCGATCGGTACCAGCTTCGTCTGCCGGGCGATGTACTCGATCGCGCCGCAGGTCGCCTCCAGTCGGGCATTGCAGTGCGTCGGCATCCGGTCCGCCAGGCGCGCGAACGGGTCCTCTTCCGGCCACGACGAAAAGTGGTACGTCGGGATTTGCTCCGTCGGGACCCCCAGCATTTCCAGCAGCGCCGCCTTCTCGATCGTCAGGTCCATCAGCGGAATCGCGAGCGGCGTCTCGAACCGCGCGGCCGCGCTCGCAACAACCTCGCCCAGCCGCCGCCCGGCGACCAGAATCGCCTCGCGGTCCGGATAGTCATGCAGCACCAGGTCGGCCCCCACCGGCATGCGTAAGCCACCGGCCGCCAGAGCAAGATAGTCACTGCGCTTCACGTCACACGCCTCAACCGCGGGCCTGCACCTTCGGCGTCCGCCAGCACCGGGCCGCGTCCGCGTGCACCGCCCGTGAAATCCTGCCTCAACCGGCAAGACGCTGTTTGATTCCCCCGCTGTCTGCTATCATGCCGACTGCGCAGCCGACTGTCAACAAAACCGTTTCATCGAGGCAAGAAAATGGCGATCCTGACCAGCACCGCCGACCCGCGCGTCTTCTCCACGCCGGCCATCACCGACCCCGACGAGCTCGTCTTCGGCCGTGCCCCGGATCCGGTCCGCTGCGGCCTGGACCTCGAAATGGGCAATGGCGCCGTCTACCCCGAGATCAACTTCACGCTCCCGCCGATGCTCATCGAGCCCGCCACCTGGCCCCGCGTGCGCGAAATCTACACCGGGATTATCGACAACCTCTGCAACCGCGCCCGCGACCTCGGCCTCGCCGGTCTGCTTGTCGAGTTCGAGCAACTGCCGCCCATGACCGGCCAGCCCGCCTGGGGCGCCGAACTCACCGAGATCCTCAAGACGCGCCTCCAGCAGGCCCGCGCCGCAGCGGACCTCGCCTCCGCCCTCCGCGTCACCATCGTCGACATGCGCGAGGAAACCAAGCCCCCGCTCCGCCGTGGCGGCCCCTCCTGGGACCACATGCGGCAGGCCCTCGAACAATGTGCCGCGCGCGGCGCCGACATCCTCTCCATCGAATCCACCGGCGGCAAGGAAGTCCACGACGTCGCCCTCACCCGCGCCGACATGGCCGGCATCGTCTTCGCCCTCGGCGTGCTCGCCCCGGCCGATATGGCCTGGCTCTGGGACCAGTTCTGTGACGTCGCCCGCAGCCGCAAGATCATCGCCGGCGGCGACAGCGCCTGCGGCTTCGAAAACACCGCCATGCAGCTCGCCGGCCAGAAGATGCTGCCCGACGTGCTCGCCGCCGTAGTCCGAGCCATGACCAGCGTCCGCAGCCTCGTCGCTTTCGAACGCGGCGCCGTCGGCCCTTCGAAGGACTGCGCCTACGAAGGCCCCGTCATGAAGGCCATCGCCGGCGTGCCGATCGCCATGGAAGGCCGCAGCGCGAGCTGCGCGCACCTCTCCCCCATCGGCAACATCGCCGCGGCCTGCTGCGACTTCTGGAGCAACGAATCGGTCCCCGATGTCCGCCTGCTCTCCGGTCCCGCCCCCGTCGCCTCGCTCGAGACGCTGGCCTACGACTGCCGCCTCTTCAACGCCGCCCTCGGCCGCGGCAGCGAGCTCGAGCTGCGCGACCTGCACGTCGAAAGCGACGCGCCCCTCTCCGCCCAGGCCACCCTGCTGACACCCGAGGCCACCGTCGCCCTCGCGCAGGCCATCACCGCCGAAACCGACCCCTATGCCCGCACGCTTGCCGCCGGCGCCACCGCCTTCCGCCTGCTGAGCGAAGCGCTCGAAGACGGCGCCCTGCAACTGCCCGCCCGCGAAATCCGCTGGCTCGAGAAGCTGCAGAAGGCCTTCGACGCGCTCCCCCGTTCCGCCGACGCCCTGCACGCCCAGATCAAGCCGCGCTACGGCGAACTGTTCGATGCCCCGTCCTACGGCCTGTAGTCGCTCCCTGGGGCAACCCCACGTGCCTGACAATGGGGGACCGACCTCCGGTCGGTCTCTGCCGGCCGTCGCGTCAGGCCTCCGCCTGCCCCGAACGCACGTGAGGGGTGCCGGACAACATGGCATCCTGCCTGTAGGCCCGCGTGCCGTGCACCCGGGCGCGCGTCGCGCCCCCCGACCGTCATTCCGAAGGAGTGTAGCGACTGTAGAATCTGCCGCCGAACGCGCCACGCCCCCACCCGCCCCGTTTTCACGTTCTCACCTTTGCACGTTTGCACGCCTCCCCGTCCCCCGCCACTCTCGGCCTTCCGCCGCCCACCCCGCCGCGGTATAATACCCCCATTCGACCGGTAGCTTCGGGGAAAGCGCCCGCGATACGGGGGCCCTGACGACTCGCATTGCCCCGCGTCTCACCCCGCGCCTGCCGCAACCACGGAGAACCGCCGTGATGACTTCTCGCATGCACTCGATGTTCTCGGGCCTGCGCTTGTCCACCACCGTGCTTACCGCGCTCCTCGCGGCCACCCTCTTCGCCGCCACCCTGCTGGCCGGCGCCCCCAGCGCTTCCGCCCAAACGGTCATCTTCGTCAACGCCGCCGCGACCGGCGCGAATAACGGCTCCTCCTGGGCTGACGCTTATCAGACCGTCCAGCCCGCCCTCACCGCCACCCAGCCCGGCAACCAGGTCTGGGTCGCCGCCGGCCGCTACGTCGAACGCATCACCCTCAAGGAAGGCGTCGCCCTCTACGGCGGTTTCGCCGGCATCGAAGACCCCGCCACCTTCGACCTCGCCACCCGCAACCTCGCCGCCCACGAGACGATCCTCGACGGCAACCAAGCCGGCTCCGTCGTCACCGCCCCCTCCGGCGCCACCGCCGCCTGCCGCATCGACGGCTTCACGATTACAAACGGCAAGGCCTCCGACGGCGGCGGCCTCTACGTCGCCTCCGCCTCGCCCACGATCGCCAACAACACGGTCATCGCCAACCTGGCCGGGCATGGCGCCGGGCTGTACCTCTCGGCGTCGTCCGCGACAATTGTGAACAACTGGATCACGCGCAACGCCGCCTGGTGGGGAGGCGGCGCGCTCTCCCTGGACTCCGACTGCGCCCCGACGATTGCGAACAGCACGATCACTGCCAACAGCGCCGGGAGCGGCGGCGCGCTCTACATGGAGACGGCATCGCCGACGATCGTTAACACCATCATCGCTTTCAATTCGTCAGGCATCCAGTCGTACACCGGCGTGCCGGTCATGCGAAACAACTGCGTGTACGGAAACGGCGGCCACGACTACGTTCACCTCACCGACCCCACCGGCACCGACGGCAATACCTCCATCGACCCACGCATCGCCGACGCCCCTTGCGGCGGCTGGCACTTGGCCCCCGACTCGCCCTGCGTCGACGCCGGCGACAACGCCTACGCGACCGTTGCCCTGGACCTCGACGGGCAGCCCCGCATCCAGCCCGCCGGCGGCACCGTCGACATCGGCGTCGACGAGGCCGACGGTACGACGCCCCCCTGTCCCTACACCATCGTCCGCGTCAGCCCGACGGGCGATGATGCACAGGATGGCTCCTCCTGGCCCCTCGCCAAACGCACCGTTCAGGCTGCGATTACGGCCGCTGCGCCCACTGGTGGGGAGGTCTGGGTCCAGGCCGGCACCTATTACGAACGCATCACCCTCGCCCCCTTCGTCCACGTCTACGGCGGCTTCGCCGGCACGGAATCAGCCCGCGACGACCGCGACTGGAAAGCGCACGTCACGACCCTCGATGGCCAGCAGCAGGGCTCGGTCGTGACGGCAACGCAGTTGGGTTACCTCATCAGCACACTCGATGGTTTCACAATCACGCACGGCAGCGCCAATCCGGGCGGCGGTGTATACGTGAGCGGCTCCTCCCCTGCCATCACCCATAACCTCATCACTGGCAATCGCACCACTTCGCTCAGCCTGTCTGGTGCGGGTGGCGGCATCTATGCGGAGCGCTACGCGCGTCCGGTCATCTCCTGGAACACGATCGCATCCAACAGCGCCTACCTGGGCGGCGGACTATACCTGTCCTCCGCACCCGCGCTCGTCGCGGGCAACACGATTCGCGCCAATATCGCGGGCGAGTCGGGCGGCGGACTGTATCTGAGCATGGCGTACGCGACCATCGCGAGCAACGCGATCACGGACAACACTGCGGCTGCGCGCGGCGGCGGTGCCTACCTCGACTCCTCGGCCGAGTGGATCAGCAATGACACGATCGCGCGCAACAGCGCCGGAGCCGATGGCGGCGGTCTGTACCTTAGCGGTTCCTTGACCACAATCGCGAATACCATCGTCGCCTACAATTCGTCCGGAATTGCCTACAGCAGCGATTCCTCCTCTTCCTCGTTCTGGCTGCGGAACAACTGCGTCTACGGCAATACGGGCTACAACTACTTGAATACGACCGATCCCACCGGGACAAACGGCAACATCTCCGTCGACCCCGGCCTCGTCGGCCTGGGCTACGGCGGCTGGCACATTCGGCCCGACTCGCCGTGCATCGGCGCGGGGGACAACATGCGCGTGGCCTTTGGGGCGGATCTCGACGGCCAGCCCCGCATCCAGCCCGCCGGCGGAACCGTCGACATCGGTGCTGACGAATCGGACGGCTCCACTCCGCCACCCGCGCCGTACACGATCATCCGCGTCAGCCCGAACGGCGACGACGCCCACGATGGCTCCTCCTGGCCCCTCGCCAAACGCACCGTCCAGGCCGCCATCGACGCCGCGGCCGCCATCGGTGGCGACGTCTGGGTCCAGGCCGGCACCTACTTCGAGCGCATCACGCTCAAGCCCTGCGCCCACATCTACGGCGGCTTCGCCGGCAACGAGTCCACGCACGATGAGCGCGACTGGGGCGCAAACCGCACCATCCTGGACGGCCAGCAGCAGGGCACGGTCGTGACGGGGGCCTATCTTGGGTCAGGCAATAGCACGCTGGACGGCTTCACGATCACGCACGGGAAGGCGGCCAACGGCGGCGGGATTTCGTTGACGAGTTACGCCTCGCCGACGATCCGCAACAACGTGATCGTCGACAACAGCGCGACATCGAAAGGCGGCGGGCTGTATGTCGTGTCGTCCGCGCCAAACATCGTGCGGAACGCGATCGCCGCCAATACGGCGGCGGGTGGTGGCGGCGGACTATATCTGTGGCGTTCCGCTGCAACCGTCGCCAGGAACAGGATTGTGGGCAACAGCACCGGCAGCTCAGGTTACGCTGGCGGAGGCCTGTCTTTGGAGAGCGCCGCGGCGACGGTTGTTAACAACACGATCTTGGGGAACGGCAGCAACTTCGGCGGCGCGCTGTATTGCGTCTCGAACAGCGGCATCGCTACGCCGTTGATCGCCAACAACACGATAACCGGAAACACGAGTTCGTTCAGTAGTGCCGTCGTGTCGATCGATGAGGCCACGGCGGTAGTTGCAAACAACTTGGTCGCTTTCAACTCGGGGGGCGTTTACGCTGCTACGGCGCTGGCGACGTACCGACACAACTGCGTCTACGGCAATGCCGGTGGAAATTACGGGACCGGCGCGGATCCCAACGGCGCCAACGGAAACATCTCTGTGGAACCGCTGCTCGTGGACTTGCCGTACGGCAATGTGCACCTGCGACCGGGGTCGCCGTGCATCGCGGCGGGCGGTAATGCGGACGCGTACGGCGACGGGGATATTGACGGCCAAGCGCGGATTCAGCCGGATGGCGACACGGTCGACATCGGTGCGGACGAATTCGACGGGTCGCTCTCCCCTGCCGGGCCGTACGGCGTCGTCTTCGTCAGTCCGCTCGGCGATGACGCACAGGACGGCTCATCGTGGAGTCGCGCCAAGCGGACGGTCCAGGCGGGTATCCATGTGGCCACGATGATGGGTGGAGACGTCTGGGTTCGGGAAGGGACCTACTACGAGCGCGTCACGCTCACGCCTTTCGCGCACGTTTACGGCGGCTTTGCCGGGACCGAAGCCGCGCGGGACGAGCGCAACTGGGTGGATCATGTCACTGTCCTGGACGGGCAAGAGGCGGGCAGCGTCGTGACCGGCAGCGGCTACGGCATGTCCAACACGCTGGACGGCTTGGTCATCACGCACGGCAAGGCCGCAAGCGGCGGCGGATTCTACTTGTCGCACAGCTCGCCGCGCATTGCGAACAGCACGATTACCGCGAACAGCGCGACTGGTGCCGGAGGCGGCTTCTGTCTGGCCGACGGTGCATCGCCGGAGATCGTGGACTGCACGATCAGCGGCAACAGCGCCGGAACGCTGGGTGGCGGGCTCTACTCGAAGACGCCCCGGCCGACGCTGGTGCGCTGCACGTTGGCGTTCAACACCGCCGGGCAAGGTGGTGGAGCGTTCCTCCAGGCAACGAATGCGACGGTGGCGAGCTGCGCCATCGTGTGCAACCGAGCACAGCAGGGAGCCGGGCTCCTGGTGGCTTCACCAGGGACGATTGTGAACAACACCGTCGCAGGGAACATCGCTTCCTCTTTCGCCGGCGGGCTGTACTTGGCCGGCGTATCAACGGCAGCCAACAACATCGTCGCCTTCAACTCCTCCGGCGTATACAGGAGCGCCACCGGTACCCAGATGTTCAACAACAACTGCGTCTTCGGCAACACGACCTACAACTACTCCGGCCTCACCGACCCCACCGGCACCAACGGCAACCTCTCCGCTAACCCGCTCTTCGTCCAGAACCCCGACCCGAACACCCCCGGTTCCATCGGTGACCTCCACCTACAGCCCGGCTCACCGTGCATCAGCACGGGCAACAATGCCGACGTCTGGGGCACTGCGGACCTCGACGGCTTCGCCCGCATCGTCGGCCCCGCCGTCGACATGGGCGCCTACGAGTTCGGCGCCGCCTTCTACGGCGACCTCAACGGCGACGGCCTCATCGACGCCGCCGACCTCGCTCTCTTCGCGAACTGCTTCACCGGCCCCGGCCCGAACATCGCGCTGCCGCCGGACTGCAGTCCCAGCGACCTCGACGCCGACACCGACGTCGACCTCGCCGACTTCGCCCGCCTCCAGACCCTGGCCAACTAGCGTCGCGCCGCGCCGGAACCTCGCCGTAACCGGCGCCGGCCGCGCCCCCAGTGCGGCAGGCCTCCGTGCCTGACGTACTGCGAGGCTCTGCCTTGCAGCCGTAGCGGTAGGCTTCCGCCTGCCCCGAACGCACGTGAGGGGTGCCTGACGGAACTCCATCGACTCCGCGTTGCCGCGGAACTCGCCGCAACCTGGTCGCTTTTCGCGGATTTCCTGTCCCGTTCCCCCCGCCCGCGCGTCCTCTCTTATGATGGTCCCCAGCGGTGCTGGGACCCGACGCAAGGACTGCGAAGGACAGGACCCGCACAATGACGGTCACAATCACCCACAGCCCCGGTTGCGGGATCGCCGCCGCCCCCACCCCGGCCTGCGTGACCCCGGACGGCACGACGCCCCCGGCGCACCCGCTCACCATCCGCTTCGCCCAGAACTACCAGCTCGTCTACCGCTTCCTGCTCCACCGCTCCTTCAACCCGGAACTGGCCGACGAGCTGACCGCCGAGACTTTCTACCGCGCCGCTCGCTACGTTCACCGTCTGCCCTCCGGCGACCACCTCATTCGCGCCTGGCTCCTCCGCATCGCCATGAACCTCGCCACCACTCGCCAGCGCCGCGAGCGTGTCCGGCAGTTCTTCCTCGCCCGCTTCGGCCACACCGCCGCCGGCGCCGCCGCATCCGTCCCCGCCCTCGACACCGAGCCGGACGCCCACGTCCGCTGCGTGCGCCGCACCCTGCTGGCCCTGCCCGCGAAATATCAGAGCATCATCATCCTCCGCTACTACCTCCAGATGCCTTACGAAGAAATCGCCGCGGTCCTGGGGATGCAACTGCCGGCCACCCGCCGGCGCCTCAGCCGCGCCCTCGCCGAATTGCGTGACCGTCTTGGCAGCCAAGCTTCCCCTTCGCCTCGCTAACCTCTGTTTTGCGGAGAATACGCATGTGTGAATCCGATCCCGAAATCCGGAACCTCGTCGAGTCCGCCGGCCTCAGTGGCAATCCCGATAGCCGGCGCATGGCCGCCGTCCGCCAGCGCCTCGCCCAGACCCCCCTCGCCCCGCGCCGCACCCACCGCCTGCGCACCGCCGGCATCGCCGGCCTCATGGTCGTCGCCGGCGCCGGCGCCGTCATTGGCGGCACCCAGACCGGCCGCGACTTCGTCCGCCACCTCTTCTTCCCCGTCAGCCAGTCGTACAAGGTCACCGTCCCGACCGACGACGGCGTGATGAGCTATGGCCGCGACAACGTGCCGTTCACGCCCGAAGAGCAGCAGGAAGCGCGCTCTGCCCTGCTCGACGTCAAGCAGCAGATGGAGACCGGCGGCGGCGAACTCATCGGCATCGCCGAGCACCGCGACCCCGCTGGTCCCGGCCTCTCCTACACCTACCTTGTCCGTTACGACTTCGGCAACGGAAACCAGAGCACGATCGGCCAGGGCAAGCTCCCCACGCGTCCCGAAGAGCTGCAGCGCGCTCAGGAAATCATCGCGCAGTACGAGGCCGGACTCGGCGAAGTCGTTTCTCACACCAAACACGGCATGGGGATGGGTACGTACACCCTGCGCTTCGTGCTCTCCGACGGCCGAACCACCGAGGTGGACACGCAGTTCCCCCCCGGCCCGCGCGCCGAGCGCGAAGCCATCCTCGCCGAAACCGCGGCGTACCTGCAGAGCGGGCGCTTTACCGTCAACAACGCCTCGCTGGAATCGGGCGACCAGGTCTGGGGCTTGGTGACCTTCCGCCTCGCGGACGGCCGCACCGTCGGCCTGGTCGAGCACATTCCCGCCAAGTTCATCTCTCCGGACGGCAAGCACGTCGTCCTGCCCGATACGGACGATTCCCTGGAAATCGACGGCGCCACTCCGGACCCGTCTTAGCCCTCGCGGGCTGAGCCGCCGGTCAGACTCGACGAAGTGAACGTCTTCCCGAAAGGTGCGCTGCGGCGCACCTTTCCCTTTTCTTGCGCGTCTACTCCAGCGCATGCCCCAGCAGAAACGAGATAATCAGCACCGTCAGGACCACGCTCGTAATGATGACGAACGCCCGATCCCCCTGGTAGACGAACGCGAAGATCGATACCGCCACGCGCGCCACCGGCGTCAGCAGCAGCACCAGCAGGCCGAGCATGATGATCGCTTGCCCGCGCCCGCGCGCCGCCTGAATCAGCACATCATGCACCGTGTGTGGGTACGTCGGCCCGCCTGGACTGATGCCCGGCACCCCGCGCGCGTCCGCCGCATAGTCCGGATGCCGCACGAACGTAATCGTCGTCCCGATGACGATGATCACCAGGCTCAGCAGCACGCCCGTCCGCAACAGGTTGCTGATGAGTAGCTCCACACGCCGCACCTTCGCTTCGGCCGGCGTACGCGGCTGATCGTAGTCCGGGTGCGTGTTCATCTAGCGCAGCCCCTTCCAGAGCATTTGCCCCGCCGCATAGAGCAGCACGACGACAAATGCCAGGCGAATTGTGCGATTCTGTGTCCGCCCCATGATCCGCGACCCCGCCAGTGCCCCGATCAGCACCCCCGCCGCCACCGGCCCCGCAATGAACGGGTCAATCTGCCCCCGCGCGAACCACACCCCCGCCCCCGCCGCCGCCGTCACGCCAATCATGAAGTTGCTCGTCGCCGTCGACACCTTGATCGGCAGCCCCATCGCCAGGTCCATCGCCGGCACCTTCAGAATCCCCGACCCGATTCCCAAGAGCCCGCTCAGCACGCCCGCCACCAGCATCAGCCCCAGCGCCGGCACCGTCCGCGTCACCCGGTACGCCACTTCCCGCCCTTCCGCTTGGTCGTAGTACGCCCCGTGCAGCCGCAGCCGGTCCGCCAGTCGGTCCGGCGGCACGCGCGCGGCCGAGTGCCGCTTCCGTAGCATCTCCGTCCCCGTCAGCGCGAGAATCACCCCGAAAATGATCTGCAGCCACTGGCTGGAAACCGCGCTCGCCAGCCACGCCCCGCAGATTGCTCCCGCCGTCGTGCCCAGTTCCAGCAGCATGCCCACCCGCATGTTCGTCATCCGCTCCCGCACGTACGCTGCCGCCGCTCCGCTCGATGTCGCGATAATCGACACCAGCGACGCCCCTACCGCGTACTTCACGTCAACACCCAAGAGCAGCGTCAGCGCCGGCACCACGATGATCCCCCCGCCCACCCCGACCAGCGCGCCCAGCAGCCCCGCCACGATCGAGATGCCGAACATCAACAGCGTGGATTCCAGCGGGTTCACGACAATTTCGCTCCAGCCGCGTCTCCGGCGACAGCGGTCCCGAACCGTAGCGGTCCGGGGGCCGTCTGTCCACCGCCCCAGCCGCCCCGGTTCGCACACGAAACGCCGCATCCCGGGGACACCCCGCCCGCCTCACGTTATAGTACGCCCCCTATGAGCGACCAGATTACCGACCGCAAGGCCAAGCTGGAAAAGATCCGCGCCCTCGGCGTCGACCCCTACGGCGGGCACCTCACCGACATTACGGCCAGCGCCACCATCCGCGCCGCCGCCGACACTCTGAACATCGAAGCCGGACAGATTTGCGAGCAGCCCCAGGCCCGCTTCCGCGCCGCCGGCCGCGTCGTGCTCTTCCGCGACATCGGCAGCCTGATCTTCATGACCATCCGCGACCGCACCGGCGACCTGCAGTTCGGCCTGTCCAAGAAGATGGTTCAGGGCCTCACCGATGCCCTCTCGCACAGCGCCGCGCTCGATCCTACCGCGGCACACCGTCCCCCCTCTCAGGGG
>CAZGAQ010000046.1:0-36807 GCA_964523405.1 uncultured Planctomycetales bacterium
GATCGTCAGCGCCCCGGGCGCGATCGCTTCGTGAAAACGTTGGTTCAGCGCCGCGTATTCGCCATTCACGTCCAGCCCGAACACCCGCGCGTGCTCGAACGTGCGGCGCCACGCCCCGCGCCCGCACTGGTACACCTCCGCCTGATAGCCCAGATCGTGAATGATCCGGCACAACTCGATCAGGTACCGCTCCGCCCCGCCCCCCATTAACTCCTGTCCGTGCAGATCATAAAAGAGGTACGTGACGATGTTCACCACGTTCGGCCGCGCCGCCCGGGCCGGCAACGGCGGCAGACCCGGCGCCACCGTCGGAGTGCCTGGCGCCGCGCCACAGGTCCCCAACAGCGTCTCGACCTGCCGCAACTGGCCTATCGGTATGTTCAACGCGTGAAACCCGCTAAGCGGCGCGCGGTTGCCCCCCACCCGCGCCAGCAGCCGCCGTGCGAATTCCATCCGGTGCCGCAGCGACCCTGTCAACAGATCGTTCTTGACCAGTTGCAACAGGCGGGCCACACGGAAACTCTGGTGCAGCTTGAACTCCTCCAGCGTCCGGATGGCGCCGCTCGTCGCCCGCCGCACCTCCGCCAGCGTCTGCTCCACGCCCGGCGGACACACCCGGCTGGCCAACTCCTGCTGCAGCGCCGTGATCCGCTGTCCCAGCGCCGCGACCTGTGCCTCGCGCTCCGCCACCTGCTGCCGCAGTCCGGTCAACTCCCCCGCGCGCACCGCCGCCGCCTGCGCCTGCTCCGCCAATTGCCCCCGCGCCGCCTGCAGTTCCGCCTCGCGCGACTGCGCCGCCAGCGCCGCCGCCGCCTGGTGCGCGGCCAGCGCATCCGCCAACGTCTGCGCCCGCAGTTCCTTTTCGGCCACCAGCCCACTCAGCGTCTGCGCGTTGGCCGACAGTGCCGTGATCTGCGCAGTCAGCCCGTCCATTTGCCCGCGCAGCACCGCAAGCGCCTGGTCGCGCTCCCGCACGGCCTGCGCCCCGGCCGGCCCCTGCCCCGTCTCCAGCTCCTGCCGCAGCCGCGCCAGCACCCCGTTGAACGTCCCCAGCGCATCCAGATAGAACGTCCGCTCGAGCAGCGGCGTGTCGTCAACCGCCCGCAGCTTCAGCTTGCTCGGCCGGCTGGTCGGCGTGCACACGAAGTACTGCAGATAGAGCGTTTGCCGCGGCACCTGCCCGCCCGCCAGCACCGCATCAAACCAGTGCCGCTGCTCAGGATCGTGAATCGTGTGCACCAACTGCACGCGCGAATACGTCAGCCCGCAGTACCCGTGCCGCTCCAGCCGCAGCCCGCTCGCCGCCAGAACCTCTTCATAGTCCGTCCGCAGAAATTCAACCCCCACGTCCCAGCGCTGTAATGCCAGCATCCGCGTGCGATAGGCCAGATAGATCAGGCTGTCCGGGTTGGGCACCAGGAAAACCACGGCCTGCTCGGCCGCCCGGGCCATCTGCCGCAACGCCACCTGCAGCCGATCCCGCGAGAAGTGCTCCAGGACGCCGCTGTTCCACACCACGTCGTAGCGCCGCTCGCCCAACACCGCCTCCAGTTGCAGCAGGTCCCCCAGCACGAACCGGCTACCGTGCCCTTCCCCCAGTGCCTCGCGGTACGCCGCGCCGGCCTTGTCCAGCGCGTTCTCGCTGAAATCCAGCAGATCCGTCGCGTAGCCCGCCTGCTGTAGCCGTAGTGACAAATGCCCCGACCCGCACCCTACTTCCAGCAGCGTCCGCGGCGGCGTCAGCCCCGCCTCCCGCAGAACACGCACCAGGTCGTCCGCCAGGTCCAGATCCACCTGCCCCGCGTCCACCGCGTAGGTCTTCGAAATCTCCTGCCAGAACTCGGCACGTGGCTCGATCGACATTCCGCCTCTCCCTACTGCGCTAACACCCGCGCGGCCGCCGCATGCTCCAGCCGCGCCAACCCGCCGATCATCCGGAACTGCGCCGCATCGGCCGCGGTCTCCACCACGAACTTCAGAATATCGTGCCCGTAGAAGTAAATCTCGCCAAAGTCCGGGGTCTGCAGGCCCAGCGTCAGAAAGTACGTGTCCGCCCGCAGATCGCACTTCACCACCGCCTCGACCAACACTTCCTGCCCGGCCGCCAGCGCCCCCAGCCCCAGCGCCGCGCTCGGCGTCGAAAAACCGAATACGTCCGTGCCGTACCGGTCCCGCACCAGCAAACCAAAGACCAGCGCCGGCACCGCCTCATGCACGCGAAACCGCGCGCGCACCCGCACCCGGTCCCCTTCATACAGCAGCCCCCGCCCCGGCTGGTCGGCCACAACCGACGCCTCACGCAGTTCCACCACGCGCCCCCCCTGCAGCCGCCCGCTCGTCTCTTGCCCCGCCACGTACTGATCCAGCGCGTGCGTCCCCGCCTCCGCGCCGGCCGGCGCCGTGCCGCCCACCGCGCCCGAGTTCGGCCGGACCGCGGCATTGACGGCCGTCTGCTCCGCCAGCAGGTCCGCCAGGTACGCGTCGCATACCTCGCCCGCCCGACCGTACGTCTTCGCAACACCGCGCTCCAGGTACAGCGCCGTATCGCAGATGCTTCGCACCAGCTCCAGACTGTGGCTCACAAACAGGATCATGACTCCGCCGGCCCGCAGCTCCTCCAGCCGCCGAAAACACTTCCGCTGAAACGACGCATCGCCCACCGCCAGAGCCTCATCCACAATCAAAAGGTCCGGCGACAACAGCGCCTGTACCGCGAACGCCAACCGCACCACCATGCCCGTCGAGTACGTCTTGATCGGCTGCTCGATGAAATCACCGATCCCCGCGAATGCCGCGATCTCGTCAAAGCGCTCTGCGATCTCCGCACGCGACAGCCCGAGAATCGCCCCGTTCAGAAAGACGTTTTCCCGCCCCGTAAACTCGGGGTTGAACCCCGACCCCAGCTCCAGCAGCGCCGCGACCCGCCCCCGCACCGCGACTTCGCCCTCCGTCGGCCGCAACGTCCCCGCAATGATCTGCAGCAGCGTGCTCTTGCCCGAGCCGTTCCGCCCGATGATCCCCATCGCTTCGCCACGCCGCAGCTCGAACGAGACATCCCGCAGGGCCCAGAACTCGCGGTAGAACTGCCGCCGGCCGCGCCACAGCGTCTGCTTCAGACGATCGAGCGGCCGGGCGTAAATCTCGTGGCACTTGCCCACATGCCGACACGCCAGCATGACCGCACCCGCCGATCCCGCCAGGCCGTGCGCGGCCCCGCCCGCCGCCGCGGCGCGCGCCGGCTCGCCCACCGCCGGTGCCAACACGCCAGGCTCGGCCGGGCTAGAGGACATCCGCGAACCCTCGCCGCGTCTTCATGAACCACGCGTAGCCAAGCTGCATGAGTGCGTACGCGATCACCGTCACCACCCCCAGCCAGAACCAGTCGGGCGCCGCGTCCCGCAACAGCACGTCCCGCCCGCTTTCAACCACCACCGACAGCGGGTTGAGCTTCATGAAGACCTGGAATGCCGCCGGTACCATCGACATCGGGAAGAAGATCGGCGTCAGAAAGATCAGAATCTGCAACACCACCGTCACCACGTGCCCCGTATCGCGCAGGTACACGCTGACTGACGCCAGAAACCAACTCAGCCCCAGACACAGCAGCACCAGCGGCAGCGCCACCAGCGGCAGATAGAGAATCAGCAGCGGGAAGCGGTACTGAAACACGCCCATGCCTGCCAGCAGAATCACCAGGCTGAACAGCCCGTTCACCAGCGCCGTCCCCAGCGTCACCACCGGTAGAATCTCCAGCGGAAACACCACCTTCTTCACATAGCTGACGTTGCCAATGATGACCGTCGTCGCCGCGGCCGTGGCTTCGGAGAACACTCCGTAAATCAGCAGCCCACAGAAGAGGGTCAGGGCAAAGTCGATTTTGGAGACGTCCGCACTCGTCCCCCAGCGCGCCGGCAGGATCACGCTGAACACGAACGTGTACACTGCCAGCATCACCAGCGGTAGCAGGAACGACCACAAGACGCCGAGCGCCGACCCGCGGTACCGCGCCGCTACCCCCCGCCGGACAAGCTGCCCAATCAGTTGCCGATGCCGCCACAGCGTCAACGGAATCAGGTGCGGCTGCAAATAGTAGCGCACCGACCGCGATGCCTGCGTGATCAGCAATACATCCGACATAACTACCGGCCACCTATTTAGTTACACGCGCTAGCCGCAGCAGCCAACCGCGCGCCGCCGCCTCGCGCCGGGCGTATGAATACTCCCTGGCCACGACCTACCCGCAGTCGCCGCAAGCAGTATTGCCGATGCGCGGTGACTCTTCAACTGCCGAATCCCCCTCCCCCCACCCCGTGTGGCACGCCCGCTTGCCAGCTCAGCCCCGCGACGCGACCACCTCACCCGCTCGCAGCGTCGCTCCCTCGCCCCGCACACTCTTCCAGCGGCCATGCTTCGCCCCCCCCGCCTACCCTCCGGCTGATGGCTGCTCGCTGACGGCTGATCGCTCCCCCTGATACAGCGTCTCCGCAAAGTAGCTGCTCCGCACGAACGGACCACTCGCCACTGCCCGAAAACCCAACTCCTGCGCCACGGCCCCCAGCTCGTCAAACTCCTCCGGCGTGTAGAACCTCTCGATCGGCGCATGCCGCGGATCGGTTGCCGACGGCTTCAGATACTGCCCAATCGTCAGCAGATCGCACTCCACGCTCCGCAAATCGCGAAACACCTCGACGAGCTCGTCGCGCGTCTCCCCCAAACCCACCATCACCCCGCTCTTCGTCGTGATCCCCGGCCGCTGTCGCTTCGCCTCGCGCAGCGTCTCCAGCGAGCGCGGATACTTCGCCTGCGGCCGAATCGCCCGGTGCAGCCGCGGAATCGTCTCCACGTTGTGGTTGAAAACCTCCGGCCCCGCATCCGTCACCGTCTGTACGCATTCCGGCCGCGCGTGAAAGTCCGGCACCAGCACCTCCACCTGCACGCCGGGCCGGCTCGCGTGCACCGCCCGGATGCACGCCGCGAAGTGCCCCGCCCCCTCATCCGGCAAGTCGTCCCGCGCCACTGACGTGATCACCACGTGCTTGAGCCCCAGATGCGCCGCCGCCTGCGCCAGCCGCGCCGGCTCCTCCGCATCCACCGGGTCCGGCCGCGCGGTATGCACCGCACAGAACTTGCAGTTCCGCGTGCACTTGTCCCCCAGAATCATGAACGTGGCCGTGTGCCGCGACCAGCACTCCGTCAGGTTCGGACACCGCGCCTCGACGCACACGGTGTTGAGCTTCAGCCCCTGAATCAGCTCCCGCGTCGCCAGCAGCGCCTCCGCCACCGGCACCGGCCGCTTGAGCCACGGCGGCAGCCGCCGCCGCGCCCGCGCCCCCTGCGCGCCTTGCGCGTCCTGCGCCCCCGGCGCACAACGTGCCCCCAGCGCGGAATCCTCGGCCAGCGGTAACGGTATGGCAGTACTCATATGGCCCGATTGTAGCTGCTCCGTCACCATTTCGCCTCGCTGGCCCCCCGACCCGTCACTCCGAGAAAGCGTCGCGACTCTGGAATCTGCCCCGGTCGCAGGGAGCCCCCGGCGGCAACGCGCGCGTTGCAACGGACCGCCGGAAACCCCCGCGCGGCCAGGACCCCCGACCGCTCAGCGCCCGAAAGCCCGCGCGAACCAGCCGAAATCATACAAGTCGGCGTCGCCGTCGTTGTCGCAGTCAAAGGCGGCCAAGCACTGCTCCGGCGTGACCGGTGGCGCGGGTGTCGGCACAACTCCCGGACCGGCGATGCAGCCGGCGAGAACCGCGAAGTCGTCGCTGCCGACCGGCCCGTCGCCGTCAAGATCGCCGATACGCATGCCCTCGGCCAGAAGCTCGACGATGCTGGTGTACTGGCGGCTGCCGCCCACCGTCCCGCGAATCCGGACGGCGTCACCCGGGATGGAATCGAACGTCAGCACAATGACCTGGTAGTAGGCGAATGGATCGAGCGGTTCGCTCAGGACCAGATTCTGCGCCGGCCGCCAGCTCCCGCCGTCACCGACTTCCACCGCCAGTTCCAAAAAGTAGCCGCCGTAAGGCTCCAGCACACGCGGATCGGCATTGATGCTGGACCAGCGCATGTCGCCCTCATAGAACGTCAGCCGGTCAAACCGCATCGGGGCAGAGAAGTTCAGTTGATAGTAATCACCCCCAGCGGGCTGCGCGTTGTCGCCATCATACGTCTCATAGGGCAGATGGCCGTTGTGGCGCACGTCCACGATACCGTCGATGATGCTGTCCAGATTGTCTCGGTCGGAGTTCGGATTGTGCTTCGCGAGGCTCGCGGAAACCGACACGCTGCCACCCGCGGCCAGTACCGCTCCGACCAGTCCGGTTGGTCCTGCCGGGTCCGGCAATTCTGGTTCGGGCGTGATGACGTCGGCCGAAGGTACCGTGTAAACACCTCCCGCGACGATCCCGCCGTTGACGACAATCACCTGCTCCGCCACACCACGCAGCCGCCCCGCCACGCCCGTGATCGTGTCGGTTTGCGGCAGTCCGGGCCGATTCAGGACTCGGTATGTATCCGTCGCGCTGGCCGTGAGTACCGTCGGCAGGTTCGTGTAGCCCCGCACCAGGCCGATCAGTCCGCCAGCAGTCGGCGCGTTGCAGTCTGCATCGAAGCCGGACAGCACGGCGATCCGCACGGTCTGCTCAAAGTCGCCCTCGCCGTAGAGCAAGGCGAGCGTCGTCATCGCGACATTGACGGTCGACTCGATCCAGCCCCGGTAGCGTCCGTGGGCCTGCCCTCCGCAGTAGCGGTCGTAAATCTGACGCCGCGTTGCCCGCCAGTCCGGAACTCCGTCCAGCATGTCTGCCGTGTACCAATCGCACACGTCCTGCACCACCCGCCAGGTGCGGGAACTCACGGGAATGCCGCCTTGCCCGAGCGCCACGATCGTGTGCACGTCGCTCTCGAAACCGGCCGCTGCGTACATCGTACCGTAGAATTCCGCCGCGTGCCGTGCAAAGCCCTCGTTCGTCACGCCGGCGAATCGCTGCACCGCGTCGCGGGCCCATTGACGCTGGCCCGGCGACAGCGCCCCCAACGACTCGGTCGTGATCTGGGAATCGATGGCATAGGCGTGCATATTCAGGCGGTAAGACCCCGTCGCCGGGACCTGAACGCCGTGATTCATCAGGTACTTGGCCTGCAGATTGGCGATATAGATCCCCGCCAACGGCACGTGGGCCTCCCATTCCCACTGAATCTGCGCATCCGTCGGCGCCAGACCATAGGTCTCGAGTACGTGGAGATACAAGTACTCGAAGGCGGTGTCATCATCGCCCAGCCACGGGTCCCCGGCGCTGGTCTTGACTACCCACGCGAACGAGTCGTCCGGCGCCGCCTCCCGCGTGCAGTACAAACCTTCGAACGCCGCCCCCGTGTGATTCCCGATGAGCTGCCCAAACCACATGCCCCGGAGCTTGTCGAGGTAGGCCTCCGCCGTCACCGTCCGCTGGGCCAGCGCCACCGCCGGACAGACCACCATCCACACCCCCCACCCCGCGAGCGCCCACACTCGTGCTCGCTTGTTCACGGAGCTTTCCGCCTCGCCGAGCTCGCGCACAGCATCTTACGCAAACCGGCCGCTCGACGGCAATCAAGACCCGCCGGTTCCGCGCGGCCCTCTGCACCATCGCCCCAGTGCGGCCGCCTGGAGCGGTTGCGCTGCGACTCCCCAGCGCCACGCGCGGAATCTCGCCGGGAGGACACGTGGATACCGTGTCAGGGCTGCGCTTGCGCCGCCCCGTCGCCAGGGGCCGGAGCATAGATGACGCGTTCGGGCTGGTTCGGCGCGTACGCGTTGCGGTGCGGGATCTGGCGGCGGTCGAACGGCCGATAGTCCGCAATGCCGCCCACGCGGGCCAGTCGCAACGACTTGCGGAGGATGCCCTTGCCGCCGTTGCTGTCGCTGAACCGGCCGGTGCCGTAGCCCACGCCGCGGGTGCCCGAGAGGTTGGACGAGAAGTACTTCAGGCCGACGATCTGGCCCTGCTCGTTGCGCAGCCAGTCGATGAAGATGACCGAGTGCCCGCCGGGCGGCGTGGTGCTGTAGTCGGCGAAGTCGCCGGGGCGCGCCTGCTCGAAGTCGGTGATCGCCTGCCCGAGCCCGTAAGCAACAATCCCGCGTTGCGGGCTGTCGCCGTCGCCCTCGATGTACCAAAGCTGCAGCAGATTGAACAGGTCGTGAAACGTCATGCCGTTGAAGCCGTCCGGATCCAATCCCTGCTGCGCGTTGCGCAGCGTCATGGCCCGGAAGAAGATCTCGAAGGTCAGGCCGCAGCAGTAGCTGCACCGCGAGCCATCGGGATAAGCCTTGGCAACCACTCGGCCCTGGTACCACAAGTCCTGCGTGACGCCGTTGTAGAGGTCGTACTCGCGCGGCTTCCAACTGCAATGGTATGGATACGAGCCATCGAGCGGATAGGCGGAGACCACCTTGAGGACGTACGGGTTGAGCGAACCGTCATCGGGCACCGTCTCCTCGCCCGCAAATGCCTTCGCCAGCGCCTGATCCACCGGTGAGAACCCGCGCTCGTCCAGCGGATACGGCCGTGGCACGTAGGTGTCCCGCTTGGCCGCCTTGCTGGGCCGGGAGGTTGCGCTCGTGGCGGGCGTGGCAGCTTGCTCCCGCAGCCCATGGTCACGTTGGGCCTCGCAGCCCGTTCCCCCAAGCACTGCGGCGAAAAGCAGGGTGATCTGCATCCAAGTCCGGTGTGGCATGGTCGTTGCTCCTGTGCTGCCGTCGCCAGTATACGCGGGACCGCATCCGCCGTGCATGACGGCGCGGGCCGGCAGGAATCGCGTGCCATTCGGGCGCGCATCCTCCCTCGCACCCACCGGCGGAAACCCCGCTCACGCTCGCAGGTGCCCCGGCCCCTTGCGCAGTTCGCGCGATCACCGCGGACTTCAGCCCTGAAGCCGGTACGGCACAGCACCACGCTCCGCCTCGCGTCTGCAATTTCGCGCTTGCACGCCGGCACGCATCCGCCCGCCTCACCGCTACACTGTGGCGCCGCTCCCGACCGTGCGCACCATCGGGCGGCCTGGATCGCGGAGACTGTGGCCATGACCCGCAGCATCAGACTCGTCACCAGCCGGATTCCGCCCACGCCCCGCACTCGTGTTGCCCGTGTCCGCGGCCAGGCCGTGCTGCTCGCGGTGGCCGCGCTCTTGTACTGCAACTGCGCCGGCCCGCGCACGACGCAGTGGGGCACGCCTACCGGCGCCTCCGGGCGGTCGGGGGCCCAGCCCCCCACCCACCTCCTCCCCCTGAGCGAGGCCGTGCTGCGCGACAAGCTCCGCGGCGCCTGGCTCGGTCAGATGATCGGCGTCTCCTGGGGTTTCCCCACCGAGTTCTACGCGCACCACAACTGGCAGATGTTCCCCGACCTGCACCAGGTGGACGGCACGCCGCAGAATACCTACGCCGCGTACGACGGTGGCCCGATCCCGGTTGACCGCCTTCCTGCCTGGAAGCCGGAGCTGATCAACGGGGCCTACTCACAGGACGACCTCTACGTCGAAGTCCCGTTCATGGAAGCGCTCGCCCACCACGGCGTGAATGCCGGCTGGGCACCGTTGAGCGCGGCGTTTGCCCGCTCAACCTTCCCTCTCTGGCACGCCAACGCCGCCGGACGCGAAAACCTCCGCGCCGGCCTCCGCGCCCCCGCTTCCGGGCACTATGCCCACAGCGGCGAAAGCGACGACATCGATTGGCAGATCGAGGCCGACTTCGTCGGGCTCATGAATCCCGCCCAGCCGGACAGTGCCGCCGACCTCGCTTTCCGCGCCGGACACCTCATGAACTACGGCGACGGCGTCTACGGCGGCGTGTTTGTGGCCACCATGATCGCGACCGCCTTCACCGCCGACTCCGTCTGCACCGTCGCCGACGCGGGGCGCCTGGCCGTCCCGCCCGGTAGTGCCTACCGCCACGTGCTCGACGAGGTCCACGCGGCCTGGTTGCGCGGCGATAGTTACGACGCCAATCTCGCGGCGCTCTACGCCCAGTGGGGCGGCCTGGACCGCTGCGCCGAACTGGCTGGCCCCCTGAACCCCCTGAACATCGACGCGAAATTCAACGGCGCTTTCATCCTGCTCGGCCTGCTCTACGGCGAGGGCGATCTGGCCGCCTCGCTGCGCTACGCAATGGCCGCCGGACAGGACAGCGACTGCAATCCGTCCAGCGTTGGCAGCATTCTGGGCGCGCTCTACGGCAGCCGCGCCCTGGCCGCAGACCGCACGGATTGGCTCTCGCAGCTCGATCTGACACAGAAGTTCGAGACTACGCCGTACGGACTCGACGAACTCGTCGACATGAACCTCGAACTCGCTCGCGCCGTGGTGCTCTTCAAGGGCGGCACGGCCCCGGGCGGTGGCACGTGGCAGATCCCCGTCATCGAGCGCGCGCCAACGCTCATCCTGGAGCAGTGGCCGCTCCTGCCCAACGATCCACCGGCCCTGACCGCCACCGCCAGGATCGAGTCCGATCGCACCGTCCGCGTCGGCGCCCACGCAACCGATGCCGACGGAATTCGCGCGTACCAGTGGTTCTTCGGCGATCTGACCTACGCCTCCGGCCCCGCGCACCGGCACACCTACCGCGCCCCGGGCACCTACGAACTGATCGCCTACGTCGCCGACACCACCGGCAACACAAGCTGCCAAGTCCTCGAGTTGACCGTGCCGTGAGACCAGCCGCCGCACTTCGGCCGCTAGAGCGCCCGCTGGTGGAGGGCCGCATCGCGCAGATCGACGTCGGAGTCCTGATCGAAATCGGCGTTCCCGCAACCAATCGGACCGGCGGCTTGGTCCGGCCCCAGCATAACCACCACGAACAGGCGCAAATCCGCGGGACTCATCAGCCCGTCACAGTTCAGGTCTCCGAATCGCGGCGGCGAGTGCTTCAGCGCCAGCGTGTGCAGCTCACCTCCGGCGACCGCGACGAAGTCCGTGTTGGGTGTCGGCGGGTTGCACTGCCCTCGCAGGTTGTAGCCCCACCCGACCATCGATTCGTCGTTCTGTACCGCCAGGCTGAACTCCGCACCCGCTCCGATGGCCGCGAAGCCGCTGGCGGACGTCGGCACACTGCACTGGCCATAGTAGTTCCGCCCGAACGCGACGATCGTCCCATCATTCTTCAGCGCCAGACTGTGATACCACCCGGCCGCTATGCCAGCAAAGTCCGCGTTCGGCACCGGCACCGTGGACTGACCGTACGTGTTCACCCCCCACGCGCCTATCGTGCCGTCGGACCGCAGCCCCAGACTGTGGTTCCCTGCGGCCGCAACGGCCACGTAGTTGGCGTTCGGCGGCGCGACATTGCATTGCCCGTAATGGTTAGCTCCCCACGCGACGACCGTGCCGTCCACCTTCAGTCCCAGGCTGTGATCCGAGCCTGCCGCGACGGCCACAAAGTCGGCATTGGGGGCCGGGACATTCAACTGGCCGTTGGCGTTGTATCCCCAGGCGACGACCGTGCCGTCGCTCTTCAGTCCAAGGCAATGCGACCCGCCCACGGCCCCCCCCACAAAGCTCGCATTCGGCGCCGGCACGCTGCACTGGCCCGAACCGCTATAACCCCACACCGCGAGCGAGCCGTCCGCCCGCAGCCCCATGCTCGTCCACGAAGATGCGGAGATCGCGACGAAACCGCTGTTCGGAGCCGGCACGTTGCATTGGCCCGAACTGTTGCCCCCCCAGGCCACGATCTCGCCGTTCTGGGCGCCAGCCCGGCCCGCGCCGCCGAACACCAACATGATCCCCGCCAGCATGGACAACCACCCGGCACCCGCCTTGTGGCCGGCGTGGCTCGTACAGATACCCAGATGCCCAATCATGGCTCGCGCTCGCCTCATGACTGCTCTCCTGTGGCACAACATCTTGCCGGAATGCGGAACGGACATGTCCCCCGTTGCTTCGGCCCTGCTCCGAAACCCGCCGGAGCGCAAGCATGCTACCGAGTCCCCCGGCGGGCGCACAGGGTTTTCTGGCGATGGCTCAGGGACCGGGAGCGGCTCGATCGGTCCGCCACCACGACCCGCCGGCGGCGCTCTCAGGGCCCCTCAATCAGCACAGCCCGGTACGTCGCGCCCTTGAAGCGATGCTCACGCGCAGCGCGGTAGGCCGGACTGTCGTACCACGCCCTTGCGGCCGCGCGAGTAGGGAATTCGAGGATGACGACGCCTTCCACTGGCGGGCCTTCGAGCGCTTCCTGCGCGCCGTAGGCGGCGAGGACCTGCACGGGATGGCCGGTGAGCGACGCCTCGGCGAGCGGGCCATGGGCATCCAGCTCGGCGTTGTCGGTCGTGGCTTCGCGGATGAAGATGGCGTAGGCGGGCATGGCGGACTCCGAGATAGACGACGAACGCCAGGACGGCTGCGGAAAGGTCTGCCGCAAGCAAGGCCAACCCTGCCGCGTAACGCCAATCAGGGGCACCGCGAGCCAGGACGGGCGCTCAGCCCGCCGGTACCCCGGCGTGCCGCTCCACAAATGCCAGCACCTCCGCAAACGGCGCGGACTGCAACAGGCCGAAGTCCTTGTGCCCACGCAACCGCGCCCGCGTCGTTGCCGGCGACGACAGCCCACACAGGAAACGCGCCAGTTGCCGCGGCGTGGCCAGCGCCGCATGCTTCTCTGCCCGCAGTGCCCGCAGCCGCGCCGCCTCCGTCGCGCCTGGCGGGCTGTGCCGCGCCACCGGCAACGGCCGGGCAACCTCGCCGTCGCATCGCGCGCAGTGTCCACACGCGGCGCGCACCTCACCGAAGTACTGCAGGAGCGCGGCCGTCAGACACCCAGCCTGCTCGGCCCAAGCACAAACACCGCGAATCCGGGCGATATCGTGCTCCTCGCGCCGGGCGAACCGCGCCGCCAGCGTGGCCTGCAGCTTCACCCGGTCAACTGCGCTTGACCCACGCCCATAGCCCTGCCGCAGTCCCGCCGGCTGCAGGACCACAGCGCCCTGCTCCTCCAGATAGCCGAGTGCTTTGACGATGCGCTCGCGCGGTTCGCCCAGCGCACGTCCGGCTTCGTCCGCATCCAACGTGTACCACGTGCGCCCCTGCCGCGCCTGCCGGATGACCGCCTGCAGAAACGCGGCCCGCTGCGCGTCGAAGCCGCGCAAGATCTCCGGCCACGGCCGTTGCGGCTGGAACCTGAATTCCGTGTAGAACGGCCCGGTCGCGTGAAGCACGCCGTCCAGCTCCAGATACGTCAGCAGCGTCTCAACGACGAGCGGCCGCACGTCATGCTGCTGCGATAGCTCATACACCGAGATGTCGAACTCCTCCCCGCGGTCGAGGAGCTCGCCCAGCAGCGCCGCGACGGCCTGCGGCGTGGGCGTGTCACCGTACGAGAAGTTCGCCAGCGTGACGACATCGTCCGCACAAGCCAGCAACTCGCAGAACGCCGGCTGGCCGTCGCGCCCGGCTCGGCCGATCTCCTGCATGTAGCTTTCCAGGCTCTTGGGCAGGTTGTAGTGATACACGTAGCGGATGTTCGCCTTGTCGACGCCCATGCCGAACGCGATCGTCGCCACCACGATCGCCTGGTCCGAGGCCATGAACGCGTCCTGCACACGGTTGCGCCGGTCCGCGTCCAGTCCCGCGTGATACGCCTCGGCGGCGAAACCCCGCTGCGTCAAAGCCTGCGCCACGTCCTCGGCCGTGCGCTGCAGGGTCACATAGATGATCGTCGGCCCGCGCGGGCGCTGCTGCACACAGGCCAGCAGGGTGCGCAGCCGCTCGTCGGCCGGGCAGGGCGTCACGCGGATGTTCAGGTTCGGGCGGTAGAAGCCAGTGTGCACGACGTCATCCGCGGCGATGTCGAACGCGCGGGCAATATCGGCAGCGACGCTCGGCGTGGCCGTCGCCGTCAGCGCGAGGACGCGCTCCACCTTGAGTTGCCGGGCGAGGCGGGCGATCTTCAGGTAGTCCGGGCGGAAGTTGTGGCCCCATTCGCTGATGCAATGTGCTTCGTCGATCGCGAGCAGGGAGATGCGCCGTCGTTGCAGCAGGTGGAGGAAGCGTTCGTTGCCGAGACGCTCGGGCGAGACGTAGAGCAGCCGCAGTCGGTCGGAGCGCAGGCCCTCGTACACCCCGCGCGTCTCGTCGGGCCCCAGGCTCGAATCCAGCCGGGCGGCCGGCACGGAACGTCCCGTGAGGAACTCAACCTGGTCCTTCATCAGGGCGATGAGCGGCGACACGACCACGGTGAGGCCTTCGAGCATCAAGGCCGGCAGCTCGTAGCAGAGGCTCTTGCCGCCGCCGGCGGGGAAGATGGCCAGGGCGTTCTTGCCCGCGAGCAGGCGCTCGATGACGGCTTGCTGGCCGGCACGAAACTCGGCGAAGCCGAACACGCGTGCGAGCAACTCGCGCGCCGCCTCCGGCTGGCCGGCGCCGACACGCGAAGAGGCAACCGGTGCTCGGGTCTCGCGTGATGACGAACACCTATCCTCAGCCGGGGCACCGAGCAGGCGTGGAGGTACGGCCTCTGCCCCGGCCGTGGGCTTGGCCGTGCCCCCGCGCGCGGCGGCAGGCCCGGTCTCTGCCTTGGCGCCCCGGATGGGCGGAAAAACGTGCAACGACGGAGAACCCTGGGCCGACGATCGGCCGCGTGAGGTCGGCTCATCCGCTCTGGACGGTCCGGCCGGCGCGGCACGGGCGGGAGCTCGATCAGCCCCGGACGACGCAGCGCCCCGCTTCGACTGCCCAACAACCCCTTCGCTCGCAGCGCGCACCATATCCTGCTCCCACCGTGCCGACGCTTTCCCGGCCGCCGACTGTGTCCAGCGGCCACCGTCCGGCCCATTCCGCAGGCCGTTCCCGACTAGGCATCCCAACCCAAGAGCCCCAGACAGGCACATCCCGAACAAAATCCTAATATACATCAGGAAATGGCGGCGTCAAACGGAATTCAGCACGCCGCGGGATTTGCCTGCAGACGGCATCACGAATGAGGGCGAATACCTGAGGGCGGGCTATACGTCGAGGCGCTCCAACTCGCCCCAGAACTCAATCTCGCGCGGCTTGTCAGGGGCAGAGTATGGATTGGGAACGCCGAACTCGGCCCGCAGATAGTCCGCCAAGTCGGAGCCGTAGTAGATGATGTCGGTCTGGTACACAGAAAAGACCGGGTTGCCGGCCTCGCACGGTGCCGCCGGGAGGTAACGGTGCCCGACGACCGGTATGAGCAGCGGCGCCGCGTGCACCGCCTCGCGCGCCCGCGCCTGGGCGGCCGCCAGCGATGCGGGCCGGGGGCCCCACGCGGGGAGCCAGAAGGCGTTGTACTCGACGTCAAAGCACATGCCATCAGCCGGCCAATCGAGCTGCTCCTGTATGAGTGGCGAGGTGGGCACGCGCCAGTCGGGGAAGCGCTCACCGACCGGCAGCGCGTACTGCAGGAAGCTCCGCAAGTCGGGCGGAAAGTGGAACCCGTGCGCCGCTTCAGCCGCCTCACACTGGGCTTCGGTGAGGCCCGGCGCGAACGAGATCCCCTGCAGCTGCATCACTTCTACGGCCATCCGCAAGTACTCGCGGCCCAGAGTCGGCATGGTTCTACCGGCAATTGTGGACAGCATCACCTGCGCGGCCGTCCGTGCACAGCGGTCCGTCGGCGGCGCGGCCCTTGCTGCCGGCACGGTAGCAGCGCGGCCCCACCCCTTCAAGTACGCGGCTGACGCCCCCTACTTCCCCGGCTTCGGCACGTGCTGGTCGATCAGGATCTGATTGCCGTCGGGGTCGAGGAGCGTGCAACTCGCGGGGCCGGTGCCGGACTCGTCGGCCGTCGTCGTGAGCGTGAGGCCGCGGGTTTGGAGCGTGCGCTGGAGGTCGCGGACGTCGTCGAAGTCGGGCAGCGTCGCGGTCGTGCGATCCCAGCCGGGATTGAAGGTCAAGATGTTCTTGTCGAACATGCCCTGGAACAGGCCGATCGTCGCGGTGTCGTTCTGCAGGATGGAGTAATCGCGGCCGTTGCCGCCGACGACGTGGAACCCGAGCTTCTCGTAGAACGCGCGGGACACGGCCAGGTCCTTGACGGCCAGACTGACGGAGAAGTTGCCCAGCTTCACCTGCTCACCTCCCGTGGCCGGCCGCGTGCTCGGCTTGGTCGCCTGCGTTGCCGCTACCGCGCTCAGGACACACACCGCCAAGCTCACGACGATACGCGTCATGGCTGTCTCCATGGTTTCTCGGTCCTTGAGGAATCGCGCCACGGCAAATGGCCTAACCGCGCATCTACGCGGTACTCAGCACCGCCAGCCCGAGTCACTCGCAGGAGTATAGGCAAGACAGGAGGCGCGGGCGGACAGACCGCGCATGGCAGGCTATCGGAACTTCGCCGCGGCGTCGGGACGAGCCGGCGCAGGCCAACACGATACCTGCTAATCACTCGCGCTCGTCAAGTGACCGATTTAGCGACACTAGCCGCACGACCGCGCTCTCCACGTACCAGTCTGGCACCGCGGCGCGAATTGGGTATGCGAAGTGTAGCGACCAAATTCCTGCTGCCTCTGGCTGCGCTGGGGTTGCTGTTTGCGGCGTTTCTGCATTATCGGTCATATACGACGAGCCAGCAGAACCTGCTCAAGCTGGTGGAAGGTGAGGCGGCACTCGCGATGGAGTTCAATCTCGCCGTGCGCGAGTACGTGTCCGAGCAGATTCGGCCCATCCTCGCGGGGATGCTCAACAAGGATGAGTTCATTCCCGAGGCGATGTCGACCTCGTTCGTCTCGCGCAGTGTCTTCGAGAAGGTCCGCCAGAGGTTCCCCGAGATTATCGTCAAGTTCTCCTCCGATAACCCGAGAAACCCCGTCAACTCCGCCACGCCGGATGAGCTCCGGATCATCGAGTACTTCAACGCGCACCCGGACATCAGCAAGCTGACGAGCGTGATGCAGATGGGCGGACGAAAGTGCCAGGTTCATTTCCAGGCCAAGCGGATGGAGCCGAGCTGCCTGCGCTGCCACGGTGACCCCCAGGACGCGCCGGCGGCGCTGCTTGCCCGCTACGGCGCCTCAGCAAGCTTTCACCGGCCGTTGGGGCAGGTCGTGGCTTTGGACACCGTGGCGATCCCAATGGACAAGCTGAGCGCCGCGCTGGCGGGCGAGACCGCCAGGCAGACCACGATCACCCTCGGCGGCCTGGTGGTGCTGCTGGGTGGAATCGCACTCGTGTTTCGTACGGTCGTGTCGCGCCGGTTGGGGCTCATGGCGGCGCACTTCCGCAGCATTCCAAACGACCCGGCCGGCGCCCCCGTCCGCCCGGTGCGGATCGACGGACATGATGACATCGGCGACCTGGCAGCCAGCTTCAACTTGCTCGCCGGCCGACTGCAGCAAACCTATGCCTCGCTCGAGGAGCGTGTCGCGGAGCGTACCGGCGAACTGGCGCAGGCGAACGAGGCGCTGAAACGCCAGATCGCGGAGCGCGCGCTGGCGGAGGAGCAGTTGCAGAAGGCCAAAACCGCCGCCGAAGCGGCCGCGCAGGCCAAGAGCGAGTTCCTGGCCAACATGAGTCACGAGGTGCGCACGCCGATGACGGCCATTCTGGGGTACACGGACGTGCTGCTGGAGTGTGACGGACTGGCAAAAGCCCCGCCGAAACAGGTCGAAGCGGCGCAGACAATCAAGCGCAATGGAGAGTACCTGCTCAGCGTACTGAACGACATTCTCGATCTGTCCAAGATCGAGGCGGGACGCCTGGAGCTCGAGCGGATCACCTGCGACCCCCGGCGGGTCGTGGCGGAAGTGGCCGCGCTGATGCGCGTGCGGGCGGAGGCGAAGGGTTTGCCGCTCGCCGTCGAGTATGTCGGCGCCCTTCCCCAGACCATCCAGACCGATCCGACCCGCCTGCGGCAGATCCTGCTCAACCTGATCGGCAATGGCATCAAGTTCACCGAGCGCGGGGAAGTGCGCCTTGTGGTCGGCCTCGCGCCCGCAGACCGTAGCCCGATGCTGCAGATTGACGTGGTCGACACGGGCGTGGGCATGCGGGCGGAACAGGTGGCCCGACTCTTCCAGCCGTTCACCCAGGCCGACACCTCAACCACACGGAGATTCGGCGGCACGGGCCTGGGCCTGACGATCAGCAAGCGCCTGGCGGAGATGCTCGGCGGGGACGTCTGCGTGGTGGAATCCACGCTGGACGCGGGCACGCGCTTCCGCTGCACCGTGGCCACCGGCCCACTTGACGGCGTGCGCATGATCGATGACGCGGAAGCTGCGGCCGACGATCGGCAGACCGCGACCAGCGCCACGGCTCCCGCGGGCGAGCCGCGCCTGGACGGCTGCCGTGTGCTGGTGGCCGAGGACGGGCCCGACAATCAGCGCCTGATCGCCCATATCCTCGGCCGCGCCGGGTCCACTGTCACCGTGGTCGAGAACGGGGAGCTGGCGCTCCACGCCGTCGAGGACAAGCAGGACGCGGGCCATCCGTTCCACGTCGTCCTGATGGACATGCAGATGCCCGTTATGGACGGCTACGAGGCTACGCGCTTGCTGCGGGCCAGGGGTTACGCGGGGGTCATCATGGCGCTCACGGCTCACGCGATGACCAGTGACCGCGAACGCTGCCTGGCGTGCGGTTGCGACGACTATGTGAGCAAGCCGATCAACCGCGCCGCGTTCCTGGCGACGATTCGGCGGACCCTCGACGCCAACTCGGGCCGCAACTGCGCGCCGGCGGCCGCGAACGAACCACACCCCTTCCTGGTGGGAAGCCCGGCACCGCGCTGAGGCGGTCACTCCTCTCTGCGGCGCTCTGGCGGCCTTGGGGCCGGGGGCGGCCTGGCCACATGAGGGAGGGGCCGGCCAATGCCCGCCCGACGGTGTGCGGCCGCATCCGGTTCGGCCTCAGAGGCTTTCTCGACCGCTGAGATTTTCCGGAATTCTCTCCCCCGCACATCGCTCGGCCGTGAAGGTCCGCCAGCGGACCGCCGATCACGACCGATAAACGCGAACCACAACCGCTTAGCCACAAAGGCGTCCAATGAAGAAACAGTTTCAGAAACAGTGCATACACACATTTCCCGTGTGCACCAGGCTGCCAAATGCCCCTGAGAGCCAAGAGGAGCCTGTTTGCTTGACGTTCACCCCCTTGTTCAGGTACCATTTGCATGTGGAACAGTTTCACGAAACAGTTTCAGCCGGTTTCCGGAACTTCGGCGCACTTCATCGCGACAGACACGCTGGCTCGGCATTGCTTGCGGCGCCCGCGGCCATGGCCCGCCTGACTCTGGACTCCACCGTCGAATCGGCGAATTCCGCCTTGTGCACCTGCAACCTGGTCCTGTGTGCTCTTACGGAAGGGAAAGCATGCGCTCGACGATCCTCGCGACTACAGCCCTGACGGTTCTGCTCGCCTGCGTTCCCGCCCTGGTCACGGCCCAAGTGCCGATCTGGTCGGACGAATTCGACGGCCCCACGGTCGATCGCTCGATCTGGACCTTCCAGGCGGGGGGCAGCGGCTTCGGTAACGGCGAGTTGGAGTACTACACCAACCGTCCGGAGAACGTGCGCATCGAAGACGGCAAGCTGGTCATCGAGGCACGCCGCGAGAACTACCTCGGCGACAAGTCGTTCACTTCTTCGCGCCTGCTCACCAACGGCCGCTTCGCCTTCAAGTACGGCACGGTGGAAGCGCGCATCAAGCTTCCCAATGTCAACAATGGCCTGTGGCCCGCGCTGTGGATGATGGGCATCAACTACGGCGCGATCGACTGGCCCAACGCCGGCGAAGTGGACATCATGGAGTTCGGGCGCAAGGACGGCTTTTTGGCCGGCGTGGTCAACCGCCGCGCGCTATGCGCCGCCCACTGGGAACTCAATGACGAGCATGTGTACGACGATGGCTTTATCGATTGGCCCGTCAACCTCTGCGACGATTATCACCTGTTCCAGATGCAGTGGACGCCGGCGCAACTGCAGATCTCGGTGGATAACGTCCCGTACTGGTCCCTCGACA
This sequence comes from uncultured Planctomycetales bacterium, assembly GCA_964523405.1. Taxonomy (GTDB): domain Bacteria; phylum Planctomycetota; class Phycisphaerae; order UBA1845; family Fen-1342; genus CAZGAQ01. Next base: position 19,954 of record CAZGAQ010000046.1, read on the forward strand.
TCAGCGACCCCAACGGCGACGACCTCGAGGAGTTTCACGGGCCGATGTTCCTGCTCACCAACGTGGCGGTCGGCGGCTGGAACTTCATCGAGATTACCGACCCGGGCGCCATCACCGCGACCTTCCCCGCGCGGATGTACATTGACTATATCCGCATCTACGACAACGGGAGCACGCAGCTGTACCTCGGCGAGGAAACAAAAGAGTCCGGCACGTTCGGCATCTTCACCGAGACCACCCCGGTCAACGGCCAGGTCCATTACGACACGGACGCCCAGCTGTACCTCTGGAACAACTTAACGGCCGTCGCCGAAACGCCCTTTGAAGGCAACGAAGCCTGGAGCTTCACCGCGGCGCCCGGCGTGTGGTGGGGCATGGGGGTGCTTTCCACGCACTTCGATCGCAATCTCAAGGACTACTCCGACGGGCACATGCACCTGCACATGAAGACCACCTCGACCGACGCCATCAAGATCGGGCTCAAGAGCGCGACGTCCGGCGAGAGCTGGGTCTATCTGAACAGCGAACACCAGTACGGACTGGTGCGCGACGGCGAGTGGCATGAAGTCATCATTCCGTTGAACGCCTTCCTCAATATCGACTTCCAGACGGTCAGCCAGGTGTTCATGATCGCCGGCGACCCGCCGTCCTCGACGATGCGATTCTCCATCGACAACGTTTACTTCACGCCGGATATCGCGCGGCCCACGCCCGAGAACGGCAACTTCGGCATCTTCACCGAAGACCCCGCACACATGACGGCCGGCCAGTATCTGATCGGTGCGGACGGCAACTTCTTCATCTGGGAGCACACCCTCGTGGATGCCGCCCAGACGCCGTACGAAGGCACGGCCAGCCTGTCGCTCGCCTCGGCCCCCGGCCTGAACTGGTTCGGTGCCGCGTTCACGCCGAATATCAAGTACAACCTCTCCGCCTTCCGGTACCCGGAAAGCAAGCTGCACTTCGCGATGAAGACGAGCTCCACGGCCACCTTCCGCATCGGCATGCGCAGCGGGAACGTGAATGACGTCGACCAGAAGTGGATCGAGTTTACCAACAGCAACAATCTGTACGGCTTCGTGCGCGACGGCCAGTGGCACATCGTCGAAATCCCCATGTCCGACTTCACGAGCACCGTGGATCTCACCGTCGTCAGCATGATGTTCGAACTCCTCGGCGTCACCGGCCCGATCACGGGCATCCAGTTCGACGACATCTGCCTGCTCAACGGCGGCACGGCCCTGTCCGCCGGCGCGGGTTACCCCGTTGCGAAAGCGGGCAACGATCAAGTCCTGATCCTGCCGGCCAACAGCGCGGTTCTGGACGGTTCGCTCAGCACCGACAACGGCACGATTGTCCAATATGCCTGGACGCAGGTGAGCGGTCCGTCGACCGCCACGCTCAGCGGCGCGAACACCGCGCACCTGACCGTCTCCAACCTGATCGAAGGAACGTACGTGTTTCGCCTGACCGTGACGGACAACGACGGACTGACCAACAGCGACACGGTCTCCGTGCTCGTCGCGCGGCCGGAGCCGACGGCCAACGCGGGCCCCGATCAAGCGGTGGCGTTGCCAACCGATAGCGCGACGCTGCATGGCTCCGGCACCGATGTGGACGGCACGATCGTCGCCTACCACTGGGTGCAGGTGAGCGGACCGGCGGCGGCCATCATCGACGCCCCCACCGCGGCGACCACAACCGTGGATCATCTGTACGTGGGCACGTACGTCTTCCAGCTCACCGTGACCGACAACGCCGGTCTGACCGGCAGCGATCAGGTCGCGGTCGACGTGACGAACCCGCCGCAGAACATCGCCCTCGGCAAGCCGACCACCACGTCGTCCACCTCGGGTCGCGACGCGCTCCGCAACGGCGGCTTCGAGTCGGGCACGGGCACGAATGCCGACAACTGGTCGTTGCAGAAGTATGCGTCGGGCGCCTCGACGGCCAACGCGATTCGCAGCACGACGACGCCCTACAGCGGCACGTGGCACGTGCTCCTGAGCGTCCGCGGCGCCGGCCCCGCTCCGGTCGCCCTGGCGCAGCAGACCACCGACACGGGTTCGATCGTTCCCGGCACGGCGTATGACTTCGTCGCGCAGGCGCGCCGCATCGGTGCCCTGGGCCCCAGCGTGGTCGTGCAGATGTATCTGCAGTGGCTCAACGCCGCCGGCAGCGCGGTCGGGACTACCGGCTACAAGGACATCGCCGTCTCCGAAACGTATGCCCAGTTCGGGTTCCGCAACATCGTCGCCCCGGCCAACGCCAGCAAGGCGCTCGTCATGCTCCGCCTGGCAGGCGGCGCCGTGGCCGGCGCGAACGCCGACGTGGCCTTCGACGACGTCCAACTGACCACCGCCGGCGGAACCCACGGCGGCGCCGATGCCGTGGATGGAAACCTCAGCACGGCCTGGGCCAGCGCGCCCGGCAATCCGCAGTGGATCAACATCGCCCTCGGGCATCGCTACGAGATTGACCAAATCGTGCTCAAGTGGGCCAGCGCGTACGCCCTCGAATACGACATCGCCGTGTCCGACGACGGCACCAACTGGACCACCGTCCATGCCACCACGACCGGCGCGGGCGGTACCGAGACGATCGATCTCTTCGCCGTCGCGAAGTACATCCGCCTGTATGCCGCCGCCGGCGCCACGGCCGCCGGCTGCTCACTCAATGAGTTCGAGGTGTACGGCCGGCTGCAGCCGGGTGACGTCGACGGCGACGGCGACGCGGACCTGAATGACCTCAACCTGCTGGTCAACTGCATGACCGGTCCGGGCATTGAGGTGCAGCCGGGCTGCTACGACGCCGACCTGGATCGCAGCACCGCGGTCGACGTGCTCGACTTCGCGAAGCTGCAGGCCGCGTGTGGCGCGAGCCTGTAGGCGACCTGTAGCGGGTAGATCTGCGACGGGTAGATGACGAAAACGCGGTGCGGCCTGCTCCTGCCCAGGGGTAGGCCGCCCGCGCAAATGCCCGGCAAGTCGCAGGCAGAGGGGCGCAAGTAGAAGCGTCACACGGGGCGAAAAGTCTGTGACACTGGGGCGCGTCGAGCAAGGCGGCTCCCGAGCGGCCGTATCCTCGCGCGTTACCCTATTTCCGCCCTGGTGCGTCGCGGTTCGCTGCACACGCACGGTCGCTGGCCGGCGCCCCCGTCCTTCGTGGCACAGGGCGCCACATCGAGCACTGCCCCCAAGATAACCTTGCCCAGAGCGACCGTGCCACCCGGCCGAATTCGCTGCCAGGACGCGGCAGCCGCGCTAGGATGCAGTAGCCACCCAGCTTGTGGCGTTCGCCCTTGCTGAGGGCAAGGAGCATACGAGCATGAAGACAAAGAACACGATCTGCCTCTGGTTCGACAAGGACGCGCAGGACGCGGCCCGCTTCTACGCCGCCACCTTTCCGGACAGCAAAGTGACCGCCGTTCACAAGGCGCCCAGTGACTATCCGGGCGGCAGGCAGGGCGATGTGCTGACGGTGGAGTTCACCGTTCTGGGCATTCCGTGTCTCGGCCTCAACGGCGGGCCGGTGTTCAAGCACAGCGAGGCCTTTTCCTTTCAGGTCGCCACGGACACTCAGGAAGAGACGGACCGTTACTGGAACGCCATCGTCGGCAATGGCGGCCAGGAAAGTGCGTGCGGTTGGTGCAAGGACCGCTGGGGCCTCTCCTGGCAGATCACGCCGCGCACGCTAATGGACGCGCTGGCGGCCGGCGGCGATGAGGCCAAGCGCGCTTTCGAGGCCATGATGACCATGGGAAAGATCGACATCGCCACTATCGAGGCGGCCCGGCGTAGGTGACGTCACTACAACGGGCGGCGCGACTTGAGCGGGCGTGATGTCCCCCCTTTCCCCACAGTGCTCACAAACCGTCGGCGCCCGACAGGCCCGAATAGAGCAGAATGTCCCCCAATCTGCCCTGTCCCCCAGACTGCAACCGTCAACGCATGCTGGATTGGCTGGCGGAACGGATTCTCGTCAGGCTCCAAGGAACTTCAGAGGGCCGTGGCTGGTGTCGGCGGCATCAAATGCACTCGCCGCCAGCGTAACAACCATTTACGCAAAGCGTCCAAGCCAGCGCATCGCATTCGAACGTATCGTCGCGCAGATAGAAGATGAAGTGACGGTGACGATGGCTCGGCCGAGCTAGCTGAATCCAGCCCTGCGGGCTTTCGGCCAATCGCAAATCGCCGAGCACTTCGTAGAACTCACCCCACGCCGGTGCGAGTTTGCTGAACCGGCACTTGCCAAGGTACCAGCCCTCGTCGTTCGTGCCACCGAGACGATATTGGGCACAGCCGAAGAAACACAGCGTGCCGCGGTCGCCTTCGCGGAACTCCGAAAACTGAAACGCGTTCATCAGGAACGACAGCGTGATGTCCGCGCCGTCGACCGTCACGCGCGGGGCGGGCGCGTTCGGATCGGCATTCCAGCCGTGGTTCAATTGCCGAAACTCGGTCATCGGTCAAATCCTAGGCGGATGCGCCGTTTGCGCCCATAGATGAGCTGCGCCGGCGTGCAGGCGATCTCTTCCAGTTGCGTCTTCAGCTCGCGCTGGCAGAGCGCGCCGAGCAGATCGCGGCGGCGAACGCTATTTCTCGCTCCACAGCGTCGCATCGTCGACCCAACTCTGGATGATCCGGGCCCGCCGGCGGAGCAGGTCGCCGAGTTCGGGCCAGTCCTCTGGCGTGCCGATCTGGTAATCGGGATGCGGCCGGCCCTGCAGCATGTAGCGGGCGGCCTCGCGCCACTGGCGGGCGATCCCGCGCAGGGCGGCACGCGGCGTGCGGCGTCGGGAGCTGCTGATGTAGTCGGTCGGCAGGTCGCCGCTGATCGCCCACCACCCGACCCAGCCGGGTCGCTGCTTGGATTGAACGGCCCACAAGGCGAGGTACGGATGCACGCAAAAGGCGGGATAGGTCCCGACGCCGAGGTGGTCAACGTGCTCGGCGCGCAGGTACTTCTCGACCGTCTTGCGCTGCTTGAGTAGCCAAGCCCTCTTGGCCGAACGCTTGGTCGATTTGGCTCCGCGGCTCTTGCGGGTGGTCTTCTTCATACGACTGGGGCTCCCGGATGGCTGCGCGATGTGGTCGCGCGGGGACGAGTATACGGTAAGCGAGGCGCTTGCGCACTGCAAGCAGATCAGTGGCACCCGGCGAAAGGTACGCCGATCAGGGCGGTACGGCTGGCCGGCGGGGACTTTGCGGAGCGTGCTACTCGTGTCCAGTGCTCCCGCCCGGCGGTAGAATACGGTCGACGGTGGCAGCATGCGAGGGCAGATCGGCATACTCCGGGAGCATCATCATGCCCGACCCCAGCGACGAACACGACGACGGAGCGTTCGAGCAACGAGCTCCCGGCTGGGTGATCCGGTGCCTGAAGTGCGGATTCACCGAGCCGTGGGGCAAGTACGGCATCCGTCTGGGGGCAGCAGGACGGACGTGGACGCTCGGTTGGTGTGCACGCTGCCGGTGGGTGCGTTGCCACGTCATCGAGAAGCGACGCGACCAGCCGCCGGATCCGTCGGCGTCCGTGTAGTACGTGTGTCCAGCGCAACTCACCGATCGATCCCCATCAGACTCAAGTCCCCGTAGACGCGCCTACCGGTGCTACGCAGAATGACCAGGTTTTGTCCAAGGGCAAACTCGAATCCTGGTGACACAAAGGCGGTCTCACCCGGGTTGCAGCGGCGACTCAAGACAACGTCCCATGCTTGGGGACGCGTCTTGCGAGTCCACTCCTCGAAATCGTCGTCGCCAATCAGGCGGGCGCCCGACGGGTCAATCCTCCCGGCTTTGAGCTGCGGGATCGCGATGTATGGTCGGCCTAAATCCTGCGCAGCGGGTGTCTTGTGGTCGCAGTCGAGCAACTCGACGCCAGCTTCGCGAAGCGATAGATGCTGATGTCGGGCCTCCGCGTCATTGCGTTTGATCTGGCAGACCGTCGTGAACGCACCGAGCGAGTTGAGAATGTCGCGGTCAAAGTTGGTGCGGGGGATGTCCGTTTCGAGCCACTTCACTGCGCGGTAGTGGTAGTACGGGTCGGGGCCCTTGGGCACGAAGGCGTAGTCGCCGGCGATCTCGGCGATGTGGATCGTCTTGTGCTTGCTCGGCATGGCCAGCCAGTCACCGGGGGCCATGCGGTGCGAGAAGGCCCAGATCTGGCCCGAGTTCTGCGACAGGAGCCCGTGGGGGGACTTCGGGTACTTCTCGGTCAGTACGGCACGCAGGGCCTTGAGATCGGGCAATCGCCCTAAGTCGCGATCCAGGCCGTGCCAAGTCAGGTAGACCCGGCCCTCGTCCAGGAACTTTTGCTCATGTTCACCGTGACCACCCGCTCTGCAAAGCCAAAGTGCCATGGTTCATCCCGTCTGAGTTGGCCGCCGAGTGCGGCGGCGATTGCTCGAACATTTCATGACAACGGCTGCGTGCTGGCGCCGGTGCCCGCGAGCCATCCGCCCGATCACTGGGGCAGCTTCATCGAGACTGCAACAGGTCGGCCGTCAGCATGCGACTTCCTCGGCCCACGCGACGACTATCATCGCACTGCGCATCCGCTGCTCGCCGTCGGGGACCCACCGTGCGCGTTTGCGCCCGCCCCAGAGGCAACCTTCCCTGATTTCACAGTTCTTTGCGGCCAGTGTCAATCGCTTCCTTGGCGCCGGGAGCCGAGCGGGTGGTTTGGCCCGCACTGCAACGCGCCGGGCCAGATGCCCTGCACTCGGCCGCCATGGGACGCCACCCCGGAACGGCCAACACGGCCGTTGCACAAGAAGAGGATATGTCTTTGGGATACAAGCACTTACAAGATCACGCGCATGCTCATCCCCTTGGTATGAGGGTGCTGGAGTTCGGGGGCCCGCAGTTGCCACGCCGACGCCCGGAGCGTACTGTGTCGCCTTTCCGTTCGCCCGAGGAGACGAAAGATGGCGAAAATCGGCACGTTCACATGCTCGGCTTGTGGCCGTAGCTTCCGTATGGCAGCCCACCTGGCACGCCATCGGTCCACGACCCACGCAGCGAAAGCCGAGCGGGCAGTCCCAGCCCAGGGCGCACGACGCCCGTCCAAGGCGGCCGCGCCTGGCGCCTCGCACGGCCTCGCGGCCGTAGTGGGCGTCATCCAGCGTTCACGCGGCGAGTTGGTCGCTCAGCGCGCGGCCCTTGATGCGCAGGTCGCCGCCCTCGATCGGGTGCTGCAGGTCCTCGGCGCCGGACCGTCCGAACCGCCCCTTGCGACGGGCCGAAAGCAAGCTGGAATGAGCTACCGCCCCGGTACCATCAAGGCCTACATCCAGAGCGTCCTGCAAGCCCACGACGATGCCATGTCTGTGCGCGATATCACTGCCGCGGTGCGCAGCGCTGGCTACCCGTCCAAGAACCCGACGCTCGACAAGAACGTCGGCATGGCCCTGGCGGGAATGCCCGACGCTGTGCGAGTCCACCGTGGCGTGTTCCGGCTGCGGTAGTGACGCTGCTGCAGTTCGTTGGACGGTTGCCGAGATCGGGGCCACCCACAACGCCACGCGGCCCGCCGGACGATGGTCCGCGCGAGCCGCGAGGGTCGGTTTTCACGCCTGTTTGGGGCAGCCGTCATCTATCCGCGGGGCCGTCGACACATTGGACCGGGTCAGGTTGGACCTGCGCGATTCTGGACCTGCTCCAGAACCAGCGCGCCCGCGCTGCCTGGATCTGCGCGACCTGCGCGGAGCGCCTGCACCAGCCGCCAAGTAGCAGTCGTCGATCTTTGCGTGGTCATAGAGCACTATGAGCAGCAGTTCGCGACAGCCATCATCCGCAGTCCGGTCCCAATCACGCCCGAAACGTACAACGCCATATTCCTCCCCGTATTCGTCCTTGCCAATTGCTTCTCGGAAATCGGGTCCACATAGAGAGCGAACTGTCTCCAACGGATTGCCCGTCCGAATATAGCCGGCGTCGATTGCGCGCAGACACAGTTCACGCCGGATCGTCGCTGACGCGGCCAGACGATAGCACTCCGCCAAGGTCTCAAACGTAGCCGTATCATGCTCCCTCGGCTCGGGGCTGATCATCTTGTGTGTATTCTTGATCATTACGCCCAATATCTGGCCATTCTTGTGATAGATGTATCCCTCCCACCCGCGAGATGCGGCGGTCCCGACCTCTCCAGTGCTGCTGACACCTGCAGGAACGATAGACAGGAAGCTAACACAGCAGTACGGCTGCTCGACATCCGGGAGGTCAGAGACCATCTCGCTCATGGTATGTCCGAATAGCCGCCGCGCATTCTCGTACGGAGCTCCGCATATGAGGTATCCGGCATCGAATGCACGCACAAACAGGTCCCGGCGTGCTGCGTCTCGCGACGACATTCGCTCATACTCGCTCGCTATCTCGGCCAGCGTCAGGATGGTGCCCGGCGACGGCCTCTCAATCCGGTCGTTCGGGTCCCAGCCCGTAACAGCCCGCAGCACAGTAGGCTGCGATCTTCCCGTGTCCCTGTTATCACACGCCAGACAACACACGACGGCAGCTGCAACCAACAGCACTGCACTCTGCGACGCATTCGGTCTCATCGACATGATCGACACCATATAGTTGTAGGGTACTTGGGGTCTGTTAATGGGCACGAGCGGCTCTTGACAATTTGCTTATCGCGGCCTGCAGTCCACGCGTCCTGGTTCATATACAGGTAGCACTTACTTCCATTTATGTAGACAATCGTCATGTAGTTAATGTCGCAGGACGGATCGTCGCGAAACACTGTTGGGCCAAGAGGTGCGTTCGGATCCGGATCACTCGGCAGCGGCCAATCCCCTGTGTTCGGGTCCTTGTGTTGCACTTGGCAATCCCACCTGAGCGTGCCCTGCTTCGCGAAGAGGAACTTGGTAGTACCCGGGGGACAGCATGACTCCGCTGCTGCCCTTTCGCTGCGATAACACTCCGTGCGTGGGGCATTCTCGGGGTACCGTTCATAGTTGCCCTGCAACCACGAGCACAGGCCGCGACAACCTCGGTCTAGGTCCGCTGCACTTTCCGGATCGCCCAGCAGTCGCTCGAGTTCGTTCCGGCTAATCGTCATTGGACCATTGCCACAATCCAGCGCTGCCTCGGCATCTTTGCAGAGCTTGCGGGGCCGAGCATAGTGATCTTTCATGCAGTGATAGCGCCCACAGAAGGGGCAGAAATCAGTATCAATAATGAGCCCAAGTGGATCCCTAATGCTGGTGGGCCGATTGTCGACGAACCGGCTTAGGTGGACACCACCGCGTTCACCGATTGGATCCCTGCTAATCCACCGTCCAAGTCGGGGGCTGTAATACCGGTAGCCCCAATACCCCAGTCCAGTCTCGTTGTCGAACAGCTTGGTGCTGAAGCGTATCGGGTTCTCGAACGCGTACGCCCCGGCCGCGTCGGCGTTCGGGTCGGCCGGGTCGAGCGCGAACTTCCCGTCGCCGTTGGTGTCGGGGCCGATGAGATTGCCGTACGGATCGTATTCATAACGGGCCACCAGTCGAGCGGGGAATCCGTACGCGCTCCAGATGAGGCTTGAATTGAACCTCCCCAGGCTGACCACTTGCCCCACGTTACCGTTCCCGTCGTACGTGAAGCCGTAATCGCCCGCGGGCACGTCGTAGACCGTCCCCGCCCGATCCAGCGCCGCCTGATGCACAGCAAGTAGGCCGCCGATCCCGCCGGCCGTCTGCAGGCTGTTGATCCGTCCGCTGAGGCCCGCCAAATCCAAGCCCCATGTGTACTGGCGGATCGGCAGGTTCACTGCGGGCATTGCGCCGGTAGCGCCGCCGTCCGAGCCTCCGCCGCTCAGTTCCTCCAGCAGCAGCCAGTCGTGCCACACGAAGCGCCGCTCCTCGTTGGGGTCGGGAGCCGACCAAGCCTGAGCGTTCGGGTCCCACGCCGCGACCTGCTTGCGAACGCGCCGCCCAAGGTAATCATAGCCGAAGGTCACCCGTTTGGAGCCGGCTTGTTTGGCGCCAGGCTCCACGGCGATCAGACGGTTCTCGGCATCCCAGAAGTACTTGATCCACGGCCCAGTCGTATTCTGCGCCCCGATCATGAAGTCGATGTCGCGCCAGTTGACGTGACCGTCGGCGTTCAGGTCGCCGTTCGAGCAGTAGCACGTCACGCCCGGTGTCAGCCAATTGTAGTACGCCGAGCAGTTGTCGTTCATTGCAGCGACCAAGCCGTCAATGTCGCGCCAGTTCACGCTCCCATCGCAGTCCATGTCGCCCGAAACGAGCTGCTCGATCAAGTTGCCGTCATCGTCGTACCGCAGTTGCTGCGAGCCCGCGCCGGACGGAGTGTGGATGTTGTAGTACTGGTTCAAGTCGTTGGCCGCATACGCGAGCGTCGGATCACCGTCGCGTGTCATCGCGAACGAACCGAGCGACGTCACGAGTTCGACCGCGTCCGGCAGAGCAAAGCTGACTGGCGCCGTGTATGTGAAGTCCACGGGGTCGTGCGCGATCGTCACCCGGTCCGGCCAGATCGGCGGATCGAATCGTCGGCTGCGGGGATCGAACATCCGGTCGGGTTCGGCGACTGTGCTGTCGTCGAAGGCGGTCCGCGCCACGGATCCGTTCGGGAACTCCGCCGCGTGCGGGGCGAGTCTGTACTGCAGGGCCGGGTCGCCGGACCGGCTGCGGATCGGCACGCGGGGGCCGGCCACGCCGCGGCCTTCCCCCAAAGCGCCATGCTCGTGGATGAGGTAGTCGTAGGCGACGGTGGGCATCCAGCCCTCGAACCAACGTTGCTCCCATTGCTCGGCGCCCCAGAGGCAGCGTGGGTGCTCGCGATCCCAGGGCTGACCTTGCCCGGGGTACGCCGCCTCACGCGTGTAGTCGGGCACTGCGCCCCAGACCACGTAGCACAAACCTTCAAGCTTGCGGAAGGCGATCTTCATCCGCGCGCCGAGGCCGGGCGGCATGTCGCGCCAGGTCATGGCATAGGGCGCCGCGTGCAGCCGTTCGTCGCCGGCGGTCGTGCAACCCTGGGCCAGTGTGCCCGTGGCCGTGAGGTGGTGGACCGTCATGGCCGCACCTGCACAGTCAGGCGGATGCCGTCGGGGACATCGATGCGGTCGCTGGGTGGCAGTGCGAGCGCATCTACGGGGACTGCCAGCAGGATCACCGTCTCGCCGCCGATCGTAGCGGTCACGGCGAGGTAGTGGACGGTGGGCCAGGACGAATCGCCGGTGTTCTCCCAGTACGTGGGCGAAGGCAACATTGCTTCCACACGTGGCGGCTCGAAGGCCACGGGTGGGTAGGCGGCGGGGTTCGCCTGGATTGGTGGCGTGTACGTCCAGGAGGCGAGGGACAACGCTGCGTAACCCGGTGCAACGTCGGCATCGAGTTCAATCAGATCAGTCCAAACGGACTCGTCACTCAAAGAACCGGCGGGGTTCGTGACGAGACGGGCGCGCCAGTCGGAGGCAGTGGTGGCACCAAACATGCACTCGGTCATGCGGTACAAGGCCCGGCGCGTGAGGATCGCGGTGTCGCTCCGCTCGCGAAACAACCGGGCACCGCAACGCACGGTCAGATTCGCCCCGGGTCGCCAATAGACCGGCGCACAGAACGGACTGACCAGTGCGACCCGGTATGGACTCACCGAAGTAATCACGACCAGCGCCGCACGTTGGGCGAACCCGGCCAGGAACCAGAGACTGCGTTCGGCGTGGCCGAGCAAGGAGTCGGCATCGCCACTGAACGTGCCGGGGCGGATCGCCGGCGCCTGCCACGGGAAGCCGACGGGCGTCTCCCACTGCCCGCCACTCCAGTCGTACGGCGGAATGGGTGGATCGTCGTTGCTGTAGTCCCCGGCCGGCGCCCAGGCGATGAGGTTCGGGTACCGCTGCGCGTTCATGCTCAGGAGGGCACCACGCCCCGCCGGCGTGACAGTGAACGTCACGGGCCGCCGGGTATAGCCGACAAGTGCGCGCGCCGCCGATTCCGGTGCGCCCCCCTCGTTGGCGGCCTCACTCGTGAGTCCCACGAAGGTCAGCCATTCATCGGTCGGCAGATCGAGGGTCGTGGGCTCCGGCAACGTGTGTTTGCTGCCGCCGCAACCCGCAAATGCAATCGCGAAGGCCAATGGACCGATCGTGCTGCCGTCGATCGGCAACACGCGGCGGAGCAAGTACTTGAGTCCGTCGTAGACCAACATGGTTAACCCGGCGGGTACGTCCCGCGATAGTGGCTGCGTTGACACACGTGCGCGGCGATTTCACCGGGGGCCGGCGCGATCTGCACCACGTCCCCGAGTGCCAACGGACTCACGTATTGCCCACCGGTGCCTTGTTCCTCCAAATTGAACACCGGGTCGTAGACCGCCCCACCCGTGACCGGCGACCAGGTCCCCGTGGCGTCCATCTGCGCCGCGGTCGCGGTATAGAGGTACGGCGGCAACACACCCACACGGGAAGTAATCACGGCGTAGTCACTCGCGGCCACCACTCCGCCCGGCAGGCCGAGCTTGGCGATCGTCCACGCGACGGCCGGGTCGGGATCGCGGTCCGCTTCCGGCTCGACCCAGAGGAGTGCCGCCGAGCCCGTGACACCACTGTGCAGATGCCCCGCCTGGTCACTCGCCACATCGGCGAGCACGTGGCTCTCGGCGTTCATCTTCACCCGCGCGATCGTCACGCCGGCGGCGACCGCGCGAACGATGGCCCCTTTGACCGCAGGCTCGAGCAGGACCACAAAGCGGCCCACGTGGGCGGCGGTCGGGACGATGCCCTTCAGCGCGACCCGTTCCTTGAAGGCGTCCGCGTTGGCGGTCGGCGTGATCACCGGGCCGGAGATGCCAAGCACGTCGAAACGCGCGCGGTCCGCATCACTGTCGTTGCGGATCGGCACGATCCCCGTTTGCCGCCAGTTCGGCGCGCTGTCCTGCGTAGTGCTGCGCTGGCGGCCCTGGTAGTCCTGCGCGACATCCACGAACGCATTGAACGTCGCCGCGGGAATCACGAGCGGGTCGCCGGCGCGGACTTTGCGAAGTTTCCCAGCCACCGAGCCCTCCGTCGCTTGACAACCGCACATACATAGTAGTATTGTGCATATGCACAATACGGATATCCGAAAGGAGACTAGACGCATGGCACGGATCACCGTCGATCAATTCATGAAGGACACGACCGGAAGAACGTTCACGGATGTTGCGCGCTCTTTGGGACCCGAGCAGCTTGGTGCCTTGATCCGCTTCTTCGGCGAAAACAACCGCCCGGAGCGGATGGAGTACGCCGAACTTGACCACGGTCGTCCCGCACTCGCGGGCGTGGTAACGGAGCTTGAGAGTCGGCCGGAATTCGAAGCCATCCTCCGCGAGGACCGAGTTCGGCGGGCCGTCGGGGTCATCGTGCGGATGGTCATGGAAAGTCGAGGCTGGCGCAAGACCGGCACGAAGGGGTCGCTTGGTCCGCCGGCCCGCGCGCGACAGAAGCGATCCGGCCCCAAAGGAGGCCGGCGTGGCGTGTCTCGGTTGTTCAGGCGAGCCGAACGATACGAGCCCGAAGGCGGCTTCCCGTACTGAGGGCGCAAGATGACAGCGCGGTTCAGGCCTCCACATGACGCCCATTACTCGATCCCCAGCAGACTCAAGTTCCCGTACAGGTACACTTGCTCGACATAGACCGCGATCGGTTTCTTCACGAGTGCCTTCGCGACCGTGTCCTCACTGTCGGCGTACCGCACCCAGAGGTACTCCCAGCCGCGCTTGTTGATCCCGGTGATGTCGCCGATCGTGAGATTGGTCACGTTGGGACTGGCGGCGAAGCGGTACGCGATCTCCCAGTCCCCGCCGCCTCGCTTCGCGCCGGCGGCCCCGAGGAACAGCACCTCGCCCGCCTCGAAGCCCTTGAACGTCGCGTTGTTCACCTTGCCCGTGAGGCCGAAGAGTGTGGCTTTGTACGCCGGCGTGACCGTCGTGTCCGGCAGATAGTGCGTCTCGGTGAACTGGTACACCGGGACGGTAATATCCACGCCGTCCACGGAGTCGGCCGTCACGCCGATCGCCCCCTTGAAGTCGGGGGCCGTCTTGCCGGCCGGCGCGTAGCGGCCGACCGTGGCCAGGCTGCTGGTCACATGCTGCGTGCCGCCACCCGTGTCGAAACTGAACACCGCCTCCTCGGTCTGCGGCGTCGGGGCGTAGCGGACGATGCCCTCCCAGAGTTCCTCTCCCACCGGCTGGATCGTCACACTGTCGCGCGGCAACGCGAACCAGCCGCTGCCCCACGGGTCGTATGTGGGTGGACTGCCTGCAACCAAGGCGTTGCGCGCGGCCACGTCGTTATCCGTGCCACGGATGACGTAACGCAACTCCACCGCCGGACTGGTGCCGGTGGTGATCTGGCGGCTGTCGAATTTCTCGACGACCTCGATGGACACCCATTGCTCCTACGCGAACTTGAGTCCACCCGTAAGCGCGGCATCGGCGAGTTTCTTCGTATGCTTGGCCGTCTCTTCCGTGGCCCGGGCCGTGCGTTGCGCGACATCGCTGGCGCCGAACTCGCGAACCGCCGCCGGGTTGAATGTCCCGATCGCGCTGATCTTCTGGGCCATGAGTGTGCCGAGGCTCGCCAAGCGTTCGTCGAGGTCACCGGGCAGGTCGAGCCTTGGTCGGCCCGGTGCGCTGCCGGGTCCGCCGTCGTGGTCCTGGCGCTTCTGGGCCGCGGCGGCCACCGCGTCATTCAATGCCTGTCGGGCCGCGTCGAGCTCCCGTTGCGTCTGACCGACCCGCTGGTCGGTCTCTGCATCGAGCGCGCGCTGCGCCGCGTCTTCCTGCTTGCCGATCTCTTCGAGCGTCCCCTCGTGAAGCGCCTTGGCCCGGTCGCGTTCGGCCTGCCGTTGGCCTTCGCGGGCCTGCAGCACGGCGTCACGTTGCCGGTCGATCTCCGCGTTGGCCGCGGCCAGATCGTCGTCGGCCATTTGCTTGGCGGCGCTGACGTCGAGGCTGTCATCGAAGAGGCCCCACAATTCCAGCAGGCGTTGCGTGGTCCAGTTGATCGCGGTGTTCCAGGCCTTCTGGAAGCCTGCGGTGAAGCTCGTCCAGGTCTGCGACAGGAACGAGGTCGTCTCGATCCAGGCGACCTCCAGACCGTGCAGGCCGATCTCCGCGGCAGCCAAAGCGCCGTACCACATATCGTGGGCGGTCGTGAGGAAGAACCGCTTGACGGTCAGCCACGTCTGGTTGAGCGCGGCCGCACCTTGCTGCCAGGCCAGCTTCAGCGCCAGCCAGAGGATTTGCGCGGCTAGACTGAGGTCCCCGGTTGCGAGGGCGTCCGCGATGCCGCCCATGACCTTCGAGACAACGTCACGCAAGGTGCCGAACTGCGCGCCGAGCCAGCTCAACGCATCGCCGCCGACCACCCGCTGGCGTCGGCCTGGATCACCGAGGAGCTGATCGCCGAGCACCGGCACGTGTGGTCGAAGCACTACCGGCGGCCGGTCAGTCGCACCGAAGCGCTGGAGATCATCCAGAACCTGCGGCGCTTCGCCGAGGCGGTGCTCCAGGCCAGCCGTGAAAGGAGCAAGACGTGAACGTAATCGTCTGGGCGCGGGTCTCCTCCCGCGAACAGCGCGAAGGCTACTCGATCGACGCCCAGCTCCGCGCCTGCCGTGAACGGGCCAGCAAGAACGATTGGACCGTCGTCCGCGAGTTCGTCGTGGCCGAGTCCGCCAAGCGTGGGGCCGAGCGCCTGGCGTTCAACCAGATGCTGAAGTGGCTGCGGAGCAGCGCCAAACGTGAACAGATCAAGGCGATCCTCAGCCACAAACTCGACCGGGCCTGCCGCAACATGCGCGACGCCGTTCGGCTCCAGGAGCTCGAGGATGACTACGGCATCCAACTGACGTTCGTCGAGAACCAGTTCGGCCCCGGCGCCGCCGGCGCGCTCTCCTTCAACGTGATGGCGGCCGTCGCGCAGTACTACAGCGACAACCTCCGCGCGGAAGTGCTCAAAGGCATGGACGAGAAGGTCCGCCAAGGCTGGCCGACCGGCCTCGCCCCCTACGGGTACGTCAACGTCGATGACCGCGACGAACCGATCCAGCCCCACCCGGAGAAGTCGCGGACCGTGATCCGCATCTTCGAGACCTACGGCCGCGGAAACGTCACGTTCAAGGAACTCGCCAATGTGCTGGAGCGCGAGGGCCACATCTACCGGCGCAGCCAGCCCCGCTTCACCCGCACAGCCCTATCGTACATCCTGAACAACCGCTACTACATCGGCGAGATCGTCCGCCGCGGCCAGACCTTCCCCGGCAAGCACCGCCAGTTGGTCTCGCGGGCGCTCTTCGACACCTGCCAGGACGTCCTGAACGGGCGCAACCGCCGCACGGGCGCACCGGACGTCCCGCTCTCAGGCGGCCTGCTGCGGTGCGCACATTGTGGCCACGCCATCACGGGGGAGCGGATTCGAAAGCGATTGAAGGACGGCGGCGTCAACGAGCACGTCTACTACCGCTGTGCCAACAACGACGCGCCCCCCGAACACCCGAAGGTTCGCTGGCGAGCGAACGATGTCGACGAGGCCATCCTGGCCGACCTCGCCACCCTGTGCATCGGCCCCGGTGACATCCGCACGCTCATTCGCAAGACGCTCACGGCAATCCTCGCCGATCTCGCGTCACATCAGGCCCAGCAGACGGCGCAACTGACGAAACGGCTGAGCGAACTCCAGAACATGCAGGACCGCCTGCTCAACGCCTACCTCGCCGGCACCATCGACGAGGCCACGCTGCGGGCCAAGTCGGACGCTCTGAAGGGGGACATGGCCCGGGTGACCGAGGGCCTGGAGGGGGTCACGCGACTGGACGAGGGGGCCATTGACCGGGCCATGGCCCTCTTCGATTTCGCA
>CAZGAQ010000047.1:0-35878 GCA_964523405.1 uncultured Planctomycetales bacterium
TCAGGCTGGCGCTGTACTCACCGATGTCGACCTTGGGCTGGGAGATCACCTGAAAAGTCTTGAAAGCCAGGAGAATCAGCAGAATGCCGTGAACCGCGAGGCTCACGGTCAGCGGCACACCCAGGTGCAGGGCATACCGATAGAAGCGGTTGCGGACCTCGCGATCCGGGGGCGCTTCTGCGACCGAAGACGGGGTTGCCCCCGGCAGGAGTCCTTTGAGTTCGGGCTGCGGACTCATCCCGACCTTTCCTGGTCGTGCGGTGTGCGGGGCCGCCTACGGCGCGGGCGGCGGTGGCGCGCTGGTCGGCATCCCGCCCCCCCCCGCCACCTGCACGTACGCCATGCGCGTCTCATACAAGACCTGATCCAGAAGACCCTTCTCCTCGGGGGTCAGGTTGTTCTTCGTCTTGTCTTCCAGCAGTTGGAGCATGTCGATGAAGTGCTTGGCCACCTCGGGGTCTGGCGGAATGCGCTGCCCGCCCGGACCGGCCAGGAGCCCCAGCCCGGCCATCGCCTGCATGACGACGATGTTGACCAATTCGGCGAAGCTGGGGGCTGGAACGGCTTGCGGCGCCGCGGATTGCGCGGCCAGTCGCTCCTTCTCACGCTTGGCCTCGGCCTTCCAGTCGTCGTCCACAAAGATCTTCTTGCCTTCATCCGCCATGCAGCACCTACCCTTTCCGGTTGACGGGTCATGTTACCCGGGCCCCAGGGGCGCGACAATGGCGAGGGCGACACGGGGCGACCCAGGGGGGCGGCGGGCGGTGAGGAGCCAGCCGGCGCGCGGCCGGGCAGCGCCGCGTGCCCGACGTGCAAGCAGGGTCATCTGACAGTCGGCGGCGGCGATGCGCTGGGCGGCCAACAACGCGTGCGGGTCGAGTCCTCCAGGACCCGACCCGCCAGCGGGCTCGTCCGATCTTGCGCGCGGTCCGAACTAGCCGCGACGACGCAACCCCGTCAGGGCGCCCAGCGCCACCAGCGCGAGCGTGCCCGGCTCCGGCGTCTCCACGAACGTCGTGTTGGTGCGGCAGTCGTAGCTGAACTTGTTCGGGTGGGCCGGATCGACCGGGTTCGGGATTTCGCCCTCGCCCTGCCAATTGGAGTTGATGGTCCCCGAACCGCCACGCAGGTAGGTGATCGTACCACCGGCATTACCCGCCATCGCATACGGCGAGGTGAGGCCAAACATGCTCAGGTCGTTTTCGAAGTAGATCAGGTAGGTGTCCTGAGTCGCGAAGACGCCGGTCGCGGGGTTGTAGGGCCCCGGGAGCGACTGGGCGATCTCGACGATGATGTTGCCCGTGCTGAAGCCGCCGGGCAGGATGATCGGGTCAACGGTCTGGTGGTAGCTCGCGAAGTAGGTGGTTTGCGCCACTTCGTCGGCAATCAACGTGTATTGCGTGGTCGTGATGTCCGCCGACCGCGCGCCGTCGCCGAAGTCGAGTGTAAAGGCGCTGACCTGGGCCGGGTCCTGGGTCGCGTTCAACTGCACGGCCTCGGCCTGCGCGGCCGCCACCAGGGCCAGTCCGCACAACAACCCCGCGCCAAAGCGGACCATTCGTGTCACAAGTGCCGTCTGCATCGCTCCAACTCCTTCGTCTGCTGCTGCCTCGATTCCAAGACGCTTCGCAAGAGTACGCCACCGGGCCGGCGGCCGCAAGACGCTTATTCTGCAGAGACTTGTGGTGAATTGTCAGCTCGGGCCGCCGCAGCGAACCAGGGCACTCCCCGGGGCGGCGTCGGACGCGTGGGCGCGCGGCTCCGCGTCGTCCACGGGGGCGCCGCTCGCGCTGGGTAAGACACGGCAGAGCAAAAAGACCCCGTCCGCAATTGACCGCCGCCCCCGCTTTCGCGTATACGTGCAACAGCTCCCATTTCTTGAGAACTCACTCTCAGCGGAGGCCGAACGATGCGGCTGGTCATCTTCGAGGACGATCAGGTCGAGCAGTTCCTCCCGATCGCGTGGGTGCGGGCGGTCTTTGAACTGCGGTGCGGCGCGGTGAGCCTGGCCGAGAAGATCGCGCGCGCCGCAGGCCGCGCGGCGGACGCGCTGCTCGTGCGTGATTATCTCAAGGCGGTCATGCAACGGCGCTTTGCGGGGGTCGCCATCAACGACTTGGCGCGCTGCCGTGGGGAGGAAGTCCTCTTCGTCAACGCCCGGGCACGCTTGGCGGGGGTGAAGCTGCCCGAGCAGCCGGTCGCGCTCTGGCACGGCGAGCAACTCGCGTTGTGGCGCACGCGCGGCGATGTGACGGCCATCCGGGATTACGCCGCCCTGGCGTCCGCGGCACGACAGGCCGAGCGCGGCACGTACAGCGGCGGATGGTTCGAGTACGTCTGGGACGTGATGCTCGCCAGTCCGCACGAGATCACGGCGGACTTCGCGGCCGCGGGGCGCAGCGGCATCCAGGGGACGATGCACCCGGCGGCCGTGATTTTTGGTCCGCCGGAGCAGGTCTACGTCGGACCCGGAGCGGAGATTCACCCGTACGTGTGCCTGGACACGCGGAACGGTCCCGTGACGATCGAGGCCGGCTGCGAGGTGCATCCGTTCTCGCGCATCGAGGGCCCGTGCTACGTCGGGCCCAAGACGATTCTGCTGGGCGCGAAGGTGCGCGAAGGTTGCAGCTTCGGGCCGATGTGCCGGATCGGGGGCGAAGTCGAGGAGAGCATCGTCCACGGGTACGCGAACAAATACCACGACGGGTTCCTGGGACATGCCTATGTCGGCGAGTGGGTGAATCTCGGGGCCCTGACGACCAACAGCGATCTCAAGAACGATTACTCCACGGTCAGCGTCATGCAGGGGGGCAAGACGCTCGACACCGGATCGACCAAAGTCGGCAGCTTCATCGGGGACCACGTCAAGACCAGCATCGGCACACTCCTGAACACAGGCTCGATCGTCGGGACGGCCGCAATTCTCGTGGCGACGGGACAGCCGCTGCCGAAGTACATCCCACCGTTCGCGTGGATGCTCAATGGGATGATCGGCAAGGGCTTCGGGCTGAAGCCCCTGCTGGAGACCGCGAAGATTGCGATGTCGCGGCGCAAGGTCGAGATGACTGCGGCCGACGAGGAGCTGCTGCGGCACGTGTTTGCCCTGTCGACACCCGACCGGGACGCGCACGTGCGGCGGGCCCGCAAGACGTTGGCGGCCAAGACTCAGCCGTAGGCGCGGGGCGCGCTGCGGCGTGGCGTTGGGACGGTCGATTTCAACTCCGTTTGCTGGCAGGTAGCCTATGGCAACTCCCGTTTCCGCCGGTTCTTCCGGTCCCACCGGACTCGAGGCGATCTTCCGGCCGCGCTCCATTGCGGTGCTCGGCGTGACCAACACGCCCGGCACGGTGCCGCACGACATCTTCGTGAACCTGCTGGGCAGCCGGTTCAACGGGGCGGTTTACCCGGTCGCGCCGAAAAAGCGGCACATTGCGGGGGTGCGGGCGTACGACTACGTGCTCGACATTCCCGACCCGGTCGACCTGGCCGTGCTCGTGTTTCCGGGCAACGTGTGCGAGAAGGCGCTGCAGCAGTGCGTGGCGAAGGGCGTGCGGGCGGCGATCATCATCTCGGCCGGGTTCCGCGAGGTCGGCGCGGCCGGGCTGGAGCGGGAGAATCGCGTCCGCGCGATCGCCCGCGAGGCCGGCATGCGGCTGATCGGGCCGAACTGCCTGGGCGTGATCAATACGGAACCGGATATTCTGCTGAACGCCAGCTTTGCGCGGGCGATGCCGGCGTCGGGGAGCATCGGTTTCCTGTCGCAGTCGGGCGCCTTGTGCACGGCCGTTTTGGACTACGCGGCGGGCAAGCACATCGGCTTTTCGAAGTTCGTGAGCCTGGGCAACAAGGCGGACGTGGGCGAGGTCGACCTGTTGCACTTCCTGGCGAATGACCCGCAGACGGCGGTCATCCTGATGTACCTGGAGAGCATCGGGCAGGGGCGCGAGCTGATGCAGGCGGCGCGGCAGATCGCGGGCAACCGCACGAAGCCGAAGCCGATTCTAGCGATCAAGGGGGGGCGTACGGCCGCGGGCGCCGCGGCGGCACAGTCGCACACGGGGGCGCTGGCGGCGCGCGCGGACATCTGCTACGGGGTGTTCGATCAGTCGGGCATCATCCGGTGCGGATCCATCGAGGAGATGTTCAACACGGCGCAGCTGCTGGCGTATCAGCCCCTGCCGCGTGGTCCGCGTCTGGCGATTGTCACGAATGCCGGCGGGCCGGGCGTTATGGCGACGGATGCGGCCATTGAGCGCGGGCTCGAGCTGGCGCGCTTTGCGCCCACGACGACGGCGGCCCTGAAGAAGGCCCTGCCGGCCGCGGCCAACATGAAGAACCCGATTGACGTGATCGGCGACGCGCGCGACGACCGGTACGAGGCGGCACTGGACGCGGTGTACAACGACCCGGACGTGGACCAGGTGCTGGTGATTCTGACGCCGCAGTCGATGACGAACATCCAGTCGATCGCGCAGACGGTATGCCGCATCAAGGACCGCTACAAGGACAGCGGCAAGGCGCTCTTGTGCTCGTTCATGGGGGCCAAGGACGTGGCGCCGGGTATCGGCATCCTGCAGCAGCACGGGATTCCGCACTACGTGCTGCCGGAGTGGGGCGTCGAGGCGGTGAGCCACGCAGTGTGGTACCGCAACTGGCTGACGCGCGACGTGACGGAGATCCAGGTCTACGAGGACGTGGATCGCCGGCGTGCGGCCGCGGTGATCGACCCCGCGCCGGATGGCTACCTGCCCGAGCCGCAAGCGCTGCAGGTGTTGAGCGCGTATCGTTTCCCCATCGTCACGCACCAACTCACGCAGACGCCGGAGGAGGCGGTGGCTGCGGCGGAGCGCTGCGGCTATCCGGTGGTGCTGCGGGCGGTGGCGCCGAGCATCGTGCACAAGTTCGAGGCGAAGGCGGTCTGGCTGAACCTCGGTAGCGCGGGCGAGGTGCGGGCGGCGTTCAGCGCCATGCGGGACGCCTTGGCCAGCCGGCCGGAGCCGGTGGACCTCCACGGGATTCTCGTGCGGCACATGATTCCGGCGGGCAAAGAGCTGATCCTCGGCGTCAATCGCGATCCGACATTCGGCCACATTCTGATGGTCGGGCTGGGCGGGATTTACGTCGAGGTATTCAAGGACGTCACGTTCCGGATTGTACCGATCCGCGCCGGCGCGGCGGGCAAGATGGTGCGGGAGCTGCGCAGCGCGGCGGTGCTGCAGGGCGTGCGGGGCGAGCCACCGAGCGACCTGCCCGCGGTGGAGGACGCGCTCCGGCGGCTCTCGCAACTGGCGGCCGATTTCCCGCGCATCGCGGAGCTGGACATCAATCCGCTCATCGTGCATCCGGCCGGGCAGGGCTGCCACGTGGCGGACATCCGGATTCGACTGGAAGGCGGCGGGCACGCGCCGCATTAGCGCACGGGGGTGTTGGGCCGGCGCGCGGCCGGTGCGGAAGACAACGCAACAAGGAGCGCCGCGGCGGACGGCGCCGGGAGCAGAGACATGGCCGACCAGGAAGTGCTGCAGCGGGTGATCAAGGTGACGAGCCGGGTGCTGGGACTGGATCCGAGCGAGGTCAAGCCGGACGCGAATTTCGTGTTCGACCTGGGCGCGGAATCGAGCCAGAGCGTGGACCTGGTGATGTCGTTCGAAGCGGAGTTCGACATTGAGATGGACCAGGAACAGGCGCTGGCGGTGCAGACGGTGGGCGGCGCGGCGGAGTTCATCGCGAAACACCTGAAGAAGTAGCGGGCGCGCCGCGGCGCAGTCACCTGCGACCGCGGCACGCGCGGTGGGCCGCTTGACCGCACCGGCCTCCCGGCCCGACAATCCCGGTGCGTCTCGCCCGGTTCCGGGTGGAGACGGCGTGACGTCTGGGCATTTCACGGGAGACCAGCGATGTGGCGATACACGTGCGGGTGCCGCGGCGGGGGGCTGATGGTGGCAATCGCCGGCCTGCTTCTGGCGGTCGGCTGCGAGCGGCAGGCGCCGCAGTCGGCGTCGCCGGAGGCGCTGGGGCCGACCCAGAAGCTCGTCGTGCTGACGCCGCACAGCGAGGACATTCGGACCGCGTTTGCGCGCGGTTTTGCGACATGGTGCCTGGTCCACCGCAACGCCTCCGTGCACCTCGAGTGGATCTACCGCGGCACGCCGCAGTGTGTGGAGTACGCGCGGGCAGCGCGGGCGGCGCGCCGTCAGGGCGCCCCGGAGCAGCCGTTGGATGTGCTCTTTGGCGGAGGCGTGATTGATCATCAGCAACTCGCCGCCGAGCAACTGGCGCTGCCGCTGGACCTGAAGGACGCGTTGGCGGACATCCCGGCGGAGATCAACGGGGTGCCGACACGGGACGGCTTGGGGCACTGGTTCGCGACGGGGCTGAGCAGTTTCGGCATCCTATATAACGAGCGTGCGTGCCAGCAGCGCGGGATTGCGCCGCCGGCGACGTGGGCGGATCTGGCCGACCCGCGCTTCGCAGGCTGGCTGGCGGTGGCGGATCCGGCGGCCAGCTCGAGCCATCGCGAGTGTCTCGCCTTGATCGTGCGGCAGCAGGGTTGGGAGCAGGGCTGGGCGACGATTCTGCGGATTCTCGGCAACACGCGCGCCCTGGAGGCGCGCAGCGCGGACGCCTTGCGGCAGGTGCGCGCGGGCACGGCGCTGGCCACGTTTGCCGTCAACTTCGACGGCATGAGCCTGGCGGGCGAAGGCGGTGGAGCGCTGAAGTACATCGACCCGCCCGGCGCGACCGCCGCCACGCTCGAGGTCATCAGCCTGCTCGCGGGGACGCAGAATCGCGAGTTGGCGCAGGACTTCGTGCGCTATGTGCTAAGCGACGAAGGTCAGGCGCTGCTCGGCGTGCAGAGCGAATACCGGGCCCCCCACGTGCCGCCGCTGTACCACTACCCGATCAAGCCGAGCATCTACGAGAAGTACAAGGAGCACCTGGCCATCGCGCGCAATCCGTTCCAGGAGAGCTTCGGGCTCAAGTGCGACGAACTAGACCCCGCGACCCGGCCGGAGGCGCTGGTGCGGGCGCTGATTCAGGCGGCGTGTACCGGCGATCAGCATGTGCGGCTGCAGAACGCGTGGCGGCAGGTGGTAGCGGGTGGGATGGCGCCAGACAAGCTCGCGGCGCTGACGGCGCTGCCCTTCCCTGCGACCGACGCGCCGGAGCTGGTGGCCAAGCTGGCCGGTCCGGCGACGGCCGAGACGCAGGCGCTGGTGCAGCAGTGGGCGGACGCGCTGGCGGCACGGCTGGCGCCGGCGGGGCAGGCGGCGGCGCCCGGCGGGGAATGAGGGCGGCTTAGAGCTGGCGGTCGTAGAGCAGCAGCGGTTCCTGGTTGTCCGGGTCGCGCAGGACGACGTCGGGCGGACCGAGGTCGGCTTCCCCCAAGCGGAGCAGCAGCAGCACGCGATCCGCGCGCCCGTTAGCGCGCAGGGACGCGAGCAGCGCGGGGAGTTCATCGCCAACGGGAAAGTACAGGCGACCGACACGGGCGTAGCGATCCCAGTAATTCGCCCGCTCGTAGACCACGCGCGGTTCGGCGAACCAGGCGTGCGGATCGTAGCCGAGCCCCACCATCAGGATCAGATGCGGCTGGTTCACGTGCCACTGCGTGCAGATCACGGCATCGGCCGCAGGGAGGCGCGGGCGCAGCCACGCGCACGCCGCGAGCAGGTCCACGTGGTTGCCGTGGTATACCGGGATTTTGCGGGGACGCGCTTCGATGTACGTGTGCAGGAAGGTGGCGGTCTCCAGGCCAACCAAAGCGACCACGGCGACGCCCGCGCTGATCAGGGAGGCCCGCAGCCGAGCGCGCGCGAGCCACCCGAACACGGCGGTCAGCCCCAAGCCGGCCGGCAAGATCAGATAGACGAGTCCGGCCGAGCTGCGCAGCGCGTGCAGGCTGACATGCCAGTTCAGGCTGTCGCCCACGGGGTAGATCAGGATTCCGAGCAGGAGCAAGCGCGCGGCGCGACTGCGGCGCACGCGTGTGAGGAGCAGCGCGACGCCGAGCACGTGGAGCGGGGCAACGTAGCGTGGGAGGAAGCCGAAGCGCACCGCCCAGACGATCTCGTCTACGTCGCCGTTGTCGTACAGGAAGACGGGGTTGAAGTGCGCGAGGTAGCGTTCGGCCACGGCCCGGACACGCTCCGCCGGCGGGTCACCGGGCTTCCAGGCCCACGTCATCTGGCCGCGCTTGCCAATCACGTCGGGGTGCAAGATGTGCATGTAGGCCAGGGGGCCGAAGGTCACCAGGAAGCCGGCGGCCAGCGCCGCGGTGGTGGCGCGGCCGGCACGGGTCCGCAGCAGCTCGCGCCAGGCGCGTCCGGCGACCAGCGTCAGCACGACCAGCAACACCGGGACAAACAGGCGAATGGCCGGATAGCCGTAGCAGCCAATCCCTGTGGCCAGCCCGCCGAGCAGGGCGCGCCAGGGTCGGGGACGCTGCGGCGCATCCGCGAGGGGCAAGCCGGCCCACAACCAGACCGCCAGCGGCAACAGGGTGAGCAGCGGGGTCACGTTGGCCTCGTGTCCCCAGCGGCTCATTTGCAGGTGAACCGGGTTGACCGCGAGCAGCGCGGCGCTGGTTAGGCCAGCAGCGCGGCCCAGCAGGCGCGCCCCCACCCAGTAGACGAGCCAGACGGTGAGAATCCCCCCCAGCGCCGCCGGCAGGCGGCCGGTCCAGAGGTTCAGGCCGCCCAGCGCCTGGAATGGCAGCAAAAGATACACGAAGAGCGTGCTGCGATTCTCGCCCAAGGCGCGGATATAGAAGATCGGCCAGCGCACACCGACTTGATCGCAGCCGGTCTTCAGCAGGCAATAGGCGTTCCACTCGTTGGCCGCCTCGTCCTGCTGCAGACCGGCCGGCAGGCGGTCCAGGCCCGGCAGGCGCAGGGCACTGGCCACGACCAGGATGAGCCCGAGGAGCAGGTAAGTCCGGCGCCGCGCCGCGCGGTCGTCCGGCAACGGGGCGGAATCAGGCAGGATGACGGCGGTGGCCGGCATGCGCGGCAAACACTCCGGGCAGCCTGACGAGACGGCGCGCGACGGGCGCGCCGCGTGCGGGCTGGCCAATTCCGCGAGCGTAACATGGGAGCAGGCGCGCCGCCACTTCCGGCCGGGTCGCGGCGCCGGCGCGGGTCCGGGCATTCTGCTGCGCGCGGGTGTACAAGCAGGCCGATCTCGACGACACTGCCCGCACGTGTGCCGCGCACGACGCGGCGGATGCGGAACGTGGCGGCGCGCCCCCGTTCCGGCACGCGCCGCACGAGCCAACCGGAGCGGCGCCACACGCGCGGAAAGGACAGCGCATGACACCGTTTGAACAGGCCCAGCAGTTCGTGGCCGGACACCAGGCCGACATCACAACCGGACAGACCAGTGCCAGCGGCCTCTGGCACGTGGAAGTGCAGCCCGGCAGTGGCGGATCGCCCAAGGCCACGGACCGCGTGAAGGTGCACTACACGGGCTGGCTGCCGGACGGAACGAAATTCGACTCGTCGCGTGACCGCGGGCAGCCGGCGGTGTTCCCGCTCAACCGCGTGATCGCGGGCTGGACGGAAGGGGTGGCGGCGATGAAGGTCGGGGCGAAACGCTTTCTGATTATCCCGCCCGAGCTGGGTTACGGGGACTACGGCGCGCCGCCGGTCATTCCCCCCAAGGCCACACTGGTGTTTGAGGTCGAGCTGCTGGGCATCGGCTAACAGCCCGCTGAGCGACGCGGAGCGGTGGCGCAGCTCCGCGCCGAAGGCGGTGTGGCGCGGCATGCGACGGGGACCACAAGCGGTCGACGCCTCGTGTGCCGCGGGCCGTCAGGCCTGCAGCGCCGACCGGACGGGCGATCACCCACTGGCTATCATCGACTGCGATGATGCGCGACCCCACCGCCGCCAACGTCTCCGAGCCGCCACGAGCGGCTGCGCCTGGGGCGCGGAGCGCGCGCGGCGGGGTGTTGCTGGCGGTGGCCGCGTACGGCGCATGGGGGGTGTTTCCGGTGTACTTCAAGGTGGTGCGGGAGGTGCCACCCCTGGAGATTCTCGCCCACCGCATTGTGTGGTCGTTCGCCCTGCTCGTGGTGATTCTGCTCGCGCTGCGACGTCCGGTGCCCCTCCGGGCGCTGCTGACGACGCCGCGCACGCTGCGCTCGCTGGTCGGCAGCACGCTCCTGATCGCCGCCAACTGGCTGGTGTTCATCTGGGCGGTGACGCACAACCACGTGATGGAGGCGAGCCTGGGCTACTACGTGAACCCGCTGGTGAACGTTCTGCTGGGGGCAGTCTTCCTGCGCGAGCGGCTGCGCCCGGTCCAACTCGCGTGCGTGGGGCTGGCGGCGCTGGCGGTCGGGGCGCTCACGGTCGCCAGCGGGCACTTCCCCGTCATCGCGCTCGTGCTGGCACTGACCTTCGGCTTCTACGGGTTGTTGCGCAAGACGGTGGCGGCCGACGCCCTGGTGGGGCTGACGGTGGAGACGGGTCTGTTGCTGCCGGTGGCGTTGGGCTTCCTGGCCACGCAGATGGTGAGCGGCCGGGCGGTGTTTGGACCCGCCGCGCCGGGGCTGAGCGTGTGGCTGCTGTGCGCCGGACCGGTCACAGCGCTGCCGCTATTGTGGTTCGCGGCGGCGGCACGCCGGCTGCGCCTGGCGACCATGGGTTTCATCCAGTACCTGGCGCCGACCGGGCATTTTCTGCTGGCGGTGCTGGTCTATGGGGAGCCGTTCGCGCGCGTCCACGGGCTGGCGTTCGCGCTGATCTGGACGGCGCTGGCGATCTACTCCGCGGAAGCGGCGCTGCGTGGGCGTCGCGCGGCGGGCGCGGCGCGGATGATGCCGGGAGGCGTGGGCGGTCCGCCGAGCGGCGCGGCGGGCGCATGAAATAGGCCAGCCCAGGCTCGCGGGCGGACCTCATCAGGACAGGGTGAGCGTTGGAAGCAAGGAAAGCCTGTTTCCGATGATGTCGCCGCCAGCCACGGCTGGCCTACTGGCGCGCCCCAGTACGGGGGGCACCTGAGCGGGACACTCAGGTCGCCACGAGTATCACTGCGGGGCGTCTCCTCTGGGCCTGGTCGCGAGAGGAGACGAGTTCGGGTGCGACTCCTCCTCCACTCCAGCGCCACGGCCCGTGACACTGCGCAGTCCGACCCGGTGAGTATGGACTGCTGAGCGTCGCTTGTGGGCGCGTCCGGGGCGACGGCGCGGCCGTGAGGTAACACGGGCGCCGGAGCGCTACGGACCTTGGGTGTCGTGCGATAACTCTGTCGTGCACGGTCTTCCGACCGCCTGTCGCCGAGGAACTGACTTCGGCGAACTCGCGATAACCGGGGAGCGCTTCTTTCCGTCGCTCCGTGAATCGGTCCAGAACTGACATCTGTATCTTATTGGCACCATTGCGCCGCTGTCAATCCGAAAACGCGGGGTGGGGCGATCCGC
This sequence comes from uncultured Planctomycetales bacterium, assembly GCA_964523405.1. GTDB lineage: Bacteria > Planctomycetota > Phycisphaerae > UBA1845 > Fen-1342 > CAZGAQ01. The sequence goes on from CAZGAQ010000047.1 coordinate 11,426, forward strand.
GCGCGGGGACTTGGCAGGCTGGCGCCCGGCCAAGTATTATCGCACCGCGTGCCACGCCGCGTGCGGACGTACCGGCGAGCGTTTCGGCCCGTCGCCCTCCGTCGCCCGCGGGCACAGAAGGGATCGTCCATGACCGCCGGAGCCTTTGACGCCGCGTACCGTGCCTCGCTGACCGATCCCGCCGGTTTCTGGGGCGCCGCCGCTGAGGCGGTGCGCTGGACCCGCCGCTGGGACCGTGTGCTCGACGAGAGTCAGCGGCCGCTGTACCGCTGGTTCACCGGGGGCGAGCTGAACACGTGCTACAACGCGCTGGATTTGCATGTGGAGCAGGGCAGGGGCGATCAGACCGCCCTCATCTACGACAGCCCGGTCACGGACACGGTGGAGGAATACACCTATCGCGAGCTGCGCGATACGGTGGCGCGCTTTGCGGGGGCGCTCGCGCAGCAGGGCGTCCACAAGGGCGATCGGGTCGTGATCTACATGCCGATGGTGCCCGAGGCGGTCGTGGCCATGCTGGCCTGCGCCCGCATCGGGGCCATCCACTCGGTCGTGTTCGGGGGCTTCGCGCCGAAGGAACTGGCCACGCGCATCAACGACGCCCGTCCCACGCTGATCGTGTCGGCCTCGTGCGGCATCGAAGGCCAGCGGCTGATTCCGTACAAGCCGCTGCTGGACGAGGCGCTGCGCCTCGCCACGCATCAGCCGGCGCGCTGCATCATCCTGCAGCGTCCCCAGGCCGAGGCGGACCTGGTGCCCGGGCGCGACATCGACTGGGCCACGGCGATGGAAACCACGCAACCTGTCCCGTGCGTCCCCGTCGCGGCCACCGACCCGCTGTACATCCTGTACACATCGGGCACCACCGGGATTCCGAAAGGCGTCGTGCGCGACAACGGCGGGCATGCGGTCGCGCTGAAGTGGACGATGCAGCACATCTACAACGTCGGTCCGGGCGACGTGTACTGGGCCGCGTCGGACATCGGCTGGGTCGTCGGGCACTCCTACATCGTCTACGCCCCCCTGCTGGCCGGCTGCACGACGGTGCTCTACGAGGGTAAGCCAGTCGGCACCCCGGATGCCGGCGCGTTCTGGCGCGTCATCGCGCAGCACGGCGTGAAGGTGCTGTTCACGGCCCCGACCGCGTTCCGCGCCATCAAGCGTGAAGACCCGGCCGGCGCCCTGCTGAAGCAGCACGACGTCACGAGCCTGAAAGCCCTGTTCCTGGCGGGCGAGCGCTGCGATCCAGATACGCTGCAGTGGGCCCGCGGGCACCTCGGTATCCCGGTCATCGACCACTGGTGGCAGACGGAGACCGGCTGGGCCATCGCCGCCAACTGCCTGGGGATCGAGGCGCTGCCGGTCAAGCCTGGCTCGCCGACGAAGGCCGCGCCCGGCTACGACGTGCAGATTCTGGACGAAGACGGCGCGCCGGTGCCCGCCGGGCGGTCCGGCAACATCGTGGTGAAGCTGCCGCTGCCGCCGGGCTGCCTGCCGACGCTCTGGCACAATGACCGGGGCTATCAGGATTCGTACCTGGCGCGCTATCCGGGGTACTACCTGACGGGCGATGCCGGTTACCGCGACGAGGACGGCTATCTCTACATCATGAGCCGCATCGACGACATCATCAACGTCGCCGGGCACCGCCTGTCGACGGGGGGCATGGAGGAGGTGCTGGCCGGCCATCCCGATGTCGCGGAATGCTCGGTGATCGGGGTGAGCGACGCGCTGAAAGGCGAAGTGCCGCTGGGGCTGGTGGTGCTGAAAGCGGGCGTGAACCGCGACGCGGACGAGATCGTCAAGGAGCTGGTGCAGCTCGTCCGCGACAAGATCGGTGCGGTGGCGTCGTTCAAGCACGCCGTGATCGTGCAGCGGTTGCCCAAAACGCGGAGCGGCAAGATCCTGCGCGGCACGATGAAGAAGATCGCCGACGGGAGCGAGTTCAAGGTGCCCGCCACCATCGATGATCCGACGATCCTGACGGAGATTGGCGCCTCGCTGCAGCAGATCGGGTACGCCAAGCCCGCCTAGGCGGACACGACACGGCCGCGGCGCGGATCCGGAATGGACCCCACATGCAGACGCAGGTCACCAAGCGTACCCTGACGAACCGGATTCTGGCCTACGAAGCGAGTGCTTTCGGATTCGTCCTGGCTGTGCTCTGGGCGGACGAGTTCGTGGACCTGCCGCGGCTCTGGTTCGGGGCGCCCGGCGGCCCGCGCTGGCAGGAAGCGGCCTGGGAATCCGGAGTCGTCGCGCTCGTGGCCGGGCTGGTGTTGTATTGGACGCGGCGCCTGCTCCGGCGGCTCCGCTACCTGGAGGGCTTCTTGCCAGTGTGCGCCCATTGCCAGCGCATCCGCACGGACCGCGGCTGGATTCCGATCGTCGAGTACATCACGGCCCACTCGGCGGCCTTATTTTCGCACGGTCTATGTCCGGACTGCGCACGGGAGCACTACCCGGAAGTCTGGCAGAACGAGCCCCCCGCGGGTACGTGAGGAGGCGGCACGGCCCGGCCGGGCGGGCTGAAGCAGACGCGCTCTTGGTGCGTTACGTCGTCGCGTCAGGCCACGGCCGGCCCCGGGCGAAGCGCGGGGTGCCTGGCGACGAATGCCCGCTGGAGAGCACCCCACCCCAGGCCCCACCGCTCTAGACGCGGTGCGCGAGCAGCACGGTGATGTCGTCGGGCTGGTTACCGCCCTCGGTAAAGCTGCGCAGGTCGGTGAGCATCTCTTTGAGCGTGGCGCTGGCGAGTTGCCCAAAGCCGTCGCAGAGGATGTTGACGAAGCGCTCCTCACCGAAGGTTTCGCCCTTGCGATTCTGAGCCGTGGTCACGCCGGCGGTGAACAACACGAGGGTTTCACCCGGTTCGAGCTGCTCGGTCAGCAGCGGGTACACCACGCTCTTGTTGAGGCTGAGTTCCGGCGGGAGGTCCTGCGGGGCCAGCGAGCGATCCTCGCCGCGGGCACTCACGATGAACGCCCCGACATGCCCCGCGAGTGAATACTGCAGCTGCCCGGTCACCAGGTCGATCACGCCGGCAAAGCACTGCAGGCTGTGATCGCGCTGGCCGTCGTACAGCAGCCAGTTGAGCGAGCGGAGGAAGACCTGCGGCCCGTCCTGGTGCATGGCGGCGATGCGGAAGGCGGTCTGCGCCTGAGACATCAGCATGCTGGGCACGGCGCCCGTGGCGGGGGTCTGCGCGACCATGAACGCGACGCGATTGTTGGCCAGGCGGACGACGTCGTAGATGTCGCCGGTGCGCTCCCGGCCGGTTTCGCGGAAGGCGCCGAACTGCAACTCGTCCGATTGCGGCAGCTTGCGGGGCGTGATGCGGGCCTGGATTTCATGGGCCACGCTGACCTGGCCCTCGATCATCGCGGCCTTGTTGCGCGCCAGCGACTTGAACACGGCGTCGAGCTGGTACGCGAAGACGTTGGCCAGCAGGCTGAGGAAATCCAGGTCGCGGGCGTCAAAGCGCCGGCCGGAATCGCCGGTGTCGAGGTAGATCATCCCGAGCGTGCCGTCGGGCCCATTGAGCGGGCCGGCCAGGACCGACATCCGCTCGGGCACACTGATCAGCGGGACCATGACAAACTGCCCGCGATCGAGGATGCGCGGCTTGAGGTTCTGTCCGACCTCCGGCAGGTCGAGCGTCTGCCCGGTCACGGTGCGGCCCTCCTCGTACTCCATCGGGCCGTAGTTCACGCGGCGCACGCCCATCCAGGCGCGCTGGGCCGCCAGCGTGCCGCTGAGGATCGTGAGGATCGCGTTCATCAGCTCCTCGACCGTCGTGCAGCCGGAAGCGGCGACATTCGCGCGCCCCAGGGCGTCGAACACGTCGGGGCGCAGGCTGATGGGATCGTCGGCCTTGCGGAGGATGGCGCCGATGGGGAGCTTGGACTGTGCGAAGCGTTCGAGGGCGGCGCGTGAGGTCCCCGCGGTCACGCGCGGCGCACTGCGTTCCTCGTAGTCCGGGTAGACGCGGATCGCGAAGTCGAGAATCTCGATTTCATCCCCCTCGCGCAGCTCGGTCTTGTCCACTACGAGGGTGCCGTTGAGGTGGACTTCGCAACTCGGATCGAGCGGCTCGAGCAGCCAGAGACCCACCCGCTCCGGCGTGACGACGGCCTGCTGCGCCGCGATGCGCGAGTCCTCCAGTCGGACGCGACAGCTCTCCGCCGAGCCGAGGTACACGATCTCCTGACCGCAGACGATGTCCGCGATCATCGCTTCCTGGGCGAGTACAATCAGTCGCATCCGTGCCACACTCCGGCTGGTTCCGGGGACCTGCGCGCCGAACCCGCTGCGACGTGGGCACCGGCCGCGGGGCGTCCGCGCCAAACGGGGCGCCGCCGCCGGTGTGCCGCGAGTTCGCTTCCGCCCCGCATGGTAACCGCGCCCCCCGCCGCCGACCAGACCCTACCCGCGGCGCGGTCGTGGGTCCGGGGTCCGCGCGGCGGAACCCCGGCGCACGGTCGCGCCCCCCCTGCCGATGCGCGGGGCCTAGGCGGCCGGCGCGCCGATCACGCCCTTGACCTTGGCGGCCAACTGATCCGGAGAGAACGGCTTGATCAGGTAATCGTTGGCACCGGTCTTGATGGCTTCAATCACGCGGGACTTCTCGGCTTCGGTCGTCACCATGATGACGGGCGTCTTTTTCCCGGCCTGACGGAGTGCCCGGAGGGCGTCGATGCCGCTCATTTTGGGCATGTTCCAGTCGAGGAGAATCAGGTCGAAGTCCGTCGCCGTGGCGGCTTTCACCGCTTCCATGCCGTCGCCGGCCTCGGTCGCGTCGGTGATGCCGACAATACCGAGGGCCTTGATCACGATGCGGCGGATCGTCAGAGAGTCATCCACTACGAGTGCTTTCATCGCCGCACCTCTAGTTGGGGTTGTACGTGACTTCCATGCTGAACGCGCCCGCGTCCGACGTGAACGCAACCTCCAGCCACACCGACTTGCTCGGGTACTTGAGCTTGTACCCGGCACCTTCGACGACGGTGGGCAGGCCCAGCTCCAGCGGCGGGTCGTGATCGAACTTCGCCTTCGCCGAGCCGGCGACCATGTTGACCAGTTCCGAAATGGCGTCGACCACCTCTTCGTTCACCTTCGGCAGCTCCGTCCCCAGCATGCGCCCGGCGAGACTCAGCGCGGTCTCCGGCGGGAACCGCAGGGCCACCACGCCGCTCACCTGACCGCTGAGACCCACCAGCGAGGTGAGACTCGGCGTGTCGCTCTGCTCGTTGCTGACCTTCACCCCGTTGCGCTTCGGCCGCACGCTCAGCATCGTGTTGAATACGCTGTCTACGGCCTCAATGAAGGGGTTGATGTAATTGACGTTCACAGTTGGTCCTCCGTCGGGATTGGGCTCCGACGTCGACTGACGGGCTTACTCCACACTCCGACCGCGCACCCAACGCCGGTCAGACAGTACAACCTTGTCTGCTACATCGTCCGGATGCGGGGGCGAGTTTGCGATTTTCACTGCACGTCCCGCGTCGGCCGAAAGGTCAGCGCCCTTATCAGACGGACCGCGCGCTACTTCGCGGGCGCCGGCTGCCCGCTCTGCACCAGCCGGGCAATCGTGGCCGGGATCTTGGGCAGCGCCGCAACGTGCTGCACCGCGCCCGCCTCGGCCGCCGCTTTCGGCATGCCATACACCAGCGAGGTGGCCTCGTCCTGCCCGACGGTCAGGGCACCGGCCCCGGCGAGCTCCACAAGTCCCGCAGTGCCGTCGCGGCCCATGCCGGTCATGATCACGCCGACCGTGCGGGTCGGGCAGACCCGGGCGAGCGCGCTGAACATGACGTCCACCGAAGGGCGATGTCCGGACACCGGCGGCCCGCCATCGAGCTCCGTGACAATTTGCGTGCCGCGCCGCACGAATTTCAGGTGCCGGTCGCCCGGCGCCACCAGAATCGTCCCCTGCTGCAGCACCTCACCGTGCGTGGCCTCACGGACCCGCATCGCGCAGGCCGCGTCGAGGTGCTTGGCGAACGCGAGGGTGAACTGGGCCGGCATGTGCTGCGTGATCACGATCGGCAGGAAGTCGCTCGGGAAGGCCGGGAGCATCTGGTGGAGGGTCTGCGGCCCGCCGCAACTGATGCCGATGGCGACGACCCAGCCGGTCGTGCGGTTCGGAGGCAACTGGGGGGCGGCGCTGTCCGGGCCGCCCTGCACGAGCTTGCGTGCGCGGCCCTTTGCGGCGGCCGCCGCCAGGACCTTGTCCTGGAGCAGCTTCTGGAATTCGGGGCGACTCACGCGCGCCGCGGCCTGCGGCTTGGTCACATAGTCGAACGCACCCTTGTTCAGGGCTTCGAAGGTCACCCGGGCACCGGCCTGGGTCAGCGTCGAAACCATCAGGAAGCTCACCGGCAGCTTCCCGGCGGCGCGCTCGAGGACACCGATGCCGTTGAGGTTGGGCATCTCGACGTCGAGCGTGACCACATCGGGGCGCAGGGAGGCGATCTTCTTGAGGGCGTCGATGCCGTCCACGGCCTGCCCGACGACCTGGATGCGCGGATTGGGACTCAGCGCCCCGGTTACGAACGAGCGCATCAGCGCGCTGTCGTCGACAACCAGAACGCGGACGAGTGGCCCGTTCATCGGCGCACCTCACACGATCGACCGGCGCACGGCGCCGGGCAAAGACCTGTCTCCCAGGGGAATCATCGTCCCGAATGCGGTACGAGTTTCGCCCGGGTACCGCGGGAGCGTGCCCCGGGGACCCCGGGCCCGGCACGTCGTGCCGGCCGACGCTCCGCGTCCGCCGACGGCGTAATGGTTACCGGGCCAGCGCCTGCCAGCGCCGCGGATTTGCATTTGACAGAATGCACCCGGCGGACGATACTTAGGGTTCGCATCGCCGGAGCGGCCGTAGACCCCCGGCGAAGGCGGCGATTGGGGTCGTAGCTCAATTGGTTAGAGCGCTGCCCTGTCACGGCAGAGGTTGCGGGTTCGAGTCCCGTCGACCTCGTTCCTTCCCGATCGCCCCCCACGTCCGATTCCCAGCATTGGAGCGCCTTGCGCGGGCGCCGCGGGCCGCCGTAGTCTCCGTTCCCACAGTGAGTTACGCGTATCCCTCGCCAGCGGCATGGGTGCCTGCGGGCCGGGCCAGAAGGCGCTCGCGCCGGGCGAGCCCGACGACGAGGCAGAGTCCGTAGAGCAAGAGCTGGATGCTCGCCCGGGCCAGCGCCGTCAGCGCCGCGCCGCGCACCGGATGAGGTCCGGGAATCAATGTGATCGCGGCCGTCACGGTCACCGCGAGCGTGAGCAACTGGGCGGGGACCTGGAGCCAGAAAAGACGCATCTGCGTGGTGGCGACTCCCCAGATCGTCGTCAGCAGTGCCAGGCACTGGGCCACGATGATCAGGCGGAACTCGCTGTTGAATTGCGCGTAATCCGGTCGGTAGAGCGTCCGCAAAATCCACTCGCCCCAGCCGAAGACGACCGCGAGCGCCCCCAGCCCGATGCCCAGCGCCAGCAGCGTCAGCTTCCCCATCAGCCGCCACCACGCGCGCAGATCGTGCTGGTAGTACCACGACAGGCGGTTGGCGGCGGTGTTGCCCGCCTGGATCAGAATCAGGTTGCCCGCCATCGTGATGTACGCGAGCGCGCCGAAATAACCCAATTGCGCCGGACCGTCCGGCGTGTGCTTGTCCGCGAACACCCAGCGCGGGAACGTGTCGCACAGGTTGATCGTGACGGCCACCAGCCCCAACGGTACCGTCTGGGCGATCACGGCCCGCACACCGGCTCCATCCCAATGCAGTGCCGCGGGGCGCCAGCCCAGCACGCGCGGCCGATCGAACAGCAGGTAGCTCAGGATAAAGCCCAGCGCGTAGAGCAGGCTCGCCAGGCCGGCGCCCTCGGCCAGTCGCTCCGGCGGAATCTGTCCGGTCGACAGACGCAGGTGGTACCACGGCAGCAAGACAGCGAAGGGCAGGAACAGCGTGAGGCCGCGTAGCACGCATGACGTCGCGAACAGGTCCAGGCGTTCGCGGCGCTGGTACGTCCCCCACCCGAATTCCGACAGGGACCAGACCAGTTGCGCGATGAAAACGCCGCCCAGGATGAGCAGGCTGGCCGCGCTCGCGCCCGCATGCGTCTGCCACACGACGATCAGTCCCAGCGCCAGTCCCGCCGGGATCAGGGTCAACTGGCGTGCCGCGAGATACGTGCCGACGGTGAAGCGATCGCGCACGTCGGCGATCAACGCGCTGCGCAACTCCAGCCCGCACAGCAGCAGGATGGGGGTGGCAATCGCGACGCTCAGCAGGTACTGCCCCAGGATGGCCGGTGAGGCCAGCTTCGCCAGCAGCACCTGCACGCCCAGGTGGCAGATGTGGTAGAAGCCGCTGCCGCCCACGGCGTACAGCAGGTTCAGGGAAAAGGAACGGCGCGGGGGCGCGCCACCCGCGTTGAGTTGCGAATCGATGCTCGGCGGGACCTCAGTCAACGGTGACTCCGGCGCGGCACCGCGGCGCCGGCAGCGCCGCAGGTGCGGGACCGGCGGCTACGGCGCCCGCTACGGGAGCGGCAGGTCGTCGCCCGTCACCGGCAACACCAGGCTCTCGATTGTGGGGGACACATCCAGCACCAACTGCATCTCGTTGGTGGCGCCGGCGCCTTCGAGCAACAGGACGACGCACTTTTCGCCGGCCTTGGTCGTCATGGGCCGCTCGCGCGAACGGAGTGGCTTCATGGCGGCGTCATAGAAGCTGGCGCTCTGGACGTTGTCCGCCTTTTGCTTGTATTGGAGCACAACCGACTGCCCCGGCGGCGGGGTTTCGAGCTCGCTCGCCGGTACGACGCGCACCTCGATGCCCAGCTCGGACAGGCGCGGGTGCTCGAGCGCTTTGCCTTCGTACTGCGACGGGTTCACGATCGTGACCTTCTCCGTCTTGCCGGCCATCACGATCTTGATCTCGCCGCGCACGTGCTTGAGGGTCTTGGCCACACGGGCGGCCATCTTCAGCGGGCGGGTCGCGAGTTGCAGCCCGCCTTCCTGCAGCCGCGCCGCCGGGAGCGACTGCGGCCGCATGGTGTTGCGGTCCTCATCGGTGATCGAGTTGGGATCGAGCATGGCGCGGCCGGAGTCGTCCACGACTTCGGAGAGGATGACGTTGCCGTAGCGAGAGATTTCCTTGAGGCGTTCGCCGCGGATGCGCACGAGCATGGCGAAGTTGGACTCGGACTCCGAGCGCTCCGGCGTGTCGTTGTAGCGCATGCGCACCTCGCGCATGGCGATGATCTCGGCCCGCAGCGGGCCTTCATCGTACACGACGGCGGGCGCATTCGGGTCCGCGGGCTTGGCGGGCGTAGGCGGCGTCGGAGCCGGACCCTGAGCGCGGCTCACCAGGCTCAATCCCAACAGGCACACCAGCAGTGTCATCCGTTGCATGCGCGCAACCTCCCACAGAGTACGATTTCCAGCCGCAAATAACGCCAGCCGAACCCGCGGCGCTCACCGCGCGACGGGTCGACTGCACAAGGTCTGCATATAATCCCGGCCCTGCCGCAGCGCGTCAACACCGGCCGGGCCGTCATGTCGGACGACGAGTGCCGCTTCCTGTGCGGTCACTTCGGGCCAGGCGAGCACGGCGCGCAGGTCCACCGCGCCATGGCCATACGGAACCTCCTCGAGTTGCGCGCCTTGCCGGCGCACGTCGCGGAGGTACACCACCCCCACGCCCGCCAGGGACGTGGGCACCGCCCCCGCCAGCCGCGCCGTGTCCACCGCGCTGCGCAACGTCCGGCACCCCAGGCGACCGATCTGCTCCGCCAGTCGCGTCGGGTCGGCATCGGGGTCGAGCACGCTCGTGGTAATGTCGAAGCGATCGGACTGGGAAGCCACCTCCCCCAAGAGCTCGCGCGCCAGTTCCCCGCCCTGCGCGGACGTCACGCCGCCCACGGTTACGCCCGCGCGCCGCACGCCCAAGTCCGCGCACAGCGCGAGGGTCTCACGAAACAGGTGTAAGCGCTCTTCCGCCCGCGCCGGATCCGCCAGCCCCGCACCCGGCAGGTCCACGGCCAGCGCGTCAAGTGATAAGCCAATACCGGATAGATACTTGCGTAGATGTCGCCGCGCACTGGCGCCGAGGGCGCCGGGGTCCAGGTCAGGGGTGGCCGTGCTGGCATGGACTAGGTGGTAGCGCTGTTCCGCCGCGCACGTTAGGGCTGCGCGCAGCTCTCGTTGGTAAGACGGCAGCCACGCCGACAACCGGAGGCTCATCTCACTTCGCCAGCAGGCGGCCGACGGTGTCGACCAGTTGCTCCATGCGGAACGGCTTGTGGATGTAGGCGTCCACGCCGAGCGCCTGGGCATACTGCTCGTGCCGTTTGCCCTGGTTTCCGGTGATCATGACGACGCGCGGCCCTTGGGCGCGCGGCTTGGTCTGCCGCAGCTTTTCCAGGACGAGAAACCCGCTCTTCTGCGGCAACATGATGTCCAGAATCACCAGGTCCGGCTCCTTCTGTTCCGCAAGCGACACGGCCGCGGCGCCGTCGCGCGCCGTCAGCACGTCCGCTCCGGTGTCCGCCAGACCGACCGTGATGGCAGTGATGATGTCCGGGTCGTCGTCGACGACCAGGATCTTCTTGCCTGCGAAGTTCTCCGCCACGAGATTCTCCTAACCCGCGTCACAGTGTAGTATGCCCGCCAGCGCGTGACAACGCGGCGGCGCACAATGGGTAGTACCGCCCGGCGGCCCGACGGTTCACGCCAACCGGCTAGACGGAGTCGAAATCATGGAGGAAACACGTCGCAACGTATGGGTAGGGATCTTCGTGCTGTGCGGCCTGTCGGCCTTGGCGGCGCTGGTCGTGCTTTTCGGACGCGGTCCCACAGCGTTGATGTCCGGCGGTACGTACCGCCTGCACATCCTGTTCGACCAGGTATCGGACGTTCGGCCCGGCAACCTCGTGATCACGAAGGGGATCAAGATCGGCAGCGTGACCGACGTGCGCCTCGTGAATCCGCGGCAGTTTGACGCCGGCGTGGACGTCACGATCGCCGTCGAGAACCAATACGCGATTCCCGAGGGCAGCCTGGCCCAGACGACGGAGGCGATGCTGGGGCAGGGGCGTCCGCCGATCGAGATCATCCCCGGTCCGCCCAGCGCCCCGGCCTTGGCGGCCGAGGCCAGCATCCGCGGCAACGTTCGGAAGGCGATCGACTCGCTCTTTCCGCCGGGCGTGGTGAACTCGCTGGAATCGGCGGTCCGGCAGATCGGACAGGCGGCGGAGGATTTGTCGCCCGTGCTGCGGGAATTCGAGCAGATCATTCAGGCGCGCACTCCTGAGGCGGTGGACCGCGGCGAAGTGCAGGGCAATATTGCGACGGCAGCAGCCCGGCTCGATTCGGCCCTGAAACATTTCAACGACGTGCTGGGTGATCCGAACGTCAAGAGCCAGGTGCGTGACATCGTCGCCAACGCGCACGTGATGTCCGAGCAGGGTAAGCAGTTGATCTCGGATCTCGACCAGGCCACGAACGACGCCCGCGGCATGATCGCGCGCACCGATCAGGCGGTGACCAATCTCGAGCAGCGCGTCGGCGAAATCTCGCGCACGACCATGGAGGGCCTCGACAAAGCATCGCGCTTCATGGATCATCTCAATGCGCTAGGCGAGCAGATCCGCAGAGGCGAGGGTAACCTCGGTCTGCTGTTCATGGACAGTAAGCTTTACGAGAGTATGACCATTACGGCCGAGCGGCTGGCCCATGCCGTCGAGGAGTTTCGCGCGCTCATTGCCGAATGGCGGGAAGGGAAAGTGCGAATCGCACTATGATGCCGGTAGTGGCGGTGTTCCAGACGTTCCGGCCGCAAGGGGCAATCCCCGTGTACCCGGAGGACTGGGAACTGCCCGTATGCGGTACCGGACGGGAACGGGCCCGGTTCCGGGCGCTCAGGGGGAGCCGGCTGGTCGGCGGCGCCGTTCATCCGTCCGCGGCCAGACCGCCGCTGTGGGTCCGGGCCGGCGGGACATTTCTCCGCGCGGGTGGTCGCAATCAGGTGCAGCATGACTGAGATCACGATTCACGGACGGGGCGGTCAAGGTGGCGTAACGCTGGCCAAGCTCGTGGCTTCGGCCTACTTTCTGCGGGGCAAGTACGTCCAGGCCTTTGGCGTGTACGCCGCCGAGCGCTCGGGCGCTCCCATCCAGGCGTTCATCCGCATCGATGACGACGAGATCGTCAATCACAACCAGGTGCGCACGCCGGACCACGTGATCGTTCTGGACCGCACGCTGATCGGCCCGCGCGTTGCCACCGGCCTCAAGCCCGACGGCTGGCTGATCCTCAACACGCCCGAGCCGCCCGAATGCTTTGCCCAGCAGTTCCCGGGGCGGCGCGTCGCAACCGTGGACGCGACGGGCATTGCCGTCGCCAACGGCCTGGGCACGCGGGCCGTGCCGATCGTTAATACGACCATGCTGGGAGCCGTCGCCAAGGTGCTGGGGCTGGAGTTGCAGGATGTCGAGGGCGCACTGGAAGAGGTGGGCTTCGGCGGACCCAATCTGCGGTCGGGCCAACAGGCATTCGAGCGGGTCGTCAGCCAGCAGCTCCCCGGCCAGCCGGTGGTCACAGCGCCGACGCCCCTGTCCGGCCGGGCGGCGAGCATCCTGGACAGCGATCTGGGCGGCATGCCGCGCATTCACACCGGCGACTGGGCCTCGCGCCGGCCGGATCGCCACCAGCTCACGCCGCCCTGTAATGATGGTTGCCCGGCCAGCAACGACGTACGCGGGTTTGTGCAGGCGGTGGGCAAACAGGACTACAACGCAGCGTTGGAGATCATCTTAAAGACGTCCCCCCTGCCGGGCGTGTGCGGGCGTGTGTGTCCGGCACCGTGCATGGAGGCGTGCAACCGCCGTGAGCACGATGAGGCGATCAACGTTCGCGAGATTGAGCGCTACGTCGCCGATCACGCGAAGTGGCCGGCCGTCACCAAGCCGACGCGCCGCGAGCACGTGGCGGTCATTGGGTCCGGGCCGGCGGGCCTCAGCGCGGCCTATCACCTCGCGAAACTCGGCTATCCGGTCACGCTTTTCGAGGCGGGCAAGGAGCTGGGCGGCGTGTTGCGCACCGGCATCCCCAGTTATCGTCTGCCGCGCGACGTCCTCGACCGCGAGATCAGCTTCATCGTCCGCCACGGCGTGGAAGCGCGCACCGGGCATGCGCTCGACCGCAAGGAGCTCCTGAACCTGACACACCAGTTCGCGGCGGTGTTCGTGGCGACGGGCCTGGCGGAGTCGCGGGCGCTGAACCTGGGCCAACTTAGTTCGAAGGTCGTGATGCAGGGTATCGACTTCCTCGATCGCGTGCGCCGCGGGGAGGAGTACCTGGCCGGGCAGCGCGTCGTCGTCATCGGCGGCGGCAACACGGCCATGGACGCGGCCCGCTCGGCGCGGCGGATCGGGGCGCGCAGCGTGCAGATTCTGTACCGCCGCACGCGGACCGAGATGCCGGCGATTGCCGAGGAAATCGAGGAGGCGCTGGAAGAAGGGATCGAGCTGAGCGAGCTGGTCGCCCCGCTGCGGCTGCACGAGGGCGCGCAGGGGCCGGTGCTGACGTGCCAGCGGATGCGCCTGGGCGAGCCGGACGCGTCCGGGCGCCGCGCCCCGGTGCCGATTGAGAGCGAGGACGCGCAGTTCGAGGTCCGTTGCGACCGCGTCATCGCCGCGCTCGGTCAGACGCCCGATTTGTCGATCTTCCCGGAGGGCAGCGAGATTCGCGATGGGGCCGCCCTGAAGGGCCTGACCGGCGCGCCGGTCTTTGCGGGCGGCGACTTTGCGACCAACGAGGGAACCGTCACCGCCGCCATTGGCAGCGGCCGCCGCGCCGCCCTGCACATTCACCGCACGCTGACGGGCGAGGACCTGTTTCCGGCGAGCCCCGCGGAGGTGGCCGGACCCGAGCGGATCGCGTTTCATGTGTTCGCCCGCGCACCGCGCGAGCGGGGCGCTGTGGCTGCCGCGGCCGCCCGCAAGACGAGCTTCGTTGAGGTGCGCCAGGGCCTGATCGACGAACCCGGCCACACCGCCGCCGCGCTCGAAGCCGGCCGCTGCATGAGCTGCGGCGTGTGCAACGAATGCGACCGCTGCCTGAGCTACTGCCCCGAGGGGATCATGCTGCACCGCGGCGACGGGAACTACGAGTTCAACTACGACTACTGCAAGGGCTGCGGGATTTGTGCGACGCAGTGCCCACGCGGCGTCGTGTATATGGCGGAGCTGTAGGGAACAGGGATCAAGGACGGACCGACGCAAGACACAGGTCGGAAACCGGCTCGGCGTAGGTCTCGTTGATCGCCGACTGCTGACCGCTGCGAAGGAGTTCACCGTGTCTCGCGAACTTGTGACAGGCAACAACGCGGCCGGGCACACGCTGGCGATGGCCGGTGAGGCCAATCGGTCCGCGCGCGGCGCCATCTGCGGCGCGTACCCGATCACGCCGCAGACCGAGATCATCGAATACCTGCGGTCATTCCACTTTACGAAGGGCCGCGTCGTGCCGGTGGAGTCCGAGCACAGCGCCATGGCCGTCTGCATCGGCGGGTCACTCGCAGGCGCCCGCTCGTTCACCGCCAGCTCGTCCAACGGCCTGGCGTACATGACGGAGAACATCTTCGCGGCCGGCTACTACCGGCTGCCGATCGTGCTCATCGGCGTGAACCGCACGCTGGGCCCGCCGTGGAACATCTGGACCGACCAGGGCGACACGCTGATGATGCGCGACGCCGCCTGGCTGCAGTTCTACACCGAATCGCACCAGGACCTCGTCGACACGATCCTGCTCGCCTTCCGCGTGGCTGAGGACCCGCGCATTCTGCTGCCCGCCATCGTGGCCGAGGACGGCTTCGTCGTCTCGCACACGACGATGGTCGTCGATCTGCCCACGCAGGAGCAGGTGGATGCGTACCTCAAACCGCTGGACCTCCCCCACCGCCTGCGCGGTAAGGGCATCACCGTCGGCGGAATGGCTTTCCCGCACGAGACGGAGGTGCATCGGCGCGAGATTCAGGAGGCGATGGACCGCGTGCCGACCGTGCTCGCCGAGGCCATCGACGAGTTCGAACGCGTGTTTCACCGCCGGCCGCACGGGCTGCTGTCGGCGGAGCAGACGGACGACGCCGACACGATTCTGATTGCGTGCAACACCATGGCCCGCACCCTGCGGCGCGTCATCCAGGAGCGCCGCGCGCGGGGCGAGAAGATCGGCATGATCAAGAGCAAGCTTTTCCGGCCGTTTCCGCGCGCGGCATACCGGCAGGCGGTCGGACGCGCGCGCCGCGTGGGGGTCCTGGACCGGAATCACTCGCCGGGGTCGGGCGGCATCTTCTGGCAGGAAATCGCGGCCAGTCTGCGCGCGGGCGGGAGCGCCGGGGCGCCGGCCGTTCTGCAGGATTACCTCGTCGGCCTGGGTGGCGGCGACGTGACGCCGGCGCTGCTCAACGAGATCATCGACGACCTCGTCCGCCGCGACCGTGAGGCCGAGCCCGTGTGGAAGGAGGTGCTGGCATGACCGCCGCAATTCCCCATGCGACTTCGCGCTGCGACGGTATCTTGCGGCCGGGCAACACGAACTGCGCCGGTTGCGGCATGTCGATCGGGCTGCAGTGGCTGGAGCAGGGGCTCGGCGGCGCCCGCCCGACCCTGTGCATCCCCGCCTGCTGCGGCATCGTGACGGCCGGCGCGTTCCCGACCAGCGCGTACGGCGTTCCCACCGTGGCGTGTACGTTTGCCAGTTCCGCGGCCGTGGGGACCGGTGTCGCGGCGGTCCACGCCATGAACGGCGAGGACGAGCTGACGGTGTGCTGGGCCGGCGACGGCGGCACGTATGACATCGGCATCGCGACACTGTCGGCCGCGGCCGAGCGGAACGAGGACCTCATCTACGTCTGCTACGACAACGAGATTTACGGCAACACGGGCGGACAGCGCAGCAGCGCGACGCCGCAGGGCGTGAAGACCAGCACGACGACCGAGGGCAAGGCGGAACCGAAGAAGGACATCATGGCGATCCTGGCGGCGCATCGCATTCCGTACGCCGCCACGCTGTCGGTCGCGCATCGCGACGATTTCATGCGCAAGATCAAGATTGCGCAGCGGACGAAGGGCTTCCGCTTCCTGCTGATGCTCTCGCCGTGCCCGACGGGCTGGAAATCTGAGCCCGGCGACAGCGTCGACCTGATCATGACCGCGGTGCGCTGCGGGCTGTTTCCGCTGTACGAGGTGTTCGACGGCCGGCGCTACCGGATCAACGCCCGCCCGGACGGCACGCCGCTCGCGTCGTACCTGGCGCGCCAGCGGCGCTACAAGTCCGACACGCTCGACGTGGCCGGCCTGCAGCGCCAGATCGAGGAGAACTGGGCGTACCTGGGTGCGATGGAGCAGGCCTTTCCCACGCGCGCGGGGGAGTAGCCGCGATCGTAGGGCAGGTTGCGCGGCCGCCGGAACGCCTTGGCCTCGCGGCCTCGCGCTCCGATTCGCTGCCCCGCAGCCTGCCGCCCCACCGAGTCTCGGCCGCGGCGCCGGTTCCGGTGCCGCGTCTGCCGCGCTGCTACTTCACCACCGCCGCCCCCGTGGTCGCCACCGCGTGGTCGTTCTCCACCGTCGAACCCGACACGCCGATCGCGCCGATGACCGTCCCGTCCGCCGTCTTCAGCGGCACGCCGCCCGGGAACGTGATGAGCCCGCCGTTGGACACCTCGATGTTGTACAGCGGACCGCCCGGCTGACTCGCCTTGCCAAGGTCGCCCGTCGGCATGTCGAAATACCGCGCCGTCCGCGCCTTCTTGATCGCGATATCAACGCTCCCCAGCCACGCGCCGTCCATCCGCAGGAACGCCTTCAGGTTCCCGCCCGCATCGACGACCGCGATGTCCATTTTCGTCTTCGTCTCGACGGCCTTGTCGACGGCCGCCATCAGCACGCGGTGCGCCAGGTCCGCGCTGATGTCCTGCCCGGTCAATAGCTCCGCGCTGCCGCCCGGAATCGCGCCGTGCACGGCCTGCCCGGCACCGCCGTGCGCCGCGACCGCCGCCTTCGCGGGCTCTTGCGCAACGGCGGCTGTCCGCGGCGCCGTCAGGAACGTACCGAGCATCAGGCCACCCACCACCGAGCACGCCATCGCCGCCCAAGTCGTCTTCCGCATGATCGTCTCCCTTCGTCCGAAGCGCACTGCGCTGCCGCGCCACACCGGCGTGGCGCACCGCAGGTCTGCGTTGCGAATGATAGGCGCCCCACCCCCCGAGGCCCAGAACACCGCCGCCCGCCCCACCGCTTACGCACTGGCCGCAAACTGCGTGCGGACGAGCGTGGCGTAGAACGGGCAGGTTGCCAGGAGTTGTTCGTGCTGCCCCACGCCGACCACGCGCCCCTCGTTGAGCACGACGGTGACATCCGCCCGCGCGATCGTGCTGAAGCGGTGGGCGATGATGAAGGTCGTCCGGTCGCGCATCACGTCCTCGAGCGCTTCCTGAATCTTACGCTCGGACTCGCTGTCGACCTGGCTGGTCGCCTCGTCGAGGATCAGGATCGGCGGATCGCGCAGGATCGCGCGGGCGATCACGATCCGCTGCCGCTGCCCGCCCGACAGCGTGCGGGCGTTCACGAGCGCGTCGTACCCTAGCGTGACCCGGCCCTCGTGCTCGACGCTGAGGTCGCGCACGAACTCGTCCACGTGGGCCAGCCGCGCCGCGCGCAGCAGGGCTGCCTCGCTCACGCCGTTCGCCCCGTAGGCGATGTTCGCCCGCACGGTGTCGGAGAAGATGATCGCTTCCTGCGTCACGAGCCCGATCTGTTGGCGCAGCGCGTCGAGCGACACCTGCGCGATGTCCTGCCCATCAATCAGGATCTGCCCGCGCGTCGGCCGGAAAAAACGCAGCAGCAGCGACACGAGCGTGGTCTTGCCGGAGCCGTTCGGGCCGACCAATGCGACAACCTGCCCCTTGCGCACGCGCAGGTTGACGTCGGCCAGCACCGGCTTGTCCGGGTTGCCCGGATAGGCGAACGTCACGTCGCGAAACTCGATCGACGCTTGCAGCGGTGCCAGCGGCGACGGCGCGCTGCGTGCCAGCGCGTCTTCCTCGGCCACCAGGTCGAGCACGTCGAACACGCGTCGCCCGGAAACCTCCGCCGCCTGCAGCCGGTTATAGACGTTCCCCATCTTGCGCAACGGATCGAAGATGCCGCCCATGCAGATCACGGCCCCGAAGAACAGGTGCGGCTCCAGCTCCCGGTGGAACACGCGACTGCCACCGTAGAGGATGAAGGCGGTGATCGCCAGCGAAGCGAGCAGCTCGAGCGCGGGGCTGCTGGCCGCGTCGACCAGCTCGATGTGGGTCTGGGCTCGCGTCAGGACGCGGCCTTCGGTCGCGAAGCGCTGCGCTTCGGCGGCCTGCATGTTGTACGCCTTGACGATGCGGATGCCGGCCAGCCGCTCCCCGAGATGGTCCAGCAGGCGCCCCCACGACTGCGAGGCGCGCCGCTGTGCCCGCTTGACCATCTTGCCGAACACGCGGATGCACAGCGCCCCGATCGGCAGCCCGACCACGCCGACCAGCAGCATGCGCCAGTCGATGGCGAGCGTCAGGGCCAGCACGCCGATGGCCTTCAGCGGCTCGCGCACCACCTTGCCGAACAGCGTGTTGATCCCCACCTCAATCTTGTTGATGTCGTTGGCGAACCGGCTGAGCGTGTCCCCCGCCGGCTGCACGCTGTGCCATTCCACCGGCAAGCGCAGGGCGTGATCCGCCAGCGCGGTCCGCAAATCCTGCATCGCCTGCTGCACGGCGACGGCCACGAGGCCTTCATTGACGAACCGGAACACCGCCCCCAGCGTAGTAATCAGGATGACCGCGACCATCACGACCGCCAGCGTACGCAGGCGGTCTTCGGGCGACCGTCCGCTCGGCAGCAGGTGCGCGAAATCGCAGACAGTCCCCCACCACCAGCGGTGCGGGCGCAGGCGCAGCGTCGCGGTGCGGGGCGTGCCGTCCAGACCGGTAATCCGGACGTCCGCGAGCGTCTCGCCAGCTGCATATGCAAGCTGGCGCGTTAGTTCATACGCGGACGCAACTGGCCCACCGAGGGCGGTCAAGCGGTCACCCACGCGCAGGATGCCGGCGCAGGGTGAGGACGGCCGCACGTCCACGAGCATCAGTCCGCGCGGGTCGTCGGGCAAATCGGGCGCCAGGGCGACGCCTAGACGCCGCTCGGCTTCGGCGCGGTGCAGCCAGTCGACGAGCGACTCGTGTTCGGCGAAAATGATCTTGAGCACCGGGACGATGCTGGAGACGCTGAACGTGTAGAACAGGCTGACGCCGAAGGCGGCGGTGAGTCCAATAATCATCAGCCGCCGGTGTGGGCGCAGATAGCCCACAGCCCGTCGGAAACAAGGTAACCAGCGCTCGTCATGACTCGGAGGCATCGTTCGGACGATATCATAACGACCGCGGCCGCCAGAGATAGGGAGCGCGCTACTCCGGTGCGCTTTTGCGCAGGTATGGGAGAAGACGGTGAAACGTGAGATTACGCTGTCGTCGCAGGACATCACGCAGGCCGAGATTGACGCCGTGGTGGCGGTGCTCCGCTCCGAACGGCTGAGCCTGGGCCCGCGCATCCCGGAGTTCGAAGCCGAGTTTGTGAAGCGCCTGGGCGTCAAGCACGCCATCGCCTGCAGCAGCGGGACGGCGGGCCTGCACATGTGCTGGCGCGCGCTGGGGATTGGCCCCGGCGACGAGGTCATCACGACGCCCTTCTCGTTCATCGCGTCCAGCAACAGCATCCTGTTCACGGGCGCCAAGGCCGTGTTCGTCGACATCGATCCCCGGACCTGGCAGATTGACACGCAGCGCATCGCGGCCGCCATTACGCCGCGCACCAAGGCGCTGCTGCCCGTGGACGTCTTTGGCGTCGCGCCGGATATGGACGCTGTGGGCGCGCTCGCGCGGCAGCATCACCTGCGGGTCATGGAGGATTCGTGCGAGGCGCTGGGGGCCACGTACCGGGGTCGCCCCTGCGGCACGCTCGGCGAGGCGGGTGTCTTCGGCTTCTACCCCAACAAGCAGATGACGACGGGCGAGGGCGGCATGGTCGTCACCAACAGCGACGAGATCGCGTTCATGGTGCGCTCGCTGCGCAACCAGGGCCGCGACCCCGAAGGTGGTTGGCTCGCGCACCCGCGCTTGGGCTACAACTACCGGATGTGCGACATCCAGGCCGCGTTGGGCACGCAGCAGGCGCGCCGGCTGGATGAGATTCTCGCCAAGCGCGACCGAGTCGCCCAGCTTTACCGCGAGCGCCTCGCCGACGAGCGGCGCGTCACGACGCAGCACATCCCGCCCGAGAGCCGCATCAGTTGGTTCGTCTTCGTAGTCCGCCTGAACGACGATTACACGCAAACCGACCGTGACCGCATCCTGGAGCAGTTGCGCGCCAAGGGCATCGGCTGCAACGTGTACTTCCCGCCGATCCATCTGCAGCCGTTCTATCAAAAAGAACTCGGCTACCGCGCGGGTCAGTTCCCGATCACCGAAGCCCTGTCCGCGCGCACGATGGCCCTGCCATTCCATAATCATCTGACCGAAGCAGACGTGGATTACGTGGTCAAGACGCTCCAGGCGCTGCTGTAGCGCCGAGCGTTGCGCGCGGCCGCCGGCTATGGTCCCGACGGGCCAAGCTCGGTATCTTGCCGTGCATGTCGCCCGCCGCGTTCGACCGCCCGAGTCGCGCCCTCCGCGTCGGGGCCGCGCGCCCGCTGCTCGTGCTGCTACTCGATGGCGTCGCGTACGACCGAATGGCCGCGTTGTATGCCGCCGGCGCGTTTCGGCGTTTCACCCGCCCCGCCCGCGTCATTTCCGTCTTCCCGACGTTGACCGACCCCGCCTATGACGTCCTCTTTGGCACCGGGCCCACGCCCGGCTACGAGGCCGGCTACTTCGACCGCGACCGCAACCGCCTGACAGCGGGCCTGGTCGGCTATCTCACCGGACGCAACGAGCAGTGGGTGCGGCACACGCACTACCGCCTCAATTTCATCGCCGACGGGGCGATGTATCTCGCCCCGCGCCGCGTGTACGCCGGGGAGCTCCGCCGCGCGCGGACCGTCTTGCGGCATCAGCTCGCCGCCGGCCGCGATCCCGTCGTCATCTACATTCTCAGCACCGACGCCCTCGGTCACATGTTGACCGAGCCGGAGATCGAAGCGCACTTGCGCGCCCTCGACGCGTGGACCGCGGGCGCTCTGGCCGAGCACGGCGACCTCGACCTCGTCCTGCTCGCGGATCACGGCATGAGCGCGCTGCCGCCGGCGGCCGGTTTCCTCCAGTCGTTCGACCTCGTGGGCGTACTCCGGTCGGCGGGCCTGCACATCGCCACGGCGTTGCGCCGACCCGGCGACGTCGTCGTCCCGCGCCTCGGCCTGCTCGATGTGTGCCGTGTGCACGCCGCGGACGCCGCCACGCGCGACCGGGCGGCCCATGCACTGCGGCAATGCCCGGAAGTGGAACTGGTCGCGACGCGTGCTGAGGACGCCGTGTGCGTAAGCGTGGGCGACGCCACGGCGGAAATTTGCGCGGCACAGAACCGTGACGGAAACTGGCTGTATAGCTACCGTCCCCTGACCGGCGACCCCCTCGGCCTGGGTCCGAGCGGCCTAGCCACCTCCGAAAGCGCGCCCGGGCCCAAAGCCGCTTATCACTCCCCTCAGGATTGGCTTGTTGCATCCGTGAAACACGACTTTCCCGCGGCCGTCCCAAGGTTGTGGGACGGGGTTTTCCGGATTTGCCGGGAACAGCCGGACGTAGTGGTGAGTCTAAAGGAGCGCTGGTACGTCGGCAGCGGCGCGTTGCGCCCGTTCGTGCGGATGCACGGCACGCACGGCGGGCTGCATCGGCGAGTGAGCGAGACGTTTGCGATGGCGACCGGCTTTGAATTCCCCTCCCCGTTCCTGCTGGCCGACGTTCGCGCGCACCTGTGCCGGTCTGCTTACTGGCGACCGGGCCCGGGCGAGTCGTCGTCCCCGTAGCGGCTGACCGGCGATGCTCCCACCCCTGTTCCCCCGGGGCGGGTGCGAACGGCCGGACGGCACCGGCGGGCCCGGATTTTCCGCTGGGCACATCCGCCGGCGCGGCGATAGAATATTGCGGATGCAGTACTTGGGGGAGAAGTGCTCGGATCGGTCCACGCTCTTTCGGAGGTTGGTGATGTTTCGATACCTGACGATCCTGACGGCCGCCCTGCTCGTGACGGGCTCGGCCGCGGCGCAGAGTGTGCAGGCCCGTCCCGCCCGTCCGCGCGGCGATTCCACGCTGAAGCTGATGAACCAACGCCTGCCAGAGGTCCGGTTTGAAGAGACGCCCTTCGACCAGGTGACGGACTGGCTCGGCGAGATCACGCAGATGAACATCGTGGTCCGCTGGCAGATCCTGGAAGACGCCCTGATCAAGCGGGACAAGCCGATCAGCATGCAGGCCAAGAACCTGCGGCTGTCGCAAATTTTGTGGCTGCTGCTCAACGAGGCCGCGGGTTCGGAGACGCGGCTGGCCTACCGCGCCAGTGGGAACCTGCTGGTAATCTCGACGGCCGACGATCTGGGTAAAGAGCTGGTCACGAAGGTCTACGATGTGTCCGACCTGCTGTTGCAGCCGCCGAGCAGTGGCCGCCCGGATTTCTCGCAGAACAATCAGGGCTTGAGCTCGAGCGGAACGAGTGGCGGCGGCGGCAGCGGACAGAGCGTGTTCGGCAACACGAACCAGAACCAACAGAATCAGCAGAATCAGCAGGGCAACGACGTGCAGATTCAGAAGCTGATCGAGATCATCGAGCAGACCGTCGAGCCCGACTCGTGGGCGAAGAACGGCGGGATCGGGCACATTCAGACGTTTGGCAACCTGCTCATCGTGCGCAATACCATCCTGGTGCATCAGCAGATCGGCGGCTACCTGAAGGAGTCGGAGGTGGTGGGACAGTAGATGGCTGACTGCGGAAGGCTTGCCGTTCAGCACCGCCCGTGCGGACGGGACCCGCTCGTGGGTACCGTTGGCGCGGGCGGTGCTGCATGGGCGGCCGCAGCGCGACGCGGGGCGCCGGGATTCCCGGTCGGGTGAGGCAGGACAGCGATGCCGAACATGTTTGCGTTGCTGATGTGGCTCGCGGTCGCCGTCGTGGCGGTCGGCATTGGGGTGGCCATCATCGGCATCGTGCGGCGCTGGTCGCAGCGCGAGGAGAAGATCGAAGCGTTCACCTTCCAGGATTTGCGCGACATGCGCGCCCGGGGAGACATCACGGAGGCGGAGTTCGCCGCCATGCGGCACACGGTGCTTTCGCGGATGGCCGCGCAGCTTTCGGAAGACGCTCCTCCTCCTACTCCGCCGCCGCCGCCACCCCCGGGGGAGCGTCCGCCACCCGAAGAGAAGGACTGAGGGGCGGCGCGGGGGGCAGCCGGAGTGCACTTGGCCCGCAGTGCGGCGCAAACGACGCGGGCGGGAGCGATATCTCCCTTCCCGCCTCCGGGCGCGCAACCTGCGAGAAACCGCACCGAAACCGAGCCCGGCGGCTGCGCCCGCGCATTTGGATTTGCCGCAGCGCGCCGCTAGAATGCTTTAGGTTGCGTCACGTTACCCGTCGAAAAGATTAGGGTGGCGGGAAGCTGGATCCGTCCCTGCCGGGCAGGGCAGTTGAGGTGTTGGATGAGTGGGACTCGTGGAACCACCGGCAATCGCGGTCGGCGAAACAGCGTCTGCAGCTTTTGCGGCAAGAGCCACCGCGATGCGGGCCCGATGGTCGAAGGCGCCAGCGATGTTTTCATCTGCGCCTCGTGCATCGAGCTCTGCCACAACCTGATCCGCGAGGAACGCCGCCGCGCCGGCAAGACCAGCCCGACGATCAAGACCATCCCCAAGCCGCGCGAGATTTACGACTTCCTCAACCAGTACGTCATCGGCCAGGACCTGGCCAAGCGTGCCATCGCGGTCGCCGTCCACAACCACTACAAGCGCCTCGCGCACGCCGACACGATGGACGAGAACGACGTCGAAATCGACAAGAGCAACATCCTGCTGATCGGCCCCACCGGCTCGGGCAAGACGCTGATGGCCAAGACCCTGGCCCGCGTCCTGAACGTGCCCTTCGCCATCGGCGATGCCACGACCCTCACCGAGGCCGGCTACGTCGGCGAGGACGTCGAGAACATCCTCCTGCGCCTTCTGCAGAACGCCGACTACGACCTGGAAGCGGCCCAGCGCGGCATCATCTACATCGACGAAATCGACAAGATCGGCAAGACCTGGAACAACATCTCCATCACCCGCGACGTGTCGGGTGAGGGCGTGCAGCAGGCCCTGCTGAAGATGCTCGAAGGCACCATCAGCAACATCCCGCCCCAGGGCGGCCGCAAGCACCCCGAGCAGCAGTACATCCAGATGGACACGAGCAACA
>CAZGAQ010000048.1:0-35264 GCA_964523405.1 uncultured Planctomycetales bacterium
CCGCCCACACCCGCTCCGGCCGCGGCTTCGCCCGCGCCACCCGCGAAGGCCGCACGGGCCCGCGAAGCGGAGGCCAAGAAGGGCGTGCGACCAGCCC
This sequence comes from uncultured Planctomycetales bacterium, assembly GCA_964523405.1. Lineage (GTDB taxonomy): Bacteria > Planctomycetota > Phycisphaerae > UBA1845 > Fen-1342 > CAZGAQ01. Next base: position 98 of record CAZGAQ010000048.1, read on the forward strand.
AGCAGGATTCGCCCGCGCCGTCTGCGGAGACCGCGCGCCGGCCCAAGGCCAAGAGTGCGCGCGCGGAACCATCGGTAGAGGTCACGGACGCGGCCAAACCGGCGCCGCCCACCACGGCCCCTGTCGCAACGGAGCGGATCGCCGCCACGTCCGCGCCCGCCATGCCGCCCGGCACGGAGGCCGACGAAACCACGGCGCCGTGGTCGCTGTCGGCGGAACTCACCGATTTGCTGGGGCGCGTCCTGCTCGGCGGTTGCGCGCCCTCGGGTGCGGCCGACGCGGCGTCCAGCCGGCCGGCGCACAGCACCATCACGCTGCGGGTCCACGTGTTGCCCCCACAACCAACCTCCGCCCCCACGAGCCAGAGCCAGCCGGAGTGAGCGCCAACTCGGCCGCGCTAGTGGCTCACCCAGACAATCTGCAGCACGGCGCCAATCGCGCCCAGGATGATCCCCACTGCCGCCAGCCCACTCCCGCTCAGGGCCTGGTCGGAGCGCGCGATGCGTCGCCGCGCCGCGATCCCCAGCAACACGGCCACGATCCCCACCGGCAATCCACAGGCCGGCGTAAACGAGATCGTCCCCAGTACCAGCGCGGCCACCGCCAGTCCAATCGGCCGCTCCGGCGGCGCAAACTGATGTCGCACCCGCACCAGCACGTGCGGCAGCGGCACACCGCATACCGCGCAGAAGCGCGGCGGGCGCCCACCGCGCGGTGCAATCGTGTGCCCGCACTTCGCGCACGTCCGCGTACCGTCGTCCACGCCCCTCATGCGTCCGTCATCGCCTCCAGGATCGCCACTCCGGCCGACACGCCGAGCCGATCCGCACCGGCTTCGATCAGCGCCAGCGCCGTCGGCAGATCGCGAATGCCGCCTGACGCCTTCACTCGCAGCGGCGCCGCCGTCTTCCGCAGCAGCGCCACGTGCGCCACCGTCGCGCCACCGGCCGCGTGAAAACCCGTCGACGTTTTCACGTAGTCCGCCTGGGCTTCGGCCGCACAGCGACAACCCAGAATGATCTGCTCGTCCGTCAGCGCCCGCGTCTCCAGAATCACCTTCACGAGTCCCGTCGCGTCCGCACGCTTCACCGAATCCACGACGGCCGCGATGTCCCGCACGACCTCCGCGCGGTCCCCCGCGAGCAGCGCGCCCAGGTTCACGACCATGTCTACCTCGGCGGCGCCCTGCTCCACCGCCAGCAGCGCTTCGTACGCCTTCGCGGCGGTCGCCATCGCCCCCAGCGGGAATCCCACCACCGTCGCAACGGCCGTGGCACTGCCCGCCAGGCGGTCCGCGCAATGCGCGACCCAGTAGGAATTCACGCAGGCCGCCGCAAAATTGTACTGCCGGCACTCATCGCAGAGCCGATCGATCTGGGCGCGGGTGGACTCCGGCTTGAGCAGCGTGTGATCCAGGAAGCGCGCCAGGGCGGCACGCGTGCGGGGTAGCGTCGGCATCGTCGGCACCCTTCCACGGCAGCGGCACGGCCGCGCCGCGCACGTTCGCGGACCGCGGCCACACCCGCTACGGATTATACCGGCCGGACCCCGTCTACCGAAACCGCCTCGTGCCCGGCGCGCGCTCGCGCACGATGACGGCGCAAGCCACGGCCTCGGCTGGCCGGCCTAAGCCGAGCCCGTCGAGGCCGCACGGCACACAGAGGAGGAGTCTATTGACCGCCGGCGAAGCGCTGCTGGAATTCCGTGGCGTCACGGACGTCGACATCGCCATCGCCATCGAGATCGGCCTTCGCAAAGTCGGCTGGGCTGCAGCCCGCCGGCGGGGCCGTGATGCCCGGACCCGCGAGGCACGGCGCAAAGCGCTGCCAGTCGGCCCCGTCCACGTCGCCGTCATCGTCAAAGTCGCCCGGAATCGACGGGACGACGCGCTCGCCCAGGAACACCAGCCGATTGGTGCCGTCCACGGCGTACCAGCGCAGCGCGCGATCCGTGGCCACATACGCCACGTCGCTGGGCTGCGACAGGTTCGCACTGCCGGCATAGACGCCCTGGGCCTGCGTGTACGTGGCCGTGTGCTGCCACGCCCCGCCGCTGCCCTGGGTCCACTCGACCACGCGGTTGCTGGCGGCATCCGTCATCAGTAGCCGCAGCGCCCCGGTGATCGGATCGACCGCGGCGGCCAGGCCCATCTCGGCCACACTGCCCCCATCCTGCACGTTCACCGTGAGCGGATAGCCGTCGTCGACGTAAAGCTCCGGGGTCGTCAGATCGAGCGTGAATAGGTACACCTTCGATGCGCCGCTGCGCCGATCAAGCATGAAGAACTTGCCCGGCACCAGCGGGTGCGCCGCAATCGCCGCCGGACGTGCCTCGGTCTCCGGCGACTGCCAATGCGTCACGTAGCCGGTCTGATCGTCCCACACCACCACGCGGCGATTGCCGGTGTCGGCCAGCACGATGTACTCGCTCCAGTCGTAGGCCAGGATCGTGTCGAGCCCGCGCGCCGATGACAGCTCACGATAGGTCGCATTGCTGCCGGGCTTGCCGGCCAGACGATTGCCGGTGAAACCGGGGTTGGCCTGCCCGGAGCTGAATGCCGGGCCGTCGAGATAGAGCGTGTCGCCGCTGACCTGGGTGACCCGCGGCGACGCCGCACTGCCCTTGACCTGGTCGCCGGGCTGGTAGTGCGCCGCGTCGGCGGCGCTGTAGCATTGAATCCAGTAGGGCGCGGTCGTGCTGAACGCCTTGGCGACGAGGTGGTGAATTTCGTTCCGCACGTCGTAGCCATACGGCGCGCTGGTCGGCGCTTCCACCAGGTCAAACCGGTAGTCCGGGTCCATGTCCGAGTACGCCAGCGAAACGTAGTACCGGCCGGTCACGCGCCGCGACGGCACCACCTTGTGCGCCGTGTGTCCGAAACGGAAATGAAAGAACAGCTCCTCGTACGGCGTCGTGCCGTCAAACACCTGACCGAACGGGTTGGCGATGCCGGCGTTCGCCGCCACCAGCAGCTTGCCATCCGCGCGGGCGGTTACGCCCCGGGCCCCGATGAGGCCGGTAACCTGCACGGTGCGCGGCAGACTCTCGGCCCCGGCCCCGCCCTGCGTGACTTCATAAATCGCCCGAAAACGGCCGCTGGCGAACGAATCCGCTGCCGCCAGGTCGGCCGGAATCACCGTCGTCGTGCCCGCCGCGGCGTACTCCCCGACGAGCGTGCGGACATACGTCGGCTCCCAGCGGCGATACAGCCGGTACGTGCCGCCGCTCGCGCCGGTCGCGCCCAGGTTCACCGTGGAACCCTGTACCGCCGCGGTCAGCGTGAAGCTCGGCGCCGGGGCCGCCGCATCGTAATTCGTGCGGAAATCCCAACTCCACGACGTCGGATCGGTAAACGAGTGCCCCATCCGCGTGTGCTGGCTGTGCGCCGCCGTCTCGTCCGCCCCCAGCACCGCCGCCTCCTGGTACGCGCCAGCCCCAATGCTCACCGTGTAGAACTGCATGCCATTGAAATCGCCGCCGCTGTAGTAGTGCTTGCGGCCGAACACGTCCGTCGTGGCCGTGCCGAACAGCGGCGTGATCTCCCAACGTCCGTCCGCGCCGGTCACGCCGGCACCCATGGGAGCGGCCTGCCGCCAGCCCCACGCCTTCACCTGGGCACCGGACACGGGATTGCCGTGGCGGTCCAGCACGCGGATGAAGACGTGGTCGGACGCGAGCGTCCACCAGGCATCGATCGAGGCGTTGCGCACGCCAACGAGAATTTGCTTCATCATCTCGCAGGCCGGCCAGGTCATGCGCGTGTAGCCGGTCCCGAAGCTGTCGGGTGGCCAGACGTAGGTGCGCAGTTGCACCGGCGTCCCGTCGGCCATCTTGGCCGGGCCGGTGAAAACCGGCGACACGTAGTACTGGTAGAGGTCGCCGATGGGATGAAACAGGTGCCCGGTTTCGTGCAGCTCGTTCGACCCGCTGTCGTGCCAGTCGAAGCGCTCCCAGGTCTGGTAGTACCCCCACCACTGGTCGAGTTCCCGCCAACCCTCGTACTTGGCCTGCACGTCCGCCCACAGCTGCGAGCGCTGCGGCTCCGGCAGATCGTCCGGCCAGCCGAGCTGGTAGCTGTCGAACCACAGGCGCTGCGGCACCGCCTCGCCGCCGAGCGTCTGTGAGCGTTCCCACTTGGCCTGCACGGCATCGGCGATCTTGCGGCAGAGATACTCCTTCCCCGGCGGGTCGCCCTGCACGGTCGGCTGGCGATCCGCGAGCGAGGCCGTGTTCCGCAGAATCGGGTGGAAGGTCACGCCGTGCAGCGCCATCTCGTAGCGGTTGTTGCGCAGATTCGCGTCGTTGGCATACTCCACGACCGCGATGTTCCAGAGCTCACCGATCCACTCCAGATCCAGTTTCTGCCAGGTGGCGCCCGGCCCCGCCGGCGTCAGGTAGTACGGCCAGGAGAACGTGACGCTCCGCGCCACATAGGTCGGACTGCTGCTGTTGTATGCCGGTAGCGTCTCCGAAATCGCGAAGTCATAGTCGGGTGTGTCGCAGGTGGCGGGGTCCGTGTCCGCATTGCGATTGGGCCGGGCCACCCAGACCTTGAGATGTACGTTCCCGCCGACGATCGGAATGCTACCGTTGTTGTTGAGATTGAACTCGTAGGTGACTTCTTCGTCCGGATTGGGCCAGCCGTACGGCAGCCGCTCATCCTTGCGCGGACTCCGGTGCGCGAAGGCGATCTGCGCATCCGGCGAGTTCGCCACGCTGAAGCGCGTGCCCATGTTGCTGTTGATGTAGCCAAACACCCGGCCGGCCGCGAAACCCACACGACTGCCGCCCGAGGCCCCGAAAGTCCCGCGCATCACCACCAGGCTGCTGGCCCCGCCGTTCCCCGGCATCCACTGCCCGGACAGCGCGCGGCCGGTGTATTCCGGCCCGGGGTCGTAGGCCTGCCCCCCCTTGGCGGGCGCGACCCGCAACTCGAACGTATCCCCCCCGGCGGGCACGAGCGTGAGCACGTCAAACCCGTCCTTCTCATAGTCGGCGGCCGTCAAACCGTTCATCTGCAACGCGGGCAAATCGAGCGACGTGTCCGTGGCCACCAGCGTGAAACTGCCGTTGGCCGCGCTGAATGCGTAGAAGCTCAGGTGCGTGGCCCCGCCGACGCCGGTGGCCAGCGCCAGGTAGTCTCGGCCCTCGCCCCAGAAATCGCCGCACGCCACGCCGAGATACGTACCCGTCACGCCCGGCAGGGCCACCTGGTAGACCTTGGTCCAGGTCGTGCCGGTCAGCGTGCTGGGCGGATTGAGAATGGCCACCGTCAGGCTGCCGCCGTCCTGCAGCACCACCGCGAGCTGGTCCTTGCCCACACCGCGCAAATCGCCCGCCGCCGCGCCAAGAAAAGTGCCCGTGACGGCCACACCGGTGCTGGTGCTCTTCAGGGTCCACGCACGCGTGCTGAAGAACTCCGGCGCGGCGTAGAGCTTCATCGTGAGCTGCCCAGAAATCTGGCGGATTGTCGTGAGATAGTCGTTGGTGAAGGCGGCCGGGAAGAAGTCGCCGATGGCCAACCCGCCCGAAGGCACGTCCGTGAGGACGGTCGTGCGGTCGAGCCAGCGGGAGGGCCACGTCACGTCCTGCGCGATCAGGGGTGGTTCATAGACGATCAAGCGGCGCGCGCCCGCCACCTCTTCGATCGCGGCCAGGTACGAGAAGCCGAAACCCCAGTGCTGAGGTCCGGCAGCAGCCGTCGGGAGGGTCACGCGGAACAGGCTCAGGGCGGCAAAGGCGAGCAGCAGGCTCAGGAAGGGGCGCGTCGGCATGCAAGACCTCCGGACTGACTGGGCAGGCAAGCGTGCGGAGCACAACAGCATCGGCCAGTATAACCGCTCGCTGAGCATATCGGATGAAATGTTTCATCGCCGACAAGAAAACAGTGCGTCCGATAAGTGCCGACCTTGCGCCGGCCAGCCAAATCGCGCCGGATCGTGTTGCACCCGGCGCGCGGCGAGCGGTACGATGGGTGCGTCGCGTGGCAGATCTGTTCGGCTGGACACGTGCAGCGCGCCCTCGCGAAACGGGTGGAGCAAACTCTCCCGGCGGCGCTGTGGTCGTCTCGAGGCACATCTATGAACCGATTCACCGTGCCCGCTATCCGCGCGCTCGCGCCCCATACTCCCCACAGGTCGCACTGGGCCCCGCCGCGCCAATTCGTCACATCCTCGTCCCCGCGCCTGTCTCTACGGAACGCAAAAGGAGGTCGCGAATGAACCCGAGTCGTTGGTTCGCCATCGTCGGCGCACTGGCCTTCGCCAGCATCGCCGCCGCCCAACTCGACACCAGCCCCTGGCCGGTCGCGGGACAAGGCCGCGCCACACGTGAATCCGTCGTGGGCATGCAATCCAGTGGCCCCGGCCTGCAGCCAGTCTGGCACCTCACCGGGCTCGGCGCCATCCCCGTCGGCCCCGCCGGCGCCGTGCTGTCCTCCGACGGCTACCTGTGGTTCCGCAGCCACGGCGTGCCCATTTCCAGCAAGGGCTACCTGTTCAAGATCGACAAGGCCACCGGTGCCATCGCCAGGCAAGTCCAGCTTGGTGCCGCTTTCATGTCCGCCCCCGTGATCACGACCGATCGCGTGTACGTGTCCTACGGGGATGGCAGTACCGACTCGGGTATCAACGTCTATGACCGGCTGAACGCGGATCTCCCGCTGGTCATGACGATGCGCAACGCCGCTGTGAACACGAATCTCCGCAGCCTGCAGCTCGGCGCCGTGAGCTACAGCGGCAGCCTGCGCCTCTACGCGGTGCGCCGCACCCTCGGGGCCAACGCCTATCCGCGCATCTCCGCCTGGGATATCACCACCGGCCAGCTCGTCTGGGAAACCGTCGTCGAATCGGCCGGCAACGGTGGCCAATGCCAGCTCGGCCCCCTCTGGACGGGTAGCGACGGCAAACAGTATCTGGCCCTGGGGAACAACGTCTCCCCCTATCGCGTGACGTTTGTGCGGGACGACGGCGCGACCGGCACGATCGCGGCGTCCACCGCATTGAATGCCGGCAACTACATCATGGGCCAGGGCGCGCTAAGCGCGGACGGTCAGCGCATCTACTACAACGGCGCCAACGACGGCGGCAAGCCCGCCCTGTACGCGGTCAAGACCGACGGCACCGGCCTGGCCTGGTCGGTGCCCCAGGCCGAACTGGCGATCAACTGCTACGTCACCAACCCGGCCGCCGTGGGCGACCGCGTGTACCTCGCCGGCGCCAGCGGCAATGTGGCCTGCGTGCAGGACAACCAGAACGGCACGTACACAGTCCGCTGGGTCTTCAATGTCGGCGAGACCGGCGAGTTCACCAGCATTTCCGCCGGCCGCGACACGAACAATCGCACGTACCTGTACTGCTCGAACCAGACTTCGCACAAGCTCTACCGCGTCGAGGACCTCGGCACCAGCGCCACGGTCCTCGCCGTCGTGGATTTCACCGACTCCGCCAGCTATGGCTCCATCTCGACAACGCTCGACAGCGACGGCAGTGTCTATCAGTTCGGTGGGGCCAATGGCGGACTCTACAAGTTCTCCAGCGGCATGCCACCGGTCGCCAACGCCGGCCCCGACATCCCCGATGCCGTCTGCTATGGCCTGATCCCCGTCGACGCCAGCGGCAGCTATGCCCAGGGCGGCGCGACGCTCGTGAATTACGAATGGGTCATCGGTGCGACCGTCCTCTACAGCGGGCCATCCCCGACCGCCAGCTTCAGCTTGCCCACGTGTGCCGGGACGTTCGTCGTCACGCTGACCGTCCGCGACAACCACGGCTTCGAAGCCGCGGACACGCTGAACATCACCGTCGGCCCCTATCCGGCCGGCGCGCTGCAGTTCGTGAATCTGCCCGCCCCGGAAATCGGCAGCAACGGCGTGAACTCGCTCGCCAGCGACGGCGCATACTTGTACTGGCTGAACGGCACGAGCGGACATTTCTTCCGCTACCAGCGCTCCGGCTGCAATGAGAGCTGGGAAACGCTCGCCAGCGCACCAGGCAGCCCACTGGCTAGCGACAACAGCGGTTCCCTCGCCTATGCCCCCGGCTTGGGCGAGAACGGCAGCCTCATCACCTACCGTATGAACACCGACAACTCCGCCGGCGTGGCCACCGTCTACGACCTCGCGACCGGCAACTGGACGCAGTACAACAGCCGCAACTTTGGCGGCACCGGCTACGTCGTCGCGGGCAGCTACCTGTTCGGCAACGCCCATGCCGCTGGTACCAACCAGGGCGGCCATCTGACGGCAACGCTGCTGAACGCGACCAACACGCCCCCGGCCGACCCCAACAGCCCGACGTACTACACCGTGCAGGGGCTGAAGGCGAACAGCTGCACGCGCAGCTCCCTGCAGAATACGTTCTCCACGAGCGTCCCGAGCCGCGACTGGTTTAGCCGCGTCGTGCAGATGTCGCTCAGCCCGGTAGACGGGAAAATCTACGGCATCAAGAACGACTGGACCGACGGCGGCACCGGCGACCGCCTGTTCCGCTGGAATCCCGCCGACTACGCCGCGCCGCACATCAACTTCAAGACCGGTCCCGCCTGGGACAACTGGACTACCGATTCCGGCATGACTGGGGAAGACCTCGGCCAGTTACCGATTGAACCGGGCCAGGGTTCGGCGGTCGTCGCGCTGCCGGCCAACTGGAAGGGCCTCGTCGGCACCCAGGGCGGCGTATTCGTCATCTTCGGCCGCCACCCGTTCGGTCCGCCGTATTGCTGCCCCAACGAGGGCTTCGGCGCGCCGAACCTCACCTACGGCGTGTACGACACCGGCAGCGGCACCTGGCAGTTCGGCTCGCTGCCCGGCTACAGCAGCAACGGCACCGCGGCCACGCTGCACCACGGTGAGATCTACATCAAACAGGGCGCTTCCAGCGAGACCGACCCGACCCAGGATCCGACGGCCACGGTTTGGGTCTCCCTCGTTGGCACCCCGCCGCTGGCCAGCGCCGGTGCGGATATCCCCAGCGCTCCCTGCTATACCCCGTTCGTCGTCGACGCCAGCGCCAGCCAGGCATTCGAGGGCCGCACCATCATCAACTACAAGTGGACCTGCGCCGGCCGCGTCCTGTACGACGGCCCGCTGGCCACGCCCAGCATCACGATGGAGGACTGCAACGGCACGTTCGAGTTGCTGCTGACCGTCTGCGACAGCGCTGGCTTCCAGGATACGGACGCGCTGCATGTGACGGTCGGCTACTACCCGCCGCCGCCGTTCCAGTTCAGCACGCTCACCGCCCCGGAAGCGGGCTCATTCGCCACGGCCCTCGCCTCGGACGGCACCTACCTGTACTACCTCAACCAGGATTCCGGCGGCCTGTACCGCACCACCGGCGGGTTGTGCGCCGCCACGTGGGAGACGCTGGCTACCGCGCCCGGCACGCGGGGCGGCACGGAAAGCGGCACGCTGGCCTTCACGCCCGGCTTCCAGGACGCCCCCAGTCAGCCGAGCCTGATCACCTACCGCACGGCCGGGTCGGACACGACCGTCGCCACCGTCTATGACATCAACACGAACACTTGGGCGCAGTACAACAGCATCTTCTTCGGCAGCACCGCCTTCGTGGTCGCCGGGTACCGGGCCTTCGGCAATCTCGGCGCATGGGACACCAACCTCGGCGGCCCCCTGGGCTCGCTGCTGCTCAACCTCAGCAACGTGCCGACTGATCCGAACGACTTTGTGACCGAGGGCCTGTGGGCCAACCGCTGCTGGCACAGCTCACTCCGCACCACGTTCACCGGACAACCGAACTTCAACTGGTTCGGCCGCGTCGTGCAGCAGAGCCCGCTGCAGAACTCAGAGGGCCTGCGGATCTACGGCATCAAGAATGACTGGGTCAACGGTCTGAGCGACGGCGATCGCCTATACAAGTGGAATCCCGCGGACTGGGCGCCGCCGCACATCAACCACTACCTCGGTCCGGAGTGGTATGACTGGCAGAACGACGAGGGCTTTGCCGGCGTGGATCTCGGCCGGCTGCCGGTGGAAGTCGGCTACGGCTCGGCCGTGGTCGGCCTGCCACCAAACTGGAAGGGCGTGGTCGGCGCCGCGGGCGGCGTGCTCGTGATCTTCGGCCGTCACCCGTTCACCGAGAACCAGCACGAAGGCTGGGGCGCCCCGAACAACACGTTCGGCTACTACGACGTCGCCACGGCGCGCTGGCACATCGGGACGTTCCCGGAATACAGCAGCAGCGGCACGTCCGCGGCGCTGCACAACGGGGAGCTGTACATCAAACAAGGCGCGTCGGACCCGCTCAACCCGGATGGCAATCACACGACGAAAATCTGGGTGGCCTCGTTCCTGCCGCCGCTGCTCTGTGACGCCGGCGGCCCCTACACGTACAACGGCCTGGGCTGCGCTACCCAGCAGGTCCCCGTGCACGGCACCGCCAGCGGAACCATCACCGACTGGACCTGGCGCGAGGGCGCACTGGTCGTTGGCACCGGCCCCAACGGCCCGCTGACGCTGCTGCCCGGCACGCACACCGTGACGCTGACGGTCAACGGGACCGACTGCGCCACGGGCACGGACACCGCCATCGTCACCGTGAACAGCCCGGACATCCAGCCGCTGCCCCTGCTCATCACCTTGGAGAACGACCATGACATCGGCTACGGACCCAGCGTGACGGCCGCGGACAGCAACCTGCTGCAATACCCGACCGGCGTGGCCGGCGATCAGAAGGAAACCGCGCCGATCTTCTTCGGCATGGACGGCACGGGGAACTACGCCCCGGTCACAACCGCTCTGCTCTCCGGCGGCAAGTGGTGGTTCGGGCCCTGGGTCGATCTGTCGCTGTCCTGCTACGGCATGGTCGACTTGACGATCCCGGACCTGGTCGTCTCGTTCACGGCGACGTTCTATCAGGATCCCGTGCAGTGGGATCCGGGTAGTGATCCCAATGACCCGCTGGAGCCGTACGAAGACGCCCCGATCTTCGTCTCCTTCCGGGATGTCTACGGGCAGTACGCGACCGTCGGAATCGTGTATGGTCCCGATATGCGCAATGACCCGGAGAAGTACCCCAACTACAAGACCGTCGAGAAGTACCTGGACCTTGTCCCCGGCGATATGACGCAGACTTCGTTCGACCTCTCCCGGGTCGTCCGCATCGAGTTCCACGGCACGGATTGGGGCGGCCAGAACGCCGACTGGGTCAGCCTCCGCAATCTGTACATCGGTCCCGGCGCCCCGCGCGGCGCCTGCTGCCTGGCGGATCATTCCTGCCAGTACACCAGCGCCGATGCGTGTGCCGGCCTGGCCGGCGTGTTCAAGGGCAGCGGCGTGGCGTGCACAACCGAATTGTGCACGGCCCCGGCCCTGTGCCCGGGTGACGGCAACTGCGATGGCACGATCAACTGGCGCGATATCGACTACTTGATCGCCGCCCAGAACGACAACGTCTCGGCGTGGCAGGCGCTGTTCCCCGCGCCGGGCCCGACCTGCGCATTCCTGAACCTTGATACGAGCGGGGACAGCCATGTGAACTGGCGCGACATCGATCCGTTCATCGCCCTAATGAACACGACGTGTCAGCCGTAGCAGCGCTGGCCCCACGAGCGCGCAACACGCGAGCCGGTCCTCGCCGGGCATGGCCCCCGGGGACCGGCTCGGCTTGCAGATGGCGGGACCGCGCGCGGCGCCGCGCTACCCGAGAATGATCTCCGCCAGCGCCCGCTTCGGTACGTGGTGCACACCCTGCGCGTCGCGCCAATAGCGGATGTCCCCGTCCAGCCCCACTTCTTCCAACACCACCGTCTCCTTCGGTCGGCCCAGCGCCAGCACCAGCAAGATGTCATAGCGTTCTGGAAGCGCCAGCTCCTGCCGCAGCAACTCGCGCTGCAGCGAGCCGATCATGCAGCCACCCAGCCCCAGTTCCGTCGCCCCCAGCAGAATGATCTGCGCCGCAATCCCGTGGTCGCAGCCCACCTGTTTGGCGATGTGCCGATCCCCGAGGATTACGATGTACGCCGCCGGCCGCTCGCCCTCAACCGGCCCGGGCCAGTCTGCCAGGTAACCGGCCCACGCCAGGTGCGGGAAGATCTTCGCGTTCTGCTCCGGCGTGCAGGACAACATATACTTCAGTGGCTGCCAGTTCGCCGCCGACGCGGACAGCCGCGCCAGGTCCACCAGCGCCACGAGCGTCTCCCGTGGGATCGCCTGGTCCTGATGGAAGCGCCGATAGCTCCGAGTCCGGAGAACCAGTTCGCGCAACATGTCGGCTCCTGCACGGCGGCTGGGAAAGACGGGCCGCCCCGCATATGTTACCGCCTGCCGCCCGCGTCCGCGGCACACTGGAGCCCCCATGCGCCCCCGCCGGCTCACCGCACCCCTGCTCGCCTGGGCCATGCTGGCCCTGTGCGGTCATGCTGGTCACGCCGCCCCGCCCGGGACATCCCGCCCCGCCTATCCGCCCGCCCACACCGTCCCCGTGTCCGACGACTACTTCGGCACGCTCGTCCGCGACCCGTACCGCTGGCTGGAGGACGCCGCCGACCCGAACGTGCAGGCCTGGACCGCGGCCGAGAACGCCCTGACCCGCCAGCTACTCGACCGCTGGGCCCCCCAGCGCGCTGCGCTCACCGCCCGCCTCGAAGAGCTCTTTCGCGCGCCGACCGATTCCTGTCCGGTCGTCCGCGGCACGCGCTCCTTCTTCTTCCGGCGCGCTGGCCTCCAGGATCACGCGGTCCTGCTCGTCCGCGAGGGCAGCCTCACCGCCGCGCCGCGCGTCCTGCTCGACGCGAACCAGTTCAGCCCTGACGGCACGGCCGCGCTGGACTGGTGGGTCCCCTCCCCGGACGGCCGGCTGATCGCCTATGGGCGCTCAGCGGGCGGCTCCGAAAAGAGCACGCTCTACGTGCGTGACGTGCGCACCGCCCGCGACCTGCCGGACGAAATCCCCCATACCCACTTCGGCACGCTCGTCTGGGACGGCGACGGCCGCGGGTTCACCTACACCCGCTATCCCGAGCCGGGTACGGTCCCCGCCGGCGACGAGAACTACTATCGTCGCGTGTACGCCCACCGCCTTGGCGCCGACTGGCGCACCGACCCGCTCGTCTGGGGCGCCGCGCAGGACAAGGAGCACATGCCGATCCTCTACAGCTCCACCGACCAGCGCTGGCAATTCCTGCAACTGCCCTACGGCTGGTCGCGCAACGAGCTGTACGTGCGCCGCACGGGCGAAGCCGAGTTTCGCCCGCTGGCCCGCGGCCACGACGCCCGATTCGACGGCGACGCGCTCGGCAACTACCTGTTCATCCGCACCGACTACGGCGCCCCGCGCTTTCGACTCCTGGTAACGACGGCCGACGAAGCCGACCCGAAGCGCTGGCGCGAGGTGCTTCCCGAACAGCCGGGCATCCTCGCCGGCTTCCTGGTCGCCGACGGCCACCTCATCGTGCACCTGCGCGAACAGGTCATCTCGCGCCTCTTCGTGCACGAACCCGGCGGCCGACGCCTCGCCGAGATCAAGCTGCCCGCGCCGGGCAGCGTCACAGCCCTCAGCGGCCGGCCCGACAGCCCGGAGCTGTTCTTCGGCTTCGAGTCCTTCGCCTTCCCGCCCGTCGTGTATCGCTACGACCTGCGCTCCGGGCAACTCGACGTGCACACGCGCCTCGACATCGGCCTCGATTCCAACGACTACGAAACCCGCCAGCTCTGGGCCGCCTCGCGCGACGGCACTCGCGTGCCGCTGTTCGTCATCCACCGCCGCGGTCTGGCGCGCGACGGGCGCCACCCAACCGTGCTCCGCGGCTACGGTGGCTTCGCGACCGGGCAGTACCCGGAGTTCCGCCGCGAAGTGCTGCCGTGGCTGGAGCAAGGCGGTGTGTGGGCCGTCGCCAACACGCGCGGCGGCGACGAGTTCGGTCGCCCCTGGCACCTCGCCGCCCAGCGCGAGCACAAGCAGAACGCCTTCGACGACTTCGCCGCCTGCGCCGCGCAGCTCGTCGCGGAGGGCTACACCACGCCCGCGCAGCTCGGGGCCCGCGGCGCCAGCAACGGCGGCCTGCTCATGGGCGCCATGCTCGTGCAGCACCCCGAGCTGTTCCGCGCCCTCCACGCCGACGTGCCGCTGACGGATATGCTGCGCTACCCCCGCTTCGAAATCGCACGCATTTGGATCCCGGAGTTCGGCTCCGCCGAAAAAGCCGCCGATTTCCCATTCCTCTACGCGTATTCCCCGTATCACCATGTGCAGACCGGCACGGCCTATCCTGCCGTGCTGCTCACCGCGGCCGAACGCGATTCCCGGGTCGCCCCGCTGCACGCCCGCAAACTAGCCGCCGCGCTGCAGGCCGCAACGTCCTCCGACCGGCCGGTGCTGCTCTGGGTGGAGCCCCATACGGGTCACGGCGCCGGCAAGCCGCTGCGTAAAGCCCTGGCCGCGCTCGTCGATGAATGGACGTTCTTCGCGTGGCAGCTCGGACTGTGGGAGCAGCGCTAGCGGCGCCCACCAACGGGCCGCCGCAGACTACCGGATCACGCCCCGTCGCCGCGAATCAGCCGCATCTGCGCCAATTCCAGCGTCTGCACCTCCAGGTCGCTCGGCAACTCTGCCTGAAAACGCACCGGCGGCGCCTCAAACTCCGGCACGGGCACAACAATCCGAAACGACTGCGCGCCCCGGCCGGCTGGCAGCGACGTCTCCAGAATCGTCGCCGCCAGCGCGCGGTTCAGGCCGTCGATAATGCGACAATCCCACAGCCAACAGGCGGACTGCTCGCAAAACGGGCCTTCCAGGTCCAGCGCGAGCGCGTAGCGGTCCCCACGCGGCGCGCCCGGGCGGCGCGCCGTCGCCGCGCCGTCCCGCGCAAACGACTTCACGACCGCGCGCCGCACGGGATGTTCCGCCGAAAACGTCACCGCGCTCCCCGGCAACAGCTCCAGATTGACTGTCGTGGATCGCCGGGCCGTCGTCACCTCTACCTGCCCCGCGAGCAGGTCGCCCATACCCTCCGGAATCGCCCCCAGCGCGACCGCGCCCCAGTGCACCAGCGCCGCGCTCGGCACGCCGGGCGCCCCGGGCGGCGGCCGCCAGCGCGCCGCAATGACGCGCTGCGCACCCGGCACAAACTCCAGCCGCACTTCCGCCTCACCACTGCGGTTCGGCCGCAGCACAACGCGATACCGTCCCTGCGCGCGGACCGTCGGCGTGCGCGCCTCCCGCGGCACAACCCGCACCACCGCCGGACCGGCCGCCACGTCAAACTGGTTCTGCCCCACCCACTCCAGACTCAGCCCGTAAGTCTGCTCCAGGCGCGCGTAATCCTCCCAGAACTGCCCGCGCCGCGGCCACGCCACCCACCTGCGCACCGCCCGGGCCTCTTCATCGCGCTCGTCGCGCAGCTCGATGACCAGGTTCGCGACCGCCCCCAGTCGCGCCACCGCCTGCTCCAGCGTCGGCGGCAGCAGCGCCACCGTCGGCCCCAGGTGCACCAGCAGGCACAGTGCCGCTACCATCGTCATGGCCCCACCACGCCCGCGCGCCAGCTACGGCAACGCGACGCCGCTCAAAGCCACCCCCAGTTGCTGGGCGGCCGCCTCCACCGTCTGATCCAGCAGTACCGCAATCGTCATCGGCCCCACGCCGCCCGGCACGGGCGTGATCAGGCGCGCCCGCCACCGGGCCGCCTCAAAATCCACATCGCCCACATTGCCTTCGTTGTAGCCCGCATCGATCACCACGGCCCCGGGCTTGATCCACGCCCCCTGAATGTAGTGCGGTTTGCCCACCGCCGCGATCAGCACGTCCGCGAACTTCAGGATGCTCGGCAGATCGCGCGTCCGCGAGTGACACAACGTCACGGTCGCGTGCGCGTTGATGAGCATCGACGCCATCGGCCGGCCGAGAATCGGGCTGCGCCCAACCACCATGGCCTCGATCCCGTCCAGCGGGACCTGGTATTCGCGCAGCAGGTGCATGATGCCCTTGGGGGTACACGGGGCCCACGTCGGCATACCCAGAATCGTCCGCCCCAGCGCCGCCGAGGTAACGCCGTCCACGTCTTTGCTGAGCGGAATCGCCTCAAACGCCGCGCGCCGATCGATCGGTCCGGGCACCGGATGCTGCAACAGAATGCCGTGAATGGCCCGGTCTTCTCCCAGACGACGAATCTCCTCGACCAGCTGGGCCGTGCTGATACTGGCCGGCAGATTCACCAGCACGGAGCGCATGCCAATGTCCCCGCAGCGCTTGTGCTTCATGCGCACGTACGTCGCCGAGGCCGGGTCGTCCCCCACCAGGATCGTCGCCAGCGCGGGCACCATGCCGGTCACCTGGGTAACTTGCGCAACCTTGCGCGCCGTGGCCTCCAAGTACCGCTTGGCCACGGTGCGTCCGTCGATCAGCCGCGCCGGCGTTTCGACCGCGCGCGGGGTGGCATCATGGGGTGTCATACAGCCACTATGATACCGCTGCCAGCCGCTGACCGGCAGGGCTGGACCGTCGGACCCGCCGCGTCACGCCGCGCTGTCAACGCGCATCGGAACCCGCAACGCGATCCCCCAACCGGCCGTCCCAGCCCCGGCCTACGCGCCGCGTCGCAGCGGCGGCGCCTCTCCATACGTCGCCCATCGCCAGACCCACTCCAGCGGCCCAAAGCGGAAGCGCGCCAGCCACCAGTTGCTGGCCACCACCTGCAGCGCAAACAGCACCAGCGTCGGCACCAGGCTCAGCGCCGGACGCAGCTGGCCGAACCAGCCCAGCCCGTAGCTGTAGAACACCAGCGTGCAAACCACCGACTGGAGCAGATAGTTCGTCAGCGACATCTCGCCCAGCGCTGCCAGGGGACGCAGCGCACGCTGCCAGACCGGACGCTGCAGCAGCGTGACCAGCCCGGCCGCATAACCCAGCGCCAGCGGCGGCACGCCGAGCGCGTACAGCACAAACGTGCCGCCGGCCGCAAGCCCGGGCTGCGTAACGTCACTGTGTAGCGCCAGCACGGCATAGGCCAGGTGCACGGCCAGCCCGCTCGGCAGTCCCCAAACCAACAGCCGCCGCCAGAGCCGCGCGTGCTCGGCCGGCGCGCGCAGGAGCCCGCGCCGCCCCGCATAGAGCCCGAGCAGGAACATCATCAGCATGCCGGGCAACAGCATGACGACATCACCCTGCGCCGCGACAAACTCGTGCATGCGCAGGCGCTGCACCGCCCCCCACGTGCCGTGGGTATAGACCTGCAGACTCTCCTGCGCCGCCTGCCACAGCGCTGCCTGCCCGCCTCCTGCACCTCCCTCCACCCCCAGCCGCCGCGCGACTTCACTGAGTGCCGCCAATCCCGCCGCACACAACACCGGCGTCAGCCACAGCACCCCTGCCGCGATCAGCAGCGGGCGGTCTTTCACGCGTCGAAACGGCAGCAGGCAGAAGCCCAGGAGCGCATACTGAAACAAAATGTCCCCCCACCAGACGAACAGGCCGTGCACCAGCCCGATCGCGAGCAACACCACGAGGCGCCGCAGGTACAGCCGCAAGAAGCCGCGCGCGCCGGCCCGCTGCATCTGCATCGCGATTCCGAAGCCGAACAGCCCGGCAAACAGCGAGTAAACCTTCCCCTGCTCCAGCCATAGCACGCCGAAGTTGAACGCCCGGTCGACGGCCGCCGGCCAGAGCGGCGGCAGCAGTTGCCATTGCACCCGCGGCCCACTGAAGAACAGGATGTTCTCGACCAGAATCCCCAACAGCGCCGCCCCGCGCAGAATGTCGACAACGGGCAGCCGCTCCGCCGCCGGCAGCGGCGCCACCGGCGCGGGCGCAGGCGTGACCGGTGGTTCCGCTGCGTTCATGTCCGCTCCGCACGCCGGGCGGCCGGGCGCCTACTGGCCGCCCCGGCCCTTGTAGTACCGGACGATGTTCGGCACGAGATACTCGCTGAAGGCCCGCCGCGCATCGTAGTCCGGCTGCCAGCTCCAGTCCCGCCGCGCCGGCGTGTCGTCCACGTCCGCCGGCCAGGTGTCGATGATCTTGGCGCGCGGGGGGTCCGGCTCAAACGTGATCTCCGCCTGCGGAAAGGCCTGCCGCACCCAGTCGCGGATTTCGGCCGCGGTCGGACTGAATGCACTCACGTTGTACACTCGCTGGGTCAGCTTCTCCGCCGGCGCCTCCGCCAGCATCGTCAGCGCCTTCACCCCGTCCGGCATCGCCATGAACGGAATCCGCGCCTCCGGCCGCACAAAGCAGCGATACGCCTGGCCCTGGGCGGCCGCATGGATCATCTCCGGCGCGTAATCGCTTGTCCCCCCCGTCGGCATCGTGAACGCGCTGATCAATCCCGGAAAGCGGATCGCGCGGAAGTCCACCCCGCTCGGCGCCCACTCCGCCGCAAGCTGCCGGTAGTTCTGCGCGTAGTAGCGCCCCAGGTGCTCACAGTACAGCTTGTTGCAGCCGTACATCGTCGTCGGGAAATTCCAGTCAATCTCGCGCACCCGCCCGACCCGCGTCTTCGTTTCCACATCCGGCAGGCCGTACGCGGCGATCGAGCTCGGGAAAAGAAACTTCACCGGATTGCCGTGCCAGCGCGCTTGCTCGTGTGCCAGGCGAATCAGCTTGAGCGTGCCTTCCACGTTGACGCGGTGCGCGGTCTCGGGCGAGTATTCCGCCCGCGTGCTCAGCAGCGCGGCCAGGTGGTAGATCGCGTGAATCTCATACTCCGTCACCAGCCGCCCCATGAGGAAGTCATCCAGGATGTCCCCCGCCAGCGTGGCGTGGCAGTACGGCCGCAAGCGCTCGTCGATCGCCTTGAGGTCCAGCGCGACGATGTCCGTGTGATCCTGGTGCCGCAGGTACTCGATGAGGCCATGGCCGATCTCGCCGTTGGCCCCGGTGATTAGTGTGACGGGTTTACGCATCGAACGCTCCGCAGGAATCCGCGCGAACTGCCCCGCCCGGAACAGCGCTCCGGCGGTCGGCGACGCTCGTCGCTACCCAGGCTCGCGGCCACCGCACAGTGCCGCAAACCGCAGTTCGCGGGGCTAGTGTTGTCCAAAGCTGGCGGGGGTGCAAGGGTATGCCGCGACACGTCGTTCGCGAAGGCGGGGGAAAACCAGGTGGGATCGGATCAAGCCGGGCCGTCGCAGCAGCTACGACGACGTCCGCCCCGCGTGTAGCCGCCGGGCGACGCGCTCGTCCGTGGACACCAGGCTGAGCAGGTCACCCATATAGGACGTCAGGGGCAGCAGCGCTGGGAAACGCTCCCCCAGTTCCTGTCGTAGCCGGCTGTTGTCGTACAGCACGTTCATGTTCAGGAACGGGAGATAGTTACGCAGCGCGCTAAACGCCCGCCGCTGATCGGCTGTGTGCACGTACTGCCGGTGCACTTCGCGCGTCCATTGCGACGGCGCGATCGTGCGGAGCGGCACGTTCCGCCCGTAGAAGCGGTCCACCACCCGCCCCAGTTGCTCCATCGTCGCCGCGCCGGTCTGTCCCGCCGCAATGTGGTAGCAGTCGTACCGGCGGTCCGGAACCTGCAGCAGCCGGATGATGCTGTCCACCACGAACTGCACCGGCACCACGTCGGGCCGCGAGGTCGGATTCACCGGCACCGCGTCGAACTGCTGCAGCAGCGGCACGAACTGCAAAATCGCCCGCGCAAACGCCGGACACGGCAGCCCCGCACTTAGCACGACCGACGGCCGCAGCACCAGCACCGGTAGACCGCTCTGGCGGAACAGCTCCTCGGCCACGGCCTTCGAGTGCGTGTACTCGTTGTGGTGGTCGTTCTCCGGACGAAAGTCCTCTTCAGAGATGCAGGCATTCTGCACGACGCCGCTGACGTAGGCGGTGCTCAGGCACACCAGGAGCGGCTGACGCGTGCAGTCCCGCGCGAAACGAATCAGGTTCTCCGCCCCGGCGATGTTCGTCCGCTGGCAGGCCACCGCGCGGATGAACGACGTCTCCGCCGCACTGTGGATGATGATGTCCGCTTCCTGCCGCACCTCGTCGTAGGCGCTGTCCGACAGGCCCAGTCGTTCCGCACTCACGTCCCCCGCCACCGCGCGCACCCCCAGCCGGGCTGCCGTCGCCGCGTCTTCCCCCGAGCGCACAAAACGCTCGGTCAGCCGGTGTGCCGGCGCGGCATGGGGCGCGGGTCGCACCAGCGCCCATACTTTGCCGACCGGCTGGCGAACCAGCGAGCGCACCAACTCGCCACCGATGAGTCCCGTGGCACCTGTGACGAAGACATTGGAACCTGGTTTTAGCAACGAACCACTCCAGCGTGCCGGCGGCGCGCTAGCCTGCTCCCAACGGAGACACCAAGGTCACGCGAATCGCCGTCCGATTCACGCCATCGTACGAACGTACGCCAACGCGTAGGATAGCGTGGTCCTTGGCGCGTGGAAACCCCCCGGCCGCCTTGATTCTCACGCTCTGTGCCGCTGTCTCGCCGACTCACCGCGGTGTATCCACTGAACCGACCGCGCCACCGCATGGGCGCCGCTGGCCCGTGACCCGTGCGCCCCAGCGCCATGCTGATTCTAGCGGCGAATCCGCCTCGCACCAGCCCGCCGCATCGCCAGGCCCGAAATGCCGTCCGCCCGCGCCCGAACCGGTCCCGCCAGTAACCAAAAACGTCTGCCCAACAGCGACTTACGTGCCAGGACCCGCCGCGCCCGTGCGGCGCAAACCACCCGCCGCCAGCCCGCTTCACGCCCCTGCGGCCGCGACCGGTGCCTCCGCTTCCAGCTCGCCCGCGACGACGACCGGTGCCTCCGACCCCCGCGCTGACGCTTTGCGCAAAAGCAGCGACTCCATCGGCGGCAGATCCTCGAGGTCCGCGAGCCCGAAAACGTCGAGAAACTTGCGCGTCGTGCCGTACAGAATCGGGCGCCCAACGATCTCCGCCCGCCCCATGATCTTCACCAGGCCCATCTCGCGCAGCCGATTCAGCACTTCCCCGCACGCCACGCCGCGAATCGCCTCCACGTCCGCCCGGATCACCGGCTGCTTGTACGCCACGATCGAAAGCGTCTCCAGCGCCGCCGACGTCAGACGATTCTGCCCGCGGTGCTTGTCCAGTTTCGCCAGCCACGGCTGATACACCGGCAACGTCAGCATCTGGTAGCCGCGGGCGATTTCTTCCACACGGAAAGACAAGCCCGCCGCCGCGTACTTCTCGTTGAGTGCCCCAATATGTGCCCGTACCTCACTCGCCGTCCCGGCGCCCGCCAGCTCCGCGAGCCGCGCCGCGCTCAGCGGCGCATCCGACGCAAATAACAGCGCCTCGATGACGCGGGCCGCCGCAAACTCCGCCGGCGCCTCCTCCGCGACCACCGCCGGCAAAGCGCTGGCCCCCGGCACTTCTTCCGCGGGCACCGTGTCGGCCCCCGCGACCAGGACGCCCGCAGCTGACGGCGGACCGTCTGCCGCAACATCGCACGGCGCGCTGACGGCAGCAACCTCAGGGATCAACATCGTTGCCAGGGGTTCGGCTGGGGTTTCGTGGGCAGCAGTTTCCCCCGCCTCGACCGTCAAGGCGTATTCATCGCGATCCATCGCAGTACCCTTGTCATCCGGTGACTGCACTTCCACTCGTTCGAAACCACGCGTATGCTAGCTGCTTCATCCGCAATGTCTAGCGTTTTGTGCCGAAATCGAGCGCAAGATATGCGACACACTGCGGACGACGAAATGGCGTCACCGGCGCGAACCCGCCCGGCGCCGGCCTGTGAGGAGTGCACGAATCCCCATGAGCGCTTCCAGCATCACCACCCCGGCACGCAAGAACCGCCTCGCCATCGACCGCGCACAGCTTCTGATCGTCGACATCCAGGAGAAGCTCCTCCCCCACATCCACGACTACCAGAACATGCTCGCGCAGGCCGAAAAGATGATCCGCGCCGCCGTCGCCCTCGAGATTCCCGTCACCATCTCCGAGCAGTACCCGCGCGGCCTCGGCCCCACGCACCCCACGCTCGTCGCCGCCGCCACCGGGGCGCCGCGCACCGAGAAGATGACCTTCAGTTACTGCGCCGAGCCGGCCTGCGCCAAGCGCATCAGTTCGCTCCTGCGGCCGGACGTGCTGCTGGTCGGAATGGAAGCCCATGTGTGCGTGCAGCAAACCGCGCTCGACCTACTGGAAATGCAGATGCAACCGTACGTGCTGGCCGACGCGGTCGGCGCGCGGCGCCCGCGGGACTACGACATCGCGCTGGAGCGCATGCGCCACGCCGGCGCGATCGTCACGACCGTCGAATCCGCGATCTTCCAGCTTGTGCACGCATCGGGCACCGACCTGTTCAAACGCATCCTGCCCATCGTGAAGTGATGGCGCCGCGCTATGACGACCGCGAATACGCCGAGTGGGAGGAGGACCCGGAAGGCCCGCAGGACACCGACCTCACCGCCGACGAGGACGACGAAACGCCGACCGTCCCGTGCTCCGGCTGCGGTCGGAAAATCCCGGACTTCGCGGACCGCTGTCCGTATTGCGGCGACTGGGTCGTCCAATCCGCGGGCGCCGCACACCCGCGCCGCTGGCTGGTCGTCGTCGCCGTGCTGCTCGTGGCCGCCATCCTGCTCTGGCTGGCGCTGTAAGACCACCCATGGCGCTCTGTTCCGCGATCCCCCACCACCCGCTAGAATCCCGCCAGAAAGTCAGGTGCCCACATGCAAGACATTCAAGATTTGCTCGCGCGCGCGGCCGCGCTGGGCGAGGCGATGGCCAAGCACCCCCGCGTGCAGAACTTCACAACGGCCCGCCAGGGCGTAAAGGCGGACTCCGCCGCCCAGAAGCTGCTCGAGGAGCACCAGTCGCAACTGCTGCGCCTGCAACAACTTGAGAATCAACACCAGCCCATCGAAGTGGCCGACAAGCAGAAACTCAAAGACATCGAGATGCGCATGGCCGCCAACGACGCGCTGAAACGCCTCCTGCGGGCTCAGGCCGACTACATCGACCTGATGAACCGCGTGAATCAGGCCATGGAGGCCCCACTCGCCGATACGCTCCATCCGGAGGCGCACGCTTGACCGAACCGCCGGTAGCCCCGTCGCCGCCCGGCGCCACTGCGGCGCCGGCTCGTGACCGGACGGGGGCTCGACCCGGTCCGCTGAGTCCCGCGGCGTCCGCCGGCCTGGTCGCCCTGATTGCGGTGACGGGGTTGTTGTGCTTCTATGGCCTCGACGGCGGCGCCCGCTTCGAACCCATCGACTGCTGGGTCGCGCAGACCGCGCGCGAAATGCTCGACGCCCACGACTGGCTCGTGCCGCGCTGCAACGGCGAGACCCGCATGCAGAAGTCGCCCGGACCCTACTGGGCGGTTATGCTCGTCAGCCTGATCCGAGGCACGCCCGTGGACGAGGTCTGCGCCCGTGTCCCCAATGCCCTGGCGGCCATCGGGCTGGTCCTGCTCATCTTCTGGCTGACCCGCCGAATCGCCGGCGAGCGCGCCGCGCTGTTTGCCGGCTTCGCCGCGTCCGCCAGCGTCCTCATCCTCTGGTGGTCGCACCGCGGCGCCAGCGACCTGGGGCTCACGTTCTGGACCACCCTGTCGCTGGCCAGCCTGTGGATCGCCGTCGACGCCGAGCCTCCCGGCCCCCGCCAGAAGGCCCTGCTGCTGTTGGGCTACTTCGCCGCCGGCTTGGGCATGCTCTACAAAATGCCGATGCCGCTGGTCGTCGTCGGTCTGCCAGCCGTCTGCTACGTCCTGCTGCGCCGCGACCGCGACGAGTCCCCCGGCGAACGCCGCACCATCCCTGCCTGGGGGGCGCGCGTGCCCACCTTCCTGCGAGATCGCCTGGCCATCTTCCGCAGCCCGTGGCATCTCGTGGGCCTCGGCCTCTTCCTGCTGCCCTGGCTCCCCTGGGCCATCGCCGTCAGCCAGGCCGAAGACGCCGCCCTGCTGAAGTGGAAGGTCGAATTCCTGGATCGCTACACCGGGGCCCTGCCCAACGTCGAAGACCAGGGTAAGCTTGCTTTCCTGTTCACGTACCTCATCCCCCCGCTGCTCTACTGCGCCCCGTTTTCGCTTTCGCTCCCCGAGGCCATCGGGCGCGCATTCCGGCGACAAGCGGGCGTGCAGCGCAACGGCACGCTGCTGATGCTGATCTGGTTCCTGAGCCTGCTGGTGTTCTTCACCAGCTCGCGCGGCAAAGAGGTGCGCTACTTCCTGCCCGCCCTGCCGCCGCTCTTTGTTCTGCTGGGCATCGAGCTGGCCCGCCTGTTTGATCCGCGCCGGCAGGTCCACCCCGGACGCCTCCGCCTGATCACCCTCCTGATCAGCACGCTGCTGCCCCTGGGCCTGGGCCTCGGCGGCTATTTCGGGCTGCACACCTGGTGGGTCCGGCGCGGCCAGTGGGACCTCGCTGGCCTGTACGACTGGCGCCACGTCTGGCAGATCGGTGCCCTCACCGGCCTGATCCTCGCCGTCGGCTTCGGCCTGGCCGCCGTGCTGTTCCAGCGCCGCCGCACGCACGCCTCGTTCGCCACCTTGTGCGGAACCATGTACGTCCTGTGGCTGTGGGCCTGGCCGCAGGTCCTCCCGTTGTTCATGTCGGAACGACCCATGGTCGATTTCGCGCAGCAGCTCGCCGATCCGGCACGCGTGGCGTCCGCCGAGCGCGCCCAACTCCGCTACGTCGGCAGCCAGGACCCGCGCCTCACTTGGTACAGCGATGTGCGCATCCCGCGACTGCTCGACCAGCTCGCCTTGCTGCGCGAGCAGCATGGCCGCCGGAATCTGGACTACGAGAAGCGGCGCTACGCGGAAGAGATGCTGCGCCGCCTCGCCGCGGACGAGCCCGTGCTGCTCCTGGCCGGCCTGCCGGATTACCTGCAGTTTCGCATCGGCGCCAGCCGGGAATACACCCGCCGCGGCCAGCCCCTGCCACCACTGTACGTCTGGCTGACGTCGCGCTATGGCCGCGAAGACGCGCAGTTTGTCCTGCTGGGCAATCGGCCCCCGCGCTGGCCCGAACCGGAGGTGCGCCTGTCGGCGGACGTGCTCAAGCGCTTCGCGGAGAAGGGCGTGACGTGGCCGCCGCCTTGGCCGACCAGCGCGGCCGCGGAACCCGCCCGCCCGCCTTCGGTGACAGAGGAGCCGCCGCGCGCCCCATGATCACGCACCTGCACCAGCGTCTGCTCGCCTGGACCGAAGCGCCCACCACGCTCGTCGCACTGCGGCGCATCGGTGAGTATCTGGCCCTGCGCACTTGGGCGGCGATCATCGGCTGCTTCCCCGTCGACACCAATCTCCGTACCGCCCGCCTCATGGGACGCATCTGGTGGTTGCTCATGCGCCGCCATCGCGACCGCGCCATGGACAACCTGCGCCCCGCCCTCGGCGACACCTACACCGACGCACAGCTCCGCAATATCGCCCGCCGCTCCTTCGCGCACTTCGCCCAGCTCTACCTCGTCGAACTCGTCATGTCCCCGCGCATCATCACCGAATGGTCCTGGTCGCGCCACGTCGAACTCGACACCCTCGGCCCCGCCCTGCGCGAATTGCTCCGCGATCGCGGCCTGATCATGCTCACCGGCCACTTCGGCAACTACGAACTCCTCGGCTACACCATCTGCCGCCTCGGCGTGCCCATCACCGCCATCATGCGCCCGCCCGACAATCCGCTGATCAATCGCTACCTCGTCGCCGCACGCGAAGCCGGCGGCCTGTCGCTGCTGTACAAAAAAGGGGTCACGGCCGTCGCCGGCGACGTCATCGACCGCGGCGGGGCCCTGTGTTTCATCGCCGACCAGGATGCCGGACGAAAAGGCATGTTCGTCGACTTCTTCCACCGCAAGGCCTCAACCTACAAGTCCATCGGCCTGCTCGCCATGCAGAAACGCGTGCCCGTCGTCGTCGGCTACGCCACCCGCGTGCGCCGCGGCTTCCACTACCGCATGGCCGTCGAGCGAATCATCTGGCCGCACGAATGGGACCACCAGGACGACCCGCTGCGCTGGATCACACAGACCTTCTCCAGCGCGCTGGAGGCCGCCATCCGCCGCTGGCCCGAGCAGTACCTGTGGATGCACCGCCGCTGGAAGCACCGTCCCAAGGAAGAGCTGCGCGCCCTGGCGACCGTCCAAGCCGAATCCGCGCCCGACACCGCACCCGACCCCGACGAAGCTCCGTAAGGTCCGACGTCCGTAGCGTCGGCCCCCCGTGGCCGACGTGGGCGGCCGAACATCGCGCAACATCCCGGAATGCCAATCCGCGGACCGCGGCGCCGGAGACCGTGACGGTCGTCCCAAAGTCGTCTCGCCACCCCGCTCCTGACACGGACCCCGCCGCCGTCCTACAATCGCTGCGCCAATGGTGAGCAACCGATGACCTACAACTGCCAGGCCTGCGGCGCGTGCTGCGCCTTCGGGCTCGACATCCCCCTCATGGGCAACGACGCCCAGCGCTTCGAGGCCGACCCGCGCCTCCTCGCCCTCACCCTCCCCCAACGCGCCGCCCCCGGCTGGGAGCTCCGCTTCATGCGCACGGACGAAGCCGGCCGCTGCGTCGCCCTCGCCGGCCCCCTCGGCCGCTGCGACTGCACCATCTACCCCGACCGCCCGCTGCTATGCCGCGAACTCCAGCCCGGCATGGACCACTGCCTCCAGGCCCGCCGCGCGCACGGCTTCCCGGTGGACGACGCGCCGCCCGCCGCCAGCGCCACCGATCCCGCACCGCAGTGAAACCCCCGGTTTCCCCCGCCCAGCTTCACGCGCTCAAGTCGAACCGCGCCTCGACCTCGCCCGCGCTCGCGCCGGCGTACGCCCGGAGACCATACGTCAACGTCGCATACGACGGCGTGTCCCGGCTCACGGTGGGATCAAGCGGTGCCGGGTCAAACGGATCCCCGTCACCGTCATTGTCGTCATCGGGATCGCAGCAGTCGGGGCTGCCGTCGAAATCGAAGTCGTACTGGTTGGGATTGTAGCAGACCGGGCAGTTGTCGGCGCTGTCGGGCACACCGTCGCCGTCGCGGTCGCAACGCGGCTCCCAATCGTCCCCAACCGCTCCCGGCGGCACCACGTCGTCGTAGCCGCACACCGGCCGGCGCCCGACCGGGCCGTGCCGCAGTGCTTCGTGCCAGAGGAAATACGCGCGCAGCGCGGGCGCGACGTGGGGGCTGCTTTCCATGCTTCCTTCCGCCTCCGCGGGCAGTGGGGATCGCTACCAAACGATAGGCCGGGGCCCCGCGCGCAAGTCAAATGCAGGGCCGCGCGCCGCAGCGCCGGCCCCATAAAGAATACTCCGTGTCAGCAAACCCCCCAGAGAAGGTCTGCAGCAATCACCGCAGCTTGGTCGCCCGGCGCCCCTACTTCGCCCGCAGCGTCGCCGTCCACAGGAACGGCGGATCCGCATCCACACGCAGCCCCTCGACGCCCACCTTGTCGCCGCTCTTGATCTGCTCCAGCGCCAGCCCCACGTCCTGCAGGCTCGTCACCGGCGTGCGGTTCACGCGCAGCAGGAAGTCCGTCGGTACGATCCGCACGCGCTCCGCCGGGCTGCCCCGCACCACGCTCTTCACCATCAGCCCGACGTACGCCGGCAGCTCGTAGCGCCGCCGCATGTCCGCCGTGATCTCCTCCAGTTCGACGCCGCAGCGCTCGCGGGCCAGCCTCGCGCCGTCCGGCAGGGGAATGGCCTGCAGCGGCACCTCGACGTCCAGCGTCTTCTGCTCGCGCCGCACCGCCAGCCGCACCTTGCTCTCCGGCTTCTGACTCAGCAAGTGCACGTAGTAGTCGATGCCGTCGCGCAGCGCTTCCCCGTTGAACTTCACGATCCGATCACCGGTCCGCAGTCCCGCCTGCGCTGCCGGCGTGTCGGCCCGCACCGCCGTCACCCGCGCATCGTGCCCGCTCACTTCCAGTCCAAACCGCACCCGCTCCCGCTGCTCGATATCCAGCAGCGATGGCAGCAGGCTCCATAGCCGGTCAACCGGAATTGCGAAGCCGATGTTCTGGGCGTCGCCGCGAATGGCGGTGTTGATGCCGACGAGCTCGCCATCAATGTTCAGCAGCGGCCCACCGGAGTTGCCGGGATTGATGGGCGCGTCCGTCTGAATCAGCCCGCTGTAGACCACATCCTCGCTGAACGGCAGTTCGCGATCGAGCGCGCTGATGATGCCCGAGGTCACCGTGTGCTGCAGGCCCAGCGGGTTACCGATCGCGATGACCGTTTCGCCGATCATCAGATCGTCGCTGCGTCCCAGCCGCAGATGGGCGAGCGGCTTGGGCGCATCCACTTTGAGCACCGCCAGGTCGTGATCCGTGTCCACCGCTACGATCCGCGCCGGCAGCGTCTGCTTGTCGGCAAACGTCGCCTGCGCATCGGAGGCCTGCGAAACCACGTGCGCATTGGTCACGATGTACCCGCTCTCGTGCACCACCAGGCCCGAGCCGACGCTCTGCACGCGCCGGGTCCCGAAACGCGGCGTGCCAAAGTCAAAGATGCTGTCGAAGCGCGACTGCATCCGCACCACACGCGTCGTGCTGATGTTCACGACGGCGTCGCGGCAACGCTCAAACACATCCACGATGGGCGTGCGCCGCCGCGCGCGGGCCGCCTCCGGCGACTCGGGCGGCTCCTCCGCCAGCACCGCCGCCGCCAGCCATAGCCCCAGTCCGATAATCACACCCGCTCGCACCGGTCGCGTCATCTTGTGGCCCTCACGTTCGCATCCAGCCAGACACCCGATTCTATCGCGAGCCGTCAGAAAATCGCCACGCCCCCTCCCGCACCGCACCCGCGGCGCCGGACGGCGCGACCATTATCGGCCACCTCTAGCTCACCGCCAGACACGGGTTTAGCGCCCTCCGCGTTCGTTTCAGGACGTGCCGCCGCTGTTCAAGTCCACAAGGGCGGGCACCGATGCACCCCAAGCAGGGTATTCCTGCGCGGAGGCGTCGCGCGCCATGACTGTTGACCACGTGCCAACCAACGAACCGGGACCGGGCCCGCGCTGGCGGCGCAGGCTGTGGGAGGGAGCGCTGCCCGAGGCGCTCGGCCTGGGCTTCGTCGCCATCATCTTTGGCGGCTTCCTCGCCGGGTACTTCATCGCGGACTATACCTGGCGGCAGGAGGCGCAGACGGCCCAGCAGGCCGATGCGGACTCGGTCACCGCCGCCTACGCGACCGCCCTGGGCGCCGCCGTCGAGGACGACCCGCGCGCCGCCGAAGTGCTCCTGCAGAACCTCGCCCGCGTGCCCCGCGTCCGCAGCGTGCGCTGGGTCGGCGCCGACGGCACCCTCCGCTTCGAATGGCCCCAGACGCTGCCCCCCGCAGCCGGCGCGCGTCCCGACGTCATCCTGCCACGCGGCAGCGCTGCAGACGTCCGCACGGCCGCCCTGCCGGTACGCAGCCTGACGGGCACCTCGGCCGGTCAGCTGATCGTCACGCGCGCCACCCCCGGCGCCGCTTCGTACCAGACGGCTTTGCTGGCCGGCTGGGGCATCGCCGGCGCCCTCACGCTGCTGGTCTTCGCCATCTTCTACCACCGCCTGCGACGCCACCTGCGTCCGTTGGCGGCCATCGAACGCAACCTGCAGACGTATGCGGAGGGCGTGGAAAAGGAGCTGCTCACCCTGGCCCTGAGCGACACGCTGGGCCCAGCCGCCTGCGGCTGGAACCGGCTCGTCACGCAACTGGCGGAGCTGCAGCGGCAAGGCGCCGGCGCCGCCGGCGCGCGCGGCGCGCCGGAAGTGCTGGCCCGCTTCGAAAACGCTCTCTTCCGCCGCGTGGTGGACCGGCTCCCGGGCGGCGTCCTGTGCGTGGGCAAGGAGCGGACCATCACGTACGCAAACGCGTCCGCCGCGGCGCTCTTGGGGCGCCGCCCCGAGGAGCTCATCGGCCGCGCTGTCAGCGAGGCGATCGAGAACCAGGCGGTGGCCCAGGCCGTCGTGGCCGTGCAGGCGCGCTCCGGCGCCGTGCCGTCCGTGGATCACAGTTTCCAGAACGGCGACCAGGAATTCACGCTGCGGTTCCGCGTGATCTCGATGTCCGCGACACCGGGCGCCGGCGAAGCCTTGATCGCCGTCGAGGACATCAGCGCCCTGCGCGAGACGCAGCGCACGCGTGACAACTTCCTCTACCACGTTACGCACGAGCTGCGCACGCCCCTGACGAACATCCACGCCTACGCCGAGACCCTGACCAAGCCCGGCTTCGACGATGAGCAGACACGCAAGGAATGCTATAACGTCCTCATCAGCGAGACCGAACGCCTCTCGCACCTCGTCGAGGACATCCTCAACATCTCGCAGCTCGAGGTCGGCAGCGCCCGCCTGAACGCCGGCGAAGTGGACCTCGCCCGGCTGATCCGCCAGATGGTGCAGGACAACCTGGGGCGCGCGGACGAGAAGCACATCGACCTCACGCTGACCCTGCCCCCCAAGGTCCCCAAGCTGAGCGGCGACAAACAGCGTCTCAGCGTCCTGCTCAGCAACCTGATCGGCAACGCCCTCAAGTATACGCCCGAGGGCGGCAAGGTGAGCGTCAACGTCGAGATCGTCGACCAGCGCGTCACCATCGCCGTCGCCGACACCGGCATCGGCATCGCGCCCGAGGACCAGCCCCAGGTCTTCGAAAAGTTCTTCCGCGCCGCCAGCGAGCAGGTCCAGACGATCGCCGGCACCGGCCTGGGCCTCACCCTCGCCCGCGAGGTCGCCCGGCTCCACGGCGGCGACATCACCCTGACCAGCGAGCTCGGCCAGGGCTCCACATTCACCGTCGAACTGCCGCTGTCGCTGAACGACACGGAGGTGCCCACCCGATGACGCGCATTCTCGTGGCCGAGGACGACCCGCACATCCTCCGTCTCATCAGCATGTGGCTGACGCGGCAGGGCGCCACCGTGCTCGAAGCCCGCAACGGCCTCATCGCACGCGACCTCGTCCAGCACGAGCCCGTCGACGTGCTCGTCACGGACGTCAATATGCCCGGCCTCGACGGCCTGCAGCTCATCGAAGCCGTCGTCGCCGCCCAACGCGTCCGCAGCGGCATCATCGTGCTCACCAACCGCTGGGACCACGCGGAAATCCGCGAACGCCTCGCCAACTTCGGCGTCCAGGTGCTGCCCAAACCGTTCAGCCCTTCACGCCTCTCGGAATTGATTAGCGCGTTGACGCAGACCACGCCGCAGAACGCCCCCGCGGCGCAGGAGGGGTGAGGAATGGTGTATCGATGACCTCATCCGAAAGCACGACCGCCGACCGGCACTTGCTGCACGACCTGCTGGACGGGCTCTCGCTCGCCGGGCAGGACGCCGGCCTGTCCGTCGGCATCGTCGGCAGCGCCCGCCACGCGCCCCAGCCGCCCGCCCATTGCCTGCGTCACTGCCTGGACGGCCAGCCAACCGCGTGCACCACCTGCGCCTGCCCGTTCCTTGCCGGCGCTGCCGCCAATCGCCCCGATCCCGGCACGCTGTCGGACGGGCGTTGCGCCCGCGGTTACCGCGCCGCCGCCCAGGCCACCAGCGTCGGCGGCGCCCCGGCCACCCTCATCACGATTGAGGGTCCGCTCGCCACCGCCCCCGCCACGCACGCCGCCGCCAACACCCTCCTCACCCAACTCGATTCCGCCGCGCGCCTCGTGCAGCGCGTCGAACAGCTCCTGGAGGAGAACTCCGGCTTCGCCAACGAGGTGCTCCAGAACTACGAGCAGCTCAACCTGATCTTCGACCTCACGCAACGCATCGCCAGCGTCACCGACGCCGGCGGCATCGAGCAGCTGCTGCTCGAGCGCGTCGCACGCCTCCTGACCTCCGACACGATCACGATCATCACCGACCAGAACGAGTCCCGCACCCTCGTCGTCGAAGGCCCCGGCGTCCTCCGCCCTATCCCGCAACCCGCCGTGAGCCCGGAGGACACCGCCCCGATCGCCGCCGCCGTGCGGCGCACCCAGCAGGCGCAGGTCGCCGCGGTGCCCGACCGGCAGGTGATCGCCGCTCCGCTCGTACGCCTCGACGATCACGTCGACGTCGTCCTCGCCAGCCGCCCCGTTGCCGCGCCGCCCTTCAGCGCCGGCGACATGCTCCTGCTGGAGTCGCTGCTGGCTTTCGGCGGCCAGATCATCAGCAATACCGAGCTACATGAGCGCCTGCGGCGCATGTCGCTGGAAGTCACCCGGGCGCTGGTCGCGGCCATCGACAAGAAGGACCACTACACCAGCGGGCATTCCGAGCGCGGCGGCTTCCTGACGCGCCTGACGGCACAGGAACTGGGGGTCCCGCCGGCCCAGGTGCAATACATGGAATGGGCCGGCCTGCTGCACGACGTGGGCAAGATCGGCATCCCCGAGGAAATCCTCTGCAAGCCGGGCAAGCTCACGCCCGAGGAATTCGACGTCATCAAGCAACACCCGCGGATGGGCTACGACATCCTCCAGCCCATCGCCAGCCTCGGCGTCGTGCTGGACGGCGTCCTGTATCACCACGAGTACCCCGACGGCAGCGGCTATCCCGAAGGCCTCCAGGGCGAGCAGATCCCGCTCGTCGCGCGCATCATCCACGTGGTGGACACGTTCGACGCGCTCACCTCCACCCGCGCCTACCGCAAGGCCTTCAGCATCGAGAAGGCCTGCGAGATCATCCGTTCCGAGAAGGGGGTGCACATCGACGCCGAGGTCGCCGAGGCCTTCTTCCGCGCGTTCGAGGCCTATCGCCGGGACAACCCGGAGGACTTCGCGCTGCGCTTTGCCGGCACGCGCGATCGGGAGGAAGAGTATGCTCGGTAATCTCCTCTTCCACAGCGCCGCGCTGCTGCTGGCGGCCGAAACACCGACGGAAACCGCCGGCCACGGCGCCTACATCCTGGCCGGCGGACTGGTCGCCATCGCTCTGGGAATCGCCACCTTCTGGCTCACCCGCCGACGCACGTCCGCCGCCGCGCCGCCCATCCTGCCGCCGCCCCGGGCACAGTCCAGCGCTGCGCCGCCGGCCCCGGCGGCCGGCAGCGCCACCGCCACCGTCGGTGAACTGATCCCGGCGTTTCTGCGCTGGCTCGGCGACCACGAGGACGGCGACGAGTTGTGGACGTCCTTTGACCAGCTCGTGCGCGAAACGCTCAGCGACGCCCTCGGCGCTACCCGCGTGCGCTGCTACCACGCCCGCCCGGGCGAGGACACGCTCCTGCCCATCTCCCAGGTCGGCAAGACGCCGGCGGCGAAGGCCGCCGTGCGGCGCGACGGCCTGCTGGGGCACGTGGCCACCACCGGACGCGAGTATGTGAGCAGCGACGCCGGCCCGCAAAGCCTCCTGCGCGAGTTGGCCGCCGCCAGCGACGAGCCCTGGGCCTGGGTCTGGCCCATCCGCGGCCCGCAGGCGACGCTCGGCCTGGTCGCGGTCGGCCAGCCGCCGGAGCCGGCCCGCCTGACCGCCGCCGCGCGCCAGGTGCTGGGCCCGCAGCTCACCCTCTGCTGGCAGCACGTGACCTGCCTGGAACGCCTGCGGGTCGTGCAGCGCACCGACCAGGCCTCGGGCGTGCTGACCCGCAACGACTTCTTCACCCTCGCCCGCCACGCCCTCGGCGCGTCGTACCACGCGCACGAGCCGGTCGTCGTCGGCGTGTTCGCCCTCGAAGGCCTGCGCCGCCTGGATGACACCGGCCACTGGCGCGAGCGCGACGACCTCATCGAGCAGCTCGGCACGCTCATCGCCCACCGCGTGCGCAGCGACGACCTCGTCGGACGCTTCGCGGACGACCGCTTCGTCGTCCTGCTGCGCCGCCTGGACAGCGGCCTGGGGCGCCTCATCGCGGACAAGCTCCTGACTGCAGCCACCGAATGCACCGCGGCCATCGCGGCGGAACGCACCCCGCTCCGTGTGCGCATCGGCCTCAGCGGCAGCGGCGGCCGCCAGCCCGCGCTCGAAGAACTGCTGGTCGGCGCATTCGAGGCCGTCGAGCACGCGCGCCGGCACAACCTGCCGGTGGTCGGCGACACGGATTCGCCGCGGGCGGAGGGCAACCGATGAAGGTGCAGTCTCAGGCCAATGGTCCCGCCACGGTGTTGACCGCCCATGGCCCCCTGGTCGCGGACGAAACCGGCGACCTGCGCGGCGCGCTGCAGGCGGCGCGCTCCACCGGCGTGAAGCGCGTGGTCATCGACCTGGCGGACGTCCCCTATCTCGACAGCAGCGGCATCGAGCTGCTCCTCGAGTTCGCGGACGCCAGCCTCTCGCCGCACCAGCGCCCGAAGCTGGCAGCACTGAGCGAAACGTGCCTGGAGGCGCTGGAGCTGACCGACGTGCTCCCGCGCCTGGAGGTCTTCGACACCGTGGAAAACGCGCTGCGGAGTTGTGCCCGCTGACGGCCCCGCGCGGCGCGCCCGGCAAACCGGGTAGGCGGACTGATGGCCCTGAAACGCACGAACAAACTCGGGCAGATCCTGATCGACGAAGGCCTCGTCACCGAGGCCGACCTGCGCCGCGCGCTGGACGCCCAGGGCAAAGACAACAAGCGCCTCGGCGAGCAGCTCATCGACATGGGCATCCTTTCCCCCAAGGCCATGCTCAGCGCCCTGGCCAAACACCTCGGCGTCAAGGCCTGCCAGCTCCGCCACGGCCTGATCGACCCCACCGCCGCCCGCCTGATCGACAAGGAAGAGGCCGCCCGTCTCAAGGCCCTGCCCCTCTTCAAGGTCGGCGACGTCCTGACCGTCGCCATGGCCGAGCCCCAGGCCCTGCCCACCGTGGACCGCCTCGCCGCCCTGACGAACTGCCAGATCAACGCCGTCCTGGCCCTCGAGCCCAATATCGTCGAGTTCCAGGAGAAGTACCTCGGCGAACAGGTCGACATCGACTCGTTCCTGGTCAACCTCACCGAAAGCGAGGTGAAGGTCGTCGAACGCGAAACCGTCGACGACGACACGACCCAGGAAATCGGCCGGATGGTCGACGGCAGCCCGATCATCAATCTCGTCAACCTCGCGATCATGACCGCCGTCCGCGACAAAGCCAGCGACATCCACGTCGAGCCGACCAAGCAGTTCACCCGCATCCGCTACCGCATTGACGGCAACCTCCGCGAGATGATGTCCGCGCCTGCCACCATGCACGCCGCCATCGTCTCGCGCATCAAGGTCATCGGCAAGATGGACATCGCCGAGCGCCGCCTGCCGCAGGAAGGCCGCGTCCACGTCGTCGCCGAAGGCCGCGAAATCGACCTGCGCGTCTCCTCCATGCCCACGCTGCTGGGCGAGAAAATCGTGCTGCGCATCCTCGACAAG
>CAZGAQ010000049.1:0-33628 GCA_964523405.1 uncultured Planctomycetales bacterium
ACGGCGCCGGGGGCCGCTTTGTAGCCGCGCGTGAGAATGGCGGGGCGACGGCCGAGGGCGCGCAGGCGGTGAATGATCTCGATGACGAGGGGTGTCTTGCCGGTGCCGCCGGCGGCGAGATTGCCCACGCTGATAACCGGAATGGCGGCGCGCCGCACGGCGCCGGGGGCCACGTCATAGTAGAGGTTTCGCGCGGCGATGACGGCGGCGTAGGGCAGGGCCAGGGGCCACAGCAGCCCGTCGCGCAAGGCCGGAATGGGACCGGGTGCGGACACGGGATGGGATTGTCGCGTGTGCGGACGCGAAACGCCACTGGTTGCACGCCGGAACAAGGCGGCGCGGTGCGGGGCGGGGCGAAAGACGCGGCGCGCGCATCAGACCGGGTTGGCCACGGTGGCCGACGCTGCGCCGGACTAGAGCTTGAGCAGGCCGGCCTCCTGCTGCCAGCGGATGGCGCGCGGGATGCCCGCCGTCAGCGGGACCTGCGGCTGATACCCGAGTACCTGGCGCGCCTTGCTGATGTCGGCGACGTAGCGCGTGACCTCGCCGGAGCGCGCGGGCTCGTACCGCGCGTTCGGCTCCTTCCGCAATGCCAGGGCAATCAGATTCACCAGGTCCATCAGGGTGGAGCCCTGGCCATAGGCGAGATTGATCGTCTCGCGCCGAATCTGGCCGGCGACGAGGAGATCGATCGCCCGCAGGATGCCGCTGGTGCAGTCGTCGACCCAGGTGAAGTCGAGCACCTTGTCCGGGCCGAACACGACGATCGGTTGACCCTCGTTCACGCGCCGGATAAAGAGCGGGATGACCCGCTCGAGACGTTCGAGATCGCAGTCGTAGCGCCCGTAGACGTTGCTGAAGCGAAAAACGATGTGCGGCAGGTCGTAGCACTCGGCGTAGGAGTAGATGAACGCCTCGCCGGCGATCTTGGAGGCGCTGTACGGGCTCTCGGCGACGACGAAATCGGCCTGCGTTTCGTCCGTCACGTGGCGCTGGATGTCGCCATAGACCTCGCGGGAGCTGCCAAAAATCAGCGGGGTGCGGTGTTGGCGGGCGAACTCGAGCACGTTGAAGAGTGTCGCCACGTTCTCCATCGCGCGGTCGGGATGCTCGACGAGCTCAAACACCTTGGCGTGGGCGGCCAGATGGACAATGGCGTCGAAGCGCCCATCGGCGGGCAGCTTCGCAGGGCCACAGGCGGCGAGGTTGCAGATCGTCGTCGGGATGCGCTGGGTCCAGGTATTGGGGCGCCAATCGAGGCCGTGGACCTGGTCCCCGCGCTCCAGCAGGCGTAGGCCCAGGTTGGTCCCGATCTGTCCGCTCGAACCGGTAATCAGAATCCGCATGGCGGCTCCGCGCAATTTCGAGTGATTGGACGGATGAAGACGGAGTTTGTACCGTCAGGTGCCATGGATCGTCAACGCGGAGCCCGAACGGTGTATGCCTGCGGCGTGCTGTGGGGCCCGCCGGACCGTTGCCTGATCGTGCGTGCGACGAGTGCGGGCCCGTGGGAGTTTCCCGCGGCGGCGGTCGCGGCAGCCACCACGGCGGAAGAGACGCTGCGTCGGGTGTGCGCGACGCGTTTGGGGGTGCAGCTCGGAGAGATCATCGGGCAGGGGGAGCTTGTTCACGACGCGGCCGGCCGGCCAGCGGCTTACCGGTACTACGTGTGCCCGCTGCCGCGCGATGAGGTGCTGCCGCTGGGGTATGCCGAGGTGCGCTGGGTGGCGCTGGGAGAACTCGGCGAGTATGCTTTCTCCCCGGTGGCGGCACTGGTTGCGGAGCGCTTGCGCAGTGAGGTCCGGTAATAGCCGCGGCGGAACGGGGCAGCAGGGGTTGCGCGCGGCAGCGGTCCTGACCGGGGCCGCACGGGTAGCGCGGTCTGCGGGGGCGGGGGTTGCCCTGTGCCGGGAGCGCGCGGGCCGCCGATAGGTTGTCCGGACAGCGGCGGGACGGTGCGAACCGTGCCGGCCGGGCAAATGCGAGGCCCATTGCGTGCGCATGGACAGCCAGACAGTGCAGCGCTTTCGGCAGCGGCTGGATAGCCGGATGCGCGTCGTGCACGGGATCAACCAGCGGGCGGCCGAGCGCTTCTCCTACGCCGTTGAGCCGCTCGTCGTCGAGCTGACGGCGCGCGAAGAGCGGATCGTCGCCACCACGGCGGCCGGGCGGAACGTCAGCCAGACGGGGATCGGGCTGCTGAGCGACCAGTTCGTGTACCCGGGGACGCCGTGCAAAGTCACGCTGCGGACGCTGCATGGGCAGGCGGAGCCGGCGGTGGGGCGGGTGGCGCGGTGCCGGTATCTGGTAGGATCGGCGTCGCTGTACGAGCTGGGCGTGCAGCTCGAGCGCCCGATCGACCCCACGCTCTTTGCCAAAGAGGCACAGCGGGTGCTGATTCTGCTGGCGGGGGCCGCGCCGGAGCAGCAGGCGCTGGTCCGCGGGCTGCTCGAACCACTGCGCGTGGAGCTGACCACGGCCGCCGGGGCGGATGACGTACGCCAAGCGACGGCGGAATGTGACTACGACCTCTTGCTGCTGGACCTGGAGGGCGTGGATGGGAACCCGTTTGAGTTGACGTGGGGGCTGCGCCGGGCGGGCTACCTGGGGTCAATTGTCGGTGTCACGCTGCGGGCGGCGCATCGGCTGCGCGAGTGGTGCGAGCAGGCGGGGCTGACGGGCTATCTGCCGAAGCCGGTCACGCGGGACGCGCTGGTCGCGCTGGTCGAGCGGCTGCGCGTGGAGCCGCTGCTGAGTACGCTGCGCCATGATGTGGCGCTCGCCCCGTTGATCAACGAGTTCGTGGCCAGCCTGCGGGCGCGGGCGAAGCGGATGGTCGTCGCATTGGAGCGCGGCGATCTGACGGCGGTGTGGCAGACGGTGCTGAAACTGCGCGGCGACGCGGGCTCGTACGGCTTCTACGAAATCACCGAAGAGGCCGAGCATGTGCAGTCATTGCTGTCGCTGGAAGTCCCGGCGCAACGGTACCGCGCTGCGCTGACGGATCTGATTCACCTGTGTTTGGCGGCGCGTCCGGTGGCCGCGGCGCCGGACCCCGTCGGGCGGGCGCTGTTGGGGCGGTGCGCACCATCGCGTTAGCCACACGGGATCGGCGCGGGGGGATGGCCGGGGATTCCCATCGGCGGGGCTATTGCTGAAAACGCCGCAGCCACGCGACACCCTGGTCGGCCACCTGCTGGATGACCTGGGGGTAAAGCTCGCGTTCGGCCACCCCCACGCGGGCGGCCAGGGTCTGCGGGGTGTCGCCCGGCTGCACGGGCACGCGGGCCTGCGCGATGATCGGGCCGTGATCGTACTCGTTGTCAACGAGGTGGACGGTGCAGCCGCTCTCCGGCACGCCCGCGGTGAGGACGGCCGCATGCACGTGTGTGCCGTACATGCCCAGGCCGCCGAAGTGCGGGAGCAGGGCCGGATGGATGTTCAGTGCCCGGCCCACGAAATGCGGGGGCATCTCCCAGAAGCACAGAAAGCCGGCCAGGATGATGAGGTCGACCGCGGCGCGATCCAGGACGGCCGTAATCGCGGTGGAAAACGCGCTGGCGTCCGGGAAATCGCGACGGCGCAGAATCTCGACCGGCAGACCGGCCGCGCGGGCCAGTTCGACGCCGCGAACCGCACCGCGGGAGCTGATGACGGTGGCGATGGCGACGTTCCGCAGAGTTCCGGCGCGGATCCGGTCGATGAGGTTCTGCAGCGTGGAGCCGCCGCCGGAGATGAGGACTCCCAGGCGGAGGGGTGCGGCGGTTGTGGCGGGCGGGTTCATGGTTTCTCGCGGGCGCGGCGGCCCCGGCGGGGGTGCTGCACGAAGGCCATCCGGGGGCCGCAAGTCGCGACCGGCGCGCCGTAGGCAGCCGCGGACGCCACGCTACAATATGCCGACAAGAGCGGCAAGTGGCCCGGAGGAGCCCGGTTGCGGGCTGGCGGCGTGCGCCGGCGAAGCAGCAGACTGATGCATAGGGGCAACGCGTGGCAAAGAAGAGCCAGTTCACATACGAGAATCAGGCGAAGCTGAGCGTCGGCTTGGGGGGGCTGGGCGGGCTGGCCGTCTTGGGGGTGCTGGCGCTGATCGCGAAGAACTTCCACCGGGAGCTGCCGGCGATCATCTACAACCCGGAAGGCAAGTGGATCCTCGTGTTCGGCCTGGGAATGCTGGGGGCGCTGGTGACCAGCGCCGCGGGGCTGCTCGTCGGGCTGAACAGCGCGGGACAGAAGCGCAACACGCAGACGCGCCTGTCGTGGATCGGCTTTTTTGTGAACGCGGGACTGTTGACGCTGGCCCTGATCGCGGGACTCGCGTTCTACCTCATGCGCATGCCCACCGCACTCAAATAACGCGGCGCGCTGGCGCCGCGACGGGGGGGCCGGGACCCGGTCCGGGGCGAGGGGTTACCGTTCGCGCGAACCCAACTCCACGTTGCGGTCCTCGTGGCGGCCATGACGCTGCATGTAGTCGTCCGCGCGGGCTAGTACGCCGACGAACTCTCCCCCGGTGATGGGGGCCAGTTCCCCGCCGCCCTCGGCGATGCGATGGTAGGTCAGCTCGCGCCACGCGTAGCGCCCCAGGCCCGTCAGGTTCCAGTTGATGCCGGTGTGAATGCCGGCCGCCCGGCAGATCATGAAGCCGACGGCGGCCCGGTTGAGCACGCGGTTGGACGCGTACTCCCAGTCCTTGCCAATCACGTTCTCCGCGACCAGCGCGGCGGTGAGTTCGTCAAAACCGCCCGCGAACGCCTGGCCATGTGCCAGGGCGTAGACCGCGCGATAGGCCGGCTCGGCCGTCAAGTACGGTTGGTTGCTGACGTATTGGACCAGCTCGGCGTTCCCCGCGGCGGGCACGGCTGGTTGGGAGGTCGCGTGCATGCCGGTGGCGTGGCAACCCGTCGTGACGACCGTGAGGAGCCCCAGCCCGACCAGCAGACCGACGCGCCCCAGGTCGGGCAGCCGTCGCAGCCGGGGAAGCAGACGCTGTGCAAAGGAGGCAGGCGTGCTCACGTCAGAAGCTCCAGGTGAAGCCGGTGAAGATGAAGTGCCGCGTGTCCTGCTGGCTGTACGCGGACCCGGGGAAAAACGTGCCCCAGCGGATCGTCCAGGACAGGTCGGAGGAGAGGCGCCAGTTGATGAAGTAGTCCATCTCGGCGCCCACATAGCCGCTGTAGTTGTCCGCCAAGGGGTCGCTGATCGCACCGCGCGACTGGTTCTTCGTGTAGAGGAACCAGTTGGTGCCCAGCTCCAGGTCGCGGAAGAGCTCGATCTTCTCCAGGGGCGCGAACGACCCGCCGACTTTCCAGATATGCAGGTTACTCACGATGGGCGCCAGCGCGATGCCGGTGTCTCGCAGGCCGAAGCCGGCGAAGCTGGAGTCCTTCCGATCGCCGTAGTTGCCGCCCCGGGCACTGGTCGGGCTGTAGAGGCGGTTGCCGTCGCCGCTGCCAAACAGGTACTCGCCGACCAGACGCGGCCGCATGGGCACGTCAAAGAGCTTCTCGATACCGACGTCCCAGCCGAAAGACTCGACGTAGTCGCGGTCGAAGACGTCACCATCGCCGTAGCTGTGCCCCGTCTCGTAGACGACTTCGGCCCAGTAGTTCAAATTGTGGACGATGGTGCCTTTCGCGCCGCCGCCGAGATAGCAGCTATCGTAGCTGTAATTCTGGAACAGGTCGCGCGGGCGCTCGTCGGTGCGATCGTTGTTCCACAAGGCGTAGACGAACGGGACGTGCTGCTGCCAGCCTTCGTAGGCGAGCTGCACGCCGTAGAACAGCCGGTCGCTGTGGCTCTGCACCGCGGCGCTGCGGTCGATCGCGTTGGGGTAATTGAGGATCGACTTGCCGAACAGGCCCTGAATGCGGAACTGGTGAATCTTGCCGTCCAGCAGGACCGCCTCCATGGGCTGGTCAAGCGCGAAGCCGGTGCCGAAAACGACGGTCTGGCGGCCGATGCGGGCCTTGAGCTGCACCGGGTCGGTCGGCTGAGTCAGCCGAAACGCCTTGCCGAAGTCGATCTGGTACCAAACCTGCTCAAAATCGGGGCCCCACCAGTCTTCCTGGCGGTCGATCTCGTCGCCGGCGCGGAAGTGCGTGTACTGCAGCCGCATGCGCCCGAAAAACTCGTGGGCGCCACCGTCCGCGGTGAGGCGCGTCC
Source organism: uncultured Planctomycetales bacterium (assembly GCA_964523405.1). Classification (GTDB taxonomy): domain Bacteria; phylum Planctomycetota; class Phycisphaerae; order UBA1845; family Fen-1342; genus CAZGAQ01. Next base: position 6,163 of record CAZGAQ010000049.1, read on the forward strand.
AGACGGTCAATCCGGGACGCTGGATGAAGCGCGACTTCTGGAAACCGTCGCCATACTCGAACATGTAGTAGTCGAGCCAGCCGCCAACCTGCCAGTCGAAGAGCGACTCGAGCGGGGCCTGCCGCGCGCGGTCCTGGCGGAGTTGCTCGTCCAGGACGCGCTGCTGGCGGAAGAAACGGTTCTCCGCTTCGGACGGAGTGGGCTGGCCACGCACTTGCGGACTGCCCAGCACCAGGACCACGAGCGCCGCCGTCAGTGTGCTGCTCACGCGCATGGGGTTGACTCGCTTGGACCGCCGGCCCCGCACGGCCACCCGGCCCGAACCGGAACTGCGAACCGCGCCACAACCACGGGTTGGCCGATGTGCAAGCCCGCTGGCGGATGGTAGCATGCCCCCGCGTGCTGGAGATGTCAACGGGGGCCGGTGGCCAGATGGCCTGCGAGTACGAGCTCAAGTTTCGGTGCCCGGACCACGCGGCGGTCCGCGCGGCGCTCCACGCGCAAGGCGGTGTGCTCGCACGGCGCGTGCAGGAGCACAATCGGTTGTACGACCGCGCCGACGGTACCCTGCGCGCCGCGGACTGCGGACTGCGGCTCCGCTGCGCCACGCCACTGGACGGCGGTCCCCCGGTACCGGCGCTGTTGACCTACAAGGGGCCGCGGGCGTCCGGCGTGGTGAAGGTCCGCGAGGAGCTGGAGACCGCGGTGGGGGATGCCGGCGTGTTGGCGACCATGCTGACACGACTGGGGTACCGGGTCAGCGTGGAGTTCGCGAAACGGCGCGAGACGTGGCGGTTCGGCGAATGCCTCGTGATGCTCGATGAATTGCCGCGCCTGGGCGGGTTTCTGGAGATCGAGGGCCCCGGCACCGCCGCGCTCGAGGCGGCGCGCGGGCGGTTGGGGCTGGCTGACGCCGCGCCGCTCCGCGAGACCTACCTGGCGCTGATTGCGCAGCACGTGACGCCGGGGCCGGACGGCACGCTGCGGCTGGACTTCTGAAGACGACGGGCGCAAAGGACGATGACGGATGAGTGAGCTGGAGAGCGCGGCCGTTCCCCCGATCGAGCACCTGCCGACGCGCGCCGGCTACGACCGCTGGGCGGAGATCTATGACGGCGAGAATAACCCGCTGATCGCGCTCGAGGAACCCGAGGTCGACCGGCTGCTGGGCGAGGTGCGGGGGCTCGCGGTGGCGGATATCGGCTGCGGCACGGGGCGGCACGCGCTGCGCCTGGCGGCGCGGGGGGCCCGGGTGACGGGGCTGGATTTTGCCGCGGGGATGTTGGCCAAGGCGCGGGCCAAGCCGGGGGCGGAGGGGATTCTGTTCATACAGCACGATCTGGCGCGCCCGCTGCCGCTGCCGGACAAGTGTTGCGATGCGGTGGTGTGCGGACTCGTCCTGGAGCACATCGCCGATCTGCGGCTGCTCTTCGCGGAGATGGGACGCATCGGTCGGCCGGACGGGCCGATCGTCGTGTCCGCCATGCATCCGGCGATGATGCTGCGCGGCATCACCGCCCGCTTCACGGATCCCGCGACCGGGCGCGAGACGCGGCCGCACAGTCACACGCACCAGATCTCGGATTTCGTCATGGCGGCGCTGGCGGCGGGGCTGCGCATCGATTACGTCGGAGAGCACCCGGTGGACGCGGCGCTGGTGGCGCGCTCGCCGCGCGCCGGCAAGTACCTCGGCTGGCCGCTGCTGCTCATGCTGCGGCTGCGGCCGGGAGCGGCTTCACTTTAGGTGTGGTGCTCTGCCGCGGGCCTTCTTCACCCGGAACCCGTCGCTTCGCTCGGGGCGGGCAGAGGCTCGACGCGACGAGGCCGCGCACCATTAGCCGGACCGCTCGAGGGCCTGCGCGCCGGGAGGACGCGTGCCGCTAGGTCAGCCAGTGGGGTGGCGTGTCGACGGCCGCGCGCGGGAGATACTTGCGGGCCTGTTCCGCCGTCATCTGGGGGTTGCGATACGGGATGTCCAGCAGGGTGGCGATGCGGTCGAAGACGACTGCGTGCGGCAGCAAGCCCGCAAAACGCGCCGCGCCGGGGCCGTAGGCGGTTGCGATGACCAGGTCGTCCGTGTGCGAGATCGCGTTCCACTGGATGCCGTTGTGGTTGCCGAGAATCTGCCCGAGCAGACCGACGCGGTTGGCATGTTGGCGGTTCAGCTCGGGCGGGACCTTCTCGGCGAAGGCCGTACGCACGATGGCGGCCTCCTCGGGCTTCACCGTGATGCCGGCGGCCGTGCGCAGGTATTCGCGGACGGCATCGTCGTCGGTGCCTTTCATCTCGCGCAGGCGCTGGCACATCTTCTCCATGGAAGCGGTCGCACCGGCCAGGCGCTCGAAGTAGCGCGTGCTGTCGCGATACGCGCCGCCCATGCCGACGAGGCCGGGATTCGAGTTGCCGTGATCCGCGGTGATGATGACCAGCGTGTCACGGTGCGCGGCCACGTAGCCCATGACCACGTCGATCGCTTCGTCAAAAGCGAGTTGCTCCCACAAAATGCCCGCGGCGTCGTTGTTGTGGGCGCAGTGATCCACGCGTCCGCCTTCCACCTGCAGCACGAAGCCGTGTGGGGCAGCGTCGAGCAGGTCGAGCGCTTTGCGCGTCATCTCCGCCAGCGTCGGCGTCGTGCGCTGCAACTCCTCACTCTGCCGGATATCGAGCACGAACGGCATGTGGCCGGACGAGAACACCCCGAGCGCCTTCTCCGGCTGCCCGGCCGCCAGCATGGCTTCGCGGTCGCGCCAGACGGCGTAGCCCTTGGCGGCGAAATCTGCGTAGAGGTCACGTTTGTCTTCGCGCCGCGCGGGATCGAAGAACTCGACGCCCCCGCCGAGCGCGACATCCACGAGGTCGAGGTATTGCGGTGCGATGAGATTCTGGTCTTCCCGCTCCGGCTGTACGGCGGCGAAGCCGGCCGGCGTGGCGTGCGTGATCGTGGCCGTGCTGACGAGGCCGAAGCGGCGGCGCGTGTCGCGGACCAGCGGCGCCAACGGCGTCAGGCGTGTGCCGTCCGGCAGGGCGTTGATGGACCCGTTGAACACGCGGGCCCCGCTGCCCCAGGCACTGGCGGCCGCAGCCGAGTCCGTGACCATCGAGTCGAGCGAGGAGGTCTGGAATAGGCCCTGCACGCTGTGGGGGTCCTGCAACAATTCGAACCAGCGGGTGCCGCGGCCGCGGACGAGTTGCGAGAAAGGTTCGGCGAGGCTGGGTATGCCGATGCTCATGCCGTCGGCGACCATGAAGATGACACTGCGCGGACCGTCGCCGTCGCGGGCGGGCGCGGAAGCGGTCGGCTGCTCGGCGGCATGGGCCCAGGTGGCGGTCAAACCGGCAGCGGCGGCGAGTTCGAGGAGTTGGCGGCGCGAGAGACCTGCAGGCGTACTCATCAAGGCGATCCTGGTACGAGAACGCGCAGGTCAGACGAACCCGCGCTTACCGAGATTATAACGCGCTCGGCGGGTCCTACGGTGAGAACTCGGTTGGCAGCTCGTTAGGGATCGCCCCGGTCCGGCAAACGGCCGCGCGGATCAACGCGCCGGCACGGGCAGCCGGGGCGCCTGGTGGGGCGGGCCGGCCCGGTACGCGTAGTCGGCATTGCTGAGAATCTGGTCAATCGCGAGCGGGATTCGCATGAAATCGGCAAACGCGGACGCGGGAATCGCGAGGCAGTCGTCGCGGTTGACGAAGTCACGCACCGAACCGTCGCGATACAGGACGTTGGCCCGCTTGGCGCCGTGATTCATGTGCTGCGACGGCGGCTCGCCCAGTGAATTCATGTCCAGGGCGAGGGCTTCGACGGGGATTGCGTATTGGTCGAACCGGTTGGTGCCCAGCGAATCGAGCGCCCCGAGGCTGCCCTCCGGCAGGCGGTCGAGTTCGCGATAGAGGTAGGAACCGTAGGCGTTCTCGGCCGAGCCGATGTGCGGCAGTTCGTCGAGCAGATTGAAATTCCCGTCGGCGGGACAGAAGAGCACCTTGGGCTGCGGGCAGGTCGTGCTCAGGAGTGTGCCTTGGCCGAAGTAGGTGCGCGGATGCGTCGCAGGCGGTTCCTCGGCGCTGTCACCCATCCACAGCATGTTCGTGCCCATGGCGTTGCTGTAGAGGTCGAATGGGGAGAGCGGGTCGGGTCCGCGCGGGATCAGCCCCTGGTTGTCTTGGGCGTACGTATGGATGGCCAGGCCAATCTGGCGCAGGTTGCTCGCGCAGACCGCGCGTTTCGCGTTGGCGCGGGCACTGGCGAGGCTGGGCAGGAGGATTGAGATCAGTATCGCGATGATCGCGACAACCACGAGCAGTTCGATCAGGGTGAACGCGTGACGCCGCATGGACAACTCCACCACCGGTTGCGGTTCGACAGCGCGCTCAGCATACCCGAAATCGGTGCCCCTAGAACGCCTCCTCGCCGGTGATCTGTCGGCCCACGATGAGTTGGTGGATCGTCTCAGTGCCTTCGTAGGTAATCACGCTTTCGAGGTTGAGCATGTGGCGCACGGGGCATTGCTCGACGCTGATGCCCCCGGCCCCGAGCAGGTCGCGCGCGTCGCGGGCGATGTCGAGGGCGGCGCGGACGTTGTTCCATTTGGCCAGCGAGACCTGCGTGTGGTGTATCTGGTCGGTGTCCTTGAGCCGGCCGAGTTGCCAGACCAGAAGCTGGCCGGTGGTGATGCGGCGAATCATGTCCGCCAGACGTTGCTGAACGATTTGCTTCTTGATCAGGGGCTCACCAAACAGGCTGCGCTGGCGGGCAAAGCTCAGGGCCTCGCGGTAGCAGGCCTGGGCGGCGCCCAGGACTCCCCAGGCGATCCCGTAGCGCGCCTGCGTCAGGCAGGACAAAGGGGCCCCGAGACCTTCGGCCAGGGGGAGCAGGTTCGCGTGCGGTACGCGGCAATTGTCGAAGAACAGCTCGCTGGTGATCGACGCGCGGAGGGAAAACTTGTGCTTGATGTCGCGGGCGGTGTACCCCGGTGTCCCCTTTTCGACCAAGAAACCGCGAATCCCCGCGTCCGTCCGTGCCCACACGACCGCGACGTCTGCGACCGTGCCGTTGGTGATCCACATCTTGGCTCCATGGAGCACCCAGTCCCCACCGTCACGGCGCGCATGCGTCTTCATCGTGCCCGGATCGGAGCCGCCGTCGGGCTCGGTGAGTCCGAAGCACCCGATCGCCTCGGCCTGCGCCAGCGCCGGCAGCCACCGGTTCTTTTGCTCATCGGAGCCGTAGCGGTGAATCGGGAACATGACCAGGCCGCTCTGCACGGAGGCGAAGCTGCGCAAGCCGCTGTCGCCGCGCTCGAGCTCCTGCATGATCAGGCCGTACGCCACATTCGAGAGCCCCGCGCAGCCGTAGTCCTTGAAGGTCGGTCCGAAGAGGCCCAGGGTGGCCATCTCGGGGATCAGCTCTTTGGGAAAGCGCTCGTGCTCGAAGCACTCGCCGATGATGGGCAGAACGCGCTCGTCGACGAAGCGGGCGACGGCCGCCTGCACGTGACGCTCGTCCTCGGTGAGCAGCGTGTCGAGCTGTAGGAAGTCCGGTGCGGTGGTGTCGGGCGTCATGCGGTCGGCTCCTCCGGAAGCAGGTCCCGGATTCTAGGCCGCTCGCGCCGGCCCGGCTACCGCGGCGCGGCGGTCTGCAGCTGCGTGCCGCAGCAATCCCGGGGTGCCCCGGCGTCAGCGGAACTCGACCGCGCCCCAGCGGTCCGGCAGGTGCATGTCGATCACGCCCTGCGGCGACCAGACCCAGTTATTCTCGCGCGTGCCGGGAATGATCTGGTAGTGGCCGTCCCGGACCTCGTGGTGCCACTCCACGCGGGAGAAGTTGGCGCGCCACACGTCACCGGGTCGGGGTGGCGCAGGCCGGTGGGCATACTCGGCCAGCGCCTTCCACGGCAGCGCCATTTCGACAAACCAGGCGGTGTCGCGATCGCCGGGCTGGTTGAGCGTGCCGGCGACGTGGACGGCCGACTGCAGCCCGGCGAGGTTCCAGTCGTGCCGGGCCGGGCCGCCGGCGCGGTAGGTGCGCACCAGCAGAAGATCGAAGACCGTGTTGAGCGCGTTGAGTTCGACTTCGTAGTACTCGCGTGCGTCGCCATCGGGATCGATGAAGACCTCGAAGTCGTTATCGTGAAAGACAATCTCGTCGTGCTTGGTCAACGTCGCCCAGACGTCCGGCTCCGAAAGCTCAGCGCCGATGTAGAGATTCTGGTCATCCCAGACGAGCCTGGCCCGCGTGCGGTAGCGCGGCGCGGGCTTGCGACTGCCTTCGATGTCGCGGAAGTCGTCCGTCCACGGGGCGCTGGTCCACGCCGGCTCGTCCAGCCGCCCGTCGATGATGATCGCGCTGGTGGCCCGCTGGCAGACGTAGTGCTTGGGCAGGCCGGCCTCGAGCGGCGGCAGAACTGCCGCGCGGGGAGCTGTGGCGGCGCAGCCGCCGACGAGGACCAGGATGGACGCGGCGAACACGGTTCTTCGCATGGCACGGCTCTCCGGCGCTGCGGGACGAGACCGACGCGGCGGACACTCGCGGTCGCAGCGTGCCGGGAGCGTAACGCCGCGCGCCGCCGGGCGGTAGGGTGGGGCGACGCGCGACCGCGGCGCCTACTTCTTGTCCACAGGCTCCAGAGTCTTGAGCCAGTTCAGGCAGCGGCCCGGCCAATCCGCGGCCTCGTCCCCGGGTTTGCCCAGCCCGAAGCCGTGCTCCCCACGGGCGTAGATGTGCAGCTCCGCGGGTACGCCGGCTTTGCGGAGCGCCTGGTAGAACAGGAGGCTGTTCTCAACGGGCACGACCGTATCCTGCGTCGTGTGGACGAGGAAGGTCGGCGGCGTACGCGGCGTGACCTGCTGCTCATTCGACACGTTCCCGATGAGGGCGGCATTGGGATCGGGGCCGAGCAGGTTGTCGCGTGAGCCCTTGTGCAGGTACGGCTCGGTGAAGGTGATTACGGGGTACACCAGCACCATGAAGTCCGGGCGGCTGCTCACGCGGGCGATCGGATCGTCCGCCTTCCAGGCGCCGGCGTCAAAGTGGGTGCCGACCATGGACGCGAGATGCCCGCCGGCGGAGAAACCGAGGATTCCGATGCGCGCGGGGTCGATCTTCCACTCGGCCGCCTTGCTGCGGACCAGGCGGACGGCGCGCTGGGCGTCGAGCAGAGGGGCGGGGTGCGTGTAGCCCATGCCGCTGTGGCGGTATTTCAGAATGAAACCCGCGATGCCGTTGGAGTTCAGCCAGGCGGCGACCTGTTGGCCTTCGTGGTCGAGGGCGAGATGGCCGTAGCCGCCGCCGGGACAGATCACGATCGCCTGGCCGGTGGCCTTGTCAGTCGGCGGCAGGCAGATCGTAAGCGTGGGCTTGTCGTTGTCGGAATTGCCCTTGGCCAGCGGGGCACCATCCGGCCAGAGCAGCTCGCTGGGCGGAGCGGCGGCGCAGGCGGTGGCGAGCGAAACCGCAGCCAGCACGATCGTCAGGGACAGGGTGGGGGAGTGCAGGACGCAACGGTACATGGTTTGACCTCGATGCGATACGGGGCGTCGTTTGCGGCGCATCATGTAGTCCGCAGTGTATGCGGGCGTGCGAGCCACGGCTACGGTTGGCGCAGCGCGCGTGCGGCAGAGAATCGACGCAGGCGGTCAGGCGTCGGCACCCGTGACGGGTTCACCGGGCGCGGCCGGTTCGTCCGGCGCGCCGTGGGTGGCAGGGGCGGCCTCGGGGTGCCAGCGCTGGCGGGCGGCTTCGGCCAGGAGAATGGCTGTCGCGTGCGAAAGGGACAACGAAGATGCGCCGCCGCAGGTGGGGATCGTGATGAAGCGGTCACAGACCTTGCGGACCGCGCCGCTGAGGCCGCGCTTCTCGCCGCCGACGGCCAGGATGGCCGGCTGGGCGAGATCGACCGCGTACATGGTACGCTTCGCGGTGGCCAGGCAGCCATACAGCCGCAGGCCCCGTCGGTGCAGTTGCTGGAGCGGCGCGACATCGTCGATCTGCACGAGCGGCAAGCGTTCGTAAGCGCCGGAAGCGGGGCGGGCGATCTCGACGGGGTCGAAGTCCCACAGGTGCTTCTTGATGAGCACGGCGTTGGCCCCGAGGGCTTCAGCGGTGCGCAGGACGAAACCGAGATTGCGCGCATCGTCGACGCCTTCGAGCAGCAGCAGCAAAGCGGGGGTACGGAGGCGGTCGACCAGCTCGTACAGCTCCTCCGGCGTCATCCGCGGCTTGGCGGAGCAGATGGCCAGAACCCCGCCGTGCGAAGCGCCGTGCGCGCGGGCGTCCAGCTCCGTGCGGTCGACGTAGCGGACAGGCACGCCGCGCTGCGCGGCGAGCGCAAGAACGTCGGCGACGCGCTCGGTGTGCGTGCCCTGCCGAATGAGAATGACCTGGAACCGCCGCTGGCAGGCCTGCAAGGCGGCGAGCACAGACTGGCGGCCTTCGAGGTGCTCCATCGCCGCGCCTACAGCCGCCCGTGCCGCAGGATCGAGACCAGGAGCAAAAAGCCGAGGGCCCCGGCCGCGAGGTAGCCCGCCAGGCCGATGATCGGGATCTCGTACCAGGTCGGGGGAATGCGCGACAGGACGATCAGCGACGAGCCGACGATGAGTGCGGCCACCACGATTGCGAACGACAGGCGGTTCGAAATGCGCTCGTGCGTGTCGAGCATCTTCTCCAGGCCGCGATGTTCGAAGGCGATCTTCAGGTTGCCGCGTTTCGCCTGTCGCAGCAGGTCGCGCACACCGCCGGGGATTTCGCGCAACAGGTGCACGAGGTCGCCGCCGGATTCCAGGGCATCGCGCCACAGACGCCCGGGTCGCATGCGCTCCAGCTTGACACGGCGGACGTACGGCGCGGCCGCGGTGACCATGTTCAGCTCGGGGTCCAGGCGTGAAACGAGTTGCTCGGCCGTCGCCGCGGCCTTGAGCATCGTGACCATGTCGGCGGGGATATAGAGCCTATGGCGGCTGAGCAGCGCGAAGAGCTCGCGCACGAGCGTCCCGAAGCGCAGGTCGCGCAGGACGGTGGGGACGTAGAGGTCGATGAATTCGCTGACGTCCGCTTCCAACCGGCGTACGTCGGGCTCAAAGTCATCATCGTGGTTCGTGAGCTGGAGCAGAGCGTGGACGGTCTGGCCGGAGTCGCGCTGCGCGACGGAGTAGATCAGTTGCGCAAACGTCTCGCGGCCCTGCCGGTCGAGCCGCCCCATCATGCCGAAGTCGAGCAGGCAGATGACGTTGTTGGGCAGGACAAAGACGTTGCCCGGGTGCGGGTCGGCGTGAAAGAAGCCGTGCACGAAAATCTGCTTGAGCGTCAGTTCGGTGCCGCGCTGCGCGATGAGATGCGGGTCCAGGCCGGCTGCACGCAACGCGTCCGCGCCATCCACGGGAATGACCGGCACGTACTCCATGGTCAGGACGTGGCTGGTGGACATGTCGCGGAAGACCTTGGGGACGTAGACCGTTTCATCGTCGACAAATTGGCGGGCGAAACGCTCGAGTTGCGTCGCCTCAATCTGGTAATCCAGCTCGCGCTCGAGCACGCGGCTGAACTCCTCAACGATCCGGCTGGGACGCTGGGCGCGCCAGCCTTCGATGTGCTTTTCGGCCAGTGTGGCGAGGTGGAGCAGAATCTCCAGATCGACCTCGACCGTATCGCGGATGTTCGGCCGCTGCACCTTGACGACCACTTCCTCGCCGTCGTGCCGCGTGGCCCGGTGGACCTGGCCGATCGAGGCGGCGGCCACGGAGTGCGGCTCGAAATGCGGGAACAGTTCGGCCAGGGGGTGGCCGAGTTCGGACTCGACGATGGCGCGGACCTGGTCGAAGGGGAACGGGGGCACCCGCTGCTGGAGCTTGGCCAGCTCCTCGACGAAGTCCGCCGGGATGAAGTCGGGACGGGTGGAGAGTACCTGCCCGAGCTTGATGAACGTGGGGCCGAGCTCCTCGAGCGCCATCCGCACGCGTTCGGCGATGGTCAGCGATTCAACCGGCACCCGCGGTTCGCGCGAAATGAGCTGGAGGCCGACCTCCAGGTACTGGCTGATGCGCAGCCGATCGACGAGGCCGCCAAATCCGTACTTGATCAGTACGGTCAAGACCTGGCGGTAGCGGTTGATGTGGCGGTAGGTCCGCGACGTGATGCCGATTTTGCGGATCGCCATGCGCGACTCGGACTAGGCGCCATGATGCGTTTCATGCTGCTGCACCCGCGCCTGCAGCGCGTCGAACTCCGCGCGGGTCGGCACGTTGGCCTTGCGCAGCGCTTCCTGTACGAAGCGCTGCACCGTGGCCTCCAGTTCCGCGCGGCCCTTTTGGGCCCGGGCCACGGCCTCGTTCACAAATTCCTGGCCCTTGTCGGCCGACATCTGCGTGGTGCTCGCGATTTCGCGCGCGACTTCCTCGACCTTGTCCTTCGTCATGAGGGTCAGGCCGATGCCGGTCAACAGCGTCTTCTTAAGCAGATCGATCATGGGCGGGTCTCCTGCCTGCGGCCTAATTGCCAAAGCGGACGCGATTCTACTGCGTTAGGTACGCTCGGGCCAGCGCGTTGGTTCTGGCGGCACGAGCGCGGCTGGGATGAGGGAGTTCGCCTGAGGACGCAGGACGGGGCGACGGGTATCCGTCTGCAGCGTGGCTTTGCGTTGCAGTTGCTCGGCTCGTCTGCTAGCCTAGCGTATGGTGATCCGCGACGCGCCGCAGGCACGTTGTGGCGCAGTGGACCGCCGACATGTCGAGTCCAGACGTGGGGAGTGCCGGGCGCGTCCCGCCGACGGGCAGCATGCGGGCCGACCTGGGGCTGAGACGGCACGGCGGCGCTGGCGCCGTCTGCTGCCGATCTGTGAGTTCGGGACAGAAGTTTGGAGAGGTGCGTATGGGCAACCCGCTCTCTCAGACGAGTCCGCCGAACCCCCGGCGCGCAGCGCTGCGCATCGCGTTGGTCTATGCCGTTGTGGGGGCGCTTTGGATTCTCTTCTCCGATCGCGCGCTGGGGTGGCTGGTCAGCGACCCGGAGCGGATTATCGGCATCGCGATGCTGAAGGGGATGGCGTTTATCGCGGTCACCGCCGTTCTGGTGTACCTGCTGGTGCGCGGCTACGTCGAGTCGTTGCGGGTGTCGCACCTGCGACTGGAAGAGAGCGAACGGCGCTACCGCAACATCGTAAACTCGGCCGCCGAGGGCCTGATGGTGCTGGGGGCGGGGGAGTCCGGGCACATCCAGCTCGCCAATGCGCGGCTGGCGGCCATGCTGGGCTTGGCGCAGGAGCAGATCGTCGGGCATGCCGTGCTGGAGTTTCTGACCGCCGAGTCGCGCGCGTTCGTACAGCGAACGCGCTGCTTGGGAGGCGCGGCCGAGCGAACCCAGGTGGATCTGCATTTCCGGCGGAGCGACGGGGGCGTCCTGTGGACGATCGCGTCAACCGTGTCGCTGTTGGACGAGCGCGGGCAACCCACCTCGACGCTGGTGCTGGTCACCGACGTGACCGAACGGCGCCGCGTGGAGCAGGAACTCAACCACTTTTTCGCCGTGACGGTCGAGATGCTGTGCATCGCGCGGTTCGATTGCACGCTGCTGCGGGTCAACCCGGCCTTCGGGCGCGTGCTGGGGTACTCGCGGGACGAGCTGGTGGGCACGTCGTTCATGGACTACGTCCATCCGGACGACCGGCATGCCACCACGCAGGCCGTCGGGCAACTGGCGGCCGGGCAGGAGATCATCAACTTCGAGAATCGCTATCGTCACCAGGATGGGAGCTATCGCTGGCTGTCGTGGGTGTCGACCCCGGTCGTCGAAGAGCAGTTGGTCTACGCCGCGGCCCGCGATGTCACCGTGCAGCACCAGGCGGAGGAGGCGCTGCGCGCCAGTGAGCAGCGCGTACGCTACATTGTCAAACACATTCCCACGGCCGTCGCGGTGTATGACCGTGAGCTGCGCTACATCATGGTCAGCGACCGCTACCTGCAAGAGCACGACCTGGAGAATCGGGATATCGTCGGACAACGGCAGGCGGAAGTTCTGCCGGCCATCGCCGCACGCTGGTCCGGCGTCCATGCCCGCTGCCTGGCGGGCGCGATCGAGCGAGCCGACGAGGACCAGGTCGTTCGCTCAGATGGCGCGGTGGACTGGATTCGCTGGGAATGCCGGCCGTGGTACGACTCGACCGGCCAGATCGGCGGGATCATCAAGTACACCGAGACGTTAACGCAGCGCAAGCGGGCCGAGCAGGCCCTGCGCGAGGGCGAAGCTCGCTTCCGCAGTATCTTCGAGGCCTCCCCGATCGGGATCCAGTTGTTCGACACGGGCGGGCACCTGATCAGCGCCAATCGCGCCAGCCTGGAGATCCTGGGCGTGAGCCGGCCGGAAGCCCTGGCCCAATACTGCCTGTTCGACGATCGGAGTGTGCCACCCGACGTGTGGCCGCAGGTCCGCGCCGGCCAGCCGGTGCGCTTTGAGACGCGCTTCGACTGCGGCGGGGCGGAGCGGCGCGCGCTGTACGAGACGCGGCGCTTTGGGACGATCGATTTGGACGTCATGCTGACGCCGCTGGGTGGCGAGGAGCGCCGCGGCTACCTCGTCCAGATGCAGGATACGACCGAGCGGCGACGGCTGGAGGAGCAGCTCCGGCAGGCCCAGAAGATGGAAGCCATCGGCCAGTTGGCCGGGGGCGTGTCACACGACTTCAACAACATCCTGACCGCGATCTTCGCGAACGTGGAGCTGATGCGGGGGGCGCTGGAGGACAAGTCGTCGCGCTTTCCGCTGCGCGACGGGCTCGATCAGATCGAGCGCTCCAGCCAGCGCGCGGCCGTGCTGACCCGCCAGCTCCTGACGTTCAGCCGCCGGCAACTGATCAAGTCGGAGGTGCTCGACCCCAACCACCTGCTGCGCGAGATGGAGAAAATGCTCGTGCGGTTGATCCGCGAGGATGTGAACCTGCGGCTGGTGCTGGCGCCAGAGCTGCGCTGTGTGCGCGGCGACCCGGGGCAGATCGAGCAGATCATCATGAACCTGGTCGTGAATGCCCGCGACGCGATGCCGACGGGCGGGCGCATCACCGTCGAGACGAGCGATGTGTCGCTCGATGCCGAGTACATCGAGATGCACCCCGAGGCGCGTCCGGGCCCGCACGTGCTGCTGGCCGTCAGCGACACGGGCTGCGGCATGGATGCGCACACGCTCGAACACATCTTCGAGCCGTTCTTCACGACCAAGCCGGCCGGCACCGGCACCGGCCTGGGCCTCGCGACGGTCCACGGTATCGTCAAACAACTCGGCGGACACATCATGGTGTACAGCGAGGTCGGCCGAGGCAGCACGTTCCGCATTTACCTGCCGGCCGTGGCCGAGCAGCCGACGCGCCCGCACACCGCCCCCATCGCCGCGGTGCGCGGCGGGTCCGAGACGGTGCTGATTTGCGAAGACGATGACATCGTGCGCGAGCTGGCCCGGCATACGCTGGAGTCGCAGGGCTACCAGGTGCTAGCGGCGGAGAGTCCCGAGCGGGCGCTGGCGCTGAGCACGGCGCACACCGGGCACATCCAACTCCTGGTGACGGACGTCGTGATGCCGGAAATGGACGGGCGGCAACTGGCGGAGACGCTCAGCGCGCGACGCAACGGCCTGAAAGTGCTCTACATGTCGGGATACACTTCCACCGTCATCGCGGACCACGGGCTCGTGCAATCGGGGATCGAGTTTCTCGAGAAGCCCTTCACGTCCAGCGCGCTGCTCCGCCGCGTCCGCGAGGTGCTGGATGCGCCGCCGCGCAGTGACACGCCCAACGGCGACGCGCGGCGGCCGGTGTAGCGGGAAACGGGGAGGGCGGAACGGACGACGGGGGGTGCGCGGGGGGTTGCTCCGCGGGGCACTGCCGCGCCCCTGGGCCTTACGCACACGCGGGTGGGCATGGTAACATCCCGCGCTGGTGGCCACGGCCGTGGGTGCGTGGCCGCGCGGCCCCGAGATGCGGTGCCTGGCGTGCGCGCCGGCGCCAGGCAGGATGCGCGATGGACTTGTGGCAGCTCTTCTCCGATCTGTTTCTGCACCTGGACCAGACTCTGGTGCGGTTTGCGGCCGAGTACGGCACGTGGATCTATGCGATCCTGTTTGTCGTGATCTTTGCCGAGACCGGTCTGGTCTTCACGCCGTTCCTGCCGGGCGATTCGCTGCTGTTTGCGGCCGGCGCGCTCGCGGCGGGCGGCTCGCTGCACGTGGCGGCGCTGTTCGTGCTGCTCAGTGCGGCGGCGATCATCGGCGACACGGCCAATTACTGGATCGGCAAGTCATTCGGGCACCTGCTGATCGCGCGGCACTCGCGCTTTGTGAAGCCGGAATACCTGGAGCGGACGCACGCGTTCTTTGAGAAGTACGGTGGCAAGACGATCATCATCGCCCGGTTTGTGCCGATCGTGCGGACGTTCGCGCCGTTCGTGGCGGGGCTGGGCGCGATGACCTACCGCATGTTCATTCTCTACAACGTCGTTGGCGGCCTGCTCTGGGTGACGATCTGCCTGGGCGCGGGGTACTTCTTCGGCAGCCATCCGTTTGTGAAGAAGCACTTCTCCCTCGTGGTTTTGGCCATCATCGTGATCTCGATCCTGCCGGGGGTGTTCAGCTTCCTCAGTGCGCGGGCGCAGGCCCGCGCCGCCGCTCGGGCCTCCAGTGCGCCCGGCGCCGCCGAAAAAGCGCCGTAGCGGGCGGGCAGCCCGCGCGCGGTTTGTGGAGAAGGACATGCGCACACGAAGGCCAGTGCTGGCAACGGTGAGCCTGCTGAGTTGGATGACGGGCGTGACATGGGGCCAGACGCCGCAGGCGGAACTGACGGCGCTGCACGAACGACTGACCAAGCCCAACGCGGTCATCTCCAGCGCAGATGGGCGCCAGGCCCTGGACCAGATCGGCCGGTGGGCCCTCGACCCCGCCAAGCTGAGCGCGGACGAACGCGGTATGCTGCTCCGCGTGGAGATCTACGCAGCGCTGGCCGTCGGTGACGCGGAGCGGGCGGTCGCGCGAGTGAAGGACCTGCGGGCCGCGGCGCCGGACACCCGCGACACGCTGCGGGTCGCGTGGACGGCCGCGGTGGCCGGGGGCGACAAGGCGCTGGCCCAGGAGACGCTCGACAAGCTGAAGGCACAGGACCCGGCCAAGGCGGACGCGGTCGCGAAGCGGGCAAAGCGGCTGGCGCTGGTGGGCACGGCGGCGCCGGACGTGGCCGTCAAGACGGACGGCGGCGAGGTGCCGCTGGGCAAGCGGAACGGGGTTGTGCTCGTGCTCGATTTCTGGCAGACACGCGACAAGGCGACGAACAAACACCTCGATGCGCTGCGGGCCTGGCACAAGGCGTACGGGACGGACAAGCAGGTGAGCCTGCTGGGGATCAACTCGGATCCGGCGGCCGGCTTGGATGCGGCGAAGAAGGTGGCTGAGGCGGACGCGACGGGCTGGGCCCAACACTTCGAGGCGGCTGATCCGGCGCCGCTGCGACAGAAGTTCGGGGTCGACACAGCGCCGTGGGACGTGATCATCGACGGCACCGGGACGATCCGGGCGGTCGGTAGCGCAGCCGAGCCGGAGCTGCAGTATGCCCTGCGCGCAGCGGTGGCAGCCGCGAAGGGGGAATTCAAGGCGGACAGCGGAAAGGCCACCGGGGCGACCGACAAGAAGAAGGAAGAGGCCGCGCCGGCGGCGGAGCCGGAGAAGAAGGCCGGCGATGCGAAACCCGAGCTGCGGCCGGGGGAGAATCCCGAGGCGGCGCGGCTGTTCAACGAGATTCGCACGTTCTGGAAGACGGGCAAGAAGAACGACGCCCGTAAGCTGATCCAGGAGTTGCTGGAGAAGTACCCGGATACGTGGGAAGCGCGCGAAGTGAAGAAATTGTACCCGACGTAGCCGACGCGCAGCGGAGCCGCCATGACCCCCATCGCCCCGACGTTTGACCGTTTCGCGCAGCTCGCGAGCGAGTACAACAGCATTCCCGTGCTGGCCACGCTGATCTGCGACGACATGACGCCGTTGAGCGCGTTCGCGCGGCTACAGGCGGATTCGCCGCGGGCGTTCCTGCTGGAAAGCGTGGTGGGGGGCGAGAGCGTGGCCCGCTATTCGTTTCTGGGGACGGATCCGGCCCAGACCTGTGCGGTGACACGCGACCGCGTGCGGTTGCTCGAGCATGCCTCCGGTCGGGTGCAGGAGCAAACCAGTGCCGATCCGCTGGCCGTCCTGGAGAGCTTGCTGCAGGCCTATCATGCCCCGGCCTGGCCGGGCTTGCCGCGTTTCCTGGGCGGTGCGGTCGGCTACGCTTCATACGACACCGTGCGGTACTACGAGCGCCTGCCCCACGCCCCGGCCGACGATCGCGGCCTGCCGGACCTGCTGTTCGATCTGTACGAGACGATGGTCGTCTTCGACCATGCCCAGAAGATCGTGCTGGTCGTCGCCCACGCGCGGACTACGCCCGGCGGTGATGCCGGCGAGCTGCGTGCGGCCTACGACGCGGCCGCCGCACGCATCGAGAACCTGATGGCACGCCTGAGCAAGCCGTCACGCCTGAAGCCGCTGGGGATCGCCCTGCCGAGTCCGGCGACCGACCGGTTGGTCAGCAACATGACTCCGGCTGCGTTCGAAGCGGTGGTCGCGAAGTGCCAGGAGTACATCCGCGCCGGCGACATCTTCCAGGTCGTGCCGTCGCAGCGGCTGCTGGTCGAGACGAAAGCGGAGCCGCTGAACATCTACCGGGCCCTCCGCGTGATCAACCCGTCGCCGTTCATGTTCTATCTGAAGAGCCCGGAGGTGGTGCTCGTCGGGGCCAGCCCGGAGATCATGTGCCGCGTCGAGGACGGCGTGGTGACAAACCGGCCCCTGGCGGGCACGCGCAAACGCGGGGCCACCGAGGATGAGGATCGCCGCCTGCGCGAGGAGTTGCTCGCGGACCCGAAGGAGCGGGCGGAGCATGTGATGCTCGTGGACCTGGGGCGGAACGACGTCGGCCGGGTGGCGCGGCCGGGCAGCGTGCGGATCAGCGACGTGATGACGGTCGAGTACTATAGCCACGTCATGCACATTTCGAGCACGGTAACGGGCGAACTGGCCCCGGGACGGACGGCCTTCGACGCACTGCGGGCGGCGCTGCCCGTGGGGACGGTCAGCGGTGCGCCGAAGGTACGGGCGATGGAGATCATCGACGAGTGCGAGCCGACGCGCCGCGGACCGTACGCCGGTGCGATCGGGTACATCGATTTCGCCGGGAACATGGACACCTGCATCGCCCTGCGGACACTGGTCGTGCAGCCGGGGCCGAAGGGGCGGCACCGAGCGTACGTGCAGGTCGGGGCCGGTATCGTCGCGGACTCAGTGCCCCGGCACGAATTCCAGGAGACGATGAACAAGGCCCAGAGCCTGCTGGCGGCCATCCGGATGGCGGAGGAGCAGTTCGTCCGGCCGCGACGCCAGGGCGGCGGGACCCGGTAGCCGCGGCGCACCGCCCACGGGCGGAACCGCCCCGCCAGCGGCCGCGGGAGGCGCGGGCCGCGCGCAAAGTCCGCGCACGATCCCCGCCGGCGTGGTACAATCCGGTGTCGGCGTACGGCCAGCATGGAGGACCCGGCATGCAAGCGGGTGGGCGTATTCACGGCGTGCGATGGTGGCGACTCGGCCTGTTCGGGGTATTCACGCTTGTGACGCTGGGCGGCGGGCGCGTCGCGGCGGACGTGTTCCATCTGAAGGCGGGCGGTACACTGGAGGGGCTGCTGCTCGAGACCCAGGAGGGACAGCATCGGGTGCGTACGGTGGTGGGGATCGTGCGCTTGCCGGTCGCCGACGTCGAGCGGATTGAACCGGGGGAAACACCGTTTGAGGAGTACGACCGGCGGGCGGCGGCCGCGCCGGACACGCCCTCTGCGCAGGTGGCGTTGGCGGATTGGTGCGGCCAGCAGAATCTGCGGACGGAGCGGCGTGCTCATCTGCGCAAGGCGCTGGAGCTGGACCCGGACTGCGAGCCGGCGCGGCGCGCGCTGGGGTATGTCCGGGTGGGCGACCTGTGGGTGGAGGGGGCGGGGGTAGCGGCGCGGCGGGGCGCGGAAGGTGGCGAGCCGGCGGAGACGAACGCGGACCGGCTGATCCGGGCGGCGCTGGCGCACTGGGATCGGATGGCGCAGATTTACGGGGACATGCTGGAGAGCGGCGTGCGCGAAAAGGCGGACCTGGCGCGGAAGAAGCTGCGCGCGATCCGCGATCCCCTGGCGATCATGCCGCTATGCGAAGTCCTGACCACGCGCGATGTGGCGTGCCGGCAGGCGCTGCTCGAAGTGCTCTGCATGTTCCCGCACGACGAGGCCACGATGGGGCTGGGGGCCATGTCGCTCCTGGATTCCGATGACGAGCTACGGCGGGCGGCGGTCGGGGAGCTGGTTCGGCGCGCCGACCCGCGCGTGGTCGCGCAGTTCCGCAAGGCCCTGCAGACCGAGGGGGACGTGCTTGTGAAGCGGGCCGCCTACGCGCTCGGCGAACTCCGGGCACGCGACGCGCTCGGCGAACTGATCGACCTGCTGACGGCCGAACGCGTCAAGTCGGTGGAGGTTCCGGTCCGGGCCTACTTCAGCACGTGGCCGACGGAGTTTCTGACCCCCGACCCGGATTGGGGCTTGGTGTCCGTGCGGGGGTACGAAGGCGGCGGCTGGGGGGCGTGCGGCGTGTGGCCGGGCGTCCCGCGGCCAAGTGGCTACGGTACGTCCTGGGGTTGGAGCCGGGGCGTGCGCGATCGCTACTGGGACCGTTGCGGGCGGTGGATTCTCGCGACGGTCATCGGCAGTCACTGGGACGTCCAGCCGGTCACGGTGCTGCGCACGGAGGTCCTGGAGGCCCTGCGCAAGATCACCGGGCAGGATTACGGCTTCGACCGGGCGGCCTGGCAGCGCTGGCTGGCGCTGGCCCACAAGTAGCGCGGCGCGCGTTACAAACTGCGTTCCCTTCTGTAGTATCCCCCGGGCTGGGGTTCGGTAGACTTGTAGTAGATCGGCGGTCCGCCGGTCGGGCCGAGTGGCCAGGGATCACAAAGATGGTGAGGTGTCCGCGCTGCAACTCGGACAACGTGGAGGTCGCCCGGTTCTGCGGGCACTGCGGCCTGGCGCTGGCGCTGGGGCCTGCGGGCGCCCTGGGGGCCGGGCGCGTGCGCCATCCCGACGGGTTGTGCCCGCCGCACGCCGCCAAGCCGGTTGGCGCGGCGGCAGACCTGCACTATTGGTCCGAAGTCGTCGGCGGCGGCGCGCCGTTGCTGGGCACGGAATCGCTCGTGGTGCACTTGTTCAATGGCGGCTATGGGCTGGCCAACGTGACGCTGCGGGTGTGCGGGCGGGGCCGCGCAGGGGAGTCGGTCTGCACGATGCTGTCGGCCCTGGCGGACTGGCCGCGCGGGCGCACGGAGACGGTCGAAGTCCCTTCGTGGGAATTGAGCGGCCCGCTGGCCCTGCTGACCGTGGAGCTGGTGACGGCCGAGTTTGGCGCGGAGAGCTGAACAGAGCGCAGTTCAAGAAAGGGAGAAACGCATGCAACCCGCACTGATCTGTGTCGGCGTCGGAATCGTGTTCCTGCTGATCCTCGTGGCCTCGGGTGTGTTCACGGTGCAACAGCAGAGCCGGGTGATCGTGGAGCGTTTCGGGCGGTTCCACAAGATCGCCGATCCCGGCCTGAACCTGATCATCCCGTTCATTGACCGCAAGGCGGGGGCGGTGACGCACCGCGTCCGCGAACTGGAGATCAAGGTCGAGTCGAAGACCAAAGACGACGTGTTCGTCGACCTGCTGATCGCGGTGCAATTCTACGTGCCGGAGAACGAGGAAGCCGTCAAAGCGGCCTTCTACAAGCTGATGAACCCGCACCAGCAGATCAGCTCGTACGTGTTCGACACGGTCCGGGCACTGGTGCCCGACATGCAGGTGGACCACGTGTTCGCCGAGAAGGACAAGATCGCCGCGGCCGTGAAAGACCGCCTGAAGGACACGATGGAGCAGTTCGGCTACGTGATCATGCAGTCGCTGGTGAACGACATTCAGCCGGACGCGACCGTCAAGGAGGCGATGAACAAGGTCAACGCCAGCGCCCGCCTGCGCGAGGCCGCCAAGAACGAGGCGGAGGCCAAGAAGATCCGCGTGATCGCGGAAGCCGAGGCCGAGGCGCGGGCGAAGGAGCTGCAGGGCGTGGGCATTGCCCGCCAGCGGCTGGCCATCGCCAACGGTCTGAAAGAATCGGTGGCGGCCTGCTCCGAAGCGGGCATCTCGCCGGAAGAGGCCACCAAGATGGTGCTCCTCACGCAGCACTACGACACGGTGACGGCCGTCGGGGCGCGCAGCAACGCGACCATCATGATGGTGCCGTACAGCCCGCAGGGCATGATGCAGGTCTCCGAGCAGATCACGTCGGCGCTGCTGACGACGGCTGAGGTGGAGCGGCACGAGCGGACGGGCCTCGCGGCCGGAAGTGAGCCGAAGGGCAAGGGGCACGCGGGCACGGAATGATGGCCCCAGCGTCGGTGCCGAACGGCTCCCGATGAGAAAACACGCGTCGCGCGCCGGGCTGCGGGTCAGCCGGCGCGCGACGTCGCATTTCCGGCCCGGGCGGTTCCGCGGGGGCGTTTCGCCGGCGGCCCTGGCACGGGCCCGGGCGGCTTCCCATAATGCCCCGATGCACATTTGCCACGTGATCACCCGGCTCATCATCGGTGGCGCGCAGGAGAACACCCTGCTGACCTGCGAGGGGCTGCACGCGCGCGGCTACGAGGTGACGCTCATCAGCGGCCCGACGCGCGGCCCCGAGGGCAGCCTAGTCGAGCGGGCGCGGCGGGGGGGCTACCGGTACATCGAGCTCCCCGAGTTGATCCGTGCGGTCAATCCCTGGATGGACCTGCGCGCCCGGCGGATGCTGTCGGGCGAATTCCAGCGCCTTCGTCCGGACATCGTCCACACGCACAGCAGTAAGGCCGGAATCATCGGCCGGCTGGCGGCGGACTATGCCCGCGTGCCGCGCATCGTCCACACGGTCCATGGCATGAGCTTCAACCGCACGCAGCCGCGGCTCGTGCGGACCGCGTACGCCTACCTCGAGCGCAAGGCCGCCCGCGTTTCCGACGCGATCGTCACCGTCGCGGACGCGATGAGTGCGCAGATGGCGGCGGCGCGCATCTGCCGACCGAACAAGCTGCTCACGGTGTACTCGGGGATGGAAGTGGAGCAGTTCACGCCGCGCGGAGAGCTGCGCGCGGCGGCCCGGGCGGCATGGGGCGTGCGCGACGATGAGATTGTCGTCGGTACGGTGGCGCGGCTCTTCCGGCGCAAGGGGTATGAGCAGCTCCTGCCGACCATGGCGCGGGCGGCCGCACGCCAGCCGCGGCTTCGTTTCGTGTGGGTTGGTGATGGGGCCCAACGCGGGGAGTATGAGGCGGAACTGAGCCGCCTGGGGCTGCGGCAGCGCACCACGCTGGTCGGACTGGTGCCGCCCGCAGACGTGCCGCGGCACATGGCGGGTTTTGACATTCTCGCGCACACGTCGCAGTGGGAGGGACTGCCGCGGGCGGTCGTGCAGGGGCTCTTGATGCAGGTCCCGGCCGTGGCCTTCGCAATCGATGGTACGCCCGAGGTCGTGCTGGATGGGCGGACCGGGCGCGTGGTCCCCCTGAACGACCTCCAGACCTTTGCGGGCGCGCTGTGCGACCTGGCGGCGGACGCGGGCCTGCGGCGCGCGCTGGGACAGGCCGGGCGGGAGTTGTGTCTGGAGCGCTTCGATTGGCGGCGCATGGTCGCGCAGCTCGAGGGGCTGTATCTGCGACTGGCGCAGGTCGGCGGCCTGTAGCGGGTGCACGGCGGGTGGGGGCGGGCTCCAACGGGCTGCTTGCGATTGGACCGGCGGGGCGAACTACGGCCGCCGATCGCACTGCGCCTTGCGAATGGCCTTCAGCACGGCCTCATGCACATCGGCGGCATGCGCGAGGTGCTCCCACCGGACGGTGGTGGCGTCCGTCAGGGTGGCAGCCCGGGGCGCGGTCTGGGCGACCACGCTGGACGGCTCGCTGGCGACGAACGCCGAGGTGCTGGCGGCGGGGGCGGGTGCCGGGGCTGGACGGAGCGTGATGGTGCCCAGGCGCAGCCAGCGCTGGTAGAGTTCGCTGCGCAGCTCGGCTTCCGCGACTCGCGCCAGCGGACAGGCGGCCACGCGGACATTCAGGACACCGGCAAAACACAGGACGCGCTGGTTCGTCAGGACGTAAAGATGACTGGCCCACTGCAGGGTGCCGATGCCGACGCGGATGGCGGCGATACTGCAGGCCGCCTGGAACGCCAGCAGGCCCTGGGCGGTCCAGCCGGACTGCATCGCCCACGCCAGCGCCAAAGCGATCACGGCCATGGTCGCGACCCAGCGCAGCGACACGAGCGGGATGAACCACAGGGAGGGCTTCAGCGTGAGCTGAATGATCTCGTCGCCACCCAGGAGCTCCAGCCGAGCGGCGGCTGCCGTCACCACCACAGGTGGCTTGACAGCGGCGGGCGGCGCGTCGGCCGCCACGCTCTTGCTGGGCTCCGGTTTGCTCACGGCATCAGCTCCGGATGCAACACGCCCACATGCGGCAAGTTGCGATAATGATCATCGTAGTCCAGCCCGTAGCCGACCACAAACAAATCTTCAATATCAAAGCCGACGAAGTCGACCGGCACGTCCGCGGGAGCGCGACTGGGCTTGCGCAGGAGAACCGCCGTGCGCAGGCTGTGCGGCTGGCGCTCGGCGATCATCGCCTGGACGCGCCGCAGGGTGCGGCCGCTGTCGAGAATGTCGTCGATGATCAGGACATCGCGCCCGGTGACGCCGCCGGTCAGTTCCAGGACCGTCCGGGGAGCCTGGGGGGTCGTGGACGTGCCGGGATACGTGGACACCTGCACCAGGGCGATCTTCATCTTGAGCGGCAGCTTCCGGATCAGGTCGGCGAGGAAGATGATGGAGCCCGAGAGAATCGGCACCAGCGTCAGGCCGGCGCCGCCGGCGTCGTAGACCTGGGCAATCTCGCGGCCCAGCTCGGTGACGCGGGCGTCAATCTGGTCACGGTGAATCAGAATGCGGGCAATGTCGGCGGTAAGCGGGTCAGGGGACCGGGTGCGCATCTTGGGTTTCCTGTGAGCGGGCGCCGCTACGGGGAGGCGGGGGACGGGGCGAGCGTGGCGAGCCATTGGCGCAGGTCCTCGCCGTGCAGGTCACGCCCGAGTGCTGCGATGAACGCGTCGACCGCCTCCAGCCGTTGGCGCGCGATGGCCCGGATGGAGTCATACCGGAAGCCGTCGTTCAACCGCAGCTCCCAGTAGCGGTATTCCTTCTGCCGCTGCCAACTGTCGACCAGTTGCTGCAGGGGGCGCCCCTCCGCCTGATACTGACGGAACTGCCGCAGGACGTACAGGGCGCTCACGTCGTCGAGCGCTTCCGCTTCGGCCAGCAGCCGCGCTTCGAGGAGATTGGTGCGGCGGTCGTTGCACTGGCGGATGGCGTCGCCGGCCAGGCGCGCGCTGGGGGCCGCCAGCAGGTGCGCGCCGCGCTCCTGGAGGAGCCCGGCGCCCAACTCGCGCTGCAGGTCGTTTGTCGGGCGCGACAGGAGCTGCCAGTGCTTGAAGCGCCCCTGACTATACTCGATCGTCCAGCCGGCGTCGTGAAACAGGCCGGCCGCGGCCAGCGCCGTCAGATCGGGGTTCTGCCCGCGCACCTCGGGGATGCCGGCCACGAGCTGCGTCAGCCGCATGACGCGTTCGCTGTGCTCCCACAGCCACAGATCGCTGCTGGTATCGTTGATGGCAACGGTCAGGAGTTGCCGGGCCAAAGGTACGAGCCGCTCGATCTGCATCCAGTGTTGTCCTGGGGCGCCCAGCCGCCGCGTCCGGCGCGAAACAGCCGGCGCGCCGCCGCGGGCGACGATGGTGCTACGCAGTCTAGCGGACGGATGCCCGGGCGAGCAAGGCGCCGGCCGCGCCAGGGCTATTCCTGCGTCTGCGTCGACAGGTACAGGCCGATCCCGATCTGCTTGATCTGGTCGAGCTGCTCCTCGAGCCAGTCGATGTGCACGTCTTCGTCGTGGGCGATGCTCTCGAGCAGCGCGCGGGTCGGGGCATCCTTCACCTGGTCGGCGAGCTGGATGGCGTCGTTGTACATCTTCCACGCGCCGCGCTCGGCCGTGAGGTCGCTGCCGAGCTGTTTGGCGACATCGGCGCCGATCGTGATCTTGTTGAGCGCGTCGACCTTCGGGAGGCCTTCCAGGAACAGGATGCGGGCGATCAGCTTCTCGGCATGCTTCATTTCCTCGATCGCGCGGCGCTCGATCCGCTTGTGCAGCCGCTCGTAGCCCCAGTTGCTGCACATCTCCGAGTGCACCATGTACTGGTTGATCGCCGTGAGTTCGTCCGCCAGCAGGGTATTCAGCATCTTGATGAGCTTCGCATCGCCTTTCATTGTCGCCTCCGCAGTTGTAGGTGCCACCTTCGGACCAAAGCGATCCGTTAGTGCGATGAGCAGAAGTACATTACCAGCACGACCGCCCCGAGCAAGACCCGGTACACCGCGAATGGCGTGAACCGGTAGCGCTTCACGTAGCCGGTAAAAGCGGCCACCACGCCCAGCGCCACCAGAAAGGCGACCGCGCTGCCCAGGACGACGAGCAGCCCGTTGGCCGGGTTCAGATCGCGCCAGTTCTCGTGCAACTTCTTGACCGCGGCCCCGAGCATGGTGGGGATCGCCAGGTAGAACGTGAACTCCGTCGCGACCACCGGGCTCAGCCCCAGCGCCATCCCGCCCATGATGCTGGCCCCGGAACGCGACACACCCGGCCAGATGCTGATGCACTGCAAAACGCCGATCCAGAACGCCTGTGGCAACGTCACGTCTTCCAGCGTCTGGGGCCGCACGCGCCGACAGCGGCGGTCGATGATCTCCATGATGACCGCACCGACGATGAGCGCGCCCGCCACGGCCACCGGGCTTTGCTCCATCCAGTCAAAGTGCTTCTTCAGCGCCAGGCCGATGACGACGGTCGGCACCATCGCGACGAAAAGCTTGGTGAGAATGTGCGTGCGCCACGTCGCCACGAGGCCGCCCCCGACGCCATCCGCGCCGCCCGCCGCGGGGTGAAACACCCGCCGCCACAGGTCGCGCCAGAAGTAGACGATCACCGCCAGGATCGCGCCGAACTGGCTCACCCACAATAGCACGTTCCAGGGCGCCCGCCCGGCATCGATGCCCAGCAGCCAATCCGTCAGCACCAGGTGTCCGGTGCTCGACACCGGCAGAAACTCGGTCAGCCCCTCCACCACACCGAGGATGATCGCGTATACCAGGTCCAAGCGCGCTCCTTATCGGCCGCAGCCGGCTTCAGCCGACGCCGAGCCACTGCGCCAACGGGGTCAGCCGCCACAGCGCCTGCCCCGCCAGGTTGGCGTAGACGCCGGCCGCCAGGTCGTCAAACAAGATGCCCCAGCCGGCCGGCAAGCGCTCCAGTTGCCGCGCGGGCGGCGGCTTGAGGACGTCAAAGACGCGGAAGAGAAAGAACTGGCTGCCGACGGCGCACGCCAGCCCCCACAGCGAGGCCGAGCCGGCGATGGGCAGCACCAGCAGGCTGACCCACTGGCCGGCGAACTCGTCGAGTACGAACTCGTGCGGGTCCTTGCCGGCAAAACGCGCGCTGGCCCACTCGCCCCACACGACCGCCAGCACGCTCGCCAGCAAGATCCCCGCCAGCAGCCCGGCGTCCACCGCCCAGCCAGCTACCGGGTGCAGGACGAACCAGACCGGGGCAAACAGGACGCAGGCGGTGGCGGAGCCCCACGTACCCGGCGCCGGCCGCAGGAAGCCGCTGCCTAGCACGGTAATGCAGGCCGTCTTCAGACCGTCCGCGCCGCTAGCCACGAGGTGCCCCCGCAGGCGAATCTGCGGGCGGGTCCGCGGACGGCGGTGGGGCCGCAGGCTCGCTTGTGCCCGCCAACGCCACGCTCGTCAGCAGGAAGGCGCGGGCGCGATGAATATACGAGACGGCCGAGGCGGCCGTCACCACGACCGTGAGCCAGACGCAGGCCAGGCGGAGGGGCTCGAGCGCCACGAGGTCCCAGGCGAGTTGCCCGAGAATGACGCACACGGTCACCGACTGGATGAACATCTTCAGCTTGCCGGCCCACGACGCGCCGAACTCCTGGCCCGCGGCCTCGGCATGCGACCGCACGGCGGACACCAGCAACTCGCGTGACAGAATCACCACGACCATCCACGGCTGAACCCCCGTCAGATTGCAGCCGCGGTGCGCATCCCAGAAGTGGTGGCTCGCGAAGAGCACGAACGCCCCGCAGACGATGACCTTGTCCACAACCGGATCGAGGATCCGGCCGAACGAGGTGACCGACTTCAGCATGCGGGCGAGCAGGCCATCGAGAATGTCGGTGAGGGCGGCGACGAGGAAGATCCAGAAACAGACCTGCAGTAGCCAGCGTTGCCGCTCGAGTTGCTCGGGGTTGAACCACGAGAGCAGGGCGAAGAAGACGATGGCCAGCAACAGCCGCGTCAGCGTGATCTGGTTGGGGATGTTGATCCGCATTCCGTCGCTCGCGCGCTCCACAGAGGTGCCGCAGTGTAGCGTTGGGGGGGCGCGGGGGAAAGCGCCTGAGGCCAGGCGCGTAAACGCCGGCAACGCAGGGCCAGGAGCGACGCCGCGCTGCCGGTGAGCTTGGAACGGAATGCCCCGCCACGCGGGGCCGTCACCTTGGGAAGGCCGTTACGCCCTCATCTACACTCATCGGTCGATGCGTGGCGGCGCGCGTATGCACCGCGCGGAAATCCGTCACCCCGGCGGAGCTGCACGGCCGCCGTGGTCCGGACAGGTCGGCCGCGGCGCGCCAGTTCACGCCGGCCGAGCCGGCCGCGTCATCGCGTCCGAGGCGGCACGTCGGGGAGTTGTCGGCCTGCTGGCTGTCCGCGGCTTGGACGATACCAAGACAGGCGGACTCTTTCTTGGCGCCAAGCGCGGCGCCCTGCAGCGGGTTCGAAAAAAGTGCGCGCCTCAAATTTGAAATCATCCGGTTTGTTGGCTAAACTAGTATTGCTCGAATGGCGAGCGGCATGCACAGGTTTCCCCCCCGGCCTGTCGGCCCCCCATTCGAGCTTTTTTTATGCGCGGACCGCGCGGCATGGCGGAGTACTGCGCAGCAGGCTTGGCGGGGGTGGGGTGGTGCAATAAAAACGGCCCCGCGCGGGGCCGTTCTCAATCGCGCCGCAAGGGATTCGAACCCCTAACCTTCGGCTCCGTAGGCCGACGCTCTATCCAGTTGAGCTAGCAGCGCTTTGTTCTGTCGCATTTCACTGCCAAGACCGCCGGTCGCTGGCCGGGCGGTTTCGCGTCGCGGATGCCCGGAACTGGATTCGAACCAGCACGAGGTTAACCCTCACCAGGCCCTCAACCTGGCGCGTCTGCCAATTCCGCCA
>CAZGAQ010000050.1:0-26509 GCA_964523405.1 uncultured Planctomycetales bacterium
TCTGATAGCGCGCCGTGGCGATGAGCTGCATCGTCTGCGTGATCTTCCGAATGTTGCGCACCGCCTTGCGGCGCTTGACGATGACGCGGGCTTTGGCCATGCGAACAACCTCGTATCACTTAGTGCCGCAGCGGACGTACTTCCCCCGTCCGCGTGTCAAAAATCTCGTCTTCACCGCGCACTGAACTATGCCCATCTCCCCAGTGCGCTGCGCCCACTTCGAACTGCCGGTACCGCCCGTTCTCGGCGGCCCGCGCCTGGATCGTGAGACTGCCAATCACGTAGATGCAAATCAGCAAGACCGTCGTGGCCGCCAGAATGGCCATCCAAGACCGAAATGACTCGGGCGACATGCCCGGCATTCTCCGCAATCCGGCAGACTCTAGGGGCTGCTCCGCCATCATCCCATCTCCGGCAGAACGAATTCGCTCCTCGTCACGGCTACTTCGCCACGAAGGTCCTCTTGAAATTCCCCACAATCTCCTTGAGCTTCGCATCCAGCTCATTGCTCAACTGCCGCTCCTTCTGGAGCTGCGCGACGACCTCGGGGAACTCGTCGTGGTAGTGCTTGAGCAGTGCGTGCTCGAACTCGTGCACCTTGTTCAGCGGTACATCGTCGAGGAACCCGCGCGCCCCGGCGTGGATCGACAGAATCTGATCCCACACGCTCATCGGCACGTACTGCGGCTGCTTCAGCAGCTCCACCATGCGCCGCCCGCGGTCGAGCTGCCGCTGCGTCGCGGGGTCGAGTTCCGTGCCGAGTTGGGCGAAAGCCTCCAGCTCGCGGAACGCCGCCAGGTCCAGACGCAGGGAGCCCGCGATCTTCTTCATCGCGGGCACCTGGGCGTTGCCGCCCACGCGGCTCACCGAAATACCGACGTTCACCGCCGGCCGCACGCCCGCGAAGAACAGGTCGGGCTCGAGGTAGATCTGCCCGTCGGTGATCGAAATCACGTTCGTCGGGATGTAGGCCGAGACTTCGCCTTCCAGGGTTTCGATGACGGGCAGGGCCGTCAGCGACCCGCCCGACGCCTTGACCTTGCGGGCCTCGTGTCCGTCCTTGCCGAGCTTCTCCAGATCGTGCTCCAGCGCGTGCTGGTCCTGTACGCCCTTGTAGATCTTGCCGTTGACGCCCTTCTCGTCGGTCGCGGGTTGGCCCTTCTTGGCGATGTAGCGCAGCTCGGCCACCTTGCACGACCGCTCCAGGAGGCGGCTGTGCAGATAGAACACGTCGCCCGGGTACGCCTCGCGGCCCGGCGGACGGCGCAGGAGCAGCGAGAGCTGGCGATACGCCGCGGCCTGCTTCGACAGGTCGTCGTAGATGCACAAGGTCGCCCGCCCGTGCTCGTACATGAAGTACTCGGCCATCGTGCAGCCGGCGTACGGCGCGACGTATTGCAGCGGCGCCGGATCGGACGCGCCGGCCACGACGACGATGGTGTAGTCCATCGCGCCGTGCTTGCGGAGCGTCTCGACGATGCCCGCAATCGTGGATTCCTTCTGGCCGATGGCAACGTACACGCAGACGACGTCGCCGCCCTTCTGGTTGATGATCGTGTCGATCGCGATGGCCGTCTTGCCGGTCTTGCGGTCGCCAATGATCAGCTCGCGCTGCCCGCGGCCGATCGGGATCATGCTGTCGATGGCCTTGATGCCCGTCTGCAACGGCTCTTTGACCGGCTGCCGCTCGGCGATACCCGGCGCGATGACTTCGAGCGGGCGGCGGTGCGGCGACTGGATCGGTCCGCGTCCGTCCAGCGGACGCGCCAGCGGATCGACCACGCGGCCGACGAGGGCGTCGCCGACGGGCACGCTCAGGAGCCGCCCGGACGTGCGGACTTCCTCGCCTTCCTTGATGCTCAGGTAGTCACCGAGCACGACGGCGCCGATCGAGTTCTCTTCGAGGTTGAACACGACACCCACCGCGCCGCTGGTCACGAACTCCAGCATCTCGCCCGCCATCGCCTGCGACAGGCCGTAGATGCGGGCGACGCCGTCGCCGACTTCCAGCACACGGCCGACTTCGGTCGCGTCCAGCGCGGCGCGGTATTGCCGGATTTCGTCCTTGATGACCGTCGCAATCTCGTCTGCCTTGAATTTCATAGCTCGCTCTCAGCTCTTGGCATTCGGTCTACTGCCTGCCGCCGGCCGCTCGGTCGCGTCCGGCCCTGCCGCGCGCGGGCTCAGCCGTTCAGGGCGGTCTGCAGTCCGCGTTCGCCGCGCTCCATCAGCCGCTGCCGGGCGGTCCGCAGGCGCTGCCGCAGCGAGCTGTCGTAGCGATACTCGCCGATCCGCAGCACCAGTCCGCCCAGAATGTCCGCCTCCACGCGGTACTCGATCAAAGGTTCGCGCCCGGAGATTTCGCGCGCCAGCCGCGTGACTTCCTGCTGTTGCGACGCGTCGAGCGGCACGGCCGAGGTCACGACGACCTCGATCTGCCGCGCGTCGCGCTCCTGCCGCAGTACGTACGCCCGCAGCAGGGCCTTCACCAGTCCCGCGCGGCCGTGCCGGTTCATCACCTGCAGCGTATTAAGCACCTCGTCGCTGAGCTTGCCGCGGAAGATCGCTTCCAGGCTGCCCGCGCGAGCGTCTTCCTCGATGATGACCGACTCCAGGAACCGGCCGAAGCCGGGCTCCTGCTCGCTCAGTCGCACCACTTCGGCCAGCTCATCGCCGACCTCGCGGATGCGCCCGGCCTCGCGGGCCAGGTCGAAGAGCGCCGCCGCGTACACGTCGGCCAGCTCAATCTGTTCGTCAATCGAATCGGGCATGATCCGCTCTCAGCAGTCCGCCGCTTCTACGCGGCTTTCGGTGTCGTCACCGGCGCCACCGCGGGCCGCCTAGTTCAGCTTCGCCGGGCCGCCGGCCTTGATCTCGGCGATCGACTCGCCGATCAGCCGCTGGTGATCCGCGGGCGTGAGCTCCTTCTTCAGCACGCGCGCCGCCACGTCCACGGACAGCTCGGCCGTCCGGTCGTACAGCTCGCGAATCGCGGACTCCGTCGCGAGCTGAATCTCGCG
Organism: uncultured Planctomycetales bacterium; assembly: GCA_964523405.1. Taxonomy (GTDB): domain Bacteria; phylum Planctomycetota; class Phycisphaerae; order UBA1845; family Fen-1342; genus CAZGAQ01. Next base: position 3,021 of record CAZGAQ010000050.1, read on the forward strand.
GCGGGCACGCTCCGCGGCCTCCGCCTGGTCGCGGTGCGCCTCCTCGAGAATGCGCTGCCGGACGGCTTCGGCGTCGCGGCGACCTTCGTCCACGATGGCCGAGGCATCCGCGCGGGCCTTCTCGAGCTGCGCCTGGTACTGCCCCAGGAGCTGCTCGGCCTTTTCACGCTCGCTGCGCGCGTCGGCGATCGACGTTTCGATGAACTTCTCGCGCTCGTTGAGTACGCGCAGAATCGGTTTCCACGCCGCCGCGCGGAGCACGATCAGCAGCACCAGGAAGACGATGATGGACCAGATTGCCGCGCCGGGATCGAACTGCAAGAGCGCCGGTTTCGCCGCGTCCTCGCCGTGTTCGCCGCCCGCGTGCGCGGCCGGTGGCGCGGCATGCTCGCCCGCCGGGGAGGCTTCGCCGGCCGGAGTCGCATGCTGCGCGGTCGCCACGAGGGACGCGCTCAGCAAAACCAGCCCCAGCGCCAGGGTTGACCAAGGATTGCGCATAGTCGTTCTCACTTCTCAAACCGCGCCGGCGCCGCTGGGGCGCCGGCGGTCGAACTCGCCGTTACGCGCCCGCCGTGATCTTGCCGGCGATGCCGTTGCACACGACCAGCGCGAAGAAGGTGAAGCCTTCGATGAGGGCCGCCGCGATGATCATCGCGACGAACACGTTGCCGCGCACCTCGGGCTGCCGGGCCATCGACTCAACCGAGTTCCCGGCCAGGTGCCCAATGCCCTTCGCGGCCCCGATGCACACCAGGCCGGCGCCGATTCCGGCACCCAGCCCCATCAGGCCGGCATTGCTGAACAGAGGGGCCGCTTCCGCAAGCAGATTCAACATGATCGATCTCCTAACGCTCCCGAACCAGTAAGAAAGTCGTTGCCACCGGCCTTAAGCAAAGCGGGACAAGGCGCCGGCTACCCATGCCCTATGTTCGTGACTTCAGAGCCCGGAGTGGCGCGCTCGAATTGCACACTCCACTCCCAACTCGCTATTCGCCATTCGCTCCTCGCTACTGCCCTTTCAGTGTTCCGGCGCCACCGCCATGCTGATGAACAGCGTCGTGAGGAACACGAAGATGTACGCCTGGAGAAACGCGACGAACAGCTCCAGGCAGTTCAGCGCCACGCAGCCCAGGCTGCTGATGGCGCCGACCGTATAACCCATCACCACCGACTTGGTGGCGAAGATCAGGAACAGAATCGACGCCAGCACGATGTGCCCGGCAATCATGTTCGCAAAGAGACGAATCATCAGCGCGAAAGGCTTGATCACCGCGCCGATCAGTTCCAGCGCGAGCAGGAATACCCACATGGGAAAGTCGACGATATTCAGGATCGCTGCCGCGACCGGCTTGGTGCCCGGCGGGGGCTTGAAGACGTGGGGGGCGAAATTCCAGATGTACAGCGGCAGAGCGAGCAAGGCTGCCGGCCCCGCCCCCATGCCCGCACCATGCGCTTCGTGCCCAGGCGCGCCGTGCGCAGCCCCATGTTCGGCCCCGGACTCGGACCCGGCATGTTCGTCGCCATGGTGGTGACCGAAAGTGCCGTCCCGCAGTCCGTGAAAGACCTCAACCACGCCACTCGCATGGATCGCGATGAATGCACATAGCGCCAGCCCGCCCGTAATGGCGATGTTGCCCGTCGCCGTCCCACCGACGCCTTCCAACCGTCCGCCGCTAATCAGACGAATGATGTCCGCCAGCGGAATCATGCCCAACAAGTTGCAGAACAGAATGAAGAAGAACAGCGTCCACAGGAACGGCATGAATCGATCGGTGCGATGCTTCAGCACCGGCCGGGCCACTTCTTCGCGAATGAACTGCAGCAGTGCTTCGAGCAGGTTCATCATCAGCCCGCGCGGCGCCTGCGGCTCCGCGCCCGCCTTCGCGTAGGCCCGCGCCAGCCGCGGGAAAATCAGCAGGCACAACAGCGCCGCCACCAGCGTCATCAGGAGCTGGTTGGTGAAGTAGAACTCCTTGCTCAGCGGAAAGCCCAGCAGCGGAATCTCGGATTGCCCGAAATTGAGATTGCTCGGCCACAGCCGAAAGAACACGTGCGGCAGAACGTGATCCACAGGGTCGTGAGCGGCCAGGATCATCCCGAGCACCTCACTCCGGCCGGCGGGTCTGACGAAGCACCCGCGACACGATGAACACGATAAAGAGCGTCTCGACCAACAGCAGCACCAGGTAGATGGGCACGATGCAGGTCAGAAACGCCGTCAGATTCGGCTGCGCCAGCGTCTGGTAGGCCAGCGCCACGCCGCCGGTCACCAGCAGGCGGATCGCCACGCCCGCAAACGCGACCTGCGGCGCCGCCGCCCGCCAGTATGTCGCCGTCAGCCCCAGCGGAATCGCTGCCAGCAGGGCCGCCCCCAGGCAGATGACCGCTGACGCATGCAACGCCGCAACGCCCGGCGCGCCCCAGCGGGCCGCAACCAGCCCCTGCCCCGCCACCACGAGCAGCGCAACGGCCGCCGTCAGCACCACACTCTGGAGCAGCGCAAACTTCATCAGCCTCACAGCCCGAGTCGCTTTGACTCGCGAATCATGCGATACAAACCCAGTCCCGTGCCAAGCAGCAGCCCGCCAAGCAGGCCCCAAGGTGTCCAGCCGCGCCGCTGGTCCAACCACCACCCGGCATATCCAAGTCCACCGAGGTACGCCAGAAACTCGAACACCATGGCGTACATCCGCACCCACCCCAGCGGAACGCCGCCGTCCGGCCGCTCGCGCTGGCGCGGTGGCCGGGGTTCAGTTTCCGGCATGCCAACCTTTCCAGACGACTCCGGCAAGGCTTCCGATTCGAGACGAGTGGCGCGCCGCCGTCCGGCTTCGCCCCGGACGACTCCAATCGTTATCAGACGAGCGTCCTGCCTGCCACCTCAGACGCCCATGATCTTATCGGGTTTAGGACTTTATGAAGGCGAATTTGCTTCGTCAAGTCGGCACGCCGTGCGCGGCGCGCAAGTCACTGTCGAGACCGCAGTTTCCCGCCTTTCCCGGCACGCGCTCCCGCTGCCTTCCGCAACTTCCTCTTGGCGAAACCTCCCGGCTCGGTTATACGGGGGTATTCGCGCCGCGGCGCGCGGTCCCGAGCGGCCCATTAGTACCCACAACATGACAGCCGAAGGTACAACCCGCAAACGCGTCCTGGTCCTCATGGACTCGGCCGGTGTGGCGGATCAGTTCGTTGCCGCCCTGCAGGCGCTCGCCGATTTGCGGATCGTCAATAACCCCACTGAGGCCACTGCCGCCCTGAAAGCGGAGACATTTGACCTCGTCATCTGCGGCGACTCGGAACTCCTTCCTCTGGCACGGGTTGCAACACGCCAGCGCTCCGGCGGCATCCTCGAAGGTGTCGATCAGGGCGCCTGCATAGTCACTCGTGACGGGGAGCTCGCTTGGGCCAACGCCCGCCTCCGCAGCTACCCCGCTGAGGTCGGCGAGGCCGTCCGCCAAGCCTGCACCGAACTCCTCGCTGAACTGGCCGCCGAGGTCTCCGGCGACAAGCCTCCGCGCGCCCGCCAGCGCACTTTGCACATCGGCTCGGCGTACTACCTCGACCTGTCTGTCTCCGCCCTGCCCGACATCGATGGCCAGATCCACGAAGCCCTCGGGCTTTTCTCCGATACCAGCGAAATGTCCCGCATGCGCGAGCGGCTCTCCGCCATCGACGCCGCCGGCCGCGAACTCGTCGCCCTCGATGTCGACGCCACCGCGCAGCTCGACGTCGGTGAACGCCTCCAACGCCTCGAAGCCAACCTCATCCGCTACTGCCGCGACCTCCTGCACTTCACGCACTTCTCGGTGATGGTCCTCGATCCGAAGACCAATCACCTCGACACCGTCCTCTCCGGCGGTTTCTCCGAAGAGGCGATCCGCGGCATCGACATCTACGCCCGCGAGACCGGCAACGGCATCAGCGGCTACGTGGCTGCGACGGGCAAGTCGTACATCTGCCCGGATATCACGAGCGACCCGCTCTATCTGCCGGGCTTCGAGTGCGCGGCCTCGTCTCTGACCGTCCCGCTGCGCCTGCTCGGTCGCATTGTCGGCATCCTCAATGTCGAGTCGGACAAGCCCAACACCTTTACCGAGGAAGACCGCCAGGTCGCCGAGGTCTTCGGCCGCTATATCGCTGTCGCCCTGCACACGCTGAAGCTGATCGCGTCTGAGCGCAGCGACATGGCCGGGCAGGTGACCGCCGACGTCTCGGCCGAGCTCACGCAGCCACTCGATGCGATTCTCGCCGACGTCAGCCGCATCCTCGCGGCGCCGCCCTCCCCGGACGATTTGCGCCAGCGCCTCCGCGGCATCATCGACCGCGTGGATGATGCCAAGCGTGTCGTCCAGCAGGTCGGCCGGGGGCCGGCGATCCGCGGGTTACTCCCCGACACGACCGCTATTGACCCGATCCTCAAGGGCAAGCGTGTCCTCGTCGCCGACGACGAGGACATCATTCGCGACACCATTGCCGACGTGATGTCCAAGGCCGGCGCGGTCCCGGTGACCGCCCAGGACGGCGAAGACGCGATCGCGATGCTGCGCTCGCAGCGTTTCGACATCGTTCTTTCAGACATCAAGATGCCGAACAAGAATGGCTACGAGGTCTTCGCCGCCACCAAGGAGGTCAACCCGGCCTGCCCCGTGATCCTCATCACCGGCTTCGGCTACGACCCCGACCACGCCATCGTCCGCGCCAGCCGCGAAGGCCTCGCCGCCGTGCTGTTCAAACCCTTCAAGGTCGAACAGCTCATGGCGGCGATCCACAAGGCCCTGACCCCGCCCGCCAAATAGCGCCGGCCGAGGCTGAGAATTTTCCTACTTTCCGCGCGCGGTGAATTGCTGGGCATGGATACGACCGCCCTTCCCGGAATGGAATCCCTGCTTCTCCCTGCTGACCGACCTCGGGCAGGCGCGGCTTGGGCCAGGCCGCCGCGGGACTGCCTCCGGGTGTGGCTTCAGCTTCAATAGGGGCGGCCTTCAATAGCGCCGGGCGCGTTTCTCGCGCGGCGCCCGGGCCAACCCCAGAGCCACCCGGGCACGGCCGCGGGGCGCGCGTTATCACCCCACCACACCTGCGCCACCCATAATTAAGCCGGCGGTGTCCCCGCAGCGTCGCTGTACGTCCCCGCGCCGCGCTTTTGCGTCCATGCGCCGCGCTTTTGCGTCCCTGCGCCGCAGTTTCGCGTCCATGCGCGAGAGTTTTGCGTCCATGCGCCGGAGCTTTCCGTCCCTGCGCGGGAGTTTTTCGTCCCTACGCCGGCGGGCCGCGTCCCTGCGCGGGAGTTTTTCGTCCATGCGCGGGAGCGCCGCATCCATGCGCGGAAGTTCCTCTTCCGTGCGGCGCGGCTTCTCGTCCACGTCGCGCGCCGCGCGGTTCCTGCGCTGCCGCTCGTCGAGGATTTCCTGCACGGTGAAGAGCTTGATGATGCGGCCGGTCTCTTGGTGGAACACCGCGCACTCGGCCTCGGCGTCGGAAGAATAGCCGAACGCGACGACGAAGCCGCGCTGGCGCTCCTCGCGGGCCATGACCGCTCCGAACGGGTCGATGTCGGGCCGGCCCACCTTGTCGGCCTGCTTGACCTGGATCGGGAATCCGTCGCCCGCGAACATGCTGGCGGTCGCGCCCTTCTTCGTGGTCGCGTCGGAGGGCTTGGTACCGACCGGGAAGACGCGGCCGTCGCTGCCCATGTCGCCGACCTGTACCTTGTTGGGCACGCCACCGAGGGCGATGACGGCCCAGTTCTCGAACTCGACGGGCGGAATTATGCCGAGCTTCTCGTCGGTCCACGCCGTGTCAAGGATGACGAAGCCGCGCCCGACGTTTCTCAGCTATGCCGAGCCTTGCGTTCCACCGATCGGCGCGTTTCCCAATTCACGAAGTCTGAGAGTCCTTCAAGATCGGGAAAGAGGGCTTTCCTGTTAATGCCGACGTTGTCGAGCTGCCGTTGGAGTGTGGCCTTCATATCTGCGACAACTCTGATCACCACGAGGTTGGCGTCCACTTCTGAATGCGCGCGGATGTGTGCATCCTGATGGGGTTCTGCCTGAAGCGCCACGTCGGGCTGCGGATGGCATGTGAACAATCCGCTCTGAGCGAGGATGCGGCGATCGAGAGGTCTCGGATTGTATTGCGCTACGACCGTGAGTTGCTCAGGTGTGAGTTTGTCCGGCAGGACGACGGTTTGCGCGGAATAGCAATAAACCGCGCCGTCTGCATCGTGACGACCTTCTACGGCAAAGAATAGCGCTGCTAGGGGGTTAGATGACCAGTCGAGCAGCCTTGTCGCCAAGCCATAGTGCTGAGCGAAAGCCAGGCATTCGAAATCGTTGTCTGGCAAGTCGCGACAGTAGGCGACCGCGTGCTCCCGCCACTCACGGAATCGCCCCAGGTCACACGAAGTTTGCCCCTTCTCACGCCAGTGGTCGTTTGCTTTCACGTAGAATTCCGGGCGGCCGGCCTTCGGTTTCAGAGGCCATGAAGCGTCGGCCTGACCACGGAACGCCCAGTCAAGCGGTGGAAAGCGCGCGACCAGGCCAACAAACTGCGCCAGATCCACAAAAGTGAATTCCGGAGAATCCATAGGTAATCCTCCTGGGGCATAAAGAGCCGCGCGCCCAGTGCGAGGCGTGCCGGTCCTCGAACGAGCGCCTCTCCTTCGTCTCGCCCCAGAAGACCTCGTAGTTGCGGTTGCTGTTGAACGGCGGGTCGATGGTGATCAGGTCCACGCACGGGTCGGGCAGCTTGGCGAGCTGGTCCAGGTTGTCGCCGCAGTAGATGACGCGGGTGTCGAGCAGCGCCGACGGCGGCCCGGCGGCGCGGCTGCGGACGGGTGTGCCCCCGCCGCCGCTACCTGACGGGCGCGGTCCGGAACGGGAGGTGCGTTGCGCCATACGACTTGGATACCACGCGCGGCCGCGAACGTCAACGCGTGGCCGGCATTCAGCACCGAGAACCCCGCCCCGCGTGCCCCCGCCGGACTTCCCCGCATGCGCCACGCGACGCGATTGCACGTCGGGTGCGGTACTCCGCGGCAGCTTCTTCGTCGGGCACGGAGGCCCGACGCTACGGGCTCTACCGGCAGCCTCTTCGTCAGGCACCCCTCACAGGTGTTCGGGGCAGGCGGAGGCCTGACGCTACGGCGTAACGCGTCTTTGGTGGAACAGCACCTGCGGACGCCTACGGGTAAATCTTCCCCATCATCCGCGCGAACGGGATCGTCTCGCGGATGTGCTTGAGTCCGCAGACCCACGCCACCGTCCGCTCCACGCCCAGCCCGAAGCCGCCGTGCGGCACGCTGCCGTAGCGGCGCAGGTCGAGGTACCAGGCGTAGTCCGCCTCACGCAGCCCTTCTTCCTTCATGCGCGCCAGCAGCACGTCCAGATCGTCCTCACGCTGCGAGCCGCCGATGATCTCGCCGTAGCCTTCCGGCGCCAGCAGGTCGCAGTTGTTCACCACGCGCGCGTCCTCGGCGTTCTTCTTCATGTAGAACGCCTTGCAACTGCGCGGATAGTGGCTCACGAAGACCGGCTTCTCGTGCAGCCGCGCGATGATCGTCTCGTCCGAGCCGCCCAGGTCCCCGCCCCACTCGAACCCCGCGGCCAGTTCCATGTGCTTGGGAATGTTGCGGACGGCGTCTTCCTGGTCCGCCAGCTCCTCGCGCGCGTCCATGATCTCCTGCGCGAGCTTGTCCGCCTTCCACTCCTTGATGCCCGGCGCCGCCTTCTCGGCCTCCTTGTCCGCGATCGCCTTCTTCAACTCCTCGACGCGGGCCTTGGCCTTCTCCAGGTCCTCGCGGAGGAACTGCTGCACGCGCGGACTGTGCAGCATGTCGGCCGCCTGGCTGTACGTAATCCGGTCGAATGGCTTGCGGATGCGCTCCAGCTTCGCCGGGTCGCGTCCCAGGAGCTCCAGTTCGCTGCGCCGCTCGCGCAGCGCCTTCTGCACGATGAACTCGACGAAGTCCTCCGCCAGGTTCATCACGTCGTGGATGTCCGCGTACGCGATCTCCGGCTCGACCATCCAGAACTCGGTCAGGTGCCGGCGCGTCTTGCTCTTCTCCGCCCGGAACGTCGGCCCGAAGCAGTACACCTTGCGGTGCGCCATCATCGCCGACTCGACGTAGAGCTGCCCGGTCTGCGCCAGGTACACCGGCTCGCCGAAGTAGTCCACGGAGAACAGCGTCTGCGCCCCTTCGCCCGCGGCCGGCGCGAAGATCGGCGTGTCGATCAGGATGAAGCCGTGCTCGTTGAAGTACTGCCGGATGCCTTCGACGATCGTGTGCCGCACCCGCAGAATCGCCCATTGCCGCTGCGAGCGGAACCACAGGTGCCGCCGCTCCATCAGGAACTCGATCCCGTGCGGCTTCGGCGTGATCGGATAGCCCGACACGTTCTGCACGACTTCCAGCCCACTCACCGCCAGCTCGTGCCCGCCCGGACTGCGCGGCTCGGCCTTCACCGTCCCGGTCACCCGGAGCGACGATTCCTGCCCGAGGTGCCTCGCCGCCTCGAAAACCTCGGCCGTGTCGTCGCGCTTCTCCAGCACGCACTGGCACAGCCCGGTGCCGTCCCGCACCACCAGAAACATGAGCTTGCCCGACGAGCGGCTGTTGTAGAGCCAGCCGGACAGCGTTACCGTTTGGCCGACATGCTGAGAAAGCTGCGAAATCGTCGCGGTCGCCATGGAGCCGAGTCCTTTCTTTGCCTAAGACCAGTTGGTCGTAGTGTACGGCCGACGGGCGGGAGTGAAAACGTGCGGACGCGAGAACCAGGCCTGGTGCGGACCAGTGCGGCGGGGGTGGGGGCGGCACGCCGGGTAAGCCCTGCGGCCCCTGGCTGCGCGTGGTCGCGCGCGGCGACGTTTCTGGCAACCACCGTTCTGCTGGCCGGCGCGGCCGGCTGCACGACGACACACCTGCCCGGTGGCCGCGTGTCGCTGGGTGGCGCCCAGGTTTCCGTCGAACTCGTGGACTCCTGGCTCCGCGCCGCAAGATCCTATGCGTTCGCGCCCACCCAGGTCATGCCGGTGTACATGTCGCAGCACGGCTTCCAGGCCCTACGCAAGGGCCAATGCGACATCGCCTGCACCGATCGCCTGATCACCCCGCGCGAACTCGAGCAGTTCGCCGGCCGTCAGGTCCAGGGCTACCGCATCGCGTTCTATGGCTACGCCCTGTACGTGCACCGCGACAACCCCCTCGACTCGATTCTCTCCAAGCACGCTCGTCTCGTGTTTCAGCAGAAGATCAAGGATTGGAAGGAGCTGGCGGGCGAGCAGATCGCGAACTGGGAAGGGCCAATCCAGCTTTACGGTCCGCCGAAGAGCTCGCGCGGCGGGCAGATCCTGGGCCCGATGGCGAAAATCTGGTTCGCGGATGCCACTTGGACCGTCCTCGAAACGGACCGCGAAATCGTCGCACGCGTGGCCACCGACCCGTATGCTCTGGGCTTCGCCAGCATCGGCTACGACCGTCCCGATGTACGCTACCTTGGACTGCGCATGGAGCGGACAAGCGCGCCGGCCTTTCCCTCGCTGGAGGAAATCGAGGCGGAGAAATACGGCCTGGCCAAGGTGATCTACATCTACTACGTCACGCCCGCCCCGCCGCCCGTGCAGGCCGTCGTCGACTACCTGCTCAGCGCCGAAGGCCGCGCGGCCATCGAAAGCACGAGTCTTTGGGCGGTGCCGCCGGACCGCGCTTCAGCCCCGCCGGTCAAGCCATCCTGAGACAACTTCGCCGGCTTGCCGCCGACAGTAGACCCGCGCGCCGCGCGCAGCGCCGCCGTGGCGCGACGGCCCCCAGCGGTCGACGTGGGACCTCCCCCCCCTGCTTCATCCGCAAAGTCCGGCGCGCACCGGGCCCCTGTTCGCAGCGTCGATACGTGGCGGTCTACAGAGAAGTGAGAAAAAGAGCCTGGAGCCGCAGCGCACCGGAGGCGCAGCGACTCCAGGCTGAACCGCCGTGATCTAGCTGACCACGCGGGTGAGGGAGGCTTCCGCAGTATCGAGGACGACGCCGGCATCAATATGGTCTTCGCCGCCTTCGATGCACAACCGTGTCCGCACGACCGTCGCCCAACGGCTGCCAATCACGCCGAACGGCGAGGTCGAGCGCGCTCCGGGCAGATGCGAACGCAGTTCGTAGCGCTGCCCTTCCGCTACGCCGTAGCCCAGCGGCACGCGCAGCCGCATGCCACTCGGTGAAGCTTCGACGCAGCGGCACCGCAATACGGTGGAGCCGTGATGATCAATCATCCACAAATCGCAATCCACGAGGTCGCGCGGCTCACACCGGCGTTCATAAACAGGGGGCACCACAGGACTGGTAACCGGGCTGGAGCCAACGCTTGCCGTTTCGAGGGGCATACCACCGTCTCCTTCAGTCGGGGGTCGGGCGAGACAGATCGTCCGCCCCCGGCACGCCCTCGGGCCGATCAGACGGCGCGTCGCTGAGCCCAAACTCTTCGAGCCACTGCCGCGTCGCGTCCGCCGTCAGTCCGGCCTCTTTCTCCTCCGGCTCCATACGCCTCCGCGGAGGTCGGGCCAGGTCCCGTTGGACGACTGCCCAGAAATCCTCGGACCGCATGGGGCTCGCCCGCCGTCGTTTCGCGGCGCGAATGATCGCATGATCCGTGGAAACCACGAGCAAACGGCGGGCGGCCGAATCCGTATCGAGAATATACGCAACAACTGCGTCGGCCGTTCGGCCGGCACCGCTGTAGGTGACCTGAATCCCGGGGTGGCCGATCTGTGCGGCCAGTGCGGCTGATGGCGCGGGCCCGTCGAACACGATGTGCACGCGTTCGCTGCGCCGCTCAGCCCACTTCCCCAGTGCGTCGCAGAGCATCGACCGCCCGATGAGCCGGTCTGGATCCTCTACGGCACGTGCGGCATACAGGAGGTTGTTACCGTCGATGACGACTGGCACCTCCGTGCTCCAATGGTGTATCTTACCTGACGGACCTTCGTCATGCAAAAGATAAGTCATAATCCAGCCGCAGAACACGGCGCAACCGGTTCTTTATTGCTAGCATCGGCACAATATGCGCCCCGGCAACAGCCCATCTGACGTGCTCGTAATCGGGTCCATCAACATGGACCTCGTCGTGCGCGTGCCCCAGATCCCCCTCCCCGGCCAGACCTTGCTGGCCACCGACTTCCAGGCCATCCCCGGTGGCAAAGGGGCCAATCAGGCCGTGGCGGCCGCCCGACTCGGCGTACAAACCGCTTTAGTTGGACGCGTCGGGACTGACCCCTTCGGTCAAACGCTGCTGACCAGCCTACAGCGCTCCGGGGTGAACACCCAACATGTGTGGCAAACACCGGACACGCCCAGCGGCGTCGCACTTATCACCGTGTCCGCCGCCGGCCAAAACGCGATCTGCGTGGCACCCGGTGCCAATGCATGCCTGACCGGGAACGATATCGCCGCGGCCGAGCCCCTGCTCGCAACCGTCCGCACGTGCGTTCTACAATTGGAGATCCCGCTCGCAACCGCCGTGCAGGCCGTGGCTCGCGCGCGCGCCCGCGGCGTCGAGATCATCCTCGATCCCGCCCCGGCGCCCGTCGCTCTGCCGCCCGAATTACTCGCCGCCGATATCCTCACCCCCAACGAGACCGAGGCCGCACAACTGCTCGGGCTCTCCGTCGGGCAGCTCGACCCCGCCGCCACGGCCGCGGCGCTGCGGGCAAACGGAGCACGCGCGGTCGTACTCAAGCTCGGGGCGCGCGGCTGCTATGTGGCTGGCCCCGAGGGCACAGCCCACATCCCCGGTCACGTCGTGCCAGTGGTGGACACGACCGCCGCCGGTGACGCGTTCACCGCCGCCCTCGCCGCCGCGCGCAGCGCCGGACACCCGCTGCGGTATGCGGCCGAGTTCGCCAATGCGGCCGGTGCGCTGGCCTGCACGCGCTTTGGAGCGCAGCCCTCCGCACCGGCGCGGGTGGAGGTAGAGGCGTTGCTGGCGGGAGGTCAGTCGTAGGTCGAGAAGCGCACGAGGTCCAGCTCGCGCCCCAGTACCATGAGCACCTCGTTCGGTTGAATGCGGCGATCCGCGGGGGGTAGAAAGCGGAAATGCTCTTCGTTGTCGGCGCGCATCGCCAGGATCAGGATGTCGAACTGCGCGCGCAGGTCGAGCTGCGCCAGCGTCTTGCCGTGCGTCTTGCCTGGGGCGTTGATCTCCATGATCCGGTAGTCTTCCGCGAGCGGAAACATGTCGCGAATATCGGGGTTTGCCACGCGCCGGGCGGTCCGTACCGCCGCATCGCGCTCCGGAAAGATCGTCTCCGTCGCGCCGACGGCCTGCAGAATCGCCGCGTGATCGTCGTTGGACGCCGTGGACCGGATGGATTTCAGACCGATGCGCTTAAGGTTCAGCGCACAGAGGATGCTCGCCTCCAGGTTCTTCTCCCCCAGGCAGATCACCGCCTCATCGACGGAGGGCGTGAGAACGGCCGCGAGCATCTGGTAACTGCGGGCGTCGCCGATCAGGGCCCGGTGCACGTCATCGCGCAACTCATCGACGCGCCGCTCATCCAGGTCGATCCCCAGGACTTCGCAGCCCATACTCACCAGATTGCGGGCCAGGTGGCTGCCGAACTGCCCCAGGCCAATTACGCAAACCTGTTTCATCATCGCACCTCAGCCAATCATCACCTTCTCGGTCGGATACTTGTATAGGCTGCGCGGCACCGGCACGACCGCCAGCGCCATCGTCAGCGGACCGACCCGGCCGAAGAACATCGTCGCCGCAATCCAGAGCTTGGCCGGGGCCGCGAACAACCCGGACACCGAGATGGTCGACCCCGGGTTGGCGGACAGGCCGACCGTGCCAAACGCGGAGATCTGCTCAAATACGAGCTGCTCGAAGCGCATGCCCGCGCGATCCCCTTCCAGCAGCGCCAGGATCATTACGCCGATCAGGTTCCACAGCCCGGCCGTCGCCAGCACGAACGTCGCCCGTCGAACCACGTCCGTCGGCAGCCGCCGGCCAGCGATCACAACGTCTTCGCGCCCCAGAATGTGCGCCTTGACGCGTGCCAGCCAGACCGCCGTCGTTGACGTCTTGATCCCCCCCGCGCACGACCCCGGCGAACCCCCGATGAACATCAGTCCCGTCAGGATGAGCAGCGACGACAGCGGCAGTCGCCCGACATCGAGGCTGTTGAACCCGGCCGTGCGGGCGCTCACCGACTGGAACATCGCGTGCTCGAAGCGCTCCCACAGCGTGCGCTCCGTGGCCGTCAGTCCCGTCAGCATTAGCACCGCGGCGCCACCCAATACGAGGAGCGCGGTCATCTGCAGCACGACCCGCCCATGCAGGCTCCAGCACACCGGACCGCTGCGCAGCCGGCGCACCCAGCGCACACCGCGCCCCAGCAACTCAAAAATCACCATGTATCCGAGCCCCCCCGCGACGATCAACGCCATGATGGTCCACACAATCAGGTGCGAGTCACGCAGGGCCACAATGTTGTCGCTGTAGACGGAGAAACCGGCGTTGCAGAACGCGGACACCGCGTGGAACGCGGCCTCGAACCAGCCGCCGGAGACCTGCGTCTCCAGCCGCAGCCCGCAGTAAAACAGCACCGCCCCACCCGCTTCGATCAGCGCCGTGGACACGAAGATGCCGACGAGCGAACGCCGCAGATCCCCGCGTGCCTCGGCATCAAACAGCGCTCCTTGCCACGCGGCATGCGAACTGAACGAAAACCGCAGCCGAAAGAGCTGCGCCGCCAGCGCCGCGAAGGTCATGATCCCCAGGCCACCGAGCTGGATCAGTACCATGATCGCCACGTGGCCAACGCGCGAATACGCGTGCGCCGTGTCCACCGTGACGAGCCCCGTCACGCATACCGCCGACGTGGACGTGAATAGCGCGTCCACGTACGACACCGGCCGCTCCGCGTGACACACCGGCAGCCACAGGACTAGGCTCCCCGCCAAAATCAGCAGGGCGAACGTGCCCGCCAGCAACGCCTCGGGCCGCGACAGCAATGTCCGCGCGTACCTGTACATGCCTACCCGCCCCGCGCGACCGCCGGCGCAACCACGGCAACCGACTCGACCGCGACGGGCAAGCGGTAGGATAACCGCCCGGCGCTGCGGGGAAAGGTCCGTCCCCTGGCTCCACCGTACACCGCCCGCCGCGCCGGTCTCCGCCGACCACGCCGGTTGCGAAGCCGACGCCCCGTTGGGTAGGATGCGTACCTGCGGATCGTGCGGCCGGGTGGTGCCGTCGTCCGTCCACAACGTCGTTGGAGTCTGCCATGAAGCGTATCCTCACGGTGTTCGCGCTGTGCTCGCTGAGTATGCTGCCCGCGCTGGCCCAGACATCCCCGCCCGTGGGAGCACAGGATGAGGCGCGACTGCGCCGGGTCTGCGATGGATTGAAGCTCGACGATACCCAGCAAAAACAGATGCAGGCGCTGCTCAGCGTCTATCGGGCGGAACTGGAAGAGGCCGCCAAGAATCCGCAGGAGCGTCTGAAGCGCATCCAGACCGTGCTCGCCGAGATCGACGTCGCCAAGGCGGAAGGCAATGACACCCGCGTCCGCGAGCTCCAGCAGCAGATCAGTCAGATGGGCCCCGAGACCATGGCGGAAAACAACTTCTTCCGCAATCTCGAGCAGTCGCTGACCTCGGAGCAAAAGGCCCAACTGCCCAAGCTCCGCGAGGCCGCCAAGAACCCGAGTCCGCCGCCTCCGGTCCCGCCCGCTCCGCCGACACCCCCCACGGCCGTGACGCCGCCGACACCCCCGACGCCGCCCAGCCCGACGGCCGCGCCGACGTCGGCGCCTGTGCCGCCGGCCAATGAGCTGCGCCCGGTACACGTGCTCCTGGCCGCCCTGGAACTGAAGCTGTCCAGTGAGCAGCGCAAACTCCTTGAGAACGTCCTCAGCGACTTCCGCGACAGCATGCGCCTCGACCCCCCCAAGGACGCGGCCGCCAGCACGCAGCGCACCGACCGGCTCATCCAGATGATCCGCCCCCTGCTGACGACGGACCAGGTCCCCGTGTTCGACAAGCGCGTCGAGGCCCTGCGCGCCGATCCTCCGGTCGCCAAGCCGCTGGAGGCTCGCCGCCCCATGCCGCCACGCGGCGCTGCGCCGCCGACCCCGCCGGGCGCGACGCCCCCGGTGCCACCTAGCCCGGCGCCCCCGACACCGCCCCCGCCGACTCCGGCACCGGCTCCGCACCCCTAGACCCGGCGGGTCCACCGCCCATGCTGTGAAAAACACACAGACCCGGCCGACGTACTTCCGGCCGGGTCTGTTTCTGTAGAGACAGAGCGAATGGGTCCGTCAAAGCGCGGTGGTTACACTCAGGTCACCACGTGTCGATTCGCGAAATCCCGCCAGGCCTCACACTGCTCGGGATCGGTGCAACACACGTCCCGAATGTGCTCATAGAAGACCTCCGGCGTGAGCTTGATGTCCCGCCGTAGCGGGCACTTAAGAGCGATCCGCGGACGTGTCGTCGAGCTCCCGGTCAGGAGGGAACGGATGTAAACCTGATTCTTGCCCGCCGTGCACTTCATCTCGCGGTTCAGGCGCCGCTCCAGCTCCGACAGATTGCTGGTCAGCTCCTCAGGTGTCAGCGGGGGTCCGGAGGCCTCTTCCACCGTTCGCGGCAGCTTCCGCATAGGCCAACTACTCATCGTTGTCACCTCGACACAGTCCCGTGGGCAGCCACGTGGCCGCTCCACAAAGATCGACTCCGGGCAACGACCGGAGAAATTCCGGGTGGGCGCGGTCCAGGAGGCACCGCGCCACCCGGCAGTGGGCACCTGCCAGCAGCGCACCAAGAGCCGCCAGCAGGTCGAAACCAGCCGTTGCCTGAATGTCCTACGTAATGTCGGGGTCAGAGACGGGCGGGATCGCGACGAGAATTTGTATGATCAATAGGAGGGCGATGATGGATGATCGCCACGCCTGACCTCAATCTCATTGTAGCAGAACCAAGTGTCCAGTTCACCTTTTCCGATCGGCGAAGCCGTCCGGATGCCCGGAGTGCCAGCGCCACGCAGTCTCAATCAGCACGCGAATGTCCCGATAACGCGGCTCCCACCCGTAGCGGTGCCGAATCTTGCTCGCGTCCGCGTACAACGCCGGCGGGTCCCCCGGCCGCCGCGCCACCGTCACCAGCGGAATCGCGTGCCCGGTTACGTCGCGGGCCGCCTTGATGATCTCCAGCACGCTCACCCCGTTCCCGGTCCCCACGTTGAAGCATTCCGCCTGCCCCTCCGGGCAGTCCTCGACCGCCCGCCGGTGCGCTTCCGCCAGATCCTCCACGTGGATGTAGTCCCGGATGCACGTCCCGTCCGGCGTCGGATAGTCCGTCCCGAAGACCGTGATGTGCGGCCGCTTCCCCAGCGGAACTTGCAGCACCAGCGGGATCAGATGCGTTTCCGGATCATGATCCTCCCCGATCGTCCCGTCCGGCGCCGCCCCGGAGGCATTGAAGTACCGCAGGGCCACCGACCCCAACCCCCAGCCCCGCGCGCAATCCGCTAGTGCCAACTCGACGGCCAACTTCGTATTGCCGTACGGGTTGATCGGCACGCGCGGCAGACTCTCCACGATCGGCAGGTCCTCCGGCTCCCCATGCACCGCGCACGTGCTGCTGAAGATGAACCGTTTTACGCCATGCGCGTGCATGACCTGCAGCAGGTTCAGCGTGTTCGCCACGTTGTTGTGCCAGTACTTCAGCGGGTCCGTCACCGACTCCCCCACGTTGATGAACGCCGCAAAGTGCATCGCCGCATCGAATTCCCCAGCCTCAAACACGCCATCCAGCGTCGCCGGATCCCCCAGATCCCCCTCCACAAACGTTGCCCGCGGATCGACGGCCGCGCGATGCCCGGCACTGAGGTTGTCAAACACCGTCACTGCGTGGCCCGCCGCCAGCAGCCGCCGCACACAGTGACTCCCCACATACCCGGCTCCGCCAACCACAAAGACCTTCATCGTCCGTCCTTTCCGTCTGCGCGCCGCCGCGACCCGGCTCACTCCTCCGCCCCGTCCTCTTGCACCCGACGATACAAAAGCACGATCCGACCGATCCGCTTCACCAACTCGCACGGCACCTGCGCCGCCAAATCGGCCCCAGTCGCATCGCACTCCCCACCGCTATCGGCATTGACCCGGACTTTGATCAACTCGTGATGCGCGAAGCTCCGGCGCACCTGCTCGACTGCGGCCGGCGGCACGGCCCCAGCTTTCAGCACCACCACGGGCTTGAGCGCATGGCTCGCGGCCACAAGCGATTGACGTTCCTTCGGGGTCAGCGACATTCGATACCTCGGGCGGAAGTATAGCCGAAGCGGGCCCGGCGCGCCCCCCGTCGCGCCCGCGCGCTTGCCTGGATTGTTCCGGCCGCCATTCATCGAGTATCATCCCGCCCTGGATAGCCTCGGAAAAACCGCCGGCGCTGGCGCCAGGAACAAGCACGATGTCGACACCCGATTCCGACAAGACGAAGCCCCACCGCCCCACTCCGGAATCCGCAGCCCGTGGTCCCGCTGAGGCCGGCCCGCGCGATTTCATCCGCGAGATCATCGACGAGCACAACCGCTCCGGACGCTTCGGGCAGAAGGTCCACACGCGCTTCCCCCCGGAGCCCAACGGCTACCTGCACATCGGCCACGCCAAGAGCATCAATCTCAACTACGGCCTGGCGGTCGAGTTCGGTGGGCAGTTCAACCTGCGCATGGACGACACCAACCCGGTGAAGGAGGAGCAGGAGTACGTCGACTCGATCATCGAGGACGTCCGCTGGCTCGGCGCAAGGTGGGTCGGCCAGAAGGACGGTGACCCGCGCGCCGGCGTGATCTGGTCCAGTAACTACTTCGACCAGATGTACGCCTGGGCCATCGAGCTCATCAAGAAGGGCAAGGCCTTCGTCTGCGATTTGTCCGCCGACGAGGTCAGCCGCATGCGCGGCACCTTGACGCTACCGGGCAAGGAAAGCCCATTCCGCAATCGCACCATCGCGGAGAATCTCGACCTGTTCGAGCGCATGCGCAAAGGCGAATTTCCCGACGGCACCAAGACCCTGCGGGCCAAGATCGACATGGCCCACCCCAATCTCAATCTGCGCGACCCGGTCATGTACCGCATCGTCCATGCGACGCACCACAACACCGGCGACAAGTGGTGCATCTATCCGATGTACGACTGGGCCCACGGCTTCGAGGACTCGCTCGAAGGCATCACGCACAGCATCTGCACGCTCGAGTTTGAGAACCACCGCCCGCTCTACGACTGGTTCATCGACTCCGTGAATGAAGGCCGCACCGCGGACGGCAGCGGACCCTGGGGCAAGCTGATCCACCATCCGCAGCAGATCGAGTTCGCCCGCCTCAACATCACGTACACCGTAATGAGCAAGCGCCGCCTGCTTGAGCTGGTGAAGAGCGGCACCGTACGCGGCTGGGACGACCCCCGCATGCCCACCATCTCCGGCATGCGCCGCCGCGGCTACCCCGCCGAGGCCCTGCGCGAGTTCTGCCGCCGCATCGGCGTCTCCAAGACCGAGAGCACCGTCGACATCGCCCTGCTCGAGCATTGCGTCCGCGAGAACCTCAATAAGACCGCCCCGCGCGTCATGGGCGTCCTCAGGCCGCTCAAACTCGTCATCGACAACTACCCGGAGAACCACGTCGACCAACTCGAGGCCGTCAACAATCCCGAGGACCCCGCGGCCGGCACGCGGCAGGTGCCATTCGGTAAGGTCCTGTACATCGAGCAGGACGACTTCCGCGAGACCCCGCCGCCGAAGTACTGGCGCCTGTATCCCGGCAACGAGGTGCGGCTGCGCTACGCCTACCTCGTGAAGTGCGTGAGCTGCGTGAAGGACGCGGCCGGCAATGTCATTGAGGTGCACTGCACCTACGACCCCGCCACGCGCGGCGGCGACGCCCCCGACGGCCGCAAGGTCAAAAGCACGCTGCACTGGGTCAGCGCCGCGCACGCGCTGCCGGTCGAAGTGCGGCTCTATGACCACCTCTTCACCAAGCCGGACCCGGACGACGTCAGCGATGACGCCCTCAAGGCGGCCGAAGCGACCGGCGCCGGCCCCGCCGCGACCGCGACCACCGCCGCCGCGGACTGGAAGAGCAACCTGAATCCCGGCTCGATCGAGATCGCGAGCCCCGCCTACGTCGAGCCCAGCGTCGCGAACGCGACCCCCGGCCAGCGCTACCAGTTCGAACGCCACGGCTACTTCTGCGTCGACCCCGACTCGCAGCCCGCCGCGGGAAGGCTCGTCTTCAACCGCACAGTGACGCTGAAGGATACGTGGGCGAAGATTGAGAAGAAGCAATAGCGACGAAGTGCGACCGGCCCCGGTGTCTCGCGCGTCGGGGCCCGCTCGCCGGCGGGGGAAGCGAATGCCCTGGAGCGACGGACTGCCAGACTGCCCCAGGTGCGGCTGCTTGCCGCGCGGCCTGCCGCCACCCGTTCCGCAGCACTCCGCAACGCCGCCTCACCCGGCTTGGACTGACTCCGCGGCCCGCGCCCCTCCCACCACACACGCCCTCTCAATCATCCATCGCCGCCGCCACCCACACCCCGTCGAACTTCTTCGCCGCCAAATCCGCCCGCCGAATCCAGTATTGCACCCGGTCGTAGTTCAGATCCCTCGACGGCCCAACTCCTTGCACCCCGCCCGGCGGCACGTCCATCTCCGCCACCGCCGCCGCATCCACCTGGAACAGCAGCACCCACTCGTCCTTCCCCGCCAGCAACTCCTGCACGCGCGACGCGTTCGGATCGAAGTCCTCCGCATCGTACGCCACCCCGTTCGCCGCCAACTGGCAGTGCTCGCGCATCGGCCACCAGCCCTGCCCGTACCCCAGCAGGTGGTGCCAACCCTCCTCCTTCGGCCGCCCTGCCAGCGCCTCGCACAGGTCGTACAGCCCTCCGCCCGCGCGCTCGTCCTCCGTGAACATGTTCGGCTCGTCCGCCACCGACGGCAGGTTCCACTCGCTCCAGAACCGCACCGTACACAGCGGCAACTCTTCCTTCTGAATCGCCTTCGGCGTCGTCGCCCGCTGCAATCCGCCCACCTCACCCTCGAAATAGCACACTTGCCACGCCCCGCGCTCGTTCGGATCGGCCCCGCTCGGCAGCGGCTGCAGCGCACTCCCATAGAAGAAGCACAGCCACCCGCTCTTGGGCAACTGCCCCTCCTCGTCCAGCGCCGTCACGTCCGCCAGATTGATCTGGCCCAGAAACGTCAGCGGCGTCGTCCCTTTCGTCGGCCACACAAAACCGGCCGGCACGTCCGGGACCCCGCCCAGCCGCGACACCCCGCGCTGCACCTTGCTTGCATCCTCCGCCCACACCGGCGAAACCCGCACCGCCGGACGCAACAGCGGGGTCAGCTTCCACGCCTGCCCGCCGCAAGCCGAAATCTTGATCAACTCCTCCGCCTGCGCGCGCGGCATCGCCGCCGGCGGCGGCGGCGGTGGCGGACGCTTGGCCTTGGCCGGCGCCCGCGGGTCCGGCCGCGAGCTGTACTGCACCTCGCTGGATTGCCGCAGAATACGCGCCCAGAACGACTTGCTGTTCCGCTCAAACTGAATCGGCTGCGTGTGCCCCAGCACAAACAAACCGACGTACCCCGCCACCAGCCCCGCCCAGCATATCAGGTTCCGATTCATAGCCCGGTCCTCTGGCCGACGCCTTCGCGCCGCCCCGCGCTCTAGCCCCAATCCCACGCAAACCGCTGCTTGAAGTGCCGGTAGTACAGCCCCACTGCCCGCAGCGCTGCAATCTCAAAATACAGATTGACCGCGATGAACACCGCCGGCAGCAGCACCAGGCTCGCCCAGTCGCTCTTCCAGTCCACCTTGTCGCTCATCTTCGACCACACCAGCGCCCACACGAGCCCCCGCAAACCGAGCGTCAGATACACCGCCGCAACCGTCAGCAGGTAGGCCGGCAGCGACTTGATGACCGTCTCGATAATCAGGTCGAGCTGCAGCAGCCCCCGCACGCTCCCCCCCACGGACACCACCAGCACCATCATCGGCCACGCGCACATCCCGAACAGCACCAGAATGACCAGAATCGCCATCGTCGTATCTGCCGGAACCGCGCTGCCCGCGCCCGGGTTCGTCACGTACGCCGCCACAATCCGCGACACCAGCACCATCCAGTAAATCAGCGCCGGCAGCAGGGCCACCACGTACGTCGTCAACAGCCGGAAGAACGGCAGCACGATCCCGTCCCACCACCCGTCTTCCGCCGCCAGACTCGGCAACTCCTCCTCGCCCCCCGCCGCCCAGGTAACCAGGTTCATCTGGAACGCCATGTACCAGCCGCTCAGCACCAGCCAGGCCGTGCCGACAAACGGCAGCAGCAGATAGCCGGTCATCCCCGCGGCCGTCTGCAGAAATTCCCGCACCACCAGCATCAGCCACAACGTGATGAACAGCACGATGTTCTTCGGCTTCCGAATGAACAGCAGGCTCTGCATCACGTCCGCGATGTAATGTCCATATGCGCTCACCTCCGGATCGTGGTGCGCCCGCCCGCCGCGCGGCCCCGCCACCGCGACACTCCCACCCCCCAGCGCACGATCCGCCACCGGCCCAACTGCAGCCGACGGCGCCGTAACCTCCGCCGACCGCTCCACCGCGATCGCCTGCCCGCTCGCCAGCGCCTCCAGGTCCCCCAGCCCCAGGTCCGCGCCCGACGACGGCGGCTCCGGTGGTGGCACCGCGACGGGCGGGGCCGCTTCCAGCGGAATTCGAAACGCGACGCCGCATTTCTTGCACGTGGTGCGCTTGCCGGCCGCCGTCGCCGGTACGTTGTAGCGCGCGCGGCACCCCGGACAGACTGCCAGAGACATGATCCAGGCCCCCAATAGCTGGGCCAGCGACATGCCGGGATGCCCACCGCACCCCGCACGACTTCCCATTATCCGCGCGACCGCAACCTCTGTCGAGCGCAACTCGCAATTCAGGCTATCAGGTGAATCCCCCACGGCCGCACGGCACGGCACCCGTACCCCCTCTGCGTGCCCACGCGGGCCGCCTTCGCGGCATCCTACCCGGCCGCCATCGGCGTCACTTCGGCGGATACGGCAGCGTCCCGTCCGACAGCCCGATCACGATCTTCCCCGCCCAGCCCCCGAGCAGCAGCACCAGCAGCAGCAGAAACAGCTTGTGCGGATTTGCCAGCCACAGCCGTGCCATTGGCCATCGCCCGCGCACCAGCGTCCACCCACATGCCAGCGCCAACACACCCGTCCCCACTGCGAGCAAAAAACCCGCCGGCTGTGCCCGGAAAGCCTGTAAGAATTGCCCCCGCACCGTATAGGCAAACGCCGTCGTCATCCCGCATGTCGGACAGGGCAACCCCGTCATCACCAGCATCCCGCACGGCCCCGCGCCAAGCTGCTGGTGCGTGCCGTAACCGCGTGGGTCCGGCTTCAGATACGCCGCTACCCCCAGCAGTGCCACGCACCCGATCAGCACCAGCGCCGCCCAAAAGCGCGCCGCGCCGGGACGAGCGACTGGACGGGCTTCCGTCCAGTCGGCCGTCTGGGCTTTGTCCTGTTCAGGTGCGTTCAAGTTCACTTACGCCGGGCTGCGACCGCCTTACGAACCGCGACTGCCTCCAGCCGGCGGCGGGGCTGGCGCTCCGCCAGGATTTTACTGGCTTTCTGCAGATCCGACACGCGGAATACGCCCACCGTCTTCCCGCCGGCCGCACCGGTCGTGCAGTACGCATAGTTGACCGCGATATGGGCGGTCGCCAGCCGCTCGACCACGTCCGCCAGCGCCCCCGGACGGTTCGGCAGGGTCGCCATCAGGACGGTCGTCTCGGTCATCGGCACGTTCAGGCTGGCGAGCGTCTGCCGCGTCCGCTCCGGATCCTCGGCAACCACCCGTAGGACGCCGTGCTCGGTGGCGTCCATCATGCTCATGGCCACAATATTGATCTTGTTGTCGGCAAGGCGCTGACAGACGTGGGCAAGCAGACCCGGCTTGTTTGCGAGAAACACGGAGAACTGCGTGTTGCTGCTGGTCACGCCATTGCTGGGTTTCATCCCTGTGGCTCCTGCGGCGGCGCTTCGCCGCCATACCTAGGCCGCCCCGTCGGGTCGGCCGACTCAAGCCACGCCCGGCCGGCGTCACTCCGCCGCCGAACCCGCGCGTGGCGCTGGAACTATGGGGCGACCACGTCTAGACTCCGCGTGCGTGCGGTCGCCGGTCACGCGCGGGCCGGTTCTCAGAGTCTCCTCTCTTGTGGTCCTAGCATGCCTGTAAAGAAACCAGCCCCCACGCCCGAAGACTGGCGACGGTCCGTTGTCACGCACATCGCGGAGCATCCGGATCGGCCTGTAAAGCTACGCGCTCTGGCGCGCGAACTCAACATTCCCACTTCCGATTATACCACGTTCCGCCAGTACATCCGGGGTCTTCTCGAAGACGGCACGCTCACCCTCGGCGCGGGCCGCACCCTCCGCA
>CAZGAQ010000050.1:26519-29835 GCA_964523405.1 uncultured Planctomycetales bacterium
CAGGGCGCCGTCGACGAGCACGCGTTGCAGGCAGCGCGCCAGGTCGTCGGCATCTTCCGGGCCACGCGCCACGGTTACGGCTTCCTCGAATGCCCCGGCCAACCCGACCTCTACGTGCACAAACTGCGCACGGGCGGTGCCCTCGAGGGCGATACCGTGGCCGCCCGCGTCATCCGCAAACGCGGCCTCGCCGGCGCCCGGGCCGAGATCGTGCGCATCGTCAAACGCGCCCCCCTCCAGTGGGTCGGCATCCTCGAACACGCCGGCCGCGCCTGGATCGTGCGCCCGCACGGCAAGGTCCCCCTTCCGGCCGTCCGCATCGACGACCCCACCGCCAAAGGCGCACGCGCGGGAGACCTCGTCGTGGTCGAGCCGCTCGAACGGACCCTCGACCTCCCCATCGTGCGCGGCGTCATCATTGAGCGCCTCGGCGACCCGTCCGACGCCCGCATCCGCATCCTCGGCATCATCCGTCGCTACGCCCTGCCCGACGTCTTTCCCGCCGAGGTCCGCCACGCCGTCCGCCTGGCTGCCGCCGCCTTCGACCCCGACGACCGCACCGGTCGCACCGACCTCCGCAGTCTGCTGACAATCACGATCGACCCGGCCGAAGCCCGCGACTTCGACGATGCCATCTCGCTGGAAAACCTCGGCGATGGCCGCGTCCGCCTCGGCGTGCACATTGCCGACGTCTGCGCGTTCGTACCCGAAGGCGCCCCCATCGACACCGAAGCCCGGACGCGCGGCACCAGCGTCTACTTCCCCGGCTTCGTTGTCCCCATGCTCCCCGAAGTCCTCTCCAATGGCTTGTGCAGCCTGCAGCCCGGCGAGGACCGCTACACCAAAACCGCCTTTATCACCTACGACCGGGAGGCCAGCGTCGTCGCCACCGAATTTGCCAACACAGTCATCCGGTCGGCGGCACGACTGACGTATGAACAAGCTACAGCCGCTTTGGAGGGAAGACCCGGACGCCTCGACCCCCGCGTCCGCACGCTCCTCAAACAGTGTGAAACGCTCGCTCTGGCCATCCGCCGGCGCCGTCTCAAGCGCGGCATGCTCGTGCTCTCCCTGCCCGAAGTCGATATCCGCCTCGACGAGCACGGCAACGTCGCCGACGCCGGCCCCGCCGACACCAGCTTCTCGCACACCCTCATCGAAATGTTCATGGTCGAGGCCAACGAGGCCGTTTCACGCGAGTTGACGCAGGCTGGCCTAACGCACCTACGTCGCATCCATGCGCCGCCGGAACCCGATGCGGGCGGCAATCTCGCCTACCTCGCCCCCCTGCTGCGCCATCCACCGCCGTCCACACTCAATCGCGACACGATCCGCGCCCTGCTCGACGTGGCTCGCGGGCGTCCCGAAGAACCGGCTGTGAACTACATCCTGCTGCGCTCCCTTTCACAGGCCTGCTACAGTCCCACCGACGAGGGTCACTTCGCCCTCGCCAGCGACGACTACTGCCACTTCACCTCACCCATCCGCCGCTATCCCGACCTGACGATCCATCGTCTGCTCGACCTCGTGATCCGCCGCATCCCCCGCAAGGTCCGCGCCGCCATCCTCGCCACAGACGACGAAGTCGCCCAGCTCGGCCGCGATATGAGTTCGGCCGAACGACGCGCCCAGCAAGCCGAACGCGACGCCGACAGCGCCTTGCTCCTCA
The DNA here is from genome assembly GCA_964523405.1 of uncultured Planctomycetales bacterium. Classification (GTDB taxonomy): domain Bacteria; phylum Planctomycetota; class Phycisphaerae; order UBA1845; family Fen-1342; genus CAZGAQ01. Next base: position 28,189 of record CAZGAQ010000050.1, read on the forward strand.
TGCTCATGAAGAACAAGGTTGGCGCCACTTTCGATGCCATCATCACGGGGATCATCTCGCTCGGCGCATTCGTGCAGATCCGCCCCTACATGGCCGAAGGCCTGCTCCGCGTCGCCGACTTCGGCCCCGACGACTGGGAGTTCGACCGCGACGCCGGCCTCTTCATCGGCCGCCGCACGCGCCGCCTCGTCCACATCGGCCAGACCCTCCGTGTGCAGGTCGCCGCCGTCGATGAAGCGCGCCAGGAACTCGTGCTGGTGCCCGCCGCCCGCACCCCCATCGGCGTCGTCCCGACCGGCGCCGCCCGCCCGGAAAAGCGCATCCGCTCGCGCCGCCCCGAGCGCGGCCGGCGCACCCGCCGTGGCCGCCGTTAGTGCCGCTCGATGGAACCCCAGGTCGCCTCATCCATCCCGGCGATCATAATCGGCTGAATATCCCCGATGCGCCAGCCGTTCGGCGTCCACACGAACTTCAGCGCCCACGTCGAAGGCAGGTTGCCGCGGTAGTCTCCGGTCAGCTCGGCTGAATACGTGATGCGGAGCGTGAACCGCTCATCCTCGGAATCTTCCACCTGTGGTTGATAGCGCTCCAGCAACCGCACGCGCTCGCGCTGCAACCACTCACCAACGTACCGGATGAACTCATCTCGCTTGCGCCCACCGGCCTCAAAATCGTCAGCCAGCACCGGTGCCAGGTCACTCGCGCGGGCCTCCAGAAGCGCGCGTTCAACGACCTGCATGGTTTGCAGGGCGTGCTCGCGCCGCGTCGTCACTGCCGATTGCAGAATCAGCAATCCGGTCGCCAGCACAAGCCCAATCTGAATCGGCCGCGCGCGCCCTGTGCGCCGCCAGTAGACCAGCAGCACGAACAGCGTCACGCCCAGGACGATGCCTAGCGCGACCACCGATTCGAACAGCAGCCAAGTCAACCATTGCATCCCGTCATTGTACGGCCCACCCACCCTCACGCGACACAGCCCGCCACGCTCTCCGCATCGTCGTCCCCCGCCCCCGCAAGTGCGTTCCCGGCAGCCTATTACAGCCAGCCACCCCGCGTGCCCCGCCCGCCTTCCGACCGGCCCGCGTGCACACGCGCCGCGCGGCATCCAACATCCCTCTGCCGGGCGGTAGCCGCGCCGCCCCGTCGGGGGTACGCTGCACGCCCAACGACGCGACCCGCGCCGTTGACGCGTTTTTGTCCGTAGCCGTCACGTCGCCGAAACGCGGCGTCCGGCTGTTCGCCCCATGCGGGGCATTCGTGGGTTTCGAGGAGATGTGCGCATGAAACGTTTTGGCCCTGCGGCCGGCCTCGCCGCCGCATTCCTGTTCAGTACGATCCTGGTCGGCTGCCAGAGTGCGCAGCCGCGGTCCGAGGCGGGGGTGAAAAGCGAGAAGAAAGCCGTGCTCAACGTCGAAAAGACCTCCTATGGCAAGTTGCCCGATGGCCGTCCGGTCGATCTGTACACCCTCACCAACGCCAATGGCCTCTGCGCTCGCCTGACCACCTACGGCGCCATCACGGTCAGCTTCGAGGCCCCCGATCGCAACGGTAAGCTCGCTGACATCACGCTCGGCTACGATACCCTCGACGGCTGGCTCACCAACACCTCCTACTTTGGGGCCACCGTCGGCCGCTATGCCAACCGCA
>CAZGAQ010000051.1:0-26719 GCA_964523405.1 uncultured Planctomycetales bacterium
GGTAGGTGAACGTGTCGGCGCCCACAAAGTACGTGTCCGACTGGTATGTCACCAGTTTGCCATTGCCCACCAGTTCGTAAGGCACACTGGCGATCACGGCGCCCGTGCCCGGGTCCTTCAGCAAACCGCTGGCCGGCAAGCTCGCAATTACGTACTTCAGGACGCCCGGCGGCAGCGGCATGCCGTCATCCGTTGCGTTGAGCGCCAGGGTCTTGGTCTGCCCACTGCCCGCGGACGTGCCCACATCGTGCGCCGTCGGCGGGAAGAACTGGCAGGGCCCCATGGCCGACAGGTCCGACATCAGGAAATCCGGGTCCTGACCCGTGCCGCGCGACAGACCGGCCAGACCGTCCGTCGCGGTCACGTTCAGGTAGCTGATCGTGACTCGGCCGTCGAAGTACAGCTCGATCTGGAAGGTGTTCTGGCTACCGGTCGTGCTGTGCTCCGGCACGTTCAGCCAGGTCACGACTGCGCGGTCCTCGAGCTGCTTCCAGCTCACTTGGCCGCCCTGGGCCGGATCGAGGTCGTCGAACAGCGCCGCCACGCGCGGCTTGCCAAAGTGCGTCGACAACGCCTCAGTATAGGCCGAATCGCTGGAACCGAACGTGACGTAGCCGTTCGCACCCACGTAGATCGAGGGGTAGGCCGTGCCGTAGAGCTTGGCCGTCATTCCGCCCGTCAGGGTCACCTGGGCGTAGCCGTCGTCCGAGAGCGTCAAGGCCGTCCCGCCGGTCGGATCAGTCGGCAGCGCGGTGATCGCCTGGGCGCAGCCGCGGTAGAAGTCCACCGAGCCGTTGGGCATGAACTGCAGGCTGATGTTGTCCAAATCGTTGTCGTTGGTGAACAGCTGCGTGAAGAAGTCCGGCACCTCCGGCGTCGTGAAGTTGCGGCAGGTGGGATCGGTCACGCTGTTGCCGGCCTCGTCTGAAGCCGTCACGGTGTAGTAGTACGTCGTGTTGTCCGTCAGGCCGGTCAGGTCGACCGTCGGCGTGGCGCTCAGCCCGCCGCTAGCCGTCTGGGTCAGCGCTGTGCACGACAGGCCGTAGTGCACCACGCCGCGGGCCGGCTCGTTACTGGAGAAGGCGATCGTCGCGCTGCGGGGCTGGATGTTCTCCGCCCGAATCGCCCCGATCACCGGGGGTGTGCAATCCACGACGGCCGTTGCGGTCACCGTGACGTTCGTCTGCCCCGCGCCGTTATCCGCGTCGATGTACGTCGCGGTAATGGTGCTGCCGGGGGCGACCTGCAGCACGCCGTCCATGTTGGTCGTGCTGATCGCGATCATGTTCTCGAACGTAGCCGAGTTGCCGCTGGTCTCGGTGAGCAGGAGCAGCTCGGTGTCGAGGCCGCTGCTCAGCGTGACCGTGACGGTGTCGACCACGTTGTCATTGGTGTTCAGGCCGCAGTCCGAGACGCGCACGGTCAGGCCGTCTTCGCAGGCGTACTTGGTGCGATCGAGCTGGATGGTGCCCGCATCCGAGCAGTTGCCCGGGAACGTCAGGGCCGGATCACCCAGGATGTTATACATCTCGAAATAGCGCCGCGTCGTGGAGCCCGAGCCCATCTCGGCGAGATAGCGCATCTTGGCGTCGTTCCAGACCGGACCGACTTCGGCGACCACGGCATCCTCGGCGTCGAAGATCGAGTCGAAGAGGCGCTTTTCCATGACGTCATCCTCGGTCCAGTAGCTGTTGACCGAGGAGCCGATGACGACCAGACCGCCCTTGTTGGCGGCGCGCTGCCAGGTCTCCATGAAGCACTCTTCGTCGGTGTACGTGCCCGTGACGCAGGCGAAACTGCAGACGAACGGATACATGCCGACGTTGGTCAGTGCGTTGACGTCGCTCTGGTAGAAGACCGGGCCGTCCGCCCAGTACGTGTTGGCGCCGTGGCCGCTATAGATGCCCCAGAACCGACCGGCGTTGAAAGCGGCCGACACTTGCGCGGTCGTCGCGCCGAACGTGTGGCAGTACAGCTTGTCCGACACGATCTCGTTGGGCACCATGTAGTTGGTGATGACCCAGTTGTGCGTGCCTTCCGACACCGTGTAGTTGTCGGAGGAGGCCATGAACACGGCCCGCTTGACATACTGCGGATCCGGCATGGGCCCGTTCTCGTAGGTCAGCGTCTTGGCCATGATCGCTTGCAGCTGCGCGACGCTGCGCACCGAGAAGCGGCCGAGCGCGATGTCCGGGTACCAGTCGCTGGCCCCGTCCATGCACACGTACTGAATGTCGGTGGCCGGGCTGCCTTCGCCGCCGCCGGTCCAATTCGGAATCGTGTCCGTGTCACCGACCAGCAGGATGTACTTCGGCCGCGTGGCCGTGTTGGCATACAGGCCAGCGATGTAGGTCTTGATGGATTCCTTGGTGGCGCCGGCCGCGATCGTGTAGCTCGTGACCGTATAGCCCTGGGCCGACTTGGCATCCGCGAAGCTCGCGATCGTGCCCGCGTAGGCCGGGGCGACGATGATGACATAGTTGCCTGAGCCGCGTGCGGCGGCCGTGGGCACGAGTTCCGGGTTGAGGACGTGGTTCTTGAGGCCGGGCAGGGCGTCGGTCGACATGCTGCCGCCGACGAACTGCACGTCCACGGTCAGGTTCGGATAGACCGTCAGGGTACCCGTGACCGGATTGTGGGCGACGGGCCGCAGTTCCACGAGGCCGATGCGCTGGCCGCGCGCGACGCCCAGTTCCTGGACGGTGGCGCGCTCCGCGGGCAGGGCCGCATTGGTGGCGTAGGCGGCGCTATCGAAGGCAAAGGGCGCGTTCTCGACGGCGCCCGGCTGTTTCTCGATCGGCGGCTGCACCGGCAGCACGCGGGCAGGCAGACCGGCCGCGGCGTTGTCGACCGTGACCGCCGCGCCGGCGTTCACGGAGTAGGTGAAGGTCGCGCCGTCGGGAATGACAAAGAGACGACGGATGACGGGCACGCCCGGCGCGCCGACTTCACCACTGATGGAGGACGACTCGGGCCAACGCAGTTCGACAAAAGGCCCTTCCTTGCTCGCGGTCTCCAGGCGCTGCACGGCCAGACCGGTGGTGGCCGCGCTCACCGTGAAGCCGCTGAGTCCGCCGGACTTGACGGCGAGCGTGGGTGCCGGGCCGCTGCCGCTGTGCACCGTAGCGGTCCCCGCGGGATCCAACTGCAACCAGTTGTCGGCCGAAGCGAACGCTCCGGTCAGTAGCAACACGGCCGTCAATGTGACGGCGATACGCAAACACTTCCGCTCGTGCATCGATCGCTCCTTCTCGTGTGCTCCCAAACGCATCCGACTCAGGCTGGACGCTTTGTCGCCCGCCTCTACATTTGAATATGACGATGTCCCTGATCGGGGCACGCAGCCACTCCAGACGTGGATTGTGTGGACCGCAGACCCGATCCCGCGCATCAACACCCGCCCTCGCCCTCCGGCAACACATCCGCATATTAACACGAAGTCCGTCTCCCTCACAAAGCCTCATTCGGAATAAACTAATGATGTTGCCCGCCGGTGATATCGGTCCGTGCGCGCTTCACCGGTAGAAGGGGAGCGGGAAAGACCTGGATTGGAGAACGCATGCCCACGCCTGACTTGCGTCACGTTCTGGACTTCGCGGTTGCGGCGGCCGAGGCGGCCGGCGAAGTGACGTTGCAGCATTTTCGGACCGGATTGGTTCCGGAGACAAAGGCCGATAATACGCCGGTCACGATTGCCGACCGCGCATCGGAAGCGCTCCTGCGCGCGCGCATCGCGCGCGAGTTTCCGGACCATGGCATCCTGGGTGAAGAGGGCGGCGAGCAGCCCGGGAGCTGTCCGGCGCGCTGGATCCTTGACCCGATCGACGGCACGATGTCGTTCATCAGCGGCGTGCCGCTTTATAGCGTGCTCATCGGCTTCGAATGGGCCGGCGCGGTTTTGGCGGGTGTGATCCACCTGCCCGCCCTGCGCGAGACGGTCGCCGCGGCCCGCGGCTTGGGCTGCTGGTGGAACGGCAGCCGCGCGCAGGTTTCCGGCGTGACGCAGCTTGCCCAAGCGCGCTTGTCGCTCACGACCACGAAGCTCGTCTACCGCAGCCCCCATGCAGCGGCGTACGAGCGTTTGCGCGACGCGTGCTACGTGGACCGGGGCTGGCCCGACGCGTACGCCTACGCGCTGCTGGCGACCGGCCGCGTGGAGGTGGTGCTTGACCCCGCGATGGCAATCTGGGATACGGCCGCGCTCGTCCCCGTGGTGACTGAGGCGGGGGGCACGCTGACTGACTGGTCCGGCCACGCGGATCACACCGCGCCCGAAGCGCTGGGCACCAACGGGCATCTCCTGGATGCCGTACTGCGAACGATCCGCGGCACGTGAACCCGAGTCACTTCGTTTCCAGCGTCGCGGCACCGCCGAGCAGATCACGCAGCCCGCCGTCATTCAGCCAACGGCGCGCGTCGGCGTCATCGCGCAGGAAGGCATCCCAGTAGGCGAGCGAAGCAGCGCGAATCAGCGTCTGATAGGCGGCGTCGGTAGGTTGGGCGGCCTGCTGGCGGCCCGAGAAGATGTAATGGTCGCCGCCCACGAACGTAATCAGGTACTGCGGTGCGTGCGGGATGTGGTCGAAGGGGATGCGGCGCTGCGCGGCAGAGGTGTCGCCAATCGGGCTGTTGTCCAACGTGCCGGTCATGTGCAGGCAGGGGAGGGCCACGTGGGCATAGGCGACGTCCGGATTGGCGCGCGTCGCCGGGGCGCTCAAGGGGAGAGCGGCCTTGACGCGTGAGTCGGCATAGGAGAGCTCTTGCTCGCGGAGTACGAAGACCTGGCCCGCGGTCACGAGGGCCGTGTTCGCGCCAAAGGAGTGGCCGCCGACGCCGATGCGGGTGAGGTCGACGCGGCCGTGCAACGCGAAGTCGGGCGTCGCGTCGAGTTCGGTCAGCTTGTCGAGCACGAAGGTGATGTCGCGCGCGCGGGCCACCGCGTTCCAGGGTGAGGCTGCGGCGCGCAGGGCAGCACGGGGATTGGCCTGATCTTGCCAGACGGAGGTATCGCTGCCGCTGTGCTGGGGGTGAATGCAGACATAGCCGTGGCTGGCCCAGTGTTCGCCGAGATAGCTGTACAGCTCGCGCGAACCGCCCAGGCCGTGCGAGAAGATGATGACCGGCGACGGGGTCGGACTATCGCTTGGGTAGTAGATCTTAACGGGCACGATGCGGTTGCGCCCGGGATCGACCCAGTCAGCGCGTTCGACGGCGACGGGATGCGCGCCGGGAGCGGTGCGGGGATCGGCCGCGGCCGTCTGGGCGACGCCGGCAACGAGTTGCTGGACGTCCGCGGGGACCTCGGGGCGCGCGGTGGATACGCTGCCACAGCCCGACAAGGGAATCAGCAGGACGCCGAGGACGAACACGACCGGAACGGGCTGTTTGGCCACGACGCACCTCACGCCCCCCGGTCTTGCAGGCGGAACGCCCGCCGGCGCGATTTCTTGCGGCCATGTCGCGGGCGACACGCAAAAATGGGCGCCGGGCCCGGGCCCGCGGACGGCGCCGGGGTGATCGCCCCCGACTTGGCAGTGTCCGTCGGCCGGACTACTATTCCTCGTCTGGCCGGGGCAGCGTCCGTCGCCAACAAAGGAGCGACCTCAGGTGAGCACGAACAACCGCAAGTACCTGTTTACGTCGGAATCGGTGAGCATGGGCCATCCGGACAAGGTCGCCGATCAGATTTCGGATGCGATCCTCGACGCCATGCTGGCCCAGGACAAATTGTCGCGGGTCGCCTGCGAAACGCTCGTTTCGACGGGCATGGCGGTCGTGGCCGGTGAGGTGACGACCAAGGCCTACGTGGAGATTCCGGACGTCGTGCGGGAGACGATCAAGGAAATCGGCTATATCAGCGATGACATGGCGTTCGACTACAAGTCGTGCGCGGTGCTGACGTCGATCAAGCGGCAGTCGCCGGACATCGCGATGGGGGTGGACCGCGAGGGGGCGGGCGACCAGGGCATGATGTTCGGATTTGCCTGCCGTGAGACGCCGGAACTAATGCCGCTGCCGATCCAACTGGCGCACCGCCTGGTGGAGCGCCACGTCGGCGTACGCCGCGAACAGGTGGTTCCCGGGCTGCGGCCGGACGCGAAGTCCCAGGTCACGATTGAGTACGAGGGGCAGAAGCCGGTCCGGATCGACACGGTGGTCCTCTCGACCCAGCATCACCCGCAGTGGAACGACCGGCAAGGCGACCTGGCCCGCGAAGTGACGACCCACATCGTCAAGCCGGTTCTCGGCGACTGGTGGAATCCGAACGTGCGGGTGCTGGTCAATCCGACCGGGCGCTTCGAGATCGGCGGTCCGCACGGCGACACCGGTCTGACCGGGCGCAAGATCATCGTGGACACGTACGGCGGGCGCGGGCGGCACGGCGGCGGGGCGTTTTCCGGTAAGGATCCGACGAAGGTGGACCGCTCGGCCGCCTACATGGCCCGCTACATCGCCAAGAACATCGTGGCGGCCGGGCTGGCGGAAATCTGCGAAGTCCAGCTTTCCTACGCGATCGGTGTGGCGGAGCCGACGAGCGTGCTGGTGAGCACCGAGGGCACGGCCAAGATCAGCGAGGACAAGCTGAGCAGCCTGGTGCGCGAGCATTTCCCCCTGACGCCGCGCGCGATCATTGACCACCTGAACCTCCGCCGGCCGATCTACAAGGAAACGGCGCGGCACGGGCACTTCGGCCGCGAGCTGCCGACCTTCACGTGGGAAAAGACGGACAAGGCCGCGGCGCTGAAGAAGGCGGCGGGCATGTAGGCACGCCCGCGGACCCGGGGGGGCGCGACCAGACCACTGCTTGGGCGGGGCGTTGTCTGGCGCGCCGTTTCGCCTATGGCCGCGCCCGGGTAGAATCCGCCGACCGGCCGGCAGTGTCGCGGGCCGCAGACAACACGAACTGGGGAGCAGCCGATGGCCGTGGCCGAAGCGCAGGTCGAACAGCAGGTCAAGGCGTTCTGTGACGAGTTCCGCATCCTGCGGGACGAGGTGGGGAAGATGATCGTCGGGCACGCCGACATCGTCGAAGGCGTGCTGGCCTGCCTGTTCGCGGGTGGTCATGCGCTGCTGGAGGGCGTGCCCGGGCTGGGCAAGACGCTGCTCATTCGTACGCTCTCCGAAGCCCTCAGTCTGGACTTCAACCGCATCCAGTTCACGCCGGACCTGATGCCCGCCGACATCATCGGCACGAACATCATCAACGAGGACACGAGCGGACGCCGGGCGTTCCAGTTCCAGGCGGGCCCCTTGTTCGCCCAGATGATCCTGGCGGACGAAATCAACCGCGCCACGCCGAAGACGCAATCCGCGCTGCTCGAGGCGATGCAGGAGCACACGGTCACCTCGGGCGGCAAGAAGTACACGCTCAAGGAGCCGTTCTTCGTCCTCGCCACGCAGAACCCGATCGAGCAGGAAGGCACCTACCCGTTGCCCGAAGCCCAGCTCGACCGCTTCTTCTTCAAGCTCATCGTCGGCTATTCCGACCGTGAAGAGCTCAAGACGATTCTCGACCGCACGACCAGCGGCTACAAGCCCGACATCAAGCCCGTCATGAGCGGCGAGCGGATCATGGCCGGGCAGGACCTGGTCAAACGCATCGTGCTCGCGCCGCACGTGCAGGACTACGTGATCCGCGTCGTGCTCGCGACGCACCCCAACAGCACCTTCGCGACCGAGGCCGTCAACAAGTACGTCCGCTGGGGCTCGAGCCCGCGCGGTGCCCAGGCCATCACGCTCGCGTCGAAGATCTACGCGATGCTCGACGGGCGCTACAACGTGAGCTTCGGCGATGTGAAGAAGGCCACCCTGCCGGCCCTGCGCCACCGCCTGCTGCTGAACTTCGAAGGCGAGGCCGAGGGCCTGAGCACGGACTACGTGCTCAACGACATCTTGGAGAAGCTCCCGACCGCCGAGCAGAAGTCGTAGTCCGCCTCGTAATGCAAGGCTCTGCCTTGCAGGGGCTCCGCCGTGCAGGGGCGCTGCCTTGCAGGGGCTCTGCCGTGCAACCGCGACAAGGCGGAGCCTCGTCGTACGAAATACGCGATCGGGCGGCCGAAAGCGCTCGCGGGCGGGCTATTCGTGCGGCGTGTTGCCGGTGCGCGCCGCCACGAAGTACCCCGTCCCCATCCGCGCCAGCCGCGCTTCGTCCGGCAAACGCACCGCCGCCGCGATCCGCGCGACGCCGGCCGCATTCAGCGGCCCCGGCGCGTCCCGTCCGCCGACCAGCAGGGGCGCCACGTAGATGTGGCATTCGTCCGCCAAGCCGGCGTCGAAGAAGCTGCCCAGCACCTGCCCGCCGCCCTCGACCAGCACGTTCGTGAACTGGCTCTTGCCCAGTACGTCCAGCACCGCCGGCAGCGACAGCCCGACGCCGCCCGCCTTGGCCCCACCGCGCCGCGCGGCGCGGGGCCGCGTGCTGGCGACCGCATGCACAACGCAACCGGCCTGTTCCAGGGCGCGGCGGTGTGCCGCGGGGCCGTCCTTACGGCAGAACAGCCAAGTCGGCACCTGGCGCGCGGTCCGGACGAGTTGGGCCCGCAGCGGTGTGCACAGGTCGCTATCCAGTACGACGCGCGCGGCGGTGCGCCGCGGGTGCGCCGTCCGGCACGTCAGCCGCGGATCGTCCGTCAGCACCGTGCCGACGCCGACGACAACCGCATCCACCCGCCCGCGCGTCCGGTGGGCGTGGGCCCGGCAGACCTCATCGGATATCCACTTCGAGTCCCCGGTGTGGGCCGCGATCTTGCCGTCCAGGCTCTGCGCCCACTTGAGGATCACCCACGGCCGATGTTGCCGTTGCAGTTTGAAGAACGGAGCATTCAATGCCGCCGCCTCGGTCGCGCACAAGCCGGCTTCAACGCGGATGCCGACCGCTCTCAGTTGTGCGAACCCGCCGCCGGCCACGCGCGGGTTCGGGTCTTTGACCGCAGCCACCACGCGCGCGATGCCGGCCGCGATGAGGGCGTCCGTACACGGCGGCGTCTTGCCGTGGTGGCAGCAGGGCTCCAGCGTGACGTACGCCGTCGCGCCGCGCGGCGACGTGCGGCAGCGCCGCAGGGCGTCGACCTCCGCGTGCGGGCCGCCGAAGCGGTGGTGATAGCCGGTCGCCAGCACGCGTTCGCCGCGGACCAGTACGCAGCCCACCATCGGGTTCGGCTCCACGTAGCCCAAGCCGCGCCGCGCCAGGGCCAGGGCCTGTCGCATGTATTGCTCGTCGTTTGCCGTCCAGGCCGTCATCCATCTCTCTCCGTTGCGAGCCCGCGACAAGAGCGGGGTCGCCAGTAGCACGGAGCCGCGTAACGTCAGGCCTCCGTGCCTGACGACAGACACTCGTTCCAGAGCATCCCACGCCAAGCGCAACTGCCCTAGTCCAGAGCGTTCCGCCGCGCTGGCCGCGGCGCGGGCCGCGAGCTTGCGCCCGGCGCCGGCTTCACGGCCGATCGTTCGACCGTGAGCAGGAAGTCCGCGTCCGTGAGGCGCACGTCCGTGTTCAGGTCCAGGTACTCGTATTGCCCGTCCAGCTCCCCGGTTGCATGCTTCAGCACCGTGCCGGCCGGCAGATCGGTGGCCACATCCACGTACAGTTCCTGAATCGGCACCTTGTAGCGGGCGGCCGAGTACTCCAGATGCAGGTGATGCACGAGCGCACCACCGTCATACCGGTCCTCCGGCCCCGCATAGGTCACGATCACATCCGGGCCCGCCGCGGCCATGGATTCCAGGGTGCGCTCCATCATGCGCTCCAGTCCGAAATCCCGCAGTGGCCACTTGGTCTCGCCGACCGCCACGGGCGTGCCGAGGCCGACGGTGTTGATGCCGGGCGGCGGACGCAGGGGCGGTACCCACCAGCGCGTCACGAACCGCACCTGGTTGTTGTATTGCCCCTCGACGTAGACCGTCTCGTCGTGCTTGATGTCCGTGTCAAGCCACTTCATGCGCACGCTGAACGGTTCCCGGCGGAACCAGCACTGCACGTGCTCGGGCGGCGCCAGGCGCCCCAACAAACCGCGCCGCTCCTGTCGCACGAGCGTCAACGTGTACTGCGTCAGGCCACGGCAGCGTGCGGCGACCCGGTGCAAGTAGGCGACCGGGTCGTACCGAACCGCCGCAGCGCGATTCTCGATCTCGGCGGGCGTCAGGCCGCGGGGCGCGGCGGCGCGCGGGCGCAGCGGGTGTCGGTCGCTGCCCCCGCAGCCGGCGACGAGCAGCAGGAAGGCGAGCCCTCCGCCGACGAGGCCCCATGAGCGGTGGCGTGCGGTCTTCACGCGACGTCTCCCTGCCGGCGGCCGACTAGGGCGCGAGCTGGCCCAGGTCGGCGAGCTGGATGGCCAGGTCCTGCACGGCACTGTAGTCCGGCAAGTAGCCGATCCACAAGCCGCGCACGAGTCCGCGGCGGTCGAGCACGCGTACCACGGGCAGTTCCGGCAGGGGGTCGGCTTCCAGCAGCGGACCACCGAGGATCTGCGTCAGCCCGCCGCCGCAGGCCCGAATGATGGCGAGCGCTTGTTCGAGATGCCGGTCGACGTTGTAGGCGATGATCCGCACGCGCGCGCTGGGCAACCGTGGTGCGAGGACGCGCAGTTGCTCCAGCGCGTGATTGGAAAGGGGCGATGCGCCGGACCAGAAGCACTCGATGGCCACGCCCTGGCGGGCCTGCTCGCAGATGACGGTCGCGCCGGTCGCGTCCTGCAGAGTCCACGTCACGGCGGCCTGGTTGAGCCAGCGACGGGCCAGCGTCGCGCGCGCCTCCAGGGCTGGCTGGCGGGCCTTCAGCTCCTGGCGGCGGGCGTCCGCCAGCGCGAGGAAGGGGGAGACGGCGCGCGCGTCGCAGTCGGACTTGAAGCCGGACCAGACGCGCTCCAGTTGTGCGAAGATCTTGGGCGGTTCGGCGCCAGGGGTCAGCAGTTCCTGCAGGAGGCGGTCCTCGTGTCCCAGCGCGCGGAGCCAGCGTGTGCCTTCCTCGGCACGCCGGGCGCACCATTCGGCGCTGTGATTGAGCCGTTCGCGGAAGGCGCCGACGGATTCCGTGCTCGACGCGTCGGCGGGGCTCGTTTCCTTCTGCTCGAAGCGGCTGAGCACGCCGGCGGCCGGGTCGAACCAGAACGTGCCGGTCTGCGTGTGCCCCGTGGCGGCAGCGGCCCCGGTGCGATCCTCGACCACGAAATCGACGCGGAGGTGTCCGGCGCGGGTGCTGTCGCTGCCCCGGTTCACGCAGCGCCACACCCGTTCGTACGGATCCGGTGCGGTCGTCCAGGCAGCGTCACTCTGGGCGCCCAGGGGCAGGACGGGCAGGCAGTCGAGCGCGGCATCCAGGCCGTCGAGGTGAGTGAGGGTCTCCGGCGGCAGGCGGCGGCGCCCGCCCGGGTCAACGGAGAACAGCGCCGCGCGGGCAGGCTCCGCACGGCCGTTGGTCTTGCGGTCGAGTTGGAGCAGGACGAGCAGGTCGTCGCCGTCGCGCGCGAGGGCCCAGAGCTGGACGGCCTCGTCGGTGCGCGTCAGCGTCTGCGCCCCGTCCGGCGAGGTGGTGACGCTGTGCCGCTCAAAGACCAGCCGATCGCCGACGTCCAGCCGGTACGCCAGGGCGCGCGGGGTCTGGGCCGCGGCGAAGGCGGGGACCGCCCCGAGCAGAATGAGGGTCAACGCACGCTTGCTCATGGCGGATAGCGTAACGGAGCCGGCGCGCGGCTGCAAAAAGGGTGTGCACCGGGGCGCGGGCGAGTACAATCCGCGGCACCGGCGGAAGCGTCCGCGTGGGCGCCGCCGGGCCGCGGCCGCGGCCGTGGTGGGCCGGCCCCCGGGGCGGGTCGAGCCCCGGACGTCAGCAGAGGAGTTGGGTGTGAACATTCTGCGGGAGCCGCGTGTCTATCTGGTGGGGCGGCAAACGCTGGCGTCGCAGGGCGTGGAGCAATTCCTCGCGGACGCCGGCACGACGTGGACGACCGACACCGCGGTGGGGGCCGAGCAGCTCTGCGAGGTGGCGGGTCGGCTGTGCTACATGTCCTTCGGCAAGGGACGGAAGACCAACGCCGAGTACCTGGGGCACATCCTCGAGTCCGCGCACGGCTCGGTGCTGGAGCACGCGGTGTGGAACTTCATCATCGCCGGCGTGTCGCGCTCCTTCACCCACGAGCTGGTGCGGCACCGCGCCGGCTTCGGGTATTCGCAGCTTTCGCAGCGCTACGTGGACGAGTCGACCACCGACTTCGTCGAGCCCGACTGCATCGCCGGCGATCCGGAGTTGCACACGATCTGGGCGGAATCCGTGCAGCAGTCGCACGCGGCCTATTGCCGGCTGGTGGCAGGGCTGCAGCGGACCTTCGCCAGCGAGCCGGATGCGACTCTGCGGCGCAAGCTGGCCCGCCAGGCGGCACGGAGCGTGCTGCCCAATGCGACCGAGACCCGGATTTTCGTGACCGCCAACGGGCGGGCGTGGCGGCACTTCATCGAGGCCCGCGCGAACGAGTACGCGGAGATCGAAATTCGCAAGGTGGCGATCCGCATCCTGCGCATCCTGCAGCAGGAGGCGCCGGCCTTGTTCGGGGACTACGAGGTTGTGCAGTTGGCGGACGGCAGCGAGGTAGCGCACACGGCGCACCGCAAGGTGTAACGGCCGTGCCGCGCCGGGTGTTGGAGGTGCCCATGGACGGGGTGCGTGGCTGGAGCGTGGGCTTGGTGTGCGGCCTGGTGCTGTGGGCGGCGGCGCCTGCGGGTGCCGAGCTTGCCGACGTGTACCTGAGGAGTGGTCTGCGGCTGCGTGCCGATGTGACCGTGACGGGGGATGAGATCATCCTCCGCAACGCCGCGGGGGAACTGCGCCTGCCCCGCGAGCAGGTGGCGCGCATCGTCCCGGTCGGAGCGGCCGAAGCCGTGCCGCTGCCGGCCGCCAGCCGGCCGGCGTCGTCCAGCGCCGCGGGGCGCGCGGGCGGCGAAGAGGAGCCCGAAGAGCCGAACGTGGGTCAGGTGTCCGCAGCCGGGGAGTTGCCCGCGGCACCGCTGTTGTCCAAGGAGGACATCCAGCGCCTGCGCCTGCACGAACTGACCGTGAACGGGCAGCCGGAGAACGTCCGCGTGCAGTTCGAACGCAAGGGGCGGCAGCGCGAGTTGAGCGTGGAGGTGCTGGAAGAGCTACGCAAGCGCAAGGACTTCAAGAGCCGCTGGGAGGAAGTGCTTACCCGCGGGCAGCCCCACGAACGGCTGCAGCTCATCGTCCGCGAGACCGGGCTGAAGTATGCGGAGCGGATTCGTATCCTCAGCGATCCGGAGGTGTTTGACGTCTACCGCCGGCGCGTCCTTCCGCTGGTGGCCGCCAACTGCGCCCGGTCTGGCTGCCACGGCGGCGCCACGGCCCGCGTTTTTCGCTTTCCCCCGGGTGCGAAGAGCACGGACGGCTTCGCCTACACGAGTTTCGTGCTGCTGGACCAGATGGAGACACTCGGCGGCCCGATGATCGACCGCGGCAGCGCGGACGGCAGCGCCCTGGTGCGCTACATGCTACCGGCCGAGCTGACGGAGCGCGGCCATCCGCCCGTCCATGGTGGTCCGGCGTTTCGCCCGGCGCTGCGCGGCCGGGACGATCCACAATACGGTGCCGTCGTGGACTGGATCAGCATGCTGACGCTGCCGCATCCGGAGTACGGGCTGGAATACCAGAATCCCTACGCCGGTTTGGTGGGCGCGGCCCCCGCGGACAAACAGGGTGCTGCGGCGCCGAACGGGGCCGAATCTCAGCCCGCTGGACCGCCGCCCGCGAGTTCGCCCGCGCCGGCGCAGCCGTAGCAGCCCGCTACCGAAATTCGTCGCGAGGGAAACGGGGGGCGTCCGGCGTTCGCCGGCGCGTGCGACCCCGCCGTCGGCGGCGCAGGCGGTTCTTTCGGGACGTTCACCCGCGCGCGTCCGTGTTCTGGGAGCGGGCCCCATAATCACTCCCCTGCGGCCGCTCACGGTGCTGGCGGTGCACCGCGCAGCCGCCGGACCGCGCGCGATGCGCCGAAAGCCGCCGGCCGGCCGGCCGCGGGGCCTAAGCTTCCGTAGGAGGGCTGGAAGCGATGCCCCGTGACGACATGGCGCTGCTCGGCCTCACGCCGGGACGGCACGATCCCCGTGCGATCACGCTCCGTTTCGAGGCGGAACGAGCGCGCTGGGTGGCGGCGCTGCATGATCCGCGTACGTATGCGACGGCGCGGGCACGTCTGGAAGAGCTGCACGTTGCTTACCGCGCGCTGCTGGCGGGGCAGGAGCGGATGGGGGCGACGGCGCCGCCGGACCCCGCGGCCGAGTTGCGGCAGGCGATCGCCATGTCTCTGGAGGATGGGCTGCTGCGCCACTCGCGCCGCCAGGCGCTGCTCGAGCAAGGCCGTGCGCTCGGGTTCAACGAGTTTCAGGTACAGCTCCTCATCGCGCAGGTGCAGTTCGGGGGGCCAGCCGAACCCGGGCTGGCGCGTCCGGCGGTGGGGCCGGTGGCGGGACCGCACCCGCGGACGTGGGCGCGCGTGGCTGCGGTAGGGGTGCTGGCGCTCGCGATGTTCCTGGGCATGATGCGCTGGGTCAGCGCGTGACCGGGCACGAGTGCTGACAAAAGGGGGGACTACCCGATCAATCCCGCCGCGCTCCCCGGGGCGTACTTCTCGATGAACGGCAGCAACAAACGGGCGACCTGCAACTGCAGGAAGTCGAAGGCGAAGTGGGCGAGGATGACCGCCAGCAGGCTGCGCGACCAGACGTAGAAGCTCGCCAGGGCCGCGCCGACCAGCAGGATCTGCAAAACCGCCAGCCAGCCCTGGGTGATGTGCAGGGCCGCGAACAGCACCGTCGAGAGCGCGATCGCCAGTGTCCAATTTCCGGTCAGCCGGCGGAGATACGGGATCAGCAGCGCGCGGAACAGCACTTCTTCGTGAATCGCGACCGGTACGAGCAGGAGTATCGACGCGAGCACGTCCTGGATGGGCAGGATCTGCATGAACTTGGCCCGCTCGGTCAGGTCGTGCTGCGTCTGCGGCACAAACCAGACCAGCATGGCCACCGGGATGACCGAAGCCATCATGGCGGCATAGGTACCCCCCAGCGCCGCCGCGCCCCAGGCGAATTGCCGTCCCAGGCGGTGCGTCTGCAGCCCGAACGCCTGCGCGGGGAGCCGGTGCCGGTACACCAGGTACGCCAACAGCACCACGACGAGCAGGGCTTCCAGGTACTTTTCGACGATGAGCACGCCGTGGGACGGGTACCGACTGGACAAGCCCGCTTCGCTGCCCGCTAGCGCGCCCAGCACCAGCGGCGTGCCGATCGGCAGAAGCAGCGCCGCCACGACCACCAGCCCCAGGTCCAGCGCGGCCGCCCCCCGGGTCAGCAGCGAAAGATCCAACCGTGGCGCCCGCGCCGGACGCGCGGTCAGCGGCCGCAATTCGTCCAGCGGCGTCAGCGCTGCGAGCGGTCGGGCGGCAACGATCTCCGGTGCTGGAGGCGCCGGAAGGGGGTCGGCCACGGTTTTCTCCCATCGCATCCTGGGGGCAAGGTTGCCATTCATCCCATCGTCAGGATAATACCCGCACTTTCGCGCCGGGCGCGGCGCCGGAGGACGGAATGCCGACGAAACCAGCAACGGCTGCAGGGCCCGCGGGGGGCCTCAGGGACGATGCGCGCCCGCTACGGCCGTGGCGCTGGCGTGGTCGCGGAGCGCTCACCTCCGCCCCGGTTCGCTGTGCGCCGGACGAATGGTACATCGTGCGGCTACGGCCGGCCTATGCGGCCGTGGCGCGGCGCACGGCGCTGATGGCGCGGTTTCTGCGGCATGGCGCGGTACTAACCCGGCGTTGCGTCGCGCTGCATGCGCGGGGTGGGCCTGGAGCCGATGAACTGCTCGGCTGGGTGCAATCGCCAGCCAGGGCGACGCACGTGGAGGTTGCGTTGCCGGCCGTCGCCAGCGCGCCACAGATCGAGGAACTGCACTTCCAGGACGTCTCCGAGCGCGACCCGAAGTGCCACCCCATGGCCAACACGCCGCGCTGGGCGGTTTACCAGCCGCCGTTTCCGCTACGGCGCGTGATCCTGCCAGCGTCGCTGTACGAGCTGACCGACCTCGTGGACTGGGCGGCACTCGAAGTCATTGACCATCCCGTCAGCCGCGACAAGTTGGCCAAACGCCTGCGCGGGGCGGCGGTCGTGCTCGACCCGCGCTGGGTGAGCACGCTCGGTCTGACCTGGGCGGACGTGCAGCAGCTCGCGGCGTCCGCGTGGCTGCTGGTTGACCTGGATACGACGGCGGCGCTGCTGGCCAAGGCGGGCCTCGCGCACACACAAGTGGAGCGCCACGCCTCCGCGCACGGCATCATGTCGGCACGAGTCGAGTATGCGGACGTGCCGACGCGCGGGCATGCGCTGCAGGACGTGCTGCCGCTGGCCAGCCTTGACGCGCACGGGGGCTTCACCACACGCGTGCTGCGGGCGAATCGCTCGTGGAAGCGCTATGCGGACGGGGCCGGCTTCGCGACGTTGCTGGCGAGCGAGACGCCGTGGGTTGAGCATCACGGCGATATCCTGTCGGGGGCCCTGCCGGTCGGGCGGGGCGAGCTCATCACGACGGACCTGCCGTGGATGGTGGCCGGAAGGCACGGGCGGCAACTCGCGCCGCGCAGCGCGACGCACCTGTTGCGGATGCACCTGGGCGCGCCGCTGGCGGATCATCTGCAGTACTGGAATCGCTGGGACGACGACGGCGTGGTCGTGCGCGACATCTGCGACTTCGCGCGCCGCACGGCGCCCTTGCAGGCGCTGCGCTGGCAGCCCACCCGCGGCGGTGTCGAGCAACTCGGTGTCGCGCTGGTTCCGCCGGGACCGGTGACTGAGCAGGTCCTGCTGCGCACCGGGCGGATCGATGGTGCGGACCGGCATGACGGTGTTCCGCCGGAGGCCATGTGCATCTTCATCCGCTGGCTGGCTCGCGAGGTCCGGGAACAGACCGACTGGGCGCGGCAACACCTCGCCGCCCGCGTGGTGACCTGGCAGTTTGATGCCGCGGAGCAGGTGAAATTCGCGGTGAACTACGACTCGGCCCTGTCGCTGGGCGATGTGCCGACGCGCGTCGTGCACTTGCGGCGCGGCGGGGAGGCGGATTTTGTCGGCCCGCCGCGGCCCGTGTCGACGCGCGTCGCCCGCGAAGACCTCCTCACGCTGGATGTGGACGAGGGACTCTACGGCGACGGTTCACTCGCGTTCCAGGAAGAGCTGACGCAGCGGCTGCGTGCCGTGCTGGAGCGGTAGCCGGCGGGCCGGCGCGCCCCCTTGAGCCGCCGTGCCCGCTGGGGTGGCGCCGGCCTGCGCGGCCGGTGTACGCCACCGGCGCTCGTGTGCCGGCCGCGCCCGCGGCGCGCAAAACGGCGGCCGCCCGTCGGGCCGGCCGCCGTGGCCGCATACGGATCGTGGGCGCGCCAGTCTGCCGGACTAGCGCCGCCGTGGGCGAGCGAACCGCAGCGCCATCAGCCCGAGCAAGCTCAGCGGGGCGAAAGTCGCCGTGCTGAAGCCGCACAGGCCGGTCGTGGTGGTACCGTCGACCGTCGGGGTGTTGGCGTCCGTGGTCGTGCCGCCCAGCAGGTGACTGGGCAGGCCGAAGACCGGGGCGCCGGTGTAGCTCGTCCCCGTGTGGGTTCCCGCCGTGCCGCTCATGCTGTCGACATCCGGGGGATTCGTATTCGTCTCGTTGAGCGCGGCCGGATCGACCCAGACGGGGTTGAGCACGAAGCCGCGCGTCTGGCTGCCGCCGGAGCCGCGGACTTCGCCCCAGCCGACGATGACGCCGTCGGAGTTAACATCGCGGGCCTCGGTCAGGACGATCCCCGGCACGACGTGGTTGCCGTCTTCGTCCACCAGGTACAGGAGGTTGTTGAGGTCCTTCATCTGGCCGTTCTCGTAGATGAAGGCGTGCCGCACGCGGTTGTCGTTCTCCGCCCAACCGACCACGGTGCCGGCATTGTTGATCGCGGACGCGGCGCTGAAGCCGGTGTTGCGGTTCGCGCGCAGGCTGCCGAGGTCAGCCATGACTCCGCCGGCCCACAGGAAGGCGCGCGTGTAGTGCTCGCCGCTGACCATGTCCACGTCGGACTCGCCGACGATCTGCCCGAGATTGTTGATGTCGCGCCCCCAGCTGTTCGTGCCGCCCAGCGTGCCGAGGTCCTGCATGATCATGTTGACCCCGCCGCCGCCGTCCACATACCACTGGTCGCCGAAGCCGTCGGCGTTCGTGTCATTGGGCGTGATGATGAAGCCGTGATACGCGGCCAATCCGCCGGCAATGATCGTGTAGGAATAACCCGTGACCTGGCCCAGGTCGTTTACCGAGGTGGCGCTGCTGACCGGGTCGGAAGCTCCCAGCGTGCCCAGGTCGATCAGCAGATCGTTGCCGCCGTCGGCGCCGGCCTGCACGTACTGCCCGTTTACCGGTGCCGCCAGAAACGCCCGGATTACCCGGTTCGGCAGGGTGAGGTCATCGCCCGTGTCCGCCCAGCCCACCACGTGGTTCGCGTTGCTGATGAACGTGGCTGCGCTGTCGTAGCCGTGCCGGCACGGATTCGTAAACGTCATCAGGTTCGTCAGCGCGTCGCCCGGAATCGGCGTGGCCAGATCCGTGAGCACGGCGGCGCGCAGCAGGAACGCGTTGGTCACGTCGAACTGGTTGTCCGGGCACTTCACCGTCGTGCGGGCCGTCCCGATGATCTGGTCGGCGTTCGAAATGTGGTAGGCCTCGCTGTAATCCTTGTCATACAGCACGTACGGGTGCTTGAGGTCCAGGTGCACCGTACCGTGCAGATCGGTCGTCGTCAGATTGTGCCAGTGCGTGGCGTGCCGGACGCTGTTGGTCTCCACCCAGCCCACGGTCTGGCCGGTGTCGTTGATGCCGTAGGCCCGCGTCTGCGCGGCCCCGTCTACACCGAGCTCGATCAGCTCATACATCCGCACCAGCGTCTGGCCACGCGCGGGGAACGCCAGCGCGAGCATCGCGACGGCGCCGGCTCCGAAAAGACGCAAGAATTTCTGCACAGCGGTCATGGTCAGTCCTTTCCGCACTCAAGGGCGGGGCGGCGCTTACGGCACGAGTTCGTTGCGAATCCAACTCACCCGGTCGGCGGCGGGACTGTCGCCCGTGACGACGGCCACGAGATCGACGTCGCCATCGCCGTCCAGGTCGCCAAAACCGAGCAGGCCCACGGCGCCCGGCGGGTCAAACGTCAGGATGCTGTGGGCCGTCCACGGGTCGGTCACCTGGGTGGGACGCGAGAAATAGCGCACGGCCCCGATCGAACCCCCCATGACCAGCTCCAACTGGCCGTCGTTGTCGACATCGAGGGCCACCACGCTGCGCGGCTCGACCGACTCGAACGTCACGAGGGGCGTCGTATACCAGTCGTAGCCGCGCGCCGGCCCCTCCTCCGGCTGCACGAACAGCACCAGTTGCATCTGCACCGGGCTGACGGCGACCACATCCGGCCGGCCATCCCCGGTCAGGTCCGCCACCTCGAGCGCCACCGGTCCCTGAATGCTGCCGATGCGGTGCTGCACCCACGTGGCCGTCGGGTCCAGACCGCCGCTGGCGCCCGGGTTCTCGAACCAGGCGATCTGCACGTTGTTGTCGCTGGCGGCGGCCGTCACCAGGTCCAGGTAGCCGTCGCCATCCATGTCGACGAGCCGCAGGTCGGTCGCCCCCTCGCGGTCGAACGTCGCGTGCCGCTCGTGTTGACCGATGGCGATCCCGGTCCAGTACTGGCCGTTGGCGGTCGCCCCCGGGCTGAGCAGCACCTGGAGCGAGCCGGTCGCGATCGTCAGCTCGGGGACGTCCACGCCGGTCTTGGGCTGCAGGGAAACCTCCAGCCGCCGGGTGGCCGCGATGTCGTTGAGCCCGTCATTGTTGAAGTCGCCCACCTCGACGTGGGTGTAGCCCTGCTGCACGCTCGCCGTGTAGTTGTTCGGATCGGCGCCGGACGTGCCGAGATTGGTCGCGATCAGGCTCTGCAGTTCGGTCGCGGACAGCGAGTCCGTCGTGCCGGCGATCAGCTCGAGTTCCCCGGTCGCCTGGCCCCATTCGCTGAGCACGTGCGTGTGGTCGCGGTTGGAGGGGTGGTGCAGGTACGCGATGCCGTCGCCGGTCGCGATGATCAGATCAAGCGACCCGTCATTGTCGATGTCCGCCACGGCCACGTCACTCAGCTCGCGCCACTGGTTTTCGCCGCCGTCGAGCGTCAGGCTCGCGAACTGCGTCGTGCCGGTGGCTCCGTAGCTCAGCAGAATCTGCACGATGCCGCGGTCATTCTCGGTATAGCCCACCACCGGGTCGACGCGGCCGTCGCGATTGAAGTCGACCATGATCGGCGTGCGGGCCTTGTCCTGCACGCGATGCGTGGCGGTGCGTACGACGCGCCCTTCCGTGAACGTGCGGCCCTGGATCAGGACCTCGGTGAAGGCAGCGCCCGAAAGGCTGCTGGTGAACACGTTCTGCGTGGTGGTGGATTCGCCCCAGGTACCGCCGAGAAACCACGGTCGGGCTTCCGGCGCGCAACTCACGGCGATCCCCAGGCCGGCGCACAGCGCCCCCAGCACCAGGATCCTGTGCACTCGCGTTTTCGGCATGTCTGCGGCTCCATCGTGGCCCGGAGCAGCTCCGGGCGGCCAGCCTGACGGTTCTATCTCCCTTATCGGGTTGGTTGGGCGGTGGCTTCCGTTGGATCAGGGGTGGCGTCGGGCCCGGCGAGACTTGCGCGAGTCCGTCGGGCTAAGGGGTGGGCGGGGGCGTCGCGCCGGTCGCGGCGAGCGCTTCTCGGACCTCGGCAAACACCCGCTCGACCGGCAATTGCCGCATGCAGTTGTGGTGGCCTAGCGGGCACTGCCGGGCGTAACACGGCGCGCAGGGCAGGGACAACGAAACCACGCGCGCCTGGGGTGAGTACGGCCCCGTGCGCACCGGGTTGGTCGGGCCGAACACCGCCACCAGCGGCTTGCCCAGGGCGGCCGCGATGTGCATAGGGCCGGAATCATGGCAGACAACCAAGTCACTCAGCGCGATGGCGGCCGCCAGCTCGCGCAGCGACGTGCGTCCCACGAGATTGACGACCGGGCTCGCGCACGTGGCCAGCACTTGGTCCGAAAACGAGCGGTCATCTGGGGCGCCCAGCAGCACGGCGGGCGGCATTCCGGCCGTGTGCATCCGCTGCAAGAGTTGCCCGAGGTATTCCGGCGGCCAATGCTTGCTCTCCCAGCGCGTGCCGGGAATGATCGCGCTGAAGCGCTCTACCGGCCGTCCGGCCGCCTCCGCGATGTGGTCGCGCGCGGTGGCCAATTCCTGCGTGGACAGCGCCAGGGGGAACTGCGGCGGTTCCACGGGCAGACCCAGGGTACGGGCGAGGCGCAAATTCAGCTCGACCGCGTGGGTGTCGGTGGCGGCATCCCGGCAGCGAATGCGCTCGGTGTAGAAGAGCCACGCCAGCTCCCGCGCGTGCGCAAAACCGACGCGGCGCGAGGCTCCCGTACTCCACGCCAGAAACCCGCTCCGCAGAAGTCCCTGCAAGTCGACGACCAGGTCGAACCGGCGGCGCCGCAAGCCGGCCACAAAGCGCACGAAGTCCGCGCAGCTGCGCGCGCTCTGCAGCATCCGCCCGTAGTGCCGACGGTCAAACGGAATCACCTCATCCAGGAGGGGGTGCTTGGCCAGCAGGGGGGCGAAAGTCGATCCGAGCAGCCACGCGATGTGGGCTTGGGGGTACGCGCTGCGCAGTCCCGCCAGCACGGGCAGCGCGTGGATCACGTCGCCCAGGGAGCTGGGCTTGATCAGCAGAATACGACTCGGCGCCGCTTCGGGCGCGTCCTCGGCACGCATGCTCCGCAGTATACGTCCTCGTCCGCGCGCACGGCAGGGCTCCGCCCGTCACGTTCGCGCGGTGTCGGGCGGGGCCCTCCGCAATCCCGAGACTAGGCTTTCTTCGCCTGCGGCGCCCGCACGAGGAACGTCACCAGTGCCGCCGCCACCAGCAGCGCGGCCGAGCAGTAGTACGCAAAATCGAACGATTTCGTCTTGTCGTAGACGCTGCCCGCGTAGAGCGACAGGGCAAAGCCGCCGAGGCCCCAGGCCGTGAACAGCAGGCCGTAGTTCACGCCGAAGTTCTTCAGCCCGTAGTAGTCCTTCGACACCGACGGGAACAGCGACAGGTTCGCGCCGTAGTTGGCCCCCACCAGGGCGCACAGGATGGCCATGACGACCGGTGTCGCCAGCGCGCTGCCAACGCTCGCCCGCGACAAGGTCAGGATCACGGCGGCCTGCACCAGGAAGCACATGAACAACGTTGCCTTGCGCCCAATGCGGTCGGACAACATGCCCGCGCCGATCCGCCCCGCGCCGTTGCCGATCGCGAGCACCGAGACCAGCAGCGTGGCCAGCGAAGCCGACAAGCCGGCCTGGGTCGCGGCCAGCATCTTGACCTTGGAGATGATCATCAGCCCGGCGCCGGCGCCGCAGGCGTACATGAACCACAGCACGTAAAACTGCCAGGTGCGCAGCATATCGAGCGGAGCCGTGTCTTCCTTCTTGACGGCGCTGGCCCCCGGGCTGGCGGAAGGAGTTCCGCGCGGGACAAAGCCCTTCGGCGGCGGCGCGAGGAACTGAGCGAGGAGTACGACCACCACGAGGAAGCCGATGCCCAGGTACAGCATAGTGGCCGGCAGGCCGTAAGTCGTACTCAGGTAAGTGGCCAGCGGCGCTGCGTACACACTGGCCAGTCCAAACCCGGAGACCACGATCCCCGCAATTAACCCGGTGCGTTTGGATGGGAACCACTTCACCGCCGGCGGCGTTGCGGCCGCGTAGCCGCACCCGATGCCGGCCCCGGCGAGCAGCCCGAAACCGACGATATAGCCGATTGGCGAAGTGGTGAAGCTCGCCAGGATCATGCCCGCGCCAACCAGCAGTCCGCCGACGGTGGCCACGATCCGCGGCCCGATGCGATCCTGCATCCGACCGGCCGGTACCATGACGAGACAGAACGTCAGGCACGCGATGGCGTACGGCAACGACTTCTGCGTTTCCGACCAATCCCACTCGGGGGGCACGCCCTTGCTGATCACGCTCCACGTGTAGAGGATGCCGAGCGCCAGGTTAATGCCCGTCCCCGCGAACGTGACGAACCAGCCGCGGTTGGCGGCGGCCACGGAAGGCTCCGTGCCGATGGGCAGTGTGGCCGGTGACGGACTGGCAGAAGACATGCTCTTACTCCCGCGGCCCAAGGCCGCACTGACCCCCCAACCCTACCCGCGACAGGATTCCCGCGCACCACGACATAACCGCGGCAGCGCCGCGCCGCCGCCGGACTCGGCGGCGGGTGGCCACACCACCGCGGGTGCCATGCCCACGGCCCGGCGGGGGCCGGGCGTGGGCATGTCCTCCAGCCTAGCGAGAGAACCCGGCTGCGCGGCCGGAGCACCTCGCCGTGACGCGCTACTTGTTGTGGATCAGGTGGTCGACCACGCTCGGATCTGCGAGCGTCGTCGTGTCACCGATCTGTTCCGGCTGGCCTTCCGCGATTTTCCGCAGAATGCGCCGCATGATCTTGCCGCTGCGCGTCTTCGGCAGACCCGGCGCCCAGTGAATCACGTCGGGCTTTGCGATCGGCCCGATCTCCTTGGCCACGTGCACGGCGAGGGCCTTCTTCAGCTCGTCGGTGTACTCCTGCCCGACTTTGAGCGTGACGTAGGCGTAGATGCCCTGGCCCTTGATCTCGTGCGGATACCCAACCACCGCGGCCTCCGCCACGGCCGGGTGCGAGACCAGCGCGCTCTCAATCTCCGCGGTGCCCATGCGGTGCCCCGAGACGTTGATGACGTCGTCGA
The DNA here is from genome assembly GCA_964523405.1 of uncultured Planctomycetales bacterium. Classification (GTDB taxonomy): domain Bacteria; phylum Planctomycetota; class Phycisphaerae; order UBA1845; family Fen-1342; genus CAZGAQ01. The sequence goes on from CAZGAQ010000051.1 coordinate 23,860, forward strand.
TGCGCCCCGTGATCCAGTAGTACCCGTCCTCGTCGCGTCGGCAGCCGTCACCCGTGAAGTAGTAGCCCGGGACGCGCGAGAAATACGTCTCCTTGAAGCGCTCATGCTGCCCGTACACGGTTCGCATGATGCCCGGCCAAGGCTCGGCCAGGAACAGCGCGCCCGACGTCGGACCCTGGATGGTCCGGCCCTGCTCGTCGATGATGGCCGGCTTGACCCCAAAGAACGGCAGCGTCGCCGAGCCCGGCTTGGTCGGAATCGCGCCGGGGATGGGGGTGATCAGGATGCCGCCGGTTTCGGTCTGCCACCATGTGTCCACGATGGGGCAGCGCTCCTTGCCGACGTTCTTGTGATACCACATCCACGCCTCGGGATTGATCGGCTCGCCGACCGAGCCCAGCAGGCGCAGGCTGTCCAGCTTGTACTTGAGCACCCACTGCTCGCCTTCACGCATCAGCGCGCGGATGGCGGTGGGGGCCGTGTAGAACTGGTTGACCTTGTACTTGTCGACCACCGCCCAGAAGCGCCCGGCGTCGGGATACGTCGGAATGCCTTCGAACATCACCGACGTCGCCCCGTTGCACAGCGGCCCGTACACGATGTACGAGTGGCCGGTGACCCAGCCGATGTCCGCGGTGCACCAGAAGATATCCCCGTCGTGGTAGTCGAAGATGTACTTGTGCGTGGCGGCCACGTAGACCATGTACCCGCCGGTTGTGTGCAGCACGCCCTTGGGCTTGCCGGTCGAGCCGGAGGTGTACAGGATGAAGAGCGGGTCCTCGGCGTCCATCCACTCGGGCTCGCAGACTGCCGAGGCGCCCTTCATCACATCATGCCACCAGTGGTCGCGCCCGGCCTGCATGTGCGTCTGCACCTTTTCGCCGACGCGCTGGTACACGATGCACGTCTTGACCGTCACGCCCTGCTTGGCGGCCAGGTCCATGGCCGTGTCCGCATTCGTCTTCAGCGTGACCGCCTTGGCGCCGCGCATCACCCCGTCCGTCGTGACCAGGTATTCGCAGCGCGAGTCGACGATGCGGTCCGCCAGCGAGTCCGGGCTGAACCCACCGAACACGATCGAGTGCACGGCGCCGATCCGGGCGCACGCCAGCATCGCGATCGCCAGCTCCTTGACCATTGGCATGTAGATCGACACGCGGTCGCCCTTCTTCACGCCGTGGCCCTTCATCACATTCGCGAACTTGCAGACTTCGGCATGGAGCTGCTTGTACGTCAGCTTCGCGTCTTCGGTCGGCTCGTTGCCTTCCCAGATGATCGCCACCTGGTCGCCGCGCTGCGCCAGGTGCCGGTCCAGGCAGTTGTACGCGATGTTCGTCTTGCCGCCGACGAACCACTTGATGTCGATCTTGTTGTTGAAGTCGTACTCGCGGACCTTGGTCCACTTCTGCTTCCAGAAGAACCCGCCCGCGATCTCGCCCCAGAAGCCCTCGGGGTCGTTGATCGACCGGTCATACATGCGCCGGTATTCGTCCAGCGACTTCACGTGCGCCCGCCGCGAAAACTCGGCCGGCGGATTGAACTTGCGCTCGTTGGTCCCGGAGTCCGTCATCACTTCCTGGGGCATCGCTCTCTCCTGTGCTATGGGTTGTCCGGCCGGTACGTCGTGGCCGTTCGCGGCGTCGACCCCGCCGCGCGGGGAATGGACGGGGGCGCCCAGTCGGAAATCTCGACCGGGCCGGCGACGGTCAGGCGGGCATTGCGTTGCAGCAGCCGTGCCATGTCGCGTTCTTTCCTGCTGTGCCGCGCGTGAGCCGCGGCGACCTCGGGCTACGGGCACGGTGCGAAATGAACCCGTGCGGTCGTACCCCGAGAGGACGGGTTGCACCGCGGCCGTGGCCGGCTGCGGGGCACGCGTCGCGGCGCACGCTGCATCCACGACGCAGTTTGTCTTATAACGGGCTGAGAATGGTTTCGCAAGTCGCTGCTGATTGTGACGCTCTCAGTTGCTGCGAGTTTTTCACTGCGGCGTCGGCGCGCCGCCGCCGCGTGATGATTTCACGAGTCTGCGGCGTGTGCCGGTGACACGCGCGGCGCGCGTCTCGCGTTGCGGCTCAGCCGGAGCGCGCTGGTCGCGGCGGCGTCGGTCAGCGCGGCGCGCGGCGCTGACAGTGGGGTCGCTGCGCGTGCCCGTTCCCCGCGTCCGCACGGGGATGTTCCTGCCGCAGGTGGCCTTCCGGAGGGTTGGTTGACGCCGGCTCTCCGGCACGCTACTGTAATCTGACTTGCCGCGAGGCAGGGCAGGCCCCCATCGTCTAGTGGCCTAGGATATCAGGTTCTCATCCTGGAGACAGGGGTTCGAGTCCCCTTGGGGGCGTGAGACCGAAAGCCCCGGGAAAACGCTGTTTTCTCGGGGTTTTTTCATGGTCTCGCGATTACCAGCCAATCGGACAGACATGTCCGCCATGTCGCATTTGTGAATCAAATTGCGCACACTTGCGCGTCTCTCTTGTACGTTTCCTTGTACATCGGAAAGTGCCACTTGCGCGCGTCCCGCCGGAGCCGCGCTGTCCGTCCCGGTGGCCGCCAGGGGGACCGCCTGCGCCTCCGAACGGAGCCCGGGAATGGGAAGCTCGGGCAGCTTCTCGACCGCTTCCCGCGTGTCCCGCAGGCCGAGCTTGACGTAGTGCACGTCGGTCACGCCGCTCTTGCCGTGCCGTAGATGCTGTGCCACCACGGCCTTCAGCGCCACGCGGGATAGCCAGGTGCCGCACGTCGTGCGCAGCGCGTGTACGTCCGCCTGACGGCCGTCGGCGTCCCGATAGTCGATGCCCGCCGCCTTCAGGTCGCGCAGCAGGACCCGCAGCAGCTTGGCGGGCACGTCGAACAGGGGGGCATCGGC
>CAZGAQ010000052.1:0-26219 GCA_964523405.1 uncultured Planctomycetales bacterium
CGGCGCACCTCGTTCATCACCGCCTTGATGCGCTCCTCGAACTGCCCGCGGTACTTCGTGCCCGCGACCATCAGCGCCAGGTCGAGAATGACGATGCGCCGCTCGTGCAGCAGCTCCGGCACCTGCCGGTTGATGATCTTCTGCGCCAGCCCCTCGACGATGGCGGTCTTGCCGACGCCCGCTTCACCCAGCAGCACCGGGTTGTTCTTCATGCGGCGGCACAGCACCGTGATGACGCGCTCGATCTCCGCGGCCCGCCCGATAACTGGGTCGAGCTTGCCTTCGCGGGCCAGCTCGGTCAGGTCACGCCCAAACGAGTCCAGCGCGGGCGTCTTGCTCTTGCCCTTGGCCGGGGCGGCCTCGCCGGGCGGATTCATCGCGGCACTTTCTTCCGGTTCCACTCCGGCACCGAGCAGGTTCAGAACCTCCTCACGCACCTCCTCGAGCTTCAGCCCGAGGTGAATGAGGACTTGCGCGGCCACGCCGTCCTGCTCCCGCAGCAGACCCAGCAGCAGGTGCTCGGTCCCGACGTAGTTGTGGTTCAGATTGCGGGCTTCTTCGATGGCGTATTCGATGACCCGCTTCGCCCGTGGCGTCTGCGGCAGCTTGCCCATCGTCACCATCTCGGGCCCGCTCTTGACGAGCTTTTCGACCTCCATGCGGACCTTGCGCAGGTCCACATTCAGGTTCTTCAGGACGTTGGCCCCGACGCCCGAGCCCTCTTTCACCAGCCCGAGCAAAATGTGCTCCGTCCCAATGTATTCGTGGTTGAACCGCTGCGCCTCCTGGTTGGCCAGAGCCATCACCTTCCGCGCCCGATCGGTAAAACGCTCAAACATGCGTTGTAACTCCCGGCGGTCGCAGCGCTTACTGCGTTCCGCGCGACCGGTACTGCTGACCGATCCTCGACTTTACAGGACGCTCCAGACCGTGAGATTGTATCCGCACGGCTCTGACCGACAAGCAATCCTCCGGCTGACGGTCAGCCATGGATGCTATCGACCGCCCGGCGCACGCGAATCAAGACGGAATCCGGCGGCTTATCCGGCAACCGCCGGAGTCCCGAATCAGCCCCGCACCGCCCGACGCGGCTCCTTCACGCCGCGCCACCCGCCCGCTGCGCGACCCGCTGCTCGCCCGCCCGGATTTGCTCCCGGTAGATCCCGTGTCGGTCCAGCGCCCGCACATGCCCCCACGCTGCCTGCGCTGCCGCCGGTGCCCCCGCCTCGGTCAGCACCTGCGCCAGCCGGTACGCCACTAGCAGATCGTCCGGCCACTCCCGCGCCAGCGCCGCCACCGACTCCAGCGCCTGGCCGTGCGCGCCGCTTTCCAGCAGGCTCCGCACCTCCCATAGCGCCCGTCGCCGCCGCGCGAGCGCCGCCTGCACGCGCGCTTCCCGCCGCGTCTGCACAAAGCGGATCTGCGCGCCCACGTAGCTTCCCGCGGCCGCCCCGATCCCCAGCGCCTGCAACGTCCGTGAAAAGTCGTCCGGGAAGAGCAGTACGGCCAACAGCGCAAAACTTGCGCACGCGGTGAACGCCAACCCCACCAGCAGACCCGAGACGATGGCCCCCGACAAAATCAGCCCGCCGCCTGGCAGCACCAGGTTCACCAGCGGTCCCCAGCGGCCGGCCGGCGCGGTGCTCACGGTGCCGCGCTCCCTTCCGCGCCGCGGTGGACGCTCGTCGTCTGCGCCAGCACCGCGCAGTACAGGTCGATGAGTCGCTCGACGAACGCGCCCACGGCGTGGTGCTCCTCGAAGTACTCGGCCGCGCTGGTCGCCGTCTGCTGGGCCTGCTCGGGCTGCTCAATGGCGCGCGCCAGGAGGTACGCCAGCTCGACGCCCGATCCGGGTGTGAACTGCCACGCCGTCCGCTCCTCGATGAACCAATCGCCGAGCTGCTCGCGGGCCGCAATGACCAGCTTGCCCAGGCCCATCGCCAGCAGCGGTGCCAGGCTCGGTATCCGTTCGCACCCCGGTACCACGCAGATGTCCGCCCCGGGCAACCCCTTCTCCCACAGGCGCGGCTCGTCCACGATTACGCAGCAGTCCTGCACACCGGCCGCCCGGATATGGCGCCACACCGCGCTCTGCCCCGCCCCGGCGCCGATGATCACCGCCTGGAGCTCCCGTCCCTCGCGCCGCAATTGGGCCACCGCGTCCACCAGTACGCCTGCCTCGGCCGGCTGCTCCATCGCCTCCACGCACAGCACCCCGGGCACGCGCCCGCCCACCCCCGTCGGCGTCCAGTTGAACGGCAACGCGGCGGCGGGGGGGATCACCGTCCAGTTCTCTGTCGGCCAGCCACGCGGGCCACGCGCCACCAGCCCCGGCGCGATCGTCACCACGTGCCGCCGCGCCCCCGGCGCACGATGCGCCAGCCGTTCCACATCGGCCAGCGACAGCGCGTGCACAACCACCGGCACGCCCGCGTGCGTCGCCCAGTGTTCGATCCACCCCAGTCCCGCCGTCCCCCACACGTGCACCAGTCCCGGCGGCGGGCTCCAGTGCGCCAGAATCCCGCCCACGGGCCACGCCCGCCAGCCGCCCAGATGCTCGACGTGCCGGCCTTCCATCATCTCCGGCAGGCTCGCCAGCAGGTCGCGGTCGTCGCTCAGCACCGCAATCGCCACCCCGCTCTCCCCCAGGGCCCACAGCGTCTTGCGCAGCATGGGTCCCCAGCGCGCCAGCACCGCCGCCGACACCACGTGCAGCACCTCCTCGCTGCAGCGCGGCTTGCCCGCGAATGTCGGCTCACTGTCAACCATGGGCGCACAGGATAGCGGCATCGGCCACGCCGGCCTATGGGGCGCCGTCTGTCACCCCCCGGGTGGACCTCGTCGCGCCGCCCGCGTACGATTGCGCCACGAGCAGACCCGACGCTTCCGACGATGCGCTCGAGCGCCCCAGTGGACGGTGAACGCCTATGATGCCCGTGCTGTTTCGGATTCCCGGAATCGGCTACGAAGTGCCCGGCTACGGCCTGGCCCTCATGATCGGCTTCCTGCTGTCCACCGTCTGGGCGGCGCAGCGGGCCGCGAAGTCCCGCGCCAATCCCGACACCATCCTCAACTGCGCCTTCGGCGCCCTCTTCGGCGGCGTCGTCGGCTCACGCTTCATGTACGTCGTGCATTACTGGGAGGACTTCGCCAACCGCGGCTCCATCGGCCGGATTATCCTCGCCATCATCGACGTGCGCAAGGGCGGCCTCGAAGTCTATGGCGGCCTCCTCACCGCCATCGCCGTCATCCTCATCTACCTCTGGTTCTCGAAGCACTCCCTCCGCTGGTACATGGATATCATGGCGCCCTCCGCGGCCCTCGGCATGGCCATCGGCCGCATCGGCTGCTTCCTGAACGGCTGCTGCTGGGGCGGCACCTGCGACCTGCCCTGGGCCGTGCGCTTCCCGTTCAGCAGCCCCGCCGCCGTGCAGCAGTGGTCCGACCGCGTGCCCGGGGCGGCCCTGCCTCAGGAGCTGGTCCTGCAGATTGGGGATGGGCTCGGGGCCACGCCCCTGCCGCGCGAGACCTTCCGGCTGTCGGATGCAGAACTCGACAACGGGCGGGCGCAGCTGGAGCAGTACCTCGCCCAGCTCCACAGTCTTAAGGGCAAACTGGACCAAGCCACCGACGCCGCCGAGAAGAAGAAACTGGAAGCCGAGGCTGTGGCGCTGGCGGCCAGGCAACCGCTCCAGGACGCCCCGTTTCTGAAGGCTGGCGTCGAGAACATGGTGCGCTATAACCTCAGCGCCAGCGCGCTGCGCGCCCTCGCAACCGCGCATCCTTCCCAGCGCGTGCACCCCACCCAGCTCTACGCGTTCGTCGCCCTCAGCCTGCTGGCCCTGCTGCTTAGCGCCCTCTATTGGCGCCGCACCCGCGACGGCCAGGTCATCTTCGCCCTGTTCCTGATCGAGCCGCCCACGCGCTGGGTCCTCGAACTCCTCCGCGCCGACAATCCCGTTGACACCGCCGGCTTCACCATCTCGCAGTTCATCGCCATCTGCATGACGCTCATCGGTCTCGTCGGCCTGCTCGTGCTCCAGAAGATGCCCCCACGCTCGCCCCGTGCCGTGCCCTGGGAAGAACCCCCGGCCGACCAGCCGCCGACCTCCAAGAAAGCTAAGCACGCGCAGGCATAGCGGGCCAGCGCAGGCATCGGGGGCCAGTGTGGGCGTAGGGGGCCAGTGTAGGCGTGGCGGGCTAGAGTAGTGTCAGGCTTCCGCGGCGGACGCGCAAACCGGGTAACCTGCGCGGCGGACGCCAGAACCGGGTGGCATGGCCGCCTGCGCGAGCCAGGCGGTCGCCCGCGACGCTTTGTGTTGGGTCAGATGGTTCCCGCCCGTCGTCGCTCCCCGGCGGCCATGACTTTCTGCTTCCAGGCACAAGAAGCGGGACAGCCGTGAAGACGCTCCCCCCGAAAACGCCACCGGCCCGACCTGCGTTTGTCGCAAGTCCGGCCGGTTGCGTTATTTACATCATGGGCGATACTGGACTCGAACCAGTGACCTCTTGCATGTCGAGCAAGCGCTCTAACCAACTGAGCTAATCGCCCGTTGCGGTCCGCATCTCACGGCCGCAGAACAACTATCGTGCCATGCCGCGCCGCACCTGTCAAGGCGGGCGCGCTCAGGCGCGCGCCCGGTGGCGCTGGCCCGCAACATAGGATCGAGCCTTCCGGCGGACGCGGACAAGCGCCGCTGCGGTCGATATAATAGGGGGGCTGCGATAGGCTCCGGACGCAACGGATGGCGGTCGGCTCTACTGACGGTCGCGTCGGCGCGCCGGGCTCTCCAGTTTCCGCTTGGCGGCGGCGCGTGGTTTGCCGCCGGCTGTTCTTTTTCAAGTTGAGTGCGACGTTTGGGGGCGATTGGCTTCGACCGGGCAGGTTGAGGTCTGAGTGGCGTGTCGAGGTTGTCAGGAGGCCTCGTAAAACACCTGGCGAACCCTTATGTGCCAATGATGGCTACCGTATGGCTGCCTAACTAGTTTAGGCGTCCCGTCGGCCCTGCCACGCCCGTTAGTGGGTGCCGACGTCAAACAACGGGCTGGCTCGCGTGCTCTGTCTGGCGGCACGCGGGCGAGACTTAGCCGGGCTCGGCAAACGGATGACCCGTCGGCGGGTCTGCCGCGAGCCCAGAAACAAATCCGCCGAATACACACGTAGAGGCTCAGGCTGAAATGCTTCGGGACGGGGGTTCGATTCCCCCCGCCTCCAATCCCCCGCGGCTCCCGCGCGCCACCCCGGCGCGCGGGAGCCGCTTGTGTTTATCACGACGACACGGTCCACGCGCGCGGGCTGTCGCCACGTCGTGGCGGGGTGGCGCCCTGGCGGGTGGCGGCGGGCCGTTGGTTGAGTGCCGATTACTCACGGTGTCTCCGCATGCTCCCGTCGCTGCCTAGTCCTGCGCAACACCGCGCGGGCGCGCGCAGTGCGTTCGCTTCTGCCTCGGATGTCCAGGCCCTGCGCCCCGGCGGGCTTCCCCGTACTGACGCGGCCCAGCCCGTATGGCTGGCACCGGCCGATCGGCTGACAGCCGCCTGAGGCTGGGCGCAACCGCATCAGTGGCTACGATGTCCGGTTGCTCGGGGTGGATTCGGTGGCGCGGGAGCGCTGCGACGAAGTGCCGGTGTAAGTGGGCAGATCGGCCGGTGCAGGACGGAAGAAGCCGCTTGGGGTCGCTGGGCGTCGAGCACGGGCGGTCGTGCGGCGCGCATGGCGCGCGAGGGCAGGCCGCCGGCTTGTCGTGCGCGTTCAACGCCGGCGTTGGGACGGGGGGCGCATCGACATCTAGTCGGTCTCCCGGCGCCGGTGCCCGCGCTGCAGCGTCGCTCGTTGCAGGGGATTTCCGTCGCGTGTTCCGTGTCAAACGGGGTCTCATGGAGCCCGGAGGAGCGGGTGATGAGCCGCATGGTAATTGCGATGATCGTCTGGGCCCTGGGCGCGCTTGGCTCCGCGACGATGGCTGAGGAGCGGGTGTTTACCCCGCCCTACGCCGAGGCGTACGCCTGGTCTGACCCGCCGCCGACGCGCGCTCAGATGAACGCCGAGACGGGCGTCGGCGTGGCGACGGCCGTCGGTCCGCCCAACGGTCAGCAGGTGTCGGCCTGCGGTGTGCGGATTGTCGTCGCCGTGGGGGGCACAGGAGTTGCGGGCGGCGCCATTGGGGAGAACGTTCGCCTGCACGGGTCGATTGGAAATCGTTGTGCCGCTTGGCTGCATCAAGGCCTGACTGTGCGGGAGTTCGACGCGGACGGGCTGGAAGTATGGAGCTGCGAGTCGACCATCTACACCAACACCAGCATCGGATACGTGGAGTTCGACGAGACCCTGAGCGCGTACTTCGAGGGTTCCGAAGTCCTGTGGGTTGCCGGTCACACCTACGAGATTACCTGCTGGGTGAGCTGCTTCGCCCAATCCGGGTCCACCCCGGAGAGCGGTTCCGCCGTGGACTGCCATGTGGAAGTGCGCAGTCTCTCCGTCCTGTCGGGGCCGCCCTATGCGTTCACGCTGGACAAGCCGCGTGCTCATCGTCTATATGCCGGGCGCGGCAGTGCGTATCGCGAGTATCCGTTCTACATGCCGTTCGCCTATCCGCTGATCTTCTCCGATCACGTCTACGCTGTCGGCATACGCAGCGGCTCGTGGGTTCCGAGCGCCGGGTTCGCATTCGCCGGAGCAACGTGCTCGACGGACGAGCCGGACTTTGACACCTACTTCACGTGCGACCTCTATCCGACACGCTCTGCCTTCGGCCCGCTCTACGGCGGCGGGTTCATCTGTCAACAGTCCACCGCGGTGGCGGCAGACCAGCGGAACGTGTATTTCCTGCGGATCGGCGGCGCCAATCCCTGCTGGGTGGCCGGCACGCCGATCACCATGGCGGACGGTTCACAGCAAGCCATCGAAACCGTGGCGGTTGGCGACGCCGTGCTGGGCTACGATCTCCGCGCGGGTACAGTCCGGACCGCGACCGTCACACGCGTCTATCAGCACGCACCCGCGGAGATGGGCGACTACTACCTGCTCATCAACGGCAACCTGGGCGTCACGCCGAACCACCTGCTGTATGTGAACGCCGGACTGACGTTGGCCGACGATATTCGGCCGGGGGACGTCCTGACGGAGTCCGGAGGCGGGTTCGTTCCGGTCACCACCGTGACCAGAGTCTACGCGCCGGTGGAAACGTACAACTTCGACATCACCACGGATAGTGGGGATTGCGACCCGTACTTCGCCTACGTCGCGCACGGCATCGTCGCGTACCCGCTGAAGAGCAACATCGCGCCGTGGGTGTCCGATGCGCTCTACGCGCGGAGCAGCATCGCCAACCTCGGATTGCTGCCCGGCGCGGACGACAGCCGCGCCTGCGACGTCAACGAGGCCGGCCAGGTTGCGGGCTATGGCACAACCAATCTGGGCTTTGAGACCCGGGCGTTCAGATGGGAAAACGGCGTGACCACGGAGCTCGCGCCGTTGCCAACCTACAGCGGCGCTGCCGCGCTTGGCATCGCCGCCGGGGGGGAGGCGGTCGGCCTCTCCGGTGCGCTCAGCGTGTTTCCGCCGGCTTCGAGGGCGACCCTCTGGTCCAACGGTGCTCCCGTCGATCTCGGCGCGCTCGGCGGTGCCCACAGTGCCGCCAATGCGATCAACAGCCTTCTGTGCGTGGTCGGCTGGGCGGAGACCCCTGCGGTTGAACCCGCGTGGCCATACTGGCCGATCCGGCACGCCTACGTCTGGCAGGCGGGTCCGGGCATGACGGATCTGGGCACGCTGGGCGGAGCGCACAGCGAGGCGCTGAACATCAATGAGTCAGGGTGGGTGGTGGGCTGGGCGAACACGTCCGACGGCCAGCGGCACGGCTTTGCCGTGATACCGGAGGACGGGGCGTGGTTCCGTGACGAGGACGGTGACGGCCGCAACGATCTCATGATTGATCTCGGCGTGGGCGAGGCCCGGGACATCAGTGCGAGCGGAGTCGTCGGCGGTTCGTGTGCGGTGGCCGGAACCACCTATCTGCAGGCCGCGCGCTGGGAACCGCAGTCCGGCGGGCGCGCGGCAACGTTCGAGGCGCACACGGTAGCGCCTGCCGGGACGTTGGAGAGCCGTGTGCTCGGAGTGAACGCGCACGGGCAACTGGTTGGCTGGGCTCGGTCCAGCGGCGGCGCGCAGTATGCGTTCCTCTACAACGGATGCCGGACGATTGACGTCAACGCCCTGCTGCCGGCCGGCGCCGCGTGGCAGCTCACACAGGCGCTGGCGATCAGCGACGAAGGTCGGATCGTCGGCGCCGGAACGCACACCGGTTCGCGCGGCTTCCTGCTGCGGCCGGCCGCGGCGGCCGACTACGATCTGGACGGCGATGTTGACGGCGCCGACTTCGACATCTGGCGAACGTGCTTCAGTGGCCCGCAGACCGTTTCTACCGGGGGCTGCGACGACGTCCGTCTGGACGAAGACGAAGACGTCGACGTTGCCGACTTCACCGAATTGCAGCGCCAGTTCACGGGGCCGTATCCGCCGTGAGGTGGCATCAGGTGCGCTGCTGTCGGTCGCGTAACGGACTGCGGAACTGCCGGCGCCTAGCCAGGAGGGGGCACAGCGCGCCAGGCGGATGGCGTCCGCGTAGAACGCACACGTAGCGTCGCCACTCGTTCCGACGGGGCCAGGGAGGTTGCGCTCGGTCGTGCCGCCGGCTGCTCGTCGGCGGAATGATCGTGCCGTCTGCGGTGCTCGGTCGCGCTCCTGCGGCGTCTACGACGTAGGGCGGGGTGCGCGTTTGCCGGAGCGCCCCGCCAGGGCGCCCAGATCGCGGAATGCGTGACCCCGCAACAGGCCATCGTCGATGCCTGTGCTCGCCGCACCTTCGCCTCCGGCCGCTTCAGCGGCCTACCCGATCGCCGCCGGCGCCGGCTGCACGCGACTCGCGCCACGTCACACGCCGTTTTCGGCCGTCACATCGCCTGCCCGCATTCCGGGCAGCGCATGCTGTCCTCCACCGGATAGCCACACCGCGCGCACCGGCTCGCCGGTGCGTACACGAAGGCCCCGCGCGCCCACCGAAAACCCCGCGCTAAGCCGCACGCGACCAGCAGCCAGACCCCACCCCAGACGGTAACGTCCGCGGCCAGTCCGCCCCAGTGAATCCGATAGGACCGGCGCGCGCGTACTTCGTAGTCGCCAGCGATCATTTGGTTGGCCCGGTCATACTCCTGCGAGACGCCATCGTACGACAGGACACCCAGCGGCCTGCCGATGACAAACCGGTCATACCGCCGCCAGTAGTACCGGGTCATATCGCGTGCGCCGCCGATGAGCGTCTGCGCTGCCGCGTGGCAATCGCACGCCGCATCCGCGGGCACGACGCGCTTCGCCCACTGTCCGGCCTGGTCCGTGTAGTCCACCTCGCGATATCCACCCTCCGCCCGCATCGTCGCTGGAAAGGGGCGCGCTTGGGGAACCAGCGTGTGCGCCGCGATCAGAGCGACCACCACGACGACTCCGCGCCCGGCGACGCCCGCCGCGACGCCCGCCGGTTCACGCCACGTGCCCTGTGTGGGCTCTTCCGCGCGCGTCATCGCGAATGACCCTCCGGCCGCGCCTTCCAGGCAGCGGACCCGACGAGCGCAGTCTACCGCCGTCGGCTCGCGTGTGGCACTCGCGCCCGCCACGTCGGACCCCGCGCCCGTGTCATAACGCGCATAAGACGTTCCCGCCAATTCCGCGCATGCACCCCCGCCCCGCCGGTGTTAGCATGCTCCGCTTTGTTCGATTGCTCTGGAGACGCAATGCCGGCCAGTGGTAGCCCCGACTCGTTCACTTCCGTCGTACCCGCTGCCCGTGCCGCACACGCCGCCCCGCGCGCCGCCGGCCCCGCTTCCCACCGCACCCTGGCCGTCACCCTCGGTGCGATGTCCGCCTTCGGCCCCTTCGCGATCGACATGTACCTGCCCGCCTTCCCGCGCATCGCGCAGGACCTCGGCACCACGACCGCCCGCGTGCAAATCACCCTGGCGATCTTCCTGCTCGGCCTGGCCGTCGGCCAGGTGTTCTGGGGCACGCTCAGCGACCACTGGGGCCGCCGCAAACCGCTCCTGCTTGGCTGCCTGCTCTTCAGCGCCATGGCCGTCGTCTGCGCCGTCGCGCCGTCCATCCGAGTCCTCATCGCCGCCCGCTTCCTCATGGGCGTCGGCGGCTCGGCCGGCGTCGTCGTCGGTCGGGCCATCGTCCGTGACCTCTTCGAACAGCACGAGGCCGCCCGCTTCTACTCGATGATGATGATCATCGGCGGCATCGGCCCGATCATCTCGCCCTTCCTCGGCGGTCTGCTGCTGACGTATTTCGACTGGCACGGGATCTTCTGGGCCGTGGCAGGCTTCGGCGGGCTGTGTCTGGCGGCGGTGGCGAGCAACGTGGCCGAGACGCTGCCGCCGGGGGGGCGCGTCCGCGGGCACCTGGGCGATGTGGCGCGGGCGTATGGCCGCGTGCTCGCCAACCGGCGCTTCCTCGCCCCCGCGCTCGCGATCGGCTGCACCTCCGGCATACTCTTCACCTACATCTCGAACGCTTCGTTCATCTTCATCGAGTATTTCGGCGTACCCGTCCACCTCTTCGGCGTTCTCTTCGCGACCAACGCCATCGGCCTCTACGTCGGCGGTCAGTCCAATCGCTGGTTGCTGCGCCGGTTCACTTCGGAGCAGCTCCTGCACGCCGGCCTGTGGCTGAGCCTGAGCGGCGGTGCGGTGCTGGTCGTGTGCGCGACGACGCATTGGGGGGGCTTCCCGCTGCTGTTTGCCGTGCTGTTCGTGTGCTTGAGTTCGCTGGGTATCGTGTTCCCCAACGCGACTGCGACGGCGCTGCAGCCGTTTGCGGCCGACGCGGGCAGCGCCTCGGCCCTGCTCGGCATCTGCCAGTTCATCCTTGGGGCGGCGGGCGGGGCGCTGGTGAGCGTGTTCCACAACGGGACGGCGCTGCCGATGGCGCTGCAGATCGCAATCTACGCACTCGTCGCGCGGTCCGTGCTGGTGTTGCTGCCGCGTGGCGATGCGGTGCGGGGCGCATCAGCGGCGCTCACTCACTCTTGATCGTCGCGCTCCGTGGGCCGATCCCGTTCTCGTTGAAGGCCTCAATCTGGAAGTAGTGTGGCCGATCGCGTTCGAGCGCACAGAAGTAGTAGTCATTGGCCCCCAACACCATCACGCTCGTATAGAGCATGTCCGGCGCAACGCCGGCACGAATCACGTAGCCCGTGGCGTCCGCGGAGCGCTGCCACTTGAGCCACGCGTTGCGCCGCTCCGACGGGCCGCGCCACGCCTCGAAATGCTTGACGGCCTCCGGCGGCGCGCCGTGGCCCCGGCCGAACACACGCAGCCCGCTGAGCGCGAACTTACCGGTCGGCATGTGCACATTCTCGATCTTGACGTAACGTGCCTCCACCGGTTCCGGCAACTCCACGTAGTCGTGCGGCACGTCGGTCCGGTTGGCGCTCTTGTCGATGATCACCGCCCACTCCACGCCGTCCTGCGAGGCCCGCACGCGGTACGCGTGGTACAGCCCGCTGGCCTTGCCCAGCACCGTCGCATCCTGGTCGGCGTAGTTGATCTGGATCGCCCGCACCGTGGCGGTCGCCCCGAGGTCGCTCTGCAGCCACTCACCCGCCGCGTCCGTCTGCGCGCTCCACCAGGTCTTGATGTCCTCATCCACCGCGAAGTTCGGCGCCAGCCCGCCCAGCGTGGACGACGCCTGCACCGGCTTCGCGTAGTTCAGCAGCATCCAGCCCGTGAACGTGCCGACCTGCGGGTCACGCGGCCCGTCCGCCAGATAGTGCGGAAAATCGCCGTAGGCCGTGTCGCACCGCAGCACGCCGTTCGGGTCGAACCCGGCCGGCCACAACCCGATGCGCCGCTCGAAATTGTTCTGCACGCCGATTGCGATGGTGGCCGTGTGCCACCAATTGCCGTGCTTGTCCTGGAACGTCGCCCCGTGGCCGGCCCCGCGCGCAAAGCCCCCCGGCTTGTACGAAAACGGATTGTGCGCCTGGTACGTGAACGGCCCCAGAGGCTTGTCGCCTACGTACACCCCGTCGGCGTAGCCGCTGAACTCGGTCCCCGGCGCGCCATATTGCAGGTAGTACCGCCCGGCGTGCTTTGTCATCCACGCCCCTTCGATAAACGGCCCAAACCACGTGTTGTCGTTGTGCTCGCCGAAACGCTCCCAGCCGTGCAGTTCCGCGTGTGGCCGCAGCAGTTCGCGCTGCTCACCGATCGGCTGCAGCGTCTTGCGATCGATCTCGCTGCCCCAGATCGGCTGGTCATTGCTCGAGCCGTGATACAAGTACAGCCGCCCGTCGTCGTCGAGGAAGAACGCCGGGTCCCACGCATCCAGCGGGAACTCCGCGATCGCCGCGCTCCAGTCGTCGACCTTTGGGTTTCGGCTCACCCAGACGGGGAAATCGCGCGTGTGGCTGGAGCCGAGCAGGTACAGCGCATCGTCCATGACCCACGCGGCCGGGGCGCACAGATCGTCGTAGGTCTTGTGCCGGGGCTGGAGAAACCGCCGCGACACGAAATGCCACGCGCGCAGGTCCGGGCTCCACCAGTAGCCCCACTGGTTCGTCGAGAACAGGTAGTAGTCGCCGCGGAACAGGACGATGACCGGGTCGGCCGTGGCGCGGTGGCGGCCCATTTCGGCGAAGTTCGGAATCGGGCAGAAGCCGTAGTCGATGTTCACGGGGTTGCAGTAGGTGGGTGGAGCGCCCCGCGCCGGTGGGGCCGGGCTCAGACACAGCGTGGCCCAGACGGACGCTGGAAGAGCAGCGCGCCGCAACGCGACGGACATGCGCATGAGCGATCTCCGGTTGGCGATGCTGATCCTGGACGGCAGCGGAATGTAGCCACCGGCGCGGGGCGGAGCAACTGCGGGTCGCGCCGTCGTACGTGGCACCGCAGGATTCCGCATCGCGTGCCGCTCCTGCCTGCGCAGACTGCGCCGGCTGCCGCGTTCGCCTACGCCGCTCGCCCACGGCGCGCCCTTCCGTACCATTCCGAGCGCAGCGAGGAACCTGCCTCCAGACTCCGAACTCCAAACCCAGAACTCAGAACGCCGAACTCCCTCTCCTCGTCATTCCGAGGGCGCCCAGCGACCGAGGAATTCGCCTCCACCCACGGCATCCCTCCGGCCGAGGGCTGAAGGCCGACGGCTCTCCTTTCGTTATTCGCCATTCGGAATCCGCTATTCTCCGCCCTTCCCCGCCCCAATCCCCTCCGCCGTCCCCCAGCCAGGCGACGTCGGCCGAAACCGTGTGCGGTACAATGTATTGGGGTGTTTCGCGGCCGGCATCATCTTCGTCCACGCCAGCCGGCCCGCAGCGCAGGAGACAACGCATGTCCACGTCTTCCAAGCCGCATCGTGGTCGCCTCAGGTCTGGGTACCCGCTCGCTCTGCTGGCACTCGGACTCGGCGTGTTCACCGCCTGGGCCGTCGACATTCAGCCTGTCTACAACCCCAACGTCACCCCCGACCAGAAGGCGGTCATCGAGGCCAAGATCCAGCTCTGGGAAGGACGCCTCCCGCACCAGCTGCCGGAGCACGTCGTCACCGTCGCCTTCGCCAACGGGAACCTTGGTACGAAGTACCTGTTCACCACACCTGACATCGAACCGGTCCGCGGCCAGCTTGGCCTGCGCGGCGCCGAGGACCTGACGTTGGGTGAGACCACCGGCTTCACCCACGATGCCGACGGCCGACCGACCGGCGCCACCATCACCCTCAACAACAACCCGGTTGTGCCGTGGTACACGGGCCTGGACCCTAACGTGCCGGCCAACCAGTTCGACCTCTGGACCGTGGTTAATCATGAGCTCGCGCACGCGCTGGGCTTCACCGTCAATAATCCGCGCTTCGCTCGCAACGTAACCGCCATGGCGGACCCGAACGATCCCAACATTCCCCCCGACCCGAACGGCCCACGGCGCTATACCGGCGGCGAGCCCGGCGGCACGCCGCGCGGTACGTTGACGCCGCGCAGCCGGGGCACGCACATGGACCCCAATGCGCACCCCGGCGACATGATGGAGCCGAACGTGCCGCGCGGCGCGCGGCGCGGCCCCAGCGAGACCGACATCGGCATCCTGCTCGATGACGTCTGGAAGTACCCGTCGATCACGGGCACGCTCAGCAACTTCGACGTGTGGAACCGAAGCGGCATGATTGCCAACGACTTCATGGTCACGCTCGGCGGCGTCCTGTCGCAAAGCATCAGCGGGATCTACAACGGCGAATCCTGCCCCTTCCCCAATGGCCACACGGAACCGGCCCCCAACGGGACCGTGGTGAAGTGGGGCCCCGGACCCGGCCAGGTCAACCCTGGCACGAAAGGTCACTTCGGGTTCCGGATTGCCGGCGGCCTGACCCCGCTCTCCTACAGCTTCCAGTGGACGCAGAACAACGAAGTCATCGCGACAGTACCGGTAAACGCCGGGACCTGGCGTACGTTGACCGGCGGAACCCGCATGGCCGCACCCGTGCGCAATCGCCTCACCAACGAGGGGGTTGTGCCACTGTGGATCACGCGCCGCATCAACTTCAGCATGACTCCGATCGTCCTGGATGATCTGCTGCTGGGCATGCCGCTGGCCGCTACCGCCACACCCATTGATCCGGGCCTCGTGCTGCTCCTGCCGGCCGCGAGCCTCACCTTCGACTACCTGACCGTGCCGGACGGAGCTTGGGGCGTCGTCATGATCACCGACTACTTTGAGGACCTTGGCGGTATGCCTGGCGCCTGGCTCGGGACCTGGCTGGACGCGGCCGAGTTGCCCAGCGCGCTGCCGCCCGGTGACATCAACGGTGACGGACTCGTGGACTGGGGAGACTTCCTGGCCCTGACTGTCTGCCTGGCCGGGCCGGAAGTCTACACGGCGCCGCCGGGCGTCGACCCGCTTCTGTTCGCCCGGGCCGACCTCGACGGCGATGGTGACGCCGACACGACCGATTTCGCGCTCTTCCAGACCCTGTACCTGGGCGGCAGGTAGCCTCGGATTCTGGCTGCTCGCCCGCTGTCGGCCATCCGCACGCGCGCTGCCCCGGGAGGTCCGGGTCGCGGTGTCGCGCCCCGGGCGCCCGGATTCACTGGGTCTTTACGTAGATGCCCGTCGCGTTGATGACCACGTTCTCCCCGGCCGTCGCCACCTTGCCCGCAATCACGACTTCGGTGAGCGGCTTGAGCCCGTGCACGCCCTCAAGGCCCGTCTTCAGGGGCTTGCCGTCCGCCCCCACGACCTGGATTGTCGTCGTCCCTGCCCGAACCTGTTCCTTCGGCTCACAGCAGTAGTCCCACGGCGTCGTGCAGCCCGGACCGTGCTTCTCGACACACGACGCCAGGCTGCGATCCGCAAGCATGAACAGCGCTCGCCCTTCCACGAACGGTGCCTTCCCGCCGCCGATCCGCCCAAACACCACCACGTCCGCTCCCTCGGCGGCCGTCTTCTTCACCTCCGCCACGGTCTTGGCACCCGCGGGCGCCGTCGCCAACCACACGTGGTCGGGAATGCCCGCCGCAATGGGAACCGCAGCAGCCGGTGCCGTCGTCGTCCCGCCCGTCGTCGGCGGACGGTTGTCCGCCGCCCGCTCGCACCCGCTCAGCAGCACGAGAACCGTTGTCGCCACGATCATCCCGCCAGTCACCAGACGCGTCATCGTTGTCTTCCTCTTGTTGTTACAGTCCTACACCGGGGCGCCAAGCCCCGCGGATTGCCTCACGCTGTTCGCAACGCCTCCACAATCGGCAGTCGCAGGCACCGCCATAGCGGCGGCACGATCCCAATGACCGCCAGCGCCGCGCCGGCCATCAGGCCACCGATCAGCACTGGCGCATCCACGATCAGCGCGAACGCGCCCATCGAGAACTTCACCGCCACGCCGTTCAGCGTGACCACGCACACGAGCGCCGCGACGAGTCCGCCCGCTGCCGTCGCCAGGAGCGACTCCTGCAGAAAGCTCACGACGATCGCCGCGCGCGAGAACCCCAGTGTCTGCAGCGCACCGAGCTCGCGCACCCGCGCCGCGAACGCCGCGTACATCGTGTTCAGCCCGCCGAACAGGCCGCCCAGCGCGATAAGTAAGGCCGTGGCCCACACCATGCCGCGTACCGGGCGGTAGAACTTGAGGAGGCTGGCATAGTAGTCCGATTCACGCACCGCCCGCAGCTCCAGATCCAGCCGCTGCGCCGCGAACGCCGCCACGTCCTCGTACTCCGCGCTGCCCAGCGTCAGCACCACGCACGACAGCGTCGACTCGCGCCGCGTCGCGATCTGCAGATCCGCCAGCGGCACCCAGATCTCGGCGTCCATCACCGTGCTGGGCGCCTCGAACCGTCCCGTGATCGTCCAGGCGTGGTTGTCGAACCACAGCGTCCGCCCCACGGCCACGACCTCGCTCGCGACGCCGAGCCGCGTCGCGGTCAGGTTGCCGACCATGAGCTCGTACTGCCCGGCCTGCGGCGTCCGTCCCGCCACCATGCGCACCTGCGGATGCACCAGGTACGCCGTCGTCGTCACGCCGCGAAACACGCCATTGTATTCCTGCTGCGCGTCGCGGTCGGTGCGCACGAGCATCGCCATGTGCACCTCCGGCGACACGTACGGCACGCCCAGCCGCGTGCGAATACCCGGGACGCTGGCCGCCACGAGGCTCGCCACGTTGAGCCCGATCTGGCTGCGCTCCACGCTCTCCTCGCTGCCGGCACCGAGCAGAATGACGTTCTGCGGCGACCCGCTGACCGACAGGCTGCGCTCCATGCCGCGCACAAACCCGCCAGCCGCCATGACCAACGCGACGACGAGCGCGGCGCCGCCGACGCTGGCGAACAGGCGCAGCGGCGCCCGCCCCAGGTTGCGCACCGCGTATTCGAAGGGTAGCAACTTCACGGTATGCTCCTGACCGGCGCGAGCCGCCCTACGCGGCCCGGAAACACGTCACAATCTCGCGCCGCGCAGCCTGCCACGCGGGAACCAGTCCCGCGAGTACCCCCAGGGCCGTGGAGATCGCCAGGCCCCAGGCGAAGACCGACAGACTGCTCTGCACCGGGATACTGAGCGCGTCCACGGACAGCGCGAACGCTCCGTGCTTCAGAATCCACACTGCGAGCGCCGAGCCCACCAATCCGCCCGCGACACTCAACATCAGCCCCTCGGTTACGATCAACCGAGCGATCAGGTTGCCGCGGAAGCCCAGCGTTTGCAGTACGGCGTGTTCACGGATACGGTCCTGCACGGAGAGGATGATCGCGTTGCCGACCAGCGCGAGGACGGCCAGCAGACAGCCCCAGCCGAGCCACTTCATGAAGCCGACGATCTCAATGACGTCCGTGGCGGCCCGGGCGACGAAGGCCTTCTCCGGACTCGTCTTCGTCGGGTCCTGGTCGTTGGCGAACAGCTCGTCGATCGCGGCGGCCACCGGCGCGAGCTGACTTGGATCCTTCACTTTCACGTTGAACTGCGTGACGATGCCGCCGGCACGACTGCCCGTCGCGAACTGCAGGAAGTCCAGATGCGTATAGCCGACATTCTCATCCTGCGGCTCGTCGGAACGGACAATGCCGGCCACATAGACGGCGATCCCGGCGGCCTCGAAACGGTCCCCGACCTTGAGCCCGCGGCGCTGCGCGAGCGTCTCACCGACGAGCACGGCGTCGCTCCGTTTCTCCCAATCCGCAAGCGCGCCGGACAACAGCGTGAGCTTCGGACCATAGCCCGCGACGAACGCCTCGGCCGGCACGCCGCGGAAGGTCACGACATCCAGGCTCGTGCGGCAGTTGTTGACCACGATCTTGATCGGCACCACACTGTCGACGCCGGGGATGCGCTGGATCTGCTCGCTGTATGACTGCGGCATGCGGCTGGCGAAGGGGCAATAGCGGTCCTTGCGGTACACGACCAGCGTCGTGTCGGTGGCGCTGGTGACCGTAGCGGCCTCCACACCCGCCTGCATGGACTGCACCGCGGTGAACAGGAACATCGCGACGGCGACGCCGCACATGGTGAGGATGCTGCGCGCGCGGTGCCGTAGTACTTGCTTGTAGACGAGCGGGATGAACTTGGGCGCTAACATGACTTATCTCTCCAGGCCGCGGATGCGCTGTCAGGCGGCGGCCGTCGCGTGTGGGGTTTCAACGAGGGCGCCTTTTTCCAGGTGCAGCGTCTGGCGGGCGTATTGGGCACACCGGGCGTCGTGCGTCACCATGAGCAGGGTCTTGCCAAGCTCGCGGTTGAGCCGCACCAGGAGAGCCATGATCGTGCCGGCCGCGTGGGAATCGAGGTCGCCGGTGGGTTCGTCGGCGACGATGATCTTCGGGTTGGTCACGATGGCGCGGGCAATGGCCACCCGCTGTTCCTGCCCGCCGGAAAGCTGGCGCGGATAGTGATCATGCCGGTCAGCGAGCTGCACCAGTTCCAGCGCCAGGGCGACCTTGTCGTGCCGCTCCCGCCTCGACAGCTTGTGCAGCAGCAGCGGTAGCTCGACATTCTCGTACGCGGTCAGCGTTGGCACGAGGTTGTAGAGCTGAAAGATGTAGCCAATGTAGGTACTGCGCCACGTGGCCAGGGCCGTCCGCCCAAGCTGCGTAATGTCGCGCCCGCCGATGGTCAGCGTGCCGCCCGTGGGTCGGTCGATCCCCGCAATCAGATTCAGGAGCGTGGTCTTGCCGCTGCCGGAGGGACCCATGAGCGCGAGGAAGTCACCCTCCTCCACGTCGAGGTGCAGGTCCGCCAGCGGCGTAATGGTGATGTCGCCTTTCTTGTACGAACGCGTCAGGTTACGGCATTCGATGAGCGCCATGGCTGGCTCCTTGCGCGGTGGGTGCGGCGTCGCCCGCGACCTCCCCCAGAACGCGGATGCGGCTGCCGTCACGGAGGCTGTTCGGTGCGTCGGCGATCACGCGATCACCGGGTTGTATGCCTGTGTCGACCTGGACCCAGCCATCCGTTGCCGTACCGGCGATCGTGATCGTCCGCGGGACGGCGATCTGCCGGGCCTGGTCCGCGACCCAGACCATCGTGTGGCCGCCGGCGTGCCGCATGACCACGGACTCCGGCAGCAGGAGCCGCTGCGCCTGCCCCGTCGACCCGGCATCCGCGTTCGCGAAGAAGCGGGCGCGGGCGAGCATTTCCGGCTTGATCGCCGCGTCGGGTTCCTCAATCGCGACCTTGACCTGCAACGTGTTCTTCTGGATGTCGGCCTCATTGACGATGCGCGTGACGTGGCCCTTGAACGTTCGCTCGGGAAGCACGTCGACCACGACCTCCGCCTGCTGACCGACGCCGACCTTGGCCGCCTCTGCCAGCGGGATGTCCACGCGCACCTGCAGGCGGGCGGGGTCATACAATCGCAGCACCTGCGCCGACTGCATTTCGTTGCTGTTGAGCATGAGCTTGGAGCCGGGCGCGACCAGGCGGTTCATGACCACCCCGGCGACCGGCGCGCGGATGTCCATTCGCTCCAGACGCAACTGGGCCTCGTCCCGCGCGGCCTGGGCTGCGGCAACGCCGGCGGTCATTTTCGCGACGGCGGCCTGGCCGTTTTCCAGCATCTTCGTCAGGTTAATACGTAGTTCCAGCTGCTCGCGGGCTGCCTTGACCTCGGCCTGCAGGGCCGTGATCTGCGCGGCGATGATGGGTTGACGACCGCGCGTCGCCTCGGCAATGGCCTTTTGGTTCTCGTACTCCTTCTGCACGCGCACGTATTCGATGTTGCTGGCCGTGCCCGACTCGTACAGCGGTTTGACCCGCAGATATTCCGCTTCCTTGAACTGGGCCAGCGCCTCGTCCGCCGCGAGTTCGGCCGGCCAGCGCGCCAGCTCGGCCTGCTTCTCGGCGAGTTCCGCCTCGGCGGTGCTCAACTGTCGCGTCAGCTCGATCGGTGTATCCCAGTCGCGCTGCGCGGCCTTGAGGTCGGCCTCGGCTGCGAACAACCCGGCTTTGGCTTCGGCCAGCGTCGCCTCCGCCTTGGCGAGCGCGAGCTGCGCGTCGGTGGGAATGAGCCGGGCCACGACTTCATTGGCCTCGACATGTTGGCCCTCGAGCACGGGCACATCGGCGACGATGCCGTCGGCGAGGGCGGTCACGGCTACCGGAAAGGGGTCGGCCTCGACCCACCCGGGGGCCTGCACGATGATCTTGCCGGCGGTCTGCACGCCAGCCTTCACGACAACCGGTACCACATGCACCGGTGTGGCCGGCCAGAGGGCGTCGCCGGCTGCCAGCAGCAGCGTGAGACCGACGGCGGCGAAGATCATGCCGGGTAGCAGGACACGAGTCCTCCAGCGGCGGCGCGGCATCGGCACAACGACGCC
Organism: uncultured Planctomycetales bacterium; assembly: GCA_964523405.1. Lineage (GTDB taxonomy): Bacteria > Planctomycetota > Phycisphaerae > UBA1845 > Fen-1342 > CAZGAQ01. The sequence goes on from CAZGAQ010000052.1 coordinate 20,346, forward strand.
ACGCGCGGGGGGTGAGGGGCTACCGTTGTCAGGCGGCGGGGTGCTGCCGCCGGCGAGCAGGGAAATGTCGGTACGAGCCTGCGTCATGGCATCCGCTCCAGGCTGAAGTTGGCCTGCGCTGGACATGCCGGGCGCGGCGGCGCGCCGCGACCGGGAGTCCTGCGCCGATTCGTGCGCGCAGTGATCCTGTGGGGGTGAGGTGGTGCCGGGAACTAGGCGCGCGGCGGACGCAGGAGGCCGTCGAGCGTAGGTGGGCAGGGCCGCTGTGCCATCAGGACAGCGGTCACGCCGACGGGCCGGACCTCGAAGAGGTCGACGACAGCGTGAGAAGAGACCTCGCAGGTCGGCTTGCCCAGGCTGCACGGCGAAGTGCAATTGTTGGGGCAGGATCGGGGGGAGCCGGTGCGCGCATCCGGGTCCGCACTGCCCGCATGGGTCGGGCTCGGGGTACCGGAATGTGCCTTCGCCTTGCAGCAGCAACCCTCGGCCTTGGGGGGGGCGGCCTTGCCCATCGGCGTGGCTTCCATTCCGCAACGGCACCACGGTAGCGCCCGGGCCGGCAGAGCCAGCGCCAGGACGGCCAGAGCCGCACAGGCCTGTCGCGTGATGGAAGGAATGCGCTGCATCGTCCACAACCAACGAAGCAAGGGCGCCGGACCGACCGGCTGCTACAGGATAGTAACCGTCGACCGGGTCGAGTCAATTCCAATCATCGGTGGGTCGCGGAGCGGAATTCTGGGCGGCGGCTCATTCGGCCCGCGGCGGTCCGATATGTGCGGGCGGCGGCACCGGTGCGAAGTTGATGCGCTCCCGCTCCACTACCAGCGGACGTTTGCGGACCTGGAAGTGGATGGCGCTGATATACTCCCCCAACACGCCGAAGAAGAAGAGCTGTACGCCGGAGAAGAAGAAGATCGCCACAATCAGCGTCGCGATACCGGGCGGCGAGAACTTGCGGAAATAGAGCAGATTCACGATCAGGTTGAGGAAGGCATAGAGGAGGCTGAGGACGGACACGACCAGCCCGATCAGCAGGCACAATCGCATCGGGATGTTCGTAAACGAGATCAGCCCGTTGAGCCCCTGATCCACCAGGTGGTAGAGGCGATTCTTCGAGAATCCGCGCTGCCGTGCTTTCCACGTGAAAGGCACACCCGTGGCGCGGAAACCGCAGCTGGCAATCAGGCCGCGGACGTACGGGTAGTAGTCATCGCAGCGCCGCAGGGCCTCGACGACGACGCGATCGATGAGCTGAAATTCACCGACATCCGGCGGGATGTACAGGTCGGCAAAGCGCGTGACCGCGCGGTAGTACGCGCGGCGGACGTTGCGCATGAGGAAGCCTTCCTCACGGTTGGCGCGAATGCCGTAGACCACTTCGTGACCCGTTTCCCACTGCCGCACGAACTCGAGGATGACCTCTGGCGGGTCTTGCAGATCGGCGGGCAACAGCGGCACGACCGCGTCACCCGTGGTGGCCAGCAGGGCGTTGAAGACCGAGCGCGAGGGCCCGAAGTTGCGGGCGTTGAGAATAACCTTCACATGCGGGTCGGCACCGGCGAGTTGCCGCAGCATCGGAACGGTCTGGTCGGTGGACGCGTTGTCCGCAAAGACGTGCTCGTAGTCGTACGCGGCCAGGTCCGTCGCGAACAGCCGACGCACCGCCTCGTAGCACTCGCGCACGTTCACTTCTTCGTTCCACACGGGTGTCACAATGCTGATGAGCTTACGGCGCGTGGACATACCGAATTCTCGTTAGAAGCCAGGGCGGCCAGGCGCAGGCGCCGGCTGCGCTCCTGTACCGGGCATCTTACCGCCGGGCAACCAAGTCTCGCACCAGCGCCGCCAAGTCCCCGCACAGACTACGCAGGTGGGCCTGGCTGCCCACCGCGTGCAGCAGGCGGTCCGGTGCGCCGAAGCGACGGAACGGCACGCGCGGCGCGGCGGTGGTACCAGCAAGGACCTCGGCAACGGCCGAACCGAGCCCGCCAACGACGCTGTGTTCCTCGACCGCGATGATGCCGGCGGTTTCGCAGGCGGCGGCGAGGATGGCCGCTTCGTCCAGCGGCTTGAGCGTGTGCATGCTCAGGACACGGGCCTGGATGCCGGCGGAGGTGAGCTGTTCGGCAACGGCGACGGTGTACGCCAGAATGCCACCGGTCGTAACGAGCGTCACATCGCGGCCGGGTCGGACCTCCACGGCCTTGCCGAGCGCGAAAGCGCGCGGCGCGGACGGGTGCACAACCGGCTCGCGGGCCTTTCCCAGCCGGAGATAACAGGGCCCCGGCTGCGCAGCGATGGCCTGCGTAGCCAGCGCGGTTTCGACGGGGTCGCCGGGCGCGACGACCGTCATACCCGGCAGCGTACGGAGAACGGCCAGGTCTTCCAGGCCGTGATGGGTGTAGCCTTGCGGCCCGTACGCGAAACCGCCGCCGACGGAGACGATCTTGACGGGCAGCTCGTTGTAGCAGACGTCGTTGCGGATCTGCTCCAGGCAGCGCAGCGTGGGAAAGTTCGCGATCGAGTACGTGAACACGATCTTGCCGCAGCTCGCCAGCCCCGCCGCAATGCCCGTCAGGTTCTGCTCGGCGACACCGACGTTGAGGAAGCGCTGCGGGAAACGATCGCGGTACGTCTCCAGCACGGAGAACCCCAAGTCACCCGTCACGAGCCAGATACGCTCGTCTGCGGCCGCGAGGTCACACAGGGCGTTGAGGAAGGCGGTTCTCATGGGCGGCCCTCCGCGGGGGGTGTGGCCGACCGACCGAGTTCCGCGAGGGCCGCGGCGAGTTGCTCGGCGTTGGGAGAACGGTAGTGCCAGGCAAGTTGGCCTTCCATGTAGCTCACGCCCTTACCCTTGATGGTGTGGGCGATCAGGCATGATGGGCGCCGCGGCTCGAACGGTACCGCCTGCAACGCGGTGTCGAGTTGGGCGTGGTTGTGGCCGTCGACTTCGCGGACGCTCCACCCGAAAGCCCGCCACTTGTCGGCCAACGGCTCCAGGTCGAGGACGTCGCGCACAGCGCCAAAGCTCTGGATCTTGTTGTAGTCGATGATGGCCACCAACTGATCCAGGCGGTGGTGCGGGGCAAAGAGGGCGGCTTCCCAGGTCGAGCCCTCGTCACACTCCCCGTCGCTAAGCAGGACGAAGGCGCGATACGGGCGGGCGTCGCGCTGGGCGGCGAGAGCGACGCCGCAACCAAGCGCCAGACCGTGGCCGAGCGCACCGGTGGAGAAGTCGACGCCGGGGACGCCGTGGGCCGTGCAATGGCCTGCGAGCGCGCTGCCATCGTCACAGTAGGTGTCCAGCCAGGTACGCGGCAGGAATCCGGCTTCTGCCAGGACCGCGTACAGCGCGGCGGCGGCGTGGCCCTTGCTGAGGATGCAGCGGTCGCGGTCGGGCCATTGGGGTCGCGCCGGGTCCACGCGCAGGACGCCGCGATAGAGAACGGCCAGGATGTCGGCGATGGAGAGGCAGGAGCCGATGTGCGAGGCATCCGCATGGTGCACCATGCACAAAGCATGGGCACGAATGCGCCGGGCGAGTTCCAGGGAGTCCACGCGGTGCACGGGCATATCGCTCCTGGCCATCACCCGTCAGTATCCGGGGCGGCGGCGGGGGCGGCAAGCGCGGCGGCGTGTTTCGCGACCGGAACGCGGCACGCCGACGGGTAGCGGCGCCGCGCGGGGGACGGCATAATGGGGTCTCACCGCCGGGTAGCGTCGCTGCACCTCGGTAAAGCCAAGGAGTAAACATGCTGGATCCGCGTGTCACCAAGCTGGCCGCTACGCTCGTCAACTATTCCTGCGCCGTCAAACCGGGAGAGAAGCTCCTGATCGAGGCGATTGATGTGCCGGTCGAGTTCACGACGGAGTGCGTGCGGCTGACGCGCGCGGCAGGAGCGCACCCGCTGGTGCTGCTCAAGAGCAACCGGGTGAATCGGGCACTGATGCTGCACGGGGCGCAGGAGCAGTGGGACCTGATTGCGGACATCGAGCGGCGGCAGATGGAGAGCGTGCAGTGCTACATCGGGGCGCGTGGGAACTGGAACATCTCGGAGCTGTCGGACGTGCCGGGGCCGCAGCAGAAGATCTATGAGGGGACGGTGTGGAAGCGGGTGCACAGCGAGGTGCGCGTGCCGAAGACGCGCTGGGTTGTGCTGCGCTGGCCGCACCCGAGCATGGCCCAGCTCGCGCAGATGTCGAGCGAGAGCTTTGAGAAGTTCTACTTCGACGTGTGCACGATGGACTACCGCAAGATGGGGGTGGCGATGCAGGCGCTGAAGCGGCGGATGGAGGCGACGGACGTGGTGCGGCTGAAGGGGCCGCGGGACACGGACCTGACGTTCTCGATCAAGGGCATGCCGGCGATTCCGTGCGACGGGAAGCTGAACATTCCGGACGGCGAGGTCTTCACGGCGCCGGTGCGCGAGAGCCTGAACGGCGTGATGCACTACAACACGCCGACGCTGTATCGCGGGGAGACGCACGAGAACATCCGGCTGGTGTTCAAGTACGGCAAGGCGGTGGAAGCGACCAGCTCGAACACGACCAAGCTGAACGAGGTGCTCGACACGGACGCCGGGGCGCGCTACGTGGGCGAGTTCGCCATCGGGGTGAACCCGTATGTGACCAAGCCGATGAAGGACACGCTGTTCGACGAGAAAATCGCGGGGAGCGTGCACCTGACGCCCGGCAACGCGTACGACGAAGCGCCCAACGGAAACAAGAGCGAGATCCACTGGGACATGGTGATGATCCAGACGCCGGAGTACGGCGGCGGGGAGATGTACTTCGACGGGCAGCTCGTGCGCAAGGACGGGCGATTTGTAACGGAAGAGCTGGCGGCGCTGAATCCCGAGGCGCTGATGTAGGGAAAGGGTCAAGGGACCTAGGAATCGAGGGATCGAGGGATCGAGGGATCAAGGTCCTCCGTGCGCGGTTCGGAGCGCGCTGGCCGAAGGTGATCAAGATGTTGTTTTGCGCGCGTCCTAAGTGAGCACCTTGGATATCGGGACGTTGCGGCGGCGAGGTGACAGGTGAGCAAGTAACAAGGTGACAACGGGAGCGGAGCCGGCGGCGGCGGGGCCGAGGGGCAGGGGGCAGGGGACAGGAGGGCGAGTCGAGGGAACGGAGCACGGCAGAGGGGCAGTAGCGAGTTTCGAGTAGCGAGCAGCGAGTTGAGAAGAGAGGGAACGGGGAACTGGGAACGGGGATCGGCAGAGGCGGAGTGGCGAGTAGCGAGGAGCGAGTTGAAGAGGCGGGGCGGGCTGTCGGGGCCGCGGGGCAGGGGGCAGGGGACAAGTCTGAAGTGACAAGTGACAGGGGACAGGTGGCGGGGCGCCGACGTCGATGGAGTGTGCGTCGCCATAGGGGAAGGATGGCGCGCGTTGGGGCGTGGGGGGAGGGCGGAGCGCTGGAGTGGCGGGTTTTGTGGGGGGAGGAGCGGGTTGGGGCGGGGAAGAGCGGAGAATAGCGAATTCCGAATGGTGAAGAGCGAATGACGAAAGAAGAGCCGTCGGCCTTCGGCGCTTGGCCGGAGGGATGCTGTGGGTGGAGGCGGATTCCTCGGTCGCTGGGCGCCCTCGGAATGACGGGCGCGACTCTTTTTCGGAATAACGGGCGAAGGCGTGGGACGGCGGATGGCGGGTGCGGGTGTGCGGAGCGGCGCGGGCGGCCTTTGCGGGTCGGCGGGCGCCGGGTATGCTGGCGTTGGCCCACGCGCGGCGTCGCGAGCGGGCGAATGGAGCACGGAAATTGGTGGCTGTCCCTAGTTCTTCTCGCGGCTCGTGCGGACCATCGTCCGGCGAGCCGCGTTGGCTCTTGCCAGGAGTGAGAAGGTGGGAAAGTGGGGAAGTGGGAAAGGGGCGTCGC
>CAZGAQ010000053.1:0-22322 GCA_964523405.1 uncultured Planctomycetales bacterium
CGTACGACGGTTTAGCAAACCGTTACCTTCAGCCACTCGGTCACCTCTCCAAGTCGCGTTGCCCCATAGAGCTCGGATTCGCGGCCGACCCGTTGGGGGCGCCAACCGGTCGGCATCCGGACCCGGTCTAGGACGCCGGGGGCAACCCGTTAAGGATAATAGAGCCCCCCCGCCTCGGCAAGCCATTCGGGCGGCTAATCGGGGGAGGCGGCGTCTCCGTCCGGCGCCATTTCCCCACGCCCTCCGTAGGGGACACGATCGTGCGAACCGAGCGATGCGGCCGCATGGCCGATGCGACACGAGTCGGACTCTGCTGCCTCGAGTGTCGGCCGCGGAGGCCGACGCCACGTCTTTCACCGGCCGATGCTGCGTTAGGCACGGAGGCCTGACGCTACGTCTTGCGCGGGCTACTGAACCGTGCGGGCCGATCTCGTGGCGCAGGTCGCCTCGGCGGCGGGGGTCGTCCCGTCCGCACGCGCGGCGCGGACCAGGCTGACCAGCTCGGACACCATGGCGCGCAGCCCTTCCACATGCGCGTGTAGTTCGGTGGCGGTCGAAGCCGATTCTTCGGCCGCGGCGGCATTCTGCTGCGTGGCATCGTCGATCTGGTTCACCGCGACTGTAACTTGCTCGATCTGCTGAGCCTGCGACGTGCTGGCCGACGCGATCTCGCCGATCAGCTCGCCGGTCCGGCGCGCAGCCTGCGTGATGGCCGTGAATGCCTCGGCCGTCTCACCGGCCACCGCCACACCGCGGCGGGCATTCTGGACCGAGCCCTCGATGAGGCCGGCCGTGTCGCGCGCGGCATCCCCGGCGCGCTGGGCGAGTTGCCGGACTTCGGTGGCGACGACGGCAAAGCCCTTGCCGGCATCCCCCGCCCGGGCCGCTTCAACCGCGGCGTTCAGCGCCAGCAAGTTGGTCTGAAATGCAATCTCGTCGATGGCCTTGACGATCTTGGCCGTCGCGTCGGCGGACTTCTGAATCTCGTCGATGGTCGCGGCCAGCCGTGCCATCGCCTCTTGCCCGCGCTCGACCAGACGCGTGGCGTCGGTCATCAGCGTATGCGCCTGCTCGGCATGGGCGGCGTTCGTGCGGGTTGTCGAGGACACACCCTCCAGCGACCGCGATGTCTCCGTGACGGCCTCGGCCTGCTGGTTGCCGCGCGTGGCCAGTGACTGACCGGTCTGGGCAATCTGCGCCGCGACCGAGGCCACTTCACCGGTGCTGTGCTGAAGCTGGTCGGCGACGGTATGGAGCTGGCGGTTAAGGCCGCGCACCACGACCACGACGAGACCGATGGAAACCAGCAGCGTCGCGCCGGTCACAATCACCGGCCAGAGCATGGTGCGGGAGATGCGGCCGATACGGATGCCCAGCAGCGTGTCGAGCTCGCCGACGGCGACGTCCCAGAGCTGGAAGCTCTCGTTGCGGGCGGTGAGGCACACGCGCCGGAAATCCTCGGGCGTCGCCGGGGCCGCCTCCGGCGCAGCCTGCGTGGTGAGCAAGTCCACGAGAGCCTGAGTGGCCTTCGCGTAGCGGTCGCGCACAGGCTCGATCCGTGCCACGAGCGTCGGGCTGGCGCCGTAGAAGTTCGCGTCCTCGTTGAACGTCGTCTGCAGGTCGGCGACGGTGCGCTCGAGGTCGGCTTCTTTGAGCTGCGCGGCCCACACGGCGAGCTGGGTCTTCTGCGCTGGCGTGAGGCCCTGGCCGCCGGACAGCATGGCGTAGCCGCCTGCAAGGATGTTGGCGATGCGGTCCTGCGTCTGCGGGAGGGCCAGCAGGGTCACGTCCATCAGGTAGTAGCTGTCGAGGTCTGGATCGAGAATGAGGTTCGAGGTGTCGCCCGCGTGCGTAATCATGGTGCGCACGTCGGTCACGAGTTGGGCGTGCCGGACGGCGCACTGCTCGGCCGTGAGGGACGACCAGTCATTCTTGAGTTCCTGCCAACCGGCCTTCACCTTACTGACACAGGCCTCGGACCGGCCACGTTTGGCCAGGCCTTCCGGGGTGAATTGCAGCTTGTCCCCGAGTTCGGCCTGCACGGCGTCGAGTTCAACGAGGGCGCGGTCGATTTCGGTTTGTGGGGCGCGCACCTGGTCGCGCCATTCCTGCCGTCCGCCGAGTGCGCCGCAGGCCAAAAGGCCATGCTCGGGCAGGTAATGCAGCAGCGTCTCCAGCGGCCGCTGGTACTGGTTGCCGTACGTCTCGTGACGTGCGAAGGCGACGTCGGCGCCGACCTTGCGGAGCAGGAAGAAGAAGGTCACGGCGATCGGCACACAGAACACCGCGCAAATCAGGAGGATACGACGCGACACACGCATACGCTGGAGCGAGATGCTCATTCGCCTTCACCTCGTCATCATAGGAGTCACGGTGCCACCCGACCGCGTCCGATGGCCGTAGCCGGACATGTCGCCTCCGGCATTTCCCGTAACACTACATCGTCGTGTGTAGTCTTGACCATGAACACGGGGTGTGGCCGGACGGTAGCAGGGGAGCACCACGCTGCCGGGTGGCAGCCAGTGCGGGCAATGTCTCAGAAAGCAGCCCGTCGGGCGGGGGGGGTTGCGGCTGGGCGGTGGGTCAGGCGTTGGCGCGGATTCTGCGCAGCGCGCTCAAACGCTGTTGGGCGCGCGCGCGCGCGGCACAGGTGTCCGGCTCGTACCCCGTGTGCTGCGCGACAGCACGCTCAGCACTGGCGACGACGTCGGCCGTCACGGCACTGGCCAGCAGCGCGTTTCCGGTGAGCACCGTAACGCGGTTCTCCAGCACCTGAGCGAACCCGCCATCGATGAACAGCCGGTTGGTCTGGCCGTCCCGCAGGTAGCGCAGTTGGCCGATGCCCAGCTCGCACATCAGCGGGGAGCGCAGGTTCAGAACCCCCAGCTCACCGTCATGCGCGGGGATGACGACTTCGTCCGCCGCTTCGGCCAGCACCTGCCGTTCCGGGGTTATGACGACGAGTTCGATGGATTGTGCCTTGGGCATAGCACGTTTTTAGGTCCGAAGAGTGCGGGCGTCAAGGCGGGACCTCCGCGGCGGAGGCGGCGCGCGGCTAGAAATCCGCGCCGCACTCGGGGCAACGCCGGTCGGGCAGGCCGCGCAGTGGATAGCCGCATTCGTCGCACTTGGCATCGGGGTCAAGCGGCGCCTCATGATCGATGGTGCAGTTCCAGCACTCCGTGAACTGCCCCTCGATCAACTCGCCGCAAACCGGGCAACGCCACGCCGGTCGCGCACGTGCGGCCCCTTGCTGCTCGGCCAAGAGCCGCTCGACAACGGCTCGGGCCGTCGGCTCATCCTCGTCGCGCTCGATCCACAGTTGCGGCAGCGTGTGCTGGGCCGGAATATCCCCGAGGGCCCCCGCGACGGCCTGATTCAGAATTCGCGCGACGATGCCCTCTTGGCGCAGCAGACTAGCGGCGGCTTCCACTTCCAGTGCGGTTCCGGTAAACAGACGCTTCATGGCCGGTCTCCCCGGCGTCAGGGACCGCGTGGCGGGGCACGGCGACCCAGCCGGGCCGGGCTACACCGCCCCTGGCTACAGGAAATGTACCGCGCCGGGGCACGAATTCCCTCCCGGCAGCGCGGAACCCGACCAGAATCGACCGACTGGGAACCGTGCCGCGCGCTGGAGTGCGGCGTCGCCGCGGCGAGCAGAGGTGGGCCGCGCCGGCCGGCGGGCGTTCCGGAAATGTGGCCGTATTGTAATTCGCGCTACTCGTTGGATGGTTTACACTTAACAGCAATGGAGACCGGCGGCGGCATGTTGGGGCGCGTGAGCGAGAAGCTCCTCACCGGAGTGGGCTTCGCGCTGCTCGTGTTGTTGGGCGTGACTGTGTACCGCATGGAGCCGGCCACTCGGCAGGCCATCTGGGGTGGCATCTGGCGCACGGTGGCGTGGCTGGTGTTCGCGGGGGCGTTGCCGTGGACGGCGCGCTTTTTCGTGCGCCGGTTGCTGGAGGTCGGGTCAAACTGGGCGGGGGTGGCGGCCATCGCCGGGTTCGTGCTGATGGACGCCGTGGTCGGGCTGTATCTGATGCGCGGATTGCCGGGCAGCGGCGGAGCATGGCTGGCCGCGCTTGCGGCGCTGGGTGTGGCCGGAACGTACAATTATCTGGTCACGGAGTACTTGGCCGAGCAGGCGGGTGGATAGGGTTAGCCGGCGGGTCCGGGCGCCGAAGCCCCGGTTGCGGCCTGTGGTCTGCCGGCCGGCATGGAGGCCCGACGCGACGGTCCGGCGGAGAGCGGAAGGCAGACGGCTGGTATTGAGGGCTGAGTGCCATGACGACGCACTACCAATCCGGCGCCCGCGTGAGCGAGTACGTGCTTGAGCAGTGTCTCGGCGCGGGGACATTTGGCGAGGTGTGGCAAGCCCGGCACCACGTCTGGGAGAACGAGCGGGTCGCCGTCAAGCTGCCGACCGAGCCGGAGTACGTCCGCTACCTGCAGCGTGAAGGCGTGGTCGTGCACGGCCTGCGGCATCCGAATATCGTCCGTGTGCTGGGGCTCGACCCGTACGGCGAGACGCCCTACCTGGTCATGGAACTCGTGAAAGGCCCGTCCCTGCGGCAGGTGCTCAACGAGAACCGCGCGGGACTTCCCTTCCCCCAGGCGCAGGTCATTCTGCGCGGCCTGCTGCGCGGGATCTCCGCGGCCCACGAAGCCAGCATTATTCACCGCGACCTCAAGCCGGGGAACATTCTCCTGCACCTCGACGGACGGCCGCTGGACGCGCTCACCGTCGACGATGTCAAGGTCGGCGACTTCGGCCTCGGTTTCACGAACGCGGACACGGCGCGTTCGGTGATCCTGCAGTCCGGCTCGATCGAGCGCGATGCGCAGAGCGGGCAGATCGCCGGCACGCTGGCGTACATGGCACCGGAGCTGCGCGACAGCGGCGGATCGGCCACGCCGCGCAGTGATCTATATGCCATCGGCGTGATTCTCTACGAAACGCTGACGGGCGAGCGACCGGCGGGGACGGAACTCCCTGGCGCCGTCCGGGCGGAGGTACCCCCGGCACTCGACGAGATCTTCAAGCGTCTGTACGCGCGGCTTGACCGGCGCTACGAGTCCGCCGCCGCGGTACTCGAAGACCTGGACCGCCGCACAACCGCGGCGTGTGTTACGCCCCCCCCACCGCCGCCGAGTCCGCGGACGCGCAGCCTGGGCACGTGCCGCCAGTGCCATCAGCCGGTGGCGAGTGACGACCAGTTCTGCACGCAGTGCGGGATGCAGTTGGTCGAAGTCATTCCGCGCTGCAGCGCGTGCGGCGGCTATCCGGCACCGGACGACCGGTTCTGCATCTTCTGCGGCGCGGCCTTGGTGGCCGGGGGGTAAGGTGCAATGCTGCTGGCGGACCCTGTCATCCACCTGTTTCTCTTCCCGATCGTCCTGCTGTTTGTGGCCGGAGTCGGCGCGACGATCGTCGTCCGGGCGCTGCGCGGCATTTGGCGCGCGGTGTTCGGACGACCCCCGCGGCTAGATGGTCCGCTGACCCACGTTGACGCGCGCACGCGCCATTGTCCGAATCCGCACTGTCGCTACCAGAATCCCTCGTACGCGCGGTATTGTGCCCGCTGCGGGCGGCCGCTGGCGTAGGATGCGGTCGTCGTTGTTGAAAGTGGAGACGTTTACCCTTCCCTTACCCCTCCCTAAGAGGGAGGGGGGTTGGGGATGACCCTTCCCGTACCCCTCCCTGGGAGGGAGGGGAGTTGGGGATGACCCTCCCCTGCCCCCTGGAAGGGAGGGGGATCGAGGGCGCGAGATGGACGAGCGCAGTCGCCACCGCCAGTTTGAAGACCAGTTCCTGCGGCAACTTCGCACGCGGGCGCAGGCGCTGTTGCGCCGCACGCTGCCGGCGGACCGCTTCGTCGTGGAGAGCCTGCCGGACGGGCTGGACCACGTGCGGGCCACGCTGTCGCGGCTGGAGCGGTTCGACCGTGGGTTACTCGAAGAACTGCCCGGGACGCGAGCCGTGCAGCTCCGGTTTCAGAAGCGCGTGCTGGGCCCGTTCAGCAGCACGGTCGCGCGACTGCGGGCCCAGACGCTGGCGCCGATCGAAGCGATCCTGGCGGGCGGCGCGGCCGGTCCGGTGACGCGGGAACAGGTGCTCGACGCCTTGGCGCGCTACGACCTGTTGCCGCAAAAGGACCGCCCCACCGCCGTGGTGTACGCCAGTGCGACGGGCTTCACGCCGGAAGCGCAGGCGCTGGTCGAGTCGCGGCACCCGTATTCGCTGATTTTGATGGGCGGACGGCCGGACGGCGGCTGGGACGTGCGCATGCCGGAGGCGGTGAAGAAACTGGCGTGGGCGCAGCTCTTCGACCTGGAGTCGCAGGACGAGCGGCTCAAGCGGCTGCTGGCACACCTGGACAAGCAGGCGAACGCGCTGGAGTCGCGGGGATTGCCGGTGGGCGAACTCGCGGACGAACTGGGCCTGCCGCGCGAGCAGGTGGAAGGGCTGATCCGGCAGGCGTGCCGCCAGGATGGGCGCTTGCTCACGGTCGTCACCGATGGGACGATGTGCGTGTGTCGCAGTCCCCTGGCGGATGAGGGCAACAAGATGAGCTTGTGGAGCCGCATACGAAAGCTGCTGCGGATGAAGCCGACGGTCGCGGAGCAGGTGCGCGACCTGACGACCCAGCGCGTCGGGCTGGAGCAGCAGCGGCACGAGCTGGACGGGCGCCTGGAAGAGCTGGAACGCGAGGAGCGCGAGACCGTCGAGCGCGGGGCGGCGGCGAAAACGGACGTGGAGCGCAAGCAGCTCGCCGGGAAGCTCGTGCGGACGCGGCGCGAACTGCGTCGCTTGCGGGCGCAGGCCGACGTGTTCACGCAGCAGCTCGACATCCTGGGCACGCACATTCACCACCTGACGCTGGCGGAACAGGGCAAGCGGATCGAGCTGCCCAAGGCCGAAGAGCTGACGAAGGAAGCGGCCGAGGCCGAACAGGTGATGACGGAGCTGTCGGCCAACGCGGACCTGGCGGCCAGCATCGAGGTCGGAGCGCAATCGCCGCTGATGCAGGAGGAAGAGGCGGCGATCATGGAGGAATTCAAGCAGGCGGCCGCGAGCACGGCGCCGGTGGCGACGCCGCCGGCGGCCGCACCGACGACGGAACGCACCGCGGGGCGCGAGGCCGTGAGCCCGCCGCCGCTGCCGGCAGACAAGAGCAAGGCGCGTCCGGAGTTGGGTTGAGTTGCGCGGACGCTGCGATATCAGACGACGTTGCTTTCACCACGAAGGACACGAAGGACACGAAGGGACGCGAGTTGATTGGAAGCACGATCGTCTCCTGCACTGCGTGAAACGGCGGAGTCGAACGAGCGGCCGATCTCACCGCGAAGGAGGCGAGGGACGCGAAGGCGGAAGAGCCAGGCGGTGAGTTCTCAACTCGCAGCGCGTGCGAACACCGGGAGGATGGGACGGTGGCGGATTCCGGCGGCAACGATCAACGTGATCCGGAAGCTGTGCGCGCGGCGGCGCGGGACATCGAGGCGCACCTGCACCGATGCCGGTATCTCGTAATTCTGCCGCTGGTCATGGGTCTGCTCGGCACGGGCGCGGCCTGGCTCGGCGGAGCAAGCGACGGAGTTGTGGCCGCGGCGGCCGGTCTCACGACCGCGGTCACGGTCGTGTTCGGAGTGGTCGCAGCGATCGATCTGAGCCGCCTGAGCTGCCCGGTCTGCCGGAGTCCCTACTTCCCCTCGCTCTTGCGGCGCGGTGAGCAGCGGCTCGACCGCGAGACGTGCTGGAGCTGCGGACGACCGCTGCAACGAATGTTGGTGGACGGCGAGTAACGAGGAGTTTTCGCGGCGACGGGCGTGGTGAGGCAGAGTCCGTGGCGCCGGCAGAAAGTGGGGTGTTGAATGGGTGCGGCACTTGCCTGTCTGCTGTGGCCGATCGGGATCATCATCGGCCTCGTGATCGTGTTCGTTCCGGCCATCATTGCGTGGCAACGGGGCAGTATTCACATGCTGTGGATCGCGCTCTTGTGCCTGCTGGCGGGTTGGACGGGCGTGGGTTGGGTGGCGGCGTTCGTGTGGGCCGTCGTGGGGCCGACGGAGCAACAGCGCGCGACGGGGAATTGGTCGGACCAGTTCCGGCGTGACGCGGACTATGGTGACCCGGTGCCGCGGGATTGGCAGCGGCCGGGCTAGGCGCGCTGCGCTGACATTCGCACGCGTGGCGGACGGGGAGGCGGAGATTTCACCACGAAGGACACGAAGGGCACGAAGGAGGCGGAGTCGGTTGGTAATCGGATGTCTGATCGCAGTATGTTGTCGAGCCGCGTGAAGCGGGCTTCTTATTTCACCGCGAAGGACGCCGAGGACGCGAAGGAAGAAGAATGGCTGAATCCGCGGACGTCGAGGGTCGGCGGTGAAGAGCCGACACGGTCGACACGTGGCAGTCGCATGCGGGACGGGCCTGGTGGCCGTCGCGCTGGGAGTGTATGGGCTGGAGCTGGCCTTTGGAGGCCGCCTATACACGAATGCAACGCTGCGGTTCATCGCGGGGTCGTGGCGCGGGGCGATCGTGGTAAGCGGGTATAGCGGGTCGGACTACTTTGAGGAGAGGGACCAGTCCGCGGACGTCCTCTGCGAGTTCGTCGACACTTACGCACGAACGCAGCCCTGCGTGTTTCGGACGCCGGAGTGCCGAGATATCGGCTTGCACGGCGAACTGGTCGTCGTCTGCCCTGCGTGGCTTCTGCTGGTACCAGGGCTCGGGCTGCTGATCCGCCCGATCTGGCTGCGGTTTCGAGTGCGGCCGGGGCATTGTCGGTGCGGCTACGACTTGACCGGCAACGTCAGCGGGCGCTGCCCGGAGTGCGGGCGGGCGGCAGAGAGTGAGCAGGTGGGGAAGTGGGAAGGTGAGAAGGGGTGAGGGGCGGCGGGCCGTTTCGCCGGGGTGCGGGCGTAAGACGCCGGCGCGGTCGGCTTGTGCGGGGTGGATATCGGACCGGGGGCCGGTTGGCGGTATGATGGGGCTGGAATAACGGCCGGCGGCGGAGCGAATTCCGGAGGACGGCGCCCGGAATGGCGGCGAATCGGCCCCCACTGCTCGCAGAGCAGTGGCACACAGCGAACACCCCGGGCCAGCAAGGCAGAGCCTCGCAGTACGCCCGGCACGGAAACACGGGGCCGCGGGCGTGGGTAGAGACCGACCGGAGGTCGGTCCCCCACCGTCAGGCACAGAGGCCTGACGCTACGGCCCCGCTGAGGGCTGACGCCTAACGGCTTAGGAAACGAGAGCGGCTCATGAACTTCTTCGAATGGCTGACGACGAAGCGGAAGACCCTGGCGACGATGTCGGCGGCGGAGCTGCGGGCACAGGAGATGCTCCTGGAAAACGACCGCAACCGCATGCAGGCGAAGGTGCGGAAGCTCGCGGGCGACAAGCAGAAAATCGTCGAGCAGGGCGCGAAGGAGAAGACGCCGGAAATGCGGCGGACATTCGCCCAGCAGTACGACCTCCTGCACACCGAGCAGGGGATGGTCGCGCGACAGCTCAACATCCGCAGCAAGGAGATGCTGACGGTCGGGCGGCTGCGGATGCTGCGGGAGAACGCGGGCGGCGGGCTGTCGGGGGCGCTGGGGCGCGGGATGATCCGCGAAGGCGACCTGGCGACCATCGCCCGGCTGATTGAGAACGACTCCATCTCGACCGAAATCTACCAGCAGCGACTGGACGACATCCTCGAAGGCGCCCGGGCGACCGAGGAAGGCGGGGCCGGCCTGTCGCCCGCGGGCCAGGAGTTGATGAAGATCTGGAACGACCTGGACGCGGGGCTCATCAAGGACACGGGGGCGGCGTTTGACGAGGCCGAGCGGCGGGTCCGCGAACGGGGGGCGGAGGCGTGAGAGTAGCCGTGCAAACGTGAAAACGTGAAAAGGTGAAAACGACGGTAAGGGGACGCCAATGGGCAAAGCCGGGACCTCACGCGCCGTACGGCGATTCGAGGACTTGCTCGTCTGGCAAACGGCGCGGGAGCTGGTGCGAGGCGTGTACCGCGCTTCGGCCTCACAGAAGCTGAGCGGGGATTACGCCTTGCAGAACCAGATGAAACGGGCCGCCGTCAGTATCGTCAGCAACATCGCGGAGGGATTCGAGCGCGGTACGTGCAAGCAGAACTTGGAGTTCTGCTATGTGGCGAAGGGATCCGCCGGGGAGTTACGAACTCAGGTGATCGTCGCAAGAGATGTTGGGCTGATCAGCGAGCCGGCTTTCGAATGGCTGCACAACATGTGTGAGAGGTGCTCGCGGCAGTTGCAGCTCTACATCCGGCATCTGCGCGCCACGAGGGTACAATACCCGGGAGCGAAGTACGGCTCGGTGGATGCCGCACTTCCACAGCGCGAGCCCGAACAGGAGCCACCATGTTGACCGGCTGGGGTGCTGCAGTTCCGGGACTTCGCAAGGTGCCAGCAGGTCCGCCCTCGTTTTCACGTTTTCACTTTTTCACGTTTTCACGTACCCTCTGCGAGCAGGACCTGGAACGCTACAAGCTCACGACGAGGTGACGCATGGGTCTGTTCAAATCCAGCGAAGAACGCCGCATCGAACGCGACATCAAGATTCGCCAGGGCATCCGCCGCATCGAGAAGTCGATCGCGGAGCAGAACAAGTTCTCCGACGAGTTCGTCAAGAACGCCCGGCAGGCCAAGCAGATCGGCGACATGGCGAGTTATCAGTTCATCCGCAACTCGCTGAAAAAGACGGCCACCATCAAGAAGCTGCTCGAGCGGCAGCTCCTGGCCGTCAAGAACGCGCTGCTGATCAAGCGGCAGGCCGAGGCGTCGGCCGACTTCGCCAACGCCATGAAGATCATGGCGGCCGAGGTCGGGCGGATGTACGGCGAGGCCGACCTGGTCAAGACGCAGATGGACTGGGAGAAGGCGATGGCCCAGTCGCAAACCATGGAAGAGCGGATGGCCATGTTCCTGGAAGGCATGGAGCAAGGGGCGGCCGCGGACGTGTCGGCCGCACCGGCCGAGGCGATCAGCGACGAAGAAATCGACCGGATGATCGCGGCGGAAGAGCAGGTGGAGGCGGCGCGGGAGGGTCAGCAGATGAGCGCCCTGCGGGCGGAACTGAATGCGCTGAAGGGCGAAGGCGGGCAGAAGGAAACGAAGTAGCGGGAAAGCCATCAGCCGTCAGCCATCAGCCTTCAGCCGGGCGCGGGTAGGACAGGCGTGCGGGGCATGCGGAGGCGGTGGGTGCCCATGTTGGGGATAGACGACGCACACGGGGCGGCGGACCGAAGCGGGACGTCCGCAGTCGCAGGAAACACGCGTCGCCCACATTCTACGCAGATTGCCGGCAGCTCGAAGCAGTCTTGGGGATGATGTTGAGCCGTGCGAGCGCACAACCGGAGCCGCCGCTGACGCTCCTGCCGGATGAGCGGGTGTTATGGACGGGGCATTCCACATGCGGGGATGGGGCAACCTGTAGTGCGCTGGTTGTCCTATTTGGTACCGTGATGTGGATCGGGCGCTGGGCATTCGGGCAACAATTGGCCTCCGGGGCTCCCAGCAGAGATTGGGCATTCCCGGGCGTTTTCGGGCTCTCGACACTCGTCTGCGTGATCGTGATGGTGCTCATCCGGCCGTTCCGTCGCGCGGGCTATGCGATTACCACGCACCGCGCCATCTTCGTGCACCGGAACGGAGTGATCGGCAGGTACTTCCACGGCATCGAAAGCCACGTGCGCCTGGATTCGCCGGCAGACGTTCGGTACAAGGCGCACCGCCAGGACAGAGGGACGATCCTGTTCCGTAACTCAGGCAAGGATGGAGTTGACTTGGCGTTCGCCAGGATCACGGACGCACAGCGCGTCCATGAGTTGCTGCAGGCCGTCCAGCGTTCCTGGACCACCGGCCAACCCCAACAGGTGGAGTTGCCCGACAGCGCGTGCATCCGCTGCGGATACAGTCTGGTCGGCAATGTGTCGGGACGCTGCCCGGAGTGCGGACAAGCGGTGCTTGCGCCGCCGCCGGCCGCAGATGGCCTGGTGACGATCGCGGGTCCGGATCTGCAAGCAGAAACGGAATGTGCCACGGACGAAGGGAAGTCGGCATGAGTAACGCACCGGCGGGATCGCAACCTGACGGAACGAGTCGGCAGGGAGGATCGAAGCGCCCCATGCAATGCCCCTACTGCCGCACGGGGGTGGGCACCGCGGCTACGACCTGACCGGAAACATGTCGGGGCAGTGTCCGGAGTGCGGCGTCGTAATGTGAGAGTCAGCGGCGGGTCCAGCGGCGCCTGGCGCGGCAGGAAGGCGTACCGCTGATCCCGCGAGCCCGGCTGGCGTGGGTGCTCGGGCAGCCGGGGGCGACCGTGGACGGGCTGCACCTGTCGCCCACAGGGCATGCGGCTCTGGCCGAGACGATCTGGGCGTCCATCGGCGATATGGGAGCGCCGCGGTAGAATACCGGGTGGTCGGGCGGCATGGATCACCGACATGGTCGCTCGTGGTCCCGTTGTCCGCGTAACGCAATACTCAGGAGCTGGAGTAACCGCCCGTGCCCGCTACCTTCACCACCTTCCAGCGTCTCAAGGACAAGGGTCTGGCCGCTCTGCGCGAGGGCGACTATGTCGCTGCGCGGCCGTATCTGATTCAGGCGGCCGAATGCATGGTCGAGATCGCCGAGGCGAACTCGGACGCCCGGCAGCGCGGGGAGCAGGAGGCGTACGCCAAAGAACTGATCGACCTGGCGAAGGACTGCGACAAGCGGATGGCCCGCGGCGCGGGACGCGGCGGTGCGGGCGGCGGACGCGGCGAACGCGCGCGGGAGGACAACGACAAAGGCCCCGACGCGCAGGACTGGGTGGTCCGCGAGAAGCCGAACGTCCACTTCGACGACATCGCCGGGCTGGACGAGGTGAAGCAGGAGATCCGCCTGAAGATGCTGTACCCCTTCCAGCATCGCGAACTCGCCCAGAAATACGGCATCTCCGTCGGCGGCGGCATCTTGCTGTACGGCCCGCCCGGGACCGGCAAGACCATGTTCGCCCGCGCGATTGCCACCGAGCTGGACGCGACCATGTTCGTGATCAGCCCCGCGCAGCTCATGAGCAAGTGGGTTGGCGAGGCGGAGCAGAACGTCAAGAAACTCTTCGATGCCGCCAAAGCCGAGCCGAAAGCGATCATCTTCATGGATGAGGTCGAGGCGCTCGTGCCGAAGCGCCGCTCGAACGACTCGACCGTCATGCAACGCGTCGTCCCGCAGATCCTGCAGGAACTCGAGGGCTTCGACCGCAAGGCCGACCGGGCGCTCATGTTCATGGGCGCGACCAACGAGCCGTGGAGCCTCGATTCGGCCATGTTGCGCCCGGGCCGGTTGGATGCGAAGATTTACATCCCTCTGCCGGACGCGACGGCTCGCTTCCGCCTGTTCGAGATTTACCTGGGCAAGCGGCCGCTCGCGGACGACGTCGACCTGGCCAAGCTGGCGGAGGCGACGGCCGGCTATAGCGGAGCCGACATCAAAGCGATCTGTGAGCGTTCCGCAACGCGGCCGTTTTTGGAATCGGTAGAAGGGGCCGCCCCGCGTAACATCGGTATGGCTGATATTGCGGCCGTGCTGGATGCGACGCCGCCGTCTGTAAACACCAAGGACGTGCAGAAGTTTGAGCAGTGGGCGCAGACGGAGAACTGAGACGGCGCGCACGGCCATCTGGGTCTGACCACCGGTGGGCGAATAACGCGGACGGGAACGCGAACGCCTTTACGGCAACGGGCGGCCAGCATGCCGCCGATTGCGGAAGGAGACACGACGATGCGCTCGGTTGGCACCGCGTACATGCTTTGGGCCCTCTCGCTTGTGCTGGTGGCCGGGATCCACCGCTTCTATGCCGGGAAGCCCATTACGGGGCTGATCTGGTTGCTGACCGGTGGCCTCGTGGGGATTGGGACGATCATTGACCTGTTCCTGATCCCGGGCATGATTGAGAGGAAGAACCGCGCCCTGGCGGCCGAGGGCAGTTGGCAGTACCCGTAGCGCGCGGAGAGCGAGCATGAGTCGGGACGTACTCAAGCGTCTGGCCGATGTCACCCTGGCGGCCGTGCGCTGCAGGGGCGACGCGTGGCCGCGCGCCCTGCTGTCGGAGACGCTGATTCCCGACGCGTGGATGGGGCTCGTACTCAAAACCGATGGCCGCCGACATTTCGTGCCGGCCGGGGAGGCGCCGCGCGTGGAGCGGGACGACGCGCTCGTGCTGGTGCGCAACCGCGCGCTGACGATCGCCGTGCAACTCGACCATGTGCCGACTGCGGATGCGCATCTGGTTAACGCGCGGCTCGAGCTGCTGGCCCGCTGGCCGGCGCGCGACGATGATCTGGCCGCCTTGCACGAAACGCTGCTGACCGGCGAGGAACTAACGCTGGCGGACATCGTGGAGGCCTTTCGCCGGGCAGGCACGCCGGCCGCTGTGCAGCGGTTCTGTGCCGTGCGCCCGGCGGCGACGCTCGTCACCGACGACCTGCGTGCCCCCCTACTCGAGCACCTGCGGAGCGAACTGCAGCGCTTTCTGTTCTCCGCGGGGCTTGTACTCGAGCGGCTGGGCCAGGTGGAGTTTGCCAGCCCATCGCTGGCCGAAGCGAACGCCTTGCAGCGGGACGCGGCCCGGCGTGTGAGCGAATTGAAGACCCGCGGCATGGTCGAGCAGGCCGCGCTGGCCGCGACGCAGCGCCGTCTCGATGACCTCAGCACGATCCTCACGAAGCTCAAGACGGCCGCGGCGGCCGACGGCAGCCTGCGCTGGCGCGAGTTGCTGCCGACACTCACGCCCGGGGAGCGCGGCCGCCTGCTGGAAAGCCTGTGGCGGCTCACGCCGGACCGCACCATGGCGCAAGCGCTGGTGGTCGTGGCGGGTCGCGAGGTGGCGTGGCTCGATCCGCGCCAGCCGGCCGAGCTTGTGCGGCGCGTGACCCTGGCGGACGACCTAGGCGGCCTGCGCTCGGTCAACTACGACGCGCGGAACGGTACGCTGCTGGTCGGAGCCGCGCGCGGCGTCTGGCAACTACATGCTGTCGACGGCACGGTCATCGCGCACTTTGCGGTGCCCAACATGCCGCCACCGCCGACGGGCTTCAACGCTGCCGTGGCGGATGACGAGCGCTTGTACGCCACGCATTCGCTGCTCGGGGCGTGGTCGTGGCGATTGGCCGACGCGAGCGACGCGACGCCGCTGCTGACGCCGACC
Organism: uncultured Planctomycetales bacterium; assembly: GCA_964523405.1. Classification (GTDB taxonomy): domain Bacteria; phylum Planctomycetota; class Phycisphaerae; order UBA1845; family Fen-1342; genus CAZGAQ01. The sequence goes on from CAZGAQ010000053.1 coordinate 15,215, forward strand.
GGGGGCGTGCCCAAGACGATTCGGGCCGCGACGCTTGCTGCGCCGGGTCGCGTGCTCGTTGCGGCGGATAATCGCGTGCACGCTTACGACGGCAACGGCCGGCGCGTTTGGGAAAGCGGCCCTGCCGACAGTGCGATTCACTGCCTCGCAGTGCTCGACGAGCTGGTATTTGCCGGCACGGCTGCGGGGACGCTGCTGCGCGCTTCGACCGGCCAAGACGGGCAATGGCTGGTCGTGCACCGGGGGTTAGGGTCGATCGAATCCGTCCAGGCGCGCCGCTGGGACGATCTCACGGAACTGGTCATTCCGGCCGGTCCACAAGGCGTCTGCGGTGTGTATGCGGAAGAGGGGCTCGTGGCGCGGCTTTTGCCGACGGCGCAGGCAGCGCGGCGGGCGTGGGCGAGTGACGACGTGCTGGTCGCCCTCAACGAACAACGAGACCGTCTCACCGTGCTGAACAGCGCCATGCCGGCCCGCGCGGGCGTGGAAGTGCCCGTCGCCCGGCTCCTTGGCCGCGCCGTCCAGGATGCGGACCTCGTGACGACCGTGGTGGCGAGTGAAGCGCAGCCCAGTTCCCTTCCGTAGCCGGTCCAGCCGCGCACGCCAACCCGTCCGCTGGGGCATGGGATTGGCCCGCACAACGGGCCCTTCCGCTGGCCGTCCGCGCAACGAGCACCCTTCTGCGGCTGACGAACCGGGAATTCCCGGTCCTGGATGGCGGTTACTCGAATAATCGCCCCACGCGGGGCACCGGCAGGAGACACTGAGCATGTGCATGGAGCGCTGGATCCGGCTGATCGCGGGGACATTCGTCCTCGCGAGTGTCGCGCTGGGCTACTTCGTCAGCCCGTACTGGTTCCTGTTCACCGCTTTCGTGGGCCTGAACCTGTTCCAGTCGGCCCTGACACAGTGGTGCCTGTTGGAGGACATTCTGCGCAAGCTCGGCGTACCGGCCTGCGCCCCCAAGTCCGGCACCGGTCCGACTTCCTGACGCGTGCCCGAATTGCGCCCCGGCATCCTGCCGCGCGGCCAGGACACGCACGAGAGATTTGACCCGCGAGTCGCTTCTACACGACACTCCGATGACCTGAGTCCGAATCGCTACGTTCCCTGCGGTTATAGAACGTGTCGCGCTCCACCGGCGCGCAGCCCGCCTCGACGAGCAACCGGCGAATCTGCTCGACCGACAGCTCCTGGCGATTCGTGCCGTGCGTGTCGCGCGGGTCGCGCCCTGCAGGTAAAGTGAGCACAGGCAGCCCTGAGGGCGCGGCGACGGTTGCCACTGGCGCAGACGCGCCGGTCGACTGCCCCGCGCGCTTCGTGATGTCGTACCACACGACGGTGCCGTCGAAGTCATCCGCTCCCCAGTTCATCGCGACCTGCGCGAGCTTCGGCGAGAGCATAATCCAGAACGCTTTGACGTGCGGCACGTTATCCAGCATCAGCCGGCTCACGGCTAGCGTGCGCAGATCGTCCAGCCCGGTCGGTCCCGGTAGATGCGCCAACGCGCTGCCGTCCGGAATGAACGACAGCGGCACGAAGCACTGGAATGCGGCCGGATACTCCGCCAAGGAACGGTCCTGGTGTTCGCGGAGCTTGAGGAGATGCCCAAGCCGCTCTTCCATAGACTCGACGTGCCCGTAGAGCATCGTCGCGTTCGAGGGGATGCCCAGCCGGTGCGCGGCGTGATGCACATCGAACCAGTGCTGCTCCCCCACCTTGTTGCGAAACGCCTCCGCGTGCACACGATCGTCGAAAATCTCCGCCCCGCCGCCGGGCAGGCTGTCGAGCCCGGCTTCCTTGAGGGCCAGCAGCACTTCGTCGATGCTCAATCGCGGCCGCGCAATCCGCGTGAAGTGCACGATCTCAATCGCCGTGAAGGCCTTGATGTGCAGCGTCGGGCAGCGCCGCTTGATGGCCCGGCACATGTCGGTGTAAAAGGAAAACGGCAGCCGTGGATGCAGTCCGCCAACGATGTGCACCTCGGTCGCACCGCGCCCTGCCGCGTCCTCCGCCAGGGCGACAATCTCGTCGAGCGAATACTCGTATCCGGGCGCCTGCCCGTCTGCGTGGGAGCCGGCAGACGGTGCGGCGGGCGTGAGCGCGGCGCCGGCACCTTGATCCCTTGATCCCTCGCTCCCAGGATCCCTTCCGGTCGGATACGCCCGGTAGAACGAGCAGAATTTGCAGCGCAACACGCAGTAATTCGAGTAGTTGATGTGGCGGTTGATGTTGTAGTACGCCGTGCGCCCATGCCGGCGCTCGCGCACGAGGTTTGCCAACTCGCCGAGGGTGAAGATATCGCGGGTCCGATACAGCGCCAGCCCATCCGTCAAGCTCAGTCGCTGCCCCGCCAATATCTTCGCGCGGACCGGGACCAACGCCGGATCAGCGGGATTGTCCGAAAGAATAGTAGCGGCCATGTCGCTCCTCTGCAGCGCGTGGCGGAATCGGCGCCGGCCCCCCGCACCCAGGCGGGGGAGCACTCGTATAAGTATACGGCCGGCGAAATGGTACGGGGCGAGCCCGGGCCAGGCGCATGGGCGCGGGCCGCCTCGGCCAGCCGGTGCTTCCGCGACGACGGCTGCGGCCGGCGGTGGCGGATCCGGGAACAAAACGGACCCGGATGCGGTTACTGCAAGTAGGCCTGACAAAAGGAGTCGCGATGAAAGGCAACTGGGCGTGGGTCATTCTGGGCGGCTTGGTCGTGCTGGCATACCTACAGTTGAATGCGGGTAGCCAGCGCTGAGGGGTGGCGCCCACGCGATCCGGTGCGGATCGCCCCACTGCCCCGGCCTTCGAGGCCCGGACGCTCACCGGCCAGACGGTCCGCTTCCCGGACGACTACCGCGGGAAGCTCGTGCTGCTCGACTTCTGGGCGACCTGGTGTGCGCCCTGTCGAGCGGAGAAGGAATGGCTGCAGAAGGCCAGCGCCCGGTTTGGCGAGAAAGGACTGGTGATCCTCGGCATCACGCTCGATAGCACCCAGCGGGTCTCCGCCGCGACGGTCGAACGCTTCGTGAAAGAGCAGGAAATGCCGTGGGCACAGGTTTATGAGAACGCCTTGGCCTTGTCGGATACATACGGCGTGTCGGGTATTCCGGCCGCGTTCCTGGTGGATGGCACGACGGGCGTCGTGCTGGCGAAAGGTGAAGCGTTGCGTGGCGAGAAGCTGCTGACGACGCTGGAAAGGAACTTGGCGAAACAATAGGTGGCCGCGAGCGACGGTGCGACGACGCCTGCGGCTTCCGTCTCTGTCTCCTCCCTCCCGTGACGCAGGCGATGCGTGGGTTCCGGCTTCGGTCGGGGCTCACGCTCGCCTGTTTTCCGGGGATGTCGGTCCGGCGCAAAGCGAGGCCGCCCTGCTCCCCGCAGCCAAAGTGGTGGTTTGCAGGCAGAGCGCGGATGCTACCTCTTCTCCGGCGGTTGCTTCACCCGCAGCCGCCCGTCCGGGTACAGGCCGACGAACTCGGCAATGAAGACCTGCGGAGACTCGAGACCACCCCGACGCGAGGTCCACATCAAGTAACGGCCGTCCGGCGAGAAGACCGGCAGGCCATCGAACCCGGCGTCCGACGTCACGCGATACTGCTCACTACCGTCTACGCGAATGAGGTAGAGATCGAAGTTCGGCCGGCCGCGGAAATCGGCGTGCGTGTAGATCAGCCACTCGCCCGAAGGGTGCCAGAAGGGGCACCAGTGAAAGGTGTCGTTGTCGGTGAGGGCGCGTTCCTCGGTCCCCGCGGTGTTGTTGATGAAAATCTGCAGGTTGCCGTTGCCAACGCGATCGGACCGATAGCAGACGTGCTTGCCGTCTGGGCCAAAGAACGGGCCGCCGTTGTGGCCGCCGGCATGCGTGATACGCCGTGCGTCGTGGCCGTCGGCGTCGCAAATGTAGATTTCCTGCGGGCCATCGCGGAAGGAGCTGAACACGATCGCCTGGCCGTCGGGGGAATAGGCGCACTCCGCGTCGTAACCGTCCGTGTCCGTCAGCCGCCGCAAAGCCCCCGTCTTGAGCGTGTATTCGAAGATGTCCATACCGGGGTAGTACTTCCACGCGTAGCTGGGACCACCGGGTCCACCGCCGCCGTGCGTGGGTTGGCTCGTCGCCGCGGCACCGGCCGGCTGAGTGCCCGGGTGACCGCCGCCCGATGCCCCCCCGGGATGACCGCCGGGATGCCCCGCTCCTGCGGCGGGCTTGCTCGTCGACCCTTCGCCGGCTTCGCCCGCCCGGCCGCCCGAATGACCACCCCCCGCCAGCGTCTCGCGCGGCCGCACCGCTTCGCCGGCCACGGCCGGACGCTGGTCGTGGTGATTCGACGCGAAGATGATCTTTTCGCCGCTGGGGTGCCAGTAGGAGCACGTCGTCGCGCCGGCGCCCGTGCTGATCATCTTCAGCCCGGTGCCATCCAGGTTCATGATGTAGATCTGGTATTCGTCCTTGCCCTTGGGATAGGCCTGAAACGAGACGTGTTTGCTGTCCGGCGAGAAATAGGCCTCCCCCGCGCGGTCGAGACCCTGCGTGACACTCGTGAGCTGACGGACATTGCGGAACCAGACGGATTCATCGTGAGTCGGCTGCGAGTCCTGTGCCCCAGCGCGAGCGCCGTTCACCAGCAGCACCAGGAACAACACCGCGCCACATCGTCGTACGCATCGCATCTTGGGGGTCCTCGTTGCTGTTGGCCGCGGAATCGCGGCTCAAGGCAGGCCAAGCGTGCTCGTCGCCTGCACCCGCGCCGCGTGCCCGAGACGATTGTATGATGCCGACAACCGCGGCGTTTGGCAAAACTGCCGCTTGGAGCGGTCTCATGTTGTACGACATCTCGCCACCCTTGAGCCCCGAACTGGCGGTCTGGCCGGGCGATATCGCGCTGACCCGCGAAGTGCAGATGGACATTGCCGCGGGCGGCCTGGTCACGCTGTCCGCCCTGCGCTGCACGGCCCACCTCGGCGCCCACGCCGACGCCCCCAGCCACATGGTCGCGGACGGCACCACGATCGATGCGGTCGACCTCGATGCGTACCTGGGACGCTGCCAGGTCATCCACGTGACCCCGCCGCCCGGTGGCCGGATCACTCCCGCCGACATGCCGGAGCCGCTGCGCGCCCCGCGCGTGTTGCTGGCGAGCGGTCGGAGCGACGACCGCCGTCGCTTTGACACGGGCTATGCCGCTCCCACGGTCGAACTCGCGGACTGGCTTCACGAGCGGCAGGTCCGGCTGCTGGGCGTCGATGCCCCCAGCGTGGACCGCTACGGCGACGCCGCTCCGCTGGTGCACACCCGCCTCATTTCGCACGGTATCGCCATCCTGGAGGGCCTGTCATTAAATCACGTCCCGGCAGGCACTTATGAACTAATCGCCCTGCCACTGCGTCTGGTCGGCTTCGACGGTTCTCCCGTGCGGGCCGTGCTCCGCGCATAGCGCTGGGCCGCACGCGCACGATTTCCGGGCGCGCGTGTCAAAGGACTTTCGGGTCCGTCTATATCTCAGTGGCTCGGGTGCGAATTCCTGCCAGGCGAGGTGTGGAAGCCAGCCACGCCTCGCGGAACCAGGGCACTCACCAAGCGTCTGTGATGCGGAACCCCGGCGACACCTCACGGAGATGGTGCGCGCCGACAGGACCCAACCCGGAAACAGGTTCCCACGGTGGAACCGCCAACAAGGAGGCGTAACCATGAGACGGCCGTTTTCCCTGCTGACCTTCGTAGCGGTCGTGGCCCTCGCCACGAGCACCCCCGCCTGGGCAATCCAGGCCGGCATCACCCTGGACGTACACCAGGACATCTACCCGCAGCTGTACTGGCCTAACGATTTCCACATTGAAGGCCTCATCTGTTCCCACGATACGCCGCCGGTGCTGCTGCAGCACCTGGATGCCATCTTCCCGCACTTCACCTACACGATCACGCCGATCGCCGGGCAGGAGTGCTGGTACTGGTTCGAGGCCACCTGGTGGCTCGACGACGGCCAGTACATCCCCTTCTGTACGGTCATCCACCTCGGCCTGCTCTTTGATGTGGAGGCGGCCAACGTCATCGTCGACCTCACCGGCTGGTGGACACGGAACGGCATGCCGGTCGGCAACATCTACGGCGGTCTGCACAACCGCGGCTTCGTGCCGATGGTCGGCTTCAACGTGCAGGACGCGCAGACACCCCAGATGCTGACGATCAGCAACGGCCAGCTCGGTACGCTGCCGCCGCTGCCGCAGCCCCCCATCGCGCCGCCGGCTTGGCCACCGGTCACCGCGCCGGTTTCCATCATGAAGATGGACGTGGTGCCCTTCCCGCCTGGCGCGACTCCGGACTTTGAGCAGATGTTTGAGAATGGCGCGCAGCAGGGCTGGCCGTGGGTCCCCATCGTGTACAACGACGGCACGCCGATCAACCCGGGGCGCCCCCTGCCCATGGCACCGGATAGCTTCTTCGACATCTTCCTGGAGAGTTTCGGCCTGCGCGGCAGTAACGTGCGGCCGCAGACCGCGATCACGATTCAGCCCGGCGGCTTCCTCGTGATGCGGCAGCTCGTCCAGTTCACAAATAACAACGGCGAGCAGGAGTCGCGCTGGTTCTGGGAGATCCACGGCGCCCAGCCGGCCGAAGCCTGTTGCTTCGCCGACGGACACTGCGAAATGCTCCTGCCGTTCACCTGTGCGCAGCGCGGTGGCATCGCGATGGGCACCGGCTCGTCATGCAACCCGAATCCGTGCCCCGTCGTGGTGAAGGGCGCGTGCTGCTACGGCACGACCTCCATCCAGTGCGCGGTCGTGGATCAGATCACCTGCCAGCAGCAACTGCTGGGCACCTGGAAGGGCCCGGGCACGACTTGCGTAGACGCCGATGGTGACAGCGTCGCCGACATCTGCGAGCCGGCAGCGCCGCTCGGTGCCTGCTGCTACGGCACGACCTCCATCCAGTGCGCGGTCGTGGATCAGATCACCTGCCAGCAGCAACTGCTGGGCACCTGGAAGGGCCCGGGCACGACTTGCGTAGACGCCGATGGTGACAGCGTCGCCGACATCTGCGAGCCGGCAGCGCCGCTCGGTGCCTGCTGCTACGGCACGACCTCCATCCAGTGCGCGGTCGTGGATCAGATCACCTGCC
>CAZGAQ010000054.1:0-22109 GCA_964523405.1 uncultured Planctomycetales bacterium
CCACAAAGTCGCCGGCCAGGAGCAGAATCTTCTTGGACATTCGGCACCTCGTTTGGGGACACATCGGTCGATCGTGGTCCGCTTGCGTAGTCATCATAGCGGGGTCCGGACGGGGGGTCCGCCAAGCGGCGGGGATGCGCGGGTGGGGGCATCGGGCGCGGCTTTGACCGCGCCGGGCCGGCTGGAAACCGGTTCCGCCGCCAGAGCCCGGGGGGATTTGCGGGTCGGTGGGAGCGAAGGGAGGGCTGCCGGTGGTCGATAGTTCCAGGGAAGGAGTGTCGGCATGGCGCAGGCACGCGATCCGCTGGAAATCGGACATGTTATCGGTGTTGCGGGCGACAGCATCGAGGTGCAGATCGGTGTGCCCGATTTGTGTCTCGAGCATGGCGGGCACATCTACCGCGTCGGTCGGCTGGGAACGTACGTTACCCTGCCGATGCACCGCAACACGCTGATCGGGTACGTGACGAGCGTGGGGGTGAAGGGCGACCTGGAACCCGGGCCGGACCCGGAGCAGCCGCGGTACATCAGCCTGACGGCGCAGCTCATCGGGACGGTGTACGGGGACAAGTTCACGCGCGGCGTGAACGAGTATCCGACGATCGGCGACCCCGTGCACCTCGGCGTCGAGGACGATTTCAAGGTCATCTTCGGCACGTTTGACGAACTGGCTACGGGCGGCGGGGAGCGCAAGGCGTTCTCGTTCGGGCGTTTCGCGGTGAACACGGATTTCGAGGTGCGGGCGCTGGGCAAGGAGTTCTTCGCCAAGCACGTGGCGGTGATGGGGAACAGCGGTTCAGGCAAGTCGGTCACGACGACGAAGATCCTGTACGAGGCGATGCGCCTGCCGCACACGCAGATCGTGATGTTCGACATGCACGGCGAGTACCGGGCGGCGTTCAGCGACGCGGACGGCAATCCGTTGCCGAACGTGACGTACCTGTCCGACCGCAACCTGGTCATGCCGTACTGGATGCTGCGTTACGAGGAGTTCGAGCAGCTCTTCGTCGACACCAACAACCCCATCAACGTGAATGCGCAGCGCGTGTTTCTGCGGCAGGCGTTTGAGAAGCTCAAGGGACAGGCCGCGAGCGAGCTGGATCTGACGACGGAGTTCACGATCGACACGCCGCTGTATTACCCGATCCAGGCGCTGAAGACGTACGCCGAGAACATGAACGACGCGCGCTTCGTGCTGAACTCGGAGAACTACGCCTTCGCGCGGCTGCCGTTCCGCCAGCTTCCGGTCGACGAGCAGGAGCAGATGCTGCTGACGCGGCGCATGGAGTTCAACCGCGGAAACGCCGAGGGCGAGGTGCCGCACGCGACGTATTTCGGCAAGCTCCTCGGCCTGGTCAACCAGCTCGAAACCCGGCTCAACGACCGCCGCTACGACTTCCTCTTGCGGCCCTTCCAACAGGCGGCGCGCAACGAGGACCTGGCGCCGTTCCTGCGGGCGGACGACGCACCGGGGATGATCAGCCGCAGCGTGGCGGCGGTGATCCGGCAAATGCTGGGACGGCTGGGGGCGCGGAAGAACCTGACGATCGTGGACCTGTCGGGCCTGCCGTTCGACGTGGTGGACATCACGGTCGCCGTGCTGACGCGAACATTGTTCGACTACAACTTCTGGGCGCCGCCGGAGGTGCGTCAGCCGTTCGTGCTGGTGTTCGAGGAGGCCCACAACTACCTGCCGCGCGTGAACCGCCGCGAGCGCATGTTTGCCCGCGACGCGGTCGAGAAGGTCGCCAAAGAAGGCCGCAAGTACGGCGTGTCGGCCATGATCGTCACGCAGCGGCCGAGCGAAATCTCCGAGACGATTCTGAGTCAGTGCAACTCGATGGTCCTGATGCGGATGAACAACCCGGACGACCAGGACTACGTCGCGCGCGTGGTGAGTGACCAGTTCCGCAGCCTGATCACGCTGCTCCCCAGCATGAAGCCCGGCGAGGCGTTCGTGATCGGCGATTCGGTGCTGATGCCGATGCGCACGCTGATCGATCTGCCGCCGCGCTTGCCGCGCAGCGGGGACGTAGACTTCTACAAGCTCTGGCAGTCCGGCTGCGCCGACGGCGACGTGGAGTGGATTCTGGATCGCTGGTGGCGGCAGGACCGCGGCTGCGTGAATCGCGAGACGCTGGAGGAGCACGGGGCCGTGCCGCGCGCGGACAGCCCGCCGGTGGCCCTGGTTCCCGAAAAGCCCGCCGAGGATCAGCCGGAGGACGGTGCTGGGCCGCGACCGACGACGCCCGAAGCCCAGTCGCACCGCATGTCGACAGGCGTGCAGCAGCGGCTGGCGGAACTGGCGGCGATGCTGGCGTCGGAGCAGAATCAGTAGGCTGGTCGGGGGGGTTGGCGTGGCGCGCGGCTCAGTCCGCGGTCAGCAGCAGCGCGATGAAACGATCGAGCAGGCGCTGCAGCGTGGGGACGGGCACGCGCGACTCCAGGCCACCGGTCACAATTGCCAGGCGATTGGCCAGCACCTGCAGGTCCAGGCCGAAGCCGGGTTGGGGGACGACCGTCCGCACATAGTAGAAGTGCCGCAGTGTTTGGCCGCACAGTGTGGTCAGCGACGGCGTGAAATCGCCGAGCAGGCCGAAGGGCAGCGACATGGGGCAGCGGACGCCCATCTGCGGGCGTGGCCTGGCCCCTGGGGGAAAGGCCGCGCGCACGAGTGCCGCGAGATACGCGGTTGGCAGACGCGTTGTCAACCAGGCGGAGAGGGCTTCGCGCAGGTCGGTCTCGGCTCGCCGGTGTGCGTCCATCTGCTGGCGGACGTACGCGGCCACCGCGGTGCGGTGGGGCGCGAGGTGCACGGGAACGGCGATGGGCAGCGCGACCGTGAAGTTGTGGCAGATGACGTCGGGGTGGGTGCGCCGGCCGTCAATGTAGCTCATGAACGTGTAGTCGCGCGGGGCGCCGCGGTACGGCCGCACCAGCTCGTCCAGCGCCCGCAGCCCGGTGGCGCGGAGGTAGTCGCTGAGGCGGGCATCCGGGCAGACCTGAGCCGCGTTCTGCGCGACTTGCCGCATCTCCGCGGGCTCCAGCACGCGCAGCACGTAGCGCAGTCGGCCCGGGCGCGCGGGCAGCGGCGTCAGCGCGAGTTGGCGGCCGGGTTTGCGGCGCGGCGTATCGGGCTGCAGGCCGGCCCGCAGCAGGGCGCGGCGCTTCGGCCAGGGGAGGCTGCGCAGCAGGTCGCCGAAGTCGTCGCGGTCCTCCTGGCCCGCACTGGTCAGCGTAGTGGGGTCCGGTTGCTCGCGGAACAGGCGGTCCAGTTCAACGAGTACACGCTGATAGCCGCGGCCGTCCATCAGGGCGTGTGGCCAGCGGACGAGCAGAATGTCGCCATGTTCGTCGCCGCGCACGATGTCGAACTGCAGCGGGGCCACGTCGAATGCGCGCAGCGGCGTGTTGAGCAGGTCCTCGCACTTGGCGTGCACGGCCGCGGACGTGTGCTCGGCGAGCGTGTGCAGGCGGATCACGCGGCGCGGGTCGGGGCGCGGGCCGTCGAGGCGCCAGCGCGGGCGGCCGGTGAAGAGGTTGAGCTCCCGGCGGGCGGCCAGCACGGGGAAGACGCGCCACAAGGCGGTCACCGCGTGCGTGAAAGCGGGGACGTCGAGCTCGCCGGCCAGGTGGAGTTGTCCTTGCGCTGTGGCCCCCGGTAGGCCCATGCGGCGCATCGCATCGTCCGCGGCGAAGAAGGTCAGGTCGGCCGGGTTGGGCTCGAGGTAGCGTCTCACGGCAATTCCAGCAAAGCGACCACGAAGCGGTCCAGCAAGGCTCCCAAGGTCGCCGGTGACACGCGGTTTTCGAAGCAGACGGCGGTCGCGTTCAGCCGCGTCTCGGTCATGTTCACTTCGAGGGCGAAGCCGACGTCGGCCGGTGGCGGGCGGCAGCCGAAGTAGTTGGTAAGGGGTACGCCGCAGTAGGTCGGCATGGTGCGAGCCGAGGGGGCCATGAAGCCGAAGGGCAGCGACGGAGCGGGGGCGCCCGGGCGGGCGGCGATCGTGCGGCCGGGTCGCAAGCGATCACGCATGATGCGGGCGAGCCACGCGGTCGGGGCGCGCGTGATGCCCCAGAGCAGGGCGAGGTCGCGCGTGGTCGTGTCGGCCTGCAGATGCGCGAGCATCTGGTCGCGGATGGCGTCGGCGACCAGGCGACGATCGTGCGCGACAGTGACAGGTACCGCGGCCGGGAGGACGTTGAAGAGATTGTGGCAGCCGGGGGTCTTGAGCTTGCGTCCGCGGCGGTCGATGAAGTTCATCGTCGTGTAGACGGCGTCCGCGGGCGGAGGCGTGGGCATGCTCTCGTGCAACGCGCGGATCGCGCAGGCCCGCAAGTAGTCCCCCAGACGGGCGAGGCCGCAGACGCGGACAGCGACGTCCCGCACGCGCACCGCTTCCTCGGCCGGCAGGCGGCGCTGCAGGAAGCGCAGGGCGCCGAGGTGCGCGGGCAGCGGGGCGTCGGTGAGGCGCGCGATGCGCTGGTCGCGCCAGGTGTGGTCGCGCCACGCGGCGCGAATCAGGCGCAGGCGTTGTCGCACAGGGATCTTCGCCAGTGTTTCGGCGAGGCCGTCGCGTTCCTCGTCGCCGGCGCTGGTCAACGTGGCGCGGTCCGGCGCGAGGGTGTACAAGCGGTCAATCTCCTCGATGAGTCCGGCACCGGCGCGGGCGTCCATGAGCCCGTGTGGCCAGCGGGCTACGAGGACGTCGCCGGCGGGCAGACCGCGGAAGACACGGAACTGCATCGGCGCCTGGCGCACCGCGTCGAGCGGCTCGAGCAGCATCCGCTCGAAACGGGTCTGCCACTCTTCCCGCGTTGCGGGGGTGACGTGTTCGACGGCGATGACGTGGCGCTCGTCCGCACGCGGCGGATCGAGCCGCCAGCGTGGCCGGCTGGTGAGCAGGTTCAGCTCGCGCCGGGCCGCGATGATCGGATAGCGCCGGGCGGCGGCGTGGACGGCGCGCGTGAAAGCGGCGACGTCGAGCGCGCCGGCCAGTTCGAGCACCAGGTGGACGTTGCTGCCCGGCAATTCGGGGCGGTGCAGCGCGGCGTCGGCCGCGAGGTAGAGGAGGTCAAGCGGGTTGGGGTACTGGTAGTGTGCCACGCCAGATTCCGGAGCAGTTTCACAGTCCGCGTGCCCGACCGCCTGCCGCGACTCGGTGAGCAGTGCAGCTTGCCGAGGACCAAGCCACTGCTGACGCAGCAGTGGCACACCGGATCGCTCCCGAGGCTCGTTGAGGGGGCGATGGCCCAGTCGATGCGGCACTGTACGCGCCGGGGGCGGGCGCGTGAAGAGGTATCACTGGTACGGGTTGGGCAGGGACAGCTCAGGCAGAATGAGCGTCTCGCCGACGGCTGGTGGGGTGATGCGGCGCAAAGCGCCGCCCTGGTACGCCAGGAATTGCCAGACGGGGTCGTCGAGGCTCCGGGTGAAGCGGAACTGCACGCGGTGGACGCCCTCCGGCTCGGTCTCCAGGATCGTGGCCGTGAAGGCGGGCGTGGTGCAGGTCGTCCCGACCGGCGGCGGGGTGCGGCTCGTGCAGAGCACCAGCTCGATGGCGTTGCTGCGCAGCGGATACGAGTGGCTTGTGACGGTCAGCGTCGCGTCGTCGTCGCGCCGGCACGCTAGGCTGCGCCCGCCGAACTGGAGGGGGTAGAAGCGCGTCCCGCAGTCGCCGTGCATCACGCGCCAAGCTAGCGGCATGATCAGCGGCTGCAGCGGTGAAGGGGAGTTCAGCAGGATGACTTCACGCGGCGTCGCCGCGGACCGATCAACAGCGGCGCTTCGCGTGACCTCGCGGTCATGACCGGCCACGAAAGACAGGGCGCGGCCGCGGAGCCAGTTGGCCGGCAGGGCGCCGACGATGCCGGGAATGAGCACGCCGAGGGCGACGGTTGCGATCGGGACGCGCCAGCGCCAGCCCCAGGTGCGCAGCGGCCGCCAGCGGTGCAGGAACAGCCCGGCCAGGATCGCAGTGCCGATGCTGGGCATCATCCAGAGGCGTTCGGACAGCGGTCCGCCGGCCTCGATGAGGAGCGTAATTGCGACCCAGCCGGCGACGAACGTGACGTGGCGGTTCCAGCGCGTTACATGCAGGATGACGACGAGGGAGGGGATGAGGACGACGGTGGCGACGATCGCCAACAGCCAGCTCAGGTCCGGGCGGATCATCAGGATGCCGCTGGGGAACCCGAAGAAGAGATTGAGCAGGGCGGCGGGGATGCTGATGACGAGGCGGCGCAAGTAGGCCGGCGGGTTCTGCCAGGGGGCGGGGTACTCGATGCAGTGGGCGCCGTAGCCGGCGGCGACGTAGAACACGAGGTACGCCACACTGAGTGCGCCGAAGATCCACAGGACGGGGCTGCGCAGGGTGCGAGCGATGGCCGTGCGTGCGGTTTCGCCGGGCACGCTGCCATAGACGAGGACGTAGAGGACGGCTAGGCCGGCGGTAGCCAGACCCGATTCCTTTGCGCCGCAGGCGAGCAGGAAGGCGATAACGGCGGCGCCGAGCCAGACCAGGCCGCACGTGTGCAGGTACTTTCGTACGGCGAGGAGCGTCGCGACCGTAAAGACGGCCGCAATGAGCGAGTTGCGGTTGGCGATCCAGCCAACGGGGATGCCGTGGACGTCATCGAGGGCGACGATCGCGAAGGCCCACAGGGCTGCGGCCGGCGGCAGGTCCAGGCCGCGCAACAGCCGCCAGACGAGCAGCAGAAAGACGGCGAACCAGGCGAGGCTGGTAAGGTGGTATCCGGGGGCCCAATCGTGATAGAGGCGGTAGTCCAGCCAGATGGTGAAGCTCGTGATGGGGCGGAAAAAGCGCACGCGGCAGCCGGCGTCCGTCCACCAGGGCGGCGCGAACGCCTCGACCGTGCCCGGCGCGGGCGGCCGGGAGGCCATGAAGTCGTACAGGTTCCAGACCGGCAGCGTACCTTCGGGCACCAAACCGCGGAGTGCAGCCTGATGGAAGAAATCGTCCCACAGAAAGCCCCAGCGGAGGGCGGGCAGATGACTGGTCAGACCCAGCACGAGCAAGCTCGCGACGAGCCACGCGGCGCGACCGCCGGCGGGGCGCTGCGAACCGGCCGTGAGGGGCAGCGTGGTCATCTACAGCGTATCGCCAAGGGTGGGTAACTCACGGCGCCTGCGTGCGGGATTGCCCGCCCAGTATTCGTTCGGGCCGACCACCGTGTTCGGCAGCAGCAGCGAGCGCGTCTGAATGACGGCGCCGCGCCCGATGTGACAGCCCGGACAGATCACGGTCTCTGCGCCAACGACGGCTTCATCCTCGATGACGACGCGCTTGAACAGCACGCGCTCGCGGTCGGCCACGTGACCGGCGATGATCGCGTTGAAGCCGATCGTCACATTGCGCCCGATCGTGATCAGGTGCGGATCGAGCAGCAGCGGGGGGGTGACGAAAGCGGATTGGGAGCGGGGTCCGGCCGTCGCGCTGAGCAGCCAGCAGAAGGGCGGCAGGTTCGCGAAGGCGTGGACGAGGAAGGCCGGGAACGGGGCCTCGTGGCGGGCCTTGGTGAGTGTCGCGAGCAGGGCCGAGAAGAGGACCGGCCAGGCGGGCAGCCGGTTCGTCAGTGAGTACTCCCCTTCGCGCGGCGTGGGGATGGGCAGACGGAGGAGCATGAGCAGCAGAAGATACCACGCATTGTAGAGCAGCACGAAACGGACGAGGGCGCGCCCCCAAGCGGCGACCTCACCGGCACTGACCTGCAGCAGACCATGGCGTGGCCACGCGTCGAGGATGTTGAAAATGCCGACCGTCAGGCAAAAGGCCGCGCCCCAGATGAACATCCGGACCACAATCTCGAGCAGGGTCAACCAGCGGAGGCTGACCGTGAGGTAGCGCGCCAGCGGCGGTGATGGTGGCGGTTCAGGGGACGGCTCCGGCAGCGGGACATCGGGCATGGACTTCGCCTTTACGGGCGTCGCCAACGGTGCGGTGCGCCCGCCTGATCAGCGTGCCGGCGCGTCAGCCGCGCACGACGAAGCCGGCGGTCATCCACTTGCTGGATTCAACCGAGTGCAGCACCACGATCTGGCCGGCCTGAATCTCGCCGGAGCGCATCATCTCGTCAAAGTGCAGCAGGACCGAGGCCCCGCCGCAGTAGCCGGTCTGCCGGGCGCGGAATTTCATGCGGCTCAGGTCCGGTGTGAGGCGCGTCTGGAAGGCCGGCAGATTGGACTCGTAAAGCTGCATCGTCGGGATGGACCAGACAAAGTGGCTCACGCCGGCCGGCTCGATCTTCAGGCTGGTCAGCATGCGCAAGGCGCCGTCAAGCAGGTAGGGGCCGGCGAACCGGGCGACCGCCGCAAAATCCTGGTCGAGGTGGTGACTGCCGCGGTTGTGGACATCGGTAATGGGGGCGGCCTCGACGAGGTCCGCGACGCCGCCGCCGGCGGTCATGCCGGGGACCATGCTGCCGCCGATGGACTCGACGTAGGTGCCGAGGAGCTCGCCGCGCACGGCACCGCTCTCGCTGGCGGGCACGGCCTGGAGGAACAGGGCGCCGGCGCCATCGGCGAGGATGTAGCGCAGGGCGGCCTGGGTCTTCGTCATCCGGGCTTGGTTGAAATAGCAGCTCCGCAGATAGACGCTCGAGAGCTGGACAATGACGACCAGTGCGGAGCGGTACCGGCCGAGCCGCAGGGCGTCATAGGCGACCTGAACCGACTTGCCCACGCCGGAGCAGTTGGAGTGGATCTCCATCTCTGCACAGCGTTCGATCCCGAGGCGCTGCTGCAGGAGGACCGATGTCGGTGGGGTGCTGCAGTCGTAATTCGGGCAGGCGATGACCAGGAGGTCGATGTCCTGCGGCTGCTTGCCGGCCCGGCTCAGGGCCTGGCGAGCGGCCTGTTCACCCAAGGTGGCGACGGTGTGAGTCAGGCGATGCGTCTCGGGATCAACGGCGAAATGGCGGCACTCGATCCCGCTGTCGGCCAGCATCTTGGGGCCCACGTTCTTAATAAACCCGAGCACGCGCGGCGGCGCCTCACTCAGGTGCCCCAAGACATCATCAATGCGGCTGTTCGGAACCGGCGGATTCGGCAGGAAGGAGCCGGTGCCGGAGACGACCACACGGTGCAATGTCGAACTCATCTCTTTGCCTTGGGGTCCTGGACGACAGGGGCGATCAGCTCACGCGATCGCCGCCCGCATTAAACCCGGTATCCTTCACGCCCGGGGCCCGGCTGTCAACGGGGGGCCGGTGTTCTGGACGTGTTTCCGGTCCATTTGGACGATTGCGACGGGCTTCCGTCGCACTCCGGCCGCGCGCGTCGCCCGCCCCCGTCTGTCCGCAGGCGCGGTACACTGACGGGTCGGAGGCGGCGGCCGCGAGCCGGCGCCCCCACGGAGACTGGCATGGAACTCAAGGCGCGCGTCGATGCGGCCAGCGGACGGCAACCCGCTGACCTGGTGCTCAAGAACGGCCGGATCGTCAATGTCCTGTCCAGCGAGATTCACGAGGGCGACGTCGCGATTCACGGGGACCGCATCGTCGGTATCGGCGCGTATACGGGGCGTGAGACCGTCGACCTGCAGGGCCAGTACGTCTGTCCGGGTTTCATCGACGGGCATATCCACATTGAGTCTTCGCTGCTGACCGTGCCCGAATTCGCCAAGGTCGTCGTGCCGCACGGCACGACAGCCGTGGTCACCGACCCCCACGAGATTGCGAACGTAATGGGCAATGAGGGCATCCGGTACATGCTCTCGTCCAGCAAGTATTGCCCGATTCATGTCTACGTGATGGCCAGTTCATGCGTGCCGGCCTCGCGTTTCGAGAGTAGCGGGGCCGACCTGACCGCGATCGACATCCTTCCGCTGCTGACCGACGACTGGGTTCTGGGGGTGGCGGAGATGATGGACTACCCCGGCATCATTGGCGGTGATGAGGATTGTTTGGGGAAGATCACGATTGCCGGCAAGCGGCCAATTGATGGCCACGCGCCGGGGCTCAGCGGCCGGCCGCTGTGCGCGTATATCGCGGCGGGCATCGGCAGCGACCACGAGTGTACGACCGCGGACGAGGCCCGGGAGAAGCTGCGCCTGGGCATGCACATCATGATTCGCGAAGGCAGTCAGGCCCGCGACCTGGATGCCCTGCTGCCTCTGGTGAAGCCCGAGACGTTAGAGCGGTTCTCCTTCGTCACCGACGACAAGGACGTGGAGGACCTGCTGGAGCAGGGGCACATGGACCACATCATCCGGCGGGCGATCGCGGGCGGGTTGAACCCGATCTGGGCGGTGCGGCTGGCGACGCATAACCCGGCCCGGTACTTCGGCTTGCACGAGCTGGGGTCCGTGGCGCCGGGCAAACTGGCGAGCCTGGCCATCGTGGATGACCTCGAGAAATGCCACGTCACGCGCGTCTATCGCACCGGGCGGCTGGTGGCGGCCGATGGGGTAGCGATTGACCCGGACGCGGACAAGCGGCGGACGCATATTCTCCGCAGCTCGATCAACGTGCAGTGGCTCGAGCCGGAGCAGTTCGTGATCCGCGCGCCGGCGGGCGCTTCGTGCCGCGTGCACGTGATGGAAGTCATGGAGGGAAGGCTGGATACGCGCCGCAGCATCGAGACACTGCCGGTGCGCGACGGGCAACTGCTCGCCGATCCGAGTCGGGATTTGTGCAAGCTGGCGGTGATCGAGCGGCACCAGGCCAGCGGCAACATCGGACTGGGCTTCGTCCGCGGGTTCGGGCTTCGGGCCGGGGCGATCGCGTCCTCGGTCAGCCACGATGCCCACAACCTGATGGTGGCAGGGACCAACGATGCCGACGTGTTCACCGCGGCCGTGCAGATCGTGAAGATGCGGGGCGGGTTCTGTGCGGTGAAGGACGGGCAGGTGCTGGCGCAGGTGCCGCTGCCGATCGCGGGGCTGATGAGCGCGGTCGATGCGGTGACGCTGCGCGATCAGTTGCACGCCCTGCATGCGGCCGTGCAGCAGCTCGACGTGAGGCTGCGCCGGCCGTTCATGGCGCTGTCGTTCCTGAACCTGTCGGTGATCGGGGCGCTGAAGCTGACGGACCAGGGGTTGCTCGACGTCGAGCGCTTCCAACTCATCGACCTGATCGCGCCGTAGCGGGGCGCGTTGCGGGGCACCGGTGTGCCCGCTAGCTTACGCGCGCCGCCGGGGCGGCGTGCGGCCGTTTCGTGAGGCGGTTCTTTCCAGCAGGAGAGTCAGACGGTGACCACAGCCAAACCGGGTTTCGGCCAGCAAGTCCGCAGCTATCCGCCGACCTTCTGGGTCGCCAACGGCATGGAAATCTTCGAGCGGATGGCGTGGTACGGGATCTTCAATCTTGTCGGTCTGTACCTGACCGACTCCGTCACCAAGGGCGGGCTGGGGCTGCGCGAGGAGCAGGCAGGGACGATTGTCGGCATCGTCACGTTTCTGCTCTACCTCATGCCTGTCGTCACCGGGGCGCTGGCGGACCGCTTCGGCTACAAGAAGATGTTCCTGCTGGCCTACGCGATTCTCACGCCGGCCTATTTCCTGCTGGGGTACTACCACACATACAACGGCTTCCTGTTCGGCTACCTGATGGTCGCAATCGGGGCAGCGATCTTCAAGCCGGTGGTCGTGGGGACGGTGGCTCGCACGACGACAGAGGCGAACTCGCAATTGGGCTTCGGTTTGTTCTACATGGTCGTCAACATCGGCGGCTTCTTCGGTCCGCTTGTCGCGGGCATCATCCGCCACCCCGATCCTGTAACCGGCGCATCCCAGTGGTCCGGCATCTTCACGGCTTCGGCGATCTGGATCGGCATGAACTTCCTGTGGGTCCTGCTCTTCTACAAGGAACCGACGACGGAGTCCAAGTCGGCCAATCGGCGCACGCTCAAGAAAGTCCTGGCGGACGCGGTCGAAGTCCTGGGAAACGCACGCTTCTTCCTGTGCGCGTTTATCATCCTTGTGCTGTTCTTCGCCGCCGGAAAAGAGTGGCTGACGTGGAAGGCGGCTGGGCTGGGGGCCGGCGCCTGGCTGGTGCTGAACCTGCTGGTGGATATCCCCTTGCGTCTGGCCGCCCGGCGCGGCGGCACGTTGCTCGCGCCGATGCGCGTGAGCAACTGGCGCTTCGCGGTCTACTTGCTGATCCTGTCGGGCTTCTGGACGAGCTTCAATCAGATCCTGGGCAACACGCTGGCCTGGTACATCCGCGACTTCGTGCAGACCAAGCCGCTGCTTGACGCGACTGCCGGCTTGTTGAACGCCGTGGGCTTGACCGCTTGGGGCAGCGGCGTCGCGGCGCACGCGAGCGCCGGTGGCCAAGTCAACCCCGAGTGGATCTCGAACCTCGATCCGTTCTTCATCGTCGTGTTTCAGATCATGGTCTCGCTCGTCGTCGCGCGTCTGGGACGCTTCCCCGGCATGATCATGGGCATCATCGTGGCCAGCATCGGCACGGCCATGCCGTTCCTGCTCGGCGGCGGACACGTCGGCGTGCTGCACGCCTCGGGCTGGATCGTCGTGTGCGGCGTCTTCATCTTCGCGATCGGCGAGATGATGGCGAGCCCGACCAGTCAGGAGTACATCGGCAAGATTGCGCCGGCCGACAAAGTGGCCCTGTACATGGGGTACTACTTCATCGCCGTGGCGCTGGGCAACTTGTTCGGCAACGTGCTGTCGGGGGTGCTGTATGGCAGCCTCGCCCGCGACCGTGGTCGTCCGGATCTCATGTGGCTGATCTTCGGCGTGCTGGGTGTGGCGTCGGCCGCGGCGCTGGCGGCCTATAACCGTTTCGCCGTCCCGCGTACGGCTACGCCGGCGAACGCGGCTTGAAGAGTGCGGCACGGGTTGGGCTGAGCGCCGAGTGCCGGTAGCTGAGGACGGAACGCTCAGGATTGTGAGTTCACACATGGATACCCTGCTGGATCGCTTCTGCCGTTACGTGCGTGTCGAGACCACTTCCGCCGAGGACGTCGAGCAGTACCCCAGTTCCTCGGGACAGCTCGACCTGGGCCGGCTGCTAGCGGACGAGCTGCGCGCGCTGGGCGTCTCTGACGTGAGCATCAGCCCTTTCGGCGTCGTGATGGGGACCGTGCCCGGGAACCTCTTCGGCGCGCCGCCGATCGCCTGGCTCGCCCACATGGATACTTCACCCGAGGCGAGCGGCAAGAACGTCCAGCCAATCGTGCACGCCAACTACGACGGCCGCGACATCGTTCTGCCCGGCGACACAAGCAAGGTGATTCGTGTGGCGGAGACGCCCGGTCTTGCGAACCTGCGCGGCCAGACCATCATCACGAGTGACGGGACCACACTGCTTGGGGCCGACGACAAAGCCGGCGTGGCCGCGATCATGTCGGCGGCCGAGCATCTCCTGGCGCATCCCGAGGTAAAGCACGGTCCGATTCGCGTCGTGTTCACGTGCGACGAGGAAGTCGGGCGTGGCGTGGACAAGGTCGAACTCGGCAAGATCAACGCGACGTGCGCGTACACGCTCGACGGCGAGGCGCCGCCGGAACTGGAGAATGAGACGTTCTCCGCCGACCTCGCAACCGTGACGATTACCGGCGTGAACATCCACCCCGGCCTGGCGACGGGCAAGATGGTCAACGCCGTGCGGCTGGCGGGGATGTTGCTGGAGCGGCTGCCGAAGGAGATGTCGCCGGAACGCACGAGTGGACGCGTGGGCTTCCTGCACCCGTACGTGATCGAAGGCGGTGTGCCGGAGGTGCGCATCAAGATTCTGCTGCGGAGCTTCGTGACGGCCGAACTGGCCCAACAGGCGGAGGTGGTGCGTCAGGCGGCGGCGGCTGTGCAGGCGGAGTATCCCAAGGCGCAGATCAAGGTCGACGTGAAGACGCAGTACCGCAACATGCGGGAGCACCTGGAGAAGGAGCCGCGGGCGGTGGGGCTGGCGGCCGAGGCGTATCGTCGGGTTGGGCTGGAGCCGAAGTTCCGGGCGATTCGCGGTGGGACGGACGGGTCGCGGCTGAGCGAGATGGGCCTGCCCACGCCAAACCTGTTTGCGGGGATGCACAACTTCCACTCGCCGCTGGAATACGCGGTGCTGGAGGAAATGCAGAGCGCCGTGCGCGTGCTGGTCGAGCTGGCGCAGCTCTGGGGCCGCGAGAAGTAGCCGCGGGCTGCGTCCGATCATCGTCGGTTGGCCGGATGGGCGCGCGGAGGGCCCCGCCCCGACCGGCGCTGCGGGGGGAAAATGCCATTGCATTCCGCGCAGAAATGATAAAATCGGGCGCCATGCCTGCGTGAGCATCCCGCCGGTCCCCCCCGGCCTGTGCGTCACTGGAGAATGAGTTGAAGAAGACGGTCAAGCTGGATGCCCGGCGCGTTGCGTTGCGTCGGGCACGACGAATCGTCGTTAAGGTCGGAAGCGCGGTCATCGCCCAGCACGGCCGGCTGCGCCCGAAGACCATCGCGGACCTGGCGTACGAAGTCACGGTGCTGCAGCATCGCGGTTACGAAGTCGTCATGGTCGTGTCGGGGGCCGTGGCGGCCGGTTACCAGCCGCTCGGGCTGGCCAAGCCACCGAAGGTCGTGCTCGAGCGTCAGGCGGCTGCGTCCATTGGTCAGCCGCGGTTGATGGCGATGTTCGCGACGGCGTTTGGCAAGCACCGTGTGCACGTGGCGCAGCTCTTGATGTCGGCCATCGATATCGATCATCGCCGCCGCTTCCTCAGCGCGCGGCATACCCTGCTGCATCTGTTGGGCAGCGGGGTTGTGCCGATCATCAACGAGAATGACGCTTTGTCGGACGACGAAGTCTCGGTCGGCGACAACGACCACCTGGCGGCGCTGGTGTCGCACGTGGTTTCGGCCGACCTGCTGGTGATTCTCAGCAGCGTGGACGGGCTCCTGGAGAATGGGCAGCCCGGGCACGTGATCCCGTACGTTGAGGTGGGCTCGTCGGTGGACGACCACATCAGCAACAAGATGAGCAGCACCGGCGTCGGCGGGATGTCGGCCAAAGTGTCCGCCGCGCGCATCGCCAGCGACTGGGGCATTCCGACGGTCATCGCCGGCGGCGAGACGCCCGAGCACCTGCGACAGGTGCTGGCGGGCGAGGAAGTCGGGACACTGTTCGTGCCGCGCGAGCGCAAGGTCAGCTCGCGCAAGCGTTGGATCGCGGCGCGGACGCGATCGAGCGGCGTGTTGGTCATCGACGCCGGCGCGCGGCGCGCGGTGTTGGAGAAGGGGGCGAGCCTGCTGCCCTCGGGCATTCGCGACGTGCAAGGCGAGTTCGACATGGGGGCGCGCGTGGAAATTCACGACGAGCGCGGCAATCCGATCGCGTACGGGTTGGTGTCGTACTCGTCGGCGGACATTGCGCGGATCAAGGGTAAGAAGTCGCAGGAGCTGGAGTCGATCCTCGGGTATCAGTACGTGCCGGAGGTCGTCAATCGCGACGACATGGCGGTGCTGGATTAGCCGCCGGCGCGCAGCAGGAGCGGAGATGAGCCACGCGGAAGACGTAGCCCGGGAGGCCCGGCAGGCGGCAAGCACCGTCGCCACGCTCACCACGGACGCGAAGAACGCGTGCCTGCTGGACCTGGCGGACCGCATCACGGCGGCGGCCGAGCGGATTCAGGCCGCCAATGCGGACGATCTAGCGGCCGCCCGCGCGGCCGGGCAGACGGCGGCGAAGCTGCGACGGCTGGCCCTGTCGCCCGCGGCAATCGGGCAGACGGCGGCGGGGCTGCGGCAGGTGGCGCAATTGCCTGATCCGGTGGGGCAGGCGACCCGCGCGTATACCGTGCCCAGTGGTCTACATGTTCGCAAGGTGCGTTGCCCGCTCGGCGTAATCCTGATGATCTACGAAGCCCGGCCGAACGTGACGATTGACGCGTTCGCGTTGTGCTTCAAGGCGGGCAATGCGTGCATCCTGAAGGGGGGGCACGAGGCGCGGCGGTCGAACACAGCGCTGCTGGAGCTGGCGCAGGCAGCGCTGACGGCGCAGGGCGTGCCGACTGGGGCCGTGCAATTGCTGGCGACGTCGGATCGTGAGGAGATGAAGGAGTTGCTGAAGCTGGACCAGTACATCGACCTGGTCATCCCGCGCGGCGGAACGGAGTTGATCCGGTTCGTGCACGAACACGCCCGCATTCCGACAGTGCAGCACTTTCACGGCGTTTGTCATATCTACGTCGACGAGACGGCGGATCTGGAGCAGGCGCTGGCGGTATGCACGACGGCCAAGACGTCGGCGCCGGCGACGTGCAATGCGGTGGAGGCGCTGCTGATCCATCGCGCCGTGGCGGCAACATTCGTGCCGCAAGTCGTGGCGGCTTACCTGGCGGCGGGGGTCGAGGTGCGGGGGGATGCGGCGGTCTGTCGGCTGGCCCCCGGGACGGTGGCGGCGCAGGAGGACGATTGGGGGCGGGAGTTCCTGGACCTGATCGTCGCGGTGCGTGTTGTCACCGACATGAATGCGGCGATCGCGCACATCCAGCGGTACGGCTCGAACCACACGGAGGCGATCCTGGCGCGGGACGTGGTGCGGCAGCGGGAGTTCACCGAGCGGGTACAGTCGTCATGCGTACTGGTGAACGCGTCGACGCGGTTCAACGACGGGTTCCAGCTCGGGCTGGGGGCCGAGATCGGGATCAGCACGAGCAAGGTGCATGCCTACGGCGTGATGGGGCTCGAAGAGCTGACAGCCCAGCGATACGTCGTGTACGGGGATGGGCAGACGCGCTGACCGATCGGTCCGGCGCGACTAATCCTCGTCGATGCGGCGCGTTTCCTTGTGGCGCTCGCGGACTTCACCGGTCGGTGGGGGGTTGGCGTTGGGGTTCTGGCCTTCCCACTGGCCCGTCCGGGAGTCCATCCATTCCTTGGCACGGACCTTGCCGGCGTCGTCGAAGTGGATGATGGCGGTGTAGTGGCGGTCGAGGTCGTCGTAGAGCCACTGGTCCTGGAGGTCGGCGGTGGGCTTGCCGAGGATGTGGCGGACATCCGCGCGGTCGTCGGCGCCAACGGTGATCATGTCGTAGTTGTCGCGAGTAAAAGGGCGATGGCAGCCGGTCGAGAGGGCCAGGGCGCCGAGGCCAGCGAAGAGGCACAGCGATCGCAGGTTCATGCGCGCACTCCTGTTGCGTTCCGCCGGGCGGCAGTATACCCGCGGACAGGAGGTAAGACACGCGGGAGCGACGGAGGTTGGGGGTCACGGGCACGGAGTGAGAAAGGGGGCAGGGGGGAAGGTCGATGGGAGAGGCACGGAGGCGGGGGCCAAGGGGCAGACGAAAGTGGCGTATAGCGAGTAGCCCGAAGTACGCGGCAGCGGGGATTGGCGGGTCCTGCGGCAGCAAGCGCGGCGCACGGTCAAGATACGGGATTGCCCGGCGCAGGCGGTGAAGTACCGGAGGGAAGACGGACACAAGCCGTGGCGGGGGAGTAGGGATTCTGGCGCCGGACCGTCAGCTCGCGGGGCCGGCCGCGCCGTCGCTCAAGTCCTGCTCGCCTCCTCGTCCTGGATCTCCTTGAGCGTCCGGCCCTGCGCGTCCTTCCACTCTTTCCGCCCGTTGCTGGTCCGCCCGAGCAGTACGCCACTGGCCGTCGATGGGGCGTTGAACGTGTAGTCCTGCGTCAGGCGGTACAACTCGCCTGCTGCAACGAACACGCCCTTCGCGACCAGCGCGCGCCGCAACTCGGCCAGGTAGGCATGGATGGAGGGGGCCTCGTTCTTGGCGGCCGTGGATCCCGACCGGACCACGAAGCCTTCGGGGCCCTCAAAGCCCTCGGCCGAAATGCCTTTGGCCTTCAGGAAGAGCTGGCGCGTCTGGGGACGACCGCCCTTCGCCCGCTCAAACAGGTTGACCCCGACGATCGGCAGGCAGAGCAGAATATCCGCCAGGAAGCTCTCGGCGTCGGCGGCATCGGCCTCGGACAGCGCGGGCAACTGGGGCACATTGCCGTTGTCCAGTTCGCAGCGTTTGGCCTCGCCGG
Organism: uncultured Planctomycetales bacterium; assembly: GCA_964523405.1. Lineage (GTDB taxonomy): Bacteria > Planctomycetota > Phycisphaerae > UBA1845 > Fen-1342 > CAZGAQ01. Next base: position 17,937 of record CAZGAQ010000054.1, read on the forward strand.
CCAGCGCGACGAGCCGCGCCTCCAGGTACTGAACATGGGCCTTGTTCAGATACTGGTCCTTGCTGGTGAAGACGGCCGCATGTGTCCAGAAGTCCTTGCTCCGGACGTGACTCTCCAGGCGTGGTAGCACACCGTCGCCCTCGCCCACGTACACGCGCAGCCATTGTCCTGTTTCGCCCGGGCCCCAGAGCACGTAGACCCCCGCGCGCCTCATCTCGGGTCGTTGCCGCGCTTCCGCGAACAGGGCGCGGGGAAACACGAGCCCCTGCCCGGTCCAGTTCGACTTCTCGACGACACGCAGACCTTCCGGCTCGCCGGAAGGGATGAAGATGCGAACGGAGAATCCCGCGGCCGTGCTCATGACACGCTCTCCCCAGATGGCGGTTCGCGCGCTCCAGCACGCGCCTCACAGAATGCTACCTGCAAGGAGTGTTTTGTGCGACCAGCAGATGCTCAGTCGGATTGGGCCGTTGGTCGACTTTCGGCGATGGTCGCGCTCCGCGTTCGCGCCAGCAGTCGGCCGACCAGCCAGCCGACGAGGAGGATGGTCGCGGTGCCGAAGACGGTGATGAGGTAAGTGTGGCAGGGGCTGCGCCAACTGGTCCAGGCGACGGGCCAGCCGGGCTTGGGGGAGAGCGACATCCAGAGGATCACGGCGACGCCGCCGACGACGGCCGCGAGGGCGGCGCCGCTGCGCGTGCGGCGGGCGAGGAGGCCGAGGAGGAACAGACCGAGCGTACCGCCGCTGAAGATGCCGGCCCATTCCCACCAGACCTTGAGGGCGGTTTCGACGCGGATCATGGCGAGGGCGGCGGCGGTGCCGAGCGCGCCCCAGCCGAGCGTGGCGGCGTAGAGGACGAGCATGGACTCGCGGTCGCCGGCGCGGGGGCGGAAGTAGCGCTTGTAGAGATCGCCGAGGGTCAGCGTGGCCATGCTGTTGAGATTGGAGTCCATGGAGGCGGCGAAGATGGCGGCGACGACGAGGCCGCTGAGTCCGACGGGCAGGCCGTGGGCGATGAAGTAGGGGAAGACCTTGTCCGGCTGGGCGGCGATGTCCGCGGGGAAGGCGTCCGGGCGGAGCGTGTGCAGGGCAAAGAGGGCGGTCCCGATGAAGAAGAAGGTGGCGGCGGAAGGAACATAGAGGCAGGCGGTGATCCAGATGCTGTGTGCCGCGGCGCGGTCGTCGCGGGCGGCGATGTAGCGCTGCACGTAGCTTTGGTCGACGCCGAAGTTGCCGAGGTTGATGACGAGGCCATAAAGCAGGACGACCCACAGGGTGGCGTCGCTCAGCGACGGTCCCAGGCTGCCGAGGCTGAATTTGTCGTGAGCGGCGGCGACGTGCAGGACGCCGGAGAGGCCGCCGGGGATCTGCGTGAGCAGGACGACGAGGCAGATGATGGGCCCGAGGATCAGGATGAGGCTTTGCAGGACGCCGGTCCAGACGACGGCGCGGATGCCGCCGAGCAGGGTGTAGAGCGTCATCAATCCGCCGGTCAGCCAGATGATCGTGGCGACGGGCCAGCCGATGAGCGGGGCGACCGCCAGGGCGAGCAGATAGACGATCGTGCCCATGCGGGCCATCTGCGTGAGCAGGAAACACACGACGGCGTAGGTGCGGGCCCACGCCCCGAAGCGCTGCTCGAGGTGCTCGTAGGCGGAGACCGTGCCCGAGCGGCGGTAGAAGGGCACGAACCAGCGGACGGCGGCGGCGGCCGCCAGCGGCGTCGCGAGCGAGAAGACGAAGGCGTTCCAGTTGCCCTTGAACGCGCTGCCGGGATTGGCGAGGAAGCTGATGCTGCTGATGTACGAGCCGAACATGGACAGGCCGACGGCCCAGCCGGGCAGGGCACGGCCGGCGACGGTGAACTGGGCGGGGTCGCGGCTGCGGCGGGCGAAGAGGGCACCGACGCCGACGATGACGACGAGGTACGTCACGAGGACGGCGACGTCGAGCGTGGCAAAGGTCGGCATGCGGGTGGCGCTCCTGACGGGCGATGCGGCGGTCGCGGGCTAATCCAGCCGCACGCGGAAGAGCTGGTTATACCACCGGTCGCCGACGGGGACGCGGGTGACGTAGGCGATTTGGCGGCCGTCGGGGGCGAAGACGCAGGCTTCGGGGCGCGGGGCGCGATCGTCAGCGGCGCGCGGCGTGAGACGCGTGCTGCGGCCGGTGGCGGCGTCGATGAGGAAGACGCTGTGGTCGAGGACGCAGGCGAGGGCGTCGCCGGCGGGGCTCCAGGTGAAGGCGGAGGCGACGCTCCAGGGGTTGTGCGTGAGCTGCGCGGGCAAACCGCCGGTCGGGGCGACCGTCCAGAGTTGCACGACTCCGGCGTCGTCTTTCATGAGCAGGGCGATGTGCGTGCCGTCGGGGGAACTGCGGAGCCAATGACGCGGACCCTGTAAGCCGGGATAACGGCGGTCGGCGGTGTAGGTCAGGCGGCGCTGGACGGTGCCGCGCGGCGGGCAGGGGCGGCGTGTGGCCGTGCCCTCCAGGGGGCCGGCGCCGGGGACGGTCAGATCGTCGGGCAAATCGACGATGAACGCTTCGGTGAGGGACTGGCCGCCGCCGGTGATGACTTCGCCCTGAAAGGCGAGCGCGCGCGACTGGCGGCGGCCGTCGGCGCGGAGGTAGCCGCGTGTGCCGACCCAGGCTTCCTCACAGGCTTTGGTGAGGTCGTCGGAGCCGGGGCGCGGGTGCGTTGTGGTCTGCGTGATGAGGACACTGAAGTACGTGCCGGCGTGGTTGCGCGGGTGCGTGCGAGGAACATCGACAGGGCGCGGGATGCAGACGCCGACGTTACGTTGGTCGATGTCGTGGGCCGGGCCGGCGGAGCCGAGTTGCTCGAGCACGTGGTCGTTGTAGGTGAAGCTGACCAAGGCGCCGTCGGGGCTGAAGACGTGCACGTGACTGCCGCCGCGAAGCGCGCCGGGGGTGAACGGCGCGACGATGTTGCGGGCGTCGAGCGGGACGGCGCGGCCGGGGGCGGTGGTGCGCACGAGGACGCCTTGGCGGTGGCAGGCGGAGTACGACCAGTCGGCGGTGGGGTGCTCGGGGCCGTGGATGAAGGCGACGACGTCGTCGACGGGGCTGTACGTGGCGACGCCGACGCAGGCGCCGTGTTGCGCTTCGTAGAGCACTTCGATCGCGCCGGTTTCGACGTCGACACGCTCGATGCGCGAACCGTCAAAGCAGGCGCCGGCGGGATCGGAGCGCACGTCGTAGACGAGCCACCGGCTGTCGGGAGACCACACGCTCGCATTGGTGAGGATGTGGCCGTGGGGCGCGGAAGTGAGCTGCTGGATGCGGGGCATGGGGGGCAGGTGCGGCGGCGCGACCGAACGAGGGGCCCGGTCGCGCCGCGTGCGCCGAGCTTACTTCGTCGAGAACTTGTGGACCATCACGTGCTTGTAGGTCTGGCCCGGACGCAGGACCACCGACGGGAACTCGGGGTGGTTCGGCGAATCGGGGTAGTGCTGCGTTTCGAGGCACATGCCGTAGTTCTTCGGGTAGGCGATGCCGCCCTTGCCCTTGACGGTGCCGTCGAGGAAGTTGCCGGCGTAGAACTGAATGCCGGGCTGGTCGGTGGAGATCTCCAGAACGCGGCCGGTCTTGGGTTCATAGACGCGTGCGGCGAGGGCGACCTTGCCGCCCTGGTTGTTCAGGACCCAGTTGTGGTCGTAGCCGCCGTCGACCTGGGCGATGCGGGCGCCGATCGCGGTGGGCTTGGTGAAGTCCATCGGCGTGCCGGCGACGGGCTTGAGCTCGCCGGTCGGGATGAGGCCCGCGTCGACGGGCGTGAACTTGTCGGCGGCGAGCGTCAGCTCGTGGCTGAGGATGCTGCTCGCGGCGTTGCCGTGCAGGTTCCAGTAGGTGTGGTGGGCGAGGTTGACGACGGTCGGCTTGTCGGTGGTGGCCGAGAACTCGACCTTGTACTCGTTGGCGTTGTTGAGCGTGTAGGTCGCGGTGACCTTGAGGTTGCCGGGGTAGCCTTCCTCGCCGTCCTTGCTGAGATAGGTGAACTTCACGCCGACGGCGTCCGCGGTCTTCACGGGCTCGCCCTGCCAGAGAACCTTGTCGTAGCCCTTGATGCCGCCGTGCAGGCTGTTCTCGCCGTTGTTCGTGGCGAGGGTGAAGGTCTGACCGTCGATGGCGAACTTGCCCTTGGCGATGCG
>CAZGAQ010000055.1:0-21756 GCA_964523405.1 uncultured Planctomycetales bacterium
GATCCCTGAACGCCCTCGTCGAACCGGGCCGCCCGGCGCTTCCCGGTGGGTGCCTTGGCCGCCACAAACCCGCTTCACCCCGGGGAGCCGCCCGCGCGCGCGGGAACGTCCGTCGGCGGTGTGGCGGGACTAGCCCACCCCGCCCGGGCCGCCTGCGCGCGCGGGTACATCCACCTGCGCGCGCCGCCCCCCGGCGGCCATGTCCTGCATTTGCTGGTAAGCCGCCTGCTTCACCGAACTGCGCCAGCGCCACCTATCCTGTGGCCGCTTCAGCGGCCTACCCCGGCGCAGCCGGGCAAATAGGCCAGCCCTTCTAGGGCTGGTGTCCCGGCCCGCGCCTCTCTCCTTTTCTGTCTCCGCCCCCAGGCCGCTTCAGCGGCCTTCCCGATTCGCGCCACACCGCGACCTGCCGTCCTCGCCCGATATCCCCCGTTGCCCCGCGCGCGTCCCTCGCTACCCATCGCCCGTCACCGTCACGCCGCAGGCGTGCAGGACCACAGCCGGGGGTGGAGCGTAGCGACACCCCCGGAACCCGAGTCCCATCTCTCCTCTCCTCTTTCCCACTCGTCCGGCCGAAACCCGGCGGCCGATGGCCCACTGGCGAACGCCGCGCGGCTTGCCGGACGATGCTCGCAGCAGGCCGCGCAGGTCGGTCCTTCGCGCCCCTTTGGGGGCGATCGTCATTCATCCGCAAGGCCGTCTACATTTTGGAGCGGCCCTGGCTGGACCTGCGCGGCGGTCCCACATTCGGGACATCGTCCGCTGACATTGCCGGTTAGGTCGTAGCCACACTCACCGCACCGTATGCCTCCGGGCAAGCGACGACGGAAAGACGACCACAACAGGATCGCACCGCACACGGGAACCACGATGATACTGAGGGGAATCGTAAACCTCAGCGCGAAATACCCTCGGCCCCAGAAGAATCGAGGCCAGTCAGCAAGTACGAGCGAGTATGGTCCATCCCAGCCGCAGCGGAACCCATCGCCGCAAAACCACTTGTCACCCATTCCAGGGGGTTCCCCGCAGCGCCATCCAAACCGACCGCCCATTACGCACACATCCCAAGAACGCCCGTTTCCCAGGTCACACCACCAGTAACCGGAGGCAAGCCACAACAAGAACAGAAGGCAGACGGCCACGAGCGCCCATCGGCTGGGGCAGCGGAGACGGCTCTTAGGGGGAGGGTTCATGCAGTGTTACCGCGCTTACGGCGTTCTTGCCATCAGGACAGCCACCAAGTGCGAACCTCTGCCGCACCCGTTCCCAGCACGCCGCCCGCCCCCAGGGTCAGCCCAGCATCATACCTGCCCCGCCCCTTGCCCTGCACACCCGGCTCACCCGCAATTCCCGCACCGTCGCCCTCGCTCCCATGTGCCGTTCCCCGTTCCTGTCGCCCCCTTTCCCCGCTACAGTCCCCTGAGCACAACCGCCCCGGTTTGTCGCATGACACTCGGAGGTACTCGATGAACCGCACATTTCACGCCCCCATCGTCGCCAACCTGTCTTGGCTCGCCGCACTTGCCGTCACCTTCCTCCTCACCACCGGCTGCGCCGCCGACCGCACCGTCCGCACCGGCTTCATTCAGACCGATGCCGGACCGCTCTACTACGAGGAGTGCGGCCATGGCCACCCGGTCGTCCTCATCCACGGCGGCCAGATGGACTGCCGCATGTGGGACGACCAGTTTGCCACGCTGCCCACCGATCGCTTCCGTCTCATCCGCTACGACGTCCGCGGCTTCGGCCAGTCCCCGCCGGCGACGCAGCCCTACAGCTACCACGACGACCTCCACGCGCTACTGACCGAGCTGAAGATCGAACGCGCCACCATCGTCGGCCTGTCGCTCGGCGGACGCATTGCCCTCGACTTCGCCCTCGCGTACCCCGACCAGGTCGACAAGCTCGTTCCCGTTGCGCCCGGCCTCAGTGGCTTCCGCTGGTCCGAGCCGATGTTGATGCGGCTGCAGCAGCGGAGTAGCGTGGCCCAGACCGGCGACGACGCCCGCGTCGCCGACCTGTGGCTAGCCGATCCCATGATGGCCGGCGTCAACGCGAACCCGCAGCTCCGCGCCCGCGTGCGCGCCTGGCTCATCGACAACGGCCCCGCGTGGCGTATCAAGCCCGGGCAGTTCCGCCCATTGCAGCCGCCGGCTGTCGGCCGCCTGGCCGAGATTCACGCCCCCTTACTCGTCATCGTCGGCGACCGCGACGAGGAGAACATCCAGAAGATCGTCACGCAGATTGCCGAGCAAGTCCCCGGCGCGCAGCGCGTCGTCATCCCGGGCGCCAGTCACATCGTGAACCTGGAACGCCCCCAGGAGTTCAACGCCGCCCTGCTCCGCTTCCTATCCGAGTAGCAGCGGATGACCCCGCGCCGCATCGTAGTCCCGATCCGGCCCTTGATCCCTTGATCCCTTGATCCCTCGATCCCTCGATCCCTGCTTTACAGCATGCCAAGCGCCGCGACGGCCGGATCGCCCAGGCAGACCTCCAGCACGTTGAGGTACTCGATCCACCAGACCATCAGTCCGGTGTGCACACCCAAAAGCGCCCAACTGCCCGCCTCCGCCGCCCACGAGTGCCGGCAGCGATACAGCAGCAGCAGTCCCGTTCCGAGCAAGACCACTTTATACGCCGCCGCCGGCGCGGCCCCGAACGCCACGGCCGTCGCGGCCACACAGTTCGCCTCATTGAAGTTGCCACGCGGCAACTGGGCGTGTGTGAACGCCAGATCGAACATGTTCAAAGTGAAGATGGCCGCGAGCACAAGCGTCAGGCGGAACTCACGCCCGCGCCCCGCGTCGCCCCAATGATGCACATGGGCGTGCCGCCCCATGATGATGTCCCAAACTTGATCGCGTTGACGCATCAATCCCGCTTCCCAAAGACCGCTCGTCGCGCATGCACGCGGTACTCTGTCGTATCGGACGTTTGCGCTGATCGGCCCCAGGAAAAGCCGCGCCGTCGGCGCCGCGTGGGTTGCGACACGCCGGGGTGTCGGAAATGCGTCGGGTAGCGGGAAGTCAGCAGCCCCGCGCCGGCGTGCCGGGCGGGGCTGTGGTGGATCGAGGGGGGCCGCGAGCCGGCGGCCGTGTGGAGATGGACCTAGCGCCGCGCGGCCTCTTTGGCCTTGGCGATGACCTCTTCCTGCACGTCGCGCGGGGCGACCTTGTAGTACCCGAACTGCATGGTGAACGTCCCGCGGCCCTGCGTCTGCGAGCGGACGTCTGTCGCGTAGCCAAACATGGTCGCCAGCGGGACATCCGCGCTGATGACCGTCACGTCGCTGCGCTGCTCGGTGTTGTGGATGATGCCGCGCCGCGACACCAGGTCGCCAACGACCGGGCCCTGCAGCTCCGGCGGCACCTCCACCTCGACCTTCATGATCGGCTCGAGGATGGCCGGCTTGCTCGCGAGGTACGCCTGCTTGAAGCCTTCGCGCGCCGCGAGCTGGAACGCCAGGTCTGAGGAGTCCACCGCGTGCCACGTACCATCCTCGAGGATGATCCGCGTCCGCACGACTTCGTAGCCCGCGAGCGGGCCGTTCATGCGGGCCGCCTGGAAGCCTTTGTCGCACGACGGGATGTACTCGGTCGGAATGCGTCCGCCGACAATCTCGTTGACGAATTCGTAGTCCTCGGCGGCGTCCTCTGGCAGCGGTTCCATGCGGCCGACGACGTGGCCGTACTGCCCGCTACCGCCGGTCTGCTTCTTGTGCTTGTAGTTGAAGCTGGCCGCCCGCGTGGGGGCCTCGCGATAGTTCACGCGCGGCGCGCCGGTCGTGACGTTGCAGCCGTACTCGCGGCGGATGCGTTCGACGTACACGTCGAGCTGCAGTTCCCCGACGCCGGAGATGATGGTCTCGCCGGTTTCTTGGTCGCTGCGCACGTGGAACGTCGGATCCTCGCGGACGAATCGCGCCAAGGCCTTGGACAGCCGGTCGCGCTCCGCACTCTTCTCCGCCGAGATCGCCAACGAGATTACCGGCTCCGGCGTCTGAATGTTCTCCAGGGCGTAGTTCACATGGTCGTCGCAGAACGTGTCGCCCGAGGCGCAGTCCACGCCGATGAATGCGACGATGTCGCCGGCGGTTGCCTCGTCCACGTCTTCGCGGTCGTTCGCGTGCATCCGCACCATGCGTCCGACGCGTGTGGTCCGCCGCGAACGCGTGTTCCGCAGGGCGGTGCCCTTGCGCAGGCGGCCTTGGTAGACGCGGGCGTAGGTGAGCTGCCCGAACGACTCTTCGACCAGCTTGAAGGCCATGGCGACCGCCGGTGCGTCCGGATCGGCGGTGATCGCCACTTCGGCCCCGTCGTTGTCGTTGTCGCGGGCGTAATAGACGATGTCCAGCGGCGACGGCAGGTAGCGCACGATCGCATCGAGCAGCGGCTGGACGCCCTTGTTGCGGAACGCCGTGCCCATCATCACGGGCACGATATCGCGCGAAATCGTCAGGCGGCGGATCGTCGCGTACAGACGCTCCGGCGTCGGTGGCTGTTCGTCCAGCAGCATCTCCATGAGCTCGTCGTCGTACAGCGACAGGGTGTCGAGCATCCCGTGCCGCGCACGCTCGGCCGCCTCGCGCAGCTCGTCCGGAATCGGCTCGCAACGCACGTGCTGCCCAGACTCACCGTCGAAGTACAGGGCTTCCATTCGGATCAGGTCGATCACGCCGCGATGGTCCTGTTCCAGCCCGATGGGCAGCTGTAACGGCACCGCTTCCAGGCCGAGCTTCTCTTCGATCTCCGTGATCACGCGGGCCGGATCGGCCCCGACGCGGTCGAGCTTGTTTATGAAGGCGATGCGCGGCACGCCGTAGCGCTTCATCTGGCGATCGACCGTGAGCGATTGCGATTGCACGCCGCCGACGGCGCACAACACGAGAATCGCCCCGTCAAGGACGCGCAGCGACCGCTCGACCTCCACGGTGAAATCAACGTGGCCGGGGGTATCAATCAGGTTGATCTCGTGGTCCGCCCAGGTGACCGTCGTGGCGGCCGAGGTAATGGTGATTCCGCGCTCGCGCTCGAGTTCCATGTAGTCCATGACGGCCCCGCGTCCGTCGCGGCCATGCACTTCGCCCATTCGGTGGATGCGTCCGCTGTAATAGAGGATGCGTTCCGACAGGGTTGTCTTGCCCGAGTCGATATGCGCCGAGATGCCAATATTGCGAATCTGCTGAATTGTGTTCATGGGGCTGTCCGCTGTGACGTAAACTCCTGTCACTCTTGCAGCTACGACGGCCACACCTCCTGTGTAACCCGGCTGCAACTTTGCATCTCCTCCGGCCGGTCGACGCGGACCAGCGGTGGAGGGGTCGCCTGTCAGTGCTACGGGTGCTGCGATCCCGAAGTCGAAACAACTACGGGGCCTCGCGCTCTGGATCCCCCCGGAACAGAGGGTCAGCACTCCGCCCGAATTATCCCGCCGGCGAGTGCCAGCGGCTGTTCGGGCTCGTGCCCCCACGGCCCGTTCAATCAATCTGGGAGCATAGCGTGCGCGCCGGGCAAAGGCAAGAAAAATCCTCGGGTAAGTCGTGTGCATGGAGCGTGTTAGCGTTCCGCTAACGTGCAGCTCCTGCGGGGCCCGCATCGGGCGCAGGCGGCTGGTCGTGCCGCGGTGTGCCGCATTGGCCGCACCGTTTGACCTGTATCAAGGGTGCGGGCCGTCTCGTGGATACACTCAGGACATGACGCTCGAATCTCCAGCGTCGCTTCGGCGCCATCGCCGGCGCGCCCGGGACTTGCGCCTCTTGGCGCGGTTTGTGGGTGTGTACTGCCGCGGCCGACATGCTGATGCGCCGCGCGCTCCGTTCGTCTTGAAGGGCTGCGACCCGGAGCAGCTTTGTGGGGGGCCCATCACGCTCTGCGCGACTTGCCGCAAGCTCCTGGCGCACGCGTGGGTGATGCGGACGCGCTGCCCGCTGGACCCGAAACCCGCGTGCAAGAAGTGCCCGGTGCACTGCTATGCACCCGCGTATCGCGAGCAGATGCGCGCGGTGATGCGCTATGCCGGCCGCCGGCTGGTCCTTTCAGGGCGGCTGGATTACCTGCTGCACTTGCTGTTCTGATCCATCCCGGCGGCCGCGCCGCTTGCGTTTGAGCCGGACCGCGCTGCGCGGGCCAGGGTTGCCGCCGCCAGCGACAGCAACGGCATCAGGGGCACGCGATATCGTACGCTGCCGATGTAGAGCATGTGCAGCAGCGTGAAGTAGAGGATCGGCAGCCACATGAATGCCTGGAAGCGCCGCGCACTGTCCGTGTCCGCGGCGCGAACCGTTTGGTCGCTTCGCCGCGGTCGCGCCGCACACAGCAGCGCTGCCGTGGCTGCCAAGCCGACGAGGAGCGTATACGCCGCGCCGATCCAGGCGGTTCTGTGCTGGCGAAGCTCGGCGAAGTTGGGCAACGGATTCCAGAAGCGCACGAACTTCACGCCGGCGAGGCGCAGCACGCGCCCCGGATGGCGCCACAGCTCTGCCAGCGCGAGCTGCTGTAACCGCCGATCGGCCGCGATTTCCCCCATGCCGGCCAGTTCGGGCATGCCCTTCAGAAAGTCCTGATTGCTGCTGCCGTCCGCCTGCGGACCGACTGCGTCGTAGAGTGTGACGCCGCCGTTGGTCGACAGCCAGGCGTGCCCGCCGATGACGGCCTGATTCCGCAATGCCCAGGGCACGAGTGTGGCAAACAGCAGGATGGGGCTGAGCAGCACGTATCGGGCCACGCGGGCGCGCTGCGGGGCCAAGAGAATGATGAGCAGCCAGAGGGCTGGCAGGAGCAGCACGACCGACTGGCGCGTTTGCAGGGCCAGCATCCCGGCCCCGGCGTGGACCCAGGCGGCCGTCCAACGCCGCGCCGGGGCGCGCGTTAGCCAATGTGCGCTGGCGACCAGCGCCACGAGCGCCAGCGTGAACAGCACTTCGGTGAGCAGCAGGTTCGCACTGAATACGGAATAAGGGTCGCACGCCACGAGCAACCCCGCCACGAACGCGGCGCGCGCTCCTCCCGCGGCGTGGGCCGTGCGCCACGCGATCCCTGCGGTCAGTGCGCCGAGCAGTGCCTGCAGCAGACGTGCCCCCAAGATCCCGCTCGGTCCGGTTGCCGCGAACGGGGCCAGGAACAATGGATACGCCGGCATGCGCGCGGCATAGCGCCCATCGTCGGTCACCATGGTTCCGCGCTGGACGAGGTTGGTGGCAAGCTGCCAGTGCAGCTGTTCATCGGGGTAGTCCAGCTTTGCCCCGTGTTGCTGCCACTGGAGCCCGACCCACCCCGCGCGCAGCACCAGCGCGACGAGAAACACGAGCAGCCCGGTCTGCGTCCAGGCGACCTTCACGGGTCGACCTACGGTTTGTTGCCGGGGGCGCCGGCAGGTTTGACAGTCGGGCTGAGCACCAGCCGCAGGGCCCGGCGGGTCTCCGGCCGCAACTTCACGCGTTCGTCGATGCGCAGGGGCATGACCCAAATCGGTCCATCCTGGTCGCACAGAATACCGGTGCGGGCGCGCACATCCGGGCTGATCTTCTGCTCCGTGAAGAAGTCGCCGACGGTCTTGGTGCCCTGCGCTCCGAGCGGATGGAAGCGGTCGCCGTCGCGCCGGCCGCGCACCAGCAGGGGCGGCTGGACGGCGTCGTAGTCCAGCCACTCCTCGAGGCGATTGGTGTTCCGCCGCAGGGCCTCGATGCGGTCTGCGTCGACGGGGCAAAGCTCCACCAGCAGCTCCAGCGCCAGCATCGGCAGCACCGTGCGGCCAGGGCAGTTCACGAACACGCTGCCCATTTCCGGCGGCGGCTCGACGGCGTTAAGCGGCCGGAATTCGAGCCGCTCGTACTGCTTGCGGACCACGACGCGCCCGGGGAGGTGAATTTCCTTGCCACTGCCCGGGTCTTCGGCGAGGCGCAACGCCGCATCGACGTGTGCGAAGCCCATGTCCTGCTCGCCCGGCGAAACCAGCGCCACGGCGCGCCGCACGACCTCGGCCTGAATGATCTTCTGCTTGCCCAACAGGCCGTGGGTATTGAGGATCAGGTGGTCTGGTCCCTCGGACACGACGAGCGAATCGAACGTGCGCGCCGCGGCGTCCTCGAGGTAGCTGCCGAGCCAGCGGGCGTGCTCGCTGAGGCGCAGCAGCGCGTCTGCGACCTGCGGATTCAGTTGTTCCTGCAGCAGCGGCATGACGACGTGGCGAATGCGCCCACGCGTGAACTCCGGCGAGCGATTGGTGCTGTCGGTGCGGGTCTGCAGGCCGCGCAGTGCGCAGAGCTGTTCGATCGTGGTCCGGCGCTGCGCCAGCAGCGGGCGGACGAGTCGAATCTGGCTGCCGGGACGGATCGCGCGAAGCTCGTGAATCCCCGCCAGGCCGCGCAAGCCTGTGCCGCGGCAGATGCGGTGCAGCACGGTCTCCGCGTTGTCATCGGCGTGGTGCGCGACCGCCACGAGTTCGCTGCCGGTTTGCAGCGCCACGCGCTCGAGGAATGCGTAGCGCAGCGTACGGGCCACCTCCTCGGTCGAGCCGCCGTCGGTGGCAACCGCGGCCGGCACGTCGGCGTGCTCCACGTGCAGCGGGATGCCGAGCTCGCTCGCCAGCGCGGTCACAAAGTTGACATCCGCGTCGGCCTCGGCGCCGCGCAGCCCGTGGTGCAGGTGGGCGCCGTGCAAGCGCCAGCGCAGCTCGCCGCGTTCGGATAAGGCGCGCAGCGTGTGCAGCAGGAGCGTTGAGTCCGGCCCGCCCGAGAGACCCACAACCCAACTGCCGCCGGGCTGGAGCAGCTTGCGCGTCTCCAGCCAGCCCTGGACCTGGTTCAGGAAGGTGTCCCAACTCACAGTCCAAGTCAGTATACGATGGCCCCCGCGCGGAGCAAGGCGGTTTCCCGGCCCGACACTCCGTTTCGGCGATGACCGCCGGGGGCGGCCTGGCGCCCCGGAAGTGCCGCAGGGCGTGGGGTCCGCACCCCGAACCGTCGGGCGGGACTTGTAGCGATTTGTCAGTGTGGGCGGGGGTTCTGGCGGTCGCTTGTGGCGCTGCCAGGGCACCGCTAGAGTTGACATGGTCCGGAGCGCGGGCCTGGCGTCCGATCCGGGTCGCAGCGAGGACGGAGCATGTCGACGGCGCAGTGTGCGGTGTGGCGGGCGGCGCGCGGTGCAGCGTCCGCGTCTGTGCGCGCGGTGGCCGGGCGAGGCCGCAGCGCGCGGCTGGCGGGGTGGCTGTCCGCCGCGCTGCTCCTGTGCGGGTGCGCCGCCCCCGGGCAGCACGCGGAGCCGCGACTTGACGCGGCGCAGCGCGAACGGAACGTCGCGTCCTTCGACGTCGTCTGGGAAACGGTACGCGACAAGCACTTCGATCCGCAACTCAGCGGGGTAGACTGGAATGCGGTCCGGACGGAGCTGCGCCCGCGCGTGGCCTCCGCGCAGACGATGTCCGCGGCGCGCGCCGTGCTCAACGCGGCGCTCGATCGCCTGCGGTTGTCGCACTTCGGCATCATTCCGGGCAATGTCTACGAGCAGATGGGGGCGGGCAGCGCGCGGCGCGGCGACGGCGAGGTCGGCTTGACGCTACGCGTGCTCGACGACGCCGTCACGGTCGTGCAGGTGCGAACCGGCCAGCCCGCGGAGCGCGCGGGGGTGCGTCCAGGCTGGCTTCTGGTGGAGATCGACGGGCAGCCGGTGGCGCCGATGGTTGCGGCCATCCGTGGCGAGTACGCGCAGGCGACCATCCAGCAGCATTTGCTGGTGGCGGCGCTGGGGCGGGCGATCGGCGGGCCGCGCGATGAGGTCGTGCGGCTGGGTTTCGCGGACGGCGCGGACCACCCGGTGACGCTCGAGCTGACGCGCGTTGAGCCCGACGGGGCCCGGGTGCAGTTTGGCCACTTGCCGGCCATGCGGCTGCGCTTCGAGAGCCGCCGGCTGGAAGGGGGCGCCGGCTACATCGCGTTCAACCTGTTCTTCGATCCGGCGGGGCTGATGCCGCAATTCGAGGCGGCCGTGGAGGGGTACCGCGACGCACCCGGTATCGTGCTGGACCTGCGCGGCAACCCGGGGGGCATTGGCGCGATGGCGATGGGGATGGCAGGCTGGTTCGTGGACCGCGGCGACCAGATGCTGGGGACGATGCGCATGCGGGACAGCCAGTTGCGCTTCGCGGTGTTTCCGCGGGCGTGGACGTATGCCGGGCGGCTGGCGATTTTGGTCGACGGGTGCACGGCGTCAACGGCCGAGATTCTGGCGGGGGGGCTGCAGGACTTGGGGCGCGCGCGGGTCTTCGGGACGCGTACGGCCGGGGCAGCGCTGCCCTCGCAGATCGTGAAGCTGCCCAACGGGGATGGTTTCCAGTTCGCGATCGCGGACTATGTTTCAGCGGGGGGACGGCGTCTGGAGCATGTCGGGGTGACGCCGGATGTGGAAGTTGTGCCGACCCGGGCGGAATTGCTGGCCGGACGAGATCCGGTGCTGGAAGCCGCCATGGCGTGGATTCGTTCGTCCGCACCGTAGAGGCGTGACATAGGAGAGCGTGAGATGAATCGCTGGATGCAAGCGTGTCGTGCGATCGGGCCGTGGAGTGTGGCGCTGGCGCTGTGTGCCGGGCTGAGCGTGACGTCCGTGCGCGCGCAGAGCAAGGCGAGCGAAGAGAAGCTGCCGCCGGCGGAGGAGCTGATGGCCAAATCGATTGAGGCCCAGGGTGGCGCCGCGGCCTACGAGAAGCTCAAAACGCGCGTCATGAAGGGGACGTTTGAGATCGTCGGGCAGAACGTCAAGGGTCCGATGGTCACGTACAACCAGGCGCCCAACAAGCAGTACTCGGTGATTGACCTGGAGAATTTCGGCAAGGTGGAGAGCGGTGCAGACGGGGAGGTGGCTTGGGAGGTTGCCCCGGCCACCGGCCCGCGCGTGCTGCAGGGGTACGAGCGAGCGCTGAGTCTGCGCGAGGCGGCGCTGCAGGCACCGATCCGCTGGAAAGACTTCTACAAGAAGATTGAGACGGCCGGCACGGACAAGGTCGACGACCGCCCGGTCTACAAGCTGGTCATGACGCCCAATGAGGGGGCGCCCGAAACGGTCTACCTCGACGCGAAGACGTATCTGGCGGCCAAGGCCGAATTCAAGCTCAGCGGCCCGATGGGCGACGTGCAGGTGGTCGTGACGTTTGACGACTACCGGAAGACCGACGGCATCAACATGCCGATGCGGGCTCGCCAGGTTTTGGCCGGGGGAGCCCAGACGGTGGAGATCACCGTCAACGAAGTGCAGTACAACGTGGATATCCCGGCCGACAAATTCAAGTTGCCAGCGGCCGTGCAGGCCCTCGTCGACCGCGAGAAGGCCGGCGGGACGCAGCCGGCGTCCGGCCCGAACACCCCGAAGAAGGACGAGCCGAAGAAGGACAAGCCGTAGCGCACCAGCGGCTGCATTCGCGCGCCCAGTGAAGCCCGGGTGGTGGCCGAGCGCAGGTCGCTACCCGGGCTCCGCTGCGCCGTGGCGTCCGGCTCAGACGGACCGGCTGGCTGCCAGACGCCGCCGCATCAGGTCGCGGATGAGCGTGACGGCCACCTCGCGCTGCAGCGGCTCGATGGTCCCCATCAACCGCCGATGCAGCGGCTTGGCCACGCGGGGGATGAGCAGGATGATGGGCACGCCCCCGGCGAGCATGATGGCCGGGATCACGGCGTAGCGGTACGACCAGCGCCCCAGCAGGTACCATAGCAAGCCGCACGGGCCGGCGATGGCTCCCACGATCACCACAGCCAGCAGCAGCGCCCAGAAGTGATAGGCCAGCAGGCGGTCAAACCAGCCGGGCTTGTGCAGGCAGTAGCGCGCAAAACGCACGCAACTGGTGATCCACACCCCCAGACAAATGATGGGCGCGATGCCACCGCACGTCGCGTATGAGTGTGACCCGCCGGGGACTGCGAAGGGGATCATGGACAACGCCCCCAGCAGCACCACCGGCACGCCCACCAGCAGCGCCAGCACGCACACCGCTGGCGCCGTCTCCATGTTCCGCAACTGCCGGCGGACCGTCTCCGCCGGAATCTCCACGTCGCCGACCGGATTCAAGTACGCGCACTCTGGGCAGCGCACCGGATCGCCGCTCAGCCCGCGCAGGTTGTAGCCACAACCCAGGCAGTACACGTCGGCGTCCAGAGCCGGCGGCGTCGGCGGCGCACCGGCTGCGACGCCACGAAGCTGGGGGTCCCCGTTCTCGTCCACGGCCGACATCCCGGCAGTATACTGCCGTGTCCGCCTGGCCGCCAAGCCGCCACGCGGTGATTCGCGGCGCTCACGTCAGTCGTAGCGTGCCTGTGCGTCGGCCGCGCTGCCTACTCCACCGTCACCGACTTGGCGAGGTTGCGCGGCTTGTCCACGTCGCAGCCGCGCAGCACAGCCGCGTGGTACGCCAGCAGTTGCAGCGGAATTACGGTGACCAGGGGTTGCAGCATCTCCGGTACGTGCGGCACGTATAGCACGTGCTCTGCCAGGCGTTTGATCTGCTCGTCACCCTCGGTCGCGATCGCAATGACGCGCCCACCGCGGCTGCGGACTTCCTCGACGTTGCTGATGACCTTGTCGTACAGGTGGTCGCGCACGGCGATGACCACGACCGGCATGTTCTCGCTGATCAGTGCGATCGGGCCGTGCTTCATCTCCGCGGCCGGCAGCCCCTCCGCGTGGATGTAGCTGATTTCCTTGATCTTCAGGGCACCTTCGAGTGCGACGGGGTACTGCAGTCCGCGTCCGAGGTACAGCCAGTTGTTCATCTCGATGTAGCGGGCCGCGATCTGCCGCGTCTGGCTGGACAGCTCCAGCGTGCGGTCGATCGCGTCCGGGATGCTCGTCAGCGACTGGAGGTACTCGAGCGAAGTGCCGTGACTCATGTGCCGTCGCCGGCCGAGCAGCGCGGCCACCAGGCTCAGCACCGTGACCTGTCCGGTGAACGCCTTGGTTGACGCCACGCCGATTTCCGGGCCGACGTGCAGATAGACACCCGCGTCCGTCTCGCGTGCGATCGTCGAGCCGACCGCGTTCACGATGCCCAGCGCCAGGGCGCCCTTATCCTTCGCCTCACGCAGTGCCGCCAAGGTGTCAGCCGTCTCGCCGCTCTGCGAAATCGCGATGACCACGGTGCGGTCCAGGATCAGCGGGTTGCGGTAGCGGAACTCGCTGGCGTACTCGACCTCGCACGGAATGCGGGCCAGTTCCTCGATGAGGTACTCGCCGACGAGGCACGCGTGCCAGGCCGTTCCGCACGCCGTCAGGATGATGCGGTCACAGCGCACCAGTTCCCGCAGCACCGGCGCCAGGCCGCCCAGCACGACCTGCCCTTCGTTGAGGTCGATGCGCCCGCGCATGCACGTGCGCAGCGACTCGGGTTGCTCGAAGATTTCCTTGCTCATGAAGTGCTGGTGCCCGCCGAGTTCGAGTTGTTCGAGCGTCCACTCGACCTCCTCGACCTCCTTCGTCACCGGCACGGCCTGCAGGTTCGTGGTGCGGAAGCCCTGCGGAGTAATCGCCGCCACCTCGTTATCCGACAGGTAGATCACCTGTGGCGTGTGCTGGATGATGGCGGCGGCGTCGGACGCGACGAGGTATTCCCGTTCGCCGACGCCGATGATCAACGGGCTGCCGCGCCGCGCGGCCACGATCATGTCCGGATGGTCTGCGTGCAAGACGGCAATGCCGAAGGTGCCGCGCACCTCGCGCAGCGCGCGGCGGACAGCCTCCTCCAGGTCACCGTCATAGAAGTGCCCGACGAGCTTGGCGAGCACCTCCGTGTCCGTCTGGCTGTCCATCGTGATGCCGTGCTGCTCGAGGAAAGTGCGCAGCACGCGGTAGTTCTCTATGATGCCGTTGTGGACGAGCGCCAGGTGGCCGGAAGCGTCACAATGGGGGTGCGCGTTGCATTCGGTCGGGGCCCCATGCGTAGCCCAGCGTGTGTGGGCCATACCGACGCTCGCGCCGGCGAGCTCGTCGCCGATCTTGTCCTCCAGGACCGAGATGCGTCCGACGGCGCGGCGGATCAACAAGTCTCGATCGCGGATGACCGCGATCCCCGCGGAGTCGTAGCCGCGGTACTCCAAGCGCTTGAGGCCCTCCAGCAGGATTGGGGTGGCTTCACGATGACCGAGGTAGGCGACGATACCGCACATTCTCAGACCTCCTCCGGAGTTGTCTCTACCGGTCCGGCGGCGCGTACGCACCGCCCGACCCGATCGGCGACACCCAGGAGTACGTTTGTATCGGCCGTTCGTGCGACCCGGAAGATTGCCCGAAAATCGTCAGGCACGCAGACCGCCGGTCGATGATATCTCTATCGGAGGCCGACGCGCGGCGATGGAACCCGTCCAATCGCTTGTCTGCGGCCGGGGTTGCGGCTTGGCCGCGGCCCTGCAGGTGAGCAGTGTAGTGAGCGCAAGACCAGAGGTCAAAATGAGTTCGACTCCGCAGGCACCGGCCGCTAAGCTCGTCTCGCTGCTGATGCAGGAAGACCCGGAGCTGCGCGACATCGTTGAGGAGTTCGTGGAAGGGCTGGGCACGCGTCTGGAGGAACTCCGGCAGGCGTACGAGAACCTCGATTGGGAGCAGCTCACGACCCTGGCGCACCGGTTGAAGGGGGCCGGTGGTTCCTATGGGTACCCCGACATCAGCAAGCTCTGTGCGGAGATGGAAAAGAACTTTCGGGAGCACCGCGCGGACGCGTTTGTGTCGCAAATCGCGCAGTTGAACCAGGTTGTTACCGCCGCCGCTGCGGGTTTGAAGTAGCTGCGTCCGGGCATCCAGATCGCGGAGCCGGGGGGTCCACGCCGAGTTGAGACCGGCCGCTACGCCGGGGGCGCGCCAGTGCGCCACGGTCGGCCAAAGCTGTCCGCTGGAGCCGTTCTCTGGGCGCCGGGCTAGCGGGCGCGGACTAGTGTCAGGCAGGGGGCGCGGTAGAACGGATTGCCCCCAGTCGGCACATACACAATCCACCCCGCTCCCCCATGACGACTATTCTCGGAACAAGAGCCGATGGAGGGACTTGAACCCTCAACCCCGGCTTTACGAAAGCCGTGCTCTACCATTGAGCTACATCGGCGGCAAGCGCCAACGGGCGTCAGAATGGAAGCTTAGAAAGAAACGGCCCCGGAATCAAGGGGGGTGGCGGTAGACATTCCTTGTGCGTAATTTCGCGCACAGGTGCGCGAGAATACGCACTGCTTCTGGGTGCGTTGGGCAGAAAACGCCATTTCTAGCGAAGTTACGCCATGTCACTAGGTGGCACGCGACTTGCAATGTATAATCATCAGAGAACGGGACAGGCAACAACGCGACGGCCTCCCTCCTCCCTTCGGCCCGAACACCCCGGTCGTCGCAGCCTGTCCCGCTTCTTTTTTGCGCTCGCGCTTCCGGGCGGCCACGATTGGCCGTACAGACTGGCGCTGGCAAGACGCAAAACAAGACATAGAATCATGTGATTATGGTCGGGCCTGAGCTCATTCTCCTTGCGCATCGCATCCGACTGGCTGGCAAGCATCGCTCAGCCCAGGCCGTCGCCATTACGGCAGGCCGGATTGTCGCCGTTGGCATGCGATCGGCGGTATTGCGTGCGCGCACGCGTGGCACGCGTGTCATCGATTTGAAGGACGCTGTGCTGACTCCCGGTCTTGTGGACTGTCACACGCACTTCTTCTACTGGGCTCTGCAGCGCAGCCTCGTAATCGATGTCTCGCACGCTCACTCCCTTGAGGCGGCACTGGCGATCCTACGTCGTGAAGCACCGCGCAAGCGGATGGGCGACTGGGTGATCGGCGTCGGGTTCGACCACAACCGTTGGGGGAACGAGTTCCCGACTGCGAACGATCTGGACCGGGCGATTCCGGATGTTCCCGCGATCGTGCGCAGCCGCGACGTTCACTCGGCATGGCTGAACTCGGTCGCACTGCGGCGCCTGGGCCTCAATCGTGGCACGGCGGATCCGCCGGGCGGGCGGTACCTCCGTGACGCACGCGGCGAACTCACGGGTGTTGCCCAGGATGTCGCGATGGAGCTTCTGCCGAACCCCGAGCGCGAGCTGGCGCAGCGCACGGACGCAGCGGCGGCCCGCTTGATTGAGCGTGCGCTGCTCTCGGCCCAGGAAGCGACGTGGGCCCTCGGCGTCACGGGCGTGCACGCGATGGACGATGGTCCCTCGCTGACACATCTGCTGCGGCTGCGGGCGGCGGAGCGGCTCGGGCTGCGCGTCCTACACGCCGTGCAACTGGCGGACTTCGAGCGTGCCAGCCACGTGGGGCTGCGGAGCGGTTTCGGGGACGAGTGGCTGCGAGTTGGCGGCATCAAGATATTCGCTGATGGTGCGCTGGGTTCGCAGACCGCGCTGATGTTCACGCCGTATCCCGGGCGGCCCGGCTTTTGCGGCGTTCCCGTGATTGCGGGAGAAGAGTTGAGTGCAACCGTAGCACGAGTGGCCGACCACGGGTGGTCCGTGTGCGTGCACGCGATTGGTGATCGGGCCGTGCACGAGGCGGTCACCGCAATCGCGGCCGCAGGGCCGGCGCGTGGTGGCGTGCTGCCGCACCGCATCGAGCACGCCCAATGCGTTCGTCCGGTTGACGTCCGCCGCATGGCGCGCGCAGGCATCGTGGCGTCTGTGCAACCGTGTCACGTACTAGGCGACATCAACACGGCTGAAAAGCACTGGCCGCGCGCCCAGCGACACGCCTATCCGCTGAGGCAGTTGTGGGCTGCGGGGGTGACGCTGGCTGGTGGCTCGGACGTTCCGGTGGTGTCGATCGATCCGCGCCGTAGCCTGTTCGGGGCTGTAGTGCGCACGGACGAGGGTGGCTATCCGGAAGGCGGGTGGTTTCCGGACCAGAAGTTGACGATCGAAGAGGCATTGCGGATTTTTACGCAGGGCGCGGCCGTCGCGGCTGGAAAGCCCGCGGAGTCGGCCACTGTGAGCGTGGGGGCGGTGGCGGACCTCACCGTTTGGGCGGACGATCCCGTGGAAGTATCGTCCGAAGCGCTGCTGAAAGTCGGCATTCGCGGCTGCGTCGTCGGTGGGCAAGTGCACATTGCAGGCTGCTGAAGACGCGTGGTGAGCGGCTGTCGGGAAGTCCCTGGTGGCGGGCGGGACTCGGCGTGCGGTTGGCCGACGGGGCGGATGACGAGGTGGGGAGCGCCCCGGAAGCCAGGGACCGGGCGCCCGCGCGGCGCGCATAGGCGGGATCGTAGAGCCGCGTTTACAATGGCGGCGCGCGGTCCGTCGTGGCGGCGCGGAGCGTGACCTTGACCAACAGGTGCGAGATGAGCGGGAACTACACGGTCGGTATCGATCTCGGCGGCACGAACATCAAGGGTGGCGTCTGCGACGCGCAGTGGCGGCTCGTGATGCAGGACTCGATCGCGACGGAGGCCGACCGCGGGGTGGACCATGTCATCGGGCGCATGGCCAGTCTTGTGGACCAGGTTATTGCGAAGGCGGGGCTGCGCAAGAGCGACGTCGGGGCCGTGGGCGTGGGCTCGCCGGGACCCATGTCGCACGAGAAGGGGATTGTGTACTTCGCGCCGAATCTGCCGGGTTGGGTGGACGTGCCGGCCCAGAAGCTCCTCACGGAGAAGACGGGGCTACGCGTCGTGCTGGAGAATGACGCGAATGCGGCGGCGTTCGGCGAGTATGCGGCCGGAGCGGGCAAGGGTGTGCGGGACATGGTGATGTACACGCTGGGCACGGGCGTTGGCGGGGGGGTCATCATGGATGGCCGCCTCTGGCGGGGACGCTTTGACAGCGCGGGCGAAGTGGGGCACACGATCGTGGTGCCGGATGGCCGCCCATGCCCGTGCGGGCAGAAGGGCTGTCTGGAGCGGTACTCGTCGGCGAATGCGGTGGCAGAGCGTCTGGCGGAGGCGGTACGGGCCGGGGAGCGCTCGCGACTGGAAGAGCGGGTGCGGAGCGGCCAGCCCTTCGATGCGCGCGAGGTCATCGCGGCGATGGACGGCGGTGACGCGCTGGCCGCGCGCATCTGGGACGAGACGTGCTACTACTTGGCGCTGAGCGTGGTGAACCTGCAGCACTGGTTGAATCCGGAATTGGTCGTGTTCGCCGGTGGGCTCATCAACGCGGGCGAGAAGCTGATGGGGCCGGTGCAAGGGCACTTTGACCGGCTGAGCTGGAAGATCGCGCCGGATGCGCCGCGTATCGCGCTGGCGACATTGGGCACGGATGCCGGGACGATCGGTGCGGCAGCGCTTGCGGTGGCCGGGTAGGGCGTTTGGAAGCGGTGCGCGGCAGCGATCGCCCTGACGCGATCCATACCAGCCTGCGCGGACGGGGGTGTCGCCGTAGCGGTCAGGCCTGGGGCTGTTCCTTGCGGATCTTCGCGGCGCGCCGGCGGAGCTCAGCGGCCTCGCGCGGTCGGCGCGGGGCACTCATCAGGCGGGCGTAATTCTCGAGGATTGTGGCGACGCGGGGGTGCGTGGGGCCGCAGGTCTCCTCCGTGATGGCGAGCGCGCGCGGGAAGAGGGATTCCGCCTCGGCGTAACGGCCAAGGGAGACATACAGTGCGGCCAAGTTGTTGATGCAGATGGCCACCTCCGCGTGCTTCGGACCGAGCGCCCGCTCCTGGATGGCCAGCGCCCGCTCGCGCAGGGGCAAGGCAGCCTCGATGCGCCGCTGCGCTTCGTACAGGGCGGCCAAATCGCTGAGGGCGGGCACGACGTTGGGGTGGTCCGCACCCCAAGCGCGTTCCTGGGTATCCAGGATGCGTTCGCGCAGGGGCATGGCCTGCTTGTAGCGCTTCTGCATGGTGTACAAGCCAGCCAGATTGCTCAGGCAGGCGGTTACGTGGGGATGATCCGGCCCCAGCGCCTGCTCCCAGATCGCCGCCGCGCGACGATACAGCGGCTCGGCCTGCGCGTACTGGGCGTCCTCGTCGTACATGACGGCGAGGTTGTTCAGACTGGCGGCCGTGTCGGGATGCTCCTGGCCGAGCACCTGCTCGCGGATGGCCAGAGCCTGTCGATGGAGGGCGAGGGCCCGCTGGGCCTGGCCGAGTTTGGCATACACAGCGGCGAGGTTGTTGAGGGTGGCGGCCCGGCGTGGGTCGTGGTCTCCGAAGCCGTCAGCCTCCGCGAGGGCGAAGCGAAACTGTCGCTCCGCCTCGGCGTAGCGCTGTTCGGCGAACGCTCGACCGCCGGCGTCAGTGTGCGTCTCCCAGATCATTCTTGGGGGCGCTAAGTCCATCCATGACCTCGTCTGGGCCTAACAACAATACTCTTTATCTTCGGATGAACAGATCATCGGAATGGACCGAGGCGTGCGATGAGCGGTGGCCTAATCGGACGGTTTCGGTGGCCGAACGTGTTTCCAAGTGTATTTCAGGTAATGACTTAATGGAATCCTGGGTTCACGATGGGCTTCGGCGGTTGAAACGGGATCCGCGCGATAGCCGAGGACGGGCGACGGGCGGGTGCGGGGCCGGAACCGGGTTGGGTGGTACGTTCGCAAGGCAGGCCCGTGCGGCGCACGGCCGGAGGGACAGGAGAGGCAAAGCGGGCGACCGGGTTCGAACCGGCAACATTCAGCTTGGAAGGCTGATGCTCTACCAATTGAGCTACGCCCGCGACCGATTCGCGGCCTCGCGCAGATGCCTGTCGCACGGGCCATGATACGGCTCCGGCTCGGGAAGGCAAGTCGCCTGGCGCCGCGCCGGCCGCTGCTACCGGACGGGCGCGCGCGGAAGTCGGAGTGCAGCACCGCGAGCGGTTGCAGACGCGAGGCTCTCCGCGCGGCGTGAGACTCGCACGGGCTGCCGACGCAGAGTGGAGCCTGGCCCGCTAGCGCGACACCGCCAACGGCGCTCGTCCTGGCCGAGGGCTAAGCATCTGGCGCGCCGGAGCGGCATGCTCCGATTGCAGGCGACGCCCGGCCGGAGCCGGCCGTAGAAGCCCATGCAACCGGGGGGAGCAGAGGGCGTACGGGGCGGTGTCGTCGTGGGTTGTATAGTGAATCGGGGGGGCGAGTTTCCCGATAAAACCACCTTGTACTGTGGACATAAGAAGCTAATATGGGACGCGGCGTTTGGTCACCGCGCTGCCCACGGAGCGAGGGAGGCGGTCGCGGACAAGATCACGTTCGTCCGGAAACGGGAGAGCATGTCATGTTCAGACGCGTTTGTTGCTGTGGTGTGGCAGTGTGGCTCGTTGGGTTGGGGCTAGCGCTGCCGGTACGCGGGGAAGAATCGCAGCCGTCCAAGGCGCAGCAGTCGGACGAGGTGATCGCCCGGCTCGAGGCCCTGCTCGCAGCGCAGCAGGACAAGCTGGCGGCCCAGGACAAGAAGATTGGCGATCTAGAGCAGCTCGTTTCGTCCGCGCAGCAGGCGGATGTGGACGGGGCGCGCATCGCGGAGATGAAGCGCCAGATCCGGGAGGTGCTGAGCGAGCAGGAGTTCCGCGAGAGCCTGATGCCGACGACCCTCCAGGCCGGATATGACAACGGCTTCTTCATCCGGAGCACGGACGACAAGTTCCTGATCAAACTCAACGGCCAGATGCAGTTCCGCTACACGTACTACAACGCGCAGACGCGGAACCACTATCTGCTCCCGAGGCATGATCGGGACGATCGTTCGGGTTTCGACATCGCGCGTATGAACCTCGACCTGAGCGGGCATGTGTACACGAAGGACCTCACGTACTTCATTGAGCTCGCCTCCGGGGTGGGGAGCTCGTATGACACGTTCCTGAGCTACGCGTGGGCAAACTACCGCGTTGTGGACGAGTTGCAGTTCACGGCGGGCCTGATGCGTGTGGCCGGCCCGCGCTCGAACTTCACGGTCTCGAACGCGCAGTACCAGACCGTCGATGCGGGTCTGTTCGACGCGCTCTATGGGTTGGGCGACGGGATTGGCGTGCGCATCTGGGGTCAGTTGTTCAACAAGAAGGTTGAATACTACGTCGATGCCGTGAACAACATCGGGGATCAGTACCGGCAGACGATCACGAACGACGAGGACTTCTATACGCGCGGGCACGACAACGCCCCGGCTATCCTGGCGCGGGCGGTGTGGCACGCGCTGGAAGGCACCCAGCGCAATCCCGCGCTCGCGTCGGGTGCGCAGGACGCGGACCTGGGGCACAGCCTGGAGCCGGTGCTGGATCTGGGAATGCACTACGGGTTCATGAATAACTACCTGGTGGGCTCGCAGGCGGTGCCGTTCACCCGTCAGACGTTCTTCCAGAAGGGCGGATTTGGGCTGACGAACTCGACCGGAATGCAGTTCCATCAGTTGGGCGTGGACGCCAACCTGAAGTACCGGGGTTTCTCGGTTACCGGCGAGTACGCGGTGCGGCTCATGGACGTGACGGCGGCCGCAGACTATCCGTTCACGCCGCTGTACCAGTTGACGGGTGACGATTCGACCACGGCGTCACAGGGCGGGTATCTGCAGATGGGTTATTTCCTGCCCTTCCCCGGGTGGGATGACAAGGTGGAACTGGTCGCGCGCGTCGGCGGCTTCTCGAATGTGGCCGGTGGCCAGGAAGGCACTTGGGAGTATGCCGCGGGCGTGAACTACTACATTCAGGGTCAGAAGGTCAAGCTGCAGGCGGACGTTACGAAGATTTATGAGTTGCCGGTCACGGGGTCGACCTACAGCTATGCGAATGTCAATGATGATGCGTTGATCTGGCGCCTGCAACTGCAGGTCGCGTTCTAGCGTGGGTGATCCGTTTTCGGCCAGACCATCTTCATGGAGATACTCATGAGCAAGCGACTTCTCACCGTCAAGCG
>CAZGAQ010000056.1:0-20320 GCA_964523405.1 uncultured Planctomycetales bacterium
GCCGAACGTGCGGATGTCGAAGAAGTTCCGGCACATCCAGGCGGTAATCTCGCGGGCCTTCTGCTCGTCCTTCGGCAGTTTGCGCTTCTCGGGCTTCTCGCCAAGCGCCTCGTAGGCCCGCTCATGCTGACTGTTCAGGACGGCTCGCTCCTTCACGTAGATCTCGTGCGGCGGCTGCTCACCGTGCCGCAGTCCGACATAATTGCGGATCTTCCGCTTCAGGCATACGTCGGTGACCAGGCCCTGGCCGGTCTCGGGGTCGATGCGCGGGAGGTTGCCGGCATCGGGGTCGCCGTTGGGGTTGCCGTCGGTGATGTCGAACAGGTAGACGATGTCGTAACGGTTCTCAATCGGGATGCGATTCGTGCTCATGCGTTATTCCTCCGTATCGGCGGCGGACGCCGCGCCCTGGGGCTTGCTGGGAATGAAGAAGGCCTGACGTTGGTGGTAGTAACCGATGAAGAAGAGCCCCTGTTCATCAAGGGGCAGGTGGGCCGGGAAGCCGGAGTCGGCGTGGATGCGGTCGCAAATCTCCTGAACCAGCTTCTCACGCGTGACCTTCAGGCCGCGTTTCTCGGTTCCGAGTTTGTCGAGGTGGTGGGCGTGCAGCCGCAGCAGGCGCGGAAACGCCGCGACCGGGCTTGCGGATGCCGAACTGAAGTAGCGGTCCTTGATCGTGACGTTCAGGTCACCGCCGAGTGCTTCCTCCTGCGTCTTCTCCAATGCGGCGAAGAGGCGGCCCAGTTGATAGGCGGTATGGGGGCATTCCTTGTCGAGGGACATGGAGACGGTCTCCTGTTCATTGGCCAGGCGCGCCTTGCGAACGAGGTACGCCTTGAGGATGGATGCGCGAATGTGCCCGTTGACGCCACCGGTTTGCCCGTCGGCGCGGATGCGCTGCAGGACTGCTGTGGCCAGTGCGGCCGGATAGGGCCCGCCGCCAAGCACCGCCTGAAGCACGGCGCCGCCCAGAAGCGGCTGAATGTCGTCCCGCTCGCGCGCAGTCTGGTCGATGATGCGCTGCAGCGTGATCGGCGGCATGCCGGGCGGCGCGCCGGCCAGTTCCAAGTCCGCGATGTGCCGCCCCAGCCGCTGGGCGAACTGCTGCACGGTGCCGCTCAGCCAGAAACGCACGGAGATGCGGGCGGCATTGGGGGCCAGGCCAAGCACGTAGAACGGTACGTCGCCGTCGTCGAACGCGGCGCCGTCGGCGGCGCGGCGCAGTCGTGCGAAGAAGCCGCTGAGGCGTTCGAGCGCGGCTTCGTCCTCTGCGCCGGTCGCCTCGAACGCGCCGAAGCACTCGTCCTCCAGGGCCGTCGGTCGCTCAGACCAGAACACGACGGTCGTGTCACCGAGGTGGACCTGCCGGTCGCGCGCCGTCGTGAGGCAGTTCAGCGCGGTGCAGTACTTGAATGCGTCGGCGATGCCGACCGGGGCGTTGTAGCTGTCCGACTTGCCGTAGGAGTCGTAGGCATCCGCGTTGAAGCTGACCAGCGTTGCGCCGGAACTCTGCGCCCCGCGGACGCCCTTGACCTTCGGCTCATGCAGACGCGCGATGGGTTGCACCGCGCCGCTGAGCAGCGACGGGCTCGTCGGCACGTCGGCATCCGCGCCGTCGATTTGCCGCTGCCAGTAGGCCCGAACCTTCGGCCGGTCGTGAACGTACTCCGTCTTGCCGGCCACCCGGAAGACGCCGAATGCGTTCGTGATGTTCGCGAGTTCGGGGTGCTTGCTCGCGTGGCTTGGCTTCCACTTCCGCAAGAACTGGCAGACAACGGAGAAGGCCTTGTCGTTGATCTCCCCCTCCAAAGCCAGGTGTCGCTCGCGAAGAGCCTCGAAAGCTCTCGTCGTACGCTCCGGCTTCGGATCTTCGGCCTTGAACCCCAAGAGGTACTGGGCGTTGTCCCACAGGAACCCCGGGTTGATCCCGGAACCGGAGGGTTTGGCCTGTCCGGGCACGACTAGCGACCGCGGGATGGCCCGGCCGTCCTCTTGCGTGCACGCATCGTGGAACTCGGCCAGTGCGCCGTCGGCCGAGACGACGATCTCGAAGCTGATCTTCTGTCGGCTGAACCCGAACGGCGCGATGTCGCTGTCCGGCGCGGCCGCCAGGCGGTCGTAATACTCGACGAGCTTCTGGAGGATCATCGGCGCACCTCCGCCCCTTCCAGCGGGGGCACTTCGACCACGCCGTGCCGCAAGACGGCGCGGAAGAAGTGCGGCGTCATGTCGGCGGCGAAGTCGAGGTCGTGGAGCATGAACCCCAGGTCGCGCTCCGCCGGCTCGGCACCGGGTTGCCCGGGTGAGTAGAAGCCGGTCGGCGAGTCACCGTCGTGCCAGGAGAAATCGCAGGCACACTCGCGGCAACCCAAGTAAGGATGATGAAAGCACTGCCCCTTCTCGGCCCGCCGCCGGAACATCTCGTGGTGCTTGGGGGCCGGATCGTCGCCGCCGAGCAGATCAAAGCGGGCCTCGATCAGGTAATCCACGTCGCGGAGCAACGTGGCCGCCCGCTGCTGGCGCTGGTCCTCAACGAAGATGCCGAGTTGCCCGCGGCCGGTCTTCAGGGCCTGGGCGGCGCCCGTCGCGCCGGCGACGACGACCTTGCAGCCAACCTCATTGCGGCGCAAGTTGCTGAAACGGATCTCATTAAGGACGTGGATGCGCTGGACGACCCAGCGGATCTGCGGCTTCCAGTAAACTGCCTCCAGGATGCCGCGGGCGGCCGAGGGCGTCAGCACGTCGTACGAGACGCGTTCGACCTTCATCTCGGGGCGCGTGAAGCAGGCGTACGCGCCCCGGACACGGAGTCTCACGGCCGTGCTCATGTTGCACCTCCCTTCAAAGTGACTGTTGCCTAGACCTGTAGTCGTTCGGGATCGAACCCCGCCACGTCAGTTGTCAGACCCAGATGGCCGTCATAGCCCCTCGCATTCTCGAGCACCCAGAAGCGCTCATGGTATTGGGCGACAGACTGGTTCTCGCGTAACGCTTCGAACTGCCGGTCGTAGAGGCCCACCGCGTAGCGCTGGGCGCGCCGGTCAAAATCGCGGCCCGGCGGCTCCGGCATCCGGCACAGCTCCTCGATGAGAGCCCGGCCACCGCGTCCGTAGGGCACGAGGACCGGCTGCTGCAGGTCGGGTATTAACCTGTATGTCTGCGCTGCCTCGCGAAACTGGAAGTGCGGCTCCCGCCCGCTGACCAAGAACTTCCTGAGGATTTCCTCGTGATCCCAGTCCTGCCGTCGCTGCCAGTACAGCAACTCAAAGAAGTGTTCGACGGCCTCGAGCGACAGCAGATCGGCGTGCAATCCAGCCACCTCACCGCCCAGTTGGCGACGCAAACACAAGTCGCCGCGCGGCTGCACATCCGTGTCAAACACAAAGACCGTCCCGCGCGGCCGACATCCCTCGCGGTTGCAGCGTCCAGCCGCCTGGGCGACGGAGTCGAGCCCGGTGAGGGCGCGGTAGACGACCGGAAAATCGACATCGACGCCGGCTTCGATCAGCTGCGTGCTGACGACGCGGCACGCGACGCCGTGCTGCAGGCGCTGCCGGATGAGCCGCAGGACGGCCGAACGGTGGCGCGGGCACATCAGCGTACTCAGGTGAAACAGGCCGGTGGGATCAGCCACCACTTCGCGCAGGGCCGCGAAGAGCCGGGCGGCGTGCGCACGGGTGTTCACGATGCAGAGGACCTGTTCGTGCCGGCTTAGCTGCGCAACGACGTCCGCGTCGTCCAGCTTACCGAGCTGGCGCACATCCACACGCCGCAGCATCTCATAGAGCCGCGGCGGATCGGCGATGATCTCGCGGACGCCCGTGAGGCCGATGGGAAAGCCGTCGCGCTGCTGTATTGCGGGTTGCGTTGCTGAGCAGAGCACGACGGTGCAGCCGTAATTGCGGGCCAACTCCGCCAACATCTGCAGCGTCGGTGCGAGCAGCGTGACCGGAAGCGTCTGGCATTCGTCCAGAATCAGGACGCTGCGTGCGATGTTGTGCAGCTTGCGGCAGCGGGACGGCTTGCTGGCGAAGAGCGACTCGAAGAGCTGTACGTTCGTCGTCACGATCAGCGGAGCATCCCAGTTCTCGCTGGCCAGGCGGGCCCACGGGGTCTGCGCCTCCCCTTCCATGCTCTCCGCGGCTGCGCGCGGCTCGAAGTTGCTGTGGTGTTCCAGAACGGCTCGCGCGCCGGCACCGCGCAGCGCCGTACGAAAGACCGCGGCGTTCTGCTCGATGATGCTCGTAAACGGAATTGCGTAGATGACCCGTCGCAAGCCATGCTGCAGCGCGTGCCGCAGCGCAAATGCCAGCGATGACAGCGTCTTGCCGCCGCCAGTGGGGACGGTCAACGAGAAGAACCCCGGCGGTAACGGCGCGGCCGCGCGGCACTGTGCCAATACGCCCGCGCGCGCTTGGTTAACGGAGGTTCTGCAAGCTTGGGCGCCCAACGTCTTCAGGTACTCGTCCAAATGCGGCAACAGGTTCGCCGGAGTGGACAGATCGCCCCCCCGCCGTGCGGCTGTGTCGGGACGCATGAACCCTTCAGTCGCCAGGTAGTCGGCGTCGACCAGGCACGAGTAGAGCATCCGGCAGAAGACGGACACCTGAAAGGACTTCCTGACGGTGTCGGGAAGTAGCGACAATCCCAGCTTGGGCAGCGGCGGTTGCGCCAACAGCCGCTGGGGCGCCGCGGAGTAGTCGGGAAGGTCTGTCCTCGCGAGTCGTGCATGCAAGCCCGCTGTGCCGCCGGCCGGATCGGTGAAGTCCGGCAGGCCGCCATGATGGCCGGCCACGCAGTACGCCAAAATGTACCCCGGCAGGCCGGACAGGAAGCGTGCGGCATGCTGAGCACCGGCGGTGGAATGATCCACTCGTCCACGGGATGTGGATGTCCCACCAGCCCCCCCTGTCGCCGACTGCAGCAGGTACTCCTGGAACTCCCGCGAATACTTGCCCAGGTCATGCCACAGTCCCACAAGTCGGCCCCATGCGCCCGCGCCCAACGCTTCGGCAAATACAGAGGCTCCATCGTGCGTATCGTTGCCACCGGCGACATCGTTCAGATGTACGTCCAGGGGCTCCCAATCACTCGGGGACAGCCCCCGTGTATGTGCGAAGTGCATCCCAAACCTCCCGTTGCCCCTGGAGCGTACCACACCGTGGTTGGCGTGTCATGTTGAAAAGGACTTTGCTGGCCCAATCCGCCGGTTGCGGCATGCGCTGCGGGGTGCTGTCGTTTGGCTTGCGTGTGCGGCTGGCCGTCAGAAGAGCCCACGATGGCGTGGTCTCGATCTGTCCGGCAACAGACCGCATCGCGACGTGGCACGCAAGGTCGGCATGGCGAAGTAGCCTCATGACGATGATGGGGCGACCACACACAGGTCCTCCCCCCATCGCCACTTGCGGGAATTCCCCGCCCGCGCTTGACGCGGCAGATACCTAACGTTATACTAACATCATGATCGGTCGTTTGGACTGCGACCGATGCCAGCCAGGAACAGCCGGCGGCAGGCCAAGGAATCGCCACCCAAGGATGGGGACCGCCGGCGCTTTGAGACCGCATCCCGCTGGCCCGCTGCGCCGGGCGCTGGGGATGGACCTGCAAGGTGGACTGGGTCATGCAAGCCTTTTCGCGGACGGAGAGTCCGCGCGCCCGGACCGACTCGCTGCACTTCGGCGCCGTGGTGCGCCACAAGCGGCTGGCCAAGGGCCTGGGCCTGCGGCGCTTCGCACAACTCGTCGGGGTTAGCCCGACGTACGTGTCGCTGGTCGAGCAGGGGAAGGCTGATCCGCCGACGGCGGACCGCGCGCGGCGGATGGCCGAGCTGCTCGACGAGCCCGCCGACGCGCTCATTACGCTGGCGGGCCGCATGCCAGACGATCTGCAGGGCATCATCCGGGCGCAGCCGCTGGAGCTCTCGGCCTTCCTGCGTGAAGCGCCGGGGCTGACTCGTGGGCAACTGCAGCGGCTGGTGGAGCAGGCCCGGCAGTGGAATGCGGAGAACCGGAGGCCGCAGTGATGAAGGCGTGGGCAACAGGGACTACGGAGCGGGCGGTCCCCTACCTCTCGGCGCGCGAAGTCGAGCGCCGGGCCGCGGGGCTGCTGGCAGAATATGGACGGCGGCGCGAGCCGGTGACGGCTCCGCCCATTCCGATCGATGAGATCCTCGAGCTGCACCTGGGGCTCGAGCTGGAGTTCGCCGACCTGGCTGAGCAACTGGGACGAACGGGGGTGCTGGGTGTGTTGCTGACCGAACGCGGCTGCGTGACCGTCGACAAGCAGCTCGACCCGACGGCCCATCCGCGGCAGGAGGGCCGCTATCGCTTCACTCTCGCGCACGAAGTCGGGCATTGGGTGCTGCACCGCCACCTGCCGGGCATCCCGCTGGTGGCGCTGTCGGAAGGCGCGCTCGACCAGCAACTGGAGGTGCGGCAGCGGATCGAGGTGCAGGCGAACCAGTTCGCGTCGTGCCTGCTGATGCCGCGCGTGCTGGTGCGACAGGTCTGGCGCGCCCTGCGTGGCAGCGACCGGCCGTTCGTGGTGGACGAGCTCGAGGCGCGGCATCCGTTCGCGGTGCTGCGCGCCATCGTGCGTGCGACGCTGTCGCCCTACGACGACCGGGGCCCCGATGACGTGCTCCTGGAGCACTTCAGCCGGCCGCTGGCGCAGCGTTTCCAGGTCTCAGCGGCGGCGATGCGCATTCGGCTGGAGCAGGTGGGACTCGTGCTGCGCCCACAGGGGCAGGTCCAGCGCTAGCGCGGGCGCCCCCTTTTTGTACCTGCGGTTTAGCTATCAATAAACGCCATCATGGATGATCACGCATGAGTAAGGCTGAGAGACCGGCCGCGGAGCACGTCGCATCCGGCACGGATGCCAGCTTGCGCACGCTGCGGCCCATCGAGCAAAAGTTGATCGCGCTGTCCCGGAAGATCGGGTACGGCTGTCTCAGGAACCTCGCGGTGCACGACGGGCAGTTGGTACTGCTGCCGCAGACCCGGGCGCGCCGCAAGTACCGCTTGGGCAAGCCCGAGCAGGGGCGGCACACACAGCCGCTGCCAGCAGACTTCAAGTTGAAGGCCCACCACCTCGACCTCATCGCGCGCCTGCGCCGCATCCGCAGTGGCAGGATCGTCAGCATCGAGGTCCAGGATGGTCTGCCGGTCGACCTCACGATTGAGGAGGATGTCGCCGTGTAGTGCGGCTCACACCCGCATTCGTGTGGATGACAACCAAGTTCAGGAACGACTCGTCAACAGACTGGCCGCGAAGCGGAGGTCGTTGGGTGTCGCCGAAGCCGGCGAGTGCTCAACCCTTCGCATCGCGGCCAGCGCTCTTGTTGCGCGCTGCCTTCGGCCGACACCCGCACCTGCGTCCGCGGTCCACGGAGGCAAACGCATGGCTCGCACCACTCCTTCGGTCCTCAATCGGTACACGCGGACGCTCATCCGGGTCAAAGCCCGGCAACTGGTACGCAAGTACGGCTTCCGCCGTGGCGACGAGGAAGACCTGCGCCAGGAACTCACGGTCCGCCTGCTGAAGCGGGCGCGGCGCTACAACCCGGCCCGCGCTTCGCTGCACACCTTCGCCGACCGGGTGGCCGCATCCCTGGCCGCCACGCTGATGCGCGAGCGCCGGCGACAGAAGAGCGCCGCCCACCGGGCCGCAGCCTCCCTCGAGCTGCGGCGCGACGGCGGGCACGAAGGCCGCACAACGCTGCGCGAGGCCCTCGCGCCGGAAGACCTGGGCCGTCGCACCGGCGCCGCGCCGGTGGACCGCCTGGCCACAGTCGATCGTGACGATGCCCTGCAGATCGCCGTCGCAACCTTACCCCCCCACTTGCAGGCGGTCTGCGCGGGCTTGACCCGCGCGTCCAAGGTGGATGTAGCCCAGGAGCTCGGTCTGTCGCGGCACCAGATTTACAAAGCAGTTACGGCCATCCGCGCGCACTTCCGCGCGGCGGGTCTGGAGTGATTCCATCGCGTTCTCCGGCAGCCGCACCGGCGGCGGCGTATGTAACGAGCGGGGCCCCGGCTGAACCGAGCCCAATGGCCCGTGTTCCAAGCCGGACCGCCCCTACCCCCCTACCGCCGACCTCGTCGGCAGAAAGGAGTCTCCCGGCATGAAGCTGGCTGATATCCAGCGCGGACCACGCCCGGCGCCGCGCCGCACGGAGGTGTACGGCGTGCATGGTGTGGGCAAGAGCACGTTCGGCGCCATGGCCGAGGAGCCGATCTTCATCCCCACCGAAGACGGCCTGGGCGACATCGACTGCGCCCACTTCCCCCAGGCGCAGTCGTACGCCGACGTGCGCAGCGCCCTGGAGGAGCTGTACACCACACCGCACGCATACCGCACGGTCGTCATCGATTCCGCCGACTGGCTGGAGCGGTTGATCTTCGCCGACGTCTGCCGCAAGCGCGGCGTCGAGAGCATCGAAGACATCGGCTACGGCAAGGGCTACGTCTTCGCGCTGACCAACTGGCGCGAGGTTCTGGCCGGGCTCGACGCCTTGCGCAACGATCGCGGCATGGGCGTCATCCTGATCGCCCACGCCCAGATCGAGAAGTTCGCGAACCCCGAGACGGACACCTACGACCGCTACAGCCCGCGGCTGCAGAAGCTCGCGTCGGCCCTGATCCAGGAATGGTGCGACGAGGTGCTGTTCGCGACGTACCAGGTCCACACCAAGACGACCAACGAGGGCTTCGATCGCAAGCGTGTGCAGGGCGTCGGCACCGGCGCGCGCATCCTCCGCACGAACGAGCGGCCGGCGCACGTGGCCAAGAACCGTCTCGGCCTGCCCGACGAACTTCCCCTCGACTACCGCGTCTACGCCGCCTACGTGCGCGGCGAGCAACCTGTCCCTTCCGAAGCGCAACCCGAGCAGCAAGGAGCCTAAGCAGATGGCCGGACTGAACAACTTCAACGCCAGCGACGTTGACCCGAACTTCGCGTTTGAGCCCGTGCCCGCCGGCAACTACACGGCGGTGATCACCGCCAGCGAGCGGAAGCCCACGAAGAAGGGCACGGGGCAGTACCTCGAGCTCACGTTCCAGATCGTCGAGGGGGAGTACCAGGGGCGCCTGCTGTGGGCCCGTCTCAACCTGGACAACCCGGACGCCCAGGCCGTGAAGATCGCGCGGGCGGAGCTGTCGGCGATCTGCCGGGCGATCGGCGTGCTGGCCCCGAAGGACTCCGTCGAGCTGCACAACATCCCGCTTGTCATCAAGGTGGCCTGCAAGCCCCGTAAGGACACGGGCGAGCCGGCCAACGTCATCAAGGGCTACGAGGCCAAGGGTGCCGCGGCCATGCGGCCCGCGGCGGTCGGCAACGGGAAGGCACCGTGGCAGCGGTAGTGCCCCTGCGGATCGAGCTGCCGTGGCCGCCGTCGGTGAATCACTACTACCGGCGCGTCGGACCACGCACGCTGATCAGCCGGGCCGGGCGGGCGTTCCGGGCGGACGTGGGCCGCATCCTCGCGGCCCGCCGCCTGGCGCCGGCGCTGGGCCGGCTGGCGGTGACGGTGGAGGTGTTCCCGCCCGACCGCCGCAGACGCGATACGGACAACCTGCTGAAGAGCCTTCTGGACGCAATTCAGCACGGTGGCGCGTTCCCGGATGACAGCCAGATCGTGTGGTTGCTGACGTACCGGGTCCAGGTGGTAAGCGGCGGCCGCGTGGTCGTGACCATCCGCGACCTGTCCGCCGGTCTGCAGCCGCCGGATGACGCGGCGATCTGGTCCCCGTCTCTGAACTGAAGGAGTCGAATCTGTGGATACGAGGATGATCGAGCTGTCCGCCATCCGCACGGATGGCGAAACCCAGCCCCGCACGGCGATCAACCCCGGCATCGTGCAGGAGTACGCTGAGGCGCTGGAGTTCGGCGTGCAGTTGCCGCCGGTTACCGTCGTATACGACGGGGCTACGTATTGGCTGACCGATGGCTTCCATCGCTTCTACGCCCACCGCCGCTGCCTGCGCACGGAAATCCAAGCCGAAGTCCTGAATGGTGAGCTGGCGGACGCCCAGTGGCTAAGCCTGGCCGCGAACAAGAGCCACGGGCTGCGGCGTTCGAATGAAGACAAGGCCAAGGCCGTGCAGCGGGCTTTGCGAATGCGGCCCGGCCTGAACAACAGCGCCATCGCGGAGCACGTTGGCGTGAGCGAGGAGATGGTCCGCCAGCGCCGCCTGGCTCTCGAGCAGAGCGCCAGACCGAGCAGTTCCCAACCGTTGGGAACTGCAATGCGCGTTGGCCGCGACGGGAAGCACTATCCAGCGCGCAAATCCAACCAGCGCCTCAAGCGCGTCGCCGGCATCGCCCCCAATGCGCCCCGGCCTGTCCGGGGACACAGTACCCCCCAGCCGATGCGCGCCCTCAACATGCCGCAGGACCCGGTCATGGGTGCCCGCACACTGATTGAGCTGTTCGACGCGACCTACCTCCGCGCCTTAGTCGTTTTCCTCAACAAGCACATCGAGAGCATCAACACGTAAGTCATGATGCAGCTGCGTCCCTACCAATGCGAGGCCGTCGAGGCCGTGTACCGCCACCTGCGCGCGCGGGATGACCACCCTTGCGTGGTCATCCCGACCGCCGGGGGCAAGACCCCGATCATCGCCACGATCTGCCGCGACGCGGTGCAGCGCTGGGGTGGAAAGGTCCTGATCCTCGCGCACGTGAAGGAGCTGCTCGAGCAGGCCGCGGACAAGCTGCGCGCCATCGCGCCCGATGTGCCGGTGGGCCTGTACTCAGCCAGCCTCAAGCGCCGCGACCTGGGCTACGCGGTGACCGTGGCCGGCATCCAGTCGGTGTACCAGCGCGCCGCCGACGTCGGGTCGGTTGATCTGGTCATCGTCGATGAATCGCATCTCATTCCGCCCGACGGCGAAGGCATGTACCAGCAGCTCCTGGGGGACTTGCGGGCTATCAATCCGCTCCTGCGCGTCGTCGGTTTCACGGCTACGCCGTTCCGCCTAAAGTCCGGGGCGATCTGCGCGCCCGAGAACATCCTCAACGCGGTCTGCTACGAGATCGGCGTGCGCGAGTTGATCGTGCAGGGTTACCTCTGCCCGCTGCGCACCAAGACGGGGACGCTCAAGCCCGACACCGACCAGTTGCACACTCGTGGCGGCGAGTATGTCGCCGGCGAGGTCGAGCAGCTCATGGATGGCGAAAACCTCCTCCTGGCGGCCTGCCGGGAGATCGTGCAGCACACGGCCGCGCGGCAGTCCGTGCTGATCTTCGCGGCCGGCATCCGGCACGCGCAGCACATCGCTAACGTGCTGCAGGAGCGGCACGGCTGTGCGTGCGGCCTGGTGTGTGGGGATACGCTGCCCTTCGAGCGTGACGAGACGCTGCGTCGCTTCCGCAGCGGTGACCTGAAGTACCTGGTCAACGTCAACGTGCTGACCACGGGCTTCGATGCCCCCAACATCGACTGCGTCGCACTGCTGCGGCCGACGCTCTCCCCTGGGCTGTACTACCAGATGGTTGGGCGTGGTTTCCGGCTGCACCCGGGGAAGACCGACTGCCTGGTGCTTGACTTCGGCGGCAACGTCCTGCGTCACGGTCCTGTTGACCAGCTCCGCGCAGACGGCCACGCGCCGGGCAACGGGGAGGCCCCCGTCAAGGAGTGCCCGATTTGCCAAGAACTGGTGGCCGCCGGCTATGCGGCCTGTCCGGCGTGCGGGTTCGTGTTCCCACCGCCCGAGCGGCGCCAGCACGAGG
Organism: uncultured Planctomycetales bacterium; assembly: GCA_964523405.1. Classification (GTDB taxonomy): domain Bacteria; phylum Planctomycetota; class Phycisphaerae; order UBA1845; family Fen-1342; genus CAZGAQ01. The sequence continues at coordinate 11,731 of CAZGAQ010000056.1, forward strand.
CCGCGGCGACCAGCGCCGGCATCCTCTCGGATCAGGTCACACGCAGCGAGTACGACGTCGCGGACGTGTTCTACGCCGTCCACACGAAGCGTGGGGCGCCGCCCGATGCCCCGCGGTCGGTGCGGGTCGACTACCAGGTCGGCTTTCAGACGTACTTCTCCGAGTGGGTCTGTGTCGAGCACACGGGGTACGCCCGCGAGAAGGCGGTCCGGTGGTGGACGCAGCGCTCGCACGAACCGGTGCCCGACACGGCGGAAGCGGCCGTCGAGCTGGCCGAATCGGGGGCGCTCGCCCCGACGCACCGCATCACGGTGGAGCGCAAGCCCGGTGAGTCGTTCGATCGCATCGTACGGCACGAGCTCGGCCCCAAGCCGCCCCGTCTGGAGGGGGAGGAAGACCTGCCCGAGTACGCCGCGCCGATCAGCGACGATGGAGTACCGTTCTAGTGACCACACAGGTGCTGAATCGGCGAGAAGTCGAGGTAGCGTTGCCGAAACCGGATCAGGTGCTCGGAGTGTGGTGGATGAGCGACCGCCAGTGCTCTGGCCACGAGCGTCTCCAAAGGCAGCTCGATGACATCCGCCTTGTGTTGGTCCGCCAGAAGATCGCGAAGCTCGGCAACCGCAGCGACCGCCTCTTTGTCGTCTTGAGGAGCGAGGACGTAGCTACGGACCGTAGCGAGGCCATGGCGCAGCCCATATGCGTGCGCCAGGAGGAGATTCCGCGCGATTTGGTCGAACCCCACCGCCCTGTAGTGATCGAGCCCCGCCGGGGTAAACAACTCGAGTCGAGTGGCGACGTCCAGCTTGAGCGCTTCGTCGCTGGCCCGGTTCTTGCCCAGGGGATCGGTGTACTTCGTCTCAATCGCCACCAAGCCCTGGCGTCCGGCAGCGTCATTGAACAGGATGCCGGCGTCGAACGCCGTCCTGTCGTTAGTGTAGTGGCTGATGGGGCGCGGGAGCATCTCCACTTCGACCGAGGTCACAGTCGCAATCCCCGCTTCCGCGAACATCGCTGCGAGGATTGCGCTGGCGGGCGCGCCTTCCGTGACGACGGCAGCGCGCAGATCGCTGAACAGGTTGAAGCACATGGGCATGCTGGAGAGCATGTTGTTGTAGAGGCGAAACTCGTCGATTGTGAGTTCAGGGGTCGACTGCTTATCAAGGACCTTGCTCCGGGCGTAGGCAAACGCCGTCGGCGTGAGGAAGTTCGCTCCCGTAGTCTCGCCGTCGACCAGACTGCTCCCGACGATCCGCCCGCCCTTCCGCCACGGCCCGCAACGCCGTTCGCGCAGAACTTCAACCCGATACCAGCTCTGGAGCAGGCGGCACCTGCGCCTGAAAACGGAATCGTCATCCGCCTGGGGTCCGTACAAGGATTCGATCTGGTCGACTGAGGGCATCCGTGGACTCCTCGCTCACAAAGTGCGGTGACTGTATGCCGGCCGAGGCGATTTCGCGAGACGGGCGCATGCTTGCAGCCGCGCTGTGGTACGCCGACCTGGGCTACCCGGTGTTCCCCTGCGCGCCGGGCTGCAAGACGCCGCTCACCCAGCACGGGCTGCTGGATGCGACGACGGACGCGGGCCAGATCGAGGCGTGGTGGACCCAGTCGCCTAGCGCAAACCTCGCGCTCCGCACAGACGGCCTGGTTGTCATCGACGTGGACGGCGCCGACAACCCCTGGCTCCACGATGAGCCCGAGCAGCTCGCGCAGCTCGCCGGCGTGCCGACCTCGCTCACACCGCGCGGTGGGCGGCAGTACATGTTCCGCCAGCCCGCCGGCCGGCACTGGCGCAACACCGCCGGGCAGCTCGCTCCCCACGTCGATACGCGCGCGGATGGCGGGTACGTCGTCGTCGCCCCGTCCGTCGTGGCCGGCACCGCCTACCGCTGGCTCGACGGCCTTGACCTCCCCGCCCCCGAGAAACTGGACCTGCCGCCGGACTGGCTGGTCACCTTACTCGACCGCGTCTCGGGGCGCGCTGCCGCTCTACCCGCTGAGCCGGCGACGGAAGCGGCCATCCCCACCGGGCAGCGCAACGCAACCCTGGCGCGCCTCGCCGGAGCGATGCGCCGCGTCGGTATGGCGCAGACCGAGATCCTCGCCGCGCTCCTGCGGGTGAACATCGAGCGGTGTCATCCGCCGCTGGACCAGCGCGAAGTCGAGCGGATCGCGGCGAGCATCGCGCGCTACGCGCCCGACGCGGTCTCCGTCGCCTTGGTCGAGGACCATTTTGGCCAGGACTTCGCGCCCCACGACGCGGCGCGCCCGCTGCGGGTACGTGAGCTTCTTCGGCAGTGCCCGTTGCTGCGCCCGCCCGTCATTCAGGGCCTGCTGCGACGTGGGGAAACGATGAACCTGATCGCCGCGCCGAAGACCGGGAAGACTTGGCTCGTCCTGTCGCTGGCCATGGCCGTCGCGACCGGCCGCCCGTGGCTCGAGCGGTTCGGCACCGTCGCCGGCCCGGTACTGATCCTGGACAACGAGCTGCACGGTGAGACCCTCGCGCACCGCATCCCGCAGGTCGCGGCCGCACTCGGCATCGGCCTGGACGAACTCGACCGACTCGAGGTGCAAAGCCTCCGCGGCCGATTGCAGGACATCTTCGCCATGGGGTCGTTCTTTGAGTCACTCGAAGCCGGGCGCTACGCCCTGATCATCCTGGACGCGTTTTACCGCTTCATGCCGCGCGACATGGACGAGAACGACAACGGCACGATGGCCAGCGTCTACAACCGTATCGACGCCCTCGCGGACCGGCTGGGCTCGTGCTTCGTGCTCATCCACCACACGACCAAGGGCAGCCAGGCGGGCAAGTCGGTCACAGACGTGGGCGCCGGGGCCGGCAGTCAGAGTCGGGCCACGGACACACACGTCGTGCTGCGGCCGCACGAGGAGCCCGGCGCCGTCGTGCTCGATGCCGCGGTACGGTCGTGGGCGCCGCTCGACCCGCTCGCGCTGCGCTGGGAATTCCCCATCTGGCGTGCAGCTCCCGACCTAGACCCGACGGCCCTGCGCGTGGACAAGCCACGCCGGCGCAACGACCCGCCCGAGAGCGAAGCCGCGGCCCCCGCAGATTGGGACGCCGAGGGGTTCGTGCAGGCGTTCATCACCGAGCGTCCGCAGGCGCGCCTGGCGGTGCTCGATGCGGCCAGCGCGCTCGGGCTCTCCCGCCGTCGTGCCCAGGAGCTGCTGTACGCCGCCGAGACGCGCGGGCTGGTGCACCGCTGGGGCGGAACGGGTCGCAAGCCGGCCGCTTTCGCGCTCATTCCCGAGCCGTTGGAGGACCGTTCATGACCCCCCTGGCGACGAGCTTGTGTGTGCGCGCGCACCCCCCTTATACCCCCCGCTGCGCGCGCCGCCACAAGGCGGCGGCGCACGCGTTGTGCTTGCGCGCGCGCACACACAAGCGCGCAAGCTACGTTATTGGGCGTTACCAGCGGTTCCTCCGCCGCCCTGCGGGCCGTCTTGGGCGGCGGGAACAGCGCCCATTGGGGACTGACGTTATTTCGTCGGTCCGACCTGTCCGGTCGGTCGGGCGACGACGGGCGGACGCAGCCCGGGGCAAGACGCCCGCCGCCGAGTAGTGCTGCCGTACCGCCCGCGTCAGCCGTGCGTGCCCGCAGACGCCACAAATGCCCGGGCGTCAGAAAGCGAGTGTCCTATGAGCGCTGCATCAACGCCAGTCGAACAGCCCTGCCGCGTGTGCGGGGCGCCCACGACCTCCAAGATCGGCATCTGTACCCGCACTGCGAACTGCCGCAACGAGGCGGTTTGCTTTCGCAAGGGCTACACGACACGGCTGCGCTGCGCGGGGTGCGGCGGGCCGATGCGATCGCACTGCAAGTGGCGGTTCTGCATGCGCAATCCGCAGTGCCGGTCGCTGCGCAACGCTGAGATGCGGCGTGTGGACGGCGCGCGCTTCAAGGCGACCGGCCGGCGGTCGCGCGAGAGACACGCGCAGGAGTATCGCGATCGCAACCTGGTGCGCCGCCGCCTGCGCGGCATCGGCCCCCTCCGCCGCGGCCGCCATAACCCGCAATGGGCCGGCGGGCGAATCGTGTTCTGTGACATCTGCGGGCAATGCGCCGGCTGGCGCGCTCCACGCAACCTGCGGCGACGGCGGCGTTTCTATTGCCCGGAGCATGCCCGCGGCAAGTCCGGGCGCACCGTGACCTGCTGTGTATGCGGAAAGTCGGCCGGTTGGCGCCGGCCGGGCCGAATCCGCCGAACCAAGCGTTTCTTTTGTCAGGAGCATCAAGGTGAAAAGAGGAACTTCCGTGGTCAATCCGAACGTGCTGTTTGATGAGTGTCTGAAGCTGACCGCGACCGCCCAGCGCTGTGCTGTCGTGGCGCTGCGAAATCGCGAGCGTGTGCGTCAGGCGCTGTACCGGGCGGCGGTCGCATACCAGCGTCTCGCGCGGGATCACCACGCCTGGTTCCTGGCCCAGGCGAAGAGCGTCGGCGGCGTGGACGCCCTGCTCGAGGGGTGGTTCAAGCCGCTCGCCTACTTCGGAGAGGACTGGCGCGACCTGCTGCGCGACGTGGCCGCGGGCATGACCGAGCGGGAGTACCTGGCCTCCACGGCCGGCAGTTACCTGCGCCGGCGCAAGGTCGCCAGCCTGGTCAGCGACGGGACGGCTGTGGCGCCGTTGCCGGTGGTGCCCGAACCCGCGCTGCCACCGGAACAGCGTGTCGTGCTTCTGGAGGAACAGAACGAACTACTGCGCACGCAACTGACGGCTTCCCGAAACGAAGCGGCCGAACTCCGCCGGATTGCGGCTCGCCAGGAACGGCGCATCGCGGAGCTCGAGTCGGTCCTAAACAAGATCGAGAAGGCCACGGTGCGCCTGAAGGCCGGCTAATCGCCCCTGTCCGGCCCACCAACTGGCACCAATGGGGCCGCCGTGGGCGACGCGGGTAGGCCGACTGGTACGTGGGTACCACCCGGCCGTGACGCGACGCCCCGTGGGCAAACGTCGCGGTCTGGGGGCCAAGCGGGTGGCGGCGTAGGCGAGGCGAGAACGCGAGACAAGGAGGTCGAAGGATGCTGAACGTCGAACTGCGGCCGGTGGCCGAGATCAAGCCGTACGACAAGAACCCCCGGGACAATGACGCGGCCGTGGATGCTGTGGCCGAGTCGATCCGGCGGTTCGGCTTCCGCCAGCCGATCGTCGTGGACGAGGCCGGCGTCATCGTCTGTGGGCACACGCGGTGGAAGGCCGCCCAGAAGCTCGGGCTGGCCGAGGTGCCCGTCCACGTGGCTCGCGACCTGACACCCGAGCAAATCCGCGCCTACCGCATCGCGGACAACAAGACGGCCGAACTGGCCGAGTGGAACGCGGAATTGCTGCCGATCGAGCTGGCCGAGCTGCAGGGCGCCGGCATCGACTGGTCGCTGCTGGGCTTTGACGTGGACGAGCTGGCCAAGCTACTCGACCCCGGCGTTCAGGCCGGCCTGACCGATCCGGACGAGGTGCCGGCGCCGCCCGATGAGGCGGTCACCAAGCCGGGCGACTTGTGGGTGCTCGGGGAGCACCGCTTGCTGTGTGGTGACAGCAGCAAGCCCGAGGACGTGGACCGGTTGCTCGGCGCGCAACCGATTCACCTGGTGAACACCGATCCGCCGTACAACGTGAAGGTCGAGCCGCGCAGCAACAATGCGATCGCGGCGGGATTGTCGTCGTTCCAGGCAACGGAGGCGGCGCGGCGCGACGGGCACATGACGCACCACCAGGGCTTTGACCTGGCCCGGCGGCCGACCGTGGCCAACGCCACCCACAAGAAACTCCGCCCCAAGGACCGGCCGCTCGCGAACGACTTCGTGTCGGATGAGGAGTTCGACCGGCTGCTGCACGCGTGGTTCGGCAACATCGCGCGCGTGCTGCTGCCCGGGCGCGCCGCCTACATCTGGGGCGGGTACGCGAACTGCGCCAACTACCCACCGGTGCTCAAGGCCTGCGGGCTCTACTTCTCGCAGGCGATCATCTGGGACAAGCAGCATCCCGTGCTGACCCGCAAGGACTTCATGGGTGCGCACGAATGGTGCTTCTATACGTGGCGCGAGGGTGCGGCGCATGTGTTCCTGGGGCCGAACAACGCGACCGATCTCTGGCACGTCAAGAAAGTGAATCCACAGTCAATGCGGCATTTAACCGAAAAGCCGGTGGAACTCGCCGTCCGCGCGATCCAGTACTCATCGCGTACCGGCGAGAACGTCCTCGACCTGTTCGGCGGCAGCGGCTCGACCCTGATCGCCGCGGAGCAGACGGACCGCCACGCGCTCCTGATGGAACTCGACCCCCTGTACTGCGACGTCATCGTCGAGCGGTGGGAGAAGTTCACGGGGCGTAGCGCCGAACGCCAATCTGTCACTGCCGGCGGTCTGCAACACGGTGAACCGGCTGACTAAGGCTGACCATGACCAATGCGATCCCAACGTTCGCGAAACACGTCCGTGGCGTACTGCTTCGGCTGAAGCCAGAACGACACCTTCCCGTTCTTCTCGCGGCGGTGCGCGGCGTCGCGCACCTCATCGGGCTTCAGCACGAAGCACTGCGGTCTGTCCGAGTTAGCGGCCGCCACGATGATCCAGTAATCCCCCATGATCTTGCCGAGATCGTTGCCCAGGGGGACCGGATTGAGTTTGCTCAGGGACTTCACCTGGATGGTGACAATGCGTTTGCCGTCCATGCTGAAGCAGATGACGTCGATCCCGCGCGCGTTGCGGGTGGTCGGCATCGCGTTCCAGCCCAGACGCGACAATCGGTAGCTCGCATAGAACAGGCCGATGTTGCCGACGATTTGCACAGGTGGGGCAGGGGACGGCACGGCGCTCGGAACAGCGGGAACTTCCGAGCTCAACTTGAGCGCCGGTACGTCAGCTGGGGCATGCATACTCGACCTCCTCGGTCGCTGTTCGGATATGTGAATCGCCCGGTTGCGCGACTCATGAGTCTACCGACTCCGCTGCGAGAGCGACACCGGATGCCACGCTGGGTATCCAGCGAGCTCACGACGACCACGCACCCCGTGTTCTCGTCTCTGTCCGCGGGTCGGAGGTCACGGTACACTGACATCGGTCACCAAGATAAGCCGGGAGACATTCATGGGGACGCTTGTCACCGTCGTTGTCGCTCTTGCGTTGCTGGCCGCTGTCGTGTTCATCCTCAAGCATCGGGGGCAAGGTCAGCGCTCGGCCGCCGGCGCGGCAACGTTGCCCTACCGGCCGAAAGACGCGTTGCTTTCCAAAGCGGAACACTCGTTCTTTCAAGTTCTCGAACACGCGCTCGATCCGGCGGGACGGGTCTTTGTGAAGGTGCGGCTGCTCGATCTGGTCTGGATTCCCCGCGACGCCAGCAGCCTGCAAACGCACCGCAATCGTGTCATGTCGAAGCACGTCGACTTTGTGCTGTGCAGCCGCGATGGCTTGCGGCCCATGTTGGTGATCGAGCTGGACGATGCCTCGCACCACCGCGAAGACCGCGCCGCGCGCGACTCGTTCGTGGACCAGGTACTGAAGTCCGCGGGCATTCCCATCCTGCATGTGCCAGCGCAGCGGTCCTACGTCGTCGCGGAACTTATGGCCCAGATTCGGGCACTTGTCACCCCGCCCGCACCGCCCGTAGCGCAGCAGGTCGCGACCGCCGCAACGGGCTCGAAGCCCCTGCAGCCCCAACCAGAGCAACGCGCCAGCCACGGCTAGGGCGTTGGAGCAGCAACAGATTCGCAGCGCTCGTCCGGGATTGGCGGGGTGGCCTGGGCGACCGCGTGCCCGAGCGCGTCCCACTCCTCAGCCGTCAGCATCTGGTCCTCGCGTGCGGCGAGGACTGCCTGCGCGACACTGAGCGCCGCGCGCAGGCGATCCAGTTCGCTGGTCATGGCTCAGGCTCCTGCCGCGGCCGCGCCGCTGAACTCGAACTGCCCCCGTTCGACTTTGCGGAACCGCGCGCCGTCGCCCTTGGTGGTGATCTCGCGCAGGATCGCGGCGTAGAGCGTGGCCTCGGGGGTCTTGCCGTTGGGGCTGGACCAGAGGCCGCGCGTAGCCATCGCAACGATCAGTTCCTTGGTCCGCATGGGTTGGCCGGCGTCTTGCAGGACCTGGGCCGCGGCGTCCAGGGCGCTGACGCGCTTCGGCCTCGGCTCGGCCGGCTGCTTGGCGCGCCGCTTCGCGGCGGACTTCGTGGCCACGGGCCCGCTTGCCGCCTCGGGCAGGGGCTGGCCCGTCACGATTTCGACGGTCGGGTTTATTTCGGGCCGCGGCGCATCGGCCGGGCTCGGTTCGTCAGGTACCACAGCCGCCTTGCGCTTGGCGAGGGCCGCCTTGGCCGCACGGGCCACCTTGGCGTTGCACCGCAGGCGCTGGGCGCTCTTGATGCGGATGCGCTTGCCGGTCGCGGTGTTCGTCGCGTTCCAGCCGCCGTGGCTGTTCATGCTGTCGATCCGCACGGTCACCACGCGGTCGCTCACCTTGGCACGGTAGCACTGCCCGATCTTGATCTCGTCCTTCCTCATGGCTGGTCCTTTCTCGTTGCCTCGTCAGGCCCGGGTCTCACGCGCCCGGGCGACCCGCCGCGGCGGGTTTCGG
>CAZGAQ010000057.1:0-20104 GCA_964523405.1 uncultured Planctomycetales bacterium
GCGTCTCGCCGCCGCGGCACTCGCCGACCACAATCCGGTCCGGCCGCATACGCAGCGCGTTGATCAGCAGGTCGCGGATCGTGATGCGGCCCTTGCCTTCGATGTTCGGCGGACGCGTCTCCAGGCGCACCACGTGCGGCTGGCGGAGCTGCAGTTCGGCCGCATCCTCGATCGTCACGATGCGCTCATCGTCGGGGATGAAGCTCGACAGGTTGTTCAGCAGGGTCGTCTTACCGGAGCCGGTGCCGCCGGCGATCAGGATGTTCAGCCCCGCGTGCACGCAGGCCTTGAGGAACTCGACCATCTCCGGGGCACACGACCGAAAGCGCACGTAATCATCCCAGGTGATCGGGTCCTTGCCAAACCGGCGAATCGACATCGAGGGCCCGTCAATCGCCAGCGGGGGAATGATCGCGTTGACACGGCTCCCGTCCTTGAGGCGGGCGTCCACCATCGGCGACACTTCGTCGCAGCGCCGCCCCAGCGGCGAGACGATCTTGTCGATCACGTGCAGCAGGTGCGCGTTGTCCTTGAACTTCACGTCGGTCAGCGTGAGCTGACCGCCCTTCTCCACGTACACCTGCCGGGGACCGTTGATCAGAATATCCGAGATCAGCGGATCGCCCAGCAAGGTCTCGAGCGGCCCCAGGCCGAAGGTCTCGTCGAGAATCTCCCGGGCCAGCCGCTGCCGCTCGCTGAAGTTCAGCAGCGTATTCGACTCCTCGCACAGCGCGATCACGAGCTGGTGCACCTGCTCCCGGATTTCCTCCGAGGCGTTCTGCGCCAGCTTCGTCATGTCGAGCTGCTCAACCAGCTTGCGGTGAATGTCCGTCTTGAGGGTTTGAAACTTCGCCTGCCGCTCGTCCGCGACCGGGTCGTGCCGCGGACGCGGCGCTTCCGCCGGCTTCGGCGGCGCCTTCGCGGCCGCACCGTTCTCCCCCGCCGGCTTGTCGGCGGGCTTCTCGGCCACAACCGTCGTCGTCGCGGCGGCTTCGGGTTTCTTCTCGGGTTCCGGCGCCTTGCGCGCAAACAGCGACATTACGGACTCCTGTCGTTCCCTGCTCGGCTCGCCCGCGCCGGGCGCGCGCGCCACCTGGGCCGCGCACGCCCGCGCTTCCCGCCGGGGCCGAGACCCGGCATCCCCTCCCCGCGGCCGCTCAGCCGCTCAAGAACGAGAGCCGCTTCTTCTTGCGGGCCTCGCCATTGCCGCTCTTGTCCACCTCCGCTCCGCCGGCCGACCCGCGCTGCGCGATCGCCTGCGCCATCTGCTGGAACGCCGCCCGGAGCTTCGACTTCGGCGCGTTTTCCAGGAGCGGCGAGCCGACGTTCACCGCCGTGCTGGCTGTCTTCCAGTCGTCGGGTAACAGCCACTCGATCGACCTTCCCAGCGTCGTTTCCACGTCGCCCGGCTCCAGGTACCCGGCGTCCCGTCCCGCCCGGTTGCACACCAGCCGCACCTGCTCCAGGTTGTAGCCCGCCCGCCCCATCTCGCGCAACATCCGATCGGTGTTGCGTACCGGCGGCACCAGCAATTGCAGCACGATCAGGTACATGTCCGTCATGTCGAACACGGCCCGCGCGGACGGATCGAACCGCACCGGGCCATCGATCACCACAAAGTCGTAGTGCTCCAGCAGCGCGGCGAACACGCCGGCCACCTGCGCCGCACTGATCCGCGACGCCCGTTCCACGTCCTGCGGAATCGCCAGCACGTGCACCCCCGTCGGGTGCTTCACCATCACCCGCTCGATCATCTGCGCTTCGATGTGCTCCGGAGTATCGCACAGCTCGGCGATCGTGTAGGTGGCCTGCGCGTCCAGAAACATCGCCACCTGCCCAAACCGGAAGTCCAGGTCGACCACCGCCACGCGCGGCTTGCCCGGCCCGCCCTCCCACTGGTCGAGCTGGGCCAGCTCCACCGCCAGATTGGTCGCGATCGTTGTCGCCCCCACCCCCCCGCACGCCGCCACCACCGGCAAGAGCCGCCCCGCGCGTGTAGCCGTGCTCGGCGCTTCGCGCCCCAGCCGCCGCAGGATGTCGGTCAGTTGCTCGGGCGGAAAGGGCTTCCACAGAAACTCGCGCATCCCCGCCCGCATCGCCCGCATGACCAGTTCCGCGTCGCGGTCCTCGGTCATCGCGATCGCCGCCAGATGGTCCTTGCGCGCTGTGATCAGCGGCGCCACCAGGTCCATCATCGCCGCCGGCTGCGGGTCCAGGTGCAGCAGCAGCACTTCCGCCGGAAACTGGGTCAGCGCCTGCGACAGCAGGCCCGGCTCGTCCAGCTCCGCGACGATCTTCACCCCTTCCACGCTCAACAGCAGCGCGCGCAGTTCGGGCCCGGCTTCCTCGTCCGTATTCACGACGATGACCCGGACCGGTCTGCTCACGTTCGCACTCCCGGGGCGCCACCACGCCCGGACCGTGGACCGCGGCGACCGTTCGTCGCCTGCGGCCCACGGCTCCGCTGCGCGTGGTTCGTGATGCCGCGCCAAAGCGCCGGCGGCCGCTCATGGCCCGCCGCCGCCCGCCGGCTTACTCAATCAGGGACACGGGCCGTTTGCCGCCCAGCGTCCGGAAAATCGCCTCCAACTCGGCCGCGTACGTCTCCGGCGTCCCTTCCGCATGGAAGTGCTCGCCGCGGCCAATCGTCGCAATCTCCGTCATCAACTCGACATCGGCATCCGAGCCGACGCTGACGGTGTAGATGCGCATGCCGTCGTCGGCGGCCTGCTGGGCCACACTCTTCACCCAGTTATCGATCGCCGCGCTGCCGCTGGACACGAAGTTGCCGTACTGATCCACGTTCGGCTTGCCGTCCGACATGAGCATGATGATCTTCGCGGACGCCTTGCGGGCCCGCGCCGAGTTCAGCTCGTTGTACGCCGTCAACAGGCCACCACCCATGCAGGTCGTGCTGTTGTAGTGCCCCGCCTGCATCTGGTAGAGCCGGTTCGGCACGCTCTGCAGCGTCCGCGACAGGTTCACCTCATGCCGCGCCGTGGTGCCGAAAATCTCCAGCGACATCTGGTCCAGACTGTCCAGCGCCACGATGTCGTTGGTCATCGCCTGCACGGCATCCTTGACCGCGTACACCGGCTGCTCCGGCGTCGCCCACAGATTGGTCGTCTGGTTGTACTGCGCTTCATTCTCCAGCAGGAAGTTGGTGTACGTCTTCGGGCCGAAACGGTACTTGAAGCTCGAGCTGGCGCCCGACATCTCGGTGCTCGACGACACGTAGCTCAGGTAGTTCGCCCAGGTCCAGCCCGACCGGTACGACGGATACGCCGCCCACGTCAGCTCGCCATCCTGGACGACCGTGTCACCGTTACCGCCCGGCGTGCCGCCCGTGCGGCCGCTCTTCCAGCTCGCCAGGCCGACGATCACCGCCGCCCGGTTCCGCCACTGGTTCGAGTAGCTCGAGTCCTTGCCACCCGACTTCAGACACGTGACCTCGTCCGCGCTGTAGCCGCGACTGGTCAGACTGGTCGTCACCGCCGCGACCGTGCACGTGCTGCTCTTGGGGATGTACCACAGCCCCGCATCCGTCGTCGGAGTGTACGTCTCCGGCGTGATCGGACTGCCCCACGCGCTCAACACGCCCACTGCCGGGCCCGTGTCGCCCGCGTACGCCGAGTCCGCTTCACTGGCCGGCGGCACGTACGGATAGCTCGGCGCCGGCCCGTCCAACGCACACCAGATGTCCCGCAGGTTCACCTGGATGCCGTCGCGCCAGTCGCCGCGCTCGCCCTGGTAACGCTTGAAGTGCATCACTTCGCTGTCGTCATTCATCGAACCGGACAGGTCGATCACGACCGAAATGTCGCGGGGAATCAGCACCGCCGAGGACTTCGCCTCCAGCGTCTGATTCACCACGCCGAAAACCTGCGCGAACGTCAGCGGCACGCTGATGCACGGGCGCTCGCCCTCATTCAGCGAGTGCACGTGCCGCAAGTGGACGCGCACTGCGTCCCACTTTTCCGCCGCCGCCTCGAAGTGGTACCGGTCGCCGGACGTGTTCGGCACGGCCCGGCCCAGCTCCACATCCTCGTCGTACACCGCCGGCGTCAGCCCGAGCACCTTGTTGGCACTCGCGTACGTGTCGGCGGCGCTGACCACTTCCGCCCGCACGTCACCGTTCGTCATCAGCACCGACGCCGCCGCCAGCGCGGCTGCGTCCGCCGACACCTGCAGTTCCGTCTGGGCCGTGTACAGCATGCCAATGTCCACGACGAGCGCGGCCATGCCGAGCACGAGCGTGGACGACACCGCGACCTGCACCACTACCACGGCGCGGCGCTGTTTCGCCATCCCTCTCCACCTGCGCATCTTTACACCTCCGGAGTTTCCCGAACCTCTCTCCACGAACCACACCACCTCGCGAATTCAAGCTGTCGGGAAGCTCGTCCCGGACCGCGCACCCCCGCGGGGTGCTCGCCACGGTCCACGGCACGGCCACGGTCACGCTCACGCGCCCGCGGCCCAGCTTGTGCCCGGCTCGGCCAGAGCCGCTCACACGCCTTCGTTGGCGCCCGCGGGCCCGATGGGACCCCGCAGACGCGCACCCGTCGCGGGCGCCGCGCTCGGCGCCGCCGACGGCTGTGCTCCGGCCCGGGGTTCCGGCTGGGCGGGTTTACCGCCGCCTTCGCCGTCCAGTTTCCCGAGCCCGAACAGTTCCCAGTCGTTCGGCGCGATGTGCTTCGCGCCCGGCACGTACGTCACCTGGTCCGGATTCAGCGGCGCCACCAGTTCCGGCGTCACCAGCACGACCAGTTCCGTTTCACTCGCCTTGTAGTCCTGCGAGCTGAACAAGGCGCCCAGCACTGGCAGATCGCCCAGCCCCGGCACCTTGCCGCTGACCGCGCGCGTCTTCTCGCTCAGCAGCCCGCCGATCGCGAAAGTCTGCCCGGGGCCCAGCTCCACCACCGTCTCCACCCGCCGCTGCGTCAGCCCCGGAATCACGTACCCCGTGATCGTCACGGCGTTCGTGTAGTCCGGCTCGCTCACCTCCGGCGCCACCCGCAGTCGGATCACATCCTGCCCCAGCACCGTCGGCGTGAAGTTCAGCCGCACGCCAAACTCGCGGAACTCGATCGTCACCGAGTCACGCTGCGGCACGGGCACCGGAAACTCCCCGCCCGCCAGAAACGTCGCTTCCTGACCGCTGATCGTCACCAGGTTCGGCTCCGCCAGCACACGCAGCAGGCCGTTCTCCCGCAACGCCTGGATGAAAATCTGCATCTGCACGCCCGGGAAACCCAGACTCAGCGTCGGCTTCGTGCCCAGCGGCAGACCGTTCTGCGAGTCCGTCCCGAACGGGATCGCCGGGGCGTTCTCCCCGCCCACGCGGTAGCCTTTGGCCGCCCCGATGTTCGCCGGGTTGATGCCGTAAAGCTGGTTCACCGCGAACATGTCCGGCAGCCCGCTCCCGCCCATCCAGCCGTTGAAGCCGAGTTGGCGGGTCGCCGTCCGGTTCACTTCTGCGACCGTGCAGCGCAGCAACACTTGCTGCACGCCCGCCACCGTCATCTGATTGATGACCTGCTTCGAGTAGATGCCGGCAATCTGCATGATCCGCTCGGCCGACTCGGGATCGGGTACCAGGCCCGAGATCACCACCGTGTCCAGGATGCCCGACGCCCGGACCTTGGCCCGCGGCACGGCCTGGTTGATGCTGTTCTGCAGCCGCGCCAGGTCCAGGTCCACGGCAACCGTGAACACCCGCCGCGCGCCGCCGTCCAGCACCACAATGAGCTGCGTCGTCCCGTAGCTCTTGCCGTTCACCAGAATCTGCTTGGGCGACATCGGCGTGGCGTCCGCAATGGCCGCATTGGCCACCCGCACTTCGCTCACCGCCATGTTGAAGTCCACCAGCACGCCCTGGTTCACCGGCACCGACACCATCTGCTGCGCCGCCGGCGCCTCGGTCACGGTGAACTGGACGTCCGCGGCCGGACCGCTGGCCGGCAGCGCGCCATCGCCCGCCCAACCGGCCGGCGCGGCCCCCAGGGCCAACAGCAGGCCCGCAACGACTCCCCCCCGGGCCGCACGCCATGCGCGGCGTCGATCTGGCAGTGACTGTGCTTTCATTCGTGGGGCTCCTTGGGCTCCGAGGGCACGTCCGGAGTGGACTTGGCCGGGTCAGCCGGCGCGGGGGTCGGGCTCGCTTCCGCACTCGGCGGAGGCGCGCTGGGTGCCGGCGTTGCCGACGCAGGCGGGGCCGGGTTGGCCGGGGCCTGCTCACGCGAGTCACGGCTGCGGAACCGCACCGTCTCCCGCGTCTGTCCGCGATACACCGACACCTCCCAGGGTTGCGCCGGCGCGCGGCGCGGCAGGCGGGCCTGCAGGGACTCCATCAGTCCCGGCCCGTTCCCCGGGGCGAATTTGCTCTGCATCCAGTTCACGATCGAGAAACCCGGCTTGGCCGGACCGCTCGGACCCGCCGGCTTCTCCGCCGGCGCCGCCGCATTGCGGTCCCAAAGCTGCTGCTCGCTCACCCGCCCGTCGGCGGAAACCTTGCCGCCGTCGGCGTCGTTGCGCAGACTCAGCTTGATCCGCCCCTTCTGCTCCGCCAGGAGCAGCTTCGGCACGTCATCCGGCTGCACGAACAGCGTGATCGCGCGCACCGTCCGCGCCGCCGTCTTCTCGTCCGCCGCCTCGGCCTTGTCCCGCACGACGCTCAGGCGCGGCCCCACCGCCGCCACCTCGACGTTCTCCACGAGCGTCCGGGCCAGCGTCTCCTGACCCCGTTCCGTCCGCACGTTGAACGAGCCGACCACGTCCACAAACGAGCCGGGCTCGAGGTGGTAATCCACACCCGAGCTCTCGTCGATCTTCACCGCCACCGCCCGGAAGCCGGGCTTGACGTAAATCCCCGCCCGCGCCCCCTTGGCCAGGAGCATGTCCTCCAGGATCGGCAGCCCGGCCGGCGCATCCAGCCGGGGCACCCGCCCGATCACCTGCTCCTTCTCTTTCAGCGCCCCCTTCGGCACAAGCTGCGCCGGGAACGAGACGGCGTGCACCATCTCTTCCGTAATCTCGGTCCCGCGCGGAATATCCGTCTGGGCGGCCCAGACCGTCACGCTGGCAACCGGCTGCTGCGCCCCGCGGGCACTCTTCAGGGTGTTGAACCCCATCCACAGGGCAAAGCCGCCGATCCCCAGACCGGCGACGAGCGGTATGAGAGCTTTTCCGTTCATGCGTCATCCTTCCTGACACGGCGGCGCCACAGGCCTCGTGCCCGTGGACAGGCTGATTCCGCCTGAGCACCCGGGCCGGCGCGCATCCGCACCGGCCGCTTCTCCCGCTCCGCTCGGCCAGACCCCGCGTTAGTCGAGGCCCTCCTTTCTCATCGAACAAGTCGCGCCGAGATTGAAGTTCGTGCTACCGAAGTAGCCGCCCAGCAGCGACACCTGCGAGTACGGCACCGTCACCGACACGCGCTCGGTCGGATTGTCGACCGTCGCCCGCGTCAGCGTCGTCGTCGCGTTCAGGCTCAGCGGATTCAGGTACTCGTTGATCCGCGCCTGAATGTCCGCGTTCGACGATCCCGGCAACGCCGCGATCCGGGCGCCCTCCCGGGCTGCCGTCACCAGCGATTGCCGCACCGTGAACGCGTACCCAAACTCAATAATCCCAAACAACATCGTCAGCAGCAGCGGCGTCACCACCGCCATTTCCACTGCGGCCGCCCCAAGGCGGCGCTTCTTTCCGGGCCTGCACCTGATCACAGCCAACCTCCGAAGTAGTGCGTTAACAACACTCCCAACGTCCCTGCCGTCAGCGGTACGCCGTACGGCAACAGTTGACTCGTGTTCCCGAACGTCTTCGCCCCGCCAAACTCCCCGAACGCCGTGTCAAAGCGGCGCATCTTCGTCATGATCGTCTGCATGTTCGTGTACGCATGCACCGCCCGCCCCGTGGAGAAGATCATGACCAGCGCCACCACCCCACCCACCAGCGCCCCGGCTGCAAAGCTCAGCAGCGTCAGCCACGGACCGAGCCAGCAGCCGATGGCCGCCATCAGCTTGACATCGCCGGCTCCCATCCCGTGCATCAGCCAAGGTACGATAAGAACGCCGAATCCGACCGCCAGCCCCAGCAGCCCCCACGCCACACCGCCCCGCCCCGCTTGAAACCACCCGAAATACGCCCCTTGCGCCGCCAAGCCCAGGGCCGCAATCGTGGCATTGAGCCAGTTCGGCACCCGGCGTTGGGCGTAGTCAATCCAGGAAGCGTAGAGCACGCCCGGAATCAGCAGCGCGAGTGTGATTTCCCAGTACCCGATGCTCATGGTCTACCCTGTGTTGTCGTGTCCCTGCACGGGAAGCGTCGCCGCTTCGCCGGTCTCCCCTTTACATCGGACGTTCCGACCGGCAAGGTCACAAACACGGGCGGCGGTCACCGCACTCTGGCGATGCCGCCGCCCGATAGCCTTCGGTCGAGACGACTGCCTCGCCGCCCTGTCTACTAGTTCGGCACCGCCAGCTTGCCGTCAACCGCGCCGAACATCGCCGAGACCTTCTGGCCCAGCAGCGTAATCGCGCCGATGGCCACAATAATGATCAGGGCGAGCATGACCGCGTACTCGGTCGCGGTCGGACCATCTTCACTGACCAGGAATCGCTTCAACGTGTTCATGACTGTCCTTTCTTTCGCCAAACCTTGTGGCGGCCGATCGCCGCCTCACTGTCGCCACGTCCCTGCGGCCCCTGCATCCGTGTTCTTCCCACTCTCCGAACAGCACAAGCAGGAACACCCTGCCGTACCTGCAGCCCTCTGCTTGGAAGCTGCTTCGGTCCACCTCGCTGCCCGCCTCCGCATCGCGGCAGGCTGGCACTCCTAAGCCTCCAAAACGTTGGGCGACGAGGCAAACACCGGGCGCGGATTTGGGTAAGAAATGCGCGTTTTTGAGTGAGAAGCGCGCGGACTTCACCGCCCCCAACACTCCCCCTTCGTCTCATCCTTCCGGACCTGCAAGCCCCCTACGACTGCGACCCGCCCATAAAACTCGCACTC
This sequence comes from uncultured Planctomycetales bacterium, assembly GCA_964523405.1. Lineage (GTDB taxonomy): Bacteria > Planctomycetota > Phycisphaerae > UBA1845 > Fen-1342 > CAZGAQ01. The sequence goes on from CAZGAQ010000057.1 coordinate 9,016, forward strand.
GCCGCCGCGCCGTGCCAGTTCGCAAATTGCAGCCGCCCCTGCCCCAGGAACATCGCCCAGCCGCTTACGATTTCGCACCCGCACTCCCGCGCTTCCCGCAAGAGCCGCGTCTCGGCCGGTTGGTAAACTGTATCGAACACCACGGTATTCGGACGCAGCCACTCCTTGGGCAGCGGCGTCTCCGCCACTCGGGGCCACAGCCCCACAGACGTGCAGTTGACGAGTACGTCGCCGACGTAAGCCGCTCGTTCCTCCCAATCCGCCGCCGCACAGCGCAGCTCCTGCGCCAGGCTCTCTGCCCGCTGCCGATCCCGGTTATAGACCGTGACTCGGCACTCACGCGACACCAGCGCCGCCACCACCGCCCGCGCCACGCCCCCAGCCCCCAGCACCGCCACCTGCGCACCGTCCAGTCGGCCATCCGCGTAGCGCGCCGTCTGCGCCAAGGCCGCCAACGCCCCCGGCGCGTCCGTATTGTCCCCCTCCCACGTCCCGCCCACGGCGCGCGTCAACGTATTCACGGCCCCGCACTGCCGGGCCAGCGCGCTCACGCGCAGCCCCTGCGCATCCAGCCACCGCAGCGCGTGCTCCTTGTGCGGCAACGTCACGCTCAGGCCCGCCACCCCCAACTCCGCACTCGCGATCGTCGCCATGAACGCCGCGAAATCCCCCTCGTCCGGCCCCACCGGCAGTGGCAGGTACACCCCGTCGCACCCCGCCCGCGCCATCGCCGCATTGTGCAGCTCCGGCCCCCGTGAGTGCGCCACCGGCCAGCCCACGACTCCATACACGCGCGTCGCCGGCCCGATCCGCTCCCAGCCGTACCGCTCGCGCAACTCCCCCACCGTCGGTTGCCCGGGCGCGGACGCCTCCCCCGCCTCGAGTGCCGCGAATGTCAGCCAGGCGCCAAATTTGCCGGCCAGCACCCGCGTCGCCAACCCGGCCGGCCCCATCGTCAGGGCGATCATCGGCCGCCGTGCGCTGCGCTGCCGCAACTCGTCCAGCACCCGAAACGCGTCGCGTGCGTCGCGCGCTGTGAAGACCGCCTTCACGACGGCCGCCGGCGTCGCCGCCAACGCATCGAACACCGCCCCAACATCCTCCGGCGTCGCGCGAAAATCGTGGTGCGACAGGATGAGCTGGCTGCGCCCCCGCCGCATGACACCCGCGCCATCCACCCTACCCCCTTCCACCTCGCACACCAGCCCGATCTTCTGCCGAATGTTCGCCGAGCGCCGCCACGTTGCGAGCTCGACATCAATGTACTCCGGCCGCAGCAGCCCGAGCCGTTCGATCAGCGCGATCCGCTCCGCTTCATCGCCCGCCCACGCTCCGCCCTCGTCGCGCGCCCGCACCGTGAGAATGTAGGGCAGAGGGTGCGGCTCACGCAGCAGCCGCGCCGCCGCGTCCGCGTCCCCAATGCAGTCCACCCGCAATTCCACGAGCCCCGCCCCCGCTGCCACGGCCGCGCGCACCTGCTGCGCGAGCGGAATCTCCGCCGACACGATCGGAACCGCGATCTGACAACCCGTCGTCACGTTCACTCCGCCGGCGCCCGGCGCCACGCTCCGGATCAGGTGCACCGCGCGCCAGATGCTACGCACGCCCCGCCTCCGACGGGAGAGCATCCCCCGAGATTCCGCCCCCCACCCCGTCTCGGCCGCGCGCGTCTTCGATTCACTATTCGCTAAGCGCCAGGTGCCATTCCCCCTTTTCCCTTGGCACCTTTCCCCCGTCCTGGGGCCTCGCCCCCCTGGTCACCTTGTCACTGGCCCACTGGCTCACTTCACTTCTACCGGCACCCCGTATTCTGCAGCGTGATCAGCGGATCGATGTCCCGCCAATTCACGTGCCCGTCACCGCTCGGGTCCAGATTCGAGAACGGACAGCCCGGCGCCGTCCCGCCAAAGAGCGCCCGCCAGCCGGTTTGGTTGTCGTTCATGCCGGCCACAAAGTAATCGATGTCCCGCCAGTTCACCGCCCGATCACAGTTCGCATCGCCCGGGCAGAACCCCGTTTCGCACTCGTCCGGCGTCCCATTGCCGTTCAGGTCAAAGCTGCGCCCGTCTGCCAGATCGCACGCGTCCGGCCAGCCGTCGCCATTGCAGTCCGGCGCCACCGGCGTGCCCGTATACGTCACGCGGATCTGCAGGAACGTCGGCACGCCGCAATCCACTGCGTACACATCGGGCGATGGCACCAGCCGAATCACCGCATTGCCGCCGGCCAGCGCCGCGTTGTACTGCGCCGCCGGAATGACGAGCGTATCCTGCCCCAGCACGCAATACTGATATCCGCCATCAAACACCGCGCCGACAGGCGTACCGTTGACCTCTACCGTCACATAGGTCGTCACGAAGTTGATGCGCCCCAGCGCGTGGCAATCCAGCGTCACGTCGCTCACCGCCTGCGGCGGCGCCGTCAGCGTGAACGTGCGCGGCGTATTGTCCAGCGGCGTGTACGTCGGCGACGTCGCGTCGACGCTCGCCGCCAACTCACATACGTCCAGCCGCCCGTTGCCGTTGCAGTCCCGACCCGCGCGCAGGTGCGTGGCCGGAATCACCGCCGGCTCCCCGCCCGGTGGCTGCCACCGGAGCTGGACCTGGGCGGTCCCCGTCGCATGGAAATACTCCAGCCGTAGCGCGTAGGTCCGCTCGGCCTGCAGCGCGATCGTCCCGGCCGCTTCGCCCACGCCACCGCTCACCCAGTGATCCACCACCAGCCGCCCATCGACCCACAGCCGCACACCATTGTCGGCCTGAACGGAGAACGTGTACACGCCGGCTGCCGCGGGCGTGACCACGGCCCCGCTCCAGCGCACCCCGAATGACCCGCTCTGCAGCCCGGGCGCTGGCGTCCCTGTCCCCCAGGCAAAATCCACGCCCGCGTCGACCCGCCCGCGCGGTGTGCCCGTCAGATTCGGATCGTCGTAGTACGCCGCCGCCAACCCCCACCGCCCGTCCACTTCGCACACGTCCGGTACACCGTTCGCGTTGCAGTCGTGGTCCGCGTCGACGACGTCGCACTCGTCCGGCACGCCGTTCGCATCGCAGTCGTAGCTCGCCGCCTGCGCTATGTCGCACTCGTCCGGCTGCCCGTTACCGTTGCAGTCGTGGCTCGCGCCCGTGGCCAGGTCGCATTCATCCGGCACGCCGTTCGCGTTGCAGTCGGCACTGGCACCGATGGCAATGTCGCACTCATCCGGAAAACCGTTGTGGTTGCAGTCCTGGCTCGCACCCCCCGCCAGGTCCGTTCCGTCCGGAATCCCGTTGCCGTTGCAGTCCTCGCACTCATCCGGCACGCCGTTGCTGTCCGCATCCAGACTCGTCCCGTTGACGATGTCCGTCCCGTCGTGCACACCGTTGTGGTTGCAGTCCCCCAGCCGCACGAAGTACACGTCCTGCTCACCATTGAACGTGGCCGCGTAGATCGCGCTCGCTCCGGCGTTGTCCGCCACGATCTGCGAATAGTCCCCGATCTTGTTCTGCTGCGGCCAACCCACAAAGTGCTCGAAGGAGGGCGTGATGCGGATGTTGGGCGACCACGTTTGGCCTGCGTTCGTCGAGTACGCATAGTACAATGCTGACGTCAGCGGCGAGACCGGGTTCGCGTCGTCGCGCGAATCGTGGAAGATGGCGTCCACCCGCCCGTTCGGCGCCACCGCGATGGCCGCAAACCATTGCCACGCGCCGAACGCGTCATCGTTGACCCGCACCGGCGCCCCCCACGTTGTTCCCCCGTTTGTGCTGCGCGCCAGCATCACATCTGCCGGATCGTCGACCGTCCCCACCGCACACGCCAGGTACACGTAACCCCGTGAGCTTCCGCTCGACGCGTCCACGGCCACGCACGCCTGGCTCATCAGCCCGCCCGGATTCGGCCCCGCGTTGATCGCCATGTTGCCGCCCAGCGACACCAGCGTGGTCGTGAAGGTCGGGGTCTGCGCGGAGTTGCGCGCATTCGTGGATTTCGCCACGGCGAACTTCGTGAAGTCAATTGTCCCCGTGCTGGCATCGCAGCCGGCGACATACAGCTCGCCGTCCGGCCCGACCGCCAGCGTCCCGAAGCTCGGCACGCGCGAGATGGTGACCGGGTTACTGAAGCTCGTGCCGCCGTTGGTCGAACGCGTGAACACCCGCGTCCCGCAGCAATTCGAATTGCGCTGCCACGACAGGTAGATGAAGCCCCGCCCGCTGCTCGTCGAGCGATCGATCACCATCCATTCCTTGTCGCCGCCGTATGCCGCAGTCTTGGTCGGCCACGTCACGCCACCATTCAGCGACTTGAACACGTCGACCGTGAAATTCTCTTTCAGGCTCGCATAGTAGAAATTCCCGTTGGCATCGACGTCCACCACCGGGTCGCTGCGGAACACGTTCACTTCCAGCACACCCGGAAACGTCCACGTCTGCCCCCCGTTCGTGCTGTACGCCCAGCCCGCTTGCCGGAAATTCGACATCACGCTGTCAAACTGCCGCCACCCCGCCACGATCTTGTTCGGATCCGTCGGGCTCACCGCCAGCGACGGTTCATTCGCCGCGTCCCCATAGATGTTTTGCTGCGCCGCGTCCACGTTCACCTGCCTGCTGGGGTACGGCCCCCGGACCTGGTGCCGCGCCCGCAGCCCTGGAAATGCCGCCCGCGGCGCCGGCCGCAGCGCCGGCCGCTGGTCCGGCTTCTCCTCGTGCCCGGCCGCCGGAGGGTAATACCCCCACCGATCCGGAACCGGCGGCAGCCCACCGACCTCCGCGGGCGCCGCCTCATCCGGCTGCTCGCGCTGGCCGTCCGGCCAGGCGTCCCATGCCGCCAGCCCATCCGCGGCTGCCTTGTCTACCGTGTCGCCGGCTGCCCCCTGCGCGTCGCGCGCTGCTCCCTTGTCCGCGCCGTGGCCTGCTAGCGCCACGGCGAACGCAACAGCCCAAACCACCACAGACCCACACCATGCTCGCTTCGACATGCGCTCCGCCTCCCAGCACGCCGACCGGCCACCCCGACGTGGTCCCAGACAGACGGGCTGCACACATCTTAACGTTCGACCGCCCTGCCCCCAAATCCTGACAACCCGCGGAAAATGTACCGTCGGACCCGCGCCCGTCCCGCCCGACTGGGAGGGATCGCCAAAGCGGAATGCAGCTCAACCCACCCCTCGCGGCAACACCGAGTCGCAGGAGTGCGGGTCCTTCCGCGGGCTGCGCAGTCGCTCCGCCCGTGCAACGTCACCGCCCCGCCACGGGGTTCCAGTGACATACCCCCTTGCCCACCACCGCCTCTGTCGCCCGCCGCTCCACCTCCGCCAGTTCCGCCGCACTGTATGGCGCAAACTCTGCCGCCACCGCAACCGCCGCATCCAGTTCGTTCGGGTAACTCATGCCCAGCAGGGCCACGTCCGGATCGCGCGTCAGCGTATACCGCACACACTCCGCCACCGTCAACCGCGGCAGTCGCGGCCCGCCGTCCGCACCTCCCGCCGTCGCCCCGGCATCATCGCCTTCGCGCGCGCCCCCAATACCACCAGCCGCTCCGCCCGAACCCAGCTTCCCGCGCGGCCGCACGGCGAGCGGCTGGTTGTAACCGGTCGTATCCCCCAGCAGCTTGCCCGCCCCGAACGTCTTGAAGCACACTGTCCCCACCCCGTGCTGCCGCGCCAGCGGCAACACCTCGTGCACGAATCGCGCGTCCACGCACGCCCCCACCGGGAACATCACCACGTCACACAGCCCCGACTGCACCGCACCGCGCAGCACCGCCGGGTCATGGCTCGAAATCCCCCGAAACCGCAGCTTCCCTGCTTTGCGGCACACCTCCAATTCGTCGAACCCGCGTCCCGGCGTCGTCACGTGCTCCCAAACCTCCGGCGCACACAGCGCGTGAAACACGAACAGGTCCACGTGGTCCAGCCGCAGCCGCGCCAGACTCTCGTCCACCTGTCGCGCGACCGGCTCGGTTGGATGGTCCACTTTGTCGATGACGAACATCCGCTCGCGCCACCCGCCCGCCAGTGCCGCCCCCACGACCTCCTCGCTGTACCCCGCTTCGTATCCCGGCGCCGTGTCGATCACATTCAGCCCGTAGTCCATCGCCCGGTGCAGCGTCGCCACCAGCGCATCCCGCGCCAGGCTTCGATCTGCCAAATCTCCGATGCCCACGCGCGTGACCACGAAACCCGTGCGTCCCAACTCCCGACGCGGCTCAAAATGCGGGCTGCTCATGCGCCTTTCCTCACGCGGCCTCGCGCTGCACGCCGCTGCTCTTTGCTGCGCCCGCATTCTACCGCTGCGCTGCACGCCGTGCGTCTCCGCGCCCCCTTGTGGCGTCACTCGTCTCTGCCCGACGCCTCGGTGCCATCCTCAACGCATGCCCCTCCATTGTGGCACCGGCATCTCGCCGGTGGCCTCATTCCCGATTTCCCTTCCTATTGTGGCGCCGGCGTCTCGCCGGTGGTCGTGCATCGCGGCGCCGCCATCTTTCCGCTGACCACGAGCGCCCCCTGCCTCCCACCCGGTACCCCGGTACAATATCCACAGACAGGAGACTCACGATGTCCCGTTGTGCCGGCTTCTTCGTTCTGCTTTTTGCGACCGCGATGGCCGTGGCTCAGTCCGCCGACACCACCGGCTGGCAGGAAATCGACGCCTGCGGCGTGCTCACTCAGGGCGGCGGATGCGTCCTGTTTGAGGGCTCCGGCGGCAAGTACGTCGTCGCCGGCGACACCGGCGACTTCAAGTTCGGTGATGCCGTCCGCGTCGTCGGCACACTCGACCCCAACTGCACGACGATCTGCTCCGACGCCGACGGCTGCATCCGCGGCGCCACACTCTACGACCCCGCCCGCCTTCCGTGCGGCACCAAGCTCCCCAACTTCCCCGCCGACATCCTCACCAACGCCTGCACCGCCGCCAGTGCCGCCCTGCTGATCGGCACCCTCACCGGCCTCAAACTGACCAGCCCGCGTCGCAGACGCTAGTGTAGTGTCTCATTCAACGTGCAACGTACGGGACAGGGGAGCATGGGCCTCCGGCCCGTTGCAGCCAGCCGGGACACCTGCGCTCCGCAACAGCGAGCGATTGCAGTAACTGTGAGTCACTCCGCTAGCGCAGCCCCAGTAGGGTTGGTCTACCGGCTGCGCAGCGTGCCCCCACACGAGGTCCGCGCGTCGCGTCGGCCCCCTGGCCGACGTCGCCCGCATCCTTCACTCCGTCCCCCCCCACCCCAAAAACGTCGTCCACCGTATTGCTGCGCGGCGGCAACGGCCGCACAAAAGGCTCCCGCCGCCGGCTCACCACGGCAAACAGCCCGTCCGGCCGGCGCAGCACCGACGTCACGCGACCCGTCACACCTTCATCCATCCGGTGAACCCCGTCGTCCGTCGCCCGCGCAACTCCTCACTCCAGCGCCCTACGGCCTCGCCGCGGCCTTCCGCAATTTCTCCGCCCGCTCCCGCAGCGGCGCCGCGTCGTCCGGCCGCTTCGCCGCCTCCAGCATCGTCGCGTAGTCCTCCAGCAACGTAGCAATGATGGGGTCGTCCGGCTCCAGGACCTTCTCCACGATCGCCAGCGCCTGCTTGTACAAGGGCTCCGCGCGCTCGTACTGTCCCTGCCGCGCGTACAGCGACCCCAGGTTATACAGCGTGTTCGCCACGTCGCGGTGCTCCGCCCCCAGCGCCTGCTCGCGAATCCGCACCGCCCGCTTGTACAGCCCCTCGGCCTCCGCATACCGGCCGCACCGCACGTACTCCATCGCCAGGCAGTTCACCGTCGTCGCCACGTCCGGATGGTCCACGCCCAGCGCCTTTTCCCGGATCGCCAGCGCCCGCTGCAGCAGCCGTTCCGCCTCCTCGTGCTGGCCCTGCCGGCGACACAGATCGGCCCAGTCCTCCAGGCTGTCCGAAACCGCGCGGTGCTCCTTCCCCAGCGCCTTCTCCTCGATCACCACCGCCCGCTTGAACATCGGCACGGCCTGGTCCGCCTTGCCCACTTGCCCATATGCCACAGCTAGGTGCCGCAGGCTGGCCGCTAGATCAGGATGCTCCGGTCCTACCGCCTTCTCCGTCGACGCGAGCGCCCGCTTGAACATGCCCTCCGCTCGCTCCCACTGGCCCCGACTGCCGTACACGCTGCCCAGGTTGTGCAGCAGGCTGGCTAGGCTCGGCTGGTCGCCGTCCGTGTTTTCCTCCCGAATGGCCAGCGCCCGCTCCAGCAGGGGCTCGGCCTCGTCGTACCTGCTCTGCCGGCAGTACAGGCTACCGAGGTTGGTCAACGCCAACGCCACGCCCACGCGATACTTGCTGACGGACTTCTCCGCGGTCGCCAGGGCACTCTTGTACAGCGACTCAGCCTGACGATACGCGCCTTTCTCGGCATACACCGACGCCAGATTGCCCATCGCGATGGCCACGTTGGGATCATCGCTCCCCCACGCTTCCTTCATGATCGCTAGGCCGCGCTTCAAGAGCGCTTCGGACTGCTCGTACTTGCCCTGGTCAAAGCACAATGTGCCCAGGCTGTTCAGGCTGATGCCGAGGCGCGCATCCCTGGGCCCGAACTGCTCTGCGAGCGCGAGTGCCCGCCTGTATTCCTCCTCCGCGTCCCCGAAGCGTCCCGCGCGCCGGGCCGTGCTCCCCGCGTCCATGTGCACCTTCCACGCCGCTTCCTGGCCCCACGCCGTCGAAACGCACAGCAGCCCCACCACCGCCCACAACCGCCCCGGGCCCAATGGCATGCCACTGCGCAGCGCCATCACTCTCCTCGCTCGACTCACGCACATATCCTCATTGAGCCTACCCCTCCGCCGACGCACATACAAGCCGCTTCTGCCCCACACAGCGCCTGTCGGCGCCCCATTTGCTGGGCGCTCGGAAAGCGGCGCGGCCCCTTCGCCGATAGACACGGCAGATAACGTCACGCATCCCGGCTCCGCCAGTTGCATCCGACCCGGCCCGGAAATCTCGCGGTTGGCCCGCATCGCCGCGCGAGCCGTCCCCGCGCCCCCCTCACTCCCACCCACTCTCCAGCTCATACTCCGACTCGGCCTGCCGCACCGCCTCTTCGCGCGTCATGTGGCACGTGTCGGTCACGAATGCACCGTCTGCTGCATAGCGCAGCAGATAAAACAGGCCGTCCTCTTCACGGATTTCGACAACCGCCGCCAAGTCCCGTACTTCCCGCCCACCGACGATGTGCCGCGTTGGACCTTTGACGCATTTGATCTTCGCTCGCATCATCCGCACCCTCTCTGTGGCGTACGCCGCTGCACGCCCGCGACCGGAGCATTCCGCCTCCCCGCGCACATCCCGCCAGCCTACCGATCGCAGCGGTCAGCCGTGCTGCGCCCACCGCCCGACTCGACGCGTGACACCGGGTCCCACTGCCTTTCTCGACAAGCCGCTCCCCCAAACGCACGACGGCCGGGCCCGCATACTCTGCAAACCCAGCCGCCTAAAAGACTTACGAGTGGGCGTTACAGGACTCGAACCTGTGACCTCATCCGTGTGAAGGATGCGCTCTAGCCAACTGAGCTAAACGCCCATGCGCCCGCCAGTTCCAAGCCAAACCTGACGGGCCGATCATCGTACCATTTTCCCCGCCCGGCGCCCCCGCGTCAAGGGCCTATCGTCCCTCGCCCGACCACCGCCGCTCCGCCGTGCCTTCCCTCTCGCCACGCCCCATGCTGCATCCGCCGCCCACATGCGGTAGATTCTCTCTCATGTCCGCGCCGGCCGCAGCCCGGACACCGGCACGCGCCCCGCGCGCCCGACCAGTGCGGCCCGTTGCACCGGCGGCCTGACGCCTCCACGACGCGCCGCGTCGACCACCGTGCTACCCCGGAGATCTGTATGCCCATTCATCCGACTGCGATTGTGGACCGCACCGCCGAGATCGACCCCACCGCCGACATCGGCGCCTACGCCGTCGTCGAGCCCGACGTCCGCATCGGCCCCGAAGTCCGCCTCTATCCGCACGCCTACATCTCGCGCGGCACTACCCTCGGCCCCCGCTGCCAGATTCATCCCTTCGCCGTCGTCGGCCACCTGCCCCAGGACCTCAAGTTCTCCGGCGAGCCGACCTACACCGAGGTCGGCGCCGACACCGTCGTCCGCGAGCACGCCACCATCCACCGCGGCACCATGCCCGGTAGCAAGACCCTCGTCGGCCACCACTGCTACATCATGGCCACCGGCCACATCGGCCATAATTGCACCGTCGGAAACCACGTCATCATCGCCAACGCCGGCCTCATCGGTGGACACATTACCCTCGGCGACCGCGCCTTTGTGAGCGGCTGCGCCGTCATCCACCAGTTCACCCGCATCGGCGAACTCGCCATGATCGGCGGCGGCTGTCGCGTTACCAAAGATGTGCCCCCATTCATGATCGTCGGCCCCCAAGGCCCCTTCAACGTCAACGTCGTCGGCCTCCGCCGCGCCGGCTACTCCAGCGAGGAACGCCTCGAACTGCGCGAGTGCTTCCGCATCTTGTATCGCGAGGAGACCTTCTTCCCGCGCGCGATCGAACGCGTCGCCGAAAAAGTGCGCACCGCCCCCGGCCGCCGACTCGTCGAGTTCCTCCAAGCCCCGTCCAAACGCGGCTACCTGCGCAAACGCCGCGCCGGCGACGGCGCCCGCGAGGAGGTGGACGACCTCACGTGAGAGTCCTCATCGCCCCGGACAAGTTCAAGGATGCGCTGGCGGCCGATGCCGTGGCCGCAGCCCTCGCCGCCGGCGTACGCGACGCAGACCCGGATGCGGACCTCCGAACTTGCCCCCTCGGCGACGGCGGCGAAGGCACCGGCCACATCCTCGCCACCACCCTCCGCGCCGCGCCCCAGTCGACGGAAGTCCTCGACCCGCTCACCCGCCCCCGCCGCGCCACCTGGTGGCTGCAAACCAAGCCGCCCCGGGCGACGCCCCCAGCCGCGTCTCCCAACCTCCCCACCGCCATCATCGAGCTGGCCGAAGCTTCCGGCCTCGCCCTCCTTCGTCCCGCCGAACGCGACGCCCTCCACACCACCAGCTACGGCACCGGCCAGCTCCTCCAGGCCGCCCTCGCGCGCCGCGTCTACTCGAGCCTCCTCTGAGTCGGAGGCTCCGACA
>CAZGAQ010000058.1:0-19537 GCA_964523405.1 uncultured Planctomycetales bacterium
TGGGCGGGGGCCGCGGTGCGGCGGCGACGGCCGGTGGTGCCGCCGGCGGGCCGGGTTCCGCCGCCACCGGGGTGGGCGCCGAGGAGGCCGGTTCGGCCTCCGCGACCCGCGTCGGGGCGGTTGCCGGCGGTTCGTCGTGCTTCAGCTCGGCGCCCAGGGATTGCGGCGCGTCCCGCAGCACGAAAACGCGGTTCGCCACGGAGGCGGACGGTGCGACTTGCTGGTCGGCGGCGGCGACGAGGGCGCCGGCGGCCGCCTGCGCGAGAATATGGCTGTCGGCGGCAGCGAAGCGCAGCTCCACCTGCACCTGTTGCGGATCGTGGACGGCGGTCGTCAGCGCCTGTAGACGTTGCGAGATGTCGCCGGCGGCGATGCGGTACTCGAACTGCGTGGCGTCCGTCCGCGGCTTGACGGCCGCGCGGTCGTGGTCCTCGAGGTCATCCCGATTCCAGTCTGCCAGGACTGCGTGGGCGGCGGCATACTCGGCCGCATCGCGTGCCTGCACCCAGACCTGCACTGCGGGCGCGGCGGGGGGCGCCGTCGCGCGGCCGTCGGCGGTGAGCGCGTCAACGGTCGAGGCACCGCCGGACAGCCGGCCACCGGCGGCGCGGGCCGCCTCCGGCGCGGGGGGCGGTACCGCGGCCACGGGCGTGCCCGCCGGCAGCGCACTGCGGTCGCGTACCTCCGACGCCGTAGCGGGCGAGACGCGATCGGCCGGTGCGGCGACCGAGTCGAGCGCCCATGGCGATTCTGCGGCGGTATCCGGCGCCGCCCGTTCTCCGCGGGACGCCGCTGCGGGTGTGCCGGGCAGCTCCCGGCGGGGCGCGACGGCGCGGCTGAGCGGAGCGACTCGTGGCGGCTGCGCGAGCTGGTACCCGATCAGCACACATGCCGCCAGCGCGGCCGCCGAGGCCGCCAGGCGCGCCAACAGGCGCAGCGTGCGGAGGCGCCGCAGCGGCGGTGACGCGCCGCGCGGGAGCTGCTGCTCAGCCGCGCGCTGCAGCGCTGCCGCCAGCTCATCCGGCGCGCGGTGCCGCGGCAGCGCCGCGAGCTGGTCCGTCACGCCGCGCAATTCCTCGAGCAGGTGCCGTGCGGCGGGGGATTCCGCCAGCCGCTCCTCGACAGCGCGGGCGCGCTCCGGCGTGAGCTCGCCGTCCAGGTAGGCCGACAGTTCGGCCGCCAGCATGTCCTGGTCAGGTGCCAACGGCGGTCCTCTCATCGCGCAGCAGCTCGCGCAGGAGCATGCGGCCCCGGTGGATGCGGCTCTTCACCGTGCCCACCGGAACGCCGAGCACCTCTGCGATCTGGGCGTAATCCATGTCCTCAATGTCCTTCAGCACCACCGCCGCGCGGAATTCGTCGTCGAGCTGGGCCAAAGCCCAGGCGACCCGCTCCTGCAGCTCATGTGCTTCGGCCGGGGCGGCGACGGCCGTGCGCGTGGCCGGTGCCGGCACATCCCGCACGGGCTCGTCGTCCGGCTGCGCCGCGAGCGACAGCGTTGCCCGGCGGGCGCGGGTCCGGCGGTGCGAGAGTGTCAGGTTGACCGCGATTCGGAACAACCACGTGTAGAAGCCGGAGCCGCGCCGGAAATCGGCGAGACCCTCGAGGGCCCGCAGGAACGTCCCTTGCGTGAGATCCAGCGCGTCGGCTTCATTGTGGCACATACGAAAGCACGTATTGAAAACGCGGTCCTGATAACGCGACACCAATTCCGCGAACGCGGCCGGCGCACCTTGCTGGGCGCGCTGCACGAGCTCAGCATCCGTGTGATCGTGCTCGGGCGCGAGGCGGCTCACGACGATCTGTCTGTCCTGTTGGACGCCGCAGGGGCGCGGAAGTTCCCGGCGGGGGGCACGCGGCCCCCACCTGCCTGCGGCAACGGCGTGGACATCATAACTGAGGGGGCGGAAGCCGCCTACTCGGACGTAGGTGGCGTGGGCGGGAGCGGATCCGCGGGCAGGTCCGTGTCGAACAGAGCGCGGCACAGCTTCTGAATCCGGGCGCGGACGCGGGGGTTGTCTCCGTCGCGCAGCGCCCGTTGCGTGGCGTAGCCGAGATTGGCGGGGGACAACAGGACGATGGCTGGGTGCGCCAGACCGGCCTGGCGGCCGATCCTGCGTACCAGTCTGAGCTCGCAGCGACTCAACCCCAAAACGCGCGCCGCCTGTGCCAGGTAGTCGACGGGACGTGTTGACGGTCGCTTCTTGCGCGCCCGGTAGAGCTGGTCGATGAGAATGACGATCAGGCAGATCGCGAGCACGGCGACGAACACGACCGGCATGTTGGAGTCGCTGGACTGCTGCATGAAGCCCTGCTGCAGACGCAGCCGTCCCAGGCGGTCGTCGACCGCGAGCAGCAAACCCTTGGACAGGAGGGGGCTCATACGCGGCCCCCTCCGGCGCGGGCCGGCTGGGGCGTCGCTTCTTCCGTGCGCTCCGGCTTCGCGCTGGCCGCAGTCAACTGGCGGCCGGCGATGTACCAGCGCGCGAAGCGCAACAGGGGACCCGGGCGCTGGGCCACGTGCATGAGCAGGCCGTCGGATTCGGGCGTGTCGAGGGCGGCCAGGGCGTAGACCGAAGCCCGCTGCAACTCCGGACGGCGTGATGTCTGCCAGTACTGCAGGCAGCGCACGCGCTCGGTCGTCGTGAAGCCCAGGCGGCAGACCCAGTGGGGCATCTGCGCCCGGAGTTCCGCCGGCAGATCGTCCAGTTGGGCGATGGCTTCCAGGAACCAGCGCGGTCGCTGGAGCATTTGCAGCTCGCGACTCACCAGGGGGTGCTGGAGCAACGCCGAGTGTCGCAGCAGGGCGATGATCTGGTCGCGGGTGTGCCACGCGCCGAGCATCTGCTGGGCGGTGCGGCGCCACGCAGGGCGCGTGAGACCCATGAGCAGAAAACCGGCCAGACGCGGATTGTCCCAGTGCTTCAGGTGCTGGTCGACGATCTGGCCGCAGCGCGACGGCTGGTCCGCCAGCGCGTCCCACAGCGTGTCCCCCAGGTCGACGGTCAGCCATAGTCCCGCTTCGAGCACGGGTAGCTGCTGGTGGCGCGGGAAGCTGCGCAGCGCCTCGCCGAGCCCGCGCACGAGCTCCGTGCGGTCGGCCGCGGTCACCGTTGTCCCGCCATCCAGCACGCAGCCGGCCGTGTAACGCAGCGCCTGCGCCGCGAGCGTGCGCACCGCGCTGTTCTCGTCGCGGAGGCGCTCGGCCATCAGGTAGGCGAGGGTTGGGGCGGCGTATTGGCTGGCCACTTGCAGGGCGCTCAGGCGCGTGCTGGTTGCCGGTGAACGCAGGGCGACGGCCAATCCGGCGCGGACGAGTTCTGGGCGGGCGAGCACGCGATCCTGCTGGTCGACATCGAGGCGCTCGAGATGGGCGACGAGGCCGGCCCAGGCGGTTTCGTGGCGGCGCGCGATGAGAATCTCGGCGATGCGCGTGGCGTACTCGGGCTCGGCATGGGCGAGGGCGGCCCCCAGGACCTCATTGGCCCCGGGCTGCGTGTCGCGTGCCAACCAGCGATACAGTTCTTCCACGCGGCTCATATGAGCGTTACCTGCCGGTCGTCCGCATCAGCGCACACAGTTCCTGTGGGCCCGCGCGGTACCTCGCCTGAATCATCGGTCCGAATCGACGGGCGTGTGATTTTTGGGCGGACCGGACGCGTTGACAGCGACGCGGACGGCCGGGATGCTGGCGGCATGGATGCTTTCCCTGTCGATCCGCGACTGGTGACGAATTTGGCGGGGCTGAAACTGCGCACACCCGTGCTGACCGCGTCAGGAACGTGTGGTTATGGGCCGGAGTATGCGGACCTGGTCGATTATCGGCGGCTGGGCGGCTTCACAACGAAGAGCGTGACCGTCGAGGAGCGTCCGGGAAATGAGCCGCAGCGCGTGGTCGAAGTACGGGCGGGCCTGCTGAATGCGATCGGGCTGGCGAACGTGGGGCTGGCGCGGTTCGTCCGGGAGAAGCTGCCCTTTCTGCAGACCATGCCGACGGTCGTGCTCGTGAACGTGGCCGGGCACCGGGTCGAGGACTACGTGCAGGTCGCGCGCACGCTCGATGAGCACGCCTGTGTCGCGGGCATTGAGCTGAACGTCTCGTGCCCGAACGTGGCCGACGGGCTGACCTTCGGCACCAATCCGGACCTCTTGCGGCAGGTCGTGGCCGCGGTCCGGAAGGCTCTGCAGCGCGCGAAGCTGATCGTGAAGCTCTCGCCGAACGTGACAGATATCACCGCGCTGGCGCGGGCGGCGATCGACGGCGGCGCCGACGCGCTGAGCCTCATCAATACCTACATGGGGCTGAGCATCGACGCGCAGACGTGGCGGCCGCGGCTGGCGAACATCACCGGCGGTTTGAGCGGTCCCGCGATCAAGCCACTGGCGTTGTACAACGTGCACCGTGTATATCGCGAGGTTGCCCGAGCGGCCAGCGTGCCGCTCATCGGGATGGGGGGGATTCAGACCGCCGAGGACGCGGTGGAGTTCTTTCTGGCGGGGGCGTCCGCGGTGGCGGTCGGTACGGCCCTGTTCGTAGACCCCGGTGCGCCGCTGCGCATCGCCGAAGGTCTGGCCGAATATGTCACGCAGCGCGGGTTGCCGAACGTGGCGGCGCTCACGGGTCGACTTGAGTTGCTCCGCTGAAGCGGGGTTGTTCGGACGCCGGGGGAGCAGCGCCGTGCCACACGGCCGGCAGCGCGCCAGCGAGGTGACGCTGCTGCTCTGCGGCTTGTCCTGGAGGTGCAGTATGGGCGTGGGTACCAAGCGCCGTCGCTCTGGCCGAACCGCACGCGATCGCTGGATCGAGCTGGGCCTCATGGTGCTGCTCGGCGCCGTAGCGCCGGCGTCGTGGGCGGAGGAGGGAACATGCCTGGTCGCGGCGGCCGAGAACCTGGCGGCGGGAGAAGGCAACTTCTATCTGTACGCGCTGCTGGCGAAGCAGGCCTACACGTTCCAGGCGGGCGACCGGCTGGAATACGATGTGTACCTGCCGGCGTGCAACCCTGTACTGAAGGGCGGTATTGATGCCGATCTGCGGGCGGTCGGCGGGCCGGACTGTCATGCCAGCGCGACGTCGCTGCGTGACAACCCGCTGCAGGACGCGCAGGGTATTCGGCTGCACGGCGACGGGGTGCTCACGCCCGCGCGCGACGCGTGGTATCACCGCGTGTTCGATCTCACGCCCGTGGTTGGTTGCACCGCGGAGCGCTGGACGATCGTCTTTGAGGGCGACAAGCCCGGACAATATGTGCAACTGCTGGCCAACGTGCGCATCACGCGCGGCGGCCAGACGGTGCAGAGCATCGATGCCGGCGGGCCGCCGCCCGAGCCCGAGGAGACGGGCAATTCCGGGTACAGCCGCGGAATCCTGTTGGTGCGGGCGCCGCGCGCCGTGGCCGGCGACGAGGCCGCGCTGCGGCAGCTGCTGGCGCAGGCGCAGGTCATCAGTGCCCTGCGGACGCAGCACGCGCAGTTCCGGGCGGAGCTGGATGTGGTGCGCACGCTCGTCGACGCGGGGCGACTGACAGCCCGCGACCCCAACGCGGCGCGGCAGGCCCTGGATGCGGCCGCGCGCGCGGAGAACACCGCGGCCCTGAATGACCGGGACCTGACGGTTTTCGGGGAGTCGCTGCGGACGGCGCGCGACAAGCTGGCGCCGTTCAAGCCGCTCCTGGCGAAGTACACCGGACACCTCGTAGGCCACGCGCACATCGATCTGCAGTGGTTGTGGACCTGGGACGAGACGGTCCGCAAGATCATCCCCGAGACGTTCGGCCAGGCCGTGAAATTCCTCAAGGAGTTTCCGGAGTTCACGTTCTCGCAGAGTTCGGCCGCCCTGTATCTGGCGACGCAGGAGGCGCACCCGGCGCTGTTCGCGGAGCTGCAGCGTTATGCGGCCGACGGGCGGTGGGAGGCGGTGGGGGGGCGCTGGTGCGAGGCGGACCAGAATCTGATTGCGCCGGAATCGCACGTGCGGCAGTACCTGTACGCACAGCGCTACTTTCAGCAGCAACTGCGGCAAACGTGCGTGGACGGTTGGGAGCCCGATACGTTTGGGCACCCGGCGACGCTGCCGCAGATTCTGCGGAAGGGCGGGCTGCGCTCGTACTACTTCTGTCGGGGTGGGGCGGACCGTCCGGGCCACGCGCAGGACAGTCCGCTGTTCTGGTGGGCAGGGCCGGACGGTTCGCAGGTGCTGGCGTTTGACGAGTCCGCCCTGGGGGGCTGGTACAACGGGACGGTCGACGACGCCCGGGTGCAGAACCTGGCGAAGTTTGCGGCGGCCACGGGTGCCCGGGACTACCTGATGGTTTACGGTGTAGGCAACCACGGTGGCGGGCCGACGCGTGAGAACATCGTCGCGGCGCTGGCGATGAAGGACCGGCTGGTGTGGCCGCGCGTGCAGTTTGCGACCCTGCGTGGCTTCTTTGACCGGCTCCTGGCGCAGCAGACGGAGCTGAAGCTTCCGACGGTGCGCGGCGAGCTGAATCCGATCTTCACGGGCTGCTACACGACGCACAGTCGTATCAAGCGCTACAACCGCGACAGCGAAGTGTTGCTGACCACGGCGGAGGTGTTCGCGGCGCTGGCGGCGGACCGGGCGGAGGAGTATCCGCACGCGGAGCTGGAGCGGCTGTGGCGGGACGTGCTGTGGAATCAGCATCACGACACGTTGGGGGGCTCGTTTGTGGGGGCCGCGAGCGTGCACAGCACCAAGGTGTACGAGGCGCTGCAGGTGCGCGGGACGGAGCTATTGGCCGCGGCGCAGCGGAATCTGCTGGCGCGGCGCGGGCCGGCGGCACCGGAGCGGGCAGGGAATGAGGATCCGAATACGCTGCACGCCGCAGTGTTCAACGCGCTGGCGTGGCCGCGGACGGACGTCGTCGAGGTCGCCTTGACTGTCCCGCCGCGCACGCGCGGTATCCTGGTCGAAGACGAGCAGGGGCGGGTGGCGGAGCGCATCCTCGATGCAGGGGCCTCGCTGCCGGTGGACGCGAACGCGCCGGTGGTCCTGCGGTGCTGCTTCATGGCGCGCGACATTCCCGGGTGTGGCTTCAAGGTCTTCCGCGTGCGGACGCTGAAGGAGCCCGCGGCCGCGCTGCGCGGTCCGGTGGTGGGGGCGCCGCTACCCGAGCTGACCGCCCATTTGCAGCATCTGCATGAGCGTCCGACGGGCATGAGCGCGTGGACGCTTGGGGAGGTGGACCGAACGGACGAGTTGCAGCCGGCGGGGGCGGACGACGTGGTCGAAGGCGGTTACCTGCGGCGGCGCGTGCAGCAACGCTTTGTCCTCGGTGAATCGCGGCTGGTGCAGGACATCGTGACGACCGGTGGGCCGCGCGCCGTGTACGAGACGACGGTCGACTGGCGGCAGGTTGGCGAACCGAACTACGGTGGGGACATGTTGAAGGTAGCGTTTGACACGGGGCTCAAGGTGGACACGGTCGTCTGCGACGCGCCGTTCGGTGATGTGACGCGTCCGGCAGACGGGCTAGAGGGCGCGGCGCTGAAGTGGTGCGCCGTGACCGGGCGGGATGCGGAGGGGCGCGTACGCACAGTGGCCGTGCTCAACGACTGCAAGCATGCCTACGACGTGCGCGACGGCGTGGTGCGGCTGACGCTGCTGCGGAGTTCGTATGAGCCGGACCCGCGTCCGGACGTTGGCCAGCACCGCATGCGTTACGCGGCGCTGTCGTTCGAGGGGCCGCTGGATCGCGCTGCCGTTGCGCGGGCCGGGTGGGAGTTCAACTATCCGCTGCAGGCCGTGGTCGTGGCGGTCTCCGGGTCTGGACCGCTGGCGTGGTTCGGCTGCACCGGGGAGCCCAACAACATCATCGTGACGGCCTTGAAAGGAGCGGAAGACGGCGACGGCCTGATCCTGCGGGCGTACGAGTGCGCCGGGCGCGCCACGGTGGCGACGTTCACGCTGGCGCTGACGGGAGACCGGGTCCGCGAAGTGGACTTCCTGGAACGCGACTGGCCGGACGCGGGGCCGGTCAAGCGCCAGGAGAACAAGCTCACGGCCGACTTTCGGCCGTATGAGATTCGTACGTTTCGCCTGGGACGATGAAGGGGCCGAGGTTCGGCGCAGACGCAGCGCCCGCGGCACGGCGCGATCACAGCGCGGCGGTGGGGCTGCCCGCGGCGGCCAACCCGCTGGCCGCGTGTGGGCGGTGAAACTGTGTCCGGATGGTCTGGATCATGGCCGTGCGGTCGATCGGTTTGGTGGCGAAGTCGCTGCAACCGGCTTCCAGGCAGCGTTCTCGATCTCCGGCCATGGTGTGGGCGGTGAGGGCCACAATCGGCGCGGTGTAACCGCGCTGCCGCAGAATGCGTGTAGCGGTGTAGCCGTCCATGATCGGCATCTGCATGTCCATCAGGATGACGTCGAAGGGCATGCCGGCCGCAGTCGCGGTCCAGGCTGCATCGACGGCGGCCTGACCGCTGTCCACGATGGTGACGTTGGCGCCGGACCGGCGCAGTACGTAGGCGATGAGCCGCTGGTTGTCCGGGCCGTCCTCGGCCAGGAGGAGGCGGTAGCCGCGCAGCGTCACCGGCCAGTTTTGCTGCGGCGCGAATAGCCGCGATGCCGGCAGGCTGACGGCTCGTCGACTTGGCGACGACTGGCGGCGCCGGGTCCCGGTGCACCAGGCCGCCGGTGCGTTAACGGAACCTCGGCCTTCGCCAGCCTGGTGCCAAGACGGCGGACGCCACCTCCGTGCGGCGTGTAGCGACAACGTCAATGGTCGCCGTGCAGACGGCGTAAGTGCCGGCAGCACGGCGAGTAAAGGCTGCCCGCACGAAGCGGTGGACGATAGCGCCGTTTCGCGTGTATCGCCCGGTGGTGGGCGCCCGCGAAGAACTCCCAAGCCGTTGCGGGTCGTGGATCAGAACCGTCGGGTTCAGTGCCCGACGAGCTCTCATCGGCAGGAGTGTGCCATTACCATGGGGAAAGCCGTTGAGCGGCGCATCACGACGGTATCGATCCGGAGCATACTTGATAGGCGGCGATTGGGTCTGGCAACGGCGATCTCTTCTTTCGCGTTCGGATCTGACGTAACCGCCCGGGCGCCCGGCACGATCAAGCGCGCCGGGCGGTCTGCCGGTCGGAGTGCTAATAGCGTGTTTGGGTCGTCAATCGTTAACTGACCGAGACGCCGCTTAGTGCCGAGCCTGGACAGTCACGGCAAAGGACCCAGAGTTGTTGTTCCATCCGAGGCCGTCTTGCGTGCCGATGAACAGGCGGGTCGCTCCTGACGGAATGTACACCTGCTGCTGCGCGCCCGATGATGTCAGGCCGTCACCGATGAAGAACGTCTGGCGGAGAATCGGGTTGAGCGTCAGATAGTCGCGCGCGGCCAGCGTACTGAAATCAAGCGTGCTCGGTGTCGATCCGCTCGGAATCACGTCGTTCAGGAACACGCCGATCAGGCAATCGACCGGTGCGATCAGGTCTGACATCGAGTGCTCAGCGCCTGCGTAATGGGAAACCATCTGCGAACTGCCTTCCGGCCCATAGGTTGATGCGCCAGGGTCATTGGCGACTTCTCCGGATACGTTAGACACCTCGATCCAGCCGCCCGCAGCCGCCGTGATCGATACCAAGATAGGTGATTGCGCGGGAGCAGCATCCCCACCTGCCGCCGTAGTTCCGGCTGGCATACCCGCCAGCCACAGGTTTGACGTGCCGGGAATGCTTGCCTGTGAACCCTCGGAGCTGAGATCGTGGAATGTCACAGCAAAGGATCCAGAGTTGTTATTCCATCCGATGCCGTCTTGCGTACCGATGAACAGGCGGGTCGCTCCCGACGGAATGTACACCCGCTGCTGCGAGCTGGATGACGTCAGGCCGTCACCGATGAAAAACGTCTGCCGGAGAAGCGGATTGAGTGTGAGATAGTCTCGGGCAGCCAGCGTGCTAAAATCAAGCGTACTCGGTGCCGATCCGCTCGGAATCGCGTCGCCCAGGAAGACGCCGATCAGGCAATCGACCGGTGCGATCAGGTCTGACATCGAGTGCTCAGCGCCTGCGTAATGGGAAACCATCTGCGAACTGCCTTCCGGCCCATAGGTTGATGCGCCAGGGTCATTGGCGACTTCTCCGGATACGTTAGACACCTCGATCCAGCCGCCCGCAGCCGCCGTGATCGATACCAAGATAGGTGATTGCGCGGGAGCAGCATCCCCACCTGCCGCCGTAGTTCCGGCTGGCATACCCGCCAGCCACAGGTTTGACGTGCCGGGAACGCTTACCTGCGGACCCGGGCAGTCCGGTGTATCGGCTACCTCGCACCCACAGTTGCCAGGACTCGTCTTGTTGGGGTCGTTGGGACAGCCATCCTGGCTGTCCGGGACTCCATCGCCGTCTGAGTCGGGACCGCCGCAGTCGGTCAAGACCGTCACCCGCACGGCATCTTCATCTGAGCCGCCGGAACCGTCTGATACCGTAACTGTAAACTCGTATATGCCGGCTGTCGCTGCTGTGAACTTGGCGGAAATCGAGCCCGTTTGCGATAATTCGACCTGTGGGCCAAGTGTCTGTGTCCATTGATAACTCAACGAGTCACCGTCTGCGTCAGAGCTGCCCGCTGCGCTCAGTGTCACCGAGTCTCCGCTGCAGACCGTCTTGTCGGGACCGGCGTTGGCCTCGGGTACGCGGTTGTTCGGGTTGATCTGCGGCAAATCAATGGTTGGACAACCGCCCGGCGCTACGGCCATGGCGATGCAGCAGATGAGCCCAATCGTGAGGTGGCCGGTTCTTAACGGGGTCATGTCTGACTCCTTCTTCGCATGTTCCTGCATGTGCTGCCCGGACGACCAGTCGCCGGTGCTTCCAGGAGTGCGAGCGTGCTCCGCCGGCGCCGGGCGCACGAATCCGGAGCATCCGCGCCACCGCTCGCTCTGTGCGGCGCTCCCGCCGCCCATAACCCCCTTGTTGCCGGCGATTTGCGCTTGTGCCACGGGCGCGCTGGTCGGGGCCACCGGCCGATTTCGGGGTGCCCGGTCGGCCGGTAAAATGGGTTTGGTCAACAGCAGACCCACTGGACACGGTGAATGTGAGACCCTCTATGTCGGATCTGCCGACGCAGGTTACGACGCTTCTGCATGCCTTCGGCAACGGCGACGTTGGCGCAGCGGACCGGCTTATCCACGTCATCTACAACGAGTTGCACCGAGTTGCCCACGCCCTGATGGCGCGCGAAAAGCACCGGGGAGATCTGCAGACGACCGTGGTCGTGCACGAAGTATGCCTGCGTCTGGTGGCCGGCGACGCGGCTATTCTGCCAAAGAACCGGCGGCAGCTTTTTGGCTTCGCGGCAACAGCGATGCGCCAGTTTCTCGTTGACAACGCTCGTAAGAGAGACAGCCTCAAGCGCGGTGGCGGCCGGGCCCCGGGCGAGTTGATTGACGAGCCGGCCTTTCCCGATCGGGATCCGGCCGAGGTACTTGCGCTGCACGAGGCACTCGACAGGCTTGGGCAGTGGGATGCGCGGCTGGTCCAACTTGTTGAGCTACGGTACTACGCCGGCCTGACCGTCGATGAGGTGGCTGAAGTGTTGGAATGCTCGCCGCGACAGGTCGACAAGGACTGGAGCTATGTCCGGACATGGATGCGGCGCGAACTTGGATAAGTACCCACGGCAGCAAGATCGCGTGCGGTCGCAGGTGGCCGCATGCGTCTGACTCGTATGCGGTTTTCACCGCGAACAGGACCTCACCGGTGACCTCCGAACGATGGCAGCGCGTCCGGCGCGTGTTTGAGCAGGCCCTCGAGACGCCTAAAGGGAACCGAACGGCACTGCTAAACGAGGTCTGTGGCGGCGACACAGAGCTGCGGGCGGAGGTGGAATCGCTGCTTCAACACCACGGGCGGCTGGACGACAGTTTCCTCGAACCACGTGGTGTCAAACTGCGACTTGAGGCGGGCAGGTCAGAATCTTGGACGCAATCACTGATCGGTCGAAAAATAGGCCAATATACGGTAGCCCGGCTAATCGGCTGCGGCGGCATGGGATGCGTCTTTGAGGCACGGCAGGAGCGCCCTGCTCGAGCGGTCGCGCTCAAGGTCCTGCAGCCAGGCTTCTCGATGTCAGCAGCACTTGCTCGATTTCGCCTGGAGCCGGAGGTGCTTGGGCTGTTCCAACACCCCAACATCGCCCAGGTGTTCGAAGCAGGTGTCCACGAGGACGAGAGCGGGGCAATCCCGTATTTCGCAATGGAATACCTGCCTGCGGCCCAGGCAATAACGGATTACGCGGACCAGCACAAGCTCGGTATCCGCCAACGAGTGGCCCTGTTCGCCGCCGTGTGCGACGCTGCTCACCACGCCCATCAGCACGGCGTCATCCACCGAGACTTCAAACCGGCCAACCTGCTCGTGGACTCTGCGGGCACTCCGAAAGTGATTGACTTCGGTGTCGCCCGAGCCATCAACAAGGACATCGTCCAAACGACGATTACGTCGGCGACGGGGCTGTTGGTCGGCACGGTGCAGTACATGAGTCCGGAGCAATGCGACGGCGATCCGCACAAAATCGACATTCGCAGCGATGTGTATTCCCTTGGTGTCGTTCTGTATGAATTACTCACCGGGGCATTACCTTACAAGGTCGAAGGCAAAAGCGCCTGTGCGGTCGCGGTCGCGATCAAGGAGGCCGAGCCATACCGCCCACCGCTCCGAATGCGGGGGCTTCGGGGTGACCTCGAGACAATTGTACTCAAGGCTCTGGAAAAGCGGTGCGAGCGACGTTACCAGTCGGTCGGCGACCTAGTCCGTGACCTGCGACATTGGCTGGCACGCGAGCCCATCGAGGCTTGTCCGCCCACCATGTGGGTACGTTGGGTGCGCTGGGTCATGCGACACCCGACGACTGCCACAGTAGGAATCTGTCTGATGCTGGCCGGCGCGATCATCGGTGGAGCGCTTGTCTCCGTGTGGTATCTTCGCTCCCGACCGGCCTACTTCTGCGTGGAACCTGATGGTTCGGCTGTGTGGCTTGCGTCGCACGGTGGCAGCCCTCTGATTCGCTGGCAGTTCGCGAGCCCGGGCAGGAATGTGGTCCTTGCTCACATTTGTGAAACAACGCCTGCAGTTCGGGAGCGTCTGGCGGTCGTCGCTTTCTCGAACCGTCCGCTCGACCCCGCAGTTGAGCCCTTGTCTGTATACCGCGTTGACCGCGACTATAGGACCGCATATTGGAAGGGCACATTCTCACCAGAGAACCTGCCGGCGGTTCCATCCAGCGGCGATGCTCCTCTGTCCAGCGAGGCGATGGCGGTTCACTGCGCGACCGGCGCCGATGTGTTTGATGATCCGGGGGACGAACTGATCGTTGTGCACCAGCACGGCGGCCGCACACATAGTGCGATTCGTGTGTACCGCGTGGACGACGGTGCGGTGTTGTATCAGATATGGGTGGATGCTTCCATACACGACGTCTACTGGCTGTCCAGGCCGCGTCTCCTCGTGTGTGCGGGTGTTAGCGGAACGCACACGTGGCTGGACCGCGGTGTACGAGCCATTGGCCATCCCGCGGTGGTGTTCGCCATACGCCCGGTCCGAAGCTTCTGCGAGCCCTCATATCTGGCCCAAGAGCAAAGCGAATGGAACACAGTTAACCCGAGCCTCGCTCCCGTGTGGTATCGGTGCATTCTTCCCAATCACTCAGTCGTGCCCTGGCAGCTGGATCTAGCGCAGGATGTCTGGACAGATGACCATTTCACGTTGAGTATGCTCTTCCTAAACGACATGAGCAAGTTCTGGCAGGGTTTCACGGGTTCGGCAACAGCCCCCGAATTCCACTGGATACTGGACGCTAGTGGTAATACTGTGGGCTCGCCTGTGGCCGGCGAACTCTACCAATTCTATGAGGCTTCCTGGCCCAGCAATGATCCTTGCTCTCTACCACCCATTAGAGAGTGGCAGATGCTGGACTACCTTCCGCCAGTGACAACATCGTCCACGGAGCTTTCCGGGCCGTGATGTGCATGCCGTGCGCCTGCCCAGTGTGCGGCACAGGATCACGACGTCGGGCTCTCAAGAATCGGATGCGGGCGTCGCGGCGAGGGGCCCGCGCTTCCCCGAGGAGATGCATGGTGGCATGGAATCGGCGAATCTGTGGAGCATGGGTAG
Organism: uncultured Planctomycetales bacterium; assembly: GCA_964523405.1. Classification (GTDB taxonomy): domain Bacteria; phylum Planctomycetota; class Phycisphaerae; order UBA1845; family Fen-1342; genus CAZGAQ01. Next base: position 14,135 of record CAZGAQ010000058.1, read on the forward strand.
TGCGACCTACGTGAAATACTTGATCGTGATTGAAGTGTCGGCCAGGAATGTCAGTTCACAAGTTCACAAGCGGACGTGTGCTGCTGGAAGTGATCGCTGTAACGATGGTGTTCACGGATCGGCTGTCCGATAAGCGCCCCCGCAATGTGCTGCGGCAGCGGTGCGCCCGCGGAGTGCCGCGCGGCGTGCTCGCGCGGCGTGCTCGCGCGAGTCGGATCGGTTTTCCGGCGGGCGCGCTGTCGCGGCGCGGCGGGGCGTCTATGCTTATCAGGCAATGAGCGTCTTTCTGCTGATCATCTTCAGCCTGCCCGTGCTGGCGCTGCTCTGGTGGCGCTGGGCCGACGGGCGCCTGCGCGGTCTTGGTCTGCCCGGCGTCCGCCGCGGGCGAATCCTGCTGGCTTTCTTCATGTTGGGCACGCTTGCCCTCTACGCATGGGTCATCCTCGCACGCCGTTTCGGCCTGCCCGGCACCATCCCCACGGTCTTGCTGGGTCTGTGCTACATCTGGCATCTGCTGGTGCTGCCACTCGCGGTGCTGCTGCTGGCGGGGGGTGGCGTGTTGTGGGGGGTGAGCCGCGCGGCTGTTGGACTTGTGTGCCGGACCGAACGCCGAGCGCAGTCGGGGGAGACCGGACCGCCCGGCGACGCGGCAACCGATCCGAGCGGCCCCGCAGAGTCAGTCAGTGGTGCTTCGGCCGCCGACCCGCCGGAGCCCGCCGAGGCCGCGTCAGCCACGCCGGCGGCGCTAACCCGCCGGCAATTGCTGGCCGCTGCTTGCGTCGCCCTGCCGCCGGTGACCGCCGTCGGGGGGCAAGCCTACGCCCTGTTTCAGTTGCGCACTTTCCGCATTCGGCCGCTGGAAATCTGGCTGCCCGCGTTGCCTCCCGCGCTGGACGGGCTGACGATTGCCCACGTCAGCGACGTGCACGTGGGGCGCTTCACGGGCGCCACGGTGCTGCGCGCGCTGGTCGCCCGGACGCGTGCCCTGCAGGCCGACTTGGTGCTGTTTACCGGCGACCTGATTGATCACGCGCTGGCGGATCTGCCGGACGGTGTGGCCGCGTTACGCCAACTCGCCCCGCCGGAGCGGCTGTACCTGGTCGAAGGCAACCACGATCTGTTCGAGAGCCGTGCCGAGTTTGAGCGCCAGGTCCGCGCTGCGGGTCTGAACCTCCTGCTCAATGAGTCCGCGACGGTGGTGTTGCGCGGTCAGCGCGTGCAACTTTTGGGGCTGCGCTGGGGCCGCCCCGATGGTTCGTATGGGGCGCGCTTTGAGGAACAGCTCGAGCGGGTGCTGCCGCTGCGCGATCCGGCTGCGTTCCCCATCCTGCTGGCGCATCATCCGCACGTGTTTGATGCAGCGGCCGCAGCGGGGTTGCCGCTGACGCTCTCGGGGCACACGCATGGCGGACAGCTCATGCTGACCGAGCGTGTCGGGGCGGGACCGGTGCTGTTCAAGTACTGCTCGGGCCTGTATCGCCGGGGCGCGGCGGCACTGGTCGTGTCCAATGGTGTGGGGAACTGGTTTCCGTTGCGGATTCATGCGCCGGCGGAGGTGCTGCATCTGACGCTGCGGGCGGGGACGGGGGTAACATAGGAGGCCCAGTCAGCCGCTGGCGGTTTTCACGTCTGTTTCCGGCGATCGTCGTCTATCCGCGGGGCTGTCGACATTTTGGACCTGCCCGAGCTGGACCTGCGCGCTAGCGGGCACCGTGCTTCGATCCGTCAGGCTGAGCCTGCGCGACGTCCTTCAATCCGATCTGCCTCAGGGCGATCAGGACGTCATGGGCTACACGAAGAGCATCCCGTAGGCACTCCGGTAGACGTGAGCGTCAGTCAATTGATGTCGTAGCAGATACGCCAGGCGGCTACGGACGATCTGGATCAGGTCGGACCAAACCGAGCCGCAGGCGGTGCACACTTTGGCGCCCGTTTCCCGATCGCCCCGCATGATGACGTGATGCAGCGAGCAGCAGGTCACGTACTGGGAAATAGGTTCATCATCCACCGTCACGCATTTACCCATCACAAAGCCCTGCCAGGCATCCCCAAGGGCGGTGATGAACTCCCGGCAGTAGATGGGCACGGCCGCACGGAACGGCAGGCCACTCGTAATGCGGCGACTGGGCGTGTCGAGCAGGGTCACCGTCACTGGGCGGGAGTACCATTCCGGCCGGATCACGCAACAGTGCGGGCAGATGGTCCGGCCGAGTGCCTGGGTGCGCCAGTACAGGGATGCGTCGAAGGCGGACTTGGCGGTCAAGCGGATGAGGAACATGGGTGCCCTTGACTCCTTGGTCGAACGCGCGATGAGTCGAGTGTGTTCGCATTGCCGGCCCGCGTCGGCCTCCTCGCGACGGAAGCGGCCGCGCGCACCAAACCACTGGGTACAGCCCGGCTCAGGCGAGCGGATAGCCGATTGCCTCCGCGTCGCGTGCGACTTCCTCGAAGCTGCGCTGGGCACCCAAGTCGGTGGCCAGGGCTCTATCCAGCGGTACCCAGTCGAAGACCGCCTTGATCGCCTGCCGTGGAAGCGGCCAGCCCAGGGCATCCACCGCCCAGTCGGCGTATACGTCTGCGTCGCCGAGGAGTACCTCCATGTTCGGCACGACCTGCTCCAGCAGCTCCGGCTCCCGCCGTATCGCTTCCGGAATCCACCATGAGCCGGACTGCGGTCTCCAGAGGCAGAAGGTCGTGTAGCGCGGTACTTTCGCAGCCTCCGGCTCGTCCATGAGTGTGCGGATCGTGTCTGGGATCGGGGAGACTTCCCGCGATACCTCGTCCGCAAGATCGCGTGCGGCCCGGCACTGCCGATACACTTCCTTGACCACGCCCCGGACGCCGACGCCGGCCTCGCAGAAGAGCATCGAGAAGAAGTCCCCCTGCGTGTTATCCATGTACCCGAGTCGGACAGGTGGCCGCCAGTCGCGCACGAACTGGAAGGTCCGGACGTATCGGCTCAGGCGCGACCCATCGCACTGCGCCGCCTCGATCACGGCCGCGGACTGGAAGGCCCGTTCGATCATGTCAGGGGCGGGAAGCTGCAGGAGGTTCGACAATGCGATTTCAGTCCTCATGCGATTCGACACCCGAAGTTCCACATGACGTTATTCTACTCCCGGTGCGTCGCGTGTGGGCGATCCGGCCGCAGAACGGCATGGCCAGGACCACGCGTACGCCACTCGGGTCCAACGATGTCGGTGCGTCCGCTCACGCGTGAGCACAGCCGGTGAAACCGTTCACACGTCGTCCAGATGCCAATCTCCTTCTTTCCATCGTTCCAGGCATTGCGAAGCCCCGAACGCGGCGATGCCCTGCCCGTGCTTCGCGACCTCTTCCAACACACGTTTCGCCTCCGCATGTTTGTAGCGTAGCAGATACGCTGCGGCCATCGCGCGGACGTCATCGCGCGGATCTGCCAGCAACGCGGCAAGCGCCTCGCGGCCGGCATCTCCCGCGCGCTGCAGTTCGCGCCATGCACGCACGCGGCGTTTAGCCCACCTATTGCCGCTACGCGCATCAGTCTGCTGCAGGGCCTGTTTTTGCTGCATGACGCACTCTGCAAAGTCGCTTACCACGGATGACAAGCTCCTCATGGCCATAGACCTTCTTGGACGTTGTTGATCGCTCTTCTCCCAAAGTCGGAATTGAACTGGAACGACTTCTGCTCGAGCCACGCTCTGACTGTCATCGTCGTGGATCCGGTTATGTCTTCGCGAACGGACGAGTCGAAGCGATTCAGGTCAATGTTCGTACATCCCGACACAGCCACCACGTTCTTCGTGTTCTGTATCCATGTTACCGTGAACTTCTTTACTTTGCACTGCTCGACGATGTGGTGCCACACCTTGCCAGCTCTAGGTGAGCCCATGTAGCGCGTGAGAGCAGAGAACGATAGAAATCCTTCACCGCCGCCAATCCTGACCATCTTGCAGCCTGCGGAAATGCCGGCCTGCGCGAAGTTCGCTGCCATCTGTCCCCCCACCCACACAGCACCGGCAGCCAGAATAGCCGTACGTATTCGCTGGGTCGTCTGGAGCGATGTCAGCGTATCGTCGATGGTCTCGTTGGTTGCGTTAGCGGCGAAGTCCTCAAGCTCCAGATTCCTATCACCAATGAACTCGGCGAGTCCCTTCATGGCGCCAACAAGACTGAGACCAATGTCGATATTGCTCTTGTCGATGTCCTCACTGAATGATGCTGCGCCACTAAGTTCGATGATGGAGAACAAGCCTGTCGCATCGAGGCTGCGGGTTCGATTGCTCCGCTCATACGCATAGACACTTATGCCGTCCATCCCCATGTCACTCCAGTCGCACGAAGCGAGCGAGTTTGTTAGGGCGACACCAAGGCTCGCGCTCCCAAGGGATGGAGCACCTGTCCCAGCTAAGTCCCGCTGCACGAGCCGCCCGAGTTCGGGGCTGTACCAGCGGTTGCGGTTGTAGTAGAGGCCGACGGCGCGGTGGGCGGTGGCCGGGTCGTCCGGCTGCAGGGCGCGGTCATAGACCGAGTCGGTCGCCCAGACGCAGAAGCGCTCGAAGAACAGGCCCTGGTGGCCGATGCGGTTTACCAGGTCGGCCGGCGCACTCGCCGACACGTCGGCCGCGACCGTCGTGCCGTACGGCTCGTACTGATACTGCAGCCAGACGTTCTCGGCGCGGGGGCTGACGTTCGGGCGGACGAGGGCCACGACGTTGTAGTTGGCATCCTGGAGGTAGTAGACCGGTCCGGCCCAACCCGCCGGCTGCGAACCCCCGCCACCGGGTAGAGTGCCGCCATCCCCGCCGGGCGGCGTGCCACCCGCGGCCGGGGGCGGTTCGTCACCCAGATCGGGGAGGGTGCCGCCGTCGAGTTCGGCGTTGGCCGGGACGGCGGCGTCGCAGTTCTCCAGCCCGGCGGCATTCAGGCCCGCTTCGGGGGCGGCGGGGAGATAGCGGTACTGGCAGAGGATCTCGTCGACGTAGCCGGGGCCCCAGACATACTCGCGGATGCGGGACTGGCTGGTCGTCTCGCGGATGCGCCGGACGCCGTCGTAGTAGTACGCTTCGACTTCCCCGCCGTCGTTGCGGTCCTGCCGATACGTCTGGATCAGGCGGCCCAGGCCGTCGTAGAGGAATGCCGCGAGCAGGGGGCCGGGGACGGCGTTGGGGACCAGCTGGCCCCACTGCGCCCGGGTGGCCCCCGGCGTGGCACTCGTGATGAAGCTGGCGGCCGTGAGGTAGACGAGGCCGCCCGTCTCCGGGGCCTGGGCCAGCAACTCACAGTCGACGCAGGACGGGGAGGCCGGCTACCATGCCGACTCACAACGCCACGCGGCCCGCCGGACGAGGGTCCGAGCGAGCCGCGGGGATCAGTTTTCACGCCGGTTTCGGGCGATTGTCATCTATCCGCGGGGCCGTCGAC
>CAZGAQ010000059.1:0-17809 GCA_964523405.1 uncultured Planctomycetales bacterium
CTACGCCTGCGCCGGACGCGGCCACGCCCGCGCCTGCGCCCGCGGTGCCGCTCGCCACGCCGGTCCCCGCTGTTACCGCGCCCGCGCCGGCCGGCAGTACACGGGTCGTGCTCGAGATCACCCAGAGCCGCAAGGACATGGGCAGCATTATCATCGAACTCGATACCGCCCGTGCCCCCGCGACCGCCGCCAACTTCCTGCGCTATGTGGACGAGGGCTTCTACGCGGGCGTCAACTTCCATCGCATTCTGGCGGATTCGCTCATCCAGGGCGGCGCCTACGTCAACCGCAACGAGCAGAAGTCCACCGGGCTGCACGAGCCGATCCGCAACGAGGCCCGCAACGGCCTGAAAAACACGCGCGGCACGGTGGCCATGGCGCACACCTGGAAGCAACCCGATTCCGCCACCACGCAGTTCTTCATCAATCTCAAGGACAACCCCGGTTTCGACGCGGACTACCACGACGGGGATGGCGGGTTCTGCGTCTTCGGGCGCGTTGTCGAAGGCATGGAAGTCGTCGATCGCATGGCGAAGGCGGCCACCGGGCCCAGTGCCAAGCTAACGCGCGAAAAGTCACTGCCGATCTCCGCGCCCGTTATCCGGCGTGCCTATCGCTTCGGCACCACCCCGCCGCCAATTGCAGCGCCGCTCGAGTCCGAGCCGGCTACCGAGCCGCCTGTGCCTGTGGAAGGCGTGCCCGCTGCGATCCCCGCCGGCGCGCCGCAGCCCGGCGCCACCCCGGCCCCCGTGCCGCCAGCCCCGACGCCTCCGCCGCCGACTCCGACCCCGCCAACCCCTGCGCCCGTACCGCAGCCGACCCCCGTGCCTCAGCCTGCGCCGCAGCCGACCCCAACCCCGACACCAGGGCCGCAGCCCGTGCCCCAGCCCGTTCCGCCGCCGACGCCCGTACCGCAACCCGAGCCCCAGCCGGTTCCCCCGCCTGAGCCGCCCATGCCGGACGCCGTCGACGTGCCGTAGACGGCCGGCGTGTGCGGCGGTGGGGGGCACCTGCGGATTTCCGCACGCGGCCACCCGCGTGCACGGTCGCCCCCACGTCGCGATCGCCCCTCTATAATCTCGCGTGCGCCCCATCGTCTCCGGCGCACCGAGGACCCACATGCCCACCAGGCTTGTCATCGTCGGCGGCGTGGCCGGCGGCGCCACCGCAGCCGCCCGCGCCCGTCGGCTCAGCGAATCCGCCGAGATCATCGTGCTCGAACGCGGCGAGCACATCTCGTTCGCCAACTGCGGCTTGCCCTATTATGTCGGCGGCGAAATCCCCCAGCGCCAAAGCCTGCTCGTGCAGACCAAGGCCGGCCTCTCCCGCCGCTTCAATCTCGACATCCGCACGCGCCACACAGCCCTGTCCATCGACCGTGCGGCCAGGACCCTGCGCGTGCGCGACCTGGAGGGGGGCCGCGAATACGACCAGCCCTACGACTTCCTGCTGCTCTCGCCCGGTGCCGAGCCCATCCGTCCGCCGCTGCCGGGCAGCGACCATCCACGCATCCACACGCTGCGCAATATGGCCGACGCCGATCGACTGAAGGCCAGCGTCGATGCCGGCGCCACGCAGACGCTCGTCATCGGCGGCGGCTTCATTGGTCTCGAGCTCGCTGAGAATTTCCGCCGGCGCCGCCTGCAGGTCGCCCTCGTTGAGCTGCTCCCGCAAGTCCTCCCGCCCCTTGACCCGGAGATGGCCGCCCCCATCCAGGAGGAACTGCTCGGTGCTGGCGTGCAACTGCACCTCGCCGATGCCGTGACCGCCTTCGAGGACGACGGCGGACGCATCCGCGCCCGGCTCAAGAGCGGCCAGACCATCACGGCCGACCTGGTCGCGCTCGCCGTCGGCGTGCGGCCGGAGTCCGGCCTGGCGCGCGCGGCAGGGCTGGAACTCGACGCCCGCGGCGCGATCATCGTTGACGACACGATGCGCACCAGCGATCCGGCCATCTACGCCGTCGGCGATACCGTGCAGGTGCGCGACGTGGTCTTCGGCGGTCCGGCCTTCGTGCCGCTGGCGGGGCCAGCCAACCGCCAGGCCCGCATCGCCGTCGACAACATCTTCGGTCGGCCGGCACGCTTCCGCGGCGTGCAAGGCACGTCGATCGTGCGGGTCTTCGAGCTCACCCTTGCGAGCACCGGTGCCTCCGAGAAAGTGCTGCGCGGCCGCGGCACGCCCTACCGCAAGGTCTACGTGACCCCGCCGCACCACGTCGGCTATTTCCCCGGCGCGCAGCCACTGCTGATCAAGGTGCTCTTCACGCCCGACGACGGCCGCCTGCTCGGCGCCCAGATCGTCGGCGGGGACGGCGTGGACAAGCGCATCGACGTGTTGTCGGTGGCGCTGCAGGCCGGGCTGAAGGTGACGGACCTGGAGCAGGTTGAGTTGGCCTACGCCCCGCAGTACGGCGCCGCCAAGGACCCGCTCAACATCGCCGGCTTCGTCGCGACCAACCTCCTCCGCGGCGACGACGAGTTCCTCTACTGGGAACAGCTCGACGAAGCGACGCGGCGCGACTGGACCATCGTCGACGTGCGCGACCCGGGCGAAGTCGCCGCGTTTCGCGTGCCCGGCACGCTGGCGCTTCCGCTGTCGGAGCTGCGCGAGCGCTGGCGGGAGATTCCGCGCGACAAGCCGATCGCCGTGCACTGCGCCGGCGGCCAGCGCTCGTATTATGCCTGTCGCTTCCTGCGGCACATGGGTGTCGCCTGCAAGAACCTCGCTGGCGGCATCCGGCTGTACCGCTATGTCGAAGCGAGCCGCGCGCCGGCCCGGTAGCGCCGGCGCCGGATGGGTGTCCGTCCGCACACCGTGCGTCGTGTCAGGCCGCCGCGCCTGACGGTGTGGCCTCCGCCCCAACCGGCCCCGCGCCGAGGAGAACGTCGATGACCGTCAATTCGAACTCGTTCGGTGCCCGCAGCACGCTAACCACCGCCGGCGGGCCCGTGGACGTGTACCGCCTGGATGCCCTCGAAAAGGCCGGCCTCGGCACGCTGTCCGCCCTACCGTACTCGCTTCGCGTCCTGCTGGAGAACGTGCTGCGCAACGTCGACGGCTTTGCCGTACTGGAAGAGCACGTGCGCGCCCTGGCGGCGTGGAGCCCCAGCCGCTTGCCCGAACAGGAAGTGCCGTTCAAACCGGCCCGCGTCCTGCTCCAGGACTTCACCGGCGTGCCCGCCATCGTCGACCTGGCCGCCATGCGCTCCGCGATGCAGCGCCTCGGCGGTGACCCGCAGCGCATCAACCCGCAGATCCCCGCCGACCTGGTCATCGATCACTCCGTGCAGGTCGACCACTTCGGCCGCCCCGACGCCCTCGATCTCAACGCCCGGCTGGAGTTCGAGCGCAATCGCGAGCGCTACGAGTTCCTCCGCTGGGGGCAGAACGCCTTCCGCAATCTGCGCGTCGTCCCGCCGGCCACCGGCATTGTGCACCAGGTCAACCTCGAATACCTCGCCAAGGGTGTCCTGCGCTGCCAGCGCGACGGTCGCGCGGTCGCGCTGCCCGACACGCTCGTCGGCACCGACAGCCACACTACCATGATCAACGGCCTCGGCGTGCTCGGCTGGGGCGTCGGGGGCATTGAGGCCGAAGCCGCCATGCTCGGCCAGCCCTTCTCGTTCCTCATCCCCGAGGTCGTCGGCGTACGCCTCACGGGAGAATTGTCCGAAGGCGCCACGGCCACCGACCTCGTGCTACGCGTGACCGAAATCCTGCGGCAGATCGGTGTCGTCGGCCGTTTCGTCGAGTTCTGCGGGGCGGGCCTGGCGAGTATGGCCCTCGCCGACCGCGCCACCATCGCCAACATGGCCCCTGAATATGGCGCGACCGTCGGCTTCTTCCCCGTCGACGACCGCACCCTCGATTACCTGCGCATGACGGGCCGCACACCCGCCGAAGTGGATCTCGTGGAGCGCTACTGTAAGGAACAGGGTCTGTTCCGCACCGCGCAGAGCCCCACGCCGCGCTACACGCAGACCGTCGACCTGGACCTCGGCACGATCGAGCCATGCCTGGCGGGCCCGAAGCGCCCCCAGGACCGCGTCGCCCTCACGCACATGAAGCCCTCCTTCTACCAGGCCCTGCGCGCCCCGGTGAAGGAACGCGGCTTCGGTCTCACCGAGGCCGACCTCGCCAAGTCCGCGCGCGCCACGCTCGCCGGCGGCCCCGCCACATTGCGCCACGGCACCGTCGTCATCGCTGCCATCACGAGCTGCACCAACACCAGCAACCCATCCGTGATGCTGGCCGCCGGCCTCGTCGCCCGCAAGGCGGTCGAGCGCGGCCTGCGCGCCCAGCCCTGGGTCAAGACCTCCCTCGCCCCCGGCTCACGCGTCGTGACCGACTATTACGAGCAATCCGGCCTCCAGAAGTACCTCGACGAACTCGGCTTTCAGACCGTCGGCTACGGCTGCACGACCTGTATCGGCAACAGCGGCCCGTTGCCCGATGCGGTGCGCACCGCCGTGCAGCAGAACGACCTGGTGGTCGCGGCCGTCCTGAGCGGCAACCGCAACTTCGAGGGGCGCATCAATGCGGATGTGAAGGCGAACTACCTCGCCTCGCCACCGCTCGTCGTGGCCTACGCGCTCGCGGGCCGCGTCGACATCGATTTCTCAGCCGAGCCCCTGGGACAGGATGCGGCCGGTCGCGACGTGTTCCTGCGCGACATCTGGCCGACGCAGGCGGAGATTCACGAGGTGGTGAACCGCTTCGTCACGCCGGAGGTCTTTCAGCGCCGCTACGCCGACGTATTCACCGGCCCGCGCGAGTGGCAGAAGCTGGGTGCGGGGCGCGACGTGGTGTACTCGTGGGACACCGCCAGCACGTATATTCAGGAGCCGCCGTTCCTTACGAGCCTCACACGCGAAGTGCCGCCGGTGACGCCGGTGCGCGGCGCGCGTTGTCTCGCCGTGCTCGGAGACAGCATCACGACGGACCACATCAGCCCCGCCGGCAGCATCAACGCCAAGTCGCCCGCCGGTCGCCACCTCATCGCGCACGGTGTTAAGCCAGAGGACTTCAATAGTTACGGTTCGCGTCGCGGCAACGACCGCGTCATGACGCGCGGCACCTTCGCCAACACGCGTATCCGCAACCTCCTCGCGGGTGGTGCCGAAGGCGGGGTGACCTGCTATCTGCCGACGGGCGACATCCTGCCCATCTACGACGCCGCCATGAAGTACAAGGAGGCCGCAACGCCGCTGATCATCCTGGCAGGCAAGGACTACGGCATGGGCAGCTCACGCGATTGGGCCGCGAAGGGCACGCTGCTCCTCGGTGTGCGCGCGGTCATCGCCGCCAGCTATGAGCGCATCCACCGCAGCAACCTCGCCGGCATGGGCGTGTTGCCGCTGCAATTCCAGCCAGGGCAGACAGTTGAGTCCTTGGGTCTGACCGGGCGCGAGGTCTTCGACATCGACTTCCCCGCGAGCGTCAAACCGCTGCAGACGCTGACGGTTCGGGCGCATCACCCCGAGACCGGCGCCGTTCGCGAGATCGAGGTGCGCTGCCGGCTGGATACTCCCGTCGAGATCGAGTACTACCGCCACGGTGGCGTGCTCCCCATGGTGCTGCGCCAGATGCTCGACGGACAGCGCTGATCGGGAGGCGGGATCTCCTTAATCGGGCTGCGCCACGGTGCGTGGGCCCGCCGAGCTGGTGCGCGCGGCGCGCACAATAACCGGCCGCCGCAACTACCGGTGGTTTCAGTACTTCGTGTTCTGCTGCGGGTGCGCTGCCGCTCAGGAACTCTCGCCTGCCGCGTGCGCCTCGGGCTTGCTCGGAACTTGGTCCGCGTCCCCTTCGTCCGCGAAGAGACGCTCCTTCATCAGGCGGCCAATCTTGAACTTCACGGTGCGCTTGCAGGGGACGTAGACCTTCTCCATGGTCTTCGGATTCTGGGCTACGCGCGCCGCCCGCGAGCGAATCTCAAATACGCCGAAGTCCCGGAATTCCAGGCGGTTGCCCTCGCCTAGCTCGGTCACGATCTCGTCGAGAAACTGCTGCACAATCTTCTTGACGATGACGCGCTTGCACGCCGTCCGATCCGCAATCCGATCCACCAGGTCCTTCTTCGTCACCGTTTTCATCGCGTTCCCCAAACCGCCACTTCCCGGAAGTTCCATGATCCCTAGACAAAAGAATGATTTCTCGCCAGCAACCGCTAGAGCTGGATTTGACGCTGCGCATCATACGGCAAGGAAAGCCCGGGTTCAAGCGGAATCCCAGACTGGACAACGGGTTAAGATTCTTGGCCCCATGAGGCGATCTCGGATATTTCCAGTCCCGATTTAACCGCGCCGCGACTTGGCCCCGGCCTTCCGACGCGCGCCGTTCCGCCCACCCGCGGTCGCCCGCGATCGCTTCATCCCTGTCAGCTTGCCCGCCGCTTTCGACCGCCGGCCGGCCACTCCATTCTTGGCCACCGCCGCCGCGCCATCGCCCAGCGTCACGGCCAGCACATCCTCCGCCCGCTTCGCAAAGACGAATCTCAGCTCGGCCCGTACGTCCTCGGGCACCTCTGCAAGGTCCGGCCGGTTCCGCTCCGGCAGAATCACCGTCTTGATCCCCGCCCGGTGGGCCCCCAGCACCTTCGCCTTGACCCCCCCGATCGGCAGTACCTGCCCCCGCAGCGTGATTTCCCCGGTCATCGCCACGCTCGGATCCGCCGGCTTGCCCGACATCAGCGACACCAGCGCCGTCAGCATCGCCACGCCCGCCGACGGCCCGTCCTTCGGTACCCCGCCGGCCGGCACGTGCACGTGAATATCCATCTCATTCATCGGGGGCAGCGTGATGTGCCATTCCTTCGCCCGTGAACGCAGCAGCGACAGGGCGGCCTGTGCCGATTCCTTCATCACGTCGCCGATCTGCCCGGTCAGCGTGAACGCCCCATGCCCCGGCATCCGCGTAGCTTCGATGAAGATAATGTCGCCCCCGACGGGCGTGTACGCCAACCCCGTCGCCACGCCCGGCACCCGCTTGACCATCGCCTGCTCGGACTCGAACCGCGGCTGCCCCAGGTACTCCTCCAGGTCCGCCACTTTGACCACGTCCCGTGCCGGCTTGCCCCGCGCCACCTTGGCCGCCAGGCCGCGCAACACCGTGCCGACGTTGCGCTCCAGGTTCCGCACGCCGGCCTCGCGGGTGTACGCCTCGATGATCATCCGCAGCGCGTCGTCCGCGAAGCGAATCTTGCGATCCGCCAGCCCGTTCTCCTCCCGCTGGCGCGGCACCAGGTACCGGCGCGCAATCTCGAACTTCTCCGCCGTCGTGTAGCCCGACAGCTCGATGATCTCCATGCGGTCGCGCAGCGCCGGCGCAATCGGGTCGATCTGGTTAGCCGTCCCGATGAACAGCACCTTCGACAGGTCAAACGGCACCCCCAGGTAATGATCTGTGAAAGTCGTGTTTTGGGCCGGGTCGAGCACTTCCAGCAAGGCCGACGCCGGGTCCCCGCGGAAGTCCGCCCCCAGCTTGTCCATCTCGTCCAGCATCAATACCGGGTTCCGCGTGCCCGCCTTGCGGATCTCCTGCACGATTCGTCCGGGAATGGCGCCGATGTACGTGCGCCGGTGCCCGCGAATGTCCGCCTCGTCGCGCACCCCGCCCAGCGAAATCCGGATGAACTGCCGCTCCAGCGCGCGGGCAATGCTCTGCCCCAGCGATGTCTTCCCCACGCCCGGCGGGCCCGCGAAGCACAGGATCGGCCCCTTGCCGCCCGGGCGCAGCTTCAACACGGCCAGGTACTCGATGATGCGGCGCTTGATCTTCTCCAGCCCGTAGTGGTCCGCCTCCAGCACCTCCTGCGCGCGATTGAGATCGAGGTTGTCCTGCGTCTCCTGCTGCCACGGCATGTCGCACAGCCACTCGAGGTAGTCGCGGATCACGCCGTTCTCGGGCGAACCCTGCGGAATCCGCTGCAGGCGGGCGAATTCGCGGTCCGCTTCCTTGCGCACCTCAACCGGCATCTGCGCGGCCTCGAGCTTCTTGTGCAGATCCTCGAGTTCCACGGTCCGGCTGTCGGTCTCGCCCAGTTCCTTCTGGATCGCCTTGAGCTGCTGCTGCAGGTAGTACTCGCGCTGCGACTTGTCGATCTGCGAGCGCACGTCCGTCTGAATCTTCTGCGAAAGCTGCAACACCTCAAGCTGGTTGTTCAGCGTGGCGTTGACCTTGCGCAGCCGGTCCGCCACATCGAACGTCTCCAGCAGCTCCTGCTTCTGCGCAATGCCCAACGACAGGTTCGCCGCCAGATAATCCGCCAGCGGTCCGGGCTGGTCGATGTTCTCCAGTACCGTGCGGGCCTCGTCCGGCACGTTGGGGCTCAGCTCGATGATCTGATAGGCCGTCTGCCGCGCCCCGTGTGCCAGCGCGTTGATCTCCAGGGATTCCGCGGTCTCGTCCACGTACGGATTCACGACCGCACGCCAGTACGGCTCCGTCGCGACCATCGTCTCGATCCCGATCCGCGCGATCCCGTGCACCAGCAGGCTGTTCGTCCCGTCCGGCATGCGCAGCAGCTTGAGGACCATCGCGGCCGTCCCCACCCGGTAGATGTCGTCCAGCCCGGGATCCTCCACGTCCGTCCGCCGCTGCGTGCAGATCGCCAGCAGCTTGTCGCCCGCCAGCACGGCATCGATCAGCCGCTTGGACTTCTCCCGCCCGATCGTCAGCGGTACCACCGTGCCGGGGAAGACCACAATCTCGCGCACCGGCAGCACCGGCAGCTCGCGCGGAATCGCCTCCGTGGCGTCCCCGCTGCCGGGCCGCTCGTCCGTCTGCGCGGCCGGCTGCTTCGCCGCGGGCGGGGCGCCCTTCAAGTCTGATTGCTCTTGGGCAGAATGATCCATAGGTAACCTCGATCGTAGGCGATCTCGATTCCTTCCGGGTCCACCGGTTCCGGGATGTCGACGTCGCGGCAGAACGGACCCTCATCGATCTCCATCATCTCGATGCTGTGGGGGCATTCGAGCCCGGCCATGCACGCTCGCTCGCGCTTCCCGCTGATGTGTACGCGCTGCTGATCACCGCACTGTACCAGCAGCGCGTCCTGCTGGAGGCCGGCCAGTTCGACGCACAGCACGAAGGCGTGTTGCGTCGCGTACAGGTTGACGCGGGGCTGCCAGGCGCCCGAGGCGCGATACTCGAAGAAGATGCGGTTGCTCATCTCCTCCATGATGGAGTGAATCTTCTGCGTCCAGTCGTCGACGTTCTCACCGGCGCCGAACTTCTTAGCGGGCATGACCGGACCCCTTGCACCTGGCCGCGTCGAGCCCCGGGCTACGCGACCTGCTCCTATTGTACCCGCTTTCGCCGGGCCTGCCGCCAGCCCCGCCGGCGCGCTTTGTGACGCCCGCTGCTCCGCCAAACGCCTCTCCGCGACTACAATCCCCACATTCTGTCTCTGGAGGAATGCCACATGCCGCGTGCGCGCTGCTGGACTGGGGTCGCCCTGAGCCTGTTCATCGCCTGCGCCGGCTGCCGCCAGCCACAACCCGCCGCCGGGCCCCGCCCGTTGGACGACGCCGTCGCCCGCGCTTTCGAGAGAGCGCTCCGTCAAAGCGGGGAACACGCGCCGGGCGACCTCCTCGACCGCCTCCTCGTCGGCGAGGTCATGCGGCATTCCGAGTTCACCCCCAACCTGCGCGCCCTCGCGATGCCCGGCGGCCGCCTCAGCGGCACGCCCAACGCCGACCGCGCCAGCGAATACGTGGCGCAGAAGCTGCGCGCCTACGGCCTCCAGAACGTCCACGGCGAGCCGTTCGACCTCGAAAGCTGGATCGTCCGCAGCACCAAGGTCACCATTCTCGGTGACGCGCCCCGCGAACTGACCGGTGCCGTCGCGCTCGGCAAGACCATCAGCACCCCACCCGGCGGCATCGTCGCCGAAGTCGTCGACATCGGCGACGGCGGACCGGAAGACTTCACCGCCCACGCCGCCGTGCTCCGCGGCCGTTTCGCCCTGGTGCGCGACAACAACAACCGGCGCACCGACAAGATGCAGCATGCGCTCGAGGCCGGAGCCGCCGGTTTGCTCGTCATGAGCCGCCCCGAGCGCGACCCCGTCATCGGCAACGGGCACCGCACGCCGCACGCGGAGCCCGGTGTCGTGATCCCCCATGACGAGGAGTTGCTCGCCCAGCTCGCGCGCGGCGCGACCGTCCGCGTCCGCGTCGAACTGGAGACCGAGAACTGGCACTGCCGCCCGCAGAACATCGTCGGCGACATCCCCGGCCAGGGCCCGCTGGCCGACGAAATCGTCCTGATCGGCGCCCACCTCGATAGCTGGCACCTCGGCGAAGGCGCCATCGACAACGGCAATGGTTCCGCCTGCATTCTCGAAACCGCCCGCGCGCTGGCCGCCGTCGGGGCCCCGTCGCGCCGCACCATCCGCTTCGTTTGGTTCATGGCCGAGGAGTTGATGCTCGAAGGCAGCCGCGCCTACGCGGCCCAGCATGACAGCGAGATGGATCGCCTCGTCGCCATGGTCAACGTGGACATGCCCGGCGCGCCGCGGAAGTTCTACCACTTTGGCCACAAGGAAATCGAGCCGCTGCTGCAGGACGTGATCGCCGCGCTGCCCGGCTACGGCCTGTCGCCCGACATCGACGACGCCTCCTGGGATGCCAGCGACCACGCCCCCTTTATGTACGCCGGCGTCTGCTGCCTCGGCCTGTCCGGTGATCTCGGCCCGGGCGTGAAGAACTACCACACCGCTGGCGACAAGTTCGAGACGGTCGACTGCCGCGGCACTGTGCAGTCCTCCGCCGTGCTCGCTGTCCTGGCGCGCCACCTAGCCGACGCCCCCGCGCGTCCGACGGTGCGCCTGCCCCCCCGGCCCATGAAGCCCTTCTAGCCCCGCCGGGCGCGCCGCCAGATCAGGACGGCCAGCGCGAGGGCCAGCGCCGCGCCGGGCTCCGGGACCGCCTCGAACCGGCCGCCGAAATTGTCGACCTGCGGGTCCAGCGCATCCACGCGCCGCCACTCGTTCACCCAGCGTTGCCATGTGAAGTCGGCGCTGCTGCCCACCGTCGGTGGATCGTACCACTGCAACTCGGGCAATTCGCCGGTCGAGCTTAGCGGGCGAATGGTCCACGTGAACGTGTCGGGGACGAGCACCTCGGGCAAAGCCAGCGTGTTGAGCTGGGTCACGCCGGGCGCGTACGTCACCGTGAACGCGGAGGTCGAATAGAGCGTGATCCCCGGCCACCCGCCCTGCGCAGTGTTGGCATACAGCCGGAACGCGAGTTGTGCCGTGCCGGGCTCGAGCGCGCTGGTCGTCAGCGGGAGTGTGAAACTCGTGAGGTGGCGGGCGGTGCCGCCCAGCGTGACTTCGTCGCCCATCTCGAGCGTCACGCCCGTGAACGCGCTGATCGGCGCAGTGAGGTTGTCGTAGACCACTTCGCCCCGGCCCAGCGCCACAAACCCCAGGCACAAGAGCAGTACCGCCGCGAAACCAGCGAAGCGCGTCGCCATTGGAAGCTCCTCCCGCATCACTCGGCCGGCGGACATGCGGGCCGGCCGTTGCGTTTCCTGAATGTCCCCGCCTACCTCGGCCTGGGAGTAGGCGGCTTCGCCCCATCCTCCTGCCGGTATCCTAGCCGTCTACCGGCTGCCAGGACAAGCGAATTCACCGGCCTGACACGGCCGGCGTGGTCACCGTGCCAGCGCGTCGGGTAACTGCCCGCGCGCCGCAGATGGCGGCATGCTGGCGCGCAGCGCGGGCGCGCCGCGCTCGCGCTACGGCACGCCCGCTACATTACCCGACGTTACGAGCGGCTACTGCCCATCGGTCTGATGGCAGCTTCCGATGCCGAGATTGTCAGCCGCCTCGCGGTTCTTCGTAGCGCCGCAACCGCCGGCGCCGTGCCCGCCGCAGCCCTTTGGGCCGCCACCCTGGCAACCGCCGCACGCCGACTTGCCGCCGGCCTTGCCGCGCTCGCCGCACTTCGTGCCGGAGTCCGGGCAACCGTTGGGATCATGACCGGGACAACCGTTGGGATCGTGACCCGGGCAGCCGTTGGGATCGTGTCCACGGCAGGCCTCGCCTTTGCCGCTCAGGCACGCGCCCTTGCCTGGCTCCTTGCAGCACCCGCCTTCCCCCGTGCTCTGCATCTTCTGGCACTGCCCGCCGCACGGCATGGCCCGCTCCGCCGCCACCGCTTTGTCGAGCCAGCTCGGACTGAGTGCGAAAGCGGCCGCCAACGCTCCCGCCAGCGAGACGGCGATGATAATGGACTTCTTCATGATGGCTCCTTCACGCGCCCCAGGGGCGCGGTGGTTTCGAATGACACGAATATGGAACTGAACGAGGGGTTGTTTCGCGCCTCCCTGGCGCGATCCGGTGTCTTCCGCATCATGCAATGGGGATGCCCGGGGTGGTTAATTCCGCCAGACCTCGATCTGCGCTAGCCGCGCATTGTGACTTGCCGGAATGACCCCCGGTGGATCGGGTCTGCCGGATGCGGCTAGCCCGACTTCGATACTCCGTTGCGATGGCATCGCCCACGTCGGCGTTGCGTGCCCGGCTGCATGCGAGACCTCCCCGCGGCCGGTCGCATGCCCGCCTACCTCGTCACTGCTCGTGGCGAGCGGCGCCTTGGGGATTTGCTTGACGCAGACGGGGCAGTGGGGAGTCGTTTTGCCGGAGGCCGCCTTCTTGGGGCAGCGCTGCGCACACTGGCGGCACGCGGACTTTGTCGGACGGGGGCGGTCTGGAGTCGCCTGACGAGTGGCCACAGGGCGCGGTCCGCAAGGGCTGGCGGCAGTCCCGCAGCGGCCCGCACAGAGCGGGGGCAGCGCATACGAGACGATCAGCAGTGCGGCGAGCAGACGGATCATGCTGTAAGCAGTTAACCGACCTGCGGGCCGGAATATGCCGTGCCCGCGCCGAAATCGGCAACAAATCGCGCAACAATCGCGCTGGAAACGGGTTGCGACGTTCGTCCCAGGTGAATCGGCGGCCGGCCGCGCGCCCGCGGAAGACGGCCGCCATCGCCCGGTCAGTTGGCGACCCCCTACAATCGTGCATCGCGCCGGCGCGGCTCGCTCGACCATGACGCAGCACGAGGGAACGGCATGCCCCCCACAACCCGCCTCCACCTTTCCACTGGCCTCACGCTTCTCACGGCGCTCGCCCTGCCGCTCGTCACCGGTTGCGACAGCCTGCCCTATCTCGCGCAACTGGCCGAAGGGCAGCTCGCCAGCCAGAGCCGCACCGTGCCCGTCGAGGACGTGCTCGGCACCGGCCAGCTGACCGCCGACGAGGAGGCCAAGCTCCGGTTACTGCTCGACGCCCGCGCGTACGCCGTCGACACCATGGGCCTCAACGCCGCCAACTCCTACACCCTGTTCGACGACAACGCCGGCTCGCCCGTCGCGTGGAACCTCTCGGCCGCCCGCCAGGACGCGCTCGTCGCCAAGACCTGGACCTTCCCTTTCGTCGGCGAAGTGCCGTACCTGTCCTTCTTCGACAAAAACATGCTCGACGCGGCCGAGGCGGACCTCAAGGCGCAGGGCTACGACACGATGACGTACGAGCTGGACACCTACAGCACGCTCGGCATCCTGGAAAACCCTGTCCGCGCAGCGATGCTCCGCCGCGGCACGCTTTCGCTTTCCGACACCGTCATCCACGAGCTGTTGCACAACACGGTCTGGCGCGCGAATGCGACGAACTTCAACGAATCGCTGGCCACCTTCGTCGGTCGCCAGGGCGCGATCAACTTCCTGGAGGCGAAATACGGCGCCGCTTCCGGCTGGGGACAGTTCGCCCGCGATTACTACGCCGACGGCGACAAGGTGAACACCTTCCTGTTCCAGTTCTACAACGACCTCGCGACCTACTACAGCCAGACGACGCTCAGCTCCGCCGACAAGATCGCCGGGCGCGAGACCATCTTCCAGGCCGCCCGCGACCGCTTCACGAACGTGGTCCAGCCCACACTGGTCAACGGCAATTCCTACTCGTACTACGGCCAGTTTCCGACCAGCAACGCCTGGGTCCTCGCCAACTACCGCTACAACCTGGACCTGAGTGTGTTCGCCGACGTGTATGTGGCCAACGGCGGCGACTGGTCAAAGACGA
This sequence comes from uncultured Planctomycetales bacterium, assembly GCA_964523405.1. GTDB lineage: Bacteria > Planctomycetota > Phycisphaerae > UBA1845 > Fen-1342 > CAZGAQ01. The sequence continues at coordinate 14,096 of CAZGAQ010000059.1, forward strand.
TTGCCGTCTTCCGCGCCGCCGCCGAAGCCGCGGGGGATCCGTACGACTACCTGCGAACCTGGCTCACCGAAAACAAGCAGTAGGGGGGTGACGCGCGTAGAAGTAGGGTCCGCGGTGCGGACCACCCCGTAATCAGGCCAACGCTGCGCCTCACGCCCCCGCAATCTCCCCCAGCAGCTTTTTTACCGCCGCCACCAGCTCCGCGCGCGGCACGTTGAACTGCCCCGGGCGCTCCGCCTTCCACTGTCCGCGGTCCGCCACCTGCGCGGTCCGCTGCCGCCCGACGGACATGTCCTTGAGCTGCACCTCGCCCCGCGCGTGCTCGTCTCCTCCGCAGACGACCAGCACCGGAATCTCGTAGTGATCCCCGTACTTGATCTGCTTCCCGACGCGCTTCTCCATCCCCAGGTACAACTCCGCGTTGATCCCCGCGCGCCGCAGCTCGTACGCCATCGCCACGTACTCGTCCAGCAGCGCCCTATCGAATACCGTCACCAGCACTTGCGCCGTCGCCTTCTTCTTGGCCGCGCTGGGGATCCGTCCCAACTCCGTCAGCGCGACGAGCATGCGGTCCACCCCGACCGACGTCCCGACGGCCGGGACGCGCTCACCGAGGAAGCGCAGGACCAGGTCGTCGTAGCGCCCGCCCGAGCACACCGAGCCGAATTCCGGCAGGTCGAGCAATTCCGTCTCGAAGACCGTCCCCGTGTAGTACGCCAGTCCGCGCGCGATGCTCAGGTCGTACTGCACGCAGTCGTCGCCATAGCCCAGCGCCGTGAGCTGCCGCGACAGCCGCGCCAAGGGCTCCAATTCCGTCGCCACGTTCAGCACGTCCTGGAACAGCGCACCGACCTGCGCCAGGGCCCCTTCGCGCGTGTCCGCGCGAATCGCCAGAAACGCGTCGATGCGGTCGACCTGGGCCTCCGACAGCCCGAGGCCCGGGATCGTGCTGCCCGATTCGTCCTTGTAGCCGGTCGTCAGCTCCTGCCGCACCTTCTCGTGCCCCAGCTTGTCGAGCTTGTCGAGCACGCGGAACACGTCGTGCCCGCGCTCCAACTCGATTCCCGCGAACGCCAACAGCAGATTGAGCACCCGGCGACTCGACACCCGCACCCGGTACCGCCCCGTCCCCAGCGCGACCATCACGTCGCACATCGCCGTGATCATCTCCAGGTCCGCGACCTCCGATTCCACACCCACCGCGTCGATGTCGAACTGGATAAACTCGCGGAACCGCCCGCGCTTCTCATACGGATTGTCGCAGCGCCACACCGGCGCCACCTGGTACCGCCGGAATGGCCGCGGCAAGTCCGGGTACTGTGCCACCACGCGCGCCAGCGAGACGGTCTGATCGAAGCGCAGCCCGAGCCGCTCTTCCTCCGGCCCCTTGACCTCGAAAAGCTGCTTGTCGCTCTCTTCGCCGGCCGTCCCCAGCAACACGTCAAGAAACTCGACCGCCGGCGTGCCCAGGGGCACGTAGCCGTAGCGTTCGTAGACGCCCCGCACCGTGTCGATGATCCACTGCCGGGCGTGCATCTGTTCGGCAAAAAGGTCGCGCAGACCCCGCAGAATCCGCGGTTCAACTGTCCCGCTCACAGCATACGCTCCTGTGTGGCGCCCGCCGGCATCCCCCGGACTGCCGCACCGGCCGCGCGCGGCACAGATGGTACGAACCCCGCGCAGACCGGTCAAACCTGCCCCGCAGTGCTCAGCCGGGGAGTCAGCCGCGTAGCGTCAGGCCTCCGTCCCGGGTAGCGTCAGGCCTCCGTGCCTGACGTGGGGTCCGTCATGCGGACTACCCCCGCGGCGCCGCCCCCCAAATAGCGAGAGCCGGAAGCACGTGGCTCCCGGCTCTCCGATTTCGTCAATCCGGCTCACTACGCCCGCTTAGCGGCGGCGCAGCAGCGCGCCCAGACCCAGCAGCATCAGGGCCGCCGGCTCCGGAACCACCGTGATCGAGAAATTGTCGATCCACGCCGTGTCTTCGCCAGCTTCAGTACCGGCATCGTGCGCCAGGCTGATTTCCCAGCCAGTCAGCGTCGTGATCTCGGTGATCGCGACGTTCGTGTCCACGGCCACGCCGTTGTACCACGACTTGTAGATGCCCGTGCCGAAATCCCACTCCTGCGTGATGTTCGTCCACGCATCATAGATCGTCGTGGCCGAACCAGCGCCAGGATTCCAGCCGGCCGGCAGCGTGCCGCCGATGTCCCACTGCAGACCATACGTCGGCGTACCGGCGTCGACCCACCACCACCACAGGTTCTGGGTCTTGCCGAGGTCGTTCTGATGACGATACACGTCATAGCTGACCGTCACCACGACGCCCGGGCCCGGCGTCACCGGCGCGATGCCCATGTGCATCGTCGACGCCGCGCCCTGGGTGTTCGGAACGCTGAGCTTCACGGCTTGCGTGCCTTCCACCGGATCCGGGCTCGTCACCACCGCGGGCTCAAATCCGCCACCCGCACCGGTGCCGACCCAGCCATCCTGTCCATTAAGTGGACCGGTCACAAATGTCGTCGGCTCGAATCCGTTCGAGTTGTAACCCGCCGCCAGCGCCGCGCTGGCCGCAACAAGCAAACCGACGACGCACAGTGCCTTGACCTTCATGCTTGACTCCTTCCTCCAAGAGTGCGCTACAACAACAACCAAACCGAAATGTCCTCAAACGCCGGCTTGTGCTGCCGACGCTCCTACCTCCAAGTTGCATGCTATCCGCCGGGCCGCCGACGCTCAATCCTAAAACCTTTCATTTTGCCGCCCCACAGACGATCAGGGATCGGACCTGCCATTATCGGGCGTCTCCCCAACACTCCCGACCCGCACGTCGCCACGTCCCTCCACGCCACCCATCCCACTGTACACCTCCCCCAATCCCGCTACTATGGATGGCGTATGCCGCCGCTCTCGTGGCGACACCTGCGGTCGGTGCCGCTACGCAAACGGCCCCCAAACACTGGCACGGAGCCAGGGATGGCTACCCTATCTGACAACGCCACGCAGAACCGTCCGCGCGAAGCCCCTGGCCTGTTCGACGCCGCGCCGACCCCCATCCCTGTCCGCGCCATTCCCGTGACCGCGGTCAGCCAGCCCGCCTGGGAGCCCAATCTCGATGACGAAGAGGACGACAGCGTGAGTACCCCGCCGCCCCCCAAGCCCGCTCCACACAAGGCCAAAGCCCTCGTCGCAAAGACCAAGCCGGCCACGCTGGCGAGAAAGAGACCCGCGCCTCCGTCTGCCAAGCCGACCAAGGCGACCGTCGCCAAGACTTCTCAGGCCGCCAAAGCCAGACGCGGTCCCGACGACGACGGCCTCTTCGCCCCGGCTGATGCCGCCGCAGCTTCGCCCGCGCCGGCTGCGTCGGCGCCGCCCGCGCCGGATACCGCCGCCTCGGCCCCCGCTACCCGGCCCGCCGACCACGACGTCTCAGCCACGTCCCCCGGTTCGCCCAAGCGCCCCCGCGGCGCCACCGCCGAATCGATGGCCGCCGCCCAGCGCGAAATCTCCGTCAGCGAGTTCTTCGCCAAGAACCGCCACCTGCTCGGCTTCGACAACAAGCGCAAGGCCCTGCTCACGACCGTCAAAGAGGCCGTCGACAACAGCCTCGATGCTTGCGAAGAGGCCGGCATCCTCCCCGAAATCTGGATCACCATCGACCAGCTCGCCGAGGACCGCTTCCGCGTCACCGTCCGCGACAACGGCCCCGGCATC
>CAZGAQ010000060.1:0-17676 GCA_964523405.1 uncultured Planctomycetales bacterium
GGAGTGGCTGGGAGTCGTCCGCTTCGTCCGCCGGGCGGCAGGTGGCGAAGAGCACGGTGCCGGTCAATATCGCGATGACCGCCGACAAGCCCTTGGCGAAGGATCGCCACCAGATGCTGTCCGGTTCCGCCATGGCCATACCGGCCTCCGGCACTTGCGGAGCGTGCGTCCGCACGAGATGTGCACGGCGCCATTGTACGGTTGCGGGCCCGGGCGCGGGCTACGCCCTGTGATGCGGGTATGCCGACCGATGTCATCTGCGACAGCCTACTGAGTCCGTGCTGCACCTCGTCGGCCTTTGCCCCGACCGGCCGCTCAGTGGCCCGCAGGAGCACACGCGTCGGGGCGGGCGGGGAGAGTCTGTTGGCCGCCGTCTGCGGGGCGGAGTTGCAGCGCGGTGGCGCGCGGAGCGGTTGACAATAAAACAGGGGGCCCCGCCGAAGCGGAGTCCCCTGCTAGAGGAGGGAGGAGGGAGGTACAGGTATCGGTTACGCGACCAGGTCGCAGGCCGAGTTGGCGAAGCGAGCACGCAATTGCTCGACGATCTCGGCGTGACGCTGGCACACGCGGGATTCACTGACGCCGAGGACGGCGCCGATCGAGGCCATGGTCAGTTTTTCGTAGTAGTAGAGGGTGAGGATGAGGCGGTCCTGTTCTTTGAGGCCGCGGGTGATGTATTCCCGGATGAGTTCGCGTTCGGTGTGATGGGCCGGGCCGGGGTTGGGGTCGATCGGCACGAGGGCGCCCATGCGGGAGTCGTCGTTGCGGTCGCTGCTGCCGTCGAGGGGGACGCAGTGCGAGGCGGCGACGGTCTTCTTCATGCGGACGAACTTGCCGAAGGTCAGGCCCATGCGCTTGGCGACCTCGTCGGAGGTCGGGAGCTTGCCGGACTCGGCCTGGTAGCGTTCTTCGGTCTGGTTCATGGCGCGTTCGAAGTTCCGGCCGGAGCGGCCGAGGGGATCGATTTCGCGCTGCCAGTCGCGGATGGCGCCGACGATGCGTTGGCGGCAGTAGGTTTCGAATTTGACGCCGCGATTGGGGTCGAAGGCGGAGACGGCGGCGATGAGGCCGTCGTAGCCGGCACTGGCGAGCTCATCGGCGGAGACGCGGGGCCACAGGCGGCGGGCCATGATTTCGGCCAGTTTGTTCACGATGGGCATGTAGTGTTCGACGAGCCCGTTGCGGGCGCTGATGGAATGACTGCGGCGGAATTCGCGCCAGAGCGAGGCCACTGTGCTGGATTTGGTCTTGGGCTTCATGTGTCCCGTGGCTCCTGGAAGCTGGTTTCCGTTCCTGCCTGTCAGACGGTCCGCTTGAAGGGAATGGTGGCGGTCCGACTGAACACTCCTCTAAGGTGACTGTGGTGTTATCGAACCATGTATAACTCAAACTTGAAGGATTTCAACTCCGTAACCGATCACGGAAATTAACTATTTTGACATTCCTGCTGCATAAAGGTGTAAGATTGGTAATTTAAGTGACTTGCGGAAGGTTGGATTTGTGAAAAACCTGTCGTAATTCTTTCTGGAGCGAGACGGAGTTCCGTCTCAAACGCGGATTCTCGTTCACTTCATAAGTTAAAATGGGGGCTTGTCTTGTGTGGCTAGTGGTTCGCCAAATTCAACTGGCGATCGTCTTCCCCGGGGGTTGTGAACAAGCAGGGACGCTTGTACTGCTCGGCGGTGCCGCGCCGCGCGGCGATCAGGCGCTGGTCCATGCCGGGGATGGCTGTCGCCGCGATCTGTCGCCATTGGAGGGGCCCGAGGCGTCCCGACTTCACGCGCGACTGGTATTCCTCGTTCTGTAGACCCAGCGCGGCATGAACGGCGGCGGTCAACGCGGGTTGCGGAGCCTGGGCGCAGCTTAACCGGTAGTAAGGCGGCTCGGCCCAGCAGGGGGCGAGCACGAAATCGAACTCCGGGATGCCCAGCTCCCGGCACGCGCTTTGTACGGCCGCAACCGCCTGGTTCTCGGTCAGCTTCTCGCCGGCGACCGAGGACACACGCCCGGCCCGGTAGAGGAATTCGACAACCGGCGCCTCACCCTCCCAGCCGCGGACCCGCACGACGTCGTCCAGGCGATACCGCACCAGCCCGGCCGTATTGGTGAGTACGACCGCGTAGTCGCGGCCGATCTCCAGATCGCGCGGTTCGAGCGTGGGCGGCGTGGGCTCCTCCGCCTGCGCGGCGGGGATGAACTCGAAGACGGCGGACGTGATGTCGAGCACGCCGGCGGGGGTGTTGTCGTCCAGGGGGATGCTGACGCGGCCCTCGCTGGCGAGGAGCCCGACGTCGCGGACCGGTACCGGTCCCCACCACTCGGCCATGCGCTGGAGGTAGTGCCCCAGGCTGCCGCCGGTCCAGCAGGCGACGAACTCGATTTGCCAATAGTCCCGCGGCCGGAGGCAGCCAGCGTGTCGGCGCAGTTGCTCGAGCTTGGCGGCGCGGGCGGGGTCCGGGCGCAGCTTGGCCGCGAGCGCGCGGTTGAGGGGCGTATCGGGGACGAACTCGGGGGCGAGGGTGCCGTCGCGCACGTCGCGGATGAGGCGTTCGCTGTGGTCGCTGACCACGCGGGCCATCTGGATCAACGTGGCGGGGTTGGCGGTAATAGCGAAGGCGACATCGCGGGCGATGCCGAGCCGCATGAGCGCGTAGTTGCGGGCGAGCGCGTCATCGATGCGGGTGAGCTCGGGCGTGCCCACGTAGTAACGGCGAACGATCCGCTTCTGGGTGCGGGCGAGCAGACCGGTGATGGCGCCGACGGGGATGCCGGCGGGCGTGTGTCCGGCGTCGTGGCGCCCGCTGGACTGCAGGATGGCGCGCAGGATCGCGCGCGGGTGGTCGGTGAGCATCTTGAGGCCGAAGGTGTTCCAGCCGCGGCGATAGTCCTGCACGAAGGCGCGGGTGACGGGAATGCGTTTGGGCAGGGCGGTGGTGCCGCTGCTCGTCGCGAACATCAGGAGCGGTTCGCCGGCGCGGAAGAGGGCGCCCGTGTCGCCGGCGCAGAGGCGGTCGATGTAGGGTCGCAGGTCCTCGTAGGTCAGCAGGGGGACGGCGCGGCGCAGGTCCGCCACGCTGCGCACGCGGGCCAGATTGTGTTGGCGTCCGAAATCACTGTCGGCGACCAGCGGCAGCACGCGCCGCAGCACCGCGGCCTGGGTGGCGTCGGCATGGCGCAGGGCGCGGCGGAAGCGGGCGTATACATGCCGGGCGTGGGCGGCGGCCAGGCGGGCGGCAACGTGGTCCAGAATGCTGGGCATGACCTGCTGTGATCCGCTTCAGTTCGAGGGGTCCGCAACCGGCGTAGGCTGTTCCGTAGCGACCGGCTGGATGGCCCGGGCCTCGAAGGGGCTGCTTGCGTGGTGCGGCATCTGCGCCTGCGGGAGGCGCGCGAGGTGGCGGTCAAAGAAGCCGATGGTCAGGCGACTGTACCAGTCGGGATGCAGCACGGCGGCCTGGTTGTGGCGGGCACCGGGCGCGATCCACAGGTATTTGGGCTGCGGGGCCAGGGCGTAGAGCCGCCGGCTCTGTTCGACAGGCAGGTAGGAGTCCTTCTCGCCGTGGATGAACAACATCGGACGCGGAGACATCCGGCGGATGGCCTTGCGCACCGAGGGGAAGCGGCACTTGAACTCACGCCGGGCGAAGTGGAACATGAGCCAGCGCATGAAGCGCCAGAAGACAGGGGGATGGTTCTCGTAGACGAAGCGCACGCGGGCGAAGATGTAGGCCCAGCGTTTCATGAAGTACTCGATGGTCGTGTCGGTGCTGAACCCCCCATCCGACACCAGGGCACGGATGTTGGGGTTCTCCAGGGCGATCAGGATGGCCGCGCAGGCGCCGCGGGAAATCCCGAAGACCCCGAAGCCGGGGGCCAGGCCCTGCTCTTCCAGCCAGCGTTCGGCAAAGGCGGCCGCGCCGCGCATGTCATCGAGCTCGCAGTCGGTCACCCACTGGCGCGGCGTGAAGGCTGGGGCGGCCTCGGTCTGGCCGTGGCCGCGAAAGTCGAACGTGAGAATGTCGTAGCCGGCTTCGCGCAAGGGGCGGCAATAGCGGGCGCAGGAGTACATGTCCGAGCGGAACTCGTGGGCGAAGATGATGAGTCCGCGGCGGGGCACGGCGGGGGCGGCGCGGATCAGCATGCCGTTGAGCGGGAGGCCGTCATAGGCGGGGAAGCCGACCGGTTCACCGACGAGGCGATCGAAATCGAGCGGGCCGTGCGAGAGCGGCGGGGCGGTGGTGCGCATGATGTTGAGGGAGATGCGCACATACTTGAGGAGGACGAGCGCCGGAACCACGATCAACGTGACGATTGTGAAGACAATCGCCACCATGGCCCAGTTGCGATAGAGTGCGTCCAGGATGGACCACGCCAGCAACACGGCGGTAACTCCAGCGAACGATGGGCCCGGGGGGTCGGCCGCGCCGCCGACCGCCCCAAGCATGAGGGCATCGTACCGGTTCATTCCGCCAGCGTCCACGCGCTGCGCGGGGGACGCCAGAGCGGCAACGAGCCCGCAGGCAGCGCGGCGGCCGGCCAGACGTTCGGCCGGCGCGGTCCGGGCCTAAGCACTTGGGGGTTGTGACATCAACAAGACGCTGGCCCAGCAGGCCATGGCCTCACCGCGGCCGATCGCATCGAGGCCCTCGTTGGTTGTGGCCTTGAGCCCGACGCGCTCCGGGCAGAGCCCGACGAGGTGCGCGACGGCCTGACGGATGGCCGTCTTGTGGGGGCCGAGTTTGGGGCGCTCGGCGTGGATGATGAGGTCGACGTTGCTCAGGGTATAGCCGGCGGCGCGCATGCGTGCGAGGGCCTCGTGCACGAACTGGCGGCTGTCAGCGTTGTGCCAGCGCGGGTCGCGGTCGGGGAAGAGGTCGCCGAGGTCGGGTTCGCCCAAGGCACCCAGGATGGCGCCGCACAGGGCATGGAGGACGACGTCGGCGTCGGAGTGGCCCAAGAGGCCGGTCTCATGCGGGATGGACACGCCGCCGAGTAGCAGCGGTCGGCCGGGCACGAGCCGGTGGACGTCGTAGGCGATTCCGAGGCGATCAGACACGGCCGGGTCCTGTGCGAAGAGTCGAAGCGACGATATGGTAGCCGGGCGGAGGTGGGACGGGAACCGCGCCAGCGTCATCCGGGCGGGTGCCGCGCGATAGGGCCGCTGGTTCCTGGGCCGGGTACGGGGCACGGCCGCGCTGCCGCACGCGCACGCGGGCAGATTCGTATAATTCTGTGCCAGGCCATCTGGCAGAGGTGCTCCGACCGTATGGCGCCGCACAAACGAGCAACGAACCTGGCGGAAGATCGCGCGGTCATGCGGACCTCGCGGGATCTCGTCGTGGGCGCTTACGGTCGGCGGCAGCGTCGCTGGCACATCTTCGTGGGGGCCGTCGGGCTGGTGCTGATGGGGGGCGCGGTGGCGCTGTACTTTGCGCTGCGGCCGGAAGACACCCGGCGTGGCGCCGGTCTGCGGGCGGTGGCTTACGAGTGCGTGCAGTGCGGATTGCGGGGAGTGGCGGAGATCCGAGACGAGTCGGCGTTCCCGCTCACGTGCCCGAAATGCCAGGTGCGGTCGTGTCATCCGCTGTGGGAATGCCGGCGGTGTGGGCTGCGGTTTCTGAACAAGGGGGGGGAGATGGAGCTGACGTGCCCGCGTTGCAGGAGCCAGAGCGTGGGCTCGGCGGAACCGAACGCGGCGCTCCGCCCGGGGCCGTGAAGGGCCACAAGGGCGGCGGCGGAAACGGTCGATAATGTATGGTCTGGCCGGCGCCGGCCGCGTTGACGCGGGTTGGTGCCGTTCGTAGCATCGATGGTGCTCGTGTTCACGAGGCGACTGTTGCCGAGGTTGCCCCGCGCGAGTGTCCCAGTGCGCTTGGCGCCGTGCCCGCGGTGCTGGGCGAATACGGAGACGACTATGTCCACCCGTGACAGCATCCTGTCGGTGATTGATCGCCATCTGGACCGCGACCGCTTCCGGCAGCAGCATTGGGAGGGGCCGTTCCTCGAGTACCTGGAAATGGTGGTCGCCAATCCGCGCCTGGCCCGCAATGCGTTCCAGCGGGTGTACGACATGGTGCTGCAGTTCGGCACGGAGCGGTATTCGTGGCTGAAGCAGGATTACGTGCACTACAAGTTCTTCGATGACCCGATTGACAAGGGCGGGGACGCGATTTTCGGGCTCGACCCCTCGCTGATGCGGCTGGTGGAGTTCTTCAAGTCGGCGGCGCAGGGCTACGGCACGGATCGGCGCATTCTGCTGCTGCACGGGCCGGTGGGATCGAGCAAGAGCACGATTGCGCGGCTGCTGAAGAAGGGGCTGGAGTGCTATTCGCAGCTCGACGACGGTGCGCTATACAGCTTCTCGTGGAAATTGCCCAACGAAGAGGGGCAGATGGAGATTCATCCGTGCCCGATGCACGAGGAGCCGCTGAAGCTCATTCCGCGCGAGGCGCGCAAGGAGATCCTGGCGCAGCTCAACGCCGATTTGCCGGAGGATCGGCAGGTGCGCATCGACGGCCACCTGGACCCGTTCTGCCGGAAGACGTTCGACGACCTGCTGCTGAAGTACGAGGGCAACTGGCGCAAGGTGCTGGACCACGTGGTGGTGCGGCGCATGGTGCTGTCCGAGAAGGACCGCATCGGCGTCGGCACGTTCCAGCCCAAGGACGAAAAGAACCAGGATTCGACGGAGCTGACCGGCGACATCAACTACCGCAAGATTGCCCAATACGGTTCGGACTCCGATCCGCGGGCATTCAACTTCGACGGGGAGTTGAACATCTCCAACCGCGGGCTGTGCGAGTTCATCGAAGTGCTCAAGCTCGACGTGGCGTTCCTGTATGACCTGCTGGGCGCCAGCCAGGAGCACACGATCAAGCCCAAGAAGTTCGCCCAGACCGACATCGACGAGGTCATCATCGGGCACACCAACGAGCCCGAGTACAAGAAGCTCCAGAGCAACGAGCTGATGGAGGCTTTCCGCGACCGCACGATCAAGATCGACATCCCCTACAACATCCGCCTGTCGGACGAGATCAAGATCTACCAGAAGGATTTCGGCAAGGAGAAGGTCCGCGGCATCCACATCGCCCCGCATACCATCGAGGTGGCGGCCATGTGGGCCGTCCTGACGCGCCTGGAGGAGCCGAAGAAGGCCGGGCTGACGCTGCTGCAGAAGCTCAAGCTGTACGACGGCAAGAACATCCCGGGCTTCACCGAGGACTCCGTCCGCGAGCTGCGCGAGGAGCATCCGCGGGAGGGCATGCAGGGCATCAGTCCGCGCTACATCCAGGACAAGATCTCGAACTGCCTCGTGGGCGAGCAGGCCCAGGCCGACCGCTGCATCAATCCGTTCATGGTGATGAACGAGCTGGAGACCGGGTTGTCGCACCACTCGCTGATCACGGACGAGGAGCAGAAGAAGCGGTACAAGGAACTGCTGACGATCGTCCGCGAGGAGTACGAAGACACCCTCAAGGGCGAAGTGCAGCGCGCCATCTCCGCCGACGAAGACGCCATCCGCCGGTTGTGCACCAACTACATCGAGAACGTGCGGGCGTACACGCAGCACGAGAAGGTGCGGAACAAGTACACCGGCCGCGACGAGGAGCCGGACGAGCGCCTCATGCGCGCGATCGAGGAGAAGATCGACATCCCCGACAGCCGCAAGGAGGATTTCCGCCAGGAGATCATGAACTACATCGGCGCCCTGGCGCTGGACGGCAAGAAGTTCGAATACAACACCAACGCCCGGCTGCACAAAGCCCTCGAGCTCAAGCTGTTCGAGGACTCGCGGGATACGATCAAGCTCAAGAACGTCGTGTCCGGCGTGATCGACGACGAGACGCAGGCGAAGATCGACGTCGTCAAGCAGCGCCTGATCAAGTTCTTCGGCTACAACGAAGCCAGCGCGACCGATGTGCTGAACTACGTGGCCAGTATCTTCGCCCGCGGTGACGCGAAGCAGGAAGATTAGTTGCGCGACGCCGCGGGTGCGCCGGCGAAGCAAGGTGCCGGCGCTGTGCCGCTGGAGGCAGTCACGTGGCCGAGACCGGCCCTTTGAGAATTGCGAAGGATCACCAGCGCTTCCGCCAGATCGTGAAGGGGAAGATCCGGAAGGACCTGCGCAAGTTTCTCACGCGCGGCGAGCTCATCGGCAAGGAAGGCAAGCACCTCGTCGCGATTCCCGTGCCGGGCGTGGACCTCCCGAATTTCCGCTACGGCGACAACAACGACCAGGGTGTCGGGCAGGGCGACGGCCAGGCGGGGCAGCCCGTCGACGCCGACGGCGAAGGCGTGGGCCCGGGTGGGACCGATCCGGGGCGGCACATGCTGGAGGTGGACGTCTCGCTGGAAGAGCTGGCGGACATTCTCGGCGAGGAGCTGCAGCTCCCGCGCATCCTCCCCAAGGGCAAGCACAACATCACCGCGGTGAAGGAACGCTACAGCAGCATCCGCCAGACCGGGCCGGAGTCGCTGCGCCACTTCAAGCGCACGTTTCGGCGGGCGCTGCGCCGCCTGATCATGTCCGGGGCGTGGGATCCGTCCAACCCGAAGATCGTCTTTGAGCGTGCCGACAAGCTGTATCGGAGTTGGAAGCCGGTCCGCAAGCCACAGTCCAACGCGGTCATCATCTACATGATGGACGTATCCGGCTCGATGGGGCACGAGCAGAAGGAGCTGGTGCGGCTCGAGGCGTTCTGGATCGACGCCTGGTTGCGTCGCAACTACGAGGGCATCGACAGCCGCTTCATCGTCCACGACGTGAACGCGAAGGAGGTGGATCGGGAGACCTTCTTCCACCTCCGCGAGGACGGCGGTACCAAGATCTCCAGCGCCTTCCGCGTCTGCCAGGACCTGCTCAGCAAGCACTACGCCCCCGACGAGTGGAACATCTACCTGTTCCATTTCTCGGATGGCGACAACTCGTCCGAGTCCGACTCGCGCGAGTGCTGCCAGCTCCTGCGCGATCACCTGCTGCCGGTCGCCAACCAGTTCGGCTATTGCCAGGTCGCCAGCGCCTACGGCAGCGGCCACTTCATCAACGTCCTGCGTGAGCAACTCGCGAGCGCCGAGAACATGGTGACCAGCCGCGTGAACACGAAGGACGATATCTACGACAGCATCAAGGCGTTCTTCACGAAGGGACGCTGACGCACCGCGGGGGGCGCCGGGCCTGCGCCGGGCGGGGGATTACTGTCCATTGCGGCCGGTGGCCCGGTCGAGGGCCGCGAGCCGCCCCCGCCACTCGGTGGCCTTCTCCTGCCGGCCGGAGGACTCGTAGAGCCGGACGAGGCGCTGGATGGCCACGCGCGTGTGCGGGTCGGTTGGCCCCAGCGTTGTGCGAATGGACTCGTAGCTGCTTTTCAGCAGCGGCTCGGCCAGGTGGTAGTCGCCGCGGCTCAGATGGACTTCGCCCAGGGCGCCGCGCAGGACGGCGACGTAGACGTGGTCGGCGGGCAGGGAGACCTCCGCGAGCTTCAACAGGTCGGCGAGCGCGGCCACGACATCCCGTGGGTCGCCCAGCTTCCTGAGGTTGTCGGTCGGGCCTGTGATGGGATTCGCGTTGCGGACGACGAGCCCGCGGCGCGGGGAGCCGGCTTCGGCCAGGATCAGGTCCGCGATGTTGCTCTTCTGTTCGGCCAGGCTGCGCGCGTCCGCCTCGATCCGGCTGGCGCGCATCAGGCCCACACCGGTGCCCGCCGTGGTTGCCGCCAGACCCAGCAGGATGCCCAACAGGGTGGCGGCGAGCCCGCGGTTGCGCTTCGCAAAGCGTCCGAGCTCACGGAAGGCGCCCGGTGCGCGGCGCAGGGGGCGCTGGTCCGACAGGTAGCGCTGTACATCGGTGCCCAGCTCAGCGGCGGACTGGTAGCGCTGCGCCGGCTCCTCCGCCAGCGCGTTGAGGATAATGGTCTCCAGGTCGCCGCGCAGCAGGGGGTCGATCTGGCTGGGCTTGCGCGGCCGCTCGTGCTCGATCTTGTACCACGCCTCCGGCAGGGGCAGATTCTCGACCGGGTGCGGCAGCTCGTCGGTCATCAGCTTGAAGAGGATGACGCCGAGCGCGTACACGTCTGTGCGGTAGTCCACGACGCCGCCGCGCCGCTGTTCCGGGCTCATATATGGCAGCGTGCCCCAGCCACCGGCGCCGAGCGTGAACGTCGTCATGGCGCCGGGGTGGTCGGCCAGCTTGGCCAGACCGAAGTCCACGATCTTCACGATGGCATTGCCAGGCTCGCCGCCCAGCCCGGCCAGATTGCGGACCAGCACGTTTGACGGTTTCAGGTCGCGGTGAATCACGCCCTGGCGGTGGGCGTAGTCGACGGCTTCGCAGATGCGGAGGAAAAGTTGCAGGCGCGCCCCGCGCGGGTGGCGCCGGGCGTACTTGTCCAGGCGCTGGCCCTCCACGAGCTCCATCACAAAGTAGGGTTGGCCGGACTCGGTATAGCCGGCCGTGTGCACGCTGGCGATACCCGGGTGATCCAGGCGGGCGAGAACCTTGGCTTCCTGGAGGAAGGTCTGGGCGTGGGGGCTGCTGGGAGCGGCGTGCAAGAGCTTCAGGGCGACATGCCGGCCGGAAGTGGTCTCTTCGGCCTCATAGACGATGCCGGTCCCGCCGCGGCCGAGCTCGCGGAGGAGCTTGTAGGTGCCGATCTGCTGGCCGAGAGTGAGGGGCGCCGGCTGCGGGGGCGGCGCATCGTCGAAGAGCGCGTCGATGAAGCCCGTGCGTTGCTCCGCGGCGTCGGCTTCCAGGAGTTTCTGCACCTGCTCGCGGAGGGCGGGGTTGTCCGCGGCGCGAGTGGCGAGGACGGCGGCGCGCTGGTCCGGTGCGGCGTCGAGAACCGCGTGGAAGAGCTCCGCGACCTGATCGAAGTCTCCGGGCTTCATGGCTCCGCCTCCCGCGGGGGCGATGCGCCGGCGCTGGGGCCACCTAATTCCTTGTGCAGCCACGCCTTGGCGAGCTGCGCGTCTTTGCGGACGCTGGAAGGCGCGAGGCCGAGCTCGGTTGCAGTCTCTTCTACGGTCAGCCCCAGCAGGAAGCGCAGGGAGATGACTTGGCGGAGGCGTGGCGAGAGGGCGTCGAGTCGGTCGAGGGCCTCGTCGAGCGCCAAGTAGCGGCTGGGGTCCCACTGACCCGGACCGGGTAGCTCGTCCAGCGGGGTCGCCGTTCCGGACGGACCCGGCTCACGAGTGCGTCCGCGACCCGGCCCACCGCGTTTTTCGGCCAGGAGGGCTTTGGCCATGTCCAGGGACACATGCCGCATCTTCTGGATGAGCAGGGCCAGGGCGTGCTCGCGGGATTGGCAGGGTGCCTCGCCCCATTTGAGGAGTTCGCAGACGGCGCGGTCGACGAGCGACGCGGTGTCGGGGCGGTTAACTCCTTTCCAGCGATAGAGTAAGCGATGGGCCTGTTCGCACGCCCGGCGGTAGACCTGGGGAATCCACTCGCGCAGATTGACCGGGGCGGGTGGGGAAGCCGCGGGCTGAGGGTTGTTGTCCGCCACAATCGTTCCCGTACGCGGGCGCGTCGGTCTCGCCGGGCGCGAACGGACGCCGGTCGAAGTGCTCGATGCCTGCAGGTGCGTACAGCCTCAGTGAAATCGTAGGAATCCCCAGGGGAGGTGTCAACGCGGGGGCCCCGCCGGGCGGCGGGCAGCGCGGGGCGGCGCGCGAAAAAAAGAAAAAAAAGCGGATTGTGTATCGCTGGCGCCGCGGCGTGTCGGATTAACCTATGGTACCCGTCCCGAGGCGGGGACTCCCGAGTTGGTCGGTGCGGCGTGACGGCTGGTCGGGTGACCGCGTACGATGTGAGAACGCGCCGGCGCGCGTCGGGAACCGCGCGGCGATACGAGCCGGATGTGCCGCCCTGAGCGGTGCCCGGTGGCCATGTGCCAGGAGAGCAAGTCATGAAGAGAGGCTGGCGAGCGGCGTTTACCTTGATTGAGCTGCTGGTAGTAGTGGCGATCATCGCCCTGCTGCTGTCCATCCTGCTGCCGAGTTTGGCCGGCGCGCGGGAACAGGGCAAGAAGGCCAAGTGCCTGGCGAACCTGAACAACCTCGCCAAGGGCATTTACCAGTATGCCACCGACGACTCGGCGGAGCAGGTGATTCCGATCCACCGGAACATGATCCGGAAGGGACGCCCGTACTGGGAGCACCGGACGGTCAACTGGTTCGCGTGGGGTGGCCGCAGCGGCCAGCGGACGTTCATGACCTCGGACGGTGCGGGCTGGTTCCTGGATGACACCTCTCCGGATCCGTCTGGTGAAGCGCTGCCGGACTGGGCGGCGAACAAGCGTCCGCTGAACATCTACATGCTGGGTGACATCGGCAAGGGCGATACCAAGAAGCTGGAGTGGTTCCAGTGTCCATCGGATGTCGGCTATCCGGATGATCCGCTTATCGACGACTCACCGAGCACCAATGCGGAGCGCTCCTGCTACGACACGCTGGGCAACAGCTACCGTGGCAGTCTGGCGTGCTACACATTCGGGCAGAGCCAGAGCTCGAGCACCGGGGCCTTTGCGGTCGGCGTGTGGGGCCACCGCCTGACGACCCTGCTGGACACGGGCCGGCTGGTCATGCTCGGCGAGCCGACGTGGTTCAACATGATCGGCCAGGACCAGGGCAATGCGTCCGAAGTGAAGGTCTTCGGCTGGCACAAGAAGAAGATGATGGACAACCTGGCCTTCTGCGACGGGTCGGCCCGCGCGACGAAGGCGGAGAAAGCCCAGCAGATCGACCACACGGCCATGGGCGTGGACCCGAGTGCGGTGAGCTCGATTCACCGCGGCACGGGCTTCCGGCTGGACGTGTACCCGATCGGCGGGGCGCGGATCTTCGGCAACTGGTCCGGCTATACCAGCGGTGGCAGTGCCGACCTGTGGCCCTGGAAGAACTTCCAGGACAACCTCCACGTGGACGATACGATCGACCACTAAGCTTTACCGTCTGGCAGCTTCCTGACTCTACATGCGACCCGCGTCTTCACCGGCGCGGGTCGCTTGTTTGGATACAATGCACGCCATGGTCTCCGTTGTGCACCGCCCGCTGTCGGCCGCCGATCTACAGCCCGCTGCGCCGCTGCGCTGCCTGATCGGTCCGGTGTTCGTGCTCGACACGGTCGACAGCACGAACGCGTTTCTGCTTGCGCGCGCCGCGGAGGTCGGGGACGGAGCGATCGCGGTGGCGGAGTACCAGACGGCCGGACGGGGGCGGCTGGGGCGGCGCTGGGAAGCGCCGCGCGGCGCGGCGGTGCTGCTCAGTGCGTTGCTGCACGTAGCGGGCGATGACCCGCTCGTGACGCTGGCGGCGCTGCTTGGGGCCGTGGCGATTTGCGAGGCGGTTGAAGCGGTGACGGCGTGCCACCCGACCGTGCGCTGGCCGAACGACGTTGTGCTGGGGGGGCGGAAGGTGGGCGGTGTCCTGGCGGAGACGCGCGCGTTAGGCAACGGCACGGGGGGGGCGGGCGTGGCGCGCGCGCTGGTGATCGGTGTCGGGGTCAACTGCTGGCAGCAGCGTGGGCATTTTGCCGGGGTCCTGGCCGAGAAGGCGACGTCCCTGGAGGCGGAAACGCCGGAGCGGGTGGAACGGGCCGCGCTCGCGGGACACGTGGTGGGCAGCCTGGATCGGTGGCTGAGCGCGGTACGGACGACACCGGACGGAGCCGCCCGGCTGCGCGACGCGTGGCGCGCGCGGTGTGCGGACCTGGGTACACGCGTGACGTTGGAGCACGACGGGCGCACGTGGTCGGGCACGTTGCTGGACATTGCGGACGACGCCGACGTGATTGTGCAACTGGATCAAGGCGGGAGGCGTCACTTTGCCGCGGCGACCACGACGCGCGTCTGGTGATTCTCAACGCCGCGTCCCGGCCAACGCGCCGGAGGCGGCGGAGAGCGGCGCTGTCCCCACGCTGTTCGATCTTGCGGCGACCGACGCGGCCCGGGCGGACGCTCCGGCGGAGTGCACGCCGGCGTCCCCAGGCAGCTTGCCGGGCGTGCGCGGCGCCACACGGCTGAAGGTGCAGCTCTTCGGGGGCAGCGCGGTCGCGGCGGCAGGTATGGGCGGCGGCGCGCCAGTCTTGCTGGCGGAACTGACTCAACACACCGGCTGTCCCCGGGCCGTGGCCGCCCTCGGAGGAGTGTGCCTAGCGCTGGGGGCGGTGGCGGGGCTGTGGCTGCCGCGGCGCCTGATTCGCCGGCGCCTGGCGGGCGCCGGTGGTGCGCGGATCGCAACGTTGCCGGCGGCCCTGGGAGAGGGGACGGCTGAGGTGGGCTTCGGCTTTGTGGCGACATTGGCGGGCACGCTGCTGCTGGTGCTGGGGCTGGCGTGGGTGGCTGTGCTGGGCGGAGCCGGGGCGCTGGAGTCGTGGCGGGCCACGCTGATTCGCCGGTTCATCTGGCCGGTGCCGATGGTGGAGCCGCTGGCATGGACCCCGGTGCTGCTCGGGATGATGGTATTGGGGCTGGTGGGGGCATTGGCCCTCCAAGTACTTCTCGGTTGGCAGCGGTTGACGGAGGACGCGTCGGCGGGCGCACTGCGTCTGTGGCTGGCAGGCCTCATCGGCGGATTGGCGGGCGCAGGGCTGGCGGCGCTGTTGCCGGGGCCGGCCGCGGCCGTCCTTGCGCCGCTCGCGCTATTCGTGGCGGCGGGACTGGTGGTGTGTCGCCCCATATCGGGGCAGGGTCGCGCGGCAGGTGCCGCAGCCGTGGCGCCCGGCGGGCAATGGGCTGGGCCGCTGATCGTGGCGGGGGTGGCGGTGGCGCTAACGGGGCTGGCGCTGGGGGCGGAGCTGACCGGCGCGGCGCCGACAGTGGCGGCAGCGGCACAGGCGCTGGCGCTGCTGCTCGGCGCGGCGGGGGTCGGGCTGGCGGTCGCGTGGATCGTGCGGCGTCGCCACGTGCCGGAGTCGCTGGTCAGCGGAGCCGCGCTGCTGCTCTTGTCGCTGTGCTGGGGATTGGCGGGGTTGCCGTCCAGCGGAGCGGCCGGCGGCGGCTGGCTGCGGCTGGGTGCTGGGGCGATGCTGGCAGCCATGGGCTGCGCGCTGGGCGGACCGCTGGTGGCGCGGGCGTTGCAGAGCACGCAGCGCGCGCTCGGCTGGGTGGGGGCGCCGCTGATTGCGCTGGGCGTGGCGGGCCTGGTTGGCGCCGCGCTGCTCGGGGAACACGCGGAGGGGCCGTGCTGGGTGAGCCTACCGGCCGGTGCGGTCGCGGTGCTGGCCGGCCTCTGGCAGATCACGCAGTGGCAATGGCGCGGCGGGGTACTGACGGCGGCCTGGCTGGTTGTGCTGCTGCTGCTGCCGGCGCGGCACGTGCGGGGCGATCGGGCGGCGGCGAGCGATGGCGCGGTGGCCGCGGCGATCGATGTGCTGGTCTGGCCGCGTGCCCGCGTGATGTGTGCAGCGGTTGGCGGGCGTGAGACATCGGCGGCGTGGGGGCTGGATCGGTCGGGCCCCGCGTGGGATGTCGTGGTCCTTGACGCGCACGCGGCGGCGGGTGCGCTGTCACGCGGGCAGGGGCAGAACCTGCTGCGGCGGAGCGGCACAGCGCTGCGTCGCAGTGGGCGGCTGATCGTGGTGCCGCCGGTGGACGCGTTATCGGTGACAGGGGATTTCCTGCCGGGACCGGGGTGGGTGGTGCGCTCGCGAGTCGCGGGGCGCGAATTCGTGGCCGTCGTATATGACGCGGACGTGCCGGCGTGGCTAGCGCAGCATGCTGACTGGCGTGGGGGAGGAATGGAATGCGCAGCGTTGTTGGGAGGCGCGGGAGAGAGTGCGGATGTGGCAGAGGGACGTGAGTCGAGCGCGGACGGAGGCAAACCGCGTGGCGCACGGGGCGGGCAGTAATTGCGCGTCGGGCGGGGAAAGCGTTACCGGGATGAAGCGTTTCGGAGAGGTTCGATAAGGGGGTCCGGCGGTCTTATGGGACGGTGCCCGCGCGGGGGGTACGGCGCGCGCAAAAGTGCAGCGCGCGGGGGCGCCGCGGGCGTGCTTGCGAGCTTGGAGAGAGGGCGATTTCGAGGGCCGGCGGCAAGTATTCGCGGACGCGCAAGGGCTGGAATTTCCTTGACAATAGAGCTGATCGGCCGATACTGTAAATGAGCTTGTTGACGGCTGCGGCGGCCGGCTGTGCGGCCGGCAATCTGCGTCTGGGATGCGAGCGCCGAATGGGACAGAAGCGCTTCGGTGTGGAGCGATAGAGCCGAAGCGGATGCTTCGCGGCCCGCAATCCAGCGCGGGGAGACCGCGGCTTGCGGCCCATTTCACTACGTGAATCGGTCATCGGAGGAGCAAAGAAGGCTAAGCAATCAAGTCGATGTGGTATTGGGCGCGTCTGTCGGGTTCGGGACACGCGGACGCACGAGTATTGGGATGAACGCACATCTCGGGTCTTTTCAAAAGGAAGGAAGAAACATGCGCAAATGGAAAGTGGCTGTGGGAGTGGCCCTCCTGTGTAGCTGCGGGTTCGCGCTGGCACAGGTTGAGTCCACCAAGGCGCCGGCGACGAAGCACGGCGCGCTGACGGCGGACACCCTGGCGGTGCGTCCCGCCTTCAAGAAGACCGACACCGAGCAGGGCCAGGTTCAGGCTCTGCCGATCGACGCGACCGCGCAACAGGCGCAGGACAACCAGGTTGGCCAGACCATGGGCACGACCTGCGCGACTGCGGCGCTGGTGACCTGCGGCACGCCGCTCACGTTCTCCATTTCGGGCACAACGGCCAATCCGGGCACGCGTCCGTCGTGCTGGGGTTCGACCGGCTATGCCCCGCAGTGGTTCTACTTTGTCGCCACGGGCAACACGGCGGCGGTGAACACCTGCGCGGCCCCGACCGGCACGCAGCCGGGCGAGCCGGACACCGAACTCGCGGTGTACAGCGGCACGTGCGCGGCCCTGACGCAGATTGGCTGCTCGGATGACGACTGCGCGTACGGGTCGAACCCGGCGTACCTGTCGTCGACGACCGTCTCGAACCTGACCGCGGGGACGACCTACTACGTGCTGGTCACGAAGTGGTCGAGCGGGACAGGCAACGACGGCAGCTACGTGCTGAGCGTGTCGTGCTACAACTTCGTGCCGGTGCCGTGCCAGACGGCCGATCAGCGCGAATGGGAATTTGACCCCTGCGGTCAGGATCCCGGCTACTTCCCGTGGTATTTCGGCACGTTCGCCGTGAACAACGGCTGCAACGCGACGCCGGTGGCGTTTGCCGAAGTGCTGCAGTGCAACTCGACGATCTGCGGTTCGTCGACGATGACCAGCACGCTGGAAGGCACGACGGTCCGCGACCTCGACTGGTACAAGTTCAGCCTGGAAGTCCCGGGCCGCATCACCCTGGCGGTGAACGCGGAGTTCGCGCCGGTCGCGTACATCGCGGCCGCGGCGGATGCCAACCAGCCGATCAGTTGCAACAATTTCACGATCGTGGCCGGGGTCGAGACGACTCCGCCCGCGGTCAACGCGAGTGTGACGTATCCCGAGCCGAATCAGCCTGTGGCGCCGGTGGGCGAGTACTGGCTGATCGTGTCGGGTGACTGGAGCAACACGTCGATTCCGTGCACGTACAACTACCGCGCGACCGTGACGGTGCAGCCGTGCGCGGAAGAGTACGGGGCGTGCTGCCTGCCGAGCGGGACGTTGTGCTATGACGCCACGACGACGCCGAAGGGCACGCGGGC
>CAZGAQ010000061.1:0-14071 GCA_964523405.1 uncultured Planctomycetales bacterium
GGCAGGATCATGATGTAGACGGCGGGGTGCGAGTAGAACCAGAAGAAGTGCTGGTACAGCACGGGATCCCCGCCCAGCCCGGGATGGAAGATGCCCAGGTGCAGCAGGCGTTCGACGATGAGCAGCAGCACGGTAATGCCCAGCACCGGTGTCGCCAGGATCTGGATGATGGCCGTCGCGTACAGCGCCCACAGAAACAGCGGCAGCTTGAACCACGTCATTCCCGGCGGCCGCAGCTTGTGGATCGTCACGATGAAGTTCAGCCCGGTGAAGATCGAGCTGAAGCCGAGGATGAAGACGCCGAGGAGTACGGGGATGACGCCGCCCATGGACGTGTCCGTCGCGTACGGCACGTAGAACGTCCAGCCCGTGTCCACGCTGCCCATGACGATCGAGACGACGGCCAGGAGCGCCCCCGCGACCCACATGTAGTAGCTCGCCAGGTTCAACCGCGGGAACGCCAGGTCCTTGGCCCCCAGCATGATCGGCAGCACGAAATTGCCCAGCGCTGCCGGGATGCCTGGGATGATCACCAGGAACGTCATCACCGCGCCGTGGAGTGTGAACACGCGATTGTAGTTGTCGGCGCTCATGATCTTGTAGTCCGGACTCAGCAGCACGGTCCGGATCAGGATCGCGAAGATGCCGCCCAGCAGGAAGGCCGCCAGAATCGACACCAGGTACAAGACGCCGATGCGTTTGTGATCGAGTGTCACCAGCCAGGACGCGATGCCCCGGGTATGCGTCAGGTAATTGTCGGGCGCGCTTGGGATCGTGCTCATGGCCGTACACCTGTGCCCGTCATTTGCTCAGCTCGCGGATGTATTCGATGATCGCCAGAATCTCCTGGTCCTTGAGCTGCCCGCGGAACGTGGGCATCACGGGCTGGAAACCCTGCACGATCTTGGCCTGGGGATACAGAATCGACTCGCGGAGATAGTCCTCATCCACCGTGACGGTTCCTTTGTCCGTCGCCGCCGGGTGTCCGAAGAGGCCCTTGAGCGTCGGGCCGACGCTGGCGGCGCCGGTGACCGAGTGGCAGCTCGCACAGCGCTTTTGCACCAGCAGCGCGCCGACCTCGGATAGCGAGCGCGTCTTGAACGGGTCGGACGCCTCGTCCAGCCACTTCTCGTACATGCCCGGCTCGTGCACCACCAGCCGAGCCAGCATGTCCGAGTGCTTCGTGCCGCAGTACTCCGCGCACAGCGCCAGGTACTCGCCCGGTTGCTTGGCCTCGAACCAGATGCTGTTGTAGCGCCCCGGCACCGCGTCGCGCTTGATCCGGAACGCCGGGATATAGAAGCTGTGGATGACGTCGTTGGATGACAGCACCAGCCGCACCGGCTGGTCAATGGGCACGTGCAGCTCGCTGTCCACGTGCCCGTTGGGGTAGGTGAAGGACCAGAACCACTTCTGTCCCAGTACATGGATGTCCAGCGCGTTCACCGGCGGGTTCATCATGTCCATGTAGCCGCGAAATCCCATGTAGAACATGACCACCACGAGCACCAGCGGAATCGCCGTCCACGTCAGCTCCAAAGGCGTGTTGTGCGTCAGGTGCACACGCGGCCCTTCGCCCTCGACCCGCCGCCGGTAGCGGATCACGAACAGCAGCATCAGCCCGACGATCAGGATGAAGAAGAACACCGAGATCCAAAAGATGAACTGGAACACCGCGTCGGTGTGCGCGGCGCCCGTCGATGCTTGCGGCGGCATCCAGAACGACCCGCTGCGCGGGGCGATCGCAGGCAGCGATGTCGGGGTCGGGACCTGAGCCAGTAGGTTCATCATGCCCTTCATACGCTGGCAGCCGGGGGTGTCGGCGGCGCCGGTGTGGCCGTGGCGCGCCGCCGCTCGCGCCGCCACAGCACCGCCAGCAGCAGGCCGACTGCCAGCAGCGTCACGCCTCCGCCGGCCTGCACGACGCGCATGCCGGCCAGGCTGTAGCCCTTGCCATCATAGTGGTAGCAGAACAGCAGCAACTGGTCCATCGTGGTGCCGATCTTCCCCTCCGACGCCTCGACCAACGACAGCCGCAGCGTCTTCGGTTCGAACAGCACGCCGTACAAGTACCGCGAAATCCGCCCGTCCGGCGTGCAGATGAGCAACGCCGCCACGTGCATCCACTCCTGCCGCTCCTCGTTCCACGCGATCCGGAAGCCCGTGGATTTCAGCAGCGGATCGATGCTCCCCCGGCGCCCCGTCAGGAACGTCCAGCCCTGTGCCGCCGCCGGCTTGCCGTACGCCGTCAGGTAGTTCTGCCGCTTGAGCAGCGCGAGCTGCGACGTCTCCAGCGGATCGAAACTGACGGTGACGATGCGAAACTCGTCGCCGGCCACCCAATCCAGGTCCTTCAGCCCGTCCACCATCCCGTTCAGCGTCAGCCCGCATAGCATCGGGCACTTGTAGTAGTTCAGCGTCAGGATCACGGGCTTGTGCCCGTCGAAATAGTCCCGCAGCTTGACCTTCTTCCCCGTGTGATCCGTGAATTCCGCGTCCAGCGGCAGTTGCCCGTTGAGGTGCTCGTCGATCCCCACGTTCTGCAGTTCGGGCGGCAGCGGCTCCATGCGATCCTGCGCGCGCCCGTTGATGGCCGCCGCGCCCACGGCCAGCAGCAGCGGCAGGGCCAGCCGGAATGTGCTCGTTCGCGTGACTGTCGCCATCATCACGATCCCGTCGGGTGCGTGCTGGCCGGCGCGGACGCCGGTACCGCGATTGTAGTCGGCGCGCGGGCTGGTTTCCCGACCTGCCCGCCGCGCGCCACGAACAGCTCCATCGCCCGCTCGATCGGAATGCCGTACACGTTTTGCTGCGGGTCGATCGCCTCGTACCCCGCCAGTGGCGCCAACTGCTTGAACTGCAGATCGGCCAGTTCCTGCGGCCGCGGCGCCAGCAGCTTCGTCTCGTCCTCGCGCCGCTGCACGTTCTGGAACAGCACGATCGTGAACACGACGACCGCCAGAAAGACGATCGTACCGACGATGGCCACGAGCATCGTCGGGCCGGAGCGCGGATCGCCCTCGTGGGCGGCTGAAGTCGTTGATGGGGCGGTGGGGGGGCTCATCCGCGCTTCCTCATACATTCTCAAATGCCAGCGACTCGGGCAACCGCGGGTCGCGCTCCGGAATCAGGGGGACCCGGCTCATCGGCCGCAGCAGCGCCCACACGAACACGCCGGCCATGCCGACCAGCAGCGCGAGGTCGCTCGCGTGCAGCGGTGCTGCCGGCTGCGGCGTGCCCAGCGGCCGCGGCGTCACGATGTAGTACAGGTCCAGCCAGTGCATCGCCAGCAGCCACGCCGCCGCCACGACCAGCGCCAGCGGCCGGCGCTTCAGGTAGCGCGAGATCAGCGCCAGGAAGGGAGCTACGAAGTGCCCCGCCAGCAGCAGCAGACTGACGCCGCGCCACCAGGTATCGCCCTGCCGCGGATGGAACCAGGCCGTCTCCTCCGGAATGTTCGCGTACCAGATCAGCATGTACTGCGAGAAGGCGATGTACGCCCAGAAGACGACAAAGGCGAAGACGAGTTTGCCGAGGTCGTGGTAGTGCTCGGTGGTGATGGAGCGTGTCAGGCGGCCGCTGCGCTGGACGAAGTAGACCATGATCGCCAGCAACGAGAAGAAGCCGACCAGGCTGCCGGAGAAGAAGTAGACGCCCCAAATCGTGCTGTACCAGGTGGGGTTGAGCGACATCAGGACGTCGATCGAGAAGAAGGTCACCGTCACGCCGTACAGCAGCATCCCCGGAGCGCTCCACCACTGCATCCGCTCCGTCAGCCCCGCGTCGCCCGATACGTCCTGCGCCTGCGACGTCCGCAGGAAGTAGCGCGCCAGCAGGCCCCAGATCACGAAGTAGCCCGCGCACCGCACCAACCAGAACGGCACATTCAGAAACGGCCGCTTGTGCTGCAGCAGCTCATCATGCGCGACCCGCTCGGCGTTCGCCCATGGATACACGTCCGCCAGTCCCAGTACCGCCGGCAGAATCAGCGGCACAAACAGCACCGCCAGCACCGGCAGCGTACTGGCCACCAGTTCCGCCAGCCGCCGCACCGCCACGCTCCACCCCGCCCGCGTGAGATGCTGCAGCATCACGAAGAACAGCGCCCCCAGCCCGAGCGTCAGCACGAAGCAGTAGTTCAGCAGATACGACCGGAAGAACACGCCCCAGTCCCCGGCCTGGTAGCCGACCGCCGCGCCCGCGGCCAGCCCGACCACGCCCACCACGCCACCGGCCGTCGCCAGCCGCGCCGCGCCCGGCCCCAGCCGCCGCTCTTCCCGAATTGTCCCGCTCGTGTGTTGCATGCAATACTCGATCTAGCGCGGCCGTAGGTTCTCGCGCTCCTCAACGGGAATATCCTCCCAGCGCGCGTCCCGCGCGAGCTGGAGGGTGCGCACGTAGGCGATGATCGCCCAGCGGTCCTCGGGCGGTATCTGGTCGCCGTAGGGGGGCATGCTGCGGATGCCCTTGGTGATCGTGTTGAAAATGTGGCCGTTCTCGCGGCCTTTCACCAGCGGGTCGTGCAGCGACGTCGGCTGCACCCAGCCCGGCGTCTCACGCAACATCGCCCGCGCGGAGACGATTCCGTCCCCGGCCCCGCCCAGTCCGTGACAAGCTGAGCAGTAGATGTTGAAGCGCTGCTGCCCGCGCCGCAGAAGGGTCTCATTGATCTGCACCTGCGGGGGAAACGTCGTCGCCCATTGCCCGCTCACCAGGCCCTGGTAGAAGTGCGGATCTTCCTGTGGATCGCCGCGCGCCACCGTCCCCGGTACGCTGGGGCGCTGCGCCCGGCCGTCCGCAAACACCGGATTCTTCTGCTGGGCGATGTACTTGGGCTGATTGCCCATGTCCTGCACCGGCTGGATGCGCGGCTCCGTCGACGTGCTCAGCCGCGCCTTGGCGATCAGCAGCGGCGGCAACAGTGCCAGCGCCGCCAGCACAATCCCCGCGATGCGAAACGCCGGCGGCAGTTTCGTCCCGCCCGTCGCCTCCTCGATCCGCTCGACCGCCACTCCGCCCAGCCCGCTCAGCAGCGCGTGCGTCCGCTGCTCGTCGAACTGCGGGTCGCGCGCCGCGATCGTCAGGAAGAACCGGTCCGACGTCACGCGCCGGAAACGCTGCGACGCCAGCAGCGGGTTCGCCCAACTGGGCAGGTTGTTCATTGCCAGCATGCCGATGACGGCCGCGAGCGCCGCCGCCAGCACCGTCGTCTCGAACGTGACCGGGATGTTGGCCGGCAGACTGAAGATCGGCTTACCCGAGATGACGTAGTCGTACCCCTGCAGGATCACGTCCAGGAACGGGAACTGCTTCGCGCTCGTCGCGTTCGTCCACCACTGCAGCGCCAGCCCGCCGCCGCAGCCCGCCAGCCCCAGGAGGAACACCAGCCACGGTAGCCGCGTCGGCCGAATCCCCATCGCCTCGTCGATCCCGTGCACGGGGAACGGCGAATGCGTGTCCCAGTGCCGGTAGCCGGCGTCGCGCACGCGCTCGGCCGCCGTCACCAGCGCCCCGGGCGACTCGAACTCGACCAGCAGTCCCTGCAGCCGGGGCTGGTTCGCCGAAGTTGTCGTGGCCTGCTCGCTCAAACCGATTCCTCTTGCCGCGCGCGGCGGCGTTACGGCGCCGGTCGCGGATCGAACTCATCCGGGTTGTAGTCAAACCGCCGCGTCGGCGGCACGTGCTCGTGCGGATGCGCGTGCGGGTCGGCGTGTGACATGACCGTCTTCACTTCCGCCATCGCCACCATCGGCAGATAGCGGCAGAACAGCAGGAACAGCGTGCCGAACAGTCCGAAGCTCCCGGCCAGCGTCAACAGCTCGACCGTGCTCGGCGTATAGTAGTGCCAGCGCGACGGCAGCACGTCCTGCGACAGCGATGACACGATGATCACGAAGCGCTCGAACCACATCCCCACGTTCACGCACATCACCACGCCGAAGATCGCCCAGACGCGCGTCCGCACACCTTTCAGCCAGAAGAGCTGCGGCATCAGCACGTTGCAGCCGATCATCGTCCAGTACGCCCACGCGTACGGCCCCAGCGCCCGCGCGCGGAAGATGAAGCTCTCGTAGCCGTTGCCGCTGTACCACGCCGTGAAGAACTCCATCCCGTACGCGTAGCCCACCATCGTGCCCGTCAGCAGCACGATCTTGCACATGTTCTCCAGGTGCCGCAGCGTGATGATGCTCTTGAGCCCGAACAGTTCCCGCGCCGGAATCGCCAGCGTCAGCACCATCGCGAACCCGCCGAAGATCGCGCCGGCCACGAAGTAGGGAGGGAAGATCGTCGTGTGCCAGCCCGGCAGTTGCGAGACCGCGAAGTCGAAGCTGACCACCGAGTGCACGCTCAGCACCAGCGGCGTCGCCAGCGCCGCCAGAATCAGGTACGCCCGCTCGAAGCGGTGCCAGTGTCGCGACGAGCCCGTCCACCCCAGCGACAAGAGCCCATAGATCACCTTCTTGAGCCGGCTGTTCGTCCGGTCGCGGAACGTTGCCAGGTCCGGGATCATGCCGACGAACCAGAACATCATGGAGACGAGGGCGTAGGTGCTGACCGCGAAGACGTCCCACAAGAGGGGGCTGCGGAAGTTCGGCCACATGGCCATCTGGTTCGGGTAGGGGGCCAACCAGTACGCCAGCCAGATGCGCCCGACGTGAATGCCCGGGAACAGCCCGGCGCACATGACCGCAAAGATCGTCATCGCCTCGGCGAAGCGGTTGATGCTCGTCCGCCACTTCTGTCGGAACAGGAAGAGGATCGCCGAAATCAGCGTGCCGGCGTGCCCGATGCCCACCCAGAATACGAAGTTCGTGATGTCGAAGCCCCACCCCGTCGGGTTGTTCAGCCCCCACACGCCCACGCCGTTGAAAACCAGGTAGCCGACCATCGCCCCCAGGATGCCCAGCAGCGCGAGCGAGAACGCCATGGCGACGTACCACGCCCGCGGCGGTCGCGGCGCTTCCCAGATCGCCGCCACGGTGTCCGTCAGCGACCCGTACGTGTGCCCGCCGGTGATCAGCGGCGCCCGCTCGCCGGGACGCTCCCGCGTGTTGTCGATCTCGCTCGTGTGTACCGCTGTGCTCATCTTTCTCGTCATCCCGCGGTAGGTTCACCGGTTGCTTCGGCCGGGTTGCGGAGCTTGGCCAGGTACTGCGTGCGTGGCTTGATATTCAGTTCCGCCAGCACGGCGTACGCCCGGTTGTGCTGCTGCAGCCGGCGAATCCGGCTGTTCGGATCGTTCAGATTGCCGAACACGATCGCGTCCGTCGGGCACGCCTGCGCGCACGCCGGCGTCACCGCGCCGTCGGGGATGTTCGGCCAATCCGCGTAGCGCCCCTGCGTATGTTCATTGTGCAGGTGGATCTTTGTCGCGTTGATGCGGTGGGTGCAGTACGTGCACTTCTCCATCACGCCGCGGCTGCGCACCGTCACGTCCGGATTGAACTGCATCTGCTCGATCGGCGTGACCTCGAGCTGCTTGAGCTTGCCGGGCACGGCCGGTCCGACGCGCTGGTCGGTCGGCTGGTTCGGCTGCCGCGAGCGCGGGTGCGCCGGCCCATGATGGTTGTAGAACCAGTTGAAGCGCCGCACCTTGAACGGGCAGTTGTTCGAGCAGTACCGCGTGCCGATGCAGCGGTTGTACACCATCACGTTCAGGCCTTCTTCGTCATGCACCGTCGCCGCCACCGGGCACACGCTCTCGCACGGCGCCAGCTCGCAGTGCGCACACGCCATCGGCTGGTGCACCACCTGCACCTCGCTGCCCTGCACCGGCGGCATTCCGGCGCCGTCGCCCGGCGGGGGACCCGCTGCGTGCGGATCGCCCTTGAAATAGCGGTCCACGCGCAGCCAGTGCATCTCGCGCCCCTGCGCCACCTCGTCCTTGCCCACCACCGGCACGTTGTTCTCCGCCTGACACGCGACCACGCACGCCCCGCACCCGATGCACTTCGTCAGGTCGATGGCCATGCCCCACTTCAGGCCCGTGTATTCCTTCTCGTCCCATAGCGACTTCAGCGGCGGATGATGCACGGCATGTTGGGCAAAGTCCGGATGCTCCCGGTAATGCTCCAGCGTCGCCTCCCGCACGATCACCCCCAGCCGTTCCTGTTCGCCTTCCCGGCTGATCTTCGTGTCGATCGCGTGGTGATCCTGTGTGCCCACCAGGTTGTACGTCTTGCCCGTCGCCGTGACCTTGGCCCCCGTCACGAAGCCCCGCCCGTCCGTCGGCCGCAATGCGTACGTGTCGAAGCCGGTCTCACCCGCGACCGCGCCCGCCGCCGGCCCCGCGCCATAGCCCACGGGTAGCGTGATCGACCCGATCGCGTGCCCCGGCAGGATGCACGCCGCGATCTCCAGCGTCTTCCCGCCCGCCTCGATCCGCAGCATGTCCGCCTTCTGCTTGATCCCCAGCTTCTGCGCGTCGGCCACCGAAATCAGCGCCGCGTTGTCCCACGTCAGCTTCGTCAGCGGGTCCGGCATCTCCTGCAGCCACGCATTGTTGGCGAACCGTCCGTCGTACACGCTGTAATCCGGCACGAACACCAGCTCGTAGCCCTGCGTCTCCGCACGCGGCGGAATCGGCGGCAGGGTTTCGGATAGCTCGACGTCCTGCTGGGGCCACTGCGTGTCGGGGACGATGCCGTCGTGCAGAGACGTCTTCCAGAGCGGCTCGAAATCCGGGCCGGGCTGCACGATGTGGCGCTGGAACGTCCGCCGCACGAGGTCGTAGCCGCGCGTCACCTCGTCGCCGATCAACAGTGCGAGCAGCTCAATCGGTGTGACGCCGCCATACAGGGGGTCAATCAGCGGTTGCACGAGACTAACGGTGCCGTCATACGCCCGCGCGTCGCCCCACGCCTCCAGATAGTGCGCCATCGGTACGTGCCAGTCCGCCAACCGCGACGTCCGGTTCTCGTACAGACCGAGGTAGATCACGCACGTCGAAAAGTGCCGCTCCGCGCGACTGCCCGCCGACTGCACGTCATCCGGCGGCCGAAGCACGTCGCTCCCCCGTGTCGGCACGGCGCGCTGCAGCGGCAGCACGCCCGGCGCCGTGTGCGCCGGATCGCCCCCCAGAATCACGAGCGTCTGCACCGCTCCCGCCTGCATCTGGATCGCGAGTTCCGCCAGCGCATCCGCGTGCTTCGGCCGCGCCGGCTCCGGATCCGCGGTCAGCGTGAGCGTCTGGCCGACGTTGCGCAGAGCGACATTCAGCGCCAGCGCCTGCGCGTGCACCTCCGGCGGCTGGTTCGGCCCCACCACGACCAGGCTGCGCCCGCGATGGGCCGCCAGCTCCCGCGCAATCGCCTCCACATGCGCCTGCTTCACCGGTACGTCGGCCGGCAGCGAAGCCGCCACCTCGGCCGTGCCGCGGAGTTGCGTCACCACCGCCTTGATCGCCCCCAGCACCAGTCCGATGTCCGCCGACCGCAGCGCGTGACGCTGATCCGCCATCGCACCCGTAAGCGAGTGGTTGCTCTCGAACACGTACAGCCGGTTCATCTGGCCGTCTTCGGCTGTCCGCCGCGCCGCGAAGTCCCCCGCGTACTTCACAGCGGCCGGGTGCATCCCCAGGAAATCACAGTCGAGACTGACGATCACGTCCGTCTGCTCGAGCTGCAGGTGCACGCGGAACGGTTGCCCGAAAGCTAGCCGCGTGCCTTCGCGCTCGCTGTCCCGCGACAGCGGCTCGTATTCGTACCACCGTGCCTGCGGATACGACTTCTGAAACCGCGTTCGCATCTCCGCGAACGTCCGCGACGACGACGGTTCCGCCAGCACCGCCAGTCCGGCCCCGCCTGCGCTTCGCAACTCCCCGAAGTGTTGCCGCGCGAACGCCTGAAACTCCTCCCACGAGCGCGTTTGGTCCGCCTGCTCGGGCCGCGCCCCCGAAATCTTGGCCGCCGCCTGTCCGTGCCGTTGCACGATCCGCCGACTGCGATCCGGATCGTACAGGTCCAGCACGCTTGCCTGCATCCAGGCATTCGTCTTGCCGCGACTGAACGGGTGCAGCGGGTTCCCCTCGATCTTGATCGGCCGCCCATCCACGCTCGTGACGAGGACGCCAGTGCCCACCCCGCTGAGTTCCATCGTGCTCGCGTATTCGACGGGCACGCCGGGCACGCGGTTCACCGGCTGCCGCGCCGCCGGGACGATCTGCTCCTTCGGCCAGCGGCACGCCGCCAAACCGCCCAGCGCCAGCGACGCCCCCATGATCTTCAGGAATTTCCGCCGCGACAGGTCCCACCGCGCGCCGCCGTCCTCGTCATCCGGGCCGGGAACCATCGTCGGGAACTCGGCCTCGAGGAAGCGGCGAAACTCCGGGGTGTCAGCCAGTTCTTCCAGACTGCGCCAATGCTGCCCGTGTTCGCGATACTGGGGCAAGCTCAGCCCTATTCTTGTCGACGGGCCCCGCCGCCCGGAGTCGTGCTGCTTGTTGACCGCACCCTTCAACGTCTCACCTTCCTGCGCCAGTCCGGCCCGCGTCCGCGCCTAGCGATGGCACAGCGAGCATTGCTGTAAGTAGCTGTATGGCCGAATGTTGTATTGCTGCATGAGCTGCTGCGCCAGCAGCCGCCCCTCTTCGCCCGTGGGTGGCGTCCAGCTCATGTTCGTGATCTGATCCGCCGGTCGCAGCCGTGGCCCCGGATTGCGGTGGCACTCTAGGCACCAGCCCATCGACAGCGGCTTGGCCTGCTGCACCACGTCCATCTTATCCACACGCCCGTGGCACTCGACGCACCCCACTCCGCGCGTCACGTGGGCACTGTGATTGAAGTAGGCGTATCCCGGCAGGTCATGCACCCGCACCCACGGAATCGGCAACCCGGCGGGGACCTGCTCTGTCCCGTAATACGCCGCGCGCAACGGCGCCAGCTTCGGGCTGTCCCGGCGGACGCCGTACTCACGACTGTGGCAGTTGATGCAGGTCTGGGTGGGGGGCAAGGCCGCGTGCGGGGCCGTCTCGACCGTTGTGTGGCAGTAGCGACAATCGATCCCGAGTTGTCCGGCATGCAAGGCGTGGCTGTATGGAATCGGTTGAATGGGGGCGTATCCCACCGCCGTCGTGCTCGGCGAGGCCCCGTAGGCCACCAGCAGTGCCACGTAACCCAGGCCGCCCAGGGCCCCGACCGCAATCAGGACCCGGAGCTTGTTTGTCCACGCTGGAAAGACAGTCGGTGCGATAGGTCTTCTCCCGACGTGACAGCCTGCCGAACGCGACGGATATTTGACCGGGCCCGCGCGCCGGTCAAGGGGGCGCGCAGCGCTTTCCGCCGCTTTGACGGTATTCTGCCAGCACCCTCCCGACTGGCCCGACAGGACCGCAGTCTGTCTGGTTCCCGGCCGTCATTCTTGCGCGACCGCGCGCGACCCGTCCGATTGTAGCGCCCTCCCGCGATTTGTGGTCTATATTTGAGGTAGGCGAGCATTTCGGGTACCGACGGCGACGGGGTGGAGGATTCGTCATGATCGTCGAACTGACCCGGGAACAGCGCGACCAGCTCCTCGAACTGGTCAACCTCGAGTTGCTCGAGATTGGCCCGGAGATCCGGCACACCACCCGTCGGAACTTCCGCGACGATCTCAAGGAACAGCGGCGGGTCCTGACCAGTCTGCGGGACCTCCTGTCGGACATCCCCGACGCAGTCCCGCCCGACCTGCCCTTCCACCATGTGCCCGGGCCGCACCTGCCCCTGGCGTAGGCGATCGCCGGCCTGCGCGCGTTTCGGGGGACCACACTCGCGCTATATGCCCGCCCCACACCCGTGATTCGGACCCCCTTGTTGGTTTTCGTGGCGCCGCATCCCCCACCTTGCCTGCCTCACGTATAGTACTTACAGGTCACGCCCGGCAGCGGTTTCGGTGCCCGCCGCCGGCAGCGCCCGAGGCCCGCATGCTCAACCGTTGGATCGGAATCGCGACCGCGGCCGCCATGGTGCTCGCCAACGGCGCCATCTTCGTCCGCGATATCCTCCCCCGACTCCTGCCCAACGATACTCCGCCTTCCGACGCCCAGCTCCTGGCCCCCAATGAGTCCCGCTATGTCCAGGTCGGCATCTACGACGCCGCGGGCGGACGCATTGGCCAGAGCTGGACGCGCAGCACCCGCAGCAACCTCGGCGAACTCGTCACTGTCCAGACTACGACGGTTCTCCAGGCCATCGCCCTGCCCGCCAGCGTCCAGACCCCGCGCGTCCGCATCGAAACCGAGCTGACCTACCGCGCCAACCAGCGCAACGTGGACGAACTCCATTTCAAAATGCACGGCCTGGGCTTTCCCCTCTCGCTCGACGGCGAGTCCATGCAGACCGGTGAGTTCGCCTGCCAGTGGCAAATTGCCACCGAACACGGTGCTTTCCTGCTCGACGCCGCCGGCACCGCCGTCTTCGGCGACGTCATCCGCCCCTTCGACAACCTTCCCGAGCTCTACGTCGGCCGCACTTGGCGCCTCAAGCTCCTCGACCCCGTCGCCCAGATCGCCCCTGGCCTCAAGGAAAGCGGCTTCGAGCTGGAGCCCATCGTGATTCGCGTCACCGGCACTGAGAATATCCAGCACCGCAGCGCCTCCGTCGAGGCCTTCGTCGTCGAGGGCGGCGGCGCCATCGCATGGGTCGCGCGCGACGGTCGCGTCTTGCGGCAGGAGGTGACCGTGCCCCTGCTGGGTAAGCTGGTCCTGCTCGACGAGGAGTACGATGCCACGGCCCGCGACGAGGCGACCCGTTCGGTTCGTACGGAGTACCGTTGACAACACCCCAGCCTGGGGGCCAAGTAATGCACATGGCCAACGCACCCGACAATCCGCCGTCCGCCACGACCGGTACGCCTCTGGCCGCCTCCGGCCCCGACGGTGCGCCCGCGCCCGACTCCGCCGCCAACGCGTTGAGCGTCCGCATCCGCGGGGTCACCAAGTCCTTTGGCGCCAAAGTCGCGGTGCAGGACCTGACCCTCGATCTCCGCGCCGGCGAGCTCTTCGCTTTCCTCGGCCCCAACGGGGCCGGCAAGACCACCACGCTGAAGATGGCCACCGGCCTCCTCCGCCCCGACCGCGGCAGTATCGAGGTTTGCGGCATCAGCCTCACGCGCGATGGCCGCGCCGCCAAGGAGCACATCGCCTACGTTCCCGATCAGCCGTTCGTCTATGAGAAGCTCACCGGCCGCGAGTTCATCCACTTTGCCCGCGAGATGTACGGCGTGCCGGCCGATGTGGCCGAGCGTCGTCTCGCCGACTTAACGGCGCGGCTCGCGCTGGACGAGTTTCTCGACGAGCTCTGCGAGACCTACAGCCACGGCACCAAGCAGAAGGTTGCCCTCGCCGCCGCCTTGATCCACGAGCCGCGTGTCCTGGTTGTCGACGAACCGATGGTCGGCCTCGACCCCCGCACCGCCCGCGTCACCAAGAACATCTTCCGCGAGCTCGTCACCTCCGGCGGCACCGTCTTCATGAGCACCCACACGCTCGATGTGGCCGAACAGGTCGCTGACCGCATTGGCATCATTCACCACGGTCGCCTCATCGCGCTCGGCACCCTGGCCGAGCTGCGCCAGCAGTCCGCGATGGATGGCCGGCTGGAAGACATCTTCCTGCGCATGACCGACGAGCCCTCCAGCGAGACCACGCCCGTTGGACCATGAGTCTGGCGGTCCGCGCAGGGGAGCGGGCCGCGCAGTGGAGCGGTCCGCGCGGTGGGACGGTCCGCGCAGTGGGGCGGTCCGCTGCTCCGCGGCGCGCGGAGAGAGTGGCGGCCGATCATGGCCTCAGTGTTCCGCGCAGAGGGTTGGTCCGCTGCGCCTGCCGTCGCGTGCGTTTCCCCGTGCCGCTGCCGCTCGTTCCCCCATGTCCATCGCTTCGCCGCGACTGGCAATCCGCCCGGCGGCGTCTGAGGCTGCCATAGCCATCGTTACCGGTCCCGCCTGCCGTCCCCGATTGACACTGGGGCCGTTTCTGGTACACTCTTAGCTTCTAGTTCCGTCCGGCCGATGAGGCTGGCAGCGGTCCCCGATAGCTCAATGGTAGAGCACCCGGCTGTTAACCGGGTTGTTGTAGGTTCGAGTCCTACTCGGGGAG
>CAZGAQ010000062.1:0-12206 GCA_964523405.1 uncultured Planctomycetales bacterium
ATCGACTGCTGGTGGGACGCGGGCAGCATGCCCTTCGCGCAATGGGGCTTCCCGCATCAGGCGGGCAGCATCGCGCAGTTCATCGAGCGCTTCCCCGCCGACTTCATCAGCGAAGCCATCGACCAAACTCGCGGCTGGTTCTACGGCCTGCTCGCCATCAGCACGCTGCTGTTCGGTGAGCGCGCCGTCACCGAGGCGGCGCGCGGTGCCGCCCCGGCCACGACCGGCCGGTGGAAGCAGTGGGTGCAGTGGTTGCTCGGCGAGGGCGCGCTGCAGCACGTCGTGCCGCCCGCGAAGGAGCCGGCCGACCGGTACCCGATGCCCTACAAGACCTGCATCGTCCTCGGCCACGTCATGGGCGAAGACGCCCTGAAGATGTCCAAGCGCAAGAAGAACTACAAGGAGCCGGGGTACGTCTTCGACACCTACGGCGCCGACGCGATGCGCTGGTTCTTCTACAGCGCCCAAACGCCGTGGACCTCGATCCGCTTCCAGGAAGCCAACATCCGCGACGCGCAGCGCGAATTCCTCGTCCGCCTCTACAACGTGTTCAGCTTCTTCAACATCTACGCGAACATCGACGGCTTCGTTGCGCATCCGACGCAGGGCTCGCCGTGGCGCCCGACGGCCGAACGTTGCGAGCTCGACCGCTGGATCGTCAGCGAGTTGCAGCGGACCATCGCCTTCGTGCGCGAGAAGCTCGACGCCTTCGAGAACTACCCCGCCGCGACGCGGCTGTCCGACTTTGTGGATGCGCTGAGCAACTGGTACGTGCGCCGCTCGCGCGACCGCTTCTGGAAGAGCGAAAAGGACCAGGACAAGTGGGACGCGTACCACACGCTCTACGGCGTCCTCTTCACCCTCAGCAAACTCATGGCCCCCTTCACCCCGTTCTTCGCGGAGGTGATGTACCAGAATCTCGCGGGGAGTTCTGAATTCAGAGTTCAAAGTTCTGAGTTGAAGAATGGCGCCGCAGCCGGCAGCGCTCCATCCGCCGCTCCCAACTCAGCACTCAGCACGCGGCACTCAGAATTGTCCGTGCATCTCTGCGACTACCCCGTCGCCGCCCCCGACCTCATCGACGAATCGCTCGCTCAGGAGATGGACCTCGTCCGCGACATCGTCTCTCTCGGCCGCGCGGCTCGCACCAACGCCAAGCTCAAAGTCCGGCAGCCGCTCGGTCTCGCTGAGATCGTCCTCGTGCGGCAGGAGCACGCCGGCTGGCTCGCCGGCCACGCCGACCTGATCGCCGAAGAGCTGAACATCAAGCACGTCGAGTTCACGACGCAGGCCGACCAGTACGTGACCTATCAGATCAAGCCGGAGTTCAAAGCGCTCGGGCCCAAGTTCGGCAAGCTCGCCCCGCGCGTCGCGGCCGAAGTGCAGAAACTCGACGCGCACGCGGCGCGGCAGACGCTGTCATCCGGCGGAGCGCTGACGGTCTACGTCGACGGCCAGTCGCTGCAGCTTACCGGCGACGAAGTGCAGGTGCGGCTGGAAGCCAAGCCGGGTTGGTCGGCGGCGCAGGGCCGCGCCGGTGTGATCGTCGTGAAGACGGAGCTGACGCCCGAGCTGATCGAAGAGGGCGTCGTCCGGGAACTGGTCCACCACGTGCAAGGCGTCCGCAAGGACCTGAACCTCGCGTACGAGGCTCGCATCACGCTGCGCCTGGAGACGACGCCGGAGCTGCAGGCGATCGTGCAGCGCCACGTCGAGACGCTCCGCCGCGAGTGCCTGGTGGATGAAGCCGGCTTCGGCGCGGTGACCACGGGCGAAATCCGCGAGGTGAAGGTCGAAGGCCACGCCACAAAGTTGGCAGTGGAAGTGCGCTAGCGGATCTGGATGTCCAGGCGGCTGGCGCTCGGCGTTGGTGGGAGGGGTTGATGCGCGTCTCTCACCTGGCGCAGGTCGCTTCCCGTGCACGCGGCACGACTGCGGTCCTAACTTCAAAGCTGCCTTTCGGTTGCGCCGTACCCGGCGCGTCTACGACGCGCTGAGCGCAGCGGAAATTGCGCGAATTTTCGTCTCGCCTTGGCGAAGGCCTTACAATCAGAGGCCAGAAGTAGTACAAACGACGAAGCGCTATGCGAGACTTGCTGACGTTTACACTGGACCGGACGACCCGCGGTGACGCGGATGAAGGGCCATGTCGGCTCGCGCCGACGACCCGCATTGACTTCCATTGCCACTCGACCTTCTCCGACGAACACCTGACGTTCCTGCCCGGCATGGTGTGGCACCCGCTGCTGCGCCCCGAGCAGGTCTACGACGTCGCCAAGTCGCGCGGCATGGACTTCGTCACGATCACGGACCACGATACGATCGACGGTTGCCTGGATCTGCTGGATCGGCGGGGGCCGCTGGCGGACTTCATCGTCGGCGAGGAAGTCTCCGTCCGCTTCCCGGAGGACGGCACGCTGATCCACATCAACGTCTACGACATTGACGAGGAGCAGCACCGCGAAATCTGCCGGCTACGCGGCAACCTCTACGAGCTGGTCACCTACCTCCGTCAGCGGGGCAAGCTGTACGTGCTGAACCACATGACCTGGACGGCCCAAGGCCGCGTACTCAAGCCGTGGCAGATTGAGGCGATGCTCGCGCACTTCGACGTGTTCGAGGGTCTCAACGGTGCCCGCAGCTACCTGCACAATGCGTTCGTCTGGCAGGCGACCGAGGGGCACAACAAAGTGCTCGTTGGCGGCAGTGACTCGCACACGTTCCGCATCGGCAAGACGTACACGCGGACGCGCGGCGCGACGGTGGCCGAGGTGCTGGCGCACGTGCGGGCCGGCGTGGCGACACCCTGCGGCGCCTTCGGTACGCCCGAGCAATTGCGTGAAGACGTCTGGCTCACCCTGCAGCGCGCCGTCGAGCAAGGCCTCGCCGACGCGACCGGCCGCTGGCAGCGCTTCGGCTACCGCCTCGTGCGGCAGATCGGCAAGCGGCTGCACCCCCTCGTGTGCCTGGGCTACCACAAGCACCAGGATGCGCTGATCCGCGGCTTCGTGCAGGCCCTGCCGGCCTAACGCGGTAGAGCGGCTTTCCCCCGAATTGCTGGCGCCCAGTAGCGCAGGCCCCCGCCTGCCCGGAACGCCTGTGAGGGGTGCCTGACGTCGCACGTGGCCTTGCAGACCATGCCGCAAGAGCGGAACCGCCCCAGCGCCCGTCGCCGTCCGCCGCCCTACGCCCCGATCTGCAGCGCCGCCAGCCCGCTCGGCACGTCGTCCACGAAGTCAAAGATGCGGTCCAGCCCGGTGACCAGGAACACGCCCCATACGCGCGTGCTCACGCCGACCAGTTTCAGACGCCGCTGATTCGAGATCGTGACGAGCTTCCGGAGCTTGAGGAGCTTGGCGATGTTCGACGAGTTCAGGTAGCTGGTGCCCGCGAAGTTCAGCAGGACGTCCTGCCGCGGGTCGCGCGTGCACAGCTCAATGACGGCCGCCAGGTCGTCGGTGAGCTGCGGGTCGTCACCCAGCTCCGCGAGAACGATCGTGTCGGACCATTGTTCGACGGACATGGTCGGCATCCCGAGACAAAGACCACGGGGCGCACACCGGCACCCGAACGAGCGCGGACGATACGGCCGCGCGACCGGAGTTGTCAACGGGGAAGGGGGACGACTACTTCAGCTCGACGTTCCAGTACGCGAAGTCGAGGAACTGCTTCCAGCTCGCGTACTTGGATTCTGACAGCTTGATCGTCAGGATCGGCGAACGGCGTGGGCGCCGCGGCACCGAGATCAGCTTCATGTGGGCCTGCTCGGGTGTTCGCCCGCCCTTGCGGACGTTGCAGTGGACGCAGGCACAGACGATATTCTCCCACGTGTTCTCGCCGCCCTGGGAGCGGGGGATGACGTGGTCGAGGCTCAACTCGCTCGTGGGGAAGCGCTTGCCGCAGTACTGGCAGCGGTTGGAGTCCCGCGCGAACAGGTTCCGCCGGTTGAGCTTGACGCGGGTCTGCGGCAGCTTCTCGTAGGCCAGCAAGCGGATGATCTTGGGCACGGCGATCTGAAAGCGCACGGTGCGAATCCAGTCGTGCTGTTCGGGCTCGAAGCGACGTTTGGCCGCGCTGACCTCCACCCAGTCCGTGAAGTCGTAGGATGCGTAGCTGCCTTCGTCGACCGAGATGACCTCGGCGAGGTCGCTATAGAGCAACGTGAGGGCCCGGCGCGCACTCACCACCCGCACCGCCATATACAGGCGATTCAGGAGGAGGACGCTCGCGGAAAGGGCAGCCTCACCGTCAGCCATTGGTCGACCCCACGACAGCTTCTACAGATAGCGGTTCCATAGTCCGCACACACGAATTCTAGGGTACGCGGCGGCGGCGAGCAAGGCCAATCTTGACCGGGCGGCGCGCGGGGCGCCCTCCGCGTGCGCCGGGCCCGTGACTTGCGGATCGCAGCAAGGGGCTACAACTGCGCCGCGATGCGGCGGAAGTGGTACCCCATGATCGCCAGTTGCATCGCCTCCCCAAACTTGCGCGGGTGCTGCAGCAGCGAGCGGACGACAAATTTCCAGTATTCCCGCCGGCCGCGTGTCCAGACCCCCATGACCCACAGCGAGTGGAAGAAGGCGCGAAAATCGCTCCAGGGACGCCGCACGCGCGGTCCGCGCGTCCGGTAGTTCGCCAGAAACGTGAGCGTCCGTGCGTAGTACGCGCGCGGCGCATACAGCCTCTTCACGAGCGCGCGATAGCCCGCCAGCAGCCGATCGCGATCCAGACGCGGCACGAAGTTCAGCACCGCGTCCAGGTTGTTGCCCGTGCTGGCCCGCAGGATGCGGCCCTCTTCCTGCAGACGGGCAAACAGGCGCGTCTGCGGCAGGGCGTTAAGCAGGCCAACCATCGCGGTCACGATTCCCGCGGACTGGATGAAATGATCCTGCCGCTCGCAGATGTCGCTCGGGTCGTTGTCGAAGCCCACAATGAACCCGCCCATCACCTCGAGGCCGGCATGCTGGATCTTGCGCACCGCTTCCAGCAGGTCGCGATGCGTGTTCTGGTTCTTGGCGCATTCCGCGAGGCTGGCTTCCTCGGGCGTTTCCAGCCCGATAAAGACCTTCTTGAAGCCGGCGGCCACCATCAGCTCGAGCAGCTCCGGGTCGTCCGCGAGGTTGACCGACGCTTCCGTCAGGAATGCGATGGTAACGCGCCGCTGCTCGCGCCAGGCGACGAGGGCGCGCAACAGGGCTTTCGCGTTCGGGCGGTGCCCGATGAAGTTGTCATCCACGATGAAGACCGGGCCGGCCCAGCCGCGCGCCAGCAGCGCGTCCAGCTCGGCGATCAGTTGCGGCGGGCTCTTCAGCCGCGGGACCCGCCCGTACAGCGCCACGATGTCGCAGAACTCGCAGTTGAAGGGGCAGCCGCGCGAGAACTGCACGGCCATGGTCGCGTAATCGCGCATCGCGACCAGATCCCAGCGCGGGGCGGGCGTCCCCCGCAGGTCCGGCCGCGTGTTACCGTCATACAGCGGTGCGAGTTGTCCGCGGCGCATGTCCGCGATGAGCTGCGGCACGATGTCCTCGGCTTCCCCGAGCACCATGTGAATCCGACCGGCCGGCGCCGTGGCGCCCTCGGTCGCGTTCGGCTCGGCGGCGAAGCGCGCATGCCCCGTCGTGAACAGCGGGCCACCGGCGATCACCGTCTTACCGTGCGCGCTGCAGCGGGCGAGTACCTCGCGCGCCGACGCCTCCTGCACGAGCATCGCCGAAACCAGCACGTAGTCGGCCCACATCACATCGGCATCGCTCAACCGGCGCACGTTCAGATCGACCAGGCGCAGCTTCCACTCGGTCGGCAGCATCCCGGCTACCGTCAGCAGCCCGAGGGGCGGAAAAGCGGCCTTGCGCGAGACGAACGGCAGGACGTGTCGGAAGCTCCAGAACGTATCCGGCGTGGCCGGAGATACGAGCAAGATGTTCATGCGTCATCCAAGTTGGCCCGGGAGTTTCGGGGCCGGTCGGGTGGGCGGGCGCGGCCGGCTCATCCAGGAAGGCCGGCGCACTGTAGCCCCTGGTGGCAGGGGGCACAAGAGAATTCCGGATTCCCGTGCGCGGGGCGGCGGGCGCGGACGGGCAGGATGTCCCGTGCGCGACGCTTGCAGGCCTGTCGGCAACCTGCGATAAAGCGCGCATGAGCGTGGTGGATGAACGTCACGAGTCCAGTGTGGGAGGTACCGACGTGGGCCCGGCACCTCAGGTGGTTGATGCTGCGCCGCTGGCGAAGTTGCTGCTGGCGGGCCTGGGGGCGCTGCTGGTCGTGGCGGTCCTGGTGGCGGGATCGCCGGCGCTGAATGCGCCGTGGATTCAGGGCGATGAGTTTGTCTTCATCGTGCGCAACCCGGATGTGAATCCTGCGGCTGAGGGCGGCACGGACCTGACGCTGGGCGCGCGGCTGGCGCGCATCGCCACGAAGATCCACGATGACCTGTACCAACCGATTCCGGTCGCCAGCTACGCGCTCGAGTGGGCCCTGACGGGCGGCGATGTGACGAGTTTCCGGAGGACGGACACACTCCTGCATGCGTGCAACGGCCTACTGGTGTGGTGGGTGCTCACGCTGGCAATCGGGCGGGCGGCGCCGCACGCGGGGGGGCGCGGCGTCTGGATCGCGTGGCTTCTGGCACTGCTCTGGTCGCTGCATCCGATGTTCGTGACGACCTACGCCAGCGACATGGGGCGGACGCACCTGCTCTCGGCACTGTTCTCACTGGTGGCGCTGGGGCTATATCTACGGGCACTGCCGACCGGCGGGACGCCGAGGCATACCGGCGGGCGTATCGGCTACGCGCTCGGCGCGCTGGCGGCGCTGCTGTTGGCGATGGTGAGCAAGCCGATCGTCGGCTGGGTGCTCGTGGCACTCGTGCTGGAGGCCACGTGCCGCGGCTGGCGTAGCGCGCTGGCATCGTGGCGGGTATGGCTGATCGGTCTGATGTGCGTCTTCTTCGCCGGCCTGACGCTGTGGACCAGCCGGCAAGCGGGGATGATGGATGATGCCTCGGTGGCCCTTTTCGGTAGCCCGCTCAGCCGCAGCGCGTTTGCAGTCTGGATGTATTTCCGCAACATGATCGCCCCGCTGTGGATCGCGTTCTGGTATCCCCCCGATCCGCGTACCGGTTGGGGGCACCCGCTCGTATGGACCGGCGTAGTCTTGACGGCCGTCAGCCTGTGGCACGGTGTCCGGGCCTGGCGCCGCGCCGAGACGCGCTGGATCAGCCTGGGGTGGGTCTGGTGCTGGGCGCTGCTGCTGCCGGTGATTGGGCTGGTGGGGGCACGCGTGGCGGCGGCTGTCGACCGCTACTTCTACCAGCCGATGATCGGTGTGCTGCTGGTCGTGGGCGTGCTGGTGGTGCGACGCCTGGCGACGAGTCCGCTTCGCGTGACCAGATCGGTTGTAGCGGTGGGGATGGTGCCGGCGTTGATCCTGCTGATTCTGGATCTGCCGCAGACGCGCCTAGCCCGCAACACGATCCGCCGGGCCGTGCGGTTGGTCGAGCTCTATCCGGGCGATCCCCGGGCCCAGGAAGCGTTGGCGGCTGCCTATGACTACGCCCGTAATCACCCGCTGCCGCAAGATGAGCAGTCTCGTCTGCCGGCCGGCACCAATCAATATGCCCTGTTTACCGGGCGCGAGGTGGACACGCTTACGGCCGCCGCCGCGGTGCCGGACCTTGCGGCGTACTTCCCGGGCCCGGAGGATCGCGGCCTGTTCCATCGGCGGCTGTCGTACCGCCTCCTCATGGCGGGTGCGGCCGAGGCGTCGCTGGCCCAGGCCGAGCAGGCCCGGGCGCTATTGCCCGACGAGTTCATGACCTGGAAGCGGCTGGCGCACGCTTACCAGGCGGTCCGGCGACTCGACGATGCAGTAGCGGCTTACGACCGGTGCGAGCAGCTTCTGCCGGACAACCCGCAGACGCGGGCGGCCCACTATACGGACTACGGCACGCTCCTGCTGTTCGATTTGGATCGGGACCTCGACGCCTGCAAGCGGTTCGACCTGGCGTGGG
Organism: uncultured Planctomycetales bacterium; assembly: GCA_964523405.1. Taxonomy (GTDB): domain Bacteria; phylum Planctomycetota; class Phycisphaerae; order UBA1845; family Fen-1342; genus CAZGAQ01. The sequence goes on from CAZGAQ010000062.1 coordinate 8,012, forward strand.
AGACGGGGGTGGCGCCGCTGCCGGCCAAAGTGGGGCTGGCACTGTGCCAAATCCGGTACGGGCGTGGCGACGAGGGGTTCCGGCTCGTCCGGGAAGTGCTGGAAGCGGACCCGTCGAATGTGCGGGCGGGGCTCGTGCTGGCGGAGTACCACCTGCGGAGCCATCACTGGAACGAGGCCGGGATGGTGTACGCGGCTGTCCTGAAGGACCTGCCGGCCAACTATTGGGCGCTGCGCGGGTTCCACGAGGTTTGCCAGCAGATCGACAAACCTGGCGAGGCGGTGATCGCGTGGCAGGACGCCCTGCAGAAGCTGCCGGACGAGCGTGCTTTCGCGGCGTATCTGGCGTGGTCGCTGGCGCTGGCAGCCGACCCGGCCACGGTACCGACCGCCACGGCGCTGCTGGAGCGGGAGCCGAACAGCCCGTTTGGCTGCTTTGCCATGATGATGACGGAGTTGCGCACTGGGAATGTCGAAGCGGCTGTGGAGTGGATTCGCCGGGCAAGGACCGGGACGCCGGTCCACCGGGCCCGCGAGTTCGAACGGGCGTCCGCGTCCATCCAACTCCAGGTTGGCCGGCGGCAGTTGCCGGCCGAGGCGGTGATCGCTGTGGCGGCGATCTGGCTGATCGGGGACTTTGGGCCCGCGGCTCAGAAGGCGGCCATCGAGATGTTGGACCGGTTCATCGCGGAGCGGCCGGACTCGCCGCACGCAGGGTTGGTGGAGCGGCTGAAGCGCGAGCTATCGGACTCGCGGCCGGCGCCGTGAGGAGAAAATCGCACATTCGTCAGAATCGTGCGCGGTGTGTGTTGAAAGTCGCGGGGGCGTTGTTATACTAAACGTGGTGGAGAATCGCAAGTTCTTCACTGATCGCAATCGAAAGCCTAAGTGCTTTCGAGACAACAACTTGCTTCCACTCGCTGCGGCACCCTCAGACCGCGCCAATACCCACAGGGTGCCGCACGCCTTTTAATGGGGTTTTTCAGGGAAAACCCGAACTTTTTCCTACCAAACGACTCGGACCTTGCGCCGCGCCGCGCGCGGTGAGCTGTGCCGGGTCCCGCCCGGCATTGGCCGCAAACGGCTGCACGTCTCGGCCGACGGCACGATCGCGACGCGACCCAGATGGCGTCGGGCCGCGCGCGGCTGTAGCGCCTCTCCGCGGTTCAGCGGCGTGTAGCGCAGTCTCTGCGGCTACGGCGCGCCGCGGCTCCGCACGTGTAGCCTGCGCTCGCCAGCGGTATACTCCCCGCGTGAATGCCGCGCCGCGCAAACCGGAACTCCGTCTCCGCCACCCGTGGCTCTTCGCGTTGCCCGGGGCCGAGCTGCCCGCCAGCGTGCGTTGCCGCGGCGGCACGTACACCCGCGTCGAAACCTTCAAGCACGACTTCTTCGCGGCGACCGGCCTGTACCGCGGGCCAGCCGGTGATCTGGCCGTGCTGAAGATGGGCCGGACGAACGAGTTGTTCTCGATCCCGATGGACTGGAGCGGGCGGTTCCTCGGGCATCGTGAGATCGGCTTCTACGAGCGGTTGCAGGACCTCCCAGGTGTCCCGCGACTGATTGGCCCCGTCGGCGCGACCGGCTTTCTGCATGCCTTCGTCCCGGGTCACCCGCTCGGCCGCAAGGAGGCCGTGTCAGATCAGTTCTTCGACGAGTTGCTGGCGCTGCTGGAAGAGCTGCATCGCCGCGGCATCGCCTATGTGGATCTCAACAAGCGGCAGAATATCCTCGTCGGGGATGATGGCCGTCCGTACCTGATCGACTTCCAGATTTCGCTCAGCGTGCCGCGCGGGCGGTGGGGGGCGCGGGGTCCCTGTCGCTGGGTTCTGCAGCGCTTTCAGCACGCGGATGTGTACCACGCGCTGAAGCACAAGCGGCGCTTGCGTCCGGACCTCCTGACGCCGGCTGAGGCGGCCGCGCTGGAGCGGTTGAGCGTCTGGATTCGGCTGCATCGGCTGATTGCCCGCCCGCTGACGCAGCTGCGGAGGCGGACGCTGCGGCGACTGCAGGCTGGGGAAGTGGCGACCGTGGCGGGGTCGTCGGCGAAGTAGGCCAGCCGTCGCGGGGTGGACTGGCTTGACAGGCCGGCGCGAGGTACACTGCGGGCGCAGGCTTGGCGCGGTGCTGGAACGGCACAAGCGATCAATAGTCTTCTTCAGCGAGGATAGGGCATGAAAAGGATTGTGCTCGGAACATGGATGTTGGGGTTGCTGTGGGCGAGTACCGGTTGCGCAACCAACGCGGTCGTCGGCAATAGCAGCGTGCGGGCGGCCCAGTTCTACGGGGACCTGGGCATCACCGGCCGCGGCAATAACGTGACCATCCAGCGTGGCTCGCGCATCTGGAAGCTGTCCATCATCGGCGACAACAACACCGCGACTGTGGAAGAGGGCGTGACGTTGAACCGGATCGAGTTCTGGGGCAACGGGAACGTCGTCAGTGTGCCGGAGAACCTGCTGTTCCGGGCCACGGAGGTCGGCGGCAACCAGATCATCCGTCGCCCGCTGACGCACGTGGTCGCCGAGGAGCCGATGCCGCTCGAACCGCTGCCGCAGCTTCCGGAGCGTCGCCAGCCGATGCCCCCCCCCGCCCCTGTGCCCGTCGAGACGGTCCCACCGCCCAAGGCGTATGTGCCGCCGCCGGCCGCAGAGCCGCCGCTGAAGTGACGGCCGCCGGGACGCCCCGCACGCAAACTGCACGGCGCGGGACCATGACCGGGTAGTGAACCAACCGCGGGCGCCGCGCCGTCAGGCACGGTGCCCGCTTGCATAGGTGAATCAGGACGTAACGTCGGCCCCCAGCGTGTCCCGAACAAATGGGAGGGACAGCCGACGTTGAGAACGAGGCGGCGGCGCGCGACGCCACGCACCAAGGAGCACCCCATGGCCGGAGCCGAATGGTTCTACGCGGACGGCGGACAAGCGGTCGGACCCCTGGGCCTCGCTGAGCTCGCCGCCAAACTGCCGCGCCTCCAAGGCGGCGAAACCCTCGTCTTCGGCCCCGGCCTCAGCGCCTGGACCGCGGCCCGCCACATCCCCGGCCTGCGCACCCCCGACGACACCAGCGCGGTGCGCCCACCGATTCCGCAGCGTGGCCGGCGCAGCGACGAGATCGACTATCGCATTACCGGCGACGACATGCAGTTCGTCGAGATCGAGCTCGACCCCGGCGAAATGGTCGTCGCCGAAGCCGGCGCCATGATGTACATGACGTCGGGTATCCAGATGGAGACGAAGCTCGGCGACCCCAGCGCGCAAGACACCGGCCTGCTCGGCAAAGTCTTCGCCGCCGGCAAACGCGTGCTCACCGGCGAGTCGCTCTTCATGACGACCTTCACCTCGCAGGGCCCCGGCAAGCAGCAGGCCGCGTTCGCCGCGCCGTATCCCGGCAAGATCGTGCCGATGGATCTCAGCCAGCTCGGTGGCGAGCTCCTCTGCCAGAAGAACTCGTTCCTCTGCGCCGCCCGCGGCGTGAGCATCGGCATCGCGTTCACCAAACGCCTCGGCGCCGGCCTCTTCGGCGGCGAAGGCTTCATCCTGCAACGCCTCACCGGCGACGGCCTCGCCTTCGTCCACGCCGGCGGCACGCTCTATCGCCGCCAGCTCGCCCCGGGCGAGACGCTCAAGGTCGACACCGGCTGCATCGTCGCCTTCCAGCCCTCCGTCGAGTATGACATCCAGTTCGTCGGCGGCATCAAGAACACGCTGTTCGGCGGCGAAGGCCTGTTTTTCGCCACGCTGCGCGGCCCCGGTGAAATCTGGCTGCAATCGCTGCCGTTCGTCCGCCTCGCCGACCGCATCCACGCCACCGGCGGCGTCACGGGCAAGCAAACCGGCGAAGGCAGCATCCTCGGCGGCCTGGGCAAGATGATCGGCGGGGATTAGCGAACGGTAGGGGGGGCGACGTGACGATGGGGGACCGACCTCCGGTCGGTCTTGATCCGTGGCGTGTGCCGCCCGACAGCGTCCTGCTTGGCTCCCCCCGGCAACTATCGGACGCCCGCCACGCCCCCCTGGGCCCGCCCGCCCGGTTTTCGCCCGCCCCTCCCCGGCCGCCCTTGCTTCGCCGTTCGGATGTGGTACGATACAGGGCCCGCGCTCGATCGCGGGATCGCCCGGAGTGTAGCTCAGCCTGGCTAGAGCGCTTGGTTCGGGACCAAGAGGTCGCAGGTTCAAATCCTGTCACTCCGACTT
>CAZGAQ010000063.1:0-11001 GCA_964523405.1 uncultured Planctomycetales bacterium
GTCGCCCCGATACGGTTTACCCGCGACCGCCTGCTTGGGCGGTCGCTTTGTTTCCAGAGCGGGCCGGCGGCGGGGTTCAGCAGCATTTCGCCGCGCTTCTGTGAGGGCCAGACGGTGATCCGCTCGATGTAGCTGGCGATCACCTCGCGCGTGCGGTCGTTGCGGGCGCCGGCCATCGCTTCGCGGAGCCCGGCCAGCCGCTCCCGCGCCCATTTCCGCAGCGCGGCGACGTCGACACTGCCGCTGGATCGTTCAGCGCCGCGGAGTTCCTCCTCAAGCGCATCCCTGCGCTTCCGGAGCTGCGTCAGGCGGTCGTTGAGCAGCACGAGGTTGGCGGGATCGATGTTCATGGTCAGCGCCGCGACGGTGTCGTTGATCTGCTGCAGTTCCCGCGAGACGCGATCCGTGTCCGGTTTGCTCGATTGCTGCTGCGTGGCCGCCGCCGCGAAGCGCTCGATGGCCGTCTCAAGCGTGTCCTCGTCGGCCAGGACAATGCTCTGGAGCTTCGCGAGCACCCACGCCTCGAGCTGCTCGGCTCGGAGCCCGGACGGCGCCTTGCAGGTCGTCGTTCCATGCGAACGCCGCCCGGCGCAGCTGTAGTAGCTCGTGATCACGGGCGTCCGGCCTGACCGCCGCCCTTTGTGCCGCGGATCGCCCCAGTACTTGTGCCCGCAGTCACCGCAGATGAGCACGCCGGTGAGCAGCCAGCGGCGATTGCGGTGGCCGGCGCCGCCGCGCTTGCTCGCGCGCTCTCGGACCATCTCCTGGGCCTTGTCCCAATCCGCGGCGCTGATGATCGCGGGCACAGCGCCTCGTACGACGACCCAGTCCTCCTTCGGCGTCTTGATGACCTTGGTCTCGTGGCCCTGGCGCTGGCGCTGTTCGGCCCGGCCGTTCCGTACGCGGTAGAACTTCGCCTCGGACCGGCGGTTCCAGACCAGGTCACCGCGGTACGTCGGGTTCTCCAGCAGCGACTTGATGGTCGTGAAGTTCCAGACATCGTGGCACGGCGCTGGAATGCCGCGGGCATTGAGATCGGCGGCGATCGAAGCGAAGCCCACGCCATCGAGGCACATCCGGTAGATCTGCTTGACCACCTTCACTCGCTTCGGATCGGACAACACGAGGCGGGCGCGGCACTCACGGCCGGGCTTGGCGAATGCCTGCCCCTTGGCGTAGCGGGCCTGCAGCCTGCCGTCCTTGTCGTAGACCTCGCGTACGCGACCCGGGTTGAAGCGGATGCGGAAGATCAGCGACCCGTCCGGGGCGATGATCTCACGATCGTACCCGTACGGAGCCGTTCGGCCCGGGTCGGACTCGCCCAGCACCGCGCTGATCTGACCGCGCAGCGTGTTCTGCGACAGGCTGATCGAGTACTGCCGGTTCTGGAACTGCTTCACGGTCCGCAGCACGTCGCCGTCGATGCCCTCGCGGGCCAGGTAGTCCTCCGTGACCGACAGCAGCGTCGCGCCGGCCTTCCGCAGGATGTAGCGGTAATGCTCGGTCTCCGTCACGTCGCCGCGGCTGAAACGGTCGCTGTTCCAGACGATCACGGCCATGAACAGGCCGCGCTGGGCGTCCGCGATCATCCGCTGGAACCCGGGCCGCTTGTCGGCCGAGGTGCCGCTGATCGCGTCGTCCACGTACTCGCGGACGATGCCGTACCCGTGCTCGGCGGCCCAGCGGGCGATCTCGCTGCGCTGGTCCCCGATGCTCTGCTCCTGGCGGTCGGTCGAGCGCCGCAGGTAGGCGACGGCGGGGATGGTCACCGGGGCCGTGGCCGGGATCACGTGGCGGGCGGTTGCGGTTCGCACTGGCATCACTCCTTTCGCTCACGCGGGCCGGGCCCGCGGTCACCATCAGGGCTCAACTCGGTACCGTGATCAAGGCCGATTCGCGGCGGAACTTCAGCCGCTGTCGGTAGGCCCGCTGGCGACAGGCCGCCCGGCAGTAGCGGGCCTCGGGCCGACTGGCGAAGAACACGTCGTCGCACACGCGGCACAAACGGCGGTAGCAGCCGCGGCTGTCGCCCAAGCGTCGCCAAGTGGCCTCCAGCAGCATGCCGCGGGTCAGGAACATGGCAGTCCCGCTCCCCGTGAGCCGTTACGGATGATTGAACGCCGCAGTAAACAAACTCTCATGGCACTGGTGGCTCGTTCGGCGGCCCAAGACTCGTTCATTCGCCCGGAAGTACCTATGCCGCGCGGCCGTGCCTCAGTTCCGCCAGATCGTGTCCGGTGTTTCGTCGAGACCGATGTCACGCCCGAAAAGCCGTCGTACGAAGGTCTGCCCCTTGTGGAAGGCGAACTCATAGCTGAACGTGTGCCCGCATTCGCCGACGAACGTCAGCGTGATGACCACGCCACGGCCAGTCGGCCGGACACTTGGGTCGATGACCACGCCGTCCGAAGTGACGGCGAGCAAGCCGGGCGCGCGGCCGGGCGGCAGGATGCGCACCGCCGTGGGGTGCACGTAGTCATCGTGGCAGATGGGACAGAGCAGACGCGGAGCGTCGCCACAGATATCAGCGGCGAGCGGGATGTAGCTCGCGGCGAGCGCACGCAAGACGGCGTCAGTTGTCTCCGGCAACATGTTCATCACCTCCGTGTGTTGGGGGGATCATGGCCGCGGCAGCCATCCGTAGCTCGGCGGCCCGTTCGGGATGCAGGTCCTCGCAGCGGTCAGCGAGTTGCTTCATGCGGTCGTGCCAAGCGGTCGGGCTCCAGCCGTCGCGCGGGGCGGCAAGTTGGGCGACCGTGGCGGGAACGTCAGAAGTGGGGTTGGTCAGCCACCTCACGCGGGGCTGGACGTTCGTCAGGTCTGCAGACCTTTCCCGGCCCGAGTCCAAGGTCTGCGCGAGGTATGCGCTGAGGTCTGCGGCCGTAAGCTCTTCCCCGGAAGTGGTTTGCGGCGGCGCGCAGACCTTTGCAGACCTTTTTCCCATCCCCGGGGTTTCTGGGTGGGAAAATGATGCGCGCTGCGTACACACGCGCGCGTTATTTGCGCACGTGTGTGTAAGAGTATTGCCCGAAAGGTCTGCAAAGGTCTGCGCCGGATTGCAAGTACTGTTATCACAGTGAGTTGGCGCTGCAGACCTGGGCGCAGACCTCGCGCAGACCTTGTCCGGCGGCTCACCCGAGGTCTGCGCGAGGCGGTAGGCGAGGCGACCGGCCCGATCCGGCTTCTCGCCGACGGTCACCCGCCAGCCGCCGATGATGCAATCGCGTTTGGCGGAGAGGCGCATGCCCAGTTGCGTTACCGCGCCGCGTGGCTTGTCGCTGCGCACCACCGCCGGCAACAAATCCGACCGCTGTTCGTCCTGCCACAGCAGCTCGGACAGTTCGCTCACGCCCACCCAGGCATCCCGCCAGCGGTCCCACCATGCCCCGATGAAGGCCCGCCACTCGGAAGTCTCGGTGTCGGCTTGACGCCGCAGCTGGTCGGCATTGGCAAGGAAGCCGTCGATCCCGGCTACGGCGAGGATGCCGCCCAGCGTCGCGGTGTACGATTCGAAGCTGCCCATGATCTGCGGACCGGGCGGTCGGCCCGCGGCGAGCCATGCTCGGCATAGTGTCAGCGCTGCCGCCACCAGCGCGCTACGCTGCTTCCGAACGTGCCCGATCAGGTTGGAATGGCGAAATCCGCTACGCTGCTCGGGCGCCTCGACCTTGGCGTCGAGCCGGATCCAGATCACGCGGCGGGCGAGCTCCTTGCTGAACGCCAGGTTGTTGCCGGTGCAGATCCAGGTGGCGCGATTCGGCGTGGTGATGACCTGCGTCTGCCCCAGCACGCGGTCGGTCCACGACGTGGCGGTCAGCACGGCGGCCAGGTGCTCGGAGTCCAGCCGTGTGGTCGCGTTGTCAAAGCCGATGACCACCTTGCCGGCGACCAGCTCCGAGGTGATCCGCTTGCGCCACTCGTCCGCATCGCGCGCCCCACTGCGGATGTCCAGGCTGTAGCCGAGCGCGGGCCACAAAACGGCCTGCACCAGCAGCCCCTTCCCGGTCCCGGGTGTGGGCGCGTCAGCCGCGTGCAGCGGCGTGGGGCCATCGATCAGCGGCCGCACGAACGGCAAGAGCAGCAAGGCGATCGTGTTCGCCCGGCTGGCGTCGTCGACGAACGGGAAGTCGGTGATGATCTCGTGCAGGGCTTCCCGGGCGTCTCCGATGTCCGCCTCGGTCGGCTGGTCGGCGATGTCGGGCAGGTGGTCCAGTGTGCGGTGATGCCAGAGCGCGCTCGCCGCGTCGTAGCCGTCGGCCGTGATCAGGCCGCCGTCGGGCGTGAAGGCGGGACAGGTGATCACGCTGATCAGCGGCGGCAGCTCGACCGTGCGCAGCCCGAGGATGTCGTGGGCCACCGCCAGCGGCGGCAGGTCCGGTGCCAGGAAGTCGCCCTGCTTGCTGTGGTGCAGCGTTAACCAGTCGGCCGCGTTGGTCAGTTCGCCGCGCAGGGCGTTGGCATCCAGCTGCTGAATGCGCGGGACGGCCGTATCCCCATTGTCCTGGACAAGCGCGATGCGGGCGACACCGCCGGCGCGGCGAAACAGATGCGGCGGGTCGTTGGCAGCCAGCAGTGCCGCCAGCGCATCGTGGCGGATGTCGCGCAGCTGCCGCTCGTTGCCCTGGATCTGCGGACGGGTGCCCGTGGAGATGGCGGATGGAGGATATTCGGTCGGTGTGGCCTGTGACGCGGCGGTTGTGGCTGATCGCTTCGCAGTTGCCAGTTCCGGCACCTCGAACGTCAGCAGTTGATTCTCGAGCGCAGCAACATCCGCGGCCGGTTCAAGCTCGTGCACGGCCGCCGCGAACTTCTGTCGCGCCCGGGCACTGTCCAGATCGAACTTGTCGGTGAACAGCGGGCCGGCGTCGATGGGAGCGTCCCAGCGGAACACCCGCACCGCGACCTTGCCGCCCCGGCGGGCGCGCGGCCCCGCATGCAGCAGAAATGCCGGCGGCGCGATTGCCTTCAGGAACTCATCGCCGAGATCGGCGGGGTCACACGTGTCGGTCGTGGACAAACGCGATGTGACCCACGCGCGCAGGTCCTTCGCCGCATCGGGCGGCAGCGCGACCGGTACCGGGCGCTCCCATACCGTAGAGAGCTTCTCGGCAACGGCCTCTGCACCCTCCCTGCCGGGCCAACGACCATCCGACTTGCGGTCGTTCTCACCCAGGACCATCACGCGGCGGTCCCGGCAGAGGTGCGTAAGCAGTTCCGCGCCGCCGCTGTTGCTGGGACGGCCGATGACATTGAGGCCGATGGCGCGCCCGGCAACGACATCCGAGGGGCCCTCGACGACCAACACTGGATCAGCGAGCTCGCGCCAGCCCTGCGGTAGGATCAGCCCCCGCCGGCCGCCTGCCATCTGGCCTTTACGCCCGGTTGGCCAGCGCAGTCCGAGGCCGTTGATCCGGCCGTGTGCATCGTGCTCCGGAAACGTCCAACATCCAGGCTCGCCCTCGTGTTGTTGGGTTTCCGGATTCCACCAGCGACGCTCCGGCCACCAGCCGACCAGGACCGAGTCGAGTGGAGAAGTGGGCAACCCAAGCGCCGCAGCCAGTTCGACTCGGCGCTCAGCGGTGAGGTTGGCGACGAGGCGCGGGTAATTCTCAGTCAGCCACTGGGGGTCGACCCTGTCGACGGAACGCAACTCAATAGATGCTGGTGACACTTCCGGCGGAGGGCCGTCCGCGTGCGCCACTTCGGCGCCCCGCGCATCACCAGCGGGACGCGCAGCCCGTGGGCGCACGTGCTCCCGCCCGACCTCGACGTACATGCCGGTCGTCCCGTCCTTGGCCATACCCTTGAATGAGAAGCCGGACACCTCGCGCGGCGTCGGCGGGCGTCGGCAGAGCACCAGCCCGTCCTCGCGGCGGCCGCACCAGTCGCGGTGCCCGCAGATCGGGCATTTCTCGCGCGTGTACTCACGGATGCGCCCGTTCATGCATCGTCCTCGACGATGTCCTTGGCTAGAGCGCGCCGGACGCGCTGCCGCACGCCCTCGAGGAACGCGGCCTCCGAGCGCTCGGCTTCAATCTCGGCCTGGAACGCGTCGTGGTCGATGACGGCATCCAGTGCTTCCCGCAACAGCCGCTGCAACTCGGCTGGCGGCAGCGCTTCCAACTCGAACACGTCCTCGCCGTGCTCCGCCGTGAACTTCGCGTACGTTGATGCCCCCGACTTGGCCTTCATCTGTGGCGGCAGCCCCAGCGCGCGCACCTGCTCGGCCGTCAGCGCTACCTTGACGGCCGTCACCTGGTCGATGCCGAAGTCGTCACGCAGCGAGCGTGCGAACGAGGCGGCGATGTTCTCGCCGTCCGGGTCGAAGTCCGACAGCAGCAGGACAATCAGTTTCTCGCGACCGCTACGGCGATAGCGCTCAGCCAGATCGCGTCGCGGCCCGATGCTGCAATAGCCGCGGCCGATGGTGAGCGGGACGCAGTAATCCTGAGCGACCGGCTCCACGATGCCGCGGACTGTCAGTTTCTCGGCGACAATCTCGATGTGGTTGGCTTGGCTGCGCTGGTAATTACGCCAGTAGCCTTGGAAGAGCCCGTCCAACTCTCGCCGCAGAAACGCCTGAACATTGGGATCGGCCTGCCAGGTGACGACCGGTCGGGTCTCATCGGCGATGGCCTCCCACGGGATCTGTCCCGTTAGACGCGCCCGGGTCAGCAGATCCGTCAGATCTTGATAGCTGGCCCGATCGTTCGCATACGCCGAGTCGGGCTTGGCGGCGTGGCGCAGCGCCGGATTGTTGAGCAGTGCGTAATGAACCGAGCGGTCGCTCAGTGGCCAGAACTCCGCCCGCTCTCCGAGAATCCGCTGCACCGCCGCCAGCATCGACCCCTTCGCTTGGCTGATGCCCTTGCGCCGTCGCGTGCCGGACAATTGCACCGGGGTGAGCGCCGAAAAGTCGGTCTTGTCCGACTTTCGGCGGCGGTGCTCCACGAGTGCCTGGTGGGCTGCTTGCGGATCGAGGGAGACCACCTCCTCCCGGAGCTGCTCGTCCAGCGACTTGGTCCGCTGGCGGTTGTATTCACGCAACAGCCGAACGAACTGGTCGAGAGAGTCGCTGCGACGGAGCGGCTCAATCCGACACGGCACGCGCTCCATACCCGCTAGAACGGCGGCCGCGTACCGGCGGTGCCCACTGAGAATCCACCGATCGCGTGTGACGACGAGCGGTTCCTTCACCCCGAAACGCGCGATGCTCTTGGCCAGCGCGAGGAGTGAGGGGTCTTCGGGGTCAACAGGGCGGTAGAGCCGATCGTTCTCCGGTGAGGGGCGGAGCGCGTTCAGCGGCAGGTCTCGAACCGCACCTGACTGCGTATGCAGGTGCGGCAGACCGGAGACCGCCACCGGAGTTTGAGATTGCATTTGACCGTCGCTCATCCAGGCGGACACCGATATTCAGGTCACGAGTGCCATGAACAGCGCGCGCTGCCGCGCTGTGATGTCGCTCAGCGCGGTCACGATGCTCCGCCGCGCTGCGACAATCCCCGTAAGGGCCTCGTGGGCCGCAGCCTGCTCCCGGGTGGCCTGGCGCACCGACTCGTCGTCAGCAACGAGCTCCGCGAAGTGGCTGCCGGCGGCGGAGGGGTTGACCTTCTGAAGGACGCGGCGCTCTTTGGCCAAACACCGCTCCGCGGTCGCGACCGCCCGGTCGTGTTGCTGATCGGCGTCGCGATACTGCTCCAGCAAGCGCTGCTCGATTTGGCCCAGAACGTCCTCGCGCTCCTCGAGGACGTGCCGCAGCTCCCGCAGCGCGTCCCAGGTTTCGCCCCGCAGCCGCGCCCGTTCCGCCATTAGCTCCGCGGCATCCCGCTCACGCCAGGCGTCGAAGTCGGTCAGGCACCGGCGCTCCGCGGCGAGAATTCGCAACCGGGCCGTCGCCAGAGCGGCACGGTCGTTGTGTCCCTCAATCATGGCCAGCAAGTCCACGTCTCCGGCGGCCATACCGATGTCCAGCGCGACCAAACGGAGCCGATCGAGGAGCTGCATGTCCTTGCTGTTCTCGGCACACCAATCCATCGCTATTACCCTTCGTGCTGACCGTTGCCTTGAGTTCTCCCACCGCCCGCCCGGCCAGCAGTCTGGGCGGCGGGCTATGCCCACAAGCGGGCGTCAGATCAGCTTGGCTCCGTCGTGATGTCCCTCCCGACGACCACGGCCGTCGCGGCCACGGCAACAGGCCGCAGTCGCTTCCAGGGCCCGATGCCACTCGCCCGTCAACCAATTGGCCAGAATCTCGGCGCGCTGCGCCCAGCGCGCTTCAGCCTCCGGCGATGGGTCGGCCGTGGCGACGGTCAGCGCAAATCCGCTGACGATGTCGGTCGGTGGCGGGTCTGGGCTCACCGCTCGCTCCTCGCGCGGTGCGAGTCGATGGCGTTCAGTTCGTGACGCAGCATGGCCAGCGCTTCGTTGTCGTAGAGGCGCAGACGGCCCGCTCGCGCTGCGGGGCGGATGTGACGACGGCTGCGCAGGATGTAAGCGACGCGGTGCAGTGGAACGCCGAGGAGTTCGGCTAGGACGCCTGGCGTCCGCAGTCGGGGGGCGTCAGTGGACGGCATCGCACGTGCTCCCGTGAGAGGCGACTTCTCAGGGGAGGACGGCCGTTCGCGCGAACAGAGCTAATTGCCTGTCTGGATGTGGTTTATGGCGTCACAAGGTGTTCGCGAACAACTTCGCGAACGGCCTCAAACCCGCCCGTGGCGCTTGACTTTGCGGGGCCGCTCAGCCGGCGTGTCCTGCTCCAGGGCGCTCGGTTCGTAGTCACCGTCGGCGTAGAGCTGCGCGATCCGGGCGCGCTGGTCCGGCGACATCTCCTCAAGCGTGCCGATCCACTCGGGGTTCCCAGCGGCCTGCCGCCGGAGCTTTTGCATGATGACATCAATTTCGTCCGCCATCACTGGCTGCTCCGACTTCGCGGCGGCTTGGTCCAGCACGATGTCGAAATCGCGTGCATCCCGCCGTGGGGCTGCCCCCTGCTTCTTCGCCTTCCGTGCCGCATCCTTCCACGCCCGGAGCGTAGCGTTCTTTTGGATGGCCTTGTTGACCGTTGAGGGCTGGCACCCGCACAGGCGGCTGAATGTGCGCTGATCCAGGTACGGCCCGCCGGCTACGCGGTACCGCTCAAGCTGCGCCGTCACGTCCGCGACGCTGATCTTGCTGCGCTTCTCGCTGGCCTGCTCCTGCATCGCGCCGCGAACGGCCTCACGGACTTGCTCCCCGACAGGCGTTATCGATGACCAGAACGCGGGGTCGTCAAACGCGGGCGGCGAGAGCATATCCAGAGCGTCCGGCAGGTCACTCAGCGCTGCCTGCACCCGCTGTGCGACCACGGACTGGGATCGCCGATTGCGCTGCTGCAAGTCTCGCACGGCCCGTTCCAGGTCATCTGCGGCCTGTCTCAATCCGGGATATGCACTAACGACCGCGCGTAGCCGCTCGAAATTGCCGCCGCCTATTGCGGCGCCCAGCGCCGCCCCCAACTCACGGTAGGGTTGCAGCGTCTCTGACATGTTCGTGATGACTGCGGCCGGCACGGAATTCGTCCGTTCCATCGCGGAGCGCATGGTCTCGCCGACGGCCTGCAAGCGTGTTCGGACCCGTTGCCATGCCGCCTGCGCGGCGGGGTCGTTCTGGATGCTCTCAAGGTAAGCATGCCCGGCCCGCATCGGATTCCGCGTTTCGTCTGACATTACGCCTTCCCTGCACCGCGTTGTTTGAACCAACTGACGGGCCAGCTCTTCGGCGGGCTCGCTCCGTTGTCGCCAGAGCCGTCCACTGGGGTCCAATTCTATCACATCACCGCAAGCTCTCCTGCGGGCTACCTTCGTGCTGCACGGCATGTCGTTTCCCAATGGGCCCGAGCGTGCTAAGAGGTTGGTGAACAGGGTGCCCGGAGGCGACGGGGGCTTTCAGGCCGAAGAGACAGCGCCGGAAAAGCCGACGCTGTGAGGGGGCGCAGGGTGTGCTGTCCGGGCTACCCGGCGAATTCGAACAGGCCGCGATCGACCTTCCGAAACCGCGCGGACGTGCCCTTGTCCCGGACTTCGCGCAGCACCGCGGCGTACAGTGTGGCCTCGGGCGTCTTGCCGTTGGGGCTCGACCACAGGCCCTGGGTCGCCATGGTGTCGATCATCTCTTTGGCTCGCATCGGCTGGCCCGCCTCGGCCAGGACCTGGGCGGCAGCGTCCAGCGCGCTGACGCGCTTGGTCTTGGGCTCGGCGGCGGGCTTGCGCGTGCGGGTTTTCTTCTCGGGAACCGCCTGGCCGGTAATGATCTCAACCGTGGGATTGACCTGCGGTTCTGCCGCCTCGGCCCGGGCGGCGGCGATGCCCTGATCGGCGGGCGTGACTTCCGCGGCGGCCTTCTTCGACCGGCGGTTCGCCGGCGCGTCCTCGCCGACCGCACGCCGCAGGCGCTGCGCGCTCTTGATCCGGATGCGCTTGCCCGTGGCGGTGTTCGTGGCGTTCCAGCCGCCGTGGCTGTTGGTGGAGTCGATCCGCACCGTCACGATGCGGTCGCTCACCTTTGCGCTGTACGTGTGCCCGATCTTGATCTCGTCCTTCTTCATGGCCGTCTCCTTTGTTTGGCCTCGTCAGGCCCGGGTCTCCAGCGCCCGGGCGACCCGCCACGACGGGTTTCGGCGGCTTCAGGCGAGCAGGTCGTCGTAGGCCTCGAGCTTGGTCAGGGCGGCCTGGATGTCGTCCCACAGGCTGGTGCGGAGCCAAACCAGCGCCATGTGGGCGTCCTTCGTGTTCTCCGCGCTCTCGATCCGGCCGATCGCCTCGTTGAGCTTGTCGCGAAGCCAGGACATGTCCTCGTGGGCCTTGAGTGCGATGTATGCGGCCTTGACCGCCAGGTCCGCCTTGCGGCCGTCCTCGGTCGCGTCTCCGATGTTGCCGGCCCGGTGCGCGGCGATGCGATTGGCGAGTGCTCGCTCGACGATCGGCAGCGTCTTCTCGTTCTTCTTCGCTGGCATGGTGCTCTCCT
>CAZGAQ010000064.1:0-10537 GCA_964523405.1 uncultured Planctomycetales bacterium
CCGACATCGACGGCGCCACCGCCAGCACCTACACCATCGACGCCGTCACCGCGGGTGATGCCGACAGCTACGACTGCGTGGTCACCAACGGCTGCGGCGCCGTGCCCAGCAACGCGGCCACGCTGACCGTGACGCCGGCCGTGTGCCTCGGCGACGCGAACTGCGACGGTACGATCACCTGGCGGGATATTGACTATCTGATCACCGCGCAGAACGACAATCAGTCGGGCTGGGCGGCGCTGTTCCCAGCCGGTCCGACCTGCTCGTTCGCGAACCTGGACCTGAACGGCGATGGGCAGGTGAACTGGCGTGACATCGATCCGTTCATCGCCCGGATGAACACGAACTGCCCGTAGTCGCGTCGGGCTCCGGAGCGTAGCGTCGGCCCCCCGTGGCCGACGTTGAGCCGCGCCGGATCTCAACGTGCGACCAAACCAGCGGCCGGCCGGCGAGCCACCTCGCCGACCGGCCGCGGTTATGTCCTCATCGCGTCCGTATCCGCAGTCCCGCTATTCCGGCAGAATCGGCAACGCGACTCCCTGCCGGTCTACGGCCGGCCCGCACCGCCGCAGCGCGCTCAGATGCACGGCCCCGCCCGCCCGCCGCGGCTTCGCCTTCCCGCCCCCTTTGCGTTTGCGGGCCTGCGGCGGGTGCGCGCGCAGGTACTCGTCCAGATGCTCCGCGGCCGTGAAGTGCTGCTCCCAGCCGTAGTCGCCCGAGTGATAATCGCAGTTGTCCGTCGTGTACTTGCGGCAAATCTGCGGCCGGGTCGCGTAAATCCCGCAGCGGTGATCCGGCTGCAGATGCCGGCAGGGCGTATGGAAGCAGATGTACCAGTCCCCGTCTTCGACGAACACGGATACGTGCGCGTGGATCAGATACCAGCGCACGTCATCGAACTCCGCCTTCGTCTCCGGGGTTTCGATGGGCAACGCCACGTAGTTACAGCACGTCGCCGTACAGTGTTCGCACAGGTTCGCGGGCATCCGCGGTACTCCGAGTTACACCAGGTGCCGCCCGCCCGGGCGGCGCGGGGATTATACGCGCCCGCCCGTCTGCGCGTACGCGCTCCGCCGGCATCCCCCCACCTTGGCATCACGGGCGGCCAGCCCGCCTGTCTCGGCCGGCCGCCGCCCGCGCCACACGCTGATCGGAAGTACGAATTTACTTCCCGTTCATGCTATCCCCCATGCACGTTCCCACCGCGCGCGCCATCGCAATCAGCGGATCATCGCTCGGCACCTTGCGCTGCCGGTTGGCCACCGACTCGATCGGCACGTCCGTGACCTTGCCGCCCTGCATCACCGCCACGTGGTTCCATTTCTCCTCCGCCAGTAGCCGCACCGCATGAAAACCGAACCGCGTCGCCAGCACGCGATCGTACGCCACCGGCGTGCCGCCGCGCTGCACGTGTCCCAGAATCGTCGCCCGCGTCTCCCGGTGCGTGAGCCCGGCCAGTTGCTCCGACAGCACCGCGCTCACTCCCCCAAGGCGATACGGATCGGGACTATCGTGCACGATCTTGTCAATGACCTGCTGCCCGCCGAGCGGCATCGCCCCCTCGGCCACGGCGATCAGCGTGAACGCCTTGCCGCGCCGGCTGCGCCGCTCGCACGCCTCCGCGATCACCTCGATGTCGTAGGGTAGCTCGGGGATCAGAATCACATCGCATCCGCTGGCTACCCCGGAATGTAGCGCCAACCAGCCCGCGTTCCGCCCCATCAGCTCCACGAGCATGATCCGATGGTGACTCGAGGCCGTGCTGTGGACCCGGTCGATGCACTCGGTCGCGGTCTGGACAGCCGTCGCAAAACCGAACGTCACTTCCGTACACATCAGGTCGTTATCAATCGTCTTCGGCACGCCGATGCACTTCACGCCGCGCTCGATCAGCCCCAAGGCGCCGCTCATCGTGCCATCCCCCCCGATACACACGACCGCATCGAGCTGATTCTCTTCGATGTGCTCGATGACTCGGTCGGTCACATCTTCCCAGATCGGCGTGCCGTCGGCCTTCTTGCCCGTCGCGAACTTCGCCGGGTTCGCGCGGTTGCTCGTGCCCAAAATCGTCCCGCCGGCCGTCAGCAGGTTCGACACGTCGTCGCTGGTCAGCGGCCGCATGCGGTTGCGAATCAGCCCGAGGAAACCGTCCTCGATACCCATGACCTCGACGCCGAGTTGCGAGATCGCCGCGCGCGTCACCACGCGAATCACCGCGTTGAGCCCCGGACAATCGCCGCCACCCGTCAGTACTCCGATCCGCGCGAGCTTGGCCGCCATTCGTCACCTCCGCAGAGCCGTAAACCGAGCGCAACCGGTTGGCGCATAAGCCGCTTAGGACAAGACACCTGCGCCCGGGCGCAGTGTAGCGTACCGCGTCCGATAAACCAGTGGTCGCCTCAGCGATACTCTATCGGCAATTTCCCCCGCTCGCGTCAGCCGCTCGGCCCGCCCCCCCCGGACACGCCTACATATGCAACCCGCCGTCCACCACGAACACCTGCCCGGTGATGTACGCGGACTCCGCGCTCGCCAGGAACGCCACCACCCCCGCGATCTCCTCCGGCTTGCCGAACCGCTGCAGCGGAATCAGCGGCCTGACCTGCTCCTTCAGCTTCTCCGGCAGATCGTTGGTCATGTCCGTCTCGATGAAGCCCGGCGCCACCGCGTTGCACGTCACACCCCGCCGCGCCAGCTCCTTCGCCGTCGCCTTGGTCATCCCGATCAGCCCGGCCTTCGCCGCCGAGTAGTTCGCCTGCCCCGGATTTCCCATCAGCCCCGACACGCTCGCAATGTTGATGATCCGCCCACGCCGCGCCCGCACCATGTGCCGGCTCACCGCCCGCATCGTCAGGAACGCCGCCCGCAGATTCGTGTTCAGCACCGCATCGAACTGCTCGTCTTCCATGCTCATCAGCAGCCCGTCGCGCGTGATCCCCGCGTTGTTCACCAGAATGTCCAGCCGACCGTACTTCTCCTCGGTCTCGTCCACCAGCTTGTTCACGGCTTCCCGGTCCGTCACGTCCAGCGCCACCGGCACGATCCGTGCAGCGCAGTCCGCCGCGCTTTCCTTGACCCACGCCGCCGTCCGCTCCGTGCTGCGCGCCGCCGCCAACACCGTCGCACCATGCTGCGCAAGCCTTTGGCAGATGGCCGCGCCAATCCCACGGGAACCCCCCGTCACGATCGCGACCTGCTTCTCAAGGCTGAGACACATGACGGATCTCCCGTTCAGTGACCGGCCGCAAGGTCTGCGGCCGTGCTGAGGTTCGTCGTCGGGGTGGCGCGGCTGATCTTCTTCATCATGCCGGTCAGGTGGCGGTTCGGGCCGATTTCCCAAAACGCACCGCAGCCGTCCGCCAGCAGCCGCGCCACGCACGCCTGCCAGCGCACCGGGCTGACGACCTGCCGGTACAGCGCTTCGCGCATCGCGTCCGGCGTGGTGTGATACTGCGCGTTCACGTTCGAGATCACGCGCACGCGCGGCGGGCGAAACTCCGTCGCCGCCAGCACGTCGCGCAGCCCTTCCGCCGCGGGCCGCATGTGCTCGCTGTGAAACGCCCCCGCCACTTTCAACGGCACCGCCTTCAGTCCAAGTTCACCGGCGGCCGCCGCGGCCGCTTCGCAGGCGCCCAGGTCACCGGAAATCACAATTTGGCCCGGGCAGTTGAAATTGGCCGGCTGCACGCGGCCACTGCTGGCCACGCGCTCACATAGCGCCAGCGCCTTCTCCTCATCCGCCCCCAACAGCGAGACCATGCCGCCGCGGCTCGCCTGGGCCGCCTGCTGCATGAGCTGCCCGCGCCGCGCCACCAGCCGCAGCGCGTCCGCGAACGACACCGCATCCGCCAGGTGCAGCGCCGTGTACTCGCCCAGGCTCAGCCCGCCCATCGCCACGAACGCGTCCGCCGGCACGCGCCCGCACGCCACGGCCGCGCGATACAGCGCGACGCTCGTGGTGAAAATCGCCGGCTGCTGAATGTCCGTCGCGTCCAGCCGCTCCGCCGGACCTTCGAAGCACAGCGCCGACAGCCCAAAGCCCAGAATCTCGTCAGCCTGCGCAAAGGTCTGCGCCGCCGCCGGGTGCGCGGCGGCCACGTCGCGCCCCATCCCGACGAGCTGGGCCCCCTGCCCTGGATAGATGGCGGCGAAGCTCGTCATGTTAGACCCTCAGCAGGACGGAACCCCAGGTCAGCCCGGCCCCGAATGCCACCAGCATGACCAGGTCGCCGGACTTGATCCGCCCGCTCGCGCGGGCTTCGTGTAGCGCCACCGCCACCGATGCCGCGGACGTATTGCCGTAGCGATCGATGTTGATCACCACCTTGTCGAGCGGAATGCCGGCCTTGTCAACAGCCGACTCGATGATCCGCAGATTCGACTGGTGCGGGATCAGCAGCGCCACTTCGTCCACGTCCACGCCGGCATCCGCGCACGTCTGCTCAATCACATGCTGCATCTGCGTAACCGCGAACTTGTACACCTCGCGTCCCTGCATACGCATGTAGTGCAGCCGCTCGTTGACGGTCCGCACCGAGGCCGGCTCCCGCGCGCCGCCGGCGGGTATATAGATCAGCCGTCCGCGGTTCCCGTCCGCGCCCCAATTCGCCGCCAACACCTGCCGCTGCCCGTCGGCCGGCACGCGCAGCACCGCGGCCGCCGCCGCGTCCCCGAACAGAATGCACGTCCCGCGGTCCTGGGGATCCGTAATGTTCGAGAGCGTCTCCGCCCCCACCACCAGCACCGTCTTCGCCAGCCCCGTCGTCAGGTGCTGCGCGCCGTGGATGAACGCCCAGACGAAGCCGCTGCACGCCGCCGCCAGGTCGTACCCCGGTATCCAGCGGCAGCCCAGTTCCGCCTGCAGCAGGCAGCCCGTGGCGGGCAACTGATGCTCCGGTGTGATCGTCGCAAAGACAATCACATCGATGTCCTGGGCCGTCAGACCGGCGCTGCGCAGCGCGGCCTGGCACGCCTGCTTGGCCATCAGTAGCGTGGATTCCCCCTGGCCGACATAGCGCCGTTCACGAATGCCCGTGCGCTGCACGATCCACTCGTTCGAAGTCTCCACCTGCCGCGCCAGGTCCTCGTTGGTGACCACCCGCGTCGGCAGGTAGGCGCCCGTGCCGACGATTTCGACCGGCCAGCCCAGCCTCATGATGTGTACCCGCGCGGCTCACCCAGCTTCTGGGTGATCGCGGTTGTCAGGTCCAGACGCACCTGCTCAACCGCCACGCGCAGTGCGTTGGCGATGGCCCGGCGGTCACTGCGTCCGTGGCAGATGATCGCCACGCCGCGGAGCCCCAGCAGCGGCGCGCCGCCATACTCCGCGAAGTCATGCCGCTTCCAGATGCGCTCCACGATCGGCGTGAACCGCGGCAGCAGCTCCTGGCTCTCTTCCTTGATCTCGTGCACGATGGTCTTGAACAGCCCTTCGGCCAGACCCTCGGTCAGCTTCAAGATGACGTTGCCGACGAATCCGTCGCACACCGCCACGTCGCAGGCCCCCCCGAAAATGTCCCGCCCTTCCAGGTTCCCCACAAAGTGCAGCCCCTTGTCCTCCCGGATCAGCGCGCCCGCCTCCTTCACCAGCGGATTGCCCTTGCCGGCCTCCTCGCCGATCGAGATCAGTCCCACCCGGGGTTCCGCCACCTTCAGAATCAGCCGCGAATACAGCGCCGCAATCATCGCGTATTCGTGCAGGTGATGCGGCTTCGGCGTCGTGTTCGCCCCCACGTCGCAAATCACCACCGGACCATGAAACGTCGGCATCACCACCCCGATGCCCGGCCGACTCACCCCTTCGATCGGGCCGATCCTGAGTTGGCACGCCGCTGCGAACGCACCCGTGTTGCCCGCCGAGATCACCGCGTGCAGCTTGCCCTTACCCGCTGCCGCGGCCATCAGCACAATGCTCGACTCTCGCTTCTGGCGCAACGCATCGATCGGCGACTCGTCCATGGCGATCGCCTGCGGCGCATCCGCCAACGTCACGCGCGGATCGTCCAGACCGATTTCCTTGCACTCCGCCGCGATGCGCGCCTGCGGGCCGTACAGCACCACCTCGTCCTGCGGACCGAGGAAGCGCAGCCCTTCCCGCGTACCTTGTATAATCTCCCGCGGCGCAAAGTCGCCGCCCATCGCATCCATGCCGATCCGCACTGAATCGTCTCCTATGACTCTTCGGTGCCGACCTTAACCCGTGTGCGGGCATTGACGTAGCCGCAGTTCGTACACGCCGCGTGCGGTAGCTTGGCTTGGCCGCACTGCGGACAACTGATCAGGTGGACGGCCCGCAGCGCGTGGTGGGCTCGCCGCGTCCGCTTGCGCATCTTGCTCTTCTTCGTAACCGGTAGCATCGCTTCTCCCGACGGCGCCGGCCTCTCACCGGCGCAGACTGAACATCAAGCGGCGCCGCAGCGCCGCCAAGGGTGGCCGAATCCGTTAAGAACCCCAAAACGTACGCGGATTGCGCGATGCTGTCAAGGTGCAAACCGCCCCGCTCCCGCCGCGCAGCACCCCGCCCCCCGCCACTTGCCCACCAGACCCGCCCACTCTCCCTACGCGACTAGGCCCGCCGTTGCCGCGGCAGCGGATGCAACTCGCGCACCAGCCCCTCGACGACCGCCACGATACCGCGGCTCAGGTCGTACTGCCCCGCCGCCAGCGCACGCCGAACCGCGAATACACGTGCGGCCGTTCCCGCCCGGCCTGTGGGTTGGGCGGTCTGCCGGACGGCCGCGGTCCTCTCGCGTGGGCCTTTTGCTGCTTCCCGGCTCACAAACTCTTCCTTTCAAAGTGCACGACGTTCATTTCACCGTGCTCGAACTCGCCACCATGTTTTATCGGCGGCCGGCGCGCAAACACTTGACTCGTTTGAGTTAACAATAAGAGCCCCACGGCCCCGGTCGCCCAGGCCTCCGCGATACCGCTCCCGCGCTGGTCTTGCGAAACCCCCGGCATCCACTGCCACCGCCACCGTTGGCGCGGCACAGGGTCGCGCAAAGTCATTAAAGAACTACACTTGCACGCGTACCCTACGGCAGCGCATCCAAGTCGTCATCCGCCTCGGCGTGCCCCGGGAGCGGATTCTGACGCCCCTTACACAGCTTGAATTCGCCCACCGGCGCCACTTTCCGGTAGCCCAGGTACAGCAGAATGTCCAGCACTTCCGTCAGCGTCGGGAAAGGCCGGTCGTTCACACGCTTGTACTCGTCTACCGCCTTGAGAAAGTCGAGCTGCTCCTCATTCATCTGCCCTTCTTCGGCCGCACGGCGATAGTCCGTGCGTCGCCGTCCGGGCCCGCGCCGGCGATCGAAGTTCGAGCGCCGGTCCTCCCCCGTGCGGTGATCTACCCCCGAGCGCCGGTCGAGCTCGGCGCGGCGGTCAGCGCGGCGCGCGTCCTGGGCCGCGTCCGGTTCCGCAGGCGTATTGGTCGTTGGCAGGTGAGAGTTATCGTCGTTCATACTCGGACTATCGTCGCTTCAGCCCCGCGGGCAGAAGCGACCAGTCCGGTCGCGCTCCCCCGCCCCCCGTGCGGCTTGTGGGGCCGCCTTGGCCGTCCGTTCCGCCGCCCCTAGACATCGTCGTCATCATCATCGTCGAAGTCGTCGTCGACGTCGTCGTCCTCTTCGTCGTCGAAATCATCATCGAAATCGTCGTCGAAGTCCTCGTCGAGTTCCTCGTCGCCCTCCTCCTCCACCTCGTCGTCTTCTTCCTCGAAATCCTCGTCATCTTCGGCGCGCCGGCGCCCATCGGCACACAGCCCCAGGGCTCCCGATAGCCCGGCTGGCTCGCGCTCGTCTTCCTCGCTCGCGGGGTCTTCGGTGGCCGTGGCGAGCTGCCCGTCGTCGCCGTCCTCAAACGGCCACTGGGGCTCGGTGAACAGATGGTCCGCCTGGCTCCGATCTCCATATTCGAACATTCGAAAGCTCCTTGTGAACCCGTTTCCGAGGCTACGCGCGGCTAGATAATGCTCGGCGCAGCATTCGTCAAGCCCCAAAATGCCCGCCCGGAGCAACGGGCCCTGTTTCACCCATTCGGCACCCTGTTCGCCCCGCCGGAGCGCATAGCATATAATGCCACCGTTTTCCTGGCTGGAAGGACGAAGTCATGGCGTTTTTCGACCGTTTCTCCAAGCGTTTCGAGCGCGCGCAAGAGCGCAAAAAGCTCAACACGCCCATTGTCTCCCCCGACGACCCGCCCCTGCCCGATGCCCCCGTGGAGCAGGCCAAGGCCGCCCGGACCACCGGGCGCAACGACCCCTGCCCCTGCGGCTCGGGCAAGAAGTTCAAGAAGTGCTGCGGGGCTAAGGCGTGATCGCTCCCGACAACCCCCAACCCTGGTACGCCGACGGCCTCCGCTTCGCTTGCACCCAGTGCGGCGCCTGCTGCAGTGGCGCTCCCGGTTACGTTTGGGTCACCGGCGACGAGATCGACGCCATCGCGGCAAAGCTCGGCCTGTCCGCCGAGCAGTTCAACAAACGGCATGTCCGCCGCGTCAGCCGTGGACGCAGCCTCCTCGAGAAAAAGAACGGCGACTGCGAATTCCTCCTGCGCCTGACAGACAAACGCACTGCCTGCGCCATCCACGACGTGCGCCCGGTCCAGTGCCGCACTTGGCCCTTCTGGAATTCCAACGTCGAGACCCCCGATACGTGGCGCCGCACCGCCGCCGGCTGCCCCGGCCTGGACCACGGCTCCATCCATCCCCTCCCGGTCATTCAGACTGCGCTGGAAGAGAACGGCGCGCGCCCGCTGTAGCCGCCACAACGCTTCGCCGGCGATAGACCAGCGTCCCCCATCCCAATACCAGCACGACCACTCCCACCCACGCCAGGTTCGGCATACCCAACAGCCCCCACGGAGGAGCTTCGGCCACTCGCACAAACACAATCGCCACCGCACACAGCCCGCACCCCACGGCTCGCCGCAGCAGACTGGAGGCCGGCTGCACGGCCAGCGCCGCCAGCACCGCGACCAGAATCACCTCCCGCAGCAGCGGAAACACGGCCATCCCGAACGCCATTCCGCGCGCGAGATTGCGCAGCAGCCCCAACGTGACGCTCAGCCGTGTGCCTGTCTCGCTGCTGACCAGCGACTTCTCTCCCTGTCCGGGCGCCATGAGGTCTCCGCCCACGCCACTACGTGGGTCGCGGGCCGCCACCCACACATGTTTGAGGTCGCACGCCAAGGTGACATCGTAGCCCATTCGCTGGAGCAACGACGCCGCGACCACCGCGCGTCCGTCGCAATCCTCGCGCCCCTGCCGATACACTTCCTCCACCGTCGGGATATAGTCCATCACCCCCCACACGTCCCAATCCCACGCGTACGGCACACGGCGATATACCACACTTTCGGCGCTCGCCATGGCCTCCTTCAAACCGGCGGACGGCCCCATGAGACGTCGCGCCTCGGCCTCGAGTTCCACAATCATCGGGTGGTTGGGGTCAACCACGGACTGCAGGTGCGTCAGACGGCGCCACCACGTCGGAATGAGCCAGAACTTCGGATAAAGCACCAGCACCAGCGTGAGCAGGAACACCGCCAGCTTCAGCGGGCAACGCCACCGTGCCGGCCATGCGTGGACGCGCCGCCAGAATCCCGGGCGCGGTTCGGTTTCGCGCCGCCCTGCGGCGACATCCTGCGATTCACCGGATTGCGGCGGGCAAACGGTCATCCGCTCCACGCTTTCGCCCCACAATCGAGCACGCCGACCGCGCGATTATCTGCGGGGCCAGCAGCCGCCGCAATGCACTGCGGCACCCGCCGCCACATGGCGGGACGGACCACCTCTGCGGATCAGGCCACCCCTTCCAGGAAAAGGGCTTTACATGACCTAACAAATACCGTACACTTGTCTCAGTAGATCCGTTTTTGCGGATGCCTCCCCCCAGGCAGGCGGGCCGGGCAGGCCAGGGAATCGGACGCTATGGAAAGCGTGCCGCCCGCCCATGCGGCGTTCGCGCCGCGCGCCATCTGCCGCGCTGCGCTGCGCCTGGAGGCGCCATCGATGTCCGCACGCACCCGTCCCCCTCGTTCCGCGCTGGCCGTTCCGTTCCTGCGGATTAGCCGCGTTTTGCCGCTCTTTTCCCCGGCGGAGTTGACCGCCCTCGCGGCGTACCTCGAGCGCCACGTTGCAGCGCGCCTGCGGCGCCTTGCACGAAGGCCCGAATCTCCGCCGGCGTCGCGTCGGCGTACTCCTCCTCCCAGTCCCGCAGCCGGTTCATCGCCGCCAGCCGCGCCGCCGGGTCCTCCACCATCTGCAGTAGCCCGGCCGCACAAAACCGCGCCACGTAGTGCCCGGAAATCTTCGCCTCGTCGTATAGGAGCTTGAGCGGCTCCCCGACCTGGAAATTGATCTGCGGTTTGCGCTTCGCCATGCGAGCTCCTTTCAAGGGATTCGCCGGTTTCTAGGCGCAGCATACGCGCTTTGCCCCGCTTGGCAAGCCCCCGCCCCCGCGACCTTGCCCGTCCGTCCGTCGCCCGGCGGCCCGCGGCCGGGGCGCGCCGCCGGCCCCGCCGCGGCGCGCCCGGTC
>CAZGAQ010000065.1:0-10159 GCA_964523405.1 uncultured Planctomycetales bacterium
AATGGCTGGCCCACGACGCCCCCAGCGTCAAGTGGCCTAGGACACCGGCCTTTCACGCCGGCGACTGGGGTTCGAATCCCCATGGGGGCGCTCTCTTTCCCGGGTACTCCCCTTAGAGTGGTTTCACTTCCGGCGCGGTGCTCCGGAGCAGGCCTTCTTCGTCAGGCACCCCGCGCATTCGTGCGGGGCAGGCGGAGGCCCGACGTGACGAGGCAACGCACCCGTCGTGAAACCGCGCTAGTCGTGCCACTCCCGTGCTACCTGCTCCGCCCGCCGCAACACCCGCAGTAGATTCCCCCCCATGATCTTGTGGATGTCCGCCTCTGAATAGCCCCGATTGAGCAGCTCCTGCGTGATGTACGGATACCCCGATACGTCCTCCAGTTGCGCCGGCAGCTTCGCCACCCCTTCGTAATCACTGCCCAGCCCCACATGATCGATTCCCGCCATCCGTACAATGTGATCAATGTGGTCGACCACCGTGTGCACCGTGCCCGCCGGCGTCGGATGCGCGCGGTTCCACGCCGCCCAGGCCGCCTTGAACTCCTCCGGCCGCGGATACTGCTGTTTCAGCGCCCGCTCCGTCTCGAAATACGCCGCCATCGACCGCGCCCCCTCCGGATGAATGTACCCCGAGAAGAACACGACCATCACCACGCCGCCATGGCGCGCGATCTCGCACAGCACGTCGTCCGGCACGTTCCGCGGATGCGCCGCCACCGCGTACGCCCCGGAATGCGAGGAGATCACCGGCGCCTGGCTCACCCGCAGCACATCCCGCATCGTATCGTGCGATACATGCGCGATATCCACGAGCATTCCCAACCGGTTCATGCGCAGCACCACGCTCTCGCCGAAGGGCGACAGGCCCCCGCTGCGCGGCTCATCCGTGGCCGAGTCCGCCCAGTCAATCGTCTCGGTCTGGGTCAGTCCCAGGTACCGGGCCCCGCGCGCGTAGAACTCATCCAGCGTGTCGAGCGCATTCTCGAGCATGTGCCCGCCCTCGACCCCGATGAGCGCCGCGATCTTGCCCCGCGCGTGAATGCGCTCGACGTCATCGGCCGTGCGGGCAAGCTCGAAATCGTCCGCGTAGCGCTGCACCATGTGGTGAATCAGGTCAAACTGCTCCAGCGCGATTCGCCTGGCGGTGCCGTCCTGCGGGGATTCGGGCGGGGCATACACCACCCAGAACTGCCCCCCCACGCCACCCTGCCGCAACCGCGGAATATCCGTCTGCAGCCCCGGCTGCACCTGCCGCAGGTCGAGCTGCTCCAGGGCCGTGCCCACCTTCTTCCGCAGCTTCCACGGCAGATCATTGTGCCCGTCCACCAGTAGCCCGCCGCGGTGCACCTGTCGAGCGTGCTCCGTGAGCACAAGCGCCCCGGGGGCCGTCGTCACCGGCTGCGTCGCCGGCGCGTCGGCCTGCACCACGTCGACACTCCAGGCCACGACCGCCAGCCACGCCGACCACCACATCGCCCGTGGCATGCCGCGCTCCTCTCCGCCCGGCCGACGGTCGCCCGCTAGTCCATCCGCACATCGACAGCGCCGTTGCCGACAAACGTGTTGTTGGACTGCGTCAGACTCCCCGAGCTCCGCTGCCAGAGCCCGAAATTCGCGCTGTACTGAATGGTGCAGAATTCCACCACCGCCACCGAGTTCAGATCCACGAGCACGCCCGCCCGCAGACCGCCGCTGTCATAGCCACCGTATTCCACCGTGGCGTACTTCAGTCGGTTGTTCGCGGAGGCAGACGCAAAGCGCACCCCCACCCACGCCCCCGCCGTCTTGTCCGTGCAGGTCAGCAGAATCGGGCTGGTGACCGTACCGACCGCCGTCAGCGCACCCGTGCCCTGCACAAACAACCCCGCCCCGGGTGGAAACACCAGGTGGATGCCGGCCGCAAACGACGTGTTGTGATCGAGGCGCACGGTGCCCGCCACCGCATAGTCCACACCCAGCGCCTGCCAGATCTGATCGACCCCGGAGTCGCCCGTGATCACGGAGACGCGCTCCGTCGTGTTGCCCGTATAGGTGGAAGTCGTCGTCAGCACGCCCACCAGCCGCGGCGGCACCTGCCCCGCCCCGCTTCCGTTGCGCGTGATCGTGTTGTACTCGAACGTCACCGTCGGATAGTCGGACAGCGTCGCACGGAACGTGAACCCGTACGTGGACCCGTCGCTCAGTGTGCAGTGCGTGACGGATACCTGCGCCGCGCCCGAGATCAGCAGATTCGACGACAGCCCGCCGCTCTCGGCGCCGCCGTAGGCCACCGTCACGTACTGCAGGTTGTTCGCGGTGCTGCCCGAGCCGTCAAACCGCAGCCCCACCCAGGCGCCCGCGACCTTCGTTTGTCCCGTCAGCGTGATCGGGCTCGCCGCCGTCCCAATCGCACTCAGCGCTCCGGTGTTCTCGACAAAGAGCCCGTATCCCGTGCCGAATTCCAGCGTCACGCCGGGCGCAATCGTCAGCAGCGCGCCGTTGCGCACCCGCATGCTCGCATTGACCCGGTAACTGCCCGCCGGAATCGTCGTGTTCGTCGTGATTTCTGTTAGTGTCCACTCCGTCGGCGTCTGGCCGTCGTTCCCGGTGTCGCCGTTGTCACCCGTCGTCCCGGTATTCGGACAGCCGCCGGCAACCAGACCCGCAATCCCCAGACCGGCTACAAGGAAGAACGCCATCTTCGCGGACCGTCGTGCGCAGTCGAGCAACATGATCTTCTCCTGTAATTTGCAGCGCGCGCCTGGTACGTGACCGCGGGCAGCATAGGGCCCGCGGGAGCGGGATTCAAGACGAATCCGGCGCGGCGCAACCGCGCGGGATCCGCCGTCGGTCGCCACGCCTAGACAAGCTTGCCGGAGCACCGGAGGGATGCGGCTTTCCGCGCCACTGCGGACCAAGCATCTGTCGCCACCCCCCCGGCACGCCCCGCGCCATCTCTGGCCTCAGGGTGCTCAACCACCACGCCCGCCGCGCCCGCCGCCAAACCCGCCGCCCGGTCCACCCCGCCCCGGCCCCATCGGCAGGCTCATTCCCCGCTGCGCCGCGCGGGCCTGTAACGCCGCCATGTATGCCATCCGCCGCGCCATCTGGTCCGGACTGCGACTTTCCGCCCGCGTCTTCCGCTCCGCCTGCGTCGGCGCGGCGAAATTCCCCCGTCCCGGCCGCGACGTCGGCCGCATGTTCGGATCGCGCGGCATGTTGGGATCCCGCGACGGTCCCTCGTCGCGCCGCGCCTGGCGTTCCTGCATCTCGCGCTGCATTTCCTCCAGGTGCCGGTCCAGAATCGCGGTCCGCTGCGCCTGCGTCGCCCGGTAATACTCGTCCAGCCGCGCGTCCAGCCGCACCTGCATCGCCGTCCGCATGCGCTCCATGATCGCGCGCCGCTGCTCCAGCGGCAGATTGGGATCCCGCAGTGCCTGCCGCAACGCGTTCGGATCCGTCGGCAGCGCCGGCCGTGCCCCGGCCACGTAGTAATACGTCCCGCCGCCGGCCGCCGCGGCCACCAGCAAACTCGCTGCCAGCCACCACCACGTCCGCGCCGCAAAGTCGGGCCGACTCATGGAGCCGCTCCCTTCCTACTCAAAGTCGGTCACGCGACCGTCAATGTACAGATACCGCCGCGCGCCGGGCGTCCCGGCCGACGCGTGAAAATTGGTGAAGTCCCGGAAGATCCACACGGAGCTCACGGGCGTAATCGGGTGCTCCGGATGATCCGCGTGCTCTGCGCGCTGCGCCTGCACGTACTCCTCCACCGTCCGCCCCGCCAGCCGCCGCGAACCGTCCGGCCCCCACGGGAGCGCCCCGCGATACTCGTAGCTCGAGCGCTCCGACTCAAAGTAGGTCTTGTTGATGTTCGGCTCCGGCCGGTCATTCGGCGTCACGTCGTTCGGACACTTGAAGACCTTGTCCTGCTCACTGGTGTCGTGCTTGAGCACCTCGGCGATGTACGTCGCGTTCGGATCCTCGAGCGGAAACGGACTGATCGACGGCATGTACGACGCGTACGGCATCCGGTCGTTGTTGCTGCCCAGGTACGCCCGCAGCGCAATCCCCACCTGCCGCAAGTTGCTCGCGCACACCGCCCGCTTGGCGCTCCCGCGCGCCTTGCTCATGCTCGGCACCACGATGGAAATGAGCAGCCCAATGACCGCCACGACCACCAGCAGCTCAACCAGGGTAAACGCGCGTCTGGAAACCATGCTCGTACTCGCTGGGATGCACAGCCGCTCGCCGTGACCTGCGGCACAAAACGCGACGGGGGACGTCTCGACAATGCTATTCTATTCTCGCCGCGCCACACGCCACGGCCCGTCAGACCGCAGTAAAGTTGCGCAAAAGCGGCTTTACACGCCTTTACAGCCGCCCCCGGAACGTGCGCCCTGCCGCGCTCGATATACTACAGGCCTATGGCATCCACTCCCGAGAACCGCCACCCCGAGCCCGCCGCCCCCGCCGGTGTGCCCCTTCTCATCATCGACGACGATGTCGAGCTGTGCGAGCTCCTGACCGAGTACCTCACCGCGGCCGGTTTCACTGTGGCTGCGGTCCACGACGGCGAGGCCGGCCTGCGCCGCGCCCACGAGGGCCGCTACGCCCTGATCGTGCTGGACGTGATGCTCCCCGGCTGCGATGGGTTCGAAGTCCTCCGCCGCCTGCGCGCCACCTCCAGCCTCCCCGTTCTCATGCTCACCGCGCGCGGCGACGACGTCGACCGCATCGTCGGCCTCGAACTCGGCGCCGACGACTACCTCCCCAAACCGTTCAACCCGCGCGAACTCCTCGCCCGCATCCAGGCCATCCTGCGCCGCGTCCGCGCGCCCGCCCCGGCCGTGCCGACCGCCGGCGAACACCTCACGCTCGGCGACATCACCATGGACCTGGGCGCCCGCCAGGTTCGCCGCGGCGCCGCAGCCGTCGACCTCACCGGCGCCGAATTCCTCCTGCTCGAAACACTCCTGCGCGCCGCCGGCCACGTCGTCGAACGCGAAGAGCTTTCCCGCCGCGTCCTCGGCCGCCGCCTGATGCCCTTCGATCGCAGCATCGACATGCACGTGAGCAACCTGCGCAAGAAACTCGGCCCCGGTCCCGGCGACGCCGAACGCATCAAGACCGTCCGCGGCATGGGCTACATCCTGACGCTGCCGGCCGAGCCGGGCCTCGCGCTTGACCCGGCCCGGCAACATCCGCCGCAATAAAGGCCCGCGCGCAGCGCGGCACCTGGTGCTATGCGAAGCCTGTTCGTCAAAATCTTCTTGTGGTTCTGGGTGGCCACGATGCTCGTCGCCGGCGTCTTCGCCGCCTTCGACCTCTGGGGCCATTCCCGCGAAACTGAGTCGCGCTTCCGGCCGATGTTCGGCAGCGTCCTGAAGGTCCATGCCGAGCGCGCCGTCGAGGTCTGGCAGCGCGACGGCCCCGCGGGCCTGCGCGAATACACCAGCGAGCTCACCCGAACCACCAAGCTCGAGCCGCTCCTGTTTGACGCCGCGGACCACGAGCTCACGGGCCAGGAGGCTCCGCCGGACGTCGGCACCCTCGTCGCGACCGCCCGTGCGTCAGGCCGCGTCGAGTTTCAGCATGGCGGACCGCGCCCGCTCGTCGCGGTGCCCGTCGACGGCAGCGCGCAGCAGAAGTACGTCTTTGTGGCCGAGTTCCCCCGCCGCCGCCCCCCACCCCGCCCGGATTGGTACTCCAATCCCACCGCCCTGGCGGGTCGCCTCGGCGTTGCCTTTATCGTCGTCGGCGCCGTCTGCTACACCCTCGCTCGCTACCTCACCGGCCCCATCCGCCATCTTCGCACCGCCGCCCGCCGCCTCGCCGACGGCGACCTCTCCGCCCGCGTCGGCGCACGGGCCCGCCGCCACGACGAAATCGGCGAACTCGGCCGCGACTTCGACTTCATGGCCGAACGCATCGAAACCCTCCTCTCCACGCAGCGCCAACTGCTGCGCGATATCTCCCACGAGCTCCGCTCTCCCCTCGCCCGCCTCAACGTCGCTCTCGAACTCGCCCGCCAGCAGGCCGGCACCGCCGCCGCCGGACCCCTGAATCGCATCGAGTGCGAGGCCGAACGGCTCAACGAGCTCATCGGCCAGGTCCTCACTCTCGCGCGCCTCGAAAGTGGCGCCGACCGCCCCGACCGCTCAGACGTCGACCTCGCCGCCCTCGTCCAGGAGGTCGCTACCGACACCGACTTCGAAGCCGCCGCCCGCGGTCGGCACGTCCGCGTCGTGCGCTGCGACCCCGGCCGCCTCCACGGCGTGCGCGACTTGTTGCGCAGCGCCCTGGAGAACGTCATCCGCAACGCCACGCAGTACGCCCCGGAAGGCACGGACATCGAGGTCGCCCTCGCCGCCCCTTCGACGGCCAACCCCGGACGCGTCACCATCGAAATCCGCGACCACGGCCCCGGCGTCCCCGAGCAGGCCCTCGCAGCGATCTTCCGCCCCTTCTACCGCGTCGCCCAGGCTCGCGACCGCGCCACGGGCGGCACCGGCCTCGGCCTCGCCATCGCCGACCGCGCCATCCGCTTCCACAACGGCACCGTCACCGCCACCAACGCCCCCGGTGGCGGCCTCCTCGTCCGCCTCGAACTCCCTCTCTCCTCTACCCCCACCGCCTCCGCCTGACCCCCCGTACTGCAAGGCTCTGCCTTGCAGGTGTAGCGCCGGCGCGTGGGCTGGGCTGATGCCGGCCAGGCGCCGCCATAACTCGCAGATGCATACCCCGGCTTCAGCCCAGCGTCTTCGCCTGTCCCCTCACCCCCCCCACCACCTGACACCGCACCTCAATATCATGCCCCGCCAACTCCTCCACATACCGCTCCAGCGGTAACGCCACCTCCAACGGCCGCGCCCCCGGCGCTACCAGTCGCCGCGCCTGCAAATGCGCCACCAGCGCTGCCGGAAACGCCGTCGTCCGCTCCATCGCCGTGAAACCCGTCCGCCCGTCGTGAAAATCCAGCAAATCGTACACCCGCCGACACGCCCGCCCCCCGTGCCGCCCGCTCACCGTACACCGCAGCACCACCAGATCCCGCACTTCGGGGAACGCCAGCCGCGCCTCCATCAGCTTCCGCAACACCGCCTTCGGCTGCACTACCGTCCCGTCCGCCAGCTCCATGCGCTCTTCGAAACACCCCAGCCCAAATAGTGCCCGCACAATCGCGAAGTGCCCCGGCCAGCGTACCGTCTTGTAGTCGTACGACTCCAGCTTCCCTAGAAACGTCTCCGCGCACGTGCTCGTCCCGCCGGACGTGACGGCCGCCTCGCACCGCCCCAGCGGCGGCGGAAACTCGATCTCTTCCAGCTCCGTCAGCGCCGGCACATCCACCCGCTTCCCATCGCGCAAGAACTCCCCGCACCCGCTGTACTCGTTGATCAGCCCGTCGAAGTTGAACACCAGCTTGTACCCCAGCGGCCCCACCGGATGCTGCGGCAAACCCCCGCACCGCACCTGCGCATGCCGCGGCTCGTCCATCGCCCCCACCCCATGCGCCGCGAGGATGTTCCCCAGCCCCGGCGCCAGCCCGCAATCCGGCAGAATGCTCACGCCCGCTTTCACCGCCCGCTCGTGCCGCGCAAGCTGCCGCAACACCACCTGCGTGTTGCCGCCCAGGTCGCAGAACGACGCCCCCGCCGCCAGCGCCGCATCCGTCAGCGCCTCGTTGTATCGATACGGCACCGCCGACAGCACGACGTCCGCCCCCTGCACCACGCTGGCTACTTCCCCCGCATTCGTCACGTCGCACCGCACGGCCGTGAGTTGCACACGCGGCGGGATTTCAGGGCACCCCGGGCGAACCGCCTCACGACCCGCGTCCGGCACCGCTTCGGTGTGGCCGGTACGCGCCGCGGCGTTACCCGTGTTGGTCGCAGCCAGCAGCCCGGTCAGGCGTTCCGCGCCGCGCCGCGCGAGTTCCCCGTCCATATCTGCGAGCGTCACACGCCCCGCTTCGCCATTTCGCGCCAAGTCATACGCCAGCGCCACCCCCTGCCGCCCCGCACCCAGCACCACGTACTGATACGACATGCCGCACCTCGCCAACATGAAATGGCCTGGTCTGCTATCCCGCGCGGACCGGCCCCATCATCGCCTACCGCCCGTACATTGCACAAGCGTGCGGCCGCCCCGCGGGTCCTCACGCGTGCATCCCGATGGATTGGGGCAGCCGTCATTCCGAGCGCAGCGAGTTGTCATTCCGAGCGCAGCGAGGAATCTGCCTGAACCAACGTCATGCCCCCCGACGAACCGCACCACGTGTGCCCCTTCCCACTTCCCCACCTCCCCACTTTCCCACTCCGCCCTCGACTGGCCGCTTCAGCGGCCAACCCCGGCGCAGCCGGGCCTCCCGTAGGGCAGGTTGCGCGCCCGCCGATAGACCACCACCGCGTCGCCACGCCGCCAACCACCACACGCCGCAACCCGCCGTCTTCGCCCCATCGGGGCGCCGGAATGTAGCAACGGGTGGAGCGGCCACGTGGCGCCGCCACGCCGCAGCACAACCCGTGGAAGGAACCTCACGCTCTTCATCCTGCCCCGGCGGGGCAGAGGAATCGCACGCCCCGCGGCCCGCCGGACGATGGTCCGCGCGCCGCACGCGTCGGCCTTCCCGCCAATCGGGCAGCACTCGTCATCTACTCGTAGCGCCGTCTACCTTGAGGGACCCGCGCTACCTGGCCCTGTGCGGCCTAATCAACATTTCGGTCCCGGGCGGCCTGGCCTGCGCGTCGGCCATCCTCGTCGGCGGTACGATCCCGCACCTACTGGACATCTCAGCGTCCGGCATTCGGACCCGCGCGCGGCTCCTCCCCTCCGAAGGTTGTTCCGCACTCTGGACATCGGCTCACGCTACCGAAAAGAATGTACCCGCACTGCGAACAACGGGGCCGACCCGACTCCTTCTCACGACGTAACGCACGCGCCAGTCTCATGCAGCCCAGCACAACCACCAGGGGCCACAGAGGACTCCACGCCTGAAAGACGCCGTCCCTGGTACATTTGCATTTCCAATCCCACCATGCGAAACGCGGCGCGCCGGTGTCGCCCTCCCGGACAATCAGGTCGACCAGCAACGACCTGTCACTCGGGCCGTAAAGATAACTCCCTACGCAAATACTCCCCTCCTGAAGCCATATGCTAGTCGCCCCGGGACCGATCCCCACGCCTACCCAGAGCACGCTGCTAATGCACATAGCCGCCAAGACAGCCCAGAAGCTAGCCCCCCACAAACGGGTCATTAGGTTGCGCCTCTTCCTGACAGCCATATGGTCCGGGAGCGCGCTCTGCGTCGCCCCCGGTTGCTTCCGTCCACGCCAGAGACCGAGCCCCCACACCATCCATCGCCTGGGCTTTCCGGAACAGACCAGATACCCAATGGCTCCTGGAGCCATGATCGGCCACAACGGGCAGCTCAGCGATATCCCATCGGACGATCGCTGCAGGTTGCCATCCCACAACGCAAGACGCGGATAATCGATATAGCTCCAACTCACGTTCACGCGCAATGGAAGAACCGACCAGTCATCCGGAAAACACAGGCTAAAGTCGCACATCCCTTCGCGAATTGAAGACTGCACCAGTACGTTACCGGAGCCGAGGACGATATCACATACGGAGCTTACTGCTACGAGGGCACCGGCTGCAATCATCCAGAGCGCACACCAACTCGTCAGATATCTTCGCACCTTGCTCCCTTTGATTCGCCTTTGACACAATCGGGACACGCTCGGAGGCAGGCAACACTCTTCGCACTCCCTCCGCCCGCGCGCCATGCCGCCAGCGGCTCAACACCAGCATAGTCGCCGCCCGCCCGCCCGGGAATGCCGACCTGCCGCAGGCGCCCCCTCCCCCGCCCGCTACGCCGCGCCCGCAGCCTGATGGCTGATAGCTGGCAGCACCTACCCTTTGTGCCCTTCGCTGTGTCTATGCGATCTAGGACTGCGGAATCGCTACTCCCGCCGCGCCATCCCCCCCGCGCATCCTGCGTTCCCCCGCCCCCTCAATCCCTTAATCCTCAGACCCTCAATCCCTGTTCCCGCGCCCCTCGCGGTGTCAATCCCACCACCATCAACCACAACGCGACCGTATCCGCCCGACTCCGCCACTCCCCACCCCAATTCGCCCTTGGCCACTCATAACTCGCCACTCCTGGGGCGGG
>CAZGAQ010000066.1:0-9939 GCA_964523405.1 uncultured Planctomycetales bacterium
CCGTCGAGCTTCTTGGTTTGGTCATCTCTGTGCAGTTCGTAGTCTACTGTGCCGCGGCCGCGGAGGCGTTCGGTCTGCGGGCGGGCCAAATCACGGTCATGATTCACTCCGGTTCGCGCGGCCTGGGCTACCAGGTCTGCGACGATGCGCTCGTCGATCTGCGGAACGTGCCGCAGAAGTACGGCATCGAATTGCCCGACCGGCAACTCGTCTGCGCGCCCGTACACTCGCGCGAGGGGCAGCACTATCTCGGGGCGATGCGGGCCGCCGCCAACTACGCCTGGGCCAATCGGCAGATCATGACGCACCTCACGCGTGAGGCCTTCGCCCAGGTCTTCGGACGCAAGGCCGAGGCGCTGGAAATGGGCCTCGTGTACGACGTCGCCCACAACATCGCGAAGCTGGAGCCGTACGAGATCAACGGCGAGACGCGGATGCTCTGCGTACACCGCAAGGGGGCGACGCGCGCGTTTCCCGCGGGCCATCCGGAAGTGCCCGCGCGGTACCGCGGCGTCGGGCAGCCGGTGCTCGTGCCGGGCGACATGGGGCGCTCGAGCTGGGTACTCGTCGGGCAGCCGTCCGCGATGACCGAGGCGTTTGGCAGCACCTGCCACGGCGCGGGACGCGTGATGTCCCGCTCGGCCGCCATCCGCGCGGCCCGCGGACGCTCGATCGAAAAGGAAATGGCCGCCCGCGGCGTCCTCGCCCGCTGCCGCAGCCGCGAGGGCCTCGCCGAGGAGCAGCCGGAGGCGTACAAGGACGTGAGCCAGGTGGCCGA
Organism: uncultured Planctomycetales bacterium; assembly: GCA_964523405.1. Taxonomy (GTDB): domain Bacteria; phylum Planctomycetota; class Phycisphaerae; order UBA1845; family Fen-1342; genus CAZGAQ01. Next base: position 779 of record CAZGAQ010000066.1, read on the forward strand.
AGCGGTGCACGGCGCGGGCTTGGCGCGGAAGGTCGCCCGCCTGCGGCCGCTGGGGGTGATTAAGGGGTAGCGGCGGGTGGCGCTGCGTGTTGGGAAGAGCGGGTCTGGCACCACTGAGGACACGAAGGGCACGAAGGAAGAGGAACTTCCTTTTCACGGCGAAGGACGCAACGGACGCTACGGGCGTGAAGGAAGCGAAGAGAAACGGGGTAGAACAATGGCACAGACGGATCGACGCGTACCGGGACAGGAACTGGTGGAGAGGTTGCTCGGCTCGTTTCACTGGTCGGAGTTCCGCCGCGTCGCCCGAGTTGCAGCCATCGCGGACAGCGAGGAGCGGGTCACGCTGGAGCTGACGCTGCAGACGGAGTTCCGGCCGAGGAATGTGGAGATCGTGCTGGTCGCAGTCAACGCGACATGCATACGACTCGATCACTTCATCGGAAGCGGCTGCGGCCTGGGGGGCTTCGAGGTCTTCGACAAGCGCGACGATCAGTGGGAGCGGGTCAAGTGGGCACTGCATGACTATGAGGCGGACTCCGTGAGTTGTTACGCGGAGGACCTGCGGGTTGTGCGGGCGGAGTACGTACGACCAGCGTAGGCACTGTGTGCGCGGGCCGGGTGCCACTGCTGGCGCGCGAATCCCTTCTCGCACCCACTCCCTGCGGGACTCCTGCCCCGCCCCCATTGTTCGGGTGGCGTGGGCGTCCCGCCCGCCGTTGTCTCCTGTTGGGTGCCATGCTCAAGTTCCCGGCGCACCCGCGCCTGAGCATGTCTCCGTGTCTCGGGCCCCCTTCTCACTCCCCCACCTCCCCACTGCGCTCGGTCCACTTCCCCACCGCCCCACTTCCCGCACCTCACGCACCGCGCGCCGCCCCTCCGCTCGCCCCGCGGCCCCTGGCCGCTTCAGCGGCCTACCTCGGCGCAGCCGGGCAAATAGGCCAGCCCTTCAGGGCTGGTACGCCACCCCAATATTCTCGCCCCCCAGGCCGTTTCAACGGCCTTCTTTCCGCCCCGCGCACGCCCCCTTCGATCCCCCTCTTCGCCGCCTCCGGTGCCCCCGCTGGCCAAAAAAAAGAGCCTTTCATCCGCTCGCCCTCCGTGGTATCGTGCTCGGCGCTAGTGTTGTGGGCTACGGGGGCTTTAGGAGGAGAGGCTATGCTCCACACTCGTGCCTGGGCTGTGATCGTGTTTGGCGTCTTGGCCGCGGCGGCCGCTTCGGGCGCGCTGCTGTACGACAACGGCCCGATTATTACGAACCCGACCGGCGGGACGGGCGGGATCGCGGGGCTACCCATCAGCAACCCCGACTCCTTCACCATCCCGGGCAGTTCGCTCCTGTACTACACGACCGGCATCGGCCTCTCCGTCGCGTACAACACCGCCGTCGCGGAGGACTTCACGGTCCCCGAGAGCGGCTGGAAGGTGGACACGCTGACCGTCTACGCGTTCCAGTCGGGCTGGACGACACCAAGTGCACAGGCGATTCACGTCAACATCTGGAATGCGACCCCGTATTCGGCCGGCTCGCCACCGCCGGTGCCGGATCCGCTGCCGCAGCCGATGCTGGCGACGTCGCTGATCCTGCCGGCGGGCGAGGGGCGGTTCGTGTGCCATCGACAGGGGAATGCGACCGGAACGTCGACGAATCGGCCGGTGTTCGCGTACACGGTGTCACTGGACGGGCTGCCAAATCACGGCGAGCTGCCGGCCGGGACGTACTGGATGCAATGGGCCATCGTGGGCGCATCGACGCCGACGGCACTGATCTACACGCCGCTGGTTTCACCGCGCACCGCGGTCTCGAACTGGAACGCACGCCTGTACAACTCCCTGACAGGCAGTTCGACGGGGCCGCGCGATTGGTTCGAAGGTCGGGAAGGATACTCGGCCGGCGTGTCCGAGGGACGGCCGTACGCACTGCCGTTCCAGCTTGACGGGACGGTCCTGCCGGAGCCGGCGACGACGGCGCTGCTGGTGCTGGCGGCGCTGATGCGGCGGCGCTAGGGCGAGCTGTCGGCAAAGTGGTCCGCACAGCGGACCCGACGGTTAACGAGTGGCGCCGGACGCGGAGGTCCGGCGCTACTGGTTTTGTGCGGGGCGCGTTCCCGACCCGATTCCGGCGCGCGTTCCTGCCCTAGGCCTGGCGCACGTTACTGGCCGAGTTCGGCGGCGGGTTTGGGGTGCGGCGCGCCGGGAGTTGGTTCGCCGGTGCCGTCCTTCTGATGCTCGCGTTCGTAGTCGAGGATCTTCTCAACGCGGCGGGCGTGGCGGCCACCCTCGAATTCCGTGGTGAGCCAACTGCGGACAATGCCCTGCATGAGGGCGTCGCCGACGAGGTCGGCCGGTAGGCACAGGACGTTGGCGTCGTTGTGGCGGCGGGACATCTGGGCCGTCAGTTCATCGTGGCACAGCGCGGCCCGTACGCCGCGGACCTTGTTCGCGCTGATGGACATGCCAATGCCGCTGCCGCAGAACAGGATTCCCCGGTCGGCGTGCCCATCGGTCACATACTCGGCCACCGCCAGCGCGGTGTCCGGATAATCTGCGGCCTGCTTGGCGTGGACGCCCTTGTCCTCGATTTCGAGGCCCATGTCGAGCAGCAGCGCTTTGATGCGCTCCTTCGCTTCGTACCCGCGATGATCGCTACCAATGGCGATCTTCATCGAGGAACTCCTCCAACCGCACGTCGATCGCACGCGCGATCTGCTCCGCACAGCGCCGGTACTGCTCCGCCGTCCCGCCAATAGGGTCCACGACCGGACCCGCCGGGTCAAGCAGCACCACGCGGGCTGCGGCCCCGGGCACGAGGTTCAGCACGCTCTGGCGATGCTCCGAGGACATAACATATATCCGCTCGGCCCGATGTACCAACTCCGGCGTGAGGGCCTGTGAGCGGTGTCGCGTCACGTCCAGCCCGCGCCGGGCCATTTCCTCTAGAGCCCCACTCGAGGCCGGCGCCCCCGCGCCTCCCATCGTTCCAGCCGAGAGGACGCGGTACCCGGCGGCGGCCAGTTGGTCGGCATTCAATCCCAGAGCGCGGCCCAAGGCGTCGCGGAAGAGGCATTCCGCCATGGGCGAACGACAGGAGTTGCCGGTACAGACGAAGAGGATGTCGCTGGTGGCCAAGCGTGCGATCGTGCGCTCGTCCACGGCGCCGGCCCGCAGCACGTCCCACTCGTTGCCCCGGATCTGCACGATGGTGGACGCTTTGTGATAGCGCGTGCGGCCGGCATCCAGGGCACAATCAACGGCGCCATCGAGGTCACGCAGGGCCTCAGCGAGGTCGGTCGGAGGCGCGGCCCCGCGGCGGTTGGCGCTGCTCGCAATGACCGGGACACCGGCTTCGACGAGCAGACGGGCCGCGACCGGGTGATCCGGACAGCGCAAACCGACGAGTCTGTCGCGGTACAGATCGGCGATTTCCTCCGGCGAACAGAGCGTAGCGACCTGGGTACCGAGAGGGTCGGGTTCCGCGCAGACGAGAGTCACGGGACCGGGCCAGGCACGGCGGACCAGGCGGCGGGTGACGGCCGAGGGCGCGGTAAGGTACTTGCGGATGTCGCTCTTTGCACCGACGTGGACGGTAAATGGCTGCTGCTCGTCGCGGCCTTTGACGTCGCGGAGACGGGCAACGGCGGCAGGGCTGGCCGCGTTGGCCCCGACGCCGTAGACGGTCTCCGTGGGGAAGACGACCAAGCCGCCGTCCCGGAGGGTCCGGGCGGCCTCCGCCACAGCGGAAACATAAGCGTTTGCCTGGCCAGTATTTAGAACTCTCGTGCGCATGCTGCCTTTCGCACCCCGTAGTAGCGATTCTCGGCGGTTCGCGCAGGGCTGTCAACCGCGGCCGTTGCGGCAAGGTCGGGTGTCGCATTCCGGGGCTCGGAGCGGCGCCCCGCGCAACCGGCTGATCCGGCGTCCGCTGGGGCCGTGAATGCAGCAGGTGCTGGGCGGTCGTGGCTTGCGATCTATGTAGCCGGCGCTTATACTGTGGGGCTTCCCGTAATGGGATGAGCGGAGTAGCGACCATGGACGTCAAGCCCGGTTCGAAGGTGACCGTCGAGATTACCGGCCTGCCCACCAGCGCGGCCGCCCAAAAGACCCTTGCGCGCGTCTGCCGCAAGGACCCCGTGCTCGTGCGCCAGCAGCGCTATGCGGATCGTCATCGTCCGAGCTGGCAGACGTGGCGGCGCGGTGGCCGCCTGTGGCACCACCAGATGTTCAGCACGCCTGGCGTGGACTTCACCCCCGGTACGAAGTACAGCGTCCCCGCGACGCTCGACGTGATCCGCGACCTGGCGAGCGTGCAACGCTGGATCAAGGTGACGACCGCGTAGTTGACCCGCCCACCCGGAAGTGTCTTGTCGCGCCGCCGGGAGCCGAAGTAGGATAAGCTTGTCCTGCACGGTTTACTGGCGGCGGGGCCGATGCTTCGCGATCCCGTCCTAATTCGATTGCTGGGCATGCTGCTGCAGTGCGCGGCGGGGGTGGCCGTTGCGCTGGGCGGTGTGTGGCTGTTTCGCAGGAAGCGGTACCGCGTGCGGGCGCGGGGCGTTCCCCATTGTGCCCGGTGCAACTACAACCTGACGGGGATGGAGGGGTTTGCGACCCCCCACTGTCCGGAGTGTGGCGCGGACCTGCACGTGGTGGGCGCGGTGCTGGCGGGGCCGCGAACAGGGAGTCCGCTCGCCGCGCTGGGGTTGCTGCTGATCATCGTGGGCATGGGGGGGCTTTCGGTTGGTGGGTATCGCGTCGTCCGGAAGACGGACTGGTACCACTTCGCGAGCAACGGGCGGGTGTTACGCGAGCTGTGGGCGCTGCCGTCGGCAACACGGGGGTTTCAGCGGCCGCCATACGAGCTCTACGCGCGGGTAGCCACGGGGCGCCTCAAGCCTGCCGAATTCGATGAGTCCATCGAGTATCTGCTGCAGCAACAGCAAGGTGCACTCCCCGGCACCCAGCAAGCCAACTGCTATGTGCCCTGGCTGAGTCAGTATCACGAGGCCGGCCGCCTCAGCCCGGAGCAGAAGCGGCGGTACTTGGCGCAAGCCTGCCACGTCGCGCTGCGAGTACGCGCGCAAGTGCCGTCGGGGATGGCGGTGCCCGTCGAGATTGAGGGCGCGAGCCGCGTGCACGGTAACCTGCTGCTGAGACGGAGCGCCATCGCGGAACTGCTGTGTGACGGCGCCGCGGCGGTGCTGCGCCCGGGACAGGTGTTGGACACCGGCGAGCTCAGCGGGGGCCCGCGGGTCTCGCTGGAACTCGCCCCTTTGCCTCCGGGCGCCCACCGCCTGAAGGTGCGCGTGCGGTACGCGCTCCACGCGCTCGATCCGACGACCAAACGGATTGCGACAGACCCGGCGTATACCGGCGATGCACAGGTCGAACGCGGCTTCGTCGTCCTGGACACGCGCCCCCCGCAACTCGTCCGGCCCGTCACGGACCCGGCATTCGCCAGCGACATCATTGCGTTCCTCCAGACGTTGGAGTGGAGCGCGGAATACGAGCCCGGGGGGACGTGGTCGCTTCAGGTACGGTCGACGCGGTCGCGCGAGATGCCGGTCAATCTGGCGTTTGAGGCCGAGGCGTTCCAGGGGGCCTGGCGCGCACCGCTGGGACGGCTGGATGTACCGAAGAATCCGTGGTACTTCACGACGAAGTTGGGTGCGCTGCCGCCAGATCTGCCTGCGGAGTTTCACGTGCGGTTCCGGCCGAGCGAGGATGTGGCGCTGTCGACGCCGGACATGGACGAGTATTGGGCCGTGGCGCAAGAAATCGGGCCGGTACGTCTCAGCAATGCCGAGCTGTACGAACGTGTCCGGCAACTCAGCGCGGGCCAGGCGGAACCGCATGAAGGGAGCGCGGGAAACAGAGCCAGCCCAGCCGACAAGAAGAGCCCGGCGGCACCGTAAGCGGCGCGGCCGGGCTCGGGGCGTGTGGTTCATGGGGGCTCGCGGCCACCGGGCCAGGCGTGCCGGCGGACGGCGGCCGCGTAGTCAGCGCTCAGATCAGTCGGGCAGCCCGTACCAGTTGGGCAGCGGGAAGGAAACCGATTTCACCTCGACGAAGTCACTGAGGCTTGCGGCACGGACACCACCGGGCGAGACGGCATAGGCGGTGTTGCCGATAATGGGGGCGCGGCGCCAGGGCAGCCAACTCATGCCGTAGGTGTTGGACTGGACCACCGAGGCGACACGGCCGAGTTCGGTGAAGCCGGTACTGGCGACACTGAAGACGAGGGTGCCGTCAAACGAGGGGCCCTGATAGACCCAGTTGTTCTCCGGGCTGTAGCTGGCAGGATAGAGCTGCACAGGGAGGGCCAGCAGGTTGCGGTCGGCCATGAACGTGAAGGCTTTGTGGTTGTAGCTGACCTCGGAGGAACTGCCGTAGCCGCCGAGCGTGAGTTGCTGGATGGCGTTCGGCTCGGCGGGGTTGCTGACGTCGAACAGCGAGAGCTGGAACGCGTTGTTGATGGTGCCACCCCAGGAGGAGGTGAGCACGGAACGGCCGACGCCGATGAGCAGGTTGTCTCCGACGGGGTGGAGGTAGTCGCTGTAGCCGGGAATCTTGAGCTGGCCGACGATTGCCGGCGCGGTCGGCTGGGCGAGGTCGAGCACAAAGAGCGGATCGACCTGGCGGAAGGTGACGAGGTAGCCGCGCGCGCCGAGGAAGCGGGCGGAGTAGAGCTTCTCCGTGGGCGCGATGTTCTCGATGGAGCCAACCGTGGCCAGCGCGCTGCCGGTGTCCTGGAGGACATAGACGGCGTTGGACGGGCCGGTCGTGGGCGTGGCGTTCGGATCGGTCGCGACTGGGGCGGTCGCTGTCGTGGAAGAGACATTGGAGACGGCCACATCATCACCGTCGGCCACCGTCACATCGCCGCTGAAGACACGCCACTCGTCGACGTGCGTGGCGAGGCGCAGGTAGCCGTTGTATTCACCGAGGGAGAACTGGTTGAGCAGGCGGCCCTTCACAGCGCCGCTGCCCACATAGCGGGCGCCGACCTGCGCATCGAAGGCGAACTTGTGAACCTTCGTCGTTTGGCGCACCGTGCCTTCCCAATTCCACTCATCGTCTGTGACGTACAGCGCATCCTGCGACGCGTAGACGGTGCCGGCGTCAGCCATGACCGCGACAGAGCCGACGAGCTGCTGCACATCGCTCGCGTTAAGCGTGACCACGCCGGTGAGGTTGTAGCCGTCGCCGGTACCGGGGTGATAGCAACTCGCCCAGCCGACCGCCGTGGATTCCACGCCGTTCACGCGGGCCTTGGGCAGAACCTGGTCGAGGGTCATCAGGGCGATCGTCACCGGCGTGGGATTCGTGGGCATGGGCGGCACGATCGTGGTCACCAGGTAGAGCCGGCCACCGGTGAGGCGGGAGGTCACCAGCATGCCGTCGATCTCGATCTCGGCCACCTTCGTGGGGGTCGCGGGCGTGGAGACGTCGAAAGTGTCGACGAGAATCTTGGCCGAGGGGACGTAGGGCGGCCAGCCGTAGTTCACGGGCGGCCAGATCATGATTTCGGCGGTGCCGGTCTGCGGGTAGGACCACGCGGTGAGGCGGGCGCCGAGGACGATGAGCTTGCCCTCGTAGAGGTACATGTCCGCGACGCGACCGTCGAAGGTGACGCGGCCAACCTCGGCCAGTTCGCCGGCGGGATTGGCCTTGACGATGCGGACGCCGTTGGGATCGGCGAGGTAGAAGTTCGTGCCGTCGGACTTGAAGACGTCGGCCTCGTCGACGCCTTCTTCCTGCAGGTTGGTCGTGGAATAGGTCCCGCTGGTAGTGGAGTCATTGCTGGCGCCGCCGGTGTCCTCCGCGGCGGCCGTTGGCGCGGCGAGGAGGCCGAGGAAGCCGCCGAGGCCCTGCCGGGAGTTGCTCGAGTACTTGGCGGTGGCCTGGTCCTTGAAGTAGTTGAGCATTTCCTCGGCCGACGTGAATGGCTGCAACGCGGTCGGTTCATTGGTGTCCCCCCCGGTCGTCTGGATCGGCGGGCAGCCCGCGCTCAGGAAACCGAGAATCGCTGCGAGTCCAGCCACCAGCCCAACGCGCCTGCCAACCATTCTCGCCATCGTCTGTCTCCTTGTCCTCACCGGACCGCCAAGCGCAAACCTCTCTTCAATGAGGCTTCCCGTGCCGCGCGGCCCGAAAACGGCTTGGCCCGACAACCCCGCGGTCTGCCCCGGGAGAGCGAAAACCCCGTCCGCAGCAGGACCGCTCACTGTGAGTCTACGGGGTACGCAGGTGTCGCGGCCAGGGGTACGCCGCCGGGGGCGCGCGGTCCCGGGAGGCCGCCCGTACCGGTGTTATCGGCGGGCGTGGCCCGTGCGGCGCGCCGCCCCGCGTCCGTGCTGCGTGCTGCGTGCGCGGCTGGCGCCGCCTTAGCCGATAAAAACGCACTTTGCTTGCTTTCTGGAGGCCATAGCGGCACTGGGAGCGTTTCTGCTGAGGGCGGGCAAAAGTTCGCAAAAATCGCCCGCAGGGGACTTGCAGGCGGAGGGGAAGCGGGTATTATACGGAGCCCGTCAGTTACTGGCGGGGCGAGCTCTCTGACAAGTGAACAGTGAACGAAGCCGAGAAAGTGTGAGCGGTGCGAAGGCCCCTGCGATATGGGTCGTCGCGCCGAGAGCCAAACAAAAGCGACTCGGCAGGGCTTGGTGTGTACATGAGCTCTGTCGGGTCACTGAGGATCGTCCGCACGCAGCGGCGGTTTTCAGCATCTTCAAAGAACCGATTGTCGGCCGAAAGGTCGGCGGTCAGTGAATTTCCTTGAAGAGTTTGATCCTGGCTCAGAACGAACGCTGGCGGCATGGCTAAGACATGCAAGTCGTACGGATCACAGTAGCAATATTGTGGTTAGTGGCGGAAGGGTGAGTAATGCATGGGTAACGTACCCTGAACTCGGGGATAACCGCGGGCGAAAGCCCTTTGCGAAAGTGCGGATAATACCCGATGAAACCAGCAGATCGCATGGTCTGTTGTTCAAAGCCGGGGATCGCAAGACCTGGCGGTTTGGGAGCGGCCCATGTCCTATCAGCTAGTTGGTGAGGTAATGGCTCACCAAGGCTGCGACGGGTAGCCGGACTGAGAGGTTGGCCGGCCACATCGGGACTGAGACACTGCCCGGACACCTACGGGTGGCTGCAGTAACGAATCTT
>CAZGAQ010000067.1:0-9846 GCA_964523405.1 uncultured Planctomycetales bacterium
GAGCCAGGTCGGTCCCTATCTGCTGTGGGCGTATGAGTCTTGAAGGGCCATCACTCTAGTACGAGAGGATTGGGTGGTACATGCCTCTGGTGTACCTGTTGTCGCGCTAGCGGCACGGCAGGGTAGCTAAGCATGGAATGGATAAACGCTGAAAGCATCTAAGCGTGAAGCCGTCCCTAAGATAAGGACTCGGTGCTCCCTTCGGGTGAGCTGAAGACCCCTGGTAGACCACCAGGTTGATAGGCCGGATGTGTAAGGGTTGAGAGACCCTCAGCTTACCGGTACTAACGGTCGAAGGCTTGACCACATTTATGAATCGCTGTCAATCCGCTCCTTCTCACCGAGAGAGAGCGGCGCTGAATCTTGCACCCAACCTAAGAACCTGCGTACCCACGCCGGCTGCTTCCAGCCGGCGCTACACGAGCTGCCGGTGAGCATACGTGTGGGGAAACACCTGATCCCATTCCGAACTCAGTAGTGAAGCCCACGCGGCCGATGGTAGTCCTGATCGGGCAAGAGTAGGTGATTGCCGGCTTTTACGGCCCGGCGAGTGCGAGAGCATTCGCCGGGCCGCCTTTGTTTCCGTACGGGCGCGCGACGCGGCGCAGAGAGCGGCCGGCCACGCTCAGATGAGAGCGCAGCCGGCCGGTAGATGGTCTGTGGTTGCCAGGCCTAGAAGTCGCTGGGAATGCCGGAGGCGTCCGTGGCGGTCGGCGCGGCGGCGGTGGTTCGCGCTGCGGCGGCCGGTCTGGACGGCACGGCAGCCGCCGGGGCGGGACGACGCTCCGTAGCGCGCAGCTGGTCCGCACTTCCGTGCACGAGGCTTGCCAGGTCGGCCACGATTCCGTCGACCGCGACCGCCTGAGCGGACAGCTCTTCCGCGGCGGCCGCCGATTCCTCGGCCGAGGCCGCGTTCTGCTGGGTGACCTTGTCCATCTGACCCACCGCAACATTGACCTGCTCGACGCCCTGCGCCTGCTCGAGCGTGGCCTTGGCGATGCCGTCGATCAGGTCAGTGACCTTCCCGACGTTCGTGACGATCGCGCCGAGGGCGCTGGTCACTTCCGTAGCCACGGCCGAGCCGTCTTTGGCCCGCTGGACCGAGCTCTCGATCAGCGTCGTCGTTTCTCGCGCCGCCTGGGCGGCACGCTGGGCCAGGTTCCGAACTTCCTCGGCCACGACTGCGAAGCCCTTACCGTGCTCGCCGGCCCGGGCGGCTTCGACCGCCGCGTTCAACGCCAGCAAATTGGTCTGGAACGCGATCTCCTCGATGACCTTGATGATCTTGCTGATCTGCCCCGACGCCTCGTTGATGCCGGTCATGGTCGTGTTCAGCCGGCCCATGACCTGGTCGCCCGACTGAGCGGCTTGGCGCGCCTGATTGCTTAGCTCGCTCGCCTGTCGCGCGCTTTCCGCGTTGGTGCGCGTCATGGCGGCCATTTCTTCAAGCGACGCCGAGGTCTCCTCGAGCGACGAGGCCTGCTCGCTGGCGCCGGCGGCGAGCTGCTGGGAAGCACTGGCCACCTGGTTCGAGGCCTCGTTTACCTGCCGCGCGCCGTCGCTGAGCGCGTTCACGATGCGGTTGATCGGTTTGGTGATGGAGCGCGTCAAGGCGACCGCCATGAACGCGCCGACGATGAAGCCCGTCAGCGCTACGGCGGTCGTGAAGGTCTTGGATTGCCCCATCACGCTGCCGAGGGCCGCGGCCTGCTGCTCGTCGATCTGCTTGCACTTGCTCACGACGTTTTTCGCCGTGGCCGTCAGGTTCTTGTCTGCCGTGCGGGCGGCGACGATGGCCTCATAGTACTTCTGGCCATAGCCCTTGTGTTGATCGAGGAATTCCCCGAGCTGCTTGCCCGCCGATTCGAGGTCCGCTTCGCCGGCGACCAGCGTCGTCCATTGGGCGAGGGCCTGCTTGGTCTTGGTGTATTGGTCGCCGTACTTCTGCCAGGTTTCGTCCGAGTTCGTCACCATCAGGTAGACCCCGAGGACGCGCATGAGCAGGAAATTCTGGATCACGTCTTGGTTGAGCGTGAGTGCGATCGCGTCCCAGCGGGCAATGCCGTTCGGATCCCCGCTCGCGCGGGCGTCGGCCTGTGCGGGGCCGATCGTCTTTTCCATCGCGGTTCCCACCTGCCCGGTGATCTTCCACCCGATCTCCGCCCAGCCGGCGAACGCCTCGTCCTTGGCCTTGCGCGAGCCGGCCAGCGAGTCAAAGGCCTGCTTGTAGTCGCCGGCGGCCTTGGCGGCGGCGGCGAGGCCTTCCTGCTGCTCCGTGGTGTAGAGGCTGGAGTGGCTGAGGTTCTCGAGTTGCGCGGCCAGGGACTGATAGGCCGCCGCCCAGCGGTCGTCGCTGGTCTTGCCCTCGGCGTCCTTGGCGTAGCCCTGGATCACGAAGTCGCGTTCGTACGCGCGGGCCTGTTCCATGCTGCTGGTGGCCTCGTCCACGCCGTGTGCGGCCTCCTGCGTGCGCTGTACGCGGGTGAGCGACCACCAGCCCACCCCGCCGAGCACACCGGCGATAGCGATCATGAGGGTAAATGCGCCCGCGAGCTTGGTGCCGAGCTTCACGTTCTTCGTTGCCATGTTCTCTCTCCAGTGGCCTGTGCCAGCGCGACTGCGTGATGTGTGCTTGCGACCCCGGCGCAGCCGGGGCGCAAGCCGAACGCGTTTGCTGCGCACCACAGTGCGCAGCCGACCCGCAAATTGTGGTCTTCAATGCTCCTGGGATGACGTAGGTGCCGACCGCCCCCCGTCGCAAGAGGCAGCGGATACGACCGGCAAGTCATCCCGAACGCGGCGTGCCTGGATAGCCAGCACGACGCGCGGCGCCGCGTTCAACAGTGCGCCCCCCTTTGACCGGGGCGAATGCCCGCACGCTGAACGTTGGCATCCGTACTATCGTTTCATCCCGGAGACAGCATGAACATGGTGTGAAATAGTCACCCGGATGGGGAGCGCCCGACGGCGCGCTGGTCCGCCCGGCCCGTTTATGGGGCGCTCGGGGGCGACGGGGCAGGTTCAGAAAGGGACCCGATGACTTGGACGACCAGCGGCGTTGCGAAATGGTGGCGCAGTCGGTGCGGCGTCCCGCCACAAAGGCGCACCGACGAGGCAATTTGGCCCGGCGCGCTGCCCGAACTAGCGGGGCAGCTTTTGCGCGATCCACGCCTTGCCCGCGGCCAGCGCCGCGGGCAGCTGTTCCGGTTGTTTGCCGCCCGCCTGGGCCATCGTCGGCGGCCCGCCGCCCCCGCCGCCGACGACCGGGGCGACCACCTTCACCAGATCGCCCGCCTTCACGCCCCGCTTGATCAAGTCGTCGGTCATGGCGGCGAGGAGCACGACCTTGGCCGGCTGCTTGCCGTCTGCACTCGGCGGTACGGGCATGCCGAGCAGAATGGCGGCCGACCCGGCCTTCTGCTTGATCATGTCGGCGCCGGTCTTGAGCTGCTCGACCGGCAGATTCGGCAGTTCGCCCACAACCACTGTCGTCCCCCCGACCCGCTCTGCCCTTGCCAGCAACCCGGATACGTGCTGCCGGACCACCTCCGCGGCGTCCGCGGCCGTGGACTTCTGCGCGTCCTTCGCGACGCGCTGCAACTCCTCCATCACAGTCCGCAGCCGGGCGCGGTGCCGCGCCGGAATCAAGGCGCCGCTCAGGGTACTCTGTAGCTCCGCCAGCCCCTGGGGTACATCCGCCGCTGGCCCGCGCGTCAGGTCCTCCGCACGCTGCACGAGCGCCGCGCCGCATTCGTCGATCAGCGCCGCCGTGGGTCCGGTCAGTCCCACCAGGCGCCGCACGCCTTTTGCCACCGCTTCCTCGCTTGCGATCACGAAGTGCTCAATATCGGCCGTGTTTCTTACGTGCGTGCCGCCGCAGAACTCCACGGAGGCCTGCCGCCACGCCGGATTGTCCGGCCGCCCAAGCAGGTCCTGCACCGGCACGCCCACCGCCAGCACGCGCACGCGGTCCGGATAGCGCTCGCCAAACACCGCCCGCAGCCCAGTGATCTTCAACGCGTCCTGCTGCGCGACTTCCGCCGCGCTGACGGGCAGGTTCTGGCGGATCTTCTCGTTCACCAGGCGCTCGACACGCTCGATCTCCTCCGGCGCCAGCGCCTTGGGATGCGAGAAGTCGAAACGCGTCTTCTCCGGATCGACCAGCGAGCCCTTCTGCTGCACGTGCTCACCGAGCACCTCGCGCAGCGCCCAGTTCAGGATGTGCGTGCCCGTGTGGTTCTTCATCGTGGCCGCACGGTGCGGATCGACCTGCAAGTCCACCGTGTCGCCGACCGCGATCTGGCCCTGGACGAGCGTGCCGTAATGCAGCACGACCTCGCCCACGAGCTGCGTATCGGTCACGTCGAACCGAAGCGACGGTCCGCCGATCACGCCCTTGTCGCCCACCTGCCCGCCCGCTTCCGCATAGAAGCAGGTGCGATCCGTGATCAGCGCTGCGTCATCACCGGGCTTGATGCCCGCGCCGCGCTGGTCCATGGCCTGCGGGGTATTCGCGCTGAAGCGCACGATTGCCTGCACCACCGCCTTCATCTGATCCGTCGCGTACTTCGGCGTGCTGTCCGTCGGCCCGTACGGCTTGACGAGTTCCGCGGGTACTTCGATCGTCGCGCTGCCAGTCTTCCCCGCGGCGCGGGCCCGCTCCTTGGCCTCTTCCATCAGCCGCTCGTATTCGCCGATGTCAACGGTCAGCCCCTTCTCCTGCGCCATGATCTGCGTCAGGTCGATGGGGAATCCATATGTGTCGTGCAGCTTGAACGCGTCCTGCCCACGGATCTCCCCGTGGTGGTGCACGCGCGCGTAGTCCACCGCCTCTTCGAACAACTCAATCCCGCGCTCCAGCGTCCGCCCGAACGACTCCTCCTCGTCGCGAATCACGGCCTGCACGTGCTGCGGCTTCGTCCGCAGCTCGGGAAACGCCGCGCCCATCGTCGCCACGACGGTATCGACCAGTCCATACAGGAACGGCTTCTTCTGGTCCAGATACTGCCAGCCGTAACGCACCGCGCGCCGCAGAATCCGCCGGAGCACATAACCGCGGCCCTCCTTGTCCGGCACCGCCCCGTCCGTGATCGCGAAAGTCAGTGTCCGAATGTGGTCCGCGATCACGCGATACGCAATATCCCGCTGCAGCGCCTGTGCTTCGGTGGGATCCGCCGCCTGACTCCCCTTCGTCTGGGGGAGGGGCTGGGGGAGGGTGGCAGCGCTGGGTGTTGCCCCGCCGGCTGTCTCCAGCCGCCCGCCGTACGCCGGTGCCCCGGTCACCGCTTGAATCGCCGCGAAAATCGGGGTGAACACGTCCGTGTCATAGTTGCTCATCTGGCCGAGTCGTCCGGCTTGCATCCCCTGGATGACCGCCGTCACGCGCTCGAAACCCATTCCCGTGTCGACGTGCTTGGCCGGCAGGGGGGTCAGCTTGGCGTCCGCCCCGCGGTTGAACTGGATAAAGACCAGGTTCCAGATCTCCATCACCCGCGCGTCGCCGGCGTTGACGAGCTGCGCCCCGCTCTTGTCGGGCGTCAGATCGATGTGAATCTCGCTGCACGGCCCACACGGACCCGTGTCGCCCATCTCCCAGAAGTTGTCCTTCTTGTTGCCGGCGTGCACGTGGGCCGGGGGCAGACCCTCCGCGCTCATGACCTTGAGCCACAGGTCGCGGGCTTCGGTATCGGGTTCGAGACCTTCGTGGGCATCGCCGCCGAAATACGTCGCGTGCAGGCGTGTTTTGTCCAGCCCCCAGACCTTCGTGAGCAGTTCCCACGCCCACGCGATCGCGTCCTGCTTGAAGTAGTCGCCGAACGACCAGTTCCCCAGCATCTCGAAGAACGTGTGGTGATACGTGTCGTGGCCTACGTCGTCCAGGTCATTGTGCTTGCCGCCCGCGCGGATGCACTTCTGCGTGTTGGCGGCGCGCTTGAGCCGCCCGAACGAGGACTTCGTATCCGCCTGTCCGAGGAAGAGCGGCTTGAACTGGTTCATCCCTGCGTTCGCGAATAGCAGCGTCGGGTCATCGTGCGGCACAACCGGCGAACTCGGCACGAACGTGTGTTCCCGGGCCTGGAAGAACTCGATGAACTCGCGGCGAATCTGGGCGGCTGTCTTGGTCACGGGCGTCTTTCCTGGCATTAGGCGGCCGGAATCGTCGGCCGGCGCGTGCGCTTCTCATTCGGCACGTCAGTGGGCCGCATTGTAAGGCGAAGTGGCGGAAAGAGAAGCACCGCCTCGAACCGGCGGCACGCTGCTAGCCGCGTGCACGGTACGGCGCGCGGGCGGCAATGCGGATCGCCAGTGTCGGCCGCGCACGCTGACGGCCGGGCGTCGCCTCCGCTGCTTGCGATATTTGCGCAAATTTACGCCCAGGCCCCATGTCGCTCACGCGGGAGTTGCCGACAATGGAGCAGTGGTGCGCCGCGGCGTCCGCCGGCCGACTGTCTCGGTCTGGGGATCCGATCCGCCGCGCCCGGGAGTGTGCGCGCATGAAACGAACGCGAATGTGGTGGCGGTCTGTGGCGACGCTGGCTGGCTTGGGCATCCTGATGCAGAGCGGCGGCTGTTCGCTCGATACCGCCTCGCTCACCCAAAGCCTCGTCTCCGCGCTGGTGCAGGCGCTCATCTCCGCCTTGACCTCGTCGCTGAGCTCCGCTCTGGCCGCGTGACCCCGGCGGTCCACCGGCCGCGGCTCCCGCGCGGCGGCACGGATCGGGGCGTCGCCGTGTAAGCGCGCCTGGCGGGCGGTCGCGGTGATGGCCACCGCGCTGCCCGCCGGCCCGCGGCGTCGCTTTGGCTGTTCGACATTCGCCAATAGGCTCTTTGCCCAGTCCCCTAGTCCCTCGATCCCTTGTTCCCTCAGTAGTACACCGTCCTCGTCCGGTGATGCTTCAACGTCACGTCCGCATCGTGTGACCGCAGCCACAGCACGTAGTCCAGCGTGCACGCCGGGACCGTCCCGCCCCATTCCTGGCACATCCGCTCGGCCGCCACGATCGTCGCCGCCCGCAGCTCGACCTCTTCCGCTTCGCCCGCCGGCAGCTCCTCCTCGCGCTCGATCCGCGCCGCCAGCTCCGGTGTCACCTCGATGATCCCGATCTGTCGCAGATATTGGGGCAAACGGTAATCCGCGAACACAGTCAGCGCCTCGGTCCCCTGCAGCCCGGCGCCGCCACCGCGTCGCCATAGGTGATGCAGGTCGGACGCACAAATCTGGGCCCGCTTCAGAAAAGCCACGGTTCGGCCGCGATACGGCGCGACGTCCCGGAACGATGGGAAGAACTCCGCCAGAAGGTACGCCAGCCGCCGCGCCTGCCCATCTGCCCGCGCGACCGCTTCCGCGAACTCACCTGCGAAGTGCTCCGCCAGACACCGGCCGGTCTCGTTCAGCACCGCCCTGCGCTCGGCCGCCAACGGAATCTCCCCTTCGCCCGCGAACATCTCCGCCACATCGCGCGCCTCGGCGGCCGCCCACCGTTCCGCTTTCAGCCACGTCGCATCGCGCTCGATCGCCCGCAGTACTCCCGCATACATCGCGTACGTCCGCGTCCACGTCTGTCCGCGAAACGCCACGCTCCACGGGCGCGGCGACCAGAAGCAGAAGTTGAGGCAATCCAGCAGCAGGCACACGTTCGCCGCCGCGCCTGCCGGCCCGGCATACTGCAGCTCCGGTGGCGTCGCCGGCCGCGGCAGCCGCGCGGGGTCCTGGCTCCGGGTCCATGCCCGCAGCGCCGCGCGATTGATGCGGACTGCGCTCGCGTGCGCCATTACGAACTCGGCCGATTCCAGCACGTCCGGAATGTCCTGCATGGTTGCTCCCTGCGCGCTGCCGACCTGCCGACCGCGGGTATTCTACCGTCATCGGTGCCGCCCGCTCGCCCACCGGCCGCGGCCCGCCGGCGATTCGATCGCGCGCCTTGCCAAACTCCGCCGCGTCGCCACAATGACCGCCGTGAGCGCGAATCCCCCGCGAGGTCGGTTGACCGTCATCCACGGCTCGATGTTTGCCGGCAAGACCGAGCAGCTCATCGCCCGCCTGCGCACCGAACAGGCCGGCGGCCGGCGCGTCCTGGCCGTCAAACACACGATCGACGACCGTTACGCTCCCGATCACCTCGTCACGCACCCCGGCGACCGCTTCCCGGCCGTGCATGTCCGGACCGCTGCCGCCATCCTCGAGCAGGCCGTTGACGTAGACACCATCGCCGTCGACGAGGGCCAGTTCTTCAAGATGGCACTGATCCCGGTGGTCCGGACGCTTCTAAACCGCGGCATCGCGGTGCTGGTCGCCGGCCTCTCCCATGACGCCTGGGGCCGACCTTTTGAGCCGATACCCGAGTTGGCGGCGCAGGCGGACGAAGTCATCGTCTGCGAGTCACCGTGTCGGGTCTGTGGCCAGCCGTCGCCGTACACGCAGCGCATCACGCCGGTGAACACGGAGTTCATGGTCGGCGGTCTGGGAGACTACGAGCCCCGCTGCGCGGACCACTTTTCGCCCCTCCCGGGGCCACCGGAGCAACGCTGACATGGTCTTCGGACGTGGACTGCTGGGGATTGTGGTCCTGCTCGGCGTGGCTTGGCTGCTGTCCTCCAATCGCCGGCGCTTTCCCATCAAGATCGTCGTGGTCGGCCTGGCTTTGCAGTGGCTCCTCGCGCTCGTCGTCCTGCGCACCGAGCCCGGCCGCTTCTTCTTTGACGGCGTCGGCCAGCTCGTGACCGTCGTCTTGCGTGGTGCGGACGAGGGCGCCCGCTTTGTCTTCGGGGCCCTCGCCGGTGGCACGCCCGACGTGCCCTGGCAAGCCGTCGCCGGCATCAAGATCATGACGACGATCATCGTCGTCGCGACGCTGTCCGCCATCGGCTATCACTACGGCCTGCTGCAGCGCGTCGTGGCCGCCATGGCGTGGGTCATGCGCCGCGCCATGGGCGTCAGCGGCGCCGAAAGCCTCTCCTGCGGCGCGAACGTCTTCTTCGGCCAAACCGAAGCCCCGCTCGTCGTCCGCCCCTACATCGCCACCATGACGCGCTCCGAGCTCATGGCGCTCATGACCGGGGGCTTCGCGACCATCGCGGCCGGTGTCATGGCGGTCTACGTCGGCATGCTCGGTGCGGGTGACCCGCAACGCGGCGTCATCATGGCCCGCCATCTCCTCACCGCCAGTCTGATGTCGGCCCCCGCGGCCCTCGTGATGGCCAAGATCATGGTCCCCGAGACCGGCCAGCCGCTCACCTCCGGCACCGCCCCCGTCGAGCTGCCACGCGAGACAACGGGGCTGCTGGACGCGATCACGCGCGGTGCGTCGCAGGGCATGACCCTCGCGATCAACGTCCTCGCGATGCTGCTCGCCTTCATCGCCCTCGTCGCGATCCTCGACGTCGGCCTGACCGCGCTCGGCAAGCTCGGCCCCGTCGCGCCGCTCGTCGCCCGCTTGGGCCTGGAGCGTCTCGACCTCAACGGCATCCTCGGTCTGGTCTTCTCCCCAGTCGCGTGGGTGCTCGGCGTGGACGGACCGGACTGCCGGCTGTTCGGCAGCATCCTCGGCAAGGCCATGGCCACCAACGAGATGGTCGCCTACGGCTCGCTCGCGGACATGCTGAAGGCAGGGAGCATGTCGGAGCGTTCGCTCGTCATGGCCACCTACTCCATCTGCGGCTTCGCGAACTTCAGCTCGATCGGCATCCAGATCGGCGGCGTGGGGAGTCTCGCCCCCGCGCGCCGCGCCGACCTCGTCGCCCTCGGTCCCCGGGCGATGCTCGGCGGCGCGATGGCCTCCTGGTGCACCGGCTGCGTCGCTGGGGTGTTACTGTGAGCGGGGACGCGGCTGCTCGGCACCTGGAGTC
>CAZGAQ010000068.1:0-8294 GCA_964523405.1 uncultured Planctomycetales bacterium
GCGCGAGCTGTCGCGGACTTACCGGGGGGATGGCGGAAGCGCCAGGCAGCCCACAGCGATCGGTCAGCGGCCGGAGAATGCGGATGTTTGAGACGCTGCGCGCATCGGCAAGTCGTCTGGGCCACAGGGTAGCGGTCAGGTGTTCAGCGCCTGGGCGACGGCCTGGCGGACGGCGGCGAGGCGGGCGACGCCGGTCTGGCCGATGGCGAGCATGAGGGTCTGGACGGCGGCTTCGGGGATCTGGCCGAGGTGGCGCTGGATGGTGAGGTCGTCGAGTTCCTTGTCTTCGGAGGGGAGGCGGTTGCCGGTGAAGGAGCCGAAGAGCGTGAAGGAGAGCATCCGGAGGGCGCTTTGGCTGTCGGGCTGGGCGGCCTGGCGGTCCCACTCGGCGAGGGTGAGTTCGCCGGCGCGGACGGCGTCGCGGAGGGCGAGGTACTCCTCGGCGAGGCTGGGCCAGAGCACTTCGACGCCGCCGAAGAGGGTGAGGAAGAGGTGGGTGAAAGAGGTGCCGATGCCGACCTGGCGGCGGGCGGTGACAAGGTGGCGGGCGAGGGGCGGACGCGTGACCTGGGAGCCGGCGAACAGGGTGGCGTGAAGACTGCGGCCCGGGTCGAGGGGGCCTTCGTAGCCGGCGAAGATGCTGAGGTGCAACATGGCGGTCTCCAGCGGTGCTGACGCGCGCCGGCTCCGGGGGTTTTGGGGCTTCCGGCGCCCTATTTTCTGCCCGGGGGGGGGGGGGCGGGCCTGGGGGGGGGGTGGCGGACAAGGGCGGCGGGCAGCGGGCTTGCGGGGTGTGGGTGCGGAGGCGGGCGGCTGTCTTGACGGGACGGGTGCGAGTATAATCCCGGCGTGTTTTCCGGGTCGCCCGGCGCCCTGGGGAGGGGCGGGGGGTGGGGCTAGGGCCCGGGTGTGCGCGGCCACCGAACGGCGGGGTTACCGGCCGAAGTTGGAGCCGAAATGAGCGACGTGCAGACGCCTGGCAGTGGTAGTCAGAACATTCCGACGCCGATCTCGCGGGAGATGGAGGATTCCTATCTCACGTACGCGATGAGCGTGATCATGGCGCGCGCGCTGCCGGACGCGCGGGACGGGCTGAAGCCGTCGCAGCGGCGCATTCTGGTGGCGATGCACGACCTGAACCTCGCGCCGCGCGCCAAGCACCGGAAGTGCGCGAAGATTGCCGGCGACACGAGCGGCAACTATCACCCGCACGGCGAAGGCGTTGTCTACCCCACGCTCGTGCGCATGGGCCAGGAATGGAGCATGCGGCATGTTCTGGTCGATCCGCAGGGCAACTTTGGCAGCATCGACGGCGACCCGCCGGCGGCCATGCGGTATACCGAAGCGCGTCTGGCGGGCCCGGCGGAGGACATGCTCGCGGACCTCGACAAGGAGACGGTGGATTTCGAGGATAATTACGACGGGACACGTCAGGAGCCGGTGGTTCTGCCGAGCAAGTTTCCGAACCTGCTGGTGAACGGGTCGGAAGGCATCGCGGTGGGCATGGCGACGCGCCTGCTGCCGCACAATCTGGGCGAGATCTGCGACGCGACGATCGCGTATATGGACCATCCGGACATGCCGGCGGACGAGCTGCTGCGCTACGTGCGCGGGCCGGACTTTCCGACGGGCGGGGTGATCTGCGGGACGGAGGGGATTCGCGAGGCGTACGCGACGGGGCGGGGCTCGATGGTGGTGCGCGGCGTGCTGCACACGGAGGAGACCAAGAGCGGCCGGATTCACATCGTGGTGGACGAGATTCCGTACGGGGTGTTGCTGCCGACGATCAAGGAGCGGATTCAGGAGGCGGTGGAGAACGGGACGATCAAGGGCATCGACGACATGCGGGACGAGTCGGGGCGGGAGCAGCTGGTGCGGCTGGTCATCATCCTGAAGAAGGATGCGAACGTGCAGGTCGTGATCAACCAGCTTTGGCGCTACACGCCGCTGCAGAGCACGATTCACGCGCTGAACATCGTGCTCGTGAACCGGGTGCCGAAGACGCTGAATCTCAAGCAGCTCATCGAGCAGTTCGTGCGGTTTCGCATCGAGGTGGTGCGGCGGCGGACGATGTACCTGCTGCGCAAGGCGCGGCAGCGGGCGCACGTGCTGGAAGGCCTGATCCTCGCGGTCGCGGACATCGACGAGATCATCCGCCTCATTCGCCAGTCGCCGGATGTGGACACGGCGCGGCAGGCGTTGATGGCGAGGACGCTGCGGCTGAGCGAGCTGGCGACGGTGCGCAAGCTGCTGCCGGAGGCGTTCGTGCGGCGGGCGACGGCGACGGACCAGCACCTCACGCGGACGCAGGCGGATGCGATTCTGGCGATGCAGCTGCGCCGCCTGACGGGGCTGGAGATCGAGCAGTTGGCGACGGAATACCGCGAGGTGAGCGAGCACATCGAGGGGTATGAACTGATTCTGGCGGACGAGCGGCGCGTGCGCGACATCATCGCCGAAGACCTGCGCGAGATGAAGGAGAAGTACGGCGACGCGCGGCGCACGCAGATCGGGCCGGCGGTCGGCGAAGTCAATATGGAACAGCTCGTCGCGCGGGAAGAGGTGGTGGTCACGATCTCGCACGAGGGCTACGTGAAGCGCGTGCCGATCGACACGTATCGGAGCCAGGGACGGGGGGGGAAGGGGGTGCGCGGCACCGAGAACAAGGACGGCGACTTCATCGAGCAGGTGCGCGTGTGCTCGACCCACGATTACCTGCTGTTCTTCACGAATCGCGGGCGCGTGTACTGGCTGCGGGTGTACGACATTCCGAGCTTGTCGCGGACCAGCCGCGGGCGGGCGCTGGCGAACCTGCTGACGATGCAGCCTAGCGAGCGGCACATGGCGGTGCTGGCCGTCAAGGCGTTCGAGGAGCAGGAGCAGTATGTGTTCTTCGCGACGGAAAAGGGCGTGGTGAAGAAGACGCCGCTGGTAGCGTTCGCGAATCCGCGGCCGAGCGGGATTCAGGCGATTCTATTGGATCCGGACGATTCGCTGATCAAGGTGTCGCTATCGACGGGCAATGACGAGGTTGTGCTGGGCACGCAGCAGGGGATGGCGTGCCGGTTCCTGGAGACCGACGTGCGGGCGATGGGGCGGACGGCGCGCGGCGTGCGCGGCATCAGTCTGGGTCGCGACGATGTCGTCGTGGACATGGCCGTCATTCACCCAGGCATGAGCGTGCTGACGGTCTGCCGCAACGGCTACGGCAAGCGGACGGCGGTCGACGAGTACCGCCGGACACGGCGTGGGGGCAAAGGCGTGATCAACATCCGTGCGACGGAGCGTAACGGACCGGTGGTCGCGCTGCGGGCTGTGACGGACGAGGATTCGCTGATTCTGATCACGGCGAAGGGCATTTTGCTGCGGATGGCCGTGAGTCAGTTGCGTGAGATTGGGCGGGCGACGCAGGGCGTGCGGCTGATCCGGCTGGCGGAGGCGGACGACGCGGTGGTGGCGGTCGCGACGCTGGTGCGGGAGCAGTCGGCGGGCAACGGGGAAGAAGAGGACCAGGGCGAGAACGGCACGTTCCAGCAGGCGGACCTGGCGGAAGCGGGGGAGGCGCCGCCGGAGGCGGAAATGCCGGAGGAGCCGGTCGAGGAAGCATCGGCGGACGAGGGCGCAGGCGACGAGGCGGAGCTGGACGAGGACGAAGAGGGCGGCGACGGCGAGGCGTAAGGCGGGGGCGCGGAGGGCGGACGGGGCAGACGGGTACAGCGCGAGGTGGTCCGGTGGGACACGGGGTGTGGGGCGGCGCGCTTGCACGTACCGGGGGACCTCATTACTGTGCGGGGCTACATTGTGGGTACGGCCCGTGGTTGTGCCACGTTCACGAGGAAAGGTGACCTATGCGACGAAGCGTGACGCTGATGGCGGTGCTGGTGATGGTGCCGATTCTGCTGGCGCAGGAAGTGAAGCAGGAGGCGAAGCCCTCGGAGGAGGAAAAGGCCGCGATGAAGAAGTTGCAGGAAGCGAAGAATCAGGGTGCGACAACCAGCGCGCCGGCGGCGAGCCAGCCGGCGGGCACGAAGCCGGCAGCGGGCGGACTGACGGTGCGTGTGCGACTGGACACGACGCTGGGACCGATCGCGCTGGAGCTGGATGGCGACAAGGCGCCGATCAGCGTGCAGAACTTCGTGGCGTACGTCGAGGCCAAGTTCTACGACGGCCTGATCTTCCACCGCGTGATGAAGGACTTCATGATTCAGGGGGGCGGGTACACGCCCGAGCTGGCGGAGAAGAAGGAAGGTCTGCAGCCGCCGATCCACAACGAGTGGAAGAACGGGCTGAAGAACGCGCGCGGCACGATTGCCATGGCCCGGACGCAGGTGGCGGATTCGGCGACGGCGCAATTCTTCATCAACGTGGTCGACAATGCGATGCTGGATACGCCGCGGGACGGCGCCGCCTACGCCGTGTTTGGCAAGGTGGTGGAAGGCATGGAGACGGTCGATCGCATCCGCAACACGGAAGTGACGACGAATCCGCGCCTGCCGATGGGCCCGGTGGTGCCGAAGGAAGCCGTGGTGATCAAGAGCGCCAAGGTGGTCGGCGAGTACGATAAGAAGGCCCTGGCCGAGAAGGCTGCGGCCGCCGAGAAGGCGCCGGCCAAGCCGTAGGCAGGTGGGCGTCCGGCCCGAAGACGTCGGTGGATGTGGCCCCCCGCAGCCGGGACTGAGACCGGAATTGCTCCGGTGCTGGCGCGCGGTTGCGGGGGGCTGACGCGCGGGCCGGAGGCGACCGCGTTGTCGGCGGAAGCACTATGAGCGCGTGGCTGAACTCGCAGCAATTTGTGACGCTGTTCGCGGTCGTGGCCGTAGGGGTGGCGCTGGGCGCGGTGCGCGTGCGCGGCGTGTCGGTTGGCGCGGCGGCGGTGTTTTTCGTGGCCCTGGTGCTCGGGCATTTTCAGTGGACGTTACCGCGAGAGCTGACCGAGCTGGGGCTGGTGCTGTTCGTGTACTCGGTAGGATTGCAGGCGGGGCCGCGGTTTTTCGGGATTCTGCGGGCGCGCGGGGCCGCGTTCCTGGCGGTCGGGGCCGGGGCGACCGCGGTGGGGGCGGTGGCGACGATCGGGCTGGCACTGTGGTTTGGGCTGAACGCGCCGCTGGCGGCGGGACTGTATTCCGGGGCGACGACCTGTACGCCAGCGCTGGCGGGTGTGCTGGACGCCATCCGCCGCGCGTCGTCGGATGACGGGGCGGTGGCCTCCGTCGGCTACGGCGTGGCCTACCCGTTCAGCGTGATCGCCGTCGTACTCGTGGTCCAGTTTCTGCCGCGTCTGCTGCGTGCCAGCACGAGTGCGGCGGCCGCGAAGTACCGTGAAGAAGAGCTGGCGAAGTCGCCCCCGCTGGAGGAGTGCGCCTTTCGCATCACCAACCGCAACTGCGCCGGACGCACGGTGGATGAGCTGCAGGGGCTGCATGTGTCCAACGCCGTGATCTGCCGGCTGCGGCAGGGCGGCGAGATTCACCCGGTGCGGCCGGATGCGACGCTCAATCTCGGCGACACGGTGCTGGCGGTGGGGCGGCCGGAGGAGCTGGCGAAATTGGAAGCGCTCCTAGGGGACGTGGTGATTGACCCGATGACGGACCCGAGCGGGAAGGTGACGAGCGAACAGCTCGTGGTCTCGCGGCGGGAGGTGTTCGGGCGGACGCTGCGGGACCTGTGCGTGTGGGAGAAGTACGGCGTCGTGGTGACGCGCGTGCGGCGTGAGGGGATCGAGCTGGTGCCGCGCGGCGATCTGCGGCTGGACCCGGGGGACGTGCTGCGGGTGGTGGGGTCGCGGCCGGACGTGACGGCGCTGGCGGGGGCGGTGGGGCGGGACGAGCGGCGGCTGTACGAGACGAGTCTGGTGCCGTTTTCGGCGGGGATCGCGCTGGGGGCGGCCGTGGGGCACATTCCAATTTCGCTGCCGGGTGGGCTGCAGATACAACTGGGGTTGGGCGGCGGGGCGTTCCTGGTGGCGCTGCTCTTGGGGCACTGGGGCAACAACGGGCCGGTGCGGGTGTACGTGCCGCACGCGGTGAAGCAGTTTGCGCGGGAGGTCGGGCTGGTGATCTTCCTGGCGGGCGCCGGGGCGGGGGCGGGCTCGAAGTTCGTGGCGATCCTGCAGCAGACGGGACCGCGGTTGCTGGTGGCGGGGGCGCTGATCACGCTGGTGACGGTGGCGGCGGCGGTGCTGCTGATGTTCCTGATTTTGCGGTGGAATGTGCTATATGGGGCGGGGGCGTTGACGGCGACGATGACGAATCCGCCGGGGCTGGCGGCGGCGACAGCGCTGGCGGAGTCGGACGCGGCGGCGGTGGGGTTTGCGAGCGTGTACCCGGTGGCGCTGATTTCGAAGATCGTGTTCGCGCCGCTGGTGTTTTTGATCTTGAGGTTGTTGGGGTAGGGGGAGGCGGGGAATCCACGCGCGGCGCGCAGCGGAGACGGAGCGGGCGTCGTGGGGAGGTCCGGCGATGGGATGGTTCGATGGGCCTATGAGTCCGCGGCAGCGGCAGCGCTGGGCGAGGGAACGCGCGCGGGGGAAGTGGACGTTCATCATGGTGCGCGGGGTGCTGCAGTTCGGCTTGGGCATGGCGATACTCTGGCCGGTGCTGATGGCGGTCATGGACGGTGAGTTTTCGTCCGTCCGGACATTTGTGCAGCGGGTCATGTACAGGGGGGTGGGGGCTGTGGTTCTGTTTCCGGTCGGAGGAGTAGCCGTTGGGTTGCTGTCGTGGTGGAGCAACGAACGGCGCTTCGCCGCGCGCGGTGACAAGTAGGGCGGACGCGGGGCTCCCAATCGGGCGGCGGGCGAGGATGCCCGCCGCACGCCGGGGTCGGTTCAGGCTTGCGGGCGCTGCAGGGGGAAGAGCAGCACGTCGCGAATGCTCTGCGAGCCGGTGAGGAGCATGACGAGGCGGTCGATGCCGATGCCCAAGCCGCCGGCGGGGGGCATGGCGTGCTCCAGGGCTTCGACGAAGTCGTCGTCCATGACACGCATGGTCTCGTCGCCTTCGCCCTCGACCTGCGCGGTGAGGTTCTCCCGCTGGATTTCGGGGTCATTCAGCTCGCTGTAGGCGTTGCCCATCTCCATGCCGTTGAGAAAGACCTCGAAGCGCAGGGCATAGCGCGGGTCGTGCGGGTCGCGGCGCGTCAGCGGGCAGAGCGGGGCGGGGTAGTCGATGACGAAAGTCGGGTTGATGAGATTGTGCTC
This sequence comes from uncultured Planctomycetales bacterium, assembly GCA_964523405.1. GTDB lineage: Bacteria > Planctomycetota > Phycisphaerae > UBA1845 > Fen-1342 > CAZGAQ01. Next base: position 7,199 of record CAZGAQ010000068.1, read on the forward strand.
GACGGTCTCTTCGAAGAGGGCGTTGACGAGCAGGACGTGGTCGATCTGCACCGGGCCCGCACTCCCCTCCCTCTTAGGGAGGGGTTGGGGGAGGGTGGAGGCGCTCGCACCTGCGGAGCCTGTACCCCCTTGTAGTCCCCCCTGAGAAGGGGGACGGTTATCGGCCGTCGGCGCTGCCGTTGCAGTTGCCGTTGCGGCTGCCGTTGCCGCCACGGCGGCGGCCGCGGCGCGTTCGATCTTGCCGAGCAGGCCGATGTCGCGGGCCTTCTGCAGGACGGCGGCGTGGTCATCGATGTCCACGCCGGCGTACTCGCGGACGAGGTCGGCGTAACGGCGGCGCGGCCAAGGCGTGGTGTAGTCGATTTCGCGGTCGCCGAACTGGATCTTCGTGCTGCCGATGACGTCGCGCGCGGCGCCGGCGATGATCGCCTCGGTGATGTCCATCATGTCGTGGTAGTCGCCGTACGCCTGGTACAGCTCGAGCATGGTGAATTCGGGGTTGTGTCGCGGGCTGATGCCTTCGTTGCGGAAGCAGCGGGCGAATTCGTAGACGCGTTCGAGGCCGCCGACGAGGCAGCGCTTGAGGTAGAGCTCGGGGGAGATGCGCAAATACAGATCCATGTCGAGCGTGTTGTGGTGCGTCATGAACGGCCGCGCGGCGGCGCCGCCGTAGATCGGCTGCAGGACGGGCGTCTCGACCTCGATGAAGTTGCGCTCGGCGAGGACCTTGCGGACATGGGCGATGATGCGGGCCCGCGTGACGAAGATGTCGCGCGACTCGGGATTGGCGAACAAGTCGACGTAGCGGCGGCGATAGCGGGCCTCGACGTCGGTGAGGCCGTGCCACTTCTCCGGCGGCGGGCGGACGGCTTTGCTGAGAATGCTGAAGCGGTCGGTCCAGAGCGTGAGCTCACCGGTCTTGGTGCGGCCGAGGCGGCCTTCAGCGGCCACGATGTCACCGAGGTCAATGAGCTTGGCGAGCTTCCAGACCAGTTCAGGGGCGGTTAGCTCCTTGATCCCCTCCCTCTCAGGGAGGGGTTGGGCGAGGGTAGCGGCGCCGGCACTCGTGGAGCCTGTACCCCCCTGTAGTCCCCCC
>CAZGAQ010000069.1:0-8081 GCA_964523405.1 uncultured Planctomycetales bacterium
CTTCAACTCGCTACTCCCTTCCCACCTTCCCACTTCCCCACCTTCCCACTCGGCCATCGCTGCCGCAACGTCCCGATATCCAAGATGCTCACTTAGGACGCGCGCAAAACGAGATCTTGCGCACCTTCGGCCAGCTCGCGCCGAACCGCGCACGGAGGACCTTGATCCCTCGATCCCTTCCTTGGTCACCTTCGGCCGGCTCGCGCCGAACCGCGCCCGCCCCTCGGAAGCCAAGGATGCCCTGATCATCATGATCTGCTAGACAACGTAGCCGCCCCCGCCGCCCCCTTGGTCAGTCCAGCCGAGTCCACCCCCACGCGCCACGGTGAGCTTTGCACCTTGAACTCACCGTTCGGAACTCCCCCTCCTCCTTGCTCACTTCCTCACCTACGCACTTCCCCACCGTCCTGTTGCCGCCCCCCGGCGGCACTCACCTTCGATCGGAGAGGGGGGGATTCGAACCCCCGGTACAGTTTCCCGTACACACGCTTTCCAAGCGTGCTCCTTAGGCCACTCGGACACCTCTCCCGAGCCAGCACCCGCCGCACCGGGAGCGGCGAGCACAGACCATCATTATGCCCGCCCCACGCCGAAAGGGAAAGCCCTCGCCAGGGCGATCAACCCTCTCTCCCGGCGTCCCCCTGGCCCCCGGATCCCGCGCCCCCGGCGGCCCGCGCTCCCGCCGCAACGATGGCCCGTGCCGCCGCCTCCGGATCATCCGCCCCAATCACCGCCCCGCAGACGGCCACACAGTCGGCCCCCGCGGCGAAAACCTCATCGGCACTCGCCGCGGCGATCCCCCCGATGGCCACCAGCGGCAGCTCCGTCTGTCCCCGCACCGCCCGCAGCGTCGGCACGCCCGCGATATGCTCCTGCGGCTTGGTCGTCGTCGCGAACATCGGCCCAACGGCCAGGTAGTCGGGCGCTTCGGCGCGCGCGGCCGCAAACTGCTCCGCGGTGTGCGTGCTCTTGCCGACCAGGCTGCTCGCCCCCGCCACGTGCCGCGCCTCCGCCACCGACAGGTCGGTTTGCCCCACGTGCACAACGTCCGCATGCACCAGCCGCGCGATGTCCGGCCGATCGTTGATCGCCAGCAGCACGCCGTGCGCCGCGGTCAGCTCGCGCAGCCGCCGCGCCCGCCGCAACAGCTCGCCCCCGTCCATCTGCTTCTCCCGGAGCTGCACGCACCCCGCTCCGCCGCGGATGGCCGCCTCCGCGGTCTCCAACCACGGCCGGCGGCAGAGGGATGCGGTGATCAGGACGTACAGCCGCACCGCGCGGAAGCGCTGCCGCAGCGTGCCCCGCAACACCACGCGCTGCTCCAGCTCGTAGAGCTGATACCGCAGCGTCTCGGCGGCCTGTGCCGCCACCGGAGCGACGAGCTTGCCGTATTCGCCGAGCCCCCGCGCGGCCTCCTCCGCCCGGCCGAACGCCGCGCGAACGACCTCCTCCATGTCGGCGCGGTGCAGCTCCGCCCGCGCCTTCACGTCACGCCCCACATCGCCCACGATGTCGCGGGCCGCCAACAGCGCAGCAGCGCCCAGCGCCGCACGGATGTCGCGCAGCGCGTGCCGACTTTGCTTGATCGCCCCGGCCGCGTCAGCGTCGTCGCGCACGAAGCGCGCGTAGTCCTCGATGACGCGCAGGGCTTCGCGCGCCCGGTTGAGATTGACGTCGAGGATGCGCAGCAGGTCGCCGTTCACGCCAGGCAGTGTACCATGACGGCCCGGCCACGCTACGCCTGCAGCAGAGACCTACGGCGGCGACTCGGCGGGAACGATGATGCCGTGGGGGGCGATGATCAGATGCAACAGGTTCATGGCGCCAATCAGCACGGGGAAGGCGGTCAGGATGATGGCCCAGCGCGAGAGCTTCACGCCCGTTTCCGGTCGGCGCCGCCCGACGAGTTCACAAATCAGGACGACCAGGACAACCATCGAGAACTTGAATGCGACGAGCCCCCGAAAGTTGTAGGTGCGAATCACCCAATCGGCCAGCGCGTTGACTTCGCGGCCGTCGATCTGGAGGATCACGCGTGTGAACATCAGGTCGAGGCACGACAGAAACACGAACCACACATAGGTCTGCGGAAACAGCACCGCGCGCCGCAGCCAGCCGCGCCGTGAGCGCGCCTGCGGCGTGGCCGCGTCGTCCCCGCATCGGGGTGGTAGCTCGGTGCTGCCAAGTTCAGACATCGTCGCTCCGGGACCGCAGTTAGTATAGCGGAAGGACCCGGCCAGCGCGGCTAGACGGGTGGGATGCGGAGCGCGTAGGGGTCCGTGACGTTGGCGTACCAATGGCCCCCAAGCCTCCCCACGGTACTGAGCTTGTGCGGATCGATGAGCCCCGACGGATCGAGAAACTCGTCGGCCACGTGAATCGCGATGACCTCACCGAAAACAACGTTGCCTGCGCCCGGCCCCGTACCGAAGGACTTGATCTCGCGCAGGCGGCATTCCAGGTTGGCCGGTGACTCACGCACGAGCGCCGGGCGGACGTGTGTGGCGGGCGCTGCGGTCAGGCCGCTGAACGCCCATTCGCTTGCCCCCGGGGGCAGGCTGGCCGCACACCGGTTCATGCCTTCGGCCATGGCCGCATGAACGGTGGCGATGACGAACTCACCAGTCGCCCGGATGTTGTGTAGCGTGTCTTTCACTCCGCCGGCGCGCGGGGCGGTGGGACAGAACAGCACGATTGGCGGGTGCGCGCAGACCATGGTGTAGAAGCTGTACGGAGCGAGGTTCGGCTGGCCGGTCGCGTCACAGGTCGAAACCAGAGCGATCGGGCGCGGGTTGATGAAGCCGATGCACAGACGGTAGATGTCGCGCCAGTCACGATCGCCGGCCAGAACGTCGAGGTACATCGCCGGATCCTCCCGGCCCCGATGCGCGCCACAATCACGGCCGCGGCACAGCTGACCACCCGGCCGCGAGGTGCGGCAGATCGCAAATCTCACTCAGCGGCTGTAGCACGAACGTGCGCTCCCACATGCGCGGGTGCGGCACGTGCAGGTCCGGCTCGTTGACCACGCAGTCGCGGTAGAGCAGCAGATCGAGGTCCAGCGTGCGCGGTCCCTGGAAGACCTCGCGCGTGCGGCCATGGCGCTGTTCGAGCGCCTGCAGACGCGTCAAGAGCTCCCGCGGTGAAAGTTGGGTCGCGATTTCCGCGACGGCGTTGAGGAAGCGTGCTTGGTCCGGCGGACCTCCGACGGGTGCCGTGTCGTGAAAGGACGAGCACCGCAGGACAAGAATGTCGCCCGCTTCGGCCAGTTCCCGCAAGGCATCCTGCAGGTGCCGTGCCCGGTCCCCCAGGTTCGAGCCGAGCGCGATGAACACGCCGCCGTCTACCACTTCAGCACTCGCATGCGCTCCACGGCGGCCTGGATGCGCTCGGTTGGCACACTGAGCGAGAACCGCACGTAGCCCTCGCCGGCGGGGCCGAAGCCGGCACCGGGCACGCCCACGATGTCGGCCTCGTCGAGCAACCGGTTGCAGACCGTCAGCGAGTCGCAGCCCGCCGGCACGCCTGCCCAGACATAGAACGTGGCCGGGGGCGGCGCGGCTTGGAAGCCGAGCGTGCGCAGAGCGCCGCAGAGCAGCTCGGCGCGCTCGGCATACATGCTGCGTGCCGCCCGCAGCTCAGTGCGGTCGAGGCCGTCGTAGGCAGCGACCGCCGTCTCCTGAATGGCGGCGAACACGCCGCTGTCGAGATTGGACTTGATGGCGGTCAGCGCCGCGATGACGTCTGTGTTGCCCACCGCAAAGCCGACGCGCCAGCCCGTCATATTGAAGGTCTTCGATGCGGAATGGAACTCGATCGCGACATCCCGTGCGCCAGGAACCTGGAGAATGCTCGGCGGCCGCTGATCTCCGTAGAACATCTCATTGTAGGCGGCATCCTGAGCGAGAATGATGTTGTGCCGGCGCGCGAAGTTCACAGCGCGGTGGAAGAACTCGAGGTCCGCGACCGCGCCGGTCGGGTTGTTCGGATAGTTGATGAACATCAGCACGGCCTGGCGGGCGACATCCGCGGGAATGGTGTCAAAGTCGGGCAGCCAGTTGCGGCGCGCGCTGAGCTCGAGCGCATACGGTGTCCCGCCGGCGAAAATCGTGCCCGCGAGGTACGCCGGATAGCCGGGCGTGGGGACGATCACCGTCTGTCCGGGATTCACCACGGCCAGCGGCAAGTGGCCGATGCCTTCCTTGCTGCCGATCAGCGCGACCAGCTCGGTCTGCGGGTTGAGCTCGACACCGTAGCGCTGCTGAAAGAAGCGGGCGATGCCGCGGCGGAATTCCGGCCGGCCGCCGCCCAGCGCGTAGCGATGGAGGGCCGGTTTCTGGAGGGCCTGGTTCATCGCCTCGACGATGAATGGGTAGGTGGGGCAGTCGGGGTCGCCGACACCGAAGTCGATGACGTCGCGTCCGGCCTGCAGGGCGGCACGCTTCTTGCGATCGATATCGGCGAACAAGTACGGCGGCAGGGCATCCAGGCGGGCGGAACGTGGAAAAGTCATAGGCCGATCCAAGTGAAGAGAGAAAAACACGTGCGGCCGACAGCCAACACAGGCGAGTGAGTTTACGGCGCCGGGCGCCGGCCAACAAGCTGGCCGGAGGCGGTTGGCGTCGGAGGCCCGAGGCGGGTACAATTAGAGGTCTTGTACCTGTCCGCGGTCCCGTTCGTGAAGGCCGAGTGGCTCGATGGACGCTGGCAGCACCTATTCTCAACTCGCACACGGCTCGCACCAGCGCGGGACGGCGGGGTCAGTGTGCAACTCATGTGAGAGAGACGATGGGATCCACAGTCGAGAGTACCCCGGCCGGCCAAGGGTCGGCGAAGCGCGTTGAGGAAAAATACCAGGTAGCCGTCCGCTTTGCCGGTGACTCCGGCGACGGCATGCAGCTTGTCGGGGGACAATTCACCGCGACCTCCGCCGTGTTCGGGAACGATATCGCGACGTTCCCTGACTACCCGGCCGAGATCCGCGCCCCGATGGGCACGCTGGCAGGCGTGTCCGGCTTCCAGATCAACTTCAGCAGCCGCGACATCTACACGCCGGGTGACCGCGTCGACGTGCTCGTGGCCATGAATCCAGCCGCCCTGAAGGTCTGCCTCCGCGATCTGATTGACGGCGGCATCATCCTGGTGAACACGGACGAGTTCACGGAGAGCAATCTCGAGAAGGCCCAGTACAAGGAGAACCCGCTCGAGACGGATGAGTTGAAGCGCTACACGGTCTACAAGGTCCCGATCACGCAACAAACGCTGGAAGCGGTCAAGGAGACCGGGCTGGGGCCCAAGGACGCCGCCCGCTGCAAGAACTTCTACGCTCTGGGCGTGCTGTACTGGCTGTTCGACCGGCCGCTGGAGACGACACTGAGCTGGATCAACGGCAAGTTTGCCAAGATCCCCGCCGTCGCGCGGGCGAACACGCTCGCGCTGCAGGCGGGCTACACGCTCGGCGAAGCGACCGACATGTTCAACGTGCGGTACCGCGTGAAGCCGGCGCAACTGCCACCGGGGACGTACCGCAACCTGACCGGCAACCAGGCCACGGCGCTGGGGCTGGTGACGGCGGCGCAGCTCGCGGGCAAGCCGCTGTTCTACGGGAGCTATCCGATCACGCCGGCGAGCGAGATTCTGCACGAGCTGGCGAGCTACAAGAACTTTGACGTGCGCGTGTTCCAGGCGGAGGATGAGATTGCCGCCATGGCGTCGGTCGTCGGCGCCGCCTATGCCGGGGCCATCGCAACGACCGGCACGAGCGGACCGGGCATGGCGCTGAAGCAGGAAGCCATCGGGCTGGGCGTGATGACCGAATTGCCGATGGTCATCGTCAACGTGCAGCGCGGCGGGCCGAGTACGGGGCTGCCAACCAAGACGGAGCAGTCTGACTTGCTGCAGGCGGTCGTGGGGCGTAACGGCGAGTGCCCGCTGCCGGTGCTGGCGGCGCAGTCGCCGGCGGACTGCTTCTGGAGCGCAATCGAGGCAGTGCGCGTGGCCGTCAAGTACATGACGCCCGTCGTGCTGCTGACCGATGGGTACCTGGGCAACGGGTCCGAGCCATGGCGCATTCCGGGTGCACAGGAGCTGCCGGCCATTCCGGTGACGCATCCGACCGACCCGTTGAAGTACCACCCGTACGACCGGGACGAGCACGGCGCGCGGCCGTGGGCGATCCCCGGCACACCGGGACTGCAGCACCGCATCGGCGGGCTGGAGAAACAGGATGTGACCGGCAACGTGTGCTACACGCCGGAGAACCACCAGCGCATGACCGAGCTGCGGGCGCAGAAAGTGGCGAACGTGATTCGCGAGGTCCCGGATCAGACGGTCTTCGGGGACGAGCGTGGCGAACTGCTGGTGGTCTCGTGGGGCGGGACGTATGGCACGGTACGGACGGCCATCGAGCGGGCGCGCGAGGCGGGCAAGCCGGTGTCGCACGCCCACGTGCGCTGGATCAACCCGCTGCCGCGGAATCTGGGGGACGTGCTGCGGCGCTTTCGGCAAGTGCTGGTGTGCGAACTCAACATGGGTCAGCTCCAGCTCTGGCTGCGGGCCCATTACCTCGTGGACGCGCAGGGGCTGCACAAGGTGCAGGGCCAGCCGTTCCGCGTCAGCGACATTCTCACGAAAGTAGACGAGCTGCTGGGAGGTAAGCGATGAGCGTGACAACTCCCCCTCTGGCCGCCAGGGACTTCAAGAGCGACCAACAGGTCAAGTGGTGCCCGGGCTGTGGCGACCACTCGGCGCTGGTGCAGATTCAGAAGGTGCTGGCGGCGCTCGGCGCGACCAAGCACGGTACGTGTTTCGTGTCGGGCATCGGCTGTTCCAGCCGCTTCCCGTACTACATGGACGTGTACGGCTTTCACAGCATCCACGGGCGCGCGCCGGCCGTCGCGACGGGCGTGAAGTGCGCCAACCCGGCGCTGGACGTGTGGGTCGTGACGGGGGACGGCGATGCGCTGAGCATCGGCGGCAACCACATTCTGCACACGATCCGCCGCAACGTTGGGCTGAAGATCATCCTGCTGAACAACCGCATCTACGGGCTCACCAAGGGCCAGTACTCGCCGACGAGCGAGTTCGGCACGCGGACGAAGAGCTCGCCAATGGGCTCGATTGACCATCCGATGCACCCGATCTCGGTGGCGATCGGCTCGGAGATCACGTTCGTGGCGCGGGCGGTGGACACGGACGTGGCGCACCTGCAGGCGATGCTCAAACGGGCGGCAGCACACAAGGGCACCGCGTTCATCGAGGTGTACCAGAACTGCCAGGTGTACAACGCGAACGCGTATAGCTGGATTAACGACCGCGAGACGAAGGCGGACAACGCGCTGTACCTGGAACACGGCAAGCCGCTGATCTTCGGCAAGCACCAGGACAAGGGCATCGCCCTGGATGGCGAGACCCCGGTGGTCGTGGATCTGAAGAGCTTCCCGCGCGAGAAGGTGATCGTACACGACGAGAAGGCCGCCGACCCGTCGATGGCGTTTCGGCTGGCGCGGATGTTGCACCCGCAATATCCCGAGCCGCTGGGCGTTTTTCGGGCGGTCGAGAAGCCGGTGTACGAGACGCTGATGGTGGAGCAGATTCTGGCGGCGCGCAAGAAGAGCGGTCCGGGGCAGCTCGAGAAGCTGTTCCACGAGGGCGACACCTGGACTGTGGGCGGCGCGCAGAAATAGACCGCAGGTCGCCGGGACCGATCGGCCGGGCCGATGGACCGGTGGGGACGCGGCCAAGTGGGCAGAGTGCGGCCAAGGCGCCCAGGCAAACGAGCCGGCGGGCGGCGCCCTCGGGGGTGCGCGGTTCGGAGCGCGCCGGCCGAAGGTGATCGGAGTAGGGATTAAGGGATTCAGGGATTAAGGGTGGGCGTGCGCGGTTCGTGGTGCGCCAGTCGAAGGAGATCAAGATCTTGTTCTGCGCGCGTCCCAGGTGCGCACCTTCGATATCGGGACGTTGCGGCGGCGAGGTGACAGGTGTCAGGGGACAAGGGACAGGGGACAGGGGGGGCGAGTCGAGGGAACGGGGGTCGGCAGAGACGCAGTAGCGAGTGGCGAGTAGCGAGTAGCGAGCTGAGA
>CAZGAQ010000070.1:0-7502 GCA_964523405.1 uncultured Planctomycetales bacterium
TCGCCCCCTATTTGGGCTTGCTGGCGGTGGGGTTTGCCCTGCCACGACCGTCACCGGCCGCGCGGTGCGCTCTTACCGCACCATTTCACCCTTACCGAGGCGGGTGACAAGTGCCATGTGTCAAGCAACACGCGCGCGAACGGCGATTCGGGCCGCCCGGACTCAGCACCTGTCCCTGGACACCTGCCACCTGTCACCCGTCTCGGCGGTGTGTTTTCTGTGGCACTTTCCCTGGGCTCACGCCCGGTGGCTGTTAGCCATCACCGTGCCCTGACCAGTTCGGACTTTCCTCTGCGGTCGGCCGTTCGGGGCGAACCCCGCGTGCCGGCCACAGCGGTCACCTGGCCCACTCCGCCACGGGGCATTGTATGCGGAGCGCCCGGCTCGGGCGAGCGCGGCGCGGGGGGGGCTTGTGACCGGTGCGCCGTCCGGCGGCGCAAAGCGGCAGCCCCGGAGCCGGTCGAATTACCGGTTCCGGGGCTGCCTGGCACGCGGTCGCACCGCGATTTGTCTCGGGCCGTGCGCTGGTGGCCACCGCGGGGTTGCGCGGGGGCGCGCCGCGCCGGCCTAGAAGTCCCCAATGTCAGTCGGCATCGCAGCCGGTTCCGCTGTGGTCGTCGCCACGGGCTCGGCAGCAGGCTTGGCCGCCGGCCGAGGTCGGGACTTCGTCGCCGGCTTGGTGGCGGCCCGCTCCGGGTGAGGGGACGCGATCAGCGCCGGCGACTCGTGGACCGTCGTGTTCGCACTGGAATTGGCGCCCTGCGAACCAACCATCTTCGTCAAGTCGCCCACTATCTGCAGCAAGCCGTTGGCCTGGGCGTTCAGCTCGCCGGCGGCGGACGCGGACTGCTCGGCGCCGGCCGCGTTCGCCTGCGTCACCCGGTCCATCTGGGCGACCGCCAGGTTCAACTGCTCCACGCCCTGGGCCTGCTCCTGCGCCGCTTCGGAGATGCCGGTGAGCAGCCCGGCCACGTCGGAGACCTGCCCGGCGATATGGCTCAACATCTGGCTGGCCGTCGCGGTGACGGTCGCGCCCTCGCGCGCCCGGGTCACCGAGTCCTCGATCAGGCCGGTCGTGTCCTTGGCCGCGGTCGAGCAGCGCTGCGCCAGGTTGCGGACTTCCTCCGCGACCACCGCAAAGCCCTTGCCGTGTTCGCCGGCCCGGGCTGCCTCGACGGCGGCGTTGAGGGCGAGCAGGTTGGTCTGGAAAGCGATTTCCTCGATCACCTTGATGATCTTGCTGATCTTGCCGGCGGACTCGTTGATCGCGCCCATCGCGGTGCTGAGCTGCCCCATCGTATCCGTGCCGTCGGCCGCGGCGCGGCGGGCGGTGCCGGCCAGGTCGTTGGCCTTGGAAGCATTGGCGGCCGTGTTGCGGGCCGTGGCCGCCATCTGCTCGAGCGCGGCGCTGGACTCCTCCAGGGACGACGCCTGTTCGCTGTTGCCCTGGGCCAGCTGGCTGGCCGCGGACGAAACCACGTTGGCCGCCGCATTCACCTGCTGGGCGCCGGCAGCGAGTTCCTCGGCCACGCGATTCACGGGGCGCGTGATGCTGCCGGTCACGAGCAGGGCGACGATGATCGCCAGGACGACGGCACCGACCCCGATGCCGGCGCACCAGTAGACCACCGCGGTCCGCGCTTCTGTGGCGGCGGTCTGCACATCGGTCATGGCGCTTGCCGCCATGGCCTCCATCTTCTTGATGGGCTCGTAGAACTCGTCACTGTAGGCCCCGACGCCAATGACCCAGTCCCAGGGCTCGAAGTAGGCTACCTTGGCGATCTTCTCGCGCGGCTGCGCCTCGCCCGGGTTCTTCCACTGATAGCGAATGTCGCCGATCTCGCCAGGCTTGAGCCGCAGGGCCAGGTCGCAGATGTTCTGGATGACCGGCTGGCCGGAGGCGTCCTTCGTATCGATGACGTTTTCCCCGTCGCGCTTGCCGCCCTGCGAGATAATGTACGTGCCGCGCGTCTTACCGGTCGCGTTGAGCACGTACACGTAGCCCGTCGTGCCGATCTTGATCGAAGCGATGGCCCCGCGCAGCGACGTCGCGCTTTCCTGCGGCAGGCCGACAAACAGCGTGCCGACGATCTCGCCCGCCGCGTCCCGCAGCGGCTCATACGCCGTAATGTACGGGCGGCCGACGACCGTCGCGCGGCCCACGTAGGTCTCGCCCTTGAGCACCGCGGCCACGACCGGGTTGGGCGTCCCGTCGGCGTTCTTGGCCGGGATGTAGGTCCCGATCGCGCGGGTTCCATCCTGTTTCTGCACGTTCGTGCAGACACGCAGCAGATCACCGGCCGCGTTCATCCGCTGGAAGATCGTGCAGGCCGTGCCCACCACGGTACGCACGTGGTCGACGACCGGCACGACGGTCTTGGTATCCGTGGTCTGCGGGAGCGGCGTCTCACCGATTACCATCGCCGGCAGTTCCACCGCCGTGGTGGTCCCTGAAGTCTGGTCGACCGCGTCCCAATGGAGCTTGTCCTCCGCGAAGGACACCGTTCCTAACTGGGTCAGCACCTCGCGCGCCACGGCCAGATCCCCGCGCAGTTTCTGGTTGAGCAGTTCCTGCTGCGACTGGCACAACGCGTGGATGGTCTGCGCCTGATGCGACAGGTCCGACACCCCCGCCTCCACCAGGGCTTCCCGCCCGAACGCGGTGCTCTTGTCAAAACCCTCCCGCGTGTTCGCTGCCGCGCGATTGAACCCGCGGCCGGCCTGCCAAGTTGCGGCCAGAGTGACGAGGATGACCGGTATGGCAGCTAGAGCGACCTTGGCTGTCAGGACCTTCTTGCCCAGTGTCATGTCGTGTGCCCTTCTTCGCCGGGCGCGTGTCCCGGCTGTACACAGACTGCGGTCTCCCTGCCGTCGGACGCACCCGGCGTGCGCCCGGCCCTGTGGCGAGGAGTAACCTAGTTCGCCTATCGACGCATGGCGTTGTGACGTTAGCTGTTTTGGAGCGCGGCGCGCCAGGTCTCCGCGGGCGGGCGAAGCCGGGCATGCGGGCGGGCGCCCTCGATCCCTAGACCGGTTCATTCCCGACGGGTGATTATCCGCCCGTTGCATTCCCGGACGTGTGCGCCCGGGCACGCGAACCCCCCGCGTATGTCGGACGCGCCGGCGTGCTACAGGTGCTGTGGAGATCCGATAACGGCTGCCCGCGACGGGGCGCACGGCCGGCATGCGCCGCGCGCCGCGCCGAGCTCGCAGCGCGGCTCCGGATGTGCGTACGCTGCGCGCTGCGGGTTGGTCGAGGCGAATCCGGCGCCCGGTCCGCCGCGGCGCGCGGGGCCTCCGCCGGACCGCTAAAAGTCGGCGACAGCCGTTGCCTCCGTTGCTGCGGTCGCGTCTGTGCGGGCCGTCGGCTTGCCGGGGAGCGACCCCGGACGACCGGCTTGAGCCGTCGCCTTGGGGTGCGCGGGCGCCGGTGCGGACGGTTGGGTCTGGGCGAGCCGCTTCGTTCGTGGCGGTGAGGTGGCCGAGCGGTCGGCCAGTCCGGAGCGCCCGTCGACCACGATCACCAGCGAATCCACGATCTTCCGCAGCGCGGTGGCCTGTGAGCTGAGCTCCTCGGCCGCGGACGCCGACTCTTCGGCGCCGGCGGCGCACTGCTGGGTCACGTGATCGACGTGCGACACGGCGTCGTTGATCTGCTCGATGCCACTGGCCTGCTCGTTTGTGGCGTCGGTGATGCCGGTCAGCAGCGTGGCCGCCTTGGTCACGTCCGCGGCGATTGCCTGCAAAGCCTCCGTGGCCGAGCGGGCCACGTTGGTACCCTGCGCCACGCTGTTCACGGCGCCCTCGATCAAAGCTGTTGTGTCGCGCGCCGCCGTCGCGCTGCGCTGGGCCAGATTGCGCACCTCCTCGGCCACCACCGCGAAGCCCTTGCCATGCTCGCCTGCCCGCGCGGCCTCGACCGCGGCGTTCAGGGCCAGCAGGTTCGTCTGGAACGCGATTTCCTCGATGACCTTGATGATCTGGCGGATTTGCCCGGAGGAGGAACTGATCGCCGCCATGGCCTCGTTGAGCTGCGTCATGGTCGTGTCGCCCTGGGCGGCGTTGCGGCGCGCCTGGGACGCCAACTCATTGGCTTCCCCCGCCTTTTGCGAGTTCTGTCGGGCGATGGCCGCCATTTCCTGCAGGGCGCTGCTGATCTCCTCCAGCGACGAGGCCTGCTTGCTGGCGCCATCGGCCAGCTCCTGAGATGTCGCCGAGAGGAGTCCCGCCGCTTCGTCGACTTGTGCCGACCCTTCGCCCAGCCCAGTGATCGTGCGCTGCACCGGCCGGGTAATGCCGCGCGCGATCAGCACGGCCAGCAGGCCCGCCACCGCAATGACGGCGCCGGTGACCACGCCCGGCCACAGTATCAGGTTTCGCGTGGCCGCCTGCCGCACTTGCGTGATTGTGGTCATGGTTTCCGCGGCGCGCGCGCTCATGGCCGTGACCGGGGCGAAGATTTCGTCCTCGTAAGCGCCCACCCCAATCACCCAGTCCCACGGCGCGAAGTATGCCACCTTGACGAGCTTGTAGCGCGCGGTCGCCTCGCCGGCGTTCTTCCACGGATAGCGCGCCTGACCGACTTCCCCGGGCTTGAGGGCCAGGGCGGTCGCGCAGATTTGCTGGATGAACAGCTTTCCGTCGGCATCCTTCGCATCCCAGATGTTCTCGCCGTCCCGCTTGCCCTCCTTCGAGATGACGTACTGCCCGCGGGCGCTGCCCTTCGCGTTGAGCACGTAGGCGTACCCCGTCTCGCCGATCTGGATGTCCATCACGGCTGCACGCAGCGCGGCCAGCAGGTCATTCTCCCGCAGCGCGACACACATCATGCCCACGACCGCACCCGCGTTGTCCCGCAATGGCTCGTAGGCCGTGACGTACCACGTGTCCACCGCGAACGCGCGTCCCCGGTACGTCTCGCCTTTCAGTGCCGCGGCGACCACCGGGTTTGGTGTCCCGTCCGGCTCCACGGCCGGCACGTACGTGCCGATTGCCCGCTTACCGTCCTGGGTGGGCACGCTGGTGCACACCCGGAGCATGTCGCCCGCCGCGTTCATCCGCTGGAAGATCGTGCACACGGCCTGGGCCTGCTCCCGAACATCGTCCACGACCGGGGCGCGCGTGGCCAAGGAGTCGTTGAACTCCAGCGGCGTCGTGCCCAGCGCCATCTGTGGCAATTCCGCCGTCGTGGCGGCCTTGGTCGCCTGGTTGACCGCGCGCCACGTGACGACGTCCGGCCCCAGGGCCAACGGGCCGGCAGCCGCCAGCGCGCTGCGGGCCAGGGCGAGGTCGGCTGCGATCGTCTGGCGAATGGCGTCTTCCTGCGCCGCACACATCGCCGCCAGGTTCTTCACGTTGTGGTTCAGGTCCATCACCTGCAGGTTGGTGAGGGCGTCGCGCGCGTGGTTCGTGTTGTTCTCAAGCCCCCGGCGGTCTGCGTCGCGGTCCGATTCAGGGCGCTCAGGGCCTGAAAGACCACCAGGGTTGAAACCAGCAGGATGGGGCCAACCGCCAACCCCAACTGCGACGTGATGAGTTTGGTGCTCAGTTTCATGTGCCGGCTCCTGTCTACGCCGCTCCCAGTTGCGGCGCCGCCCATTGGATTCGTGCCATGTACGCTGCTCTCTCAAGCCGGGGCTGCGCAGGCGCGCAGCCGTGGCCGCTTGACTATCAATCTGGGACCGCCCGCCGTCTGCCCCGCGTGTCGGTCTCGCCCTCGACGGCTGCACACCGCCTGGCGCTCCGTAGTTTGTATCGATCCGGTCCGGGCGGGCCTTCGGTTGGCGCCAGCGGATTCCGGTCCGGCGCGCGGCATGTCCCCGGCGGTAAGGGCTGCAGGTGCCGTTCCCGTCTCAGCTTGCGGCGGCTCCGGTGGCGATCATCCGTAGCCCAACAATTCGGCGCCAACCTTGCGCGGCTACACCGGACGGTGTACACGCCTGCACGTACTGGCTGCCGCTGAACCCCTTCAGCGAGCTGCTCGTACGCGCGAGGGGCCGTGAGTGAAGTGCGGCGCGGAGCGCGTCGGCGTGGGGCAACTTCCGGCTGCGCAGCTACCCCGCCCTGCGCTGGCCCTGCGGTCGGAGCGATGGTAGTTGCCTCTACGCCGGATTTCCGCCGGGGCCCTGTGCAGCCAGACGGTGTACACCAGACCATCCGGGGCGCGGTTGCTCGCGGCCGCGGCGGTGCCGAATCGGTTTGCCGCCTAGCCCCGTCTGCCGTAGCATCCGGCTTGCCAAAGCCCAGGAGAGGAGCCGCCCGAGTATGAGCACCGCGCCGGTGACGTCGCCGTTCGTCCACCTGCACCTGCACACCGAGTACTCGCTGCTGGATGGGGCCTGCCGCATGAAGCCCCTGGTTGAGCGCTGCAAGGCCCTCAACATGCCCGCCGTCGCCGTTACCGACCACGGCAACCTCTTCGGGGCCATCGAGTTCTACACGACCGCCAAGGCCGCCGGCGTCAAACCCATCATCGGCTGCGAGGTCTACATGGCCCCGGCCGACCGTCGCGACCGGGAGAACAAGGCCAGCGGTGAGGCCAGCTATCACCTGCTCCTGCTCGCCCAGGACCTGACCGGCTACCGCAACCTCCTCAAGCTCACCAGTGCCGGCTTCATCGAAGGTTTCTACTACAAGCCGCGCATCGACAAAGCCTTGCTGCGTGAGCACAGCGGGGGCCTCATCTGCACCAGCACCTGCCTGGGCGGTGAGATTCCGCAGTCGCTGATGAAGCACAATGCGGCCGCTGCGAAGGAGGTCGCCGAAGAGTACCTGAAGATCTTCGGGCCCGATCGCTTCTTCATCGAGCTGCAGGACCACGGTCTCCCCGAGCAGCGGGAGATTAACCCGGAGCTGGCTGACCTCGCTCGGCGGCTGGGCTGCGGCCTGGTGGCGACCAACGACGTGCACTACCTGAGTCACGACGACGTCGAGGCCCACGACATCCTCTGCTGCATCTCGACCCGCGCCAAAGTTCAGGACGAGAAACGCTTCAAGTTCGACACCGATCAGTTCTACCTGAAATCGCCGGAGGAGATGGCGCAAGCGCTGGGGCAGTATCCCGAGGCTCTCGACAACACGCTGCGCATCGCCAACCTGTGCAACCTGGAGTTCGACTTCTCCAAGCGCTTCGCTCCCAGGTTCCAGCCGCCCGAGCAGAAGACCGCCGACGAATACCTGCGCGAGCTCGTCTACGCCGGCGCCGCGCGGCGCTATGGCGAGATGACCGACGAACTGCGCGAACGCATCGACTACGAGCTCGAGGTTATCAAGGGCAAAGGCTTCAGCGGCTACTTCCTGATCGTCTGGGACTTCGTCAAGTACGCCCACGAACACGGCATCCCCGCCGTGGCGCGCGGCAGCGGCTGCAGTACGGTCGTCGGCTACTGCCTCAACATCAGCACCGTCGATCCCCTGCACTACGGGCTGTATTTCGAGCGCTTCATGGACCCCGAGCGCGACGAAATGCCCGACATCGATATCGACCTCTGCCAGGACCGCCG
>CAZGAQ010000071.1:0-6000 GCA_964523405.1 uncultured Planctomycetales bacterium
ATGAGCATGCCGAACTGCGTGCCCCAGTCGCCGATGTGGTTCTGCCGGATGACTTCGTGGCCCATGAACGCCAGCACGCGGGCGAAGACGTCGCCGATGATCGTGCTGCGCAGGTGGCCGACGTGCATCTGCTTGGCGACGTTGGGCTGCGAATACTCGACGACGGTGCGCTGCGGCTGAGTGACGGGGGCGATGCCCACGCGATCGGGCAGCGTTCCGCCCGGAGCCGGGATGCCACCCAAGAAGCCGGCGAGGAAGTTGTTGAGCAGGCGGATGTTAATGAAGCCGGGGCCGGCGATCTCCAGCGGCTCGGCGATGCCGGCCAGACGCGGCTCGACCGCGACCTTGATGCGCTCGGCCACGTCGCGGGGCTTGGCTTTGAGGGTCTTGGCCAGAGCCATGGCGACGTTGCACTGGTAGTCGCCGAACTTGGGGTCGCCGGCGGGCCGCAAGGCGGGGTCGATGGTGCCGGCACAGACCCCGGCCACCTCGGCCACGGCGGCGGTAAAGCACTCATGGAGCAGGCGGTATACGCTTTCGGGTTCCATGGGGCGAAAGCTAGCGGGCGGGGGGATGGGTGACAAGGGACAGGTGACAGGTGACACAGGGGATCGTGAGCGGTTAGCGAGGGGCGGCGTGAAAACGTGCCAAGGTGCAAACGTGAAAACGGGGTGGGAGCGTGGCCGGGTGTTGGCAAGGTTGCCAAGGTGGGCAATCTTGGGGGAGAGGCGGTGGATCGTGCGCGGTTCGCGAGTTGGGAGGAGAAGGCTGGCAGACTTCGTTTGTTGCGCACTTGCCACTTGGCAACCTTGAGTTGTTGGGATGTTGTTGCGTGGGGAGGTGGGAAGGGAAACGGCGAATGTCGAAGAGCGAAGAACGAAAGCACAGGGCGCAGCGGCAGACGGTGCGGCTCGACGGGAGTGCGCGGCAGGCGGAGGAAGATTCCTCGGTCGCTGCGCTCCCTCGGAATGACGCAAGGTGGCGTTCGGAATGCCGGGGTTGCGCGGGCGCGGCTCGCGTGGCCTTCTGCGTCGGGCGGGGATCGGCCGTGGAGGCGTCAGCCAAACAGCCGATTGCTTGTTGAAGCCAATCCGGGATTGTCGCCGTACCATCTGGTGAACCGCGGCGTGTCTCCTTCGGGCGAGCAGGGTCAGTGTACGCCGGCCCGAGCGCACTTCCGGAGGCATCGCAGGCGAAGGCCGGCTGCGGACACATCAGCAGTCTTGTCGTCGCGGTTACGACCGGGCCGACGGCCGCTGGCGCGCCAGTCCGGT
The DNA here is from genome assembly GCA_964523405.1 of uncultured Planctomycetales bacterium. Classification (GTDB taxonomy): domain Bacteria; phylum Planctomycetota; class Phycisphaerae; order UBA1845; family Fen-1342; genus CAZGAQ01. The sequence goes on from CAZGAQ010000071.1 coordinate 1,275, forward strand.
ACGCGCCAGGACCATCGGCATTTCAGGAGCACGACATGTCTACCGGGTCGAGCACGGCGCAGGAGTTTCTGGTTCACGTGGACTTCCGCAACGGACTCAAGGTCAAGTACCCGGCGCTGTGGATGAAGCAGGAGCGGCCGGCAGACGCGCCGCCGATGGGACCACTCGTGGCCTTCTTGTCGCCGCTGGAGGGGCCGGCGGACCGGTTTCGGGAGAACCTGAACATCACGGTCGACAACCTGCCGGGGGCGGTGACGCTGGAGGAATACGAGCGCTTTTCGAGCGCGCAGTTGGCGCAGCAGATGCCGCAGGCGCGGCTGCTGGAAGCACGGGATGCAACGCTGGCCGGCCGACCTGCGCGGCGCTGGCTGGTGACGGGGCCATTGGGGCCGCTGACGCTCAACTGGCTCATCGTGTCGACGGTGGCCAAGGGCAAGGCATACGGCCTGACGTACTCGGCCGAGGCGACCCGGTTTGCGACGTATCTGGGGACGATCGAGGAGATGATCGCGTCGTTCGAGATCGTTTGAGGGCGGGCGGTGTGCGGGGTGCCACGACATCGGGAGTGGTGTCATGAGCGTGCAGGATCAATGGGCGGTCATCGGGCGGGCGAAGGTGGACGGGGACTTCGCGGGGGAACTGCTGCGGGACTTCGGTGCGGCCGTGCGGGCAGCGGGGTACCAGCTCGAACGGGAGGAAATGGAGGCGGCACGGCAGGCGATCGCCGGGGATACGCGGTCGGAGACGACGGGGCCCATACCGGAAATGGCGGGCTGGCAGTTTCAACAGGAGAAGATGCGGGAGCGGCTGGCGGCGCAGGTGGCACGGATGAACGAGCTGGGCGCGTACACGGTGCAGATTCTGAAGAGCACGCTGGGTAACGCGACGACGACCTACATGACGATCACGTGGATGAACGTCGCGATGTTCGTGACCGGGTTAGCGTTGTTCATCGTGGCCGCCGTATATGGGGCGGTGGCCCGGGAGAAAATCTACTCCCTGGTGTTCGCGGGCATGGGCGCCGCGACGTTCACGACGATCTTCCTGGTCAATCCGATCTCGCAGACCCAGGCGGCGCTGTCGAACCTCGTGCAGGTCGAGATCGCGTTCATGGACTACTTCGAGCAACTGACCTTCTGGGAGGGGTTTGCCCTGGCGCCGAACCCGCAGTCCCACGAGCCGGACCCGGCGAACATCGAGCGGGCCAGTGCGCTCCTGCAGCAGCGGTCACGCGAGACGATCGAACTACTGCAGGTCTACGTGGAGGAAAACGGGAAGCTCAAGGCGCGACGGATGAAGCCGGAGAAGAAAGCGGAGGCAGTGGGCGCGGCGTGATGGTTCCTGGTGTCCTAGACAGTACATACACCACGAAGGACACGAAGGGCACGAAGGAAGAGGAGCAGTTGGCGGTTGGCCGGAGGGGGCGGAAGATCGGGCATCGGTCGGCGTCGGGCGCGTGCAGGCGCGTGGGCCGGGGCTTCGTGTTCTGGGGCAGATTCCTCAGTCGCTACACTCCTTCGGAATGACGCTTCCTGAACTCCTGCGGAATGACCATGCGCGCTGTGGAGGGCCGGGGTTGGTATGAAGGAGGCGGCAGGGCTACACTGCGGCGGGCCGAGACTGCGAGCGGAACATGGCCATGCTGCACGAGACATATCCATACTACCTGGCAGGGAAAGCGATCCACGCGAACGCCGACCTGGCAGTAACGAACAAGTACACGGGGGCGGTGGCAACGCGGGTGGCGCGGGCGGACGGGGAGGCAATCCGGCAGGCGATCGCGGCGGCGCACGCCGCATTTCCGGCAGTGCGGCGGCTGCCGAGTCACGCGCGGCAGGCGATTCTGCAGCACATCGTGCAGCGGGTAACGGCGCGGCAGGAGGAGCTGGCGCAGATTCTGGCGATTGAGGTCGGCAAGCCAATTCGCGACGCGCGCGGGGAGGTGGCGCGGCTGGTGGACACGCTGCGGATCGCGGCCGAGGAGGCGGTGCGGATCACCGGGGAGTGGCTGCCCTTGGACATCAGCCCGCGTGCGACGGGCTACGAGGCGCTGGTGCGGCGGTTTCCGCTGGGCCCCTGCGGGTTCATCACGCCGTTCAACTTTCCGCTCAACCTGGTGGCCCACAAGATCGGGCCGGCCATCGCCGCGGGCTGCCCCTGGGTGCTCAAGCCGGCGTCGGCCACACCCGTGAGCGCCCTGGTGCTGGGGGAAATCGCGGCGGAGACGGATTGGCCGAAGGAGGCGTTCTCGATTCTGCCGTGCCGCGGAGGCGAGATTGAGCCCTTGGTGACGGACGAGCGTATCAAGCTCATCAGTTTCACGGGCTCGCCGGCGGTGGGCTGGGAGTTGAAGGCGCGGGCGGGCAAGAAACGCGTGGCGCTCGAGTTGGGCGGCAACGCCGCGTGCATTGTCGACGCGGACGCGGACCTGGACTACGCGGCGGACCGCATCACCACGGGCGCGTTCTACCAGTCCGGACAAAGCTGCATCAGCGTGCAGCGCGTGCTGGCGCAACGGGCGGTTTACGAGGGACTCAAAGCGCGGCTGATTGAGCGAGCGGAGAAGCTGCGGATGGGCGACCCGCTGGATGAGCAAACGTACCTCGGGCCGCTCATCAGCACGGCGGAAGCCGAGCGGATTGAGGCGTGGGTACAGGCGGCAGAAGCGGCCGGGGCGAAGGTGCTGTGCGGCGGACGGCGCGACGGGGCGCTGTATGCGGCCACATACATGGAGAACGTTGAGCGGCGACAAAGGATCAGTTGCGTGGAGGCGTTCGGGCCGGTGGCGACGCTGGCACCGTTTGACGAGTTCGCGGAGGCGCTGGCGGCGGCCAACGACAGCGCGTACGGATTGCAGTGCGGCGTCTTCACGAAGAGCCTCGAGCGGGCATTGGCTGCGTACGAGGAGCTGGAGGTGGGCGGGGTGGTGATCAACGACGTGCCGAGCTTCCGCGTGGACAGCATGCCGTACGGCGGCGTGAAGGCGAGCGGGACGGGGCGCGAAGGCGTACGGTACGCGATCGAGGAGATGACGGAGCGGAAGCTGCTGGTGCTCAACAGGAATACGGCAGCAAAGTGAAGGCCGAAAGCGTAACCGTCCGCGGAGCCCGCCGATTGACATGTGCGCGCCGCGCAGCGACCCGCTGACCGATTGCCAGAGGTCGGCCGCGCGTGATGGAGACCCGCCCGCGGGCACGCGCACCTACGAAGTGGAAGTGGCATGGCCGCGCGTCCGCGACCATGCCACAACTCCGACTTCCCCCATCTCCTCCTGCCGTTGCGGTGGCGGAGTCAATACGGACGTGGGATAGGGGACCGTCCACTTGGTCTTACGCCCGGGGCCGTGCGCAAATCAAACCGCGCCCGCTGGGACCGTGAGCGTCGCGCGCCGCGGCGAGGGTGGCGGCAAAAACGCGCCGGCGCGCACCCCCCCGCTGGCCGAGCAGTTGCGCGCGGCCTTGTCATCTCGGTCGTGTCGACCGGGACGCGGAGAGCGCCCGTGCGTTGGGGGACGCCCGGCTGGAAATTCGGAAGGGTCCGGATAAATCGGGGTCCGGTATTTCCTGACTCGCCCTCGTACTCGTCGGGTGCACGTCACCCGGCGCGGCTACGCGGGGCTGGCCAAAGGTGGCGCATCCGGCGGACGCTGCACGGGGCGGGCAACGGGTGGGCTGTCCGGGCGACGATCCTGTTCCTGCAGAATGAGGTCGGCGACCGTCGGGCGATCAAGGGATTCACCGGCCATGATCTGCCGCACTTCTTCGCCGGTGATAGTCTCGTACTTCAGCAGGGCCTGGGCGATGCGTTCGAGCGCCGCGCGGTTTTCATCCAGCAGGCGGCGGGTGTCGTTGTAGGCCGTCTCGACGATGCGGCGAACTTCCTCATCGATCGTCTCGCTGGTGCGGTCGGAGAAGTCCTTGCCCATGCCGAAGTCGACCATGCGCCGACTCGAGAGGGGCTCGTCGCCGTAATAGACGAAGCCGAGCTTGTCGCTCATGCCCCACTCGGTAATCATCGTTCGGGCAAGTTGCGTGACCTGGCGGATGTCGGCGGAGGCGCCCGAGTTCACGTCCTTACCCAGCACTTCTTCGGCGATGCGGCCGGCACAGGCGACGCGCATCTGGGCGTCAATCCACCTGCGGCTGTAATACGACCGGTCCTTCTCGGGCAGGGCAAACGTCGCGCCGCCGTAGGAGCCGCGGGGGATGATGCTGACCTTGTGCACGGGGTCGGCGTCGGGCAGGAGCGACTGGACGAGCGCGTGGCCGGCCTCGTGATAGGCGGTGAGCAGGCGATCCTTCTCGTCGATCACGCGGCTGCGTTTGGCGCGGCCCCAGCGGACCTTGTCGCGGGCTTCCTCGAGGTCGTCCAGTTCGACCGCGTCCTTGCCGGCGAGGGTCGCGAGCAGGGCGGCCTCGTTGACGATGGCGGCGAGGTCGGCCCCGCTGAACATCGGCGTACCGCGGGCGATGCGGTGGAGCTTGGGATCGAGCGGCGGCTGAATCTTGATCTTCCGGGCGTGCACCTTGAGGATTTCGAAGCGGCCCTTCACGTCGGGCAGCGGGACGAAGACCTGGCGGTCGAAGCGGCCGGGGCGGATCAGGGCCGGGTCGAGGACGTCGGCACGGTTGGTGGCGGCGACGACGATGACCTGATCGTTGCTGTCAAAGCCGTCCATCTCGACCAGGATCGCGTTCAGCGTCTGCTCGCGCTCGTCGTGCCCGCC
>CAZGAQ010000072.1:0-5374 GCA_964523405.1 uncultured Planctomycetales bacterium
GCTCTTGCCAGGAGTGAGAAGGTGGGAAAGTGGGGAAGTGGGAAAGGGGCGTCGCGGCGGCGGCGCCGGGCGCTGTGGCTGCATGGCAGAGCCATGCAGTACGCAATCACAGGCAGGATGCGTGTGCGACACGGGAGCCGTAAGGCGTCGGGCGTCAGCGATCAGCCGTCAGCCGGATACAGAGGCCGGGACCGGCCGGAGGCCGATGCTCCCCGGACACAGACACCCTCCCCCTGCCCCCTCCCTAAGAGGGAGGGGAGTTGTGCGCGGGCGCGATGGCGAACGGGGCGGGCGCGGCACACCGTCGGAATGACGGGCGCGACTCTTCTTCGGAATGACGGGGGGCGGATGCGTCGGGTGAGGACGCTGGAGCCGCGGTGCAGCCCGGCTATACTGCCCCGCATGTTGCCGCACCAAGATGAGCCCCCCCGCGCAGCGCCAGTGCCCCGAAGTTACCGCTATTACGACCTGGTCATGGTTGGGTTTGTCACCGTGCTGCTGTGCTCCAACCTCATCGGTCCGGCAAAGGTGTCGCATGTCGCGCTGGGCACGTGGTGGGGCGCGCCGCGCGGCATCACTTTCTCCGCGGCCGATCTGTTCTTTCCGATCAGCTACATCTTCGGTGATATTCTCACGGAAGTGTACGGCTACGCCCGCGCCCGGCGCGTGATCTGGGCCGGCTTCGTCGCGCAGCTTTTCGCAGCGATCATGGGCCTGGTGATCGTCGGGATGCCCGTCTACGGGGGCGAGCCCTTTAACGAGGTGCTCCAGCCGGCATTGAGCGTTGTTTTCGGCAATACCTGGCGGATCGTGCTGGGCTCGGTGCTGGCTTTCTGGGCCGGCGATTTCAGCAACTCATACGTCCTGGCCAAGATGAAGATTGTCACGCGGGGGCGATTCCTGTGGATGCGGACGATTGGATCCACCATCGTGGGCGAGGGGGTCGACTGCGCGATTTTCTACCCGGTCGCGCTGGCCGGCACGCTCAGCTCGAACGCCCTGGGCAAGGTGGCGGTGTTCAGCTTTGTGTTCAAGGTCCTGGTCGAGGCGGTATTCACGCCGTTGACGTACCTGGTGGTCGGCTGGCTGAAGCGGGCGGAGAACGAGGATTACTACGACCGCGGCACGAACTTCACGCCATTCTCATTGGAAGCGTGAGGCGGTGGGCACGGAGCCGCACGAAGGCGCGAATGGCCCGGCGGGGAGCAGCGTGAACGAATGTGCATGATGGTCTATGTCGGCTCTGATGAAGTGCTGCCACGCCGGCCGTGGACGGCAGCGCATCCCGCGCTGTGCGTGGAAGGCCTGCAGGAGTCACAGCGCGCGGTGATGCGACACTTCACGAAGCCGCAGGTCTGCTATGTGGGGGCGCACGAAGGCTGCGGCTGCGGTTTTCAATCCAGCGACGACCCGGATGATGACGAGGCGGCAGAACTGGCCGCGGCGCGCGAGTCGCGTGCCCAGCTCGCGGCGCTCTTGCGCGCGGCGCTGCAATTCGGCAAGTCTGCCGAGCTCTTTGCGTGCTGGAATGGCGACGAGGGCTGTGACCCAGTGTACGTGGATACGCTGGTGCCCGAAGAGCTGTTGGGCACCAAGACGCATTTCCGTGAGCGCGAGTTTCTGACCGTCATCGCGCAGAGGTAGGGAGGGAGCCACCGAGGGAGCGGCTGGCCGGGCGCACAATCACGCTGTCATGATCTGGTGGCATGGAGCCCGCGATTACACGCCAGACACGAGCGCCAGATCGTCCGGCGTGAGCGGGCCGAGATCGGCTGCGGCGCAGTTGTCGGTCACCTGGGCGGCGGTTTTGGCGCCCGGGATAACGGTATGGCACGCGGGATGAGTGAGGCAGAAGCGCAGCGCGACCTGGGTCATGGTCTGGTCGGGATAGCGTGCGAACAAGGGCCGCAACGCCGCGAGCCGGGGGAGGTACTGCGCGAGCTTGTCCGGGGCAAGGTTCATGCGCCGGTGGTCATCCGGGCCGAACGTGCTGGTTGGGGTGAACTTGCCCGTGAGCAGGCCAAACAGGAGCGGAATGCGGACGATGACGCCGAGGCCGTGGGTCTGGGCCTTGGGCAGAAGCACAGCGGCGGCGGCCCGCTCGAGCAGGTTGTAGCGCACCTGGATGCAGTCGAGCAGGTCGTGGTGGCGGTCGAGGAGGTCAGCCTGCTCGGTTTCCCGGAAGGACTGCACGCTCAAGCCGGCGTAGCGGATCTTGCCGTCGCGCTTGAGCTTGGCGAGGGCGTCCCAGGGCGCGGCGTGCGCGAGGTGCTCCAGGTCGGGGCTGTGGAGTTGCAGGATATCGAGCGTTTCAACACCGAGCCGGCGGAGACTCTGTTCGGCGGCGAAGATGAGATAGTCCCGGTCGCAATTCTGGCGGATCGGGCCGTAACCGCGGTCGTCCTGGGCGGCGGCGTGATAGAAATCGTTGCCCGCTTTGGTGGCGACGATGACCGGCGGGCGCGCATGGCCGCCCGCGCCGGCCGCGCCGCGCTCGCGCAGTACGCCGGCGATCAGCTCCTCAGAGTGACCGAAGCCGTAGACATCGGCCGTATCGATGAAGGTGGCGCCGCGGTCGAGGGCGGCATGCAGGGCGGCGCGTGAGACGGCGTCGTCGGTGGGGCCCCAGTTGGTGCCGCCGATCGCCCAGGCGCCGAAGCCGACCGTAGAGACGCGTGGTCCGCGGGTTCCGAGCTGCGTGTACTGCATGGTGGCGGGCTTCCGATTCGCGGCCGGCCCCCGGAGTTCATGCGGGTGGTATGGTAGTACGGTGGCGGGGGAAGCGAAAGCGCCGGGCGGCGCGGGGCTGGTGTATCACGGGCACTGCGGTCAGGGAGAATGCAGGCAGGGATGAGTCCGCGGCGCCGAGCCGTGCGGGGGGCGGGGATCGTCGTCAGGTCCGGGGTGTTTCGGGCTGGGGTGGGGTGAGGCCGAACACACCCAGCGCCTGGGCCTCGTCGGCGCAGAAGCTGAAGAGCTTCTCGACCTTGAGAAGCTGAAAGACGCGCTTGAGCTCCTGGCGTAACCCGCAGATTACGAGCCGGCCCTTGGCGGCGGCCATGCGCTTCTGCAGGGCGATCACGACGCCGACGGCCCCGGAAGCCAGGAAGCGCACCTTGGTGAAGTCGAGGATTAGCTTCCGGCAATGCTGCTGGTCGACGAGGCGATAGAGCTCCGCGCCGAGCCGTTCGACCAGGGCGGCCTCGATGATGGCGGACTCGCGGAACAGGACGAGCGTGACGTCGGCGATGGTGCGAATGTGCAGGGGTGGTCCGGAATCTGGCATGCGCGCTCCTCGCTGTGCCCCGGTGTGCATCGGTTGACCTTGCCCGGCTCCGCCGCCGGGCCGTGCCAAGATATTGTACCGCGCCCAGCGCGCGATATTCCAAGTGCGTGTGCCGGCCGAGGACACGGCGGATGGCGGCGACGCGGGTGAAATGGAGCGCGCCGGTCGCACGGCATGGGGCTTGACTGGCGGACCGCCCCAGGTGGGCGCTCCCACATGAATGGGTGAGCGGGCAGCCGGCAAGAGAGCCGGCGCGTGTGGCGCGCCCGTAGATGCTGGGGGGGGCGAAAATCTGGACCCACTCCGGGCAGAGGCTCGCAACGCGCTACGCGCTGCTGCGCTGGAGCCGAGCGCCGCGGCGTACGCCGAATTCCCGCCCGACACAGTGGTTGTATGTACAAACCCCGGGGAATCTAGGACTGGGCCCAGTTGGACTCGAACCAACGACCAACAGATTATGAGTCTGTCGCTCTAACCGACTGAGCTATGGGCCCGGCGCATGGCTGCCATTCTACGTGCACACGCGGCCGCGGCAAGAAGATCCTGTGTCGGTGGCTGGGCGGTGCCATGCGCGTTGGTGGCGCAGCCGGACACGCCCGCGTCCGGAAGGCGGCCGGACGGGGCGTGTCAACGGGTGTCGTAGAGACGACTCTGGGGATGTCGGCGTTCGTGCGCGTCAAGAAGGCGCGGGCGGCTCCGGTGTGCCGCGGGGGCCAGGGCACGCGCCCGTGGCCGCTGTCGCCGGCGCCCCGCTGGCCAACTCCGTTGTCACCGGCGCCGCAGCAGCGGCAGCGCGCCCAACAGCAACAGGGCGGTGCTGGGCTCGGGCACGATGGGCGGAGGCGTGGGGCGCTCGGGGTCCTCCGGCGTGGTCGGCTCTTCCGGTTCCTCCGGGCCCGGGGGCAGGATCGGTTCCTCGGAAGTCTGCTCGATCACGCTGGGGGGATTGCTGTACGAGCTGGGCGGGTCGAAGCTGGTGAAGGGGAACGGGATCCCGCGGACGGTGGACGTACCGCCCGAGTTGATCCCGCCGCCACCGTGGGCGCCATGGAAATACCCGCCCATATAGTCGTAACCGCCTCTTCCCCCGCTGCCGCCCGTGAGATCGCCACTTCCGATGTTGCGTTCGTGCCACAGCTCGATCTCCGGCCAGAGTTGGGTGGGGGAGATGCGAAAGATGAGGCATTCAGGGGCGTCTGGTGCGGCGCCGGCGTTGCCCGCCGGCAGGGGGTAGCTCATCCAGCTCGCGTCGGGATTGACGTCGGCCACCGGGCCGCTGGGGCCGGTCTTGTTGACGCCGATGGCTGCGGCCTTGGCCCAGGCGTGGCGGCGTGTGGCAGCGCGGATTTCCTGGCCGCACTGAGTGGCGGTCGGGGGCAGGGCGTCGACGGCCAGGCGCCAGGGAGTGCGATAGGTCTGCCAGGCGGGATCGCCGGTCAGCAGAGGCAGGCCGTTGCAGAGGAATTCGCCGAGCAGGCCGGTCGGGGCGCGCCAGACGACGACATAGAGAAAGTGATCGTCGTCGACTTCAAAGCTGTACTGCACGGACTGGGGTGCCGATGTGCCGGACGGGGGTGCGTTGGCACCGAGGTATTCGAGGTCCGTCGCGTCGGCGGTTCCCGTGTAGAGAGCGATGCGGCCGTCGGAGGCCAGGGTGGCGCGGACGGAGGCGGCGTTGGCGCTGGTACTCGTCAGGGCGACGAGCGCGCACGCACAGACACAGACGCTGAGGCGCATAGCTTCTCCCTTCCTATGCCGGTCCTGGCCGGCGGATGTACACGCGGGATGCGCGTCTAAGCGGCGAGTCTGGTGCCGGCCGCGATGGGTCAGCGGCTCAGCATTGAATCGTAGGCCCGGTGGTGGGGCGGACAAGACGTGTGCGAGCGCGGAGAATCGGCACGGGCCCCAGAGAGGGGCGGGCCTGCGCGGCGGGCGGGGTTTATCGGCCAGAGGGGACCGCGTCGCGCGGCGGCAGTGGCAAGGTCAGGTAATGCGTTCCCAATTGTCCCGGTCGTGGGTATAGGCGGGATGCCGCGCGAGCTGTCGCGGACTTACCGGGGGGATGGCGGAAGCGCCAGGCAGCCCACA
>CAZGAQ010000073.1:0-3473 GCA_964523405.1 uncultured Planctomycetales bacterium
GCGACATCCTGGCGATGGCGACGTACTTCGACGCGATCGAGCCCGGGCAGTACGCGGCAATCATCCTGGACGCGATGTATCGCTTCATGCCGGCGGGCACCGACGAGAATGACAACGGCGCGATGGCGGGCATCTACAACCGCCTGGACGCGTACGCCGAGCGCCTGGGCTGCTGCTTCATCGCGATCCACCACACGACCAAGGGCAATCAGTCGGCCAAATCGATCACCGACGTGGGGGCCGGCGCGGGCAGCCAGAGCCGGGCTGCGGATGCACATCTCGTCCTTCGTCCGCACGAGGAACCCGGTGCGGTTGTGCTCGAAGCCGTGGTGCGCTCCTGGGCGCCGGTGAAGCCGATCGCGCTGCGCTGGGAGTTCCCGGTGTGGCGACCCGCACCAGAGCTCGACCCAGCCGCGCTACGGAGCGAGAAGTCCCGCCGCGCGCCGCGCGCACCTGACGCAACCAGCGAGGGGCGTTCAACCGAGTTGGCGTGGGATGTCGAGACGTTCGTGCCGAGCTTCGCCACCGCCGAGCCCCGCACCCGCGCGCAGATTCTCGCGTCGGCGGGCGCGGCCGGCCTCTCGAAATGGAAAGCAGAGCAGCTACTGCGTCAGGCCGAGGCCGCGGGGCTCGTGTTCCGGTGGCGCCCGAAGAACCCGAGTTGCCCCGTCTGCTTCGCGACCGTGGCCCAACCGACGGAGTGTGAAAATGGGTAAGCGCATTGCATCTTACCACGGCGCGTCGCGTGGAGTGGTCCCCCCCCATACCCCCCCCTGCACCACTCGACGCGACGCGTCGGTGGTGCAGGTCGCGCGTCGAATAGTATTCGACGCGACGACGTGGGGACGGTTCCTCCCTGGCTCGGCGGGCAGTCTTGGGCGGCGGGAACAGCCACCATTGGAGACTGACGTTGTTGCGCCCGTCCGGACGCACGGCGGCGCGAACGGGGCCGCCGTAGGCGACGCGGGTAGGCCGGCTGGCAGGTGGGTACCACCCGGCCGCGGCGCGGCGCCCCGTGGCCAAGCGTCGCGGCGTGGGGGCCAAGCGGGTGGCGGCGTAGGAACGACGAAATCGCGAGACAAGGAGGTCGAAGGATGCTGAACGTCGAGCTGCGGCCGGTGGCCGCGATCCAGCCGTACGACAAGAACCCCCGGGACAACGACGCGGCCGTGGACGCGGTGGCCGAGTCGATCCGGCGGTTCGGGTTCCGCCAGCCGATCGTCGTGGACGAGGCCGGCGTGATTGTCTGCGGGCACACGCGGTGGAAGGCCGCCCAGAAACTCGGTCTGGCCGAGGTGCCCGTGCACGTCGCCCGCGACCTGTCGCCCGAGCAGATTCGGGCGTACCGCATCGCGGACAACAAGACCGCCGAACTGGCCGAGTGGAACATGGACCTGCTGCCGATCGAAATGGCTGAATTGCAGGGCGCCGGCATCGACTGGTCGCTGCTGGGATTCGACACGGACGAGCTGGCCAAGTTGCTCGACCCTGGTGTGCAGGCCGGCCTGACCGATCCGGACGACGTGCCGGCGCCGCCCGATGAGGCGATCACGAAGCCCGGCGACTTGTGGGTGCTCGGTGAACACCGCTTGCTGTGCGGCGACAGCAGCAAGGCCGAGGACGTGGACCGGTTGCTCGGCGGGCAACCCATTCACCTGGTCAACACCGATCCGCCGTACAACGTGAAGGTCGAGCCCCGCAGCAACAACGCGATCGCGGCCGGCTTGTCGTCGTTCCAGGCGACGGAGGCGGCGCGGCGCGACGGGCACATGACCCACCACCAGGGCTTCGACCTCGCTCGGCGCCCGACCGTGGCCAACGCTACGCACAAGAAGCTCCGCCCCAAGGACCGGCCGCTGGCGAACGACTTCGTGTCGGACGAGGAGTTCGACCGGCTGCTGCACGCGTGGTTCGGCAACATCGCCCGCGTGCTGCTGCCGGGACGCGCGGCCTACATTTGGGGCGGGTACGCGAACTGCGCGAACTACCCGCCGGTGCTGAAGGCCTGCGGGCTCTACTTCTCACAGGCGATCATCTGGGACAAGCAGCATCCCGTGCTCACGCGCAAGGATTTCATGGGGGCGCATGAGTGGTGCTTCTACACCTGGCGCGAGGGGGCGGCGCACGTATTCCTCGGGCCGAACAACGCGACTGACCTGTGGCACATCAAGAAGATCAACCCGCAGCAGATGGAGCATTTAACGGCCAAACCGGCGGAGCTGGCGGTGCGCGCCATGCAGTACTCCTCGCGCGCCGGCGAGAACATCCTGGACCTGTTCGGCGGCTCGGGCTCCACGCTGATCGCCGCCGAGCAGACCGGCCGGCGGGCCTTCCTCATGGAGCTCGATCCCCTGTACTGCGACGTGATCTGCGACCGGTTCCAGCGCTTCAGTGGCAAGCCGGCAGTGCTGGAGCGCACAGGCCAGACGCCGATTCCGATGAAGCCGCGTGAGGAGGGCATGCGATGAGCGGCTATGTGAACGCCTTTGGCTATCGCCGGGTCACGGTCCCTGGTGAACGTCGACAGAGGATGGAGCACGTCCTGGTGTGGGAGCAGCACCACGGCCCGGTGCCGCCCGGCCGGGAGTTGCACCACATCAACGGCGACAAGCTCGACAACCGGATTGAAAACCTGCAGCTCGTCACGCGGCTCGAGCACAAGCGCATTCACAGCGGCTGCCTGCTCCGAGAGGGCGTTTGGTGGAAGAAGTGCCGCTGCTGCACGGAGTTCAAGCCCGTGACGAGCTTCTATGAGTATCCCGGTCGCAGTGGGGTAATGGGGGTGTGCAAGCCGTGCTGCAGCCGTCTGGCAGTGGAGTACAGGCGGCGGCGCCGTGCCCGGAAGACCGCCGCAAGCGAAAACGCCCCGGCCGGGGCCGAGGCGTCTGGGGTGGCGTCGTGATGTACTCGACGTCAGCCGGCGTGCGCGAACTGCCCGCGCTCGACCTTGCGGAAGCGCGCCGTGGCGCCCTTCGTGTTGATCTCGCGCAGGATCGCGGCGTAGAGCGTGGCCTCGGGGGTCTTGCCGTTGGGGCTGGACCAGAGGCCGCGCGTAGCCATCGCAACGATCAGTTCCTTGGTCCGCATGGGTTGGCCGGCGTCTTGCAGGACCTGGGCCGCGGCGTCCAGGGCGCTGACACGCTTGGGCTTCGGCTCGGTCGGCTGCTTGGCGCGCCGCTTCGGCGTGGCGGCGGGTTCGCTCGCGGCCTCGGGCACGGGCTGGCCCGTCACGATCTCGACCGTCGGGTTGACTTCGGGCCGGGGGGCGTCGGCCGGGCTCGGTTCGTCGGGCACCGCGGCCGCCTTGCGCTTGGCGAGTGCGGCCTTGGCTGCGCTGGCCACTTTGTCGCTGCAGCGCAGGCGCTGCGCGCTCTTGATGCGGATGCGCTTGCCCGTGGCGGTGTTCGTCGCGTTCCACCCGCCGTGGCTGTTCGCCGAGTCGATCCGCACGCTCACGATGCGGTCGCTCACCT